>NZ_JBGGWD010000006.1:0-643902 GCF_041321105.1 Fibrella musci | reverse complement strand
CAAGGTCCAACGTGGCTGACGCCTGAACAAATGCGCGTCAGCCACGTTGGACCTTGGACGTTGACCATTGAACTCATTTCACCCCCTAACCTGCCCGTCGCCAGTGATGACCCATTTTTCGGTGACTAGTTTTTCGAGGGCAAAGGGACCACGGGCGTGGAGTTTCTGGGTCGAAATACCGATTTCGGCACCCAGACCAAAACAACCTCCGTCCGTAAAACGGGTCGAGGCGTTGGCGTATACGGCCGCAGCGTCTACCTCGCTCAGGAAACGGTCAATCTGGACCTGATCGGTCGAGACAATGGCTTCGGAGTGTTTCGACGAATGCGCCTGAATGTGCGACAGCGCTTCGTTGAGCCCATCGACCACCTTCACGGCGCACTTGTAATCGAGAAATTCACGACCAAAATCGGCAGGCTGCGCGGCTTGCAGGGCAACGTACCCAGCCGCTTGCAGGATACCGAATGCCGTATCGTCGGCAAACACCTCGACGTTGTACTGCCTGAAATCGGGGAGCAGCCGGGGCAGAAAATCGGCCGCCACAGCCCGGTCGACCAACACGCAGTCGAGCGAGTTACACACTGAGGGGCGCGTCACCTTGGCGTTGACCACGATACGCGCCGCCTTGTCCAGATCGGCCGAGGCCTCTACGTAGGTGTGGCAGACGCCCGCCCCAGTCTCGATGGTCGGGATAAGCGAATTCTTCCGCACGTACTGAATCAATGACTCCGATCCGCGGGGAATGATGATATCGACGTACCTGACGGCCGTGAGCAGTTCATTGACGACAGCGCGGTCGGGCGGGAGCAGCGTCACGGCAGCACTGGGTACGTTGTTCTCGACAAGCACCTGATGAATCAGGCTGACCAACGCACGATTGGTATGGTCGGCCTCTTTGCCGCCTTTCAGCACACAGGCATTGCCCGACCGCAGGCAGAGCGAAGCGACATCGACCGTTACGTTGGGCCGCGATTCGTAGATAACGCCCACCACACCCAGCGGTACAGCCAGTTTTTTCAGCCGCAACCCCTGCTCGATTTCGCGCTCCAGCACCACCACACCCGCTGGGTCGGGCAGTACCGCTACCTGCCGCAGGCTGTCGGCCAGATCGGCTACGCGGCCTTCGGTGAGACGCAACCGATCTTTCTTCGGGTCGGTATCGGGCATCGCGTCCAGATCGAGCTGGTTTTGGGCCAGAATCTGCGGTGTAGCCGCCAGCAGCACATCGGCCAGCCGATTGAGCAAGGTCGTTTTCTGGTCGCTACTGAGCCGTCGCACGGCAGCCGCTGCCTGCTGAGCAGCCTGAAGAAGGGGCGTTATCGGTGTCATAATGGGCGCAAAGGTCGCGGTTTTTCTGTAGCTTACTAGCCCCACCACATTCTGATCTTCATGGCTTTAGACCAGCACGCTCATGATCGCTTCTTTAAGGAGGCATTTTCCCGCCCCGATGTCGTAGCCGATTTTATGCAGGCTTACTTACCAGCCACCTTTATCGCACAACTTCGCTTCGACACGCTGACCCGATTACATGAATCGCATGTTGGAGAAAATCTGTCCGAGCATTTCGTTGATATGCTATACGCCGCCGAATTCGGCAATCATTCGCTGACCATTGCTCTTCTGCTTGAACACAAGAGTTATGTTGAACCCTATCCTCATTTTCAATTAAATCAGTATCTACTCAACTACTGGCAAAGTCAGTTGCGGCAAAGTCAACCATTGCGCCCCGTAGTCACAATCGTTATTTATCACGGAGCGGGCAATTGGAAAAATCGCCCAATGCGTAGCTACTTTAATCGGTTACCTATCGAGTTGGTTAACTCTATCCCCGATTTTCACTATTATCTCATCGATCTGAACGAACGGAATGTCAGCCAGAAAATGGAGCTATTTCGATCGAATTATGCTAAACTGACCGCCGGGTTGCTAGCAACCATTCGGAACAAATTGCGGTTAGTAGCGATGCTGGAGTCACTTAGTACCGTGCTGGATGAACTGGCAGGCGACACCGCAGGTACTGAATTCATCGGAACCGGCCTACTGTATGTTTCATTACGTTCCGGTTTGAAGAAGTCGGAGATCATTGCTATTTTCCATAAAATTTCGCTCAAAAACAGGCAAAAGGTTATGAACGCATACGAAGAATGGGTTGAAGAAGGCGTCGAAAAAGCCACATTTCAACATCTCCGCTCTATGCTCCGGCTTGGCATCGACGAAAAGACCATTGCCGCCATTCTGGAATTACCCCTGAAAAAGGTCCGTGCCTACATCGCTCAAATTCAGGAGCAGTCGAAGTAGGTTAATTCTCAGCCAGATACTTGTGCACGAAGCTGACGGCCATTGCGCCTTCGCCCACGGCCGAGGCAACCCGGTTCATGGCGCCTGATCGCACGTCGCCCGCCGCAAAGATGCCCGCGCTACACGTTTCCAGTGAGAAGGGCTCGCGTTTCTGCTTCCAGATTTCTTTATAACGCGGGTTGTTAATCAGGTCGCGCCCCGTCTGAATGAAGCCCTTGTCGTCCCGGATGATATCCATCTCGATCCAGTCGGTCAGCGGTTTGGCCCCAATAAAGATGAACACCGCCCCCGCCTTCTCGTCGCGCTCGTCGTTTGTGTTTAAATCGCGAATCGTTACGGTTTCGAGCTTATCATGCCCTCTCCCCGCCACGATCTCGGTGCAGGGCAGCAGGTGGATATTGGGCGTGCGTTCGATCTGATCGATCAGGTATTGCGACATCGTCTCGGACAGGCTCGGGCGCCGGATGCAGATGTACACGTCGGAGGCCGTTCGCGATAGGTACATCGCCCCCTGACCCGCCGAGTTACCCCCGCCGACCACATACACGGGTTGTCCTTTGAAAGCATAGGCTTCGGTGGTGGCCGCGCCGTAATAAACGCCCGCACCGGTAAACTTGTCGAGGGTATCGTTTTCCAGCTTTCGGTACGAAACGCCCGTGCTCAACAGAATAGCCCGCGTCACGATCTCGCTACCGTCGACCATCTTGATGCGCTTGTACTGCCCCTCCGACAGAATCTCGTTGACCTCCTGCGGGGCCAGAAACTCCACTCCAAAGCGTTTGGCCTGTGTAATAGCGCGTTGCGTCAGTTCGGAGCCGCTGAGGCCATTAGGAAAACCAAGGTAATTTTCGATGCGCGACGACGTACCTGCCTGCCCACCCGGCGCACGTTTATCGACCAGGATCGTCCGTAATCCTTCCGACCCGCCGTATACCGCCGCCGCCAGCCCGGCCGGGCCCGCGCCAATGATGGCCAGGTCATACAGTTCACCAGCGGCTTTGGGCGTCAACCCCAGCTTTTCGCCGACCTCCTGTAACGTGGGTTGCGCCAGCACCTCGCCGTTTTCCAGTAAGACCAACGGTAAATCCGCGGTAGTCAGCCCGTGCGTTTCCAGCAGTTGCTTGGCCCGATCGTCCGATTCGACGTTCAGCCATTGATACGGAAACAGGTTACCGGCCAGAAAATCCTTCAGTTCGTGCGAGCGGGGCGAAAACTGATAGCCAACCAGCCGCAGCCCTTCGTAGTCAGGTACGTAGTTGACCCGCCAGTCGGCCAGTAGCCCGTCGAGCGTAGAGAACAGCTTTTCTTCGGGCGGATCCCAGGGTTTGTTGATGTAGTAATCGAGTTGCACCTCGTTGATAGCCCGAATCGCCGCTTCGGTGTCGGAATAGGCCGTCAATAAGGCTTTCTTGGCACTCGGAAAAATGGTGCGGGCTTCTTTCAGAAACTCAACGCCAAGCATTTCGGGCATCTTCTGATCCGACAGCAACAGCGCCACCGTATCCCCTTTTTTCTTCAGTTCCGTCAGCGATGCCAGCGCCTCTCGGGCCGACGCCGTCGTCAGGATGCGGTAGTCTTTGCGGTATCGGGCCCGCAAGTCACGCCGCAGGGCTTCGAGTACCTGTTCGTCATCGTCGATGGCAAGAATGATGGGTTGTTTCATGGATTGAACGGGCGCTATGCGTTAATAGGCAAACATACGGTGAAGGTCGTTTCGCCGGGTTTAGATTGAACGGTTATGCTGCCATTATGGTGGCGAATGACGCCCTGCACAATGTCGAGCCCAAGCCCGGTGCCCTTTCCTACGCTTTTCGTGGTAAAAAATGGATCGAATATTTTCCGCTGAATGGCTTCGGGAATGCCGCTGCCGTTGTCGGTGAAGGTCGTGTACAGGAATTGACCCCGTTCGATATGGCTGCCAATCGTGAGCGAGCCGTCTTTATCGGGCAGCGCATCGATGGCATTGTCAATAAGATTGGTCCAGACCTGATTCAGTTCGCCGGGCCAGGCCTGTACGGTAGGCATATCAGGCGGGAAATTGAGCGTTACGGCGATGTTTTTGGCCCGAAGCTTATGACCCAGCAGCGTCAGTGTGCTTTGTATACCCTCACCCACATGCACGGCCTCTTTGCCCCCACCCCGGTCCATATGGGTATACGATTTAATCGACGACACCAGCGCCGCCATACGTTTCGAAGCCTCGCCAATATCGACCACCAGTTTCTCGATAACCAGGTTATTGTTGACCCATAGCAGCACCCCAGCCAGATTGTTCTTGCCAATCCGGTCGAGAATAAAATCCAGATCGACCTCACTAAACCGAAACTCGGCCAGCGAAACCGCCAGATCGGCGGTTTCGGTATTATTGGTAAACACCTTCTGATCGTCGAGCCAGTCGGTCAGGTCATCTTCTAGACTGCTGCGTTCCAGCAGACTGAGCGGCCCCGTTTTATGATCGAGCTTTTCGAACAGCCATTCATTAACTGTGTCGGTCTGCTCGTCGGTCAGGTTCAGGTGCATGATCGCCTTGAAGTGCTCCGGCGTGGCGCGCATCTGATGCTTGAGGGCGTCGGCATTCCGCACGATGGCCGAAACGGGATTGTTCAGTTCATGGGCCAGCCCCGCTGACAAGCGCCCCAACGACGCCATTTTTTCTTCCTGCTGCGCCTGCTGCGTGAAGTTGCGCACGCGGTCGGTCATCTGCTGTACCAGGGCGGCCGTGAGTTCATAGCAACCGGTGGTCATATCGCGGAGGTGGTCGCGGTGCAGATTCAGCGTACGCACGGGTGTATCGGTTATAAGAGGCAGGTTGGCCTCGGTCATACGCGAATACGGCAACACCCCCAGGATGGCCGGCGCTCTGTATTCGAGTAGCGGTTCGCCCCCCGCTTCCACAATGCTGATGCTGCCGTCGAGCAACAGGCGCAGGTAATCGATGGGATCACCCGCTTTGTTGAGCATGTGCTTGGCTGGGTACGTTGCCTCCTCGGCATGATCGATAAACCAGCTTAGCTGTTCGTCGGGTACGTGTTCAAAGGACGGAAAGGCACGCAGGTCGGCGGGAGTGACCATACAGAGGTAGGTGGTTTAATTTTCCTGATAACCAAGAATTCAACGAAAGGGTTAGCCAATCGGCGCGGCCTTTTCTGTAAGCTGAACGATTGTTCGTAAAGGGTCATTAGGTAAGTAGTCATTACCCGTTTCTGTTATGCCTTCCCCGTTACGTGCCGACCTGTCTGATACCCTCCGCTTAAGCATCCCGATTATCATTGCGCAACTCAGCACCACCCTTATGGGCCTGACCGACAACCTGTTTGTGGGCCGGTTGCTGGGGGCTGTGCCGCTCGGGGCTGCTGGCTTGTCGATGTCGCTGTCCTTTCTGCTATCGAGCATTGGCATTGGGGGCCTCACGGTCATCGGGGCACTTATCTCACAAGCCAATGGCCGGTCCGACGCCGCCGAGGTGAACCGGCACTACCGGGCCGGGTTGCAGGTGGCGGTGTTGCTCAGCATCGGGTTGGGCCTGCTGGTCGCTCTGGCCGCCTGGCACATTGAGTGGTTTGGCCAAACCGCCGAAGTAAACGCCCTGGCGCAGCCGTTCATGCTCATTATCAGCGTGTCGACGCTGCCTTTGTTTGTCTTTATCGCCGCCCGGCAACTCTGCGACGGCCTGCGCTTTCCGCGCGTAGCCATGACGATCACGGTTGCCGCATTGGGCCTCAACGCCTTACTCAACTACGTATTGATTCTGGGCATCGGGCCGCTACCAGCCATGGGCGTGCAGGGCTCGGCGACGGCTACGCTGTTGTCGAGGGTGTTTATGGCCGTAGCGATGTTAGTCTACATTCACCGGTCGCGTCAGTTCAAGCCTTTCTTCGACCCTAACGTGGCGGTTCAACCGGCGATCGATTCCGTCCGTCAGATACTACGCCTCGGGCTGCCCAGCGGCCTCACGTTTTTCTTCGAAATTGCCCTGTTCAGCGTGGCGATGATTATCGTAGGCTGGCTGGGTGCCGACCGGCTGGCCGCGCATCAGATTGCCATCAGTATGGCGTCGAGTACCTACATGATGGCTACGGGCATCTCGTCGGCGGGGGCGATCCGGGTGGGCAGCGCCTACGGGCGAGGCGATCGGCCGGGCATTCGTCGGGCAGGCGTGGCCGCGTTTGCGCTGTCGGCAGTGCTGATGGGCGCTTCAGGGCTGGTTTTCTGGTTCTTCAACGATACGCTCGTCGGTCTGTACATTAGCGATACGCCGGGGCAACCTACAGACAGCGTAGCGCAGATCGCGTCGTCGCTGGTGCTAATGGCTGCCATTTTCCAGCTTTCCGACGGCCTTCAGGTCGTGGGCATTGGCGTATTGCGCGGCCTTTCCGACGTGAACGTACCTACGCTGATCACCCTCTTTTCCTACTGGCTCGTGGCTTTGCCCACCAGTTACATTATGGGCTTTGTACTGGGCTACGACGCGCAGGGCGTATGGGCGGGGTTGCTGGTGGGGCTAACCGTAGCCGCTATCTTACTCACTGTCCGGTTCTTCCGCCTGGCACCCCCGGCTACCAACTAACAGGTTTGTAACCATTTATTTCGTACTTTCACATGACAATTACTCAATAAACCGCTTCTGAGTAATCTTTACATGCAACCTGAAAGCCCGATTTTGAGGCCACCGTCACTCCGCACTGACCTGATCGACACTCTCCGGTTGAGCATTCCCATCATTATTGCTCAGCTGAGCAATATGTTGATGAGCGTTACCGATAACCTGTTCATCGGCCGGCTGCTGGGGGCGGTACCGTTGGGCGCGGCGGGCTTGTCGGCATCGCTGTCGTTGCTGCTGTCGAGTATTGGTATTGGCGCACTGTCGGTGGTGAGTGCGTTGGTCTCGCAGGCCCACGGGCGCGCCGACGCCGCCGACATCAATCGCCAATACCGGGCTGGGCTTCGGGTAGCGATGTTGCTGGGAGTGGTCTTTGGGGGGGTAGTCGCGGTTGCGGCACTAGGCATCGAGTGGTTTGGTCAAACCGCCGAAGTAAACGTCCTGGCCCGCCCGTTCATGCTCATTATGAGTGCGTCTAACGTACCCCTATTTGTGTTCATTGCCGCCCGGCAGCTATCCGATGGTCTGAGTTATCCCCGCATCGCCATGGTGATCACAGTCGCCGCGCTGGCCGTAAACGCCTTGTTTAATTACCTGCTCATCCTGGGCATTGGACCTTTTCCAGCCATGGGTGTGCAGGGTTCGGCGATGGCGACGCTGCTGTCGCGGGTGTTCATGGCCCTAGCGATGCTGTTCTACATTCACCGGTCCGCGCCGTTTCGACCCTACTTTAAGCCAGCTTTTAATCAGCAACCGATTCTGGCCGACATGCGCCAGATACTACGCCTCGGTCTGCCGAGTGGACTGACTTTCTTCTTCAAGATTGCCCTGTTCAGCGTCGCCATAATTCTTGTAGGCTGGCTCGGCACCGACCGCCTGGCTGCTCATCAGGTCGCCATCAATCTGGTGTCGAGCACCTACATGATGTCGATGGGTATCTCATCGGCCGTTGCCATTCGAGTGGGCAACGCCTACGGTCGGGGTGACCTGATGGGTATTCGGCAGGCAGGATTGGCGGCGTTTGCCCTCTCGGCGTTACTGATGGGCACAACAGCCCTCATTTTTATGCTGTTCAACGAAACGCTGGTTGGCTTTTACCTGACCGATGCCCCCGAGGTTACCCGTCTGGCCGCCATGCTGGTATTCATGGCTGCCTTCTTTCAGTTGGCCGATGGGTTTCAGGTTGTCGGCATCGGCATGTTACGCGGCCTCTCCGATGTGAACGTACCCACGCTCATTACGCTCTTTTCGTATTGGCTTGTGGCGCTGCCCACCAGTTACGTGCTTGGGTTCGTGCTCAATTACGATATACTCGGCGTTTGGGTTGGGTTGCTGGTAGGCCTTAGCGTGGCGGCCATCCTGCTGACTTCCCGTTTCTTCAGCCTGGCCGAGTGATTTCAGTTAGTCGCTCCGCAGCCGTTCCAGCAGTTGCTCGCGGGTAGGGCGCTGCCTGGCTACATCATAACGCAGTCCCATCAGATCGAGCGCATCCACGAAAGCGGCGTAGTCATCTACCGTAAACAGGCAAAGGTTGTAATGGGGTTCGTTGAAAGGCTCCACCTCCGTAAGGGTAGCCTGTTTCTGTAAAGCCCGGTAAGGCTCCGGTTTTAGATCGTCCTGTTTCAGAATGAAGTACCACATGGAAAAATTATGAAAAATGAATCATGAAATGGATTGGCGTTACCTGGATAACGTACCTGAGCTAGCAGCACTTTTTCATATCCCATAATTCATATTTCAGCATTCTGTTTTCAGTTCCTCTCTTAAGACGCAGCGTTCGCCAGCTAGCTTGGTCATGTTTTCTTTGAGAAGCATATGGTTGCGGGCATTGTCGAAATGCTCGCTGTACGTGGCCCGCAGTTCTTTGCGTTTCATCGCCTCTAAAAAACGGCGAACATCGTCGGGCGCTTCCAGCAGCAGGGGTGGTACCTCGGTCGGTTTGCCGGTTTCATCTTTCGCGACCATCGTAAAATACGACGTGTTCGTGTGTTTCACCAGACCCGTTTTAACGTTCTCGGCAATGACTTTGATGCCAATAACCAGCGATGTACGCCCCACATAATTGACCGATGCCATAAGTGACACCAATTCCCCCACCTCGACCGGCTGCCGAAAATTGACACCATCGACTGACACCGTTACGCAGTATTCACCGGCATGTTTGGCCGCACAAGCATAGGCCACCTTGTCCATCAGCGACAGCAGCGTGCCGCCGTGAATCTTACCGCCAAAATTGGCGTAGGCTGGAATCATCAATTCGGTTAGGGTAGTGCGTGAGTAACTCACGGGGCGGGCAGCATCAGACGTGTTCATGGTACAAAAATGGGTAAAACCCGCCGCTCCCTGTTTTTTCAGACTTAGGATTGGAAGTCTAATAGCCAGAAAACCCCACCCACGCACACCATGCAGCCCGTACCTATCAAAACCACTGTCGTTGGCTCGCTGCCCTTTCCGGGCTGGCTCGAGCATGCCTCGCAAAACCTCAACGCGTTTGGCCCGGCCGACATCCATGAACTGATCGAAGACGCCGTCATCACGGCTATTCACGACCAAACCACCGCCGGGCTCGATGTCATTACCGATGGCGAACAAACCCGCTTCGATTTTAATCTGTCGTTTTACGGCTACATCAAAGGCATTCAGAACAACGACGAGGAACTGCGCCGATTTGGGCCGCCCGCTCACGATCAGCGCGGTAAGCACACCATTACCGAACCGCTGACGGCTCCGCGTGGCCTCGGTGTGGTGGAGGAATACCAGCGACTCAAACGCCTCGCGCCGGCCGGTCAGCGCCTGAAGATGTCGATTCCGGGGCCATATACCCTAAGTGGGCGCCTGCTGCCTGGCGCCGTATACAAAGACCGCTGGGAGATTACGGAAGCCCTGTTACCCATCGTACGAAAGGAAATCGACGATTTGGTTGCGCTGGGGGTTGAAGAAATCTGCGTCGATGAACCATCGATGAGTTGTTATGCGTACCGCGAAGACACCAAACGCTTTGTCGATATTTTCAACCGGACCGTGGCACCGGGCGTCGGCAAGACGCGCCTATCCATGCACCTCTGTTTTGGCAATTACAAAGGCCGATCGGTGGGTAAAAAAACCATCGCACCCATGCTCCCCGATTTCCTGGATATGACCGTCGATGAACTGCATTCAGAAATGACAATTCTGAATTTTTCAGAAGTCAATTTGTTGACGCGATTTGCCGAAAAATTCGATGTGGCCGTGGGTGTTATCGACGTAAAAAGTTATTACATCGAGACCCCGCAGGACGTCGCTGAGCGTATTCATAAATGCCTGCCCTACGTACCTGCCGAAAAACTCGCCATCGCTCCTGATTGTGGCATGAGCCAAACCGCCCGCTGGGCCACCAAACAGAAACTCACTAATATGGTGGCAGGAGCGAAATTGGTCCGACAAGAATTAGGGCTAGTATAGGCTACAATAGCAGGTACGTTGGCTATTGATTTATGAAACGTACCTGCTATTGCCTCAGATTGGCTGTATGTAGTTTTCACGGTCAAACTTACTGACCCACAGACCAATAGACACCAGTACGCACTGAATAACGCTTAGAAACTGACTCATATTCCAGAATAAATCAAATGTCTGATCAGACGTAATTGTTGGGTCGAGGAGGTAATCAGTAAATAGCGACGTCATGAACGTACCCATACCGTAGATCAGGAAGCCGGCGCTTACCCAAAACATAGCATGATTAACGATCCGTAGGACGCGGTTTTCAGCCAGTATCTTATTGAAATAAGCAATAGCAAAAAAGATGATAAGCGCCCGAAAGAGCGATGCATTTATAAAACTATACTGACTATATATATACGTGATAATAGTAATAAAGACAGTAATTAAGGCTAACGATATACCTACCTGTCGAGCCACATAACGCTGCTTTAGGGCCAGATAGAATAGTTCGGCAACGATAAGTGTATCTATCGCCAACAATCCTTTTTGCAGGCTAATTGTACTTTTTTTGTGTAGTACATAATACAGCAGAACGCTTTCTTCTAAAAATCGGATAAAAAAATAAAGGCCGACACAAAGCAATATTTTATCTAAAAACTCCCGCCTGATTACACAGAATAATACAGGCAGGAGTAGAAAAAAATGGCTTATAAAGTCAAAAGGGTATTTGTCGATTTGGCTTAATAACCGGTCTAGCATGTTCAACTATGGGGCGCAGTGCCGCGGACAGGTGTGGCCGTCGCCTAGGGCGTCGCCATCGCCATCGCCTTTCAGGCCGGTTTTGTCATCGAAAATATCTGTACCATCAGCGCGTACGCCAACAATAACGAGACGCGATTTCAATTCGCCTTTACCTTCATCGACGGGGTTCTCGTCTTTATCCTCGTAGCGCTTACCGTAGTAGATCCGGATACCCACGCAGTCTTTCCGGCCCAGCAGGCTATTGATCCGATTAATGCCGAAAAACTCCCCGCGTGTGTAAGTATCGGGGGCACAATTCTGATCCTGCTCTTTGTGCTTTTTGTAACGGATAGTACGCTCTATAGCGTCTTTGCCAGTCAGAAACTGACCGACATCGCCATGAAATTTATCACGCTTGGGCATTGAGTTGATTGGTTTAAGATTCCATAGGCAAGCTACCAAAACGCTTTCAGCTATCCACACGTCCCGATTTTGGATTGAGTTAGCGGCAGTTTTATTGCGAATGAACCAGCCGGTTACGTAGAACTACGCATTCGAATACGGGTTTCTGCCTGTTGTTTACTAATGCAAAAAAAAGGGTAATAATGCGCTTACGAGCCGCAGCCGATCCATCTACCTTTGTACATATCAAGCGGCAGTTTTCTTTCCGACCGCATCCATACCAGCGACACTTTCCAATTGTATAAGTTTTCTCATCTCATAGGTTAGGTAAAAAAAAGCCGGAGCTCTGCCCCGGCTTTTTTTATGCCCATTCGGAAGACTATCTCCCTAGATAGATAATAAATATTGGCCATATCCGCTCTTAACCAACGGCTTAGCAATCTCGACTAGCTGTTCTTTACTGATAAATTTCATCCGGTAGGCGATCTCTTCGATACAGCCGATTTTCAGGCCCTGCCGCTCTTCGATGACCTGCACAAACTGCCCGGCCTGCATCAGCGACATGAACGTACCTGTATCGAGCCAGGCGGTACCCCGGTCAAGCACCCCTACTTTCAGTTTGCCGCGTTCCAGATACACCCGGTTGATGTCGGTGATTTCCAACTCACCGCGCGGCGACGGTTTGATGTTGCGGGCAATCTCAACCACATCATTGTCGTAGAAATAAAGGCCCGGCACCGCGTAGTTCGACTTGGGCTGCTCCGGCTTCTCTTCGATCGACAGTACGTTGAAGGCCTCATCGAATTCAACCACACCGTACCGCTCAGGGTCATGTACCTGATAGGCATACACCACGCCACCATCGGGGTCGTTGTTGGCTTGCAGCAGTTTCGACAGACCCGATCCGTAGAAGATGTTATCGCCCAACACCAGTGCGACCTTATCATCGCCAATGAAATCGGCACCGATGATAAAGGCCTGCGCCAGCCCGTCGGGGCTTGGCTGCACGGCGTAGCTGAACGAACACCCAATGCGCGAGCCATCGCCGAGCAATTTCTCGAAGTGCGGCAGATCGTGCGGGGTCGAGATGATCAGAATGTCTTTAATGCCCGCCAGCATCAGAATCGACAGCGGATAATAAATCATCGGCTTGTCGTAGATGGGCATTAACTGTTTCGAAACGGCCAGTGTGAGTGGGTGGAGCCGGGTGCCTGAGCCCCCCGCGAGGATGATTCCTTTCATTGCTCAATGAGCGAATGAGTGAATGAGCGAATGAGTGAATAGACGCGCCAGCTAATGTACCTGAGCAGGGCCTATTCACTCATTCGCTCATTCACTCATTCACAATTATCTGTTTGCGTACATGTCTTTGTAATAACCCTGATAAGCGCCCGACGTAACGTTGTCGAGCCAGTCCTGATTGGCCAGGAACCAGTCGACGGTTTTTTCGAGACCTTCTTCAAACTGAAGCGAGGGCTTCCAGCCCAGTTCGTTCATGATCTTGCTGGCGTCGATGGCGTAGCGCAGATCATGCCCGGCGCGGTCGGTTACGTAGGTGATCAGTTTCGCCGACGTACCTGCCTCGCGACCCAGCTTACGGTCCATGATGCCGCACAGCAGATTAACCAGATCGATGTTCTTCCACTCGTTGAAACCGCCGATGTTGTAGGTCTCGCCCAACGTACCTGTATGGTAGATGGTATCGATAGCGCGGGCGTGATCGACCACGAAGAGCCAGTCGCGCACGTTCTCGCCTTTGCCATACACGGGCAGCGGCTTGTTCTGCTGAATGTTATGAATCATCAGCGGAATCAGCTTTTCGGGGAAGTGATTCGGGCCGTAGTTGTTCGAGCAGTTGCTAAGCACTACGGGCATTTTGTACGTGTTTCCGTAAGCCCGAACAAAATGGTCCGACGCCGCTTTCGACGCCGAGTAGGGCGATTGGGGGTCGTAGGGCGTGGTTTCGAGGAAAAACTCGTCGGGGTTATGCAGCGAACCATACACTTCGTCGGTCGAGACATGGTAGAAGCGCTTCCCCTCAAAGGCGGGCGCGCCCCCGGCCGACTCCGACGCTTTCCAGCAGTTTTTAGCGGCGTTGAGCAGGTTTACGGTACCCACCACGTTGGTCATCACGAACGACATCGGATCGGTGATTGAGCGATCGACGTGCGACTCGGCCGCGAGGTGAATTACACCCTCGGGTTGTAATTCAGTGAACATTCCCTCCAGAAACGACGCGTCGGTAATGTCGCCGCGCACAAACGTATAGTTGGGGGCGTTTTCGATGTCGCGCAGGTTGGCGAGGTTACCCGCGTAGGTCAGCGCATCGAGGTTAACAATGCGGTATTCGGGGTATTTGGTAACGAATAGCCGCACCACGTGCGACCCAATAAATCCGGCCCCGCCGGTAATGACTATCGTTTTCATAAGAGCAAGTTTGACGTCTGGCGTTTAAGGTTTGATGTGGGCTGACCCGCAGGCGTTGCTGGCCAGCCAACGTCAAACATTAGACGACAAACTCATCAACTAATTTTTTGCTGCCAGCGCCAGGCATCGGCCAGGGCATCGGCAAGTGAGCGTTTGGTTTGGAAGTGCAAGCCTTGTGCCGACTTTGTTACGTCGGCATAAATTTGTTCAACATCACCGGGACGACGTGGACCCAGTGTGTAGGTCAAATCGATACCGGTTACGTCCTTGAACGTATTGATAAGCTCCAGCACAGAAGCGCCCCGACCCGTACCAATGTTATAAACATCGTAAAACGAATCAGTATCGGCGGCGGCCAGTACCTGTAGGGCACTCACGTGCGCTTCGGCCAGATCCATCACGTGGATATAATCACGAATAGCCGTGCCGTCGGGCGTGTTGTAATCGTTGCCGTGTACGGTCAGGCTCGCGCGCTTACCCGCGGCTACCTGTAGCAGATAAGGTACGAGGTTGGCCGGCACACCGCGCGGCAATTCGCCGATCAGCGCCGACGGGTGCGCGCCGATCGGGTTGAAATACCGCAATGAGATTGCTCGCACGGGCAAGTTGGCCCGGATAGCATCGCGAATGATGTCTTCCCCGATGGCTTTGGTGTTACCATAGGGTGATTGGGCCGGCAGGCGAGGCGTGCTTTCCGTAACGGGCAGCTTCTCGGGTTGGCCGTATACCGTGCACGACGACGAGAAAACCAGGTTCTTCACCCCAAACTGCGGCATCAGCTCGAGCAGCAGCAGCAGCGAATCGAGGTTGTTCCGGTAATATTTAATGGGTTGTTCAACCGACTCACCAACGGCTTTGAACGCCGCAAAGTGGATAACCCCGGCAATGGGCCCGCTAGCGAATACCTCAGCCATGGCGGCACGGTCGTTGCAATCGATCGTAAATGAGGTTACATCCCGGCCAAGGATCGTTTTCAACCCGTCGAGTACACGAGGTTCCGAATTGGAATAATCGTCGACAATGACCGGCTCAAAACCGGCTTCGATCAAAGCGACAACCGTATGTGAGCCAATAAAACCGGCCCCGCCGGTAACCACTATTTTTTGGGGTGTTGCTGCGCTGAGTTCCAAATCGTTTTTTGTAATTTTCTGTTGTTACTTGCAGAGAGTACCCCGCCAAAAAACCGGGCAAAGCTAACCATAAGCCCGCGAATTGGACAAATCTTATTTACGCTGAGGCACGCCTACCGATAAGGTGGCCCATACGCAACGACTATGAACGACAATGAAATCAAGGCCCTGATCTCGCTGCTCGATGATGACGATACCGAAGTGATTGAGCACGTAGAAGGGCGCATCCGGCAAATTGGCTCAGCCGTTATTCCCTTTCTGGAATCGGAATGGGAAGGCAGCTTTAACCCCCATTTGCAGAAACGGATCGAAGAGTTAATCCATGATTTACAATACACCACGGTGCTCGACCGGCTTGTGGGCTGGAAAGACGGCGGCGGTATGGACCTGCTCGAAGGCCTGTGGATTATTGCCACTTACCAATACCCAGACCTCTCGCTCGACAAGCTCCGGCAGGACCTGGAACAACTTTATTATGATGCCTGGCTGAAGGTGCGCACCGACGTACACCCTGCCGATCAGGTGAAGGGAATGAACGGCGTTTTTTATAACGAAATGAAGTTTGCCCCCAACACCAAAAACTTCCATTCGCCCGCCAACTCGATGATCAATCAGGTGCTGGAAACCCGCCGGGGCAACACCATTTCGCTCTGCCTGATCTATATGATGGTAGCGCAGAAACTAGGACTGCCCATCTACGGCGTCAATCTGCCCAACCTGTTTGTGCTGACCTACAAAGCGCCCAATGGCGTGCAGTTTTACATCAACGTGTTCAACCGGGGCCTGATCTTCTCGACCAAAGACATCGACCACTACATCGCGCAGCTGAACCTGAAACCCGCCCCGATTTTCTATCAGCCCTGCACCAACATCGACATCATCCGGCGGATGCTCCGTAACCTGATGCTCTCGTTCGATCGGAACGGCGATAAGGTACGTACCCAGGAAGTTGAGCGGATGCTGGAAGCCCTCACCGACCCTGCCGATTCGCTGCCGCTGTCTGACTTTACGCAGCGATAGCGGGCTGCGCCGCGTGGATGGCATGGATGGTGGGAGCTGCGCTCATGGAAGTCGCTCTCTCGTCTGTACCATCCCTGCGGCGAAGCCACTCCCTGCACGAAGTACCCTGCCAGCCCCGCCTTTTCACACGTACACAACTTCGTAGCGCTTGCCGGGCAGGCTCCGAACGTACCCACGGAATTCCAGACTGAGCAGCAACGAAGCCAGAGCACCCATCGGAATCTGCGATTGCCAGCTTAGTTCATCGATGTGCAGGCCGGGTTTCTGACGCAGTAAAGCAACGAGCTGACTTTCCTGCGCCGTGAAATCGAGCGGCAAGGGCGTGGAGGCAGCGGATTTCCCCACCGCTTGTGCAGCAGGGTCCTGATCCCAGTTCAGGGCTTCGATCAGATCGTGGGGGCTGGTGTAAATCTGCGCCTTGTTTTCGCGAATCAGTTTGTTGCAGCCCGCCGAAAAAGCCTGCGATACCTGCCCCGGCACCGCAAACACCTCCCGGTTATAATTATTGGCATATTCGGCCGTAATGAGTGCCCCCCCTTTGGCGGCCGCCTCTACCACGACCACCGCATCGCTCAGCCCCGCAATGATGCGATTTCGAGCCGGGAAAAAGCGCGGATCAGGTTTGGTACCCGGCAGGTGTTCGGTCAGTAAACCACCCTGTTGTTGCATCTCCTGCGCCGTACGGCTGTGCACGGCCGGGTAAATGACATCCAGCCCACTGGCCATAACGCCCACCGTGGGCAATCCCGCCGCCAGACTAGCCCGATGGGCCGCAATGTCAATGCCGTAGGCCAGCCCGCTGATAATCGTTACCCCATACGGCTGCATCGCCTGCACCAGTTCTTCCGTGATACGACGGCCATAGTCGGTTGCCTGCCGGGTGCCGACCAGACCAATGGTGCGCGGCGCATTCAGATCGGCCTTGCCCAGACGAAACAGCAAGGCGGGCGCATCGTATAAGGTTTTGAGCCGGCTGGGGTAATCGGCGTCGGTATAAAACAGCGCGCGAGCCCCGAGCTTCTGAAGCCGGGTCAGGGCTTTTTCCGCATCGGCCAACGTACCTGAACCAGACGTACCCAGCAATGGCATGCCCGCTGCCTGCCGGATAGCGCGCACCGTTACCTCACCGACTCCCGGAATTTTGAGCAGCCTAGCGGGCGGTGTTGAAAAAACAGCCTCGGCTGAACCACAATAGCTGATCAGCTGGCGAATCATGACGCCACCGACGCCGGGCACCAGCGATAACGCAATTTGATAAAGAGACGCTTGAGATGATTCGGTAGCAGGCACGGTGAGAAGAGCAGTAGCCGCCAGTGAGCGGCGGCGTTACGGTAGACGCAATCATACCAAAAATCTGGTCGACTTACCAACGCAACCACTTCCGTTTTTTGGCTTACTAGCCAATTCGTCAGACAAGGTCATGACGGGTGTTTTCTATTCTCACTTATTCGTAAACATTACTGGCTACAAGCTGTTTATCCATAGTAGACAATCTTACTAGACAAAAAAGAGTAACCTTCTCATGAAAAAGCAATTGAAGCATGTGGCCCTTTTGGCCATCGCGACACTAGTTGGCACGGCCACCTATGCGCAGACGACAAACACGATGCCCCAACGACCTTCGTCGACGGGTAGCGTACCCAGCACACCCATGTCAGAGTCGGTCAATATGCCGTCTTCATCCGGGATGAGTTCTAAAGCATTAGGTACCGATCTAGCGGGTAGTCTGGCGTCGGCTGCTGATTTTTCAACCCTGCAAACCGCTCTGCAAGCGTCTGGCCTCGACCAGAATGCGAAAGAGCCGGGACCTTACACGGTTTTTGCCCCGTCTAATGCCGCTTTTGCCAAACTACCGGCTGGCGTTCTGCAAAGCCTGACCCAACCCGCTAACAAAGCCAAATTGCAACGCTTGCTGGCTTACCACGTGGTGTCGGGCAACGTGATGGCAAGCGACCTCAAAGACGGTCAGAAAATCAAGACGGTAGCGGGCGGCACCCTGACGGTGCGGAAGCAAGGCAGCTCGGTTATGCTGACCGACGGTAGCGGTGGTTCTGCCATGGTAACAACCGCCGATATTCAGGCCACCAACGGCACGGTTCACGCCATTGACACAGTGCTGATGCCTGCCAACTAAGCAGCAACCTTGGTAGCCGATCATTCAGCTCACCAACATTAAATTCTCATTAACCAGCTATTGACTGATTTTACGAAGCCATAACAGGCACGTAACCGTCAGGTAATAGCTGGTTTCTTCTTTTGCGGAAGTTTTGTGTAACACCCAACACTTCCCTTTATGAAATTAACTGCTTTACAGATGCTGGTAGCCGCCGCCGCGTTATCGGCCGCTGGTTGTCATCAAACCGAAGGTCCTACTACCGAAGCGGTCAATAGCAACATCAGCCTCACCAACCAGTCGGTCAACCCGGCGTTGGTAAAGGCGCTGTCGGGATTCGATAACCTTCAGATTACCACGCTTATCAGCAGTGACGACAAGCTCGCGCAATCGCCCGATTTTGTCTTTGGCGGCCAACCCGACGGAGCTGGTTTGCTGAAAGATCCCAACAGTGATGGCTACGTGCTGATCAACAACCACGAGTACATGCAGTCGGTGTCGCGGGTCTATCTCGACAAAACATTCAAGCCTGTCAAAGGCGAATATATCGTTGATTACGAGGGCGGTACATGGCGGCTCTGTTCGGCATCGATGGTTACTCCAGCCGAACACGGTTTCGGGCCATTGTTTCTGACGGCGGGCGAAAGCGGGGCCGAATCGATGGTGCACGCCATTAACCCATTGGGCACGGCCGACAAGAAGAACAAAGACCGCGTGCTACCCGCTCTCGGTAAAGCCAGCATGGAAAATGCCGTACCGCTGCCCAAAACAGCTTATCCCGGTAAAACCGTGGTCATCCTGGGCGAAGATAACGGCGACGGGCAGTTGTTGGCCTACGTGTCGAATACGGTAGGTGACCTGCAAAACGGCAAACTCTATTTCCTGCGCCGTACCAACCAGGACGCGGTCGAAACCAGCATGGTGCAGGGACAACCCTACGACGTAGAGTTTGTGGAGGTAACCGATGCCAAAACGCAGACGGGCGCGCAGATTGCCGCCCAGTCCGTCGAGAAGAAGGCTATCCAGTTTGCCCGCGTCGAAGACATCGATTACCGCAAAGACGGGCAGGGCCGCGATGTGTTTTTCACGGCCACGGGCCAAGCCCAGGGCGACCGGCTGACGCCCATTGCGGGCAAAACTATGTGGGGTCGGGTGTATCGTCTGCAAATGGACGCCGCTGATCCGCTCAAAGGCAAGCTGTCGATCATCGCCGATGGCGGCGTTGACCCCGGCAACAACATCGTGAACCCGGATAACCTCTGCGCGACGAAAGACTACGTTTATATTCAGGAAGACGGCGACTCGTTTTACATCAATAACAAACACGATGGGCGCATCTGGCAGTATTCGCTGGCGACCGGTCAGTTGAAACCGATGCTGGAAATGAATCACCGCCGCGACGACGCTACCTTCAACGCCAAGTACAACTCAGCCGCTTCGTCGCTGCTCAGTTCCTGGGAGTATGGCGCCATGTACGATGTATCGGACATCATTGGCGTGCCGAACTCGTTTATCGTGAACCTGCACCCACACACCTGGCGCGACATGAAGTACAACAACGCCGACGGTAGCGCCGGCTCGAAAGCGGCCAGCATAACGGCCGCAAACGGCTCGTTTACCGAAGGTGGTCAGGTTGTGCTGATCCGGGGCGTTCAGAAATAACCCTTATCGATTACGGTCACCATGGGCTGGCGGGCTTCACAGGCTTCGCCAGCCCATTTTATATAGTATCTTTAGCAAGCATGAAGCTCCTTCTTCCCTTCTTTGGCATGGCAGCGCTGTTCGTTGTGCTGTTTGGCTTTATCGAGGCCCGGTCGGCGCAGGAACAGACAACCCAACGGGCAAAAGCGCAGGTAGTGGCGCAGCTGGAAGCGCTGCAAACTTTTGTCGATTCGACCTTTTCGCCCCTTGCGCAACGTACCCAGTCGACTGATGCCCTGCAGGCGGCTTTCCAGACGTTTCGGCTCCGTTATAAGCGGATCGAACCGGTTACGGCCTATTACATGCCCCACACCAACCGGCAGCTCAACGGCCCGCCCCTGCCCGAAATCGAAGTAGAGGAACACAAGACCTTTGAGCCCGGTGGTTTGCAGGTGATCGAAACGATGCTCTATCCGGCCTTCGATACGACAAACCGGGCCGAGTTGCTTCGCGAAGTGGCCAAATTTCGCCGCGAACTCAACTCCGCCCGTTATCTCTGGTACGCCACCGCCCTCACCGACAACCACCTGTTCGACCTGATGCGGCTGGGTACGTTCCGGCTCGCCGCGATGGGCATCAGTGGGTTCGATACACCCGCCTGCCGCTCGGCCATTCCCGAAGCGGCCGAAACCCTTCGATCCATTCAGCGCTTGCTGTCGCTGTACAAGCGCAACAACGACGCCTACCGGCAGCTTAATCGCCGCCTCGATGGGGCTATCGCTTTTTGCCAGCGCCAACCCGATTTTAACCAGTTTGACCGGGCAACGTTCCTGCGAACGTACCTGAACTCTATCTCAGCCGGCCTGCTCGACTACCAACGCTCGTTGGGCATTGCACCACTGACAGACCAACGCCCGCTGAATGCCGCCGCCCCGACGTTGTTTGCGCCCAATGCCTTCAACGCGGCCTTCTACGCCCCCACAGCCGACCAACGCCCCACACCGGCCCGCGCCGCACTGGGTCGGCGGCTCTTCAGTGATCCTATTCTCTCGGGCAATGGGCAACGCTCCTGCGCCACCTGCCATCAGCCCGAGCGGGCCTTTACGGATGGCCTGACACGGGCGTTTCCGATTGGCATCGTCGACACGCCGCTGCGTAACACGCCCACGTTGCTCAACGCGGCCTTGCAGGCGGGTTATTTCTATGACCTGCGCACCAACACGCTCGAAAGTCAGGCGTTCGATGTGGTGCATAATCGGGCCGAAATGGCGGGGTCGCTCGATGAAGCGGCTCGGCGGCTTCGCGTCAGCCCAGCGTACATGGCGGCGTTCAAAAAAGCGTTCCCGGCTGATCAGCGCCCAATTAGCGCCGACCAGATTCAGAATGCGCTGGCCAGCTACGAACGGTCACTGGTGTCGCTCAACAGCCGGTTTGATCGGTACATGCGTGGGCAAACGGCGGCCCTTAACGCCGACGAAGTGCGGGGGTTCAACATCTTTATGGGTAAAGCGCAGTGCGGCACCTGCCATTTCATGCCGCTCTTCAACGGTACAGTGCCGCCCGAGTTTACAACGATCGAGTCGGAGGTTATTGGCGTTCCGGCCCGCGCCGACAACCGGCAGCTCGACACCGATGCCGGCCGGTACGTGCACACCAAACTCGATCCATTGCAATACGCCTTTAAAACGCCAACCCTCCGCCATATCGCCCAAACGGCCCCCTACATGCACAACGGCGTGTACCGGACCCTCGACGAAGTAGTTGATTTTTACGATAAAGGCGGCGGCGTAGGGTTGGGCTTTTCGCTGCCCAATCAGACCCTATCCGCCAACAAACTGGATTTGACGGCAGCCGAAAAAAAAGCATTGGTGTCGTTTTTGAAGGCGTTATAAGCCTACACCCCTCCCTACATTCGACTACTTTTAACGAGATTCCTTCAAACCAAATACCACTTGGTTAGTTAGCCATAAGTAGTAGTACCCAGCCATATCGGCATCACTTAACACTCCTATTCTCATGGGCTTTTTGTATTCGATTATCATCGGTGGTATAGCCGGTTATCTGGCTAGCCGCTTCATGGGCAGCCATAACTCGGCACTGGTCAACATCATTCTGGGCATTGTTGGTGGCTTTGTAGGCGGGTTTGTTGCGAAACGCCTTGGCAATGACCCCGACAACGATGGTCTCGTCATGAATCTGCTGATTGCTTTTATAGGAGCGGTCATCCTCATCTTCATCGGCAGGTTATTTTAACCACTAGCTGTTACTGACTCTTGGAACGTACCTGCGCATCGACTTTCAACCGGGTTGATGCGCAGGTACGTTTCTTTTGTTTTATTCTGAAGCCGTAAAAATCTGTTTATAAAACCGAGGCACGCCAATTAAGGGCTTGGCTTTTTCAACCGTTACAAATAATTCCATTGAATTAATTAGTCGTGCTAAAAAAAATAATTCGAAATAATTTGACAACTAACTCTTTTTCTTCGCACCTTTGTCACAACAAACGCACAATCATGTTCACGCGCAATCAATATCAAAGCTATTATCAACACTGCCACAGGCAGCGGGAAAGCTTGTATTGACTACACTGAACCAGAGTCATACCAAAATCCCCTGTCGGCATCAACTGGCAGGGGATTTTTTCGTTTAAGCAATTCATTTCCAACCAACGGGGTATCGTATAGCGGCAATTACACCGGACTGTAAATCCGGCGCTTCGGCTTCGCAAGTTCGAGTCTTGCTGCCCCGACTGTTTCGTATAGTTCACCAGCTTCTGACCAGTAACAACCCTAATTTTCACTATAAATCACTCATAAAATGAGTATATAGGCAAACGTTCTCTTTACTAAATAAAACTACCTTAAGCCAGTACTGGCAATTGGCATGTTGGTAGCACTTTGTCTAATTTTTTCAAGCACCTTTTTAAAAAACATAATTCGTAATTTACTTTTTAACGCTATTTCTATTAAAAATAGTGGCGGGTCATATAACGGTTATTATACCAGAATTTGGATCTGGTCATCGCGGTTCGATTCCGCGCCTGCCATCTCATGAAGCCCTGCTGACGCCTGGTGCACGCGATGTATCAGCAGGGTTTTAAAAGGCCTCAGTCTACGTAAGCGGCAAAATCAATTTTTCGATCTGCGCGAAAGCGTGTTACTTCCGGAATTGACAAAGGAAGCATACCATGAAGCGTGTGAAGGTAGGGGTAGTTCAGGCGACACCCGTCTTGTTTGATCTGGAAAGGAGTGTCGAGGTGGTGTTAGCCTGGCTGGAAAAAGGAGCGGCAGCGGGCTGCCAGTTGCTGTTGTTTCCCGAAACGTTTCTGCCCTGCTACCCAAGAGGGTTACGCTTCGATGCTGTCGTCGGTCGGCGTTCGGACGAGGGCCGCACTATGTGGCTAGACTTTTGGGCGAACAGCGTCGAGGTTGATTCGCCCGAGATCAGGCGCATCAGTGAGGCCGTGCGGCAATCAGGTATGCTGGTTGCCCTGGGCGTTACCGAGCGCGAGCCCGTGGGCGGTTCGCTGCATTGCAGCCTGTTGTATTTTGGGAAAGATGGCCGGTTGCTGGGTAAACACCGGAAACTGAAGCCGACGGGCCTCGAACGGTACATCTGGGGCGAAAGCGATGGCCGTTCGCTGGTTAGCTTCCAGACCGAATTGGGCAAGATTGGCGGGCTTATTTGCTGGGAAAACTACATGCCCCTTGCCCGAACGGCTCTCTATCAGAAAGGCGTAGAGATTTATCTGGCCCCTACCGCCGACGCCCGCCCAAGCTGGCAGGCGACTATGCAACATATTGCCCTGGAAGGTCGCTGTTTCGTGCTATCGAGCAATCAGTTCGTGACCAAAGCCGATTATCCCGACCGTTATCAGGAGGCTATCCGCGATGAACCCGAGATCATGAGCCGGGGCGGCAGCGTGATTATTTCGCCGATGGGCGAGGTATTGGCCGGCCCGCTCTGGGATCAGGAAGGACTGCTGACTGCCGAACTGGACTTTACCGAACTCGTTAAAAGCAAGCTGGATTTCGACTGCGTGGGGCATTACGCCCGCAACGATGTCTTCCAACTCTCGGTCATTGGCCAACCCGACATGATCAACGTACCTGAACAGCCTTAACGCAATCGGGTGACCCCACGAGATACAGGGCTGGTTTCTACACTGTCTAGTGCCGATCAGCAGACAGATTCTGGGTTGTGCTGTTCCGTTTGGTTACGCGGTCGTTTGGTTGCCGCCGACTAACTAAATTTAAACACGGCCAGGATGATGATAGCTAAGAACAGCAACGTTTGAACCCAGTGAAACCGAGTCAGTTTTGTGACGGCGGGGTTGAGCTGTAAAGGCAGAGTAGTGCTTTCCGCAGCCAGGTTATTGCTTAACTGTTTCAATTGCGGACTGCCCACCAGAAGGCCATTCAGCGGGAGCAGCAGGATTAGCCCTAGTTTTACCTGAAGCCAGAGCTGGTGCAAAAAAACGCCCCTGCTTATCAGTGTGAGGCCGACCCCGGAAAAGGCCAACAAGACACCACCCGCCAGCAAGACCATGCCAAGACCCGACATAAGGTTTAAAAGAACAACTGAGGCTTTTCCCTTCGTCTTCAATAGGCTTGTAAACGTGCGAAAGACCACTAACTCGGTTACCGTGGTTCCGGCCATGAGGGCAAGCCCCGAAAGGTGTATAACCAGCAACAATTGGCGTAGGGTGAACGGATCCATCAGGCAGTCTTCTTTTTATCCTCGTTGAATAATAAAAAACTGGTTAGGGCCATGTAAACAGCCGTGAAGCCATGCACCAACAAGCGTGGCAGGTCCAGCCCATTATGTCCGTAGACCAGTAGACAGTCAGTGAACGGGATGATGATAGCCGCCGTAAACACATAAGCGGTCGCTTTCTTCATTCGGCCTAGCAATAAGGCAAACAGGGCTATTCCCGAGAAAATATCGCGGATTCCCTTTAACCGCCCCAGGGTAATATCGGAGCCGCTTGACGGCTGAAGCCCGAAATTTTCCACACTGACCTGAGGGGCCACCATGAACCGGATGCCGAGGACCAGAATCCCCAGCGCGATGAACAGAGTCATCCAATAGGATACCGACTGCCAGCCCCATGGGGCCATTTCTGCTGCTGTTTTCATATAGTGATTGTTTGAGACAACAAAGCTCACCCTGAAAAAACAGGCAGTCATTCACCCAGGTTAATTAATGCTTTTGAGCCATTCTTTTTCGAATACGGCTTAGGGATTGAGGCTTAATGCCAATGTAAGAGGCGATGTAATATTGCGGAATACGCTGCGCTAAATCGGGAAACGTATCGAAGAAGGTTTGGTAGCGCAGTTCGGGCGGGTCAGTATAGAGCGAGTTAATCTGATGAATGGCCGTCACATAAACCTCGCCAATGGCTAACCGCCCAAAGCGTTCCCCATGTTGAACTTGTGCGTAAAACAGGTCCATATTGGCGTGGCTAATGGCATACACCGTAGCAGCTTCCAGCGCCTGAATGTTAGTCCGGGATGGCTGCTGGGGCAGAAAGCTGGCATAATCGCAGACAAACTCACCCTCATTATTGAAGTAGCTTGTTTTTTCCTCCCCGTCGGTACTGGCATAATAGCGGACCAGGCCCTTTTCAATAAAATATATGTTGTTGCAGACCTGGCCAGCCTGCAGCAAATGCTCGCCTTTTTTGAGTTTCAGTTGGCGAAACAACGTAGCAATGATGGCCACGTCCTGAGCGGAAAGGGGGATATACTGCTGAATGATTCTGAGAAGAAGCTCCATCCTCAAAAATAAACATAGTATCCATTCGCTAAATCAGGTATATAACTGTTGTACTCAACGCTGTACCTGATAAGAAAAAAGCCACTTACGTTGAATCGTAAGTGGCTTTTTTTCGACTGGCGGGACACGCCACCGTCCTAAAACAAAAAAGCCAGTCATTGCTGACTGGCTTTTGTCGGGAAGGCGGGATTCGAACCCACGACCTCTTGCACCCCATGCAAGCACGCTACCGGACTGCGCTACATCCCGTTTGGGACTGCAAATATAATGTACAATGCATGATGTACAATGCACAATGGCAGCTTAGGCACAAAAATCTTGATCAGGCTGCCATTGTGCATCGTACATCATGCATTGTACATTAAAACTTACTTCTTCGGATCGAGCGCCTGCTGGATGCGCGCCTGCACGTCGGCCAGGTGGTAACGGCTCATGGCGTCGGTTTGGCGGGGGAGCGACCCGGCAATACTACGTTGTAGCGCCACCAGTTGCCCCCGAACAACCGACATGATATCCGACTTGCGGATGTCGGTAACCGGGCCTGGATTAAAGCGGAAACCTGCTCCACTGAACGGAGCAGCGCCAGCGCCCGTTGACGCGGGTGTATTCAGCACAGCAATCAGCTTCTCGGCGTACGCTTTTTGCAGGTTACGACGGTAAATGTCGATGGCCTTGCCGGTTCCCAATTCGCTGTAGATGCCGTTTTGCAAATCGGTCATAAACTCGATCAGCGTGTAACCACCTTTGCCAAAACTGCCTGAGCCGGTTTCAATCAGGCGCGACAGCCGACCCACATCCATGAGGCTGTTCAGCGTTGTTTCCTGCAACGTCCGTACATAATCGACACCCTGATCGGCGCGTACCAGCGGCATAATCTTGGCGTCGAGCAGCCAGGTCGGTGTCTGGAACAACTGCGTGTTCAGGAATGTCATGGCCTCTTTCTGAAGCACGCGCGGCGTCGGCTCGTAAACGATACCTGCCTGATCGTAGGTACGTGGTGTTTCGTAAATCCCACCCACATACTTCGTTACGTGGCCCATGTACCGCCGGAACTGGCCAACGATTTCGCCGTACATCTCGCGCAGTTTATCGTAATCTTCGGCCTCTTCGCGGGTCCATTCGGTTAGGTTAGGCAGGATACGCTTCAGGTTTTTGATGCCGTATTCGCTCGCTTTCATGGCGTTATCACCAAGGTCTTCGCTTTGTGAGCGCGGGTCCATCGGGTTAATCTCGGTGCCAAACCAGTAGCGCGGGTCATTGGCGTGGCTCTGCACCATCTTATTCAGCACCAGCTTGTCGGCCGTGGCATCCTTGGTGTCGTAAACCGGCTTGTAACCCCATTCAACGGCCCAGATGTCGTAGGTGCCGATGCGCGGAAACAGATCAGTAATGCCGTCTTCGGGCTGGGCTACGTAGTTAAATCGGGCGTAGTCCATAATCGACGCCGTGTGGCCGTTCTGAGCGATAAAGGCTTTGTCGCGCAGTTTCTCGACTGGCGTAGCGTGGCTTGAGCCAAAGTTATGGCGCAGACCCAGCGTGTGACCAACTTCGTGGCTCGATACAAACCGAACCAGTTGACCCATCAGTTCATCGTCGAACTTGGGTTTGCGCGCACGAGCATCCACGGCGGCACCCTGCACTACGTACCACTTCCGCAACAGGTTCATCACGTTGTGGTACCAGCCAATGTGGCTCTCGATAATCTCTCCCGAGCGCGGGTCGTGTACGTTCGGACCATATGCATTCTCAATGTCTGACGCGAAATAGCGAATGACCGAATACCGGGCGTCTTCGAGGCTCATCGTCGTGTCGCGCAGATCCCAGTCTTTGGCCATGATCGCGTTTTTCCAGCCCGCTTTCTCAAAAGCTTTCTGCCAGTCGGCCACACCTGCTTTCAGGAATGACCGCCACTTGTAGGGCGTCGCCGGATCGATGTAATACACGATGGGTTTCTTGGGCTCGATCAGCTCGCCGCGCTTCTGCCGCTCGGCGTCGGCGTCCGACTTGGCTTCGAGCCGCCAACGTACCGCAAAGGTCTCGTCTTCGGTTCGCTGCGAATTATCGTCGTAAACGGTGTAGTTCGACGCAAAGAAGCCAACGCGCGAGTCGAACAGGCGTTTACGCATGGGGTTTTTCGGCAGCAGAATCATCGACACGTTCACCTCCATTGTAACGGCTCCGGCATCGCTTCCACCCGGCAGGCTGACCGTAGGCAGCGGCGAGGGCGTCGGTGACGGCGGCGTTGGGGCGGTGTTTACCGTGAACGTGCGAGTGACACGTACCTCGGTATTGATCGGAAATGAGCGGATCGTCTGGATAAACGAGCGGTCGGTGGCGGCGGCGGTGATCCGATAACGGAACTTGGTCGCGGGCGTCAGCGATACCACCTGATTATCGTTTCGGAAGAAATCGGTCACCTCGATCACCGACGACGAATCTTTGCGGATTGCCCGGATGTCGAAGGCGGACGCAATCGGCTCGACGTTGGAGTTACGAACAGCCTGCGAAATGGGCAGCGTATCGCCACCAGCCGTGCCGACGTTGATGTAGCTCACCACCCGCAACAGCAGGCGACGGTCGGGGCCACGCTCCCAGCGAAGTACCTGCCGGTTGGCCAGTTCGCCGCCATAGCCTGCGCCGGTGGGGGCTTTAGCAATCCGGGTGATGGCCATGAACTCACGGCCCAGGAGCGAATCGGCGATTTCGAGGTAGTATTTATCGTCGATCTGGTGGGCCGTAAACAGGCCGCGGCTCGTTTTGGCCGCTTTCGTAATTACTTCCCGGTACGGTTTGATGGGTGTCCGGGGCGGGCCGGCAGCGTTAGGCGAAGCGGTGCTCGACGCGGGCGTAGCCGTGGCCGAAGCCGTTGATGAAGAGGTGGGCGCGCTGGGCCGTTGTGCCAGCACAGGTACGGCAAGGCCTAGTAGCAAAAGGCTGCCAAGCGCATTGCGAACCGCATTGCGGGGTAGAGAATGCATTAAGTACGTTTGTCTTTGATGTTTGGGGTTGGCGCCGTTATAGCGAAACAGACTAAACTACAAACGGCAATCGATAAACCCGCTTTTCCGGTCTAAATATCCCTGTTTTAAGCGGTTTTTGGGCCTTAATTCACCATTGACAGTCAGGTAGCTTAGGTAAAACTCTAGCATAACGTACCTGACAACGTACCTAGTCCAACCAGCTTACGATCAGGTACGTTGTAAAACAACAACGCCCCCGCATCAGATCGCTGCGGGGGCGTTGAACCCAGGTTTATAGGCGGTTTAGCGCGTGGCTAGTTTCGCCCACTACCCTGCTGTGCAGGCGGACGAGTAGTTTGGCGCTGTTGCTGCATGGGGTTCTGCCCCTGCGGACCAAACCGGCCCTGTTGCTGCTTGAACAACTGGAAACGGGTGGGCTTCGACGTGCGCGGAAACGAGTTATTCTCCGCATCGATGTCGGCGATCTCCTGGTAGGGGTCCAGCGTCCACTGCCGCACCTTCTTGTTGGTGGCGATCACCTTGCGGATCGACACATCGTTGAAGCGCCAGATCTCAGCCGGAAAACGAGCCACCGAGTCGGTGCCGTCCTCAAACTCCATCCGAATGATCACCGGCATGGGGATGCCCCCCTTGTTCTTCAGCGACAGCGTGTAGAAGTTCTGCTTGCCTTCCAGCACCGAGCGCTCCTCAGCCGTCAGCGTGGCCAGGTAGTCCTGGTAGCGCTTGCGGTCGGAGTCGGTGACAGCGTACTGGTCGTAGCTGTTGTAGAAGTCGCGCATGGTGGAGTCCTGGGCCACCACGCTCTCGTCTTTCTTGAGGGCATCGCGTTGTTTGCTGATGGTGTTCTGGCGGCGCTGAGCCTCGGCGCGGGCTTCGGCTTTCACCACCTCGGGGTTTTGGCTGCTGGGCTGATACCAATCTACTTCGACCAGATCCTGATCGACGGGCTCTACGCCGTAGAACCAACCTTTCCAGAACCAGTCGAGGTCCACGCCTGAGGCGTCTTCCAGGGTGCGGAAGAAGTCGGCGGGTTCGGGCGATTTGAAGGCCCAGCGGCGGGCGTACTCTTTGAAGGCGTAGTCGAACAGCTCGCGGCCCATCACCGTCTCGCGCAGGATGTTGAGCGCCGTAGCCGGTTTGGCATAGGCGTTGGCACCGAGGTTGATGACGTTGTCAGACGAGGTCATGATCGGGCTGAGCACCGCTTTGTCCGACTTCATGTAGTCGACAATAAATTGCGGTTCGCCGCGGCGGCTGGGAAAGTTGTAGTCCCACTCTTTCTCGGCAAGGTACTGGCAGAAGGTGTTCAGGCCTTCATCCATCCAGGTCCACTGGCGCTCGTCGGAGTTGACGATCATGGGGAAGAAGTTGTGGCCAACTTCGTGAATGATCACACCGATCATGCCGGCTTTCACACCCTCCGAATACGTACCGTCGGCTTCGGGGCGACCACCGTTGAACGAGATCATGGGGTATTCCATGCCGCCGCCAGCCGTCGCGTGGCATGAAATCGCCACCGGATACGGGTATTTAATGGTGCGGTTGCCATACGACTTCAACGTGTGCTCAACTACGCGGGTCGAGTACTGCCCCCAGAGCGGATTACCTTCTTTCGAATAGAACGACATGCTCCAGATTTTCTTCCCGTCGCCATACACGTCGGTTTGCATGGCATCCCAGATAAACTTGCGGCTGCTGGCAAAGGCAAAATCCCGCACGTTGTCGGCTTTGTACACCCACGTCTTGGTGGCTTTCACATCGGTAGGCTGGGCTTTCTCAGCGGCCTCAGCTTCGGCCTGCGTCACGATCACCACCGGCGTTTTGCTACTGGCAGCCTGCGCCATGCGCTTCTGTTGCGTAGCGCTCAGCACTTGCTTGTAGTTGAGGCATTCACCCGTCGAGCCCACGACGTGGTCGTTCGGTACCGTGATGGCGACTTTGTAATTACCGAAGATGAGCGTAAACTCGCCCTGTCCCAGAAACTGCTTGTTCTGCCAGCCGTTTACGTCGTTGTACGCACACAGACGCGGGAACCAGTGGGCGATGAAGTAATTGCTGTTACCATCCTTGAACTTCTCGTACCCACTACGGCCGTAGTATTCGGTTACGAAGTAGTTCCAGTCGACGTTGAACGAATAGGACGTACCTGGCTTCAGCGGCGCAGGCAGGTCGATCCGCATCATCGTTTCGTTGATGGTGTATTTCAACGGCTGATTGCTTTTCCCGTCGGTAACGCGCGTGATCTTGTAGCCATACTTGTCGCTGGCCTGCTGTTGGCTGCGCTCACGCACCGACGTCAGGTTCTGCAACTGGGCGAAGCTCATACCACTCTCGTTGACGCCCCCCGTGCGGGTGATGCTGCCCGTTGACCCTTTGGCAAACAGGTTCTGGTCGAGTTGCAGCCAAATGTAGCGCAGTTCGTCGGTCGAGTTATTGTGATAGGTGACGGTTTCAGTCCCTATGATCTTCTGCTCAGCGTCGTTGAGCGTGACCTTGATGTCGTAGTCGGCCCGGTTCTGGAAGTAATCTTTACCCGGTGCCCCCGCCGCCGTGCGGAAGGTGTTGGGCGTGGGCAGCATCGGCCCAAGCTGCTCAAACTTATTATTGGCGTTCTGGGTCGGGGCGGTAGGCGCCTGTGCCAGTGCGGCAACTGACCCCAGGGCCAGGCTCGCCATTATTAGTGTTTTTCTCATGGTTTATTGACTAAGTAGGTACTAGACTAGTTTCGACCACTACCCTGTTGCGCGGGCGGGCGCGCAGCCGGGCGTTGCTGTTGCATGGGGTTGCCCGCAGCCGGCCGCTGTTGCTGCTTGAAGAGCTGGAAACGCGTGGGCTTCGACGCTACGGCCGGGAACGAATTGTCTTCCGTGTTGATGTCGGCGATCTCCTGGTAGGGGTCCAGCGTCCACTGCCGCACCTTCTTGTTGGTGGCAATCACCTTGCGGATCGACACATCGTTGAAGCGCCAGATCTCAGCCGGAAAACGAGCCACCGAGTCGGTGCCGTCCTCAAACTCCATCCGAATGATCACCGGCATGGGGATGCCCCCCTTGTTCTTCAGCGACAGCGTGTAGAAGTTCTGCTTGCCTTCCAGCACCGAGCGCTCCTCAGCCGTCAGCGTGGCCAGGTAGTCCTGGTAGCGCTTGCGGTCGGAGTCGGTGACAGCGTACTGGTCGTAGCTGTTGTAGAAGTCGCGCATGGTGGAGTCCTGGGCCACCACGCTCTCGTCTTTCTTGAGGGCATCGCGTTGTTTGCTGATGGTGTTCTGGCGGCGCTGAGCCTCGGCGCGGGCTTCGGCTTTCACCACCTCGGGGTTCTGGCTGCTGGGCTGGTACCAATCAACATTTACTAACGTTTGGTCGACGGGTTGTACCGTGAAGAACCAGCCTTTCCAGAACCAGTCGAGGTCCACGCCTGAGGCGTCTTCCAGGGTGCGGAAGAAGTCGGCGGGCTCGGGCGATTTGAAGGCCCAGCGGCGGGCGTACTCTTTGAAGGCGTAGTCGAACAGCTCGCGGCCCATCACCGTTTCGCGCAGGATGTTGAGCGCCGTCGCCGGTTTGGTGTAGGCGTTGGGGCCAAACGTATTGCGCGGAATATTGTCTGAGCTGCTCATAACGGGCACCTGCTGCGTCGAGTCGAGTTTCATGTAGTCGACGATGTATTGCGGATCGATACCATGCGCCGGGAAATTGGGATCCCACTCCAGGCAGGCAAGGCCTTCGAGGAAGCTGTTCAGACCTTCGTCCATCCACGACCATTGCCGCTCGTCGGAGTTAACAATCATGGGGAAGAAGTTATGCCCCACTTCGTGAATGACCACCGAGATAAGGAAGTTCTTGGTGCCCACCGAATACGTGCCGTCGGCTTCGGGGCGGGCGCCGTTGAAACTCATCATGGGGTACTCCATACCGCCCACGGGGCCGTGTACCGAGTAGGCCACGGGGTACGGATACCCAATGGTACGACGTGAATACGACCGGAGCGTATGCGCAATCAGACGGGTCGAATACTGCCCCCACAACGGATTAGCTTCTTTCGGATAGAGCGACATCGCCCATACGCGCTTGCCTTCGATGTTCGGTTGCAGGGCGTCCCAGATGAACTTACGGCTGCTGGCGAAGGCAAAGTCCCGCACGTTATCGGCTTTGTACACCCAGGTTTTAGTCCCTGTCGGCTTCCCCTTCTCGGCAGCGGTAGCTTCCTCCTGCGTCACAATCGACACGGGGTTTTCGCCGGGCTTGTCGCCTTTGCCTTTGGCTTCATTCCAGCGCTTGAGCTGCGTAGCCGTCAGCACCTGGTTAGGGTTTTGCAGTTCGCCCGTTGCCCCGACGACGTGGTCGTTGGGGGCGGTGATGGCCACTCTGTAGTTGCCAAAGATGAGCGTGAACTCACCCTGCCCCAGAAACTGCTTGTTCTGCCAGCCCGTCACATCGCTGTAGGCGCACAGCCGGGGGAACCACTGGGCCATTTCGTAGATGTAGTTACCATCCTGCGAAAAGTATTCGTAGCCCGACCGAGCGCCCGTAGCGCGTGCATCCACAATGTTGAAGTTCCAGTCGATGACAAACGAATACGAGGCCCCCGCTTTGAGCGGCGTGGGCAGGTCGATCCGCATCATCGTTTCGTTGATGGTGTATTTCAGCGCTTTCCCGGCAGCATCGGTTACTCGCGTGATGTTGTCACCGTATGCCTTGGCATTCTTCCCGCTCAGGGCGTTCAACTGCGCAAACGAAGCGCCCCGGTCACTATTGATGCTGTTGGTCTGCGCCGTGCGACTGGTAGCTTCTGGACGGAAGGTGTTCTGATCGAGTTGCAGCCACAGGTACGTTAGCGCATCGGTCGAGTTGTTACGATACGTGATGGTTTCGGTCCCTGTAAGCTTTTGCTGCGTATCGTCGAGGGTGACTTTGATGTCGTAATCGGCCCGGTTCTGGAAGTAATCTTTACCCGGTGCCCCCGCCGCCGTGCGGAAGGTGTTGGGCGTGGGCAGCATCGGCCCAAGCTGCTCGAACTTCGTGTTAGCCTTGGTCGTCGACGGGGCTGTTTGAGCAATGGCCCGATCGCCCAACCATAGCACAGCGGCTACGGTCAGCATCGACCCAATAGTATGACGCATAAGAAGATGTTTGTTAATGGAATATCGGCTTAAAAGTACAGAAACTGCCTGTAAATACCGTCAATGACCGTATTTACAGAATGTCGTGATGACGAAATACTGCCCTATTTTGCAGCATGAAACACCTCTTCATCTTACTAAGCTGGTGCGCTTGTGCATTGCCCATGCTGGCGCAACCCACCCCGCCTACACCTACCGCAACGTCAGCCTTGAGCATCGAGACGATTATGCAGGACCCCAGGCAGTGGGTAGGTACGTCGCCCTCGGGGGTGTTCTGGTCTGACGACTCGCGCACGATTTATTTTACCTGGCACGATGCCCGATCGGCCGACAAAGCGCTGGGCGACTCGCTGTACAAGATTACGCTGCCCGACCCGGGAGCGGGCACTGCCCGAAACGCCTCCCTACCGGCCCCCGTCAAAGTGTCGATAGCCGAACGTCGCCTGTTGCCCTCGGCCGACGACAAACCGATCTACAACCGCGCCCGTACCCTTCGGCTTTATGAAAAGTACGGCGACATCTTTTTGCTCAACCGCCAGACAGGCCCATTGGGCGCGCAGGTACGTATGCTCACCAGCACTGTAGAGCGAGAATCGAACCCAGTATTTTCCGGCGACGAAAAGGCGGTTATTTTTACCCGGTCCCAGAACCTGTACCGCCTCGACCTGACCACGGGCTTCGTTGAGCAACTAACCAATTTTGATCCTGCCGCCAAAAAGCCAGACGCCAAGCCAACCGACCAGGAGTCGTGGCTGAAGAAAGATCAGCTGGCCTTGTTCGACGTGCTTCGGTTACGGAAAGCCAAACGCGACGAAACCGAACGCACGACCAAAGCCGAACAGCCCCACCGCCCCAAAACGATTGGCACCGATGGCCGCACCGTTATGAATGCCAGCCTCAGCCCCGATGGCCGGTTGGTTACCTACAACCTGATGCGGTCGGCGAGCAGCAAATCGACCATCGTGCCCAACTTCATCACCGAATCGGGCTTCACGGAAGACCTTCCCGCCCGCACTAAAGTAGGCGCGCCCTTGGCGGCGGTCGAGTTCATGGTGTATGACGTTCGGCGCGATACCGCCCTGACCATCAGCCTCGCCAGCCTCCCCGGCATTACCGACAAACCCGATTATCTGATGCCTGCTGCTGTCACAAGCGGCTCGGCTACGTCGGCAGGGCGCAGCACGGTCGCGGCCAGCGAAAAAACGGCGAAAGACACCACGACTACCCGCAAAGGAGCCACGACGGCCAAGGCCGCGAACCGACCCGTATACGTCAGCATGCCTGTGTGGGCCGAGGGGGCAACTGCCCGCTACGGCGTCGTGTCGGTCCGCGCTCTTGACAATAAAGACCGCTGGCTGATGCTTGTCGATACCGAAAGCCCAACAACGATGAAGCTTCTCGATCGGCAGCGCGACGAAGCCTGGGTGGGTGGCCCCGGCATCGGCGGTGCGTTCTCGCCAGGTACGTTGGGCTGGCTCGACGCCCAGACGATTTATTACCAGTCGGAAGCCGATGGCTACTCGCATTTGTACACGCAAAACGTGCTGACGGGTCAGAAAACCCAGCTCACCAAAGGCCGTTTTGAAGTGCAGCAGGTAGTGCTATCGGCCGACAAGCGCTTCTTCTACCTGACCACCAACGAACGCCATCCGGGTGAGCAGCACCTGTATCGCATGGCCGTTACGATGGGCCGCGACGGTATGCCGCAACGTACCCAGCTCACCACCATGACCGGTGCCAACGACGTCACCCTCTCGCCCGATGAGTCGCGTATGGCCATCCGGTATTCGGCCTCCAATAAGCCCTGGGAGCTTTATTTACTGGACGGTACGAAGAAGAAAGGCACCGAACCCACCGCCTTTGCCGGACCGGCCATACAACTGACACGCTCGACCACCGAACGCTTCCAGGCCTATCCCTGGCGTGAACCGGCCATGGTGACGATTCCGGCGCGCGACGGACAACCCATTTATGCCCGCCTGTACCAGCCAGCCGCCAACGCGGCCGTTAAAGCCACGGGCAAGGCCGTTGTGTTTGTGCACGGAGCGGGTTACCTCCAGAATGCGCACAAATGGTGGAGCCAGTACTTCCGCGAATACATGTTCCATAATCTGCTGGTCGACAAAGGCTACACCGTGCTCGACATCGACTACCGGGCATCGGCCGGGTACGGACGAGACTGGCGTACGGGTATCTACCGGTTTATGGGCGGGAAAGATCTTACCGACCACGTCGATGCAGCGGCCTGGCTCGTCAAAAACCACGGCGTCGACCCCAAACGAATCGGTATCTACGGCGGGTCGTACGGTGGCTTTATCACGCTGATGGCCATGTTTACTACGCCTGACGTGTTCAAGGCCGGTGCCGCGCTGCGCCCCGTTACCGACTGGGCCGCTTATAACCACGGCTATACCAGCAATATCCTGAACGAGCCTTATGCCGATACGCTCGCCTACCGCCGGTCGTCGCCCATTTACCATGCCGCCGGCCTGAAAGGTCACCTGCTCATCTGCCACGGTATGGTCGACGTGAACGTGCATTTTCAGGATGCCGTCCGGCTGGCACAGCGCCTGATTGAGCTAAAGAAAGAAAACTGGGAATTGGCAGCTTACCCCGTCGAAGATCATGGTTTTGTGGAACCAACCAGTTGGATGGACGAGTACAAGCGCATCCTGAAGCTGTTCGACGAGCGATTATGAATGTGCCCGCTGACACAGTTTAACCGCTTCCTAACTCGGATTTCGTAACACTGGCCAATGGGTTGCGTTTTTTCACTAGTTGGCCCCACTAAAACCCGCCAACTAGACTACGCAATGAAAAAGACCCTCATGCTGCTGGCCGTACTGGCCACTACCCTGACGATGGCGCAGGCCCAAGACGTAAAAGAAAACGCCAAAGCAACCGGCCGTCAGGCAAAACGGACCATGAATGCCGCTGGCGATAAAATCGACCGTGAAACCCGCGAAGCAAAAGCGGACGTGAAAGAAGAAGCGAACGAAGCGTCTCAGAAGACAAAACGGGCTACCAATAAGGCGCTTAACAAAACTAAGCGCACGATGAAAAAGACCGAGCGTAAGCTGGAGAGCAGCAAGTAGGCTGGTTCCTCAGATTCTAAAGCCGCCATGCGAACCCGCATGGCGGCTTTTATCGTTACGCAGCGACAGGCCACTCACTCTGCAACGTACCTATGCGTGCAGATTGGCGTGAAAGCCCTTTCGTACTTATTTTGCCGATATGACTCAACCGCTTACCGTCCTGCTGTTTGGCATCACCCGCGATCTGGTCGGGCAGTCGACAGTGGCCGTTCCCCTTACCGAAGGCGCCCGGGTTGCTGATCTGATGACGCGCCTCAACGAGCAATACCCGGCGTTGGCCAATGTGAAGTCAATACTGGTGGCGGTCAACAGCGAATATGCCGACCCCGACACGGTGTTGACCCCTTCCGATGAAGTAGCGCTCATCCCGCCCGTCAGTGGCGGATAAGTGTAGTTTTGGCGTTTCCGGCTTTTCCGTTTTTAGTTACGCTACTGCATTCAGTAGCCATAGCGGACTGCCGAAACATTGAGACCGGAACCTGAAACCTCTTTCTATGATAGCCCTAACTGCCGACCCTATCGACTTCAGTTCGGCGTATCACTACCTGCAAACCGACGAAGCCGGGGCCATTGATTTCTTCTTTGGCGTGGTACGTAACAATACCCAGCAGCGCGACGTACAGCAGCTCGATTACGAAGCCTACGGACCAATGGCCATTCGCGAGATGCAAAAAATTGCTGATGAGGCCTGCCGTCGCTGGAACGTGCTCAGGTACGTGGTTATTCACCGTACCGGCGTGTTGCGCATCGGCGAAATGGCGGTGCTGATTGGGGTAGCAACCCCTCACCGCGATGCGGCTTTCGAGGCCACGCGCTACATCATCGATACCATCAAACAAACGGTGCCGATCTGGAAAAAAGAGCGCTTCACCGACGGCGAAGTGTGGGTCAACGCAACGCCATGAATCCGTTTAGGGTTTGTAGTTTCGAGTTTACCGTTATCCGGGCAACGTACCCAAGGTCCGCGATAAAGCGTTCTTAACTCAAAACCATTAACTCCAAACCCTCTACGGCAGCGCATACTCCCCTTCGATCGGGTAGTGGTCGGAATAGGGAATATCGCGGTGGGTGTCGAATCGAAGCAGGTATAACTTCGGGTCGTAGAACTGATTGTCGATCCGGATAAAGCGCGGGGCCCGGTTGAGCGTGAAGCCGAATCCCGAGCCGCCATCTTCAAACGCGTTATGCAAACGATGGCGCAACCGCTCATAGATAATGCTATAGGGCGTATCGTTGAAGTCACCCGTCACGATCACCGGATATGGACTGCTCTGCACGCACTGCTCAATCAGCCGGACTTCGTGCCGACGCGCCACAAAACCCGCTTTGAGGGCCCCTAACACGGTGCGAGTCTCCGATTTCATGGCGTCGATTTCTTCATTCTCGAACACCCGACGTACCCGAATACCCATCGACTGCATGTGTACGTTGATGATCCGGACGGTATCGGCCCCTAGCTTAATATCGGCCCAGACCATGCCGTTAAACGACCCAAACGCCCGTCGGCCCTGCCCAATGATCGGGTATTTCGAAAACGTCGTTACTCCTACGTACCCATCGTTGATCGGTTGCAGAAACGCCCGGTAGCGATAACCCGCCTGCTCGAGGCGCTGCCGCACCTCGTAGGTGGGCGAAAGACTACCCGTATAAAACTCCTGAAAGCACTTGACCGGTGCCGGATGTTTTACCACCCAGTCGACAAGCTGCTGACTCTTCTTCGACTCCTGTTTAAACTCATAGAACTCGTCGGTTGCAAAGGCCGACACGTTATAGCTGAGCAACGTCAACGTTGGCCGGTTGTTGGGGTTGGCATTGGCCGAATCGAGGCTTAGCGTCCGTGGCCACAGCCAGTAGCCAATCAGAAAAGCCGCCAACGAAAGCAATGCCCGCCAAGGACGGAAAAACAGCCAGATGAGTGCCAGCAACGCCAACCCGAGCCAGGCTACGGGCAGCGTGATCATCAGCATACTGGCAAACCAGTGCTCGGAAAGCAGCGACCCCAGCAGGTAGTAAACAAACAGCGTGTAGAAAAACAGCCCTATGTGTACCGACCAAAGCACTGACCGGGCAACAAATGCCAAAAAGAGACTGATCCGGTTCCCCAGTGCCATGAATTACGTGCTTGATTGTCGCGCAAAAGTACGCCGCGTTAGCCAAAGGGCGAAGGATACCGCCAAGCCGTTCCCTAGCCCATTTGGGAGTGCCTGTCGTCGTTGGCTTGCCTGGCCACACAGTAACCTACGCGCCGCTACGCTTGCTTCTCGGCAAATAACTCCTTATATTTGCGGCACTTAGCGACATCGACACGGATCAAGCAAAGGGAGTTCGGCTCCCTTTTTTCTTTGGTAGCCTTTCATGAATGACCAGGAGCGCATCAGCCAGTTACTCGAGCCCCACCTCAACGGAGGCGAGTATTATATTGTTGATAGTCAAGTGGCTGGTCGGCAGGGAGGAACGCTCAAGGTAACCGTGTTGCTCGACTCCGATGAGGGCATTACCATTGATGAGTGCGCGCGCATCGGTCGGCAACTGGGCAACCAGATGGATGAGTTAAATTTCTTCGGCGATGCCCCGTTTAACCTCGAGGTATCGTCGCCCGGCGTAGGTTTCCCGCTTTCGCAACCCCGGCAGTTCACCAAAAACGTGGGCCGGACGCTAAAAGTCGAAACCACAGGCGGGCAAACGCTTGTGGGTACGTTGGCGTCGGTCGATGAGTCGGGTATTGTGCTCGACGTGCCACCCGCCAAGATCAGTAAAACAAAACGCAAAACGCTCACCGAACTGCCCCCCGAAGGCCCCCAAACCCTGGCTTTCGACACAATCCGGAAGGCGACTGTTGAAATAACGTTTAAATAAAAGTTTGGACGTTTTTAGTTTGGAGTTTCCAGCTACTTGGTGCACAAGTAACAAGGCTGCGCCAGCCAACTGGACACAGGAAACTAAAAACTGAAAACTGCTTTTCCCATGAACAGCGGACAGTTAATTGAATCCTTTGCCGACTTTGCCCGATCGAAGAACATCGACCGGCCCACCATGATTGCGATTCTGGAAGAAGTCTTCCGCACCATGATTCGCAAAAAATTTGAAACCGATGCCAACTTCGACGTGATCATCAACGCCGAAAGCGGTGATCTGGAAATGTGGCGGACGCGCGAAATCGTGGACGACAATTCGGAGGATATCTGGGATTATGACAAAATTCCCCTCTCGGAAGCGCGTAAGATTCAGGACGACTTCGAGGTGGGCGAGCAAGTGGCCGAGGAGGTCAAACTAGAAGATTTTGGGCGTCGGGTTGTGCAAACGGCACGGCAAACGCTCATTCAGCGTGTTAAAGATTTAGAAAAAGAACTGCTGTACCAGAAATACAAAGACCAGGTTGGCGACCTGATTTCGGCCGAAGTATACCAATTCCTCAAAGGCGGCGAAATTATTCTGGTAGACGGAGAAAACAACGAACTGAGTCTGCCCCGTGGCGAGCAGATTCCGAAAGACCGGTACCGTAAGGGTGAGGCCGTGAAGGCTGTCATTCACCGGGTCGACATGAACAACGGCACCCCGAAAATTGTGCTGTCGCGTACGTCGCCCGTGTTCCTCGAGCGCCTCTTCGAAGGAGAAATTCCTGAAATCTACGACGGCGTGATCTCGATCCGCAAGATCGTGCGTGAACCGGGCGAGCGGGCCAAAGTGGCCGTCGAATCGTACGACGAGCGTATCGACCCGGTTGGGGCCTGCGTAGGCATGAAAGGCGTGCGTATCCACTCGATTGTGCGCGAGCTTGGCAATGAGAACATCGATGTAATCAACTACACCGAAAACCTCGAACTACTCATCAGCCGGGCCCTAAGCCCAGCCAAAGTGAGCTCCATGAACATCGACCGGGAGGCGGGACGCGTAGCCGTGTTCCTCAAGCCCGATCAGGTGTCGTTGGCCATCGGAAAGGGTGGTCAGAACATTAAGCTCGCTGGCCGGTTAGTGAATCTGGAACTGGATGTGTACCGCGAAACGGACGGTCAGGAAGACGACGAAGACGTTGACCTGATGGAGTTTAAAGACGAGATCGACGAATGGATTGTTGATGAATTCCGCCGCGTAGGTCTCGACACGGCTAAGAGCGTACTGGCTCTGAGCCGCGAAGAACTCGCCCGCCGCACCGACCTCGAAGAAGATACCATCGAGGAAATCCTGAACATTCTGCGTCAGGAATTTGAATAATGCTAGTTTATTAGTTCATCAGTTTATCCGTTTCCAGGTGGCTCACCAGCGTATACGTACTCAGGCGCAGCCTCTGAAAACCCATAAACTCAAGACTCATAAACTGCCCTTGGGATTTATAATCCGTTAATCGTTGTTATCACTGTATAAACAACCACTAATTTTGTCGGGTCTAAACCGAACGTATGGCAGAAGATAAGTCAATGCGCCTAAGCCAAGTGGCAAAAATTCTCAACAAAGGGCTTTCCTCTGTTGCGAGTACGCTTTCTGCCAAAGGGTTTAAGGTGGAAGTGAATCCCAACACCAAAATCAACACAGAACAGTTGGAGGTGTTGGCGAGAGAATTTAAATCGAACGAGCTCCTGAATGGTGCCCGTAAGCCCGCTGAGGCTACGGCTCCTACAGAAGCGCCGACTCGTCGGGATGACGACTACTTGCCGCGTTATTCACGCGACGATCAGGGCCGCCCTGTGACAGGTGCGCCCGCCGGACAAGCACCGGCCAGCAACCGGCCTACCGAAGCACCCCGCCCGCAAAGCACCGCGCCTGTTGAGCGTGAGGCGGCGCCAGCGTCGGGTCTGCCAGGCCTGAAAGTGCTGGGGAAAATTGACCTGAATCCCAAACCAGCGGCTGCACCAGCGCAGCCTGCCAAACCGCAGCAACCAGCACCGGCCCAGCCAGTGGCTCAACCGGCCGCTCCGCAGCAGCCGAAGCCCACGCCACCGCCCGTGCAGGCGAAGCCGGAAGTTCCCAGCCAGCCGGTTGAGGCTCCCAAGCCTACGCCAGCGCCGGTAGTAGCCGCCAAGCCGCAACCTGTTGAGCAGAAAGCAGCACCGGTAGCGCCCGTTACGCCCAAAGCCGAGGAGGTGGTCAAGCCCGCTCCGGCTCCTGTAGCCACGACGCCACCGCCAGCCGCTCAGAAGCCAGCCGAAGCACCAGCTCCGGCGGTAACGAAGCCCGTAGCCGAAACACCAGCAGCTAAGCCGGCTGAAACGCCAGCCCCGGCTCCGGCCGACGCGCCTCCTGCACCTGTTGAGACCATCCGGGCTGAAGGTAGTGTGCAGTTGAAAGGGCTTACTGTAAAAGGAACCATCGACCTGACCCAGTTCAACCGCCCGCAAGGTGGTGGTGCGGCAGGTCGTGATAAAAAGAAACGCAAGCGAATTCCCAATGCCAACGACCGCCGTCCGGGTCAACCGGGACAAGGCCAGGGCACTGGGCAGCCGCAAGGCGATCGTCAGGGAGGTGGTCAGCGTAGCGACCGTCCGCAGGGCGAACGTCAGGGTGGTCCCAACCAGGGAGGCGATCGCAACCAGAGTCAGGGGGGCGACCGTACCAATCAGAACCGGCCGCAAGGTCAGGGACAGGGTGGTGGTACCAATCCGAACCGGCCGCAGGGTCAGGGAGGTGGTACGAATCAAAACCGGCCGCAGGGTCAGGGACAAGGTGGTGGTACCAACCAGAACCGGTCATCGAATGGACCACGTCCCGGCAGCAAAAACGATCGTCGGGGTCCCGGTGATCGCGACCGCCGCGAAACACCATCGAAACAGGAGGTTTCGGCCAACATCCGGGCCACCAACCAACGGATTGCCGGTGGTAACACACGTACCAACCGGGGTGCCGAACGCCGCCGTGACCGTCGGAATCAGCGCGAAGAGGATCGCCGCCTGTTGAACGAACAGGAAGAGCTCGAAGCCAAAACACTGAAAGTGACCGAATACGTATCGGCCAACGACCTGGCGTCGTTGATGGACGTATCGATCAACGAAGTGATTTCGGTTTGTTTGAGTGCCGGTATGTTCGTCTCGATCAATCAGCGCCTCGATGCTGAAGCCATTACGTTTATCACGGATGAGTTCGGTTATGACGTGCAGTTCGTATCGGCCGAAGAAGAAGTCGAATCGGGTCTGGAAGAAGCGCCGGATGCTGAAGAAGATCTTGAACTGCGCGCTCCGATCGTCACGATCATGGGTCACGTCGACCACGGTAAAACGTCGTTGCTTGACTACATCCGTCGGACGAAGGTAGCGGCAGGTGAAGCCGGTGGTATCACGCAGCACATTGGTGCCTACAGCGTGAAAACGGCTGACGGCCGCATGGTTACCTTCCTCGATACGCCTGGTCACGAAGCCTTTACGGCTATGCGGGCCCGGGGTGCGAAAGTAACCGACGTGGTTATCATCGTGATCGCCGCCGACGACAGCATCATGCCCCAAACGCGCGAGGCCATCAACCACGCACAGGTAGCCGGTGTACCCATCGTATTCGCTTTCTCAAAAGTGGATAAGCCGGGAGCCGATGCCGAGAAAATTCGGAACGAACTGGCTCAGATGAACCTGCTCGTTGAAGAATGGGGTGGTAAATACCAGTCGCAGGAAATTTCGTCGAAATCCGGTATGGGTATCGATGAACTACTCGACAAAGTACTACTCGAGGCTGAAGTACTTGAACTGAAAGCCAACCCGGACCGCCGCGCCACGGGTACGGTTATCGAAGCCACACTCGACAAGGGTCGTGGGTACGTTACCACCGTACTGGTACAGAACGGTACGCTCCGTCAGGGCGACATCATGCTCGTGGGCGCTCACTATGGCCGTATCCGCGCCATGACGAACGACCGTGGCGAACGTATCAAAGAAGCTGGGCCAAGTCAGCCGGTGTTGATCCTGGGTCTGCCGGGTGCACCGCAGGCGGGTGACAAGTTCAACGTGATGGAAACGGACCGCGAGGCCCGTGAAATCGCCAACAAACGGGAGCAACTTCTGCGCGAGCAGACCCTCCGTACCCGCAAGCACATCACGCTTGAAGAGATCGGTCGCCGGAAGGCAATCGGCTCGTTCAAAGAGCTGAATGTGATTGTGAAAGGTGACTTCGACGGTTCAGTAGAAGCCCTCTCCGATTCGCTGCTACAGCTCTCGACGGGTGAAGTACAGGTGAACATCATCCACAAAGCGGTAGGTCAGATTTCAGAATCCGACGTGCTGCTGGCCTCAACGGCGGATGCCATCATCGTTGGCTTCCAGGTACGTCCTTCGTCGAATGCTCGCCGTCTGGCTGAACAGGAGCAGATTGAGATTCGCCTGTACTCGATTATCTACGATGCAATCAATGAGATCAAAGACGCGATGGAAGGCCTGTTGGCACCGACGCAGGAAGAGGTCATCACGGGTAACATCGAAGTACGCGAGGTGTTCAAGATCAGCAAAATCGGTACAGTGGCCGGTTGTTACGTTACGGATGGTACCATCAAACGGAACAGCAAGATTCGGGTCATTCGCGACTTCATCGTGATCCACACGGGGGAAATCAGCGCACTGAAACGGTTCAAAGACGATGTGGCCGAGGTTCGTACGGGTTATGAGTGCGGTCTGAGCATCAAAAACTTCAACGACATCGAAATGGGCGATACCATCGAAGGCTTCGAAATCAAAGAAGTTAAACGGACGCTGGCTTAGTCGTCAGGTACGTTGTCATAAAAAAGCGGTGCTGGTTTCGACCGGCACCGCTTTTTGCTTTTGTACAGTTGCGCCCGGCTCCAGCCGGGTCGACTATGGGTCGTTGTTGAAATGGTGTCTGTTCACTGCTACGACCCGGCTGGAGCCGGGCGTCACGGGTCATCTTCCGTTCGCTAAGACATACAGGTTAAGACAAAAAGGGCTGACGCGATAGACGCGTCAGCCCTTTTTTGATCGTTAAACAAATCCGTCTATCCCTTCCAGCGGACGAAGGCTTCCATGGCTTCATATTCGGCCAGGCCGAGGCGGTTGTAGAGTTCGGCGGTGGCGCGGTTGCGCTCTTCGGCCCGCTGCCAGAACTCCCGCGAGTCGGTGCCCTGATACACTACGCCGTCTTTTTGCGACTGGTGTTTGAAGATACCTAACCGCTTTTTCATCACCTGATCGGGCGACATCGGTACGGCCATTTCGATCTCGTGGATATCCCACTCGGCCCAGGCACCCCGGTACAGCCACACCCAGCAGTCCTTCATGAAATTTTTGTGCTTCAGGCGCTTCACGGCTTCGAGAATGGCGTCCAGACAGACCTTGTGCGTCCCGTGCGGATCGGCGAGATCACCGGCAGCGTAAATCTGATGCGGCTTGATGGTCTCGATCAGTTCCATCGTGATGCGGATATCGTCTTCACCCAGCGGCTTCTTCTCCACCTTACCTGTTTCGTAGAACGGCAGGTTCATGAAGTGCGCGTTTTCGACCGGAACACCCACAAACCGGCAGGTCGATTTGGCTTCGCCCATGCGGATCAGGCCCTTCACGTGGCGCACCTCGGCGGTGTCCATTTCAGAATCCTTTTTGGCGCGCAGGAAGGCGGCCGCGTCCTGGAAAATGCGCGTGGCTTCGGGGCTCTTAATCCCAAAGCGGGTGTTGAAATCGACAACATAATCGGCGAAGCGCAGGGCCTCGTCGTCGGCTACAGCGATGTTGCCTGAGGTCTGGTAACCCACGTGTACCTCGTGCCCCTGATCGACGAGCCGCTGGAACGTACCGCCCATCGAAATGATGTCGTCGTCGGGGTGGGGGCTGAAGATAAGGCAGCGTTTCTGAGCCGGCAGTGCCCGTTCGGGGCGGTTGGTATCGTCGGCGTTGGGTTTACCGCCGGGCCAGCCCGTAATGGTGTGCTGCAATTGGTTGAAGACGTCGATGTTGATGTCGTAGGCCTGCCCGTACTGAGCCAGCAGGTCCGAGACACCATTGTCGTTGTAGTCGCGGTCGGTGAGTTTCAGAATGGGCTTTTGAAGAGTCAGCGACAGGTACGTGACCGCTTTCTTCTTCATCGCGTTATCCCAGGTTACCGAGTCGACCAGCCACGGCGTTTTCATCCGGGTCAGTTCCGAAGCGGCCGCTTCATCGATCACAAACAAGGCATTCGGATGCGTTTGTAAGTACGACGCTGGGTTTGTTTCCGTAACAGTGCCTTCCACCGCGCCACGAATCACCGGCGCTTTGCGCTCGCCCCAGGCCAGCAACACCACTCGCTTGGCCGCCAGAATGCTGGCTACGCCCATGGTGATAGCTTTCCGCGGCGTACGGGGAAGCCCCCCGAAATCGACCGCTGCCGCTGCCCGCGTCGAGTGGTCGAGCATCATCAGCCGCGTATGGCTGTTGATGAGTGAACCCGGCTCGTTGAAGCCGATGTGGCCATTCCCACCAATACCCAGGAGTTGAAAATCGAGTCCGCCCGCTTCGGCAATCTGCCGATCATACTGCTGCGCAAATTCGGCTACTTTTTCGGGGCGAATGGTGCCGTCAGGTACGTTGTAATTGCCTTCGGGAATGTCGACGTGGTCGAACAGCTGTTCGCGCATGAACCGCCAGTAACTCTGCAACGAGTCGGGCTCCATCGGGTAGTATTCGTCGAGGTTGAACGATACCACGTTGCGGAAACTCAGCCCTTCTTCGCGATGCATCCGAATCAGTTCGGCATAGACCGTCTTGGGCGACGATCCGGTTGCCAGACCCAGGATGCAGGGCAGGCCTTCCTGTTGCCGCAACCGAATCAGATCGGCGATTTCGTGGGCAACAGCGCGTGAGGCGGCTTTGGCATCCGCGTAGATGTGGGTGGGGATTTTCTCGTAGGTAATGGCTGACTGAAGCGGACCACTAAAGGCGGCATCAGGAAGAGTTGGTTCGGCAATCATACGTTAACCAGCGGTTGATTGGAGCCGCAAAGGTAAACAGTTCCCCGCGATCCGCAGGACCCCTCCCTCAGGAATCTGATTCGTAATTGATGGCGGCAATCTGCCAGGTACGTTCCCCGGCGGGTGTCCGCAACGTTACGGTTTCTCCTAAGCGTTTACCCTGCATTAACCGAGCCACAGGAGCCGTAAACGCAATGCGCCGCTGACTGGCGTTGGCTTCATCGACACCGACAATGGTCAGTTGCCAGTCGGGTTGGCCGGTCGCCCGCAGGGTCACTGTCGCTCCAAAACGCACTTCGTCAGTAGGTTGCTGCTGAGGCTCCACTAACCGGGCGCTGGCAATACGGCTGTTGAGCGCCCCAACTCGGCCGTTCAGTTCGGCAAGTTGCCGGGTGCGGTCAGGATCATCTGCCGCGCCCGTGGCCTGAATGCGCGCGTGCTCGGCTTCCAGCTCAGTCAGCTCGGCGCGCAGCAGGTTCAGGCCACGGGGCGTAACGTAATTGGGCGTGTTGGGCGGCAGCGGCGCACGAGCCGGAATCACGACGGGGTCGTCGGCCGTTTCGTTTTTGAGAAACGCGCGACTCATGGCTGTGCTTTGGCTAGCTGATCGGCAGCCCAAGCCGTTTCCAGGCTGGTAAGGCCATTTTCTTCCGAAATAATCCGGTGTACATCGGGCTGTTTAAGTGCCGACGCCTGATCGCGGAACATCAGCCGGAGCAGTTCGCTGTAGCGATGCTGTTTTTCGACCTCAAAGCCGAATTTGAGTTCGATCTGCTGGTAGGCGTGGAAGGTTTTGTGGCGCCCGCCAATGGGTTTCGACGGATCGATGTTGGCCGTAACGTCGAGCTGTGCACCGGGAAAGAGCAGCATTAGTTCGCGGGTCGTGGTTTCGTCGGCCACACACCGGAGCTCCATCCGCGTGGGTACCCACTCATAGAGTGTGATGTCGCCGCGCTCAAACACCAGCCGCATTTCCTGCCGGTCCATCCGTCCGGTCTGGGTGAAGCCGTGGTAGAAATTCACGAACTGGTAGTTGCCGGCATCGCCATACCGAACCGTGGCCTGTACCTGATCGATGATGTCTGCGCTGTTTGGGCGTTGTGTGGTTTGCGCCGCGACGACCTCACCTTTACCCAGCCAACCCGCAAACAGATCGAAGAAGTGGACGCCGTGCTCGATGAAAATACCACCCGATTTACTACGATCCCAGAACCAGTGCTCGGGGCTCAGGCCTTCGTCGCCGGCATAATTTTCGAAGTAGCCGTGCAGGAAATCGCCCAGCAACTGCTTATCAATTAAGTGTTTAATGCGGGCAAAGAGCGGGTTGTAACGCTGCATGAGGTTGGTCACCATCAGCAGCCCTTTTTCGGCGGCTTTAGCCAGCATTTCCCGGCCCTGTTCGGGGTTCATCGCCAGCGGCTTTTCGCAGATGACGTGCTTACCGGCTTCGAGTGCCAGCATGGCCTGCTCATAGTGCAGAAAGGGAGGCGTCGCAATGTAGACAATGTCGACGTCGGGGTGGGCAACCAGTTCCTCAAGGCTACCGAGTTGGTCGGCCCCGAATCGTTGTGCGGTGCGGATGGCTTCTTCGCGTTTCGAGCCGGCAATAGCCACAAGGCGCGTGTTGGGATATTGTAAAAACTGTTGAACAGCGTAGAGCCCAAAGCCGCCCATTCCAATCACCCCAATGCCCAATTCCTTCTGTTCCATAACGTTGTATTCGGTTTGATCGGCTGCTTTCGGCAACCAATGTATACTCTTCCAACTTCCGTAGGTACGTTAATGTTATAGCAACAAGAAGCGGCCTGATAACAACCAGCTCAATCGTCGGTAGCACGACGTCGCAGCGTATGGTCGCCGCTGCTCAGCCCACCGAACAATCTCGACTTACCCCAATCGCTACAAACTGTTGATGAGTTTGAAGCCTGGCAACGTCTGTTCGTTAGAGAAGGAAGCTACGAGTTTATGCGGGGGCGCGTTATTCCCGAACCCGCTATAGAGCAGGACGAAGTGTTTATCAACAGCCTTCTCATCCGCTTGTTTATACAATGCGAAAACGGATTCCTGACATAACGTACCTGACGGCGGAGCAGAAACAGGCCGTTCGGCGAGGAGAGCGTGTCAGTACTCTATTTGCCTGAGTGGCCGAGTCAGGTACGTCTTTTCACAGCCTGGAACGCTGCTGACATAAGGCTGTCAGTGGTTGCGCAGACCTTTGTACGGTCAAGTGACAACGACTGATTCACTCTTCAATTTCCCGCTCAGCATGCTTACTGTACTGCCCGCCATCAACTGGCTAAGTGTTCTTATCGCGTTTATTCTTTATTTCGGATTAGGTGCTTTCTGGTACTTGTTTCTTTTCCCCAAACCGTACCGAATTGCCCTGGGCAGAAGCGCCGACGAGCCGCAGAGCGACAACCCGCTCTACATTGTCGGGCCAGCGGTCTGTTCGCTGATCATCACCATAACGAGTGCCGTGTTGCTATACACGCTGAACGTGACTTCGTATGGTGCAGCCACACTTTTTGCGGCGGTAGTTGGCATTGGCTACCTGGTTACCAATACGGTCAACATCGCCATCAATCCGAATATACCCCGGCCGTTTTTATACGGGCTGATTACGGGCAGCTACCACTTCGTTGGTATGTTACTGGTCAGCCTGATTTTATTCGCCATGCGCTAGGAGAATCGGTTGTGAGCAAAAAAGCCACTAACGTACCTGTACAAGTAGCACAGGTACGTTAGTGGCTTTTTTGCCAATTGCGTAGCTATATGAGCTATGCAACCGTTAGTAAACCAGCGATGACTTTGGGCGGGGGATATGGCCCCGGTGATCGTGCTGAAGCAGCAGTTCGAATAGCTTTACCGTAGCGGCGGCATCGCCGTAGGCGCGATGCCGGGCCGACACCGGGATATCGAGCGACCGGCACAGCTTGCCGAGGCTGTAGGAAGGCAGGCCGGGAATGATTTTACGGCTCAACCGAACGGTACAGAGTGTACGCCGCAGAAATTCGCGGTCGAGCCAACTCATCTCTTTCTGCAGAAAGCCAAAATCGAACTGCACGTTGTGGGCCACGAAAATGGCCTCGTCGGTGATCTCGTGTACACGATCGGCCACCTGATCGAACGTGGGGGCCTCGGCCACCATCGCGTCGGTGATGCGCGTGAGCTGACTGATAAACGGCGGAATGGGATGGCCCGGATTAAGCAGCGTCTGAAACTCGTCGACGATCTGGTTACCGTCGTGGCGGATCAGGGCAATTTCAGTAAGGCGAGTGGGGCCTTTTACGCCTCCAGTGGTCTCAACGTCAACGATACAATACACGCAGTGCGAAAAAGGATGCTAAGAGCCACACCAACGGCCCACGCATCTGGCGCGGCAATTGACATTCCCTTAAGTGGATAAGCGACTGGTCGATAGCCTAAAATTAGAACGCGACAACGAAACGAACAATTCCAGACACAAAGATGAACGGCGGGCCACTACTTTTGCTGTTATGACGCGCTACGGACTCATCGGCCACCCACTGACCCACTCGTTTTCCCAGAACTATTTCACCCAGAAATTTGCCCGCGAGGGCATCACCGACGCCCGCTACGATCTGTTTGACCTGCCCGATATTGCGGCCTTGCCCGATCTGCTTCAAACACCCGGCCTGCGTGGGCTGAACGTCACGATTCCGCACAAAACCAATGTGCTGCCCTACCTCGACCGGCTCGACGCGTCGGCGCAGAAAGTCGGCGCCGTCAATGTAATTCGTTTGGAAGCAGATGGCAGCCGAACCGGCTTCAACTCAGACTATTATGGCTTTCGGCTTTCGCTGGAAGAAGCGTGGCAGGACAGGCACGGGGCCGAGGGCCTGGGGCAGGGGTTGAAAGCGCTCATTCTGGGTACGGGCGGGGCGTCGAAGGCCGTGGTGGCGGCGCTTACAGACATGGGTATTGCGCACAAAATGGTATCGCGCACGCCCGATGCCGATGGCCTGCGCTACGCCGACGTACCTGGCTTACTAGCTGATTACCAACTGATTGTCAATTGTTCGCCCGTAGGTACGTACCCCAACGTAACCGATGCGCCCGATCTGCCTTACGACCAGTTGACGCCGCAGCATTTCCTGTACGATCTGGTTTATAACCCCGCCGAAACCGAATTTTTGCGGCGCGGCCGGGCGCAGGGAGCTACCGGGCTCAACGGCTACCAGATGCTCGTTTTGCAGGCCGAAAAATCGTGGGCGATCTGGAACGACCGCTAGTCAAACACGCCACAACGGCTCATTTCGGGTCTTTTTTCTCATTCAATAGCCATTAACTATGTCTCTCCTGCTCATTGCCAACATTACGGCCAAACCCGGCTGCGGCCCCGATCTGAAACTCGCTCTGCTCGAACTGGTCGAAGCCGTCCGGACCGAACCCGCCTGTCTGCTATACGAACTCTACGAAAGCACCGAATCACCTGACCGCTTTATCATGCACGAACGCTGGCCCGATCAGGCGGGGCTCGACGCCCACAACCAAATGCCGCACATGGCTGCGTTTCAGCAAAAAGCCGGTGCGTTGCTCGATGACGTAACCTTGACGAAGGTAGAGCAGTAGTCCTGTAGAAGTGTCCGCTTCAATAAGGTAACCAACGATTTCTCAGCCCAACCGAATCGGGAGTTTCGGTATTACTCGTTATGCTTTTCCAAAACGCGACCGTTTTTACCGGCGACCAACTGCTGTCGGGCTACGATGTGCTGATCGAAAACGGTCAGATCAACGCCATTGGTACCGATCTGCTCGGCGCCACCACCGAGCAAGTAATCGACATGAACGGCGATTACCTGGTGCCGGGCTTCATCGATCTGCAATTATACGGCGGCTCAGAAGCGTTCCTGAACGAAACGCCCACGCCTGAGGCCATCCGGCAGATTTTTGACAGCCATGCCCGCAACGGCACCACCACGTTGCTGCCCACGATGCACTCCGATACACTGGCGCAGATGCAACAGGCGATGGCGGCTATCGCGACGGTGCGGGATGCCATGCCGCTCAACGTACCTGGCATTCACCTGGAAGGGCCTTATTTCAACCCGGTCAAACGCGGGGCGCATCGTGCCGCGCTGGTACGTACCCCAGCCGAGGGCGAACTGGAAGCGCTGTTCAGCACGAATGCCGACGTGATCCGCATTCTGACCGCCGCGCCTGAGATTCTCTCCGACGAGCAACTTGCTCTACTGGGTCAATTGAAGCACCCCAACACACTGCTGTCGCTGGGGCACAGCAACGCCACCTATCAGCAGGCGACCGATGCGTTCAATGGCGCGGGGGCCTCGCCCGTATTCACGCTGGCCACGCACCTCTACAATGCCATGCGGGGTTTTGAAAGCCGCGAACCAGGGAGTGTAGGCGCTATCTTCGACCACCCCACGGTAGCCTGTAGTATCATTGCCGACGGCTATCATTGCGCGCCGGCGGCCATCCGGATGGCACACCGCCTGCTCGGCCCCGACCGGCTGTTTATGATCTGCGATGCCCTGTTTGCCAACCCGCCGCGCCCAACTTTCGCGCTGGGCGATTTCATTGTCAGCTATGAACCCGGCAGCGGTACGCCCGACGAACCCCTGCACGGTCGGTATGTCAACAATGAAGGCAAGTTGGGCGGCACGGCCATCACCCTCGCCGATTGCGTGCGGTATGCCGTTGACACCGTTGATCTTCCCCTGACGGATGTGTTACGCATGGCATCAACCACGCCCGCCCGCCTGATTGGTCTCGACGACCAGATCGGGCACATCAAGGCTGGGTACGTTGCCAACCTCGTTCATCTCGACCGCTCGTTGACGGTTAAAGGCGTCTGGATCGACGGGGAAGCATTGGCTTAGTCACGCCGCCACGTCCACAGTTCATCCGCCCCAACCCGGTCACGGTTTACCAACGTACCTTGTGCGGTTGGGGCGGCAACACCCTGACCCAGCGTCTGTGCGCTTCGAAATTGCCGAATCTCGTCCCACAGCCCCGCCTCCAGGAACGTACCCAGCACCTGCGCCCCCCCCTCGACCAATACCGACTGGATACGGCGTTCGTGCAGATCGGCGAGCAGTGCAGGCAGTGAGTCGGCGGCAGCGTAGCTCAGGTTTTCTGAAGCCACAGGTACGTCCAGCCCCGACCGATGATAGACCACCGTCGGTTGGGTTCCGTCGAACAGATTGAGCGTAGTAGGCAACGCCAAGGCGCGATCCAGTACCACCCGAACCGGCGACCGACCCGGCCATAACCGCGTGTTAAGGCGGGGATTGTCGTGGCGGGCGGTGGTGGTCCCAACCAGAATGGCATCTTCTTCGCTTCGCCAGCGGTGCACCAGCCGCCCGGCCAGCGGGCCACTGATGGGAACGGGCGTGGCCCCGGGACCACCCATGAAGCCGTCGGCAGTTTCGGCCCATTTCAGGATGATATACGGCCGCTGCTGCTCGATAGCCGTAAAAAAGCGGGCATTCAACAGGCGACCTTCCTCAGCCAACAGCCCCGTGATGACCTCAATGCCAGCGTCGCGCAGTTTCTGGAAGCCTTTGCCCGCTACCAGTGGATTGGGATCGTCATTGCAGCATACGACCCGACCTACTTTCTTTTGGATGAGCAAATCGGCGCAAGGGGGCGTTTTTCCCCAGTGCGAACAGGGTTCGAGCGTGACGTAGGCCGTCGATTGGGGCAGCAGCGCTTCGTCGGCGGGCAGCACCGCCCGCACGGCGTTGACTTCGGCATGTGGGCCGCCATATTGTTGATGCCAGCCTTCGCCCAACACCCGCCCCGTAGCGTCTTCTCCCAAATCGTGAACGATAACGCAGCCAACCATCGGGTTGGGGCTAACGTGGCCCCGGCCCAACGTAGCCAGATCGAGGGCCCGGCGCATGATAAGCGAATTGGACATAACAGTTATGTATGGTCAAACCTATAAGGTTTCTAAAACCTTATAGGTTTAGCAGGCGGTAAACTTCCCTATTTTTGTCGAACTCAGCATAGCGTCTGTACTTCACCGAATGGCTCTTACCACGCGTCCCCTTTATCAACAACTCAGCCGTAACATCACGGCCTATCCGCCTGAAGAAGCGCGCGAGATGGCCTTTATGCTACTCGACCACTACTTCGGTCTCAGAAAAGCCGACGTACTGGCTGATAAACCCTTGCCCGCCAACCGTACCGAACCCGACTGGTTCCGCATCATCGAACGGCTTAACCGGCAGGAACCGATTCAGCACGTGATTGGTACGACCATTTTTTGCGGACTGGAATTCGAAGTGTCGCCCGACGTGCTGATTCCCCGCCCCGAAACAGAAGACCTCGTTCGGCTGATTATGCACGATTTTGCCGATCAGACCGAGCGGCCCGTGCGCGTTATCGACATCGGCACGGGTAGTGGCTGCCTGGCCGTAACGCTTGCCCGGTTCCTGCCCCAGTCCGACGTAACGGCCTACGACGTGTCGGAAGTGGCGCTGGCGATGGCCCAACGCAACGCCGACAAGCTCAACGCCGAGGTAACGTTTCAGAAGCAGGATATTCTGGCCGTAGCCCAACAGCAGGTAGGTACGTTCGACTGTGTGGTGAGCAACCCGCCGTACGTGACCCGCTCGGAAGCCGCCCAGATGGACAAGAATGTACTGAACTATGAACCCGACGTAGCCCTGTTTGTCGATGACGCCGATCCGCTGATTTTTTATAAGGCCGTTGCCGATTTTGCAGCGCACAACCTGTCGGAAGCGGGCGTCTGTTACGTAGAAATCAACGAGCGATTCGGTGAAGCCACCAAGGCGGTTTTCGACGAACGCGGTTTCCAGAACGTGCAGATTTTCAAAGACATTCACGGTAAAGATCGCAGCGTCAGAGCGACTAAAAATTAGTTCAACGTTCAATGTCCAAGGTTCAATGTTAACTAGCAGCGTTGAACCTTGGACATTGAACGTTGAACTCCCTCTATGACCTATCATTCACAAATCCGGCAGGTGCTGGCCGAAATCGGCAAGGTTGTGGTTGGGCAGGAACGCCTGCTGAACCGACTGCTCGTGGGGCTGTTCACGGGTGGCCATATTCTGCTCGAAGGGGTGCCCGGTCTAGCTAAATCACTCACTATCAACACACTGGCAAAGGTATTGCAGCTTGATTTTCAGCGTATTCAGTTTACACCTGACCTGTTGCCCGCCGACCTGATCGGGACGATGATCTTTAATCAGCGCACGTCGGATTTCGAGGTGAAACAAGGGCCCGTTTTCGCCAACCTGATTCTGGCCGACGAAATCAACCGGTCGCCCGCGAAGGTGCAGTCAGCGCTGCTGGAAGCGATGCAGGAGAAACAGGTCACGATTGGTGAAGAGACGTTTATTCTTGACCGTCCTTTTCTGGTTCTGGCCACGCAAAACCCCGTTGAGCAGGAAGGTACGTACCCACTGCCGGAGGCGCAGGTCGACCGGTTTATGATGAAGGTGTTTGTCGATTACCTCAACAAGGAAGAAGAGTTGCTAGTGATGCGACGGATGTCGAACCTAAATTTCGACTACGAAGTACAGTCGCTGCTTGACCGCACCGATATTGCCAACATTCGCGACGAAATCAACGCGGTAAACATCTCCGAGTCGCTCGAAAAGTACATTATCGAACTGGTTTTTGCCACGCGCCGCCCGCTCGACTACGGCCTCCGCGACGAGTCTCGCTACATCCAGTACGGCGTGTCGCCACGCGCAAGCATTCACCTGAATCTGGCCGCCAAAGCTCTTGCTTACTTCGATCAACGCGATTACGTGTTGCCAGAAGATATTAAAGAAGTGTGCCCCGATGTGTTTAACCACCGGGTTTTGCTCAATTATGAAGCCGAAGCAGACGGCATCACATCGCTTCAGGTGATCGACTCTATTCTGCGCAAAGTGGCCATCGGCTAACGTATGAACGACTTTTGGATTTACCTCGGCCTCGGGTTCGATCACATCACCGACCCGGGTGGTTACGACCATATTCTCTTTATCATCGCGCTCTGTGCGATCTATACCCTCTCGCAATGGCGGCAGGTCCTGATCCTGGTCACGGCGTTCACGATCGGGCACTCGATTACGCTGGCGCTGGCCACCCTGCGCCTGCTCTCGTTCCGCTCCGACGTGATCGAACTGTTAATTCCGATCACGATTCTGATTACAGCTGTCGTCAACTTTTTCTATCAGGAACGCACGAGTCCGTTCAGCACGCGGATCAAGTCGCGGAAATGGGGGCGCTACAGTCTCGCGCTGGCGTTCGGCCTGATTCACGGCCTGGGTTTTTCCAGCTACCTCCGCAGCCTGCTCGGTCGGGAGGCCGACATCGTTACGCCACTGCTGGCGTTCAATCTCGGCCTTGAACTGGGTCAACTCCTGATCGTATCGCTGGTGTTGGGCCTGTCGCACTTTATCCTGAACGCCTTCCGGGGCCACCGCCGCGACTGGGTATTGATCATCTCAGGAATCGTCGCCGGCATGGCCATCTCCCTGATTATCAATAACTCGTTAATTGCGGGGTCGTGATTTTTGTAAACCTATAAGGTTTTTAAAACCTTATAGGTTTAATACCATACCGCTAATACGCCAGCACCGGGGCAAGCCAGCGTTCGGCTTCGTCGAGGGTCATGTCTTTGCGGTGCGCGTAGTCGATCACCTGATCTTTGTTGAGCTTACCAACGGCAAAATACTTCGATTCGGGGTGGCTGAAGTAAAAACCACTCACCGACGAAGCCGGGTACATGGCAAAGCTTTCCGTTAGCACAATATCGGCGCGACCGGCGTCGAGCAGATCAAATAACGTAGCTTTCTCGGTATGGTCGGGGCAGGCGGGGTAACCCGGCGCGGGCCGGACGCCCTGATACTTCTCGCGGATGAGCTCTTCATTAGTCAGCCGTTCGTCGGCGGCGTAGGGCCAGAATTCCTTCCGGGTACGTTCATGCATCAGTTCAGCGAAGGCTTCGGCGAGGCGGTCGGCCAGCGCTTTCACCATGATGCTGTTGTAATCGTCGTGCTCGCGCTCAAACTGTTCCAGTAGCGCTTCGATGCCAATACCCGCCGTTACGGCAAATGCGCCGATGTAATCTTCACGACCGCTATCCAGCGGCGCCACGTAGTCGGCGAGGCACAGGTTGGGCAAACCGGCCGCTTTCTGGTTTTGCTGACGCAGGAAGTGCAGCACCGTTTTAGTATCGTATACTAACTCGCCCGCGGGCGTTACTGCCGCCTGTGATGCCGCTGCCTGACTAATCTTGTATTCAACGTGCCGGTGCGAGCCATGCCGTTCGCAGGGAATCTCCCGCGTGACCTCCCCAAAATCATGAATTAACACATCATCGTCGGTGGCGTTAGCAGGATAAAATCCAACGACAGCCTTCGCTTTCAGCGACTTGTTGCGGATGATATCCTGCAACAGCGCATTGGCGTCGTCGTACAACTTACGGGCCTCACCGCCCACAGTAGCGTCATCAAAGATGGCCGGATACTTGCCGTGTAGCTGCCACGTCTGGAAAAACGGTGTCCAGTCGATGTAGCGCGCAATCTCATCGAGCGGATAATCGTCGAAGTAGCGATTGCCCAGGTACGTTGGTTTGGTAGCAGAGAAAGCAGACCAATCGATCTGGACACGATTTTGGCGTGCTTTCTCAATCGTCAGCAGGTTCTTTTCTTTCTGCCTACGGGCGTGTTCATCACGGAGCTTAGCGTACTCAGCTTTAATCTCGTTGAAAATCTGGTCGCGGGTAGTGCGCTCGTCGCTCACCAAACGGCCCGCTACAGGTACGCTCCGGCTGGCATCCAGCACGTGAATCACCGGTCCCGAGTAGTGCGGGTCGATTTTCACGGCGGTATGAATGCGCGAGGTAGTAGCCCCGCCAATTAGCAGCGGAATGGTGAAACCTTGCCGCTCCATCTCCTTAGCAACACCCACCATCTCGTCGAGCGAGGGGGTAATCAGCCCGCTCAGGCCGATGATGTCGACGTTATGTTCGCGGGCGGCGTCCAGAATCTTCTGGGTAGGCACCATCACGCCCAAGTCGATGATCTCGTAGTTGTTACAACCCAGCACCACGCCCACGATGTTCTTCCCGATGTCGTGCACGTCGCCTTTTACCGTAGCCAGCAGAATTTTACCGGCGCCGGCGGCATCGCCAACCTGCTTTTCAGCTTCGATGTAAGGCGTCAGGTGGGCGACGGCTTTCTTCATCACCCGTGCCGATTTCACCACCTGTGGCAAAAACATCTTGCCTTCGCCAAAGAGGTCACCTACTACGTTCATGCCGTCCATGAGCGGGCCTTCGATCACGTGCAGCGGGCGCTCGGCCTGTAGGCGGGCTTCTTCTACGTCTTCGTCGATAAAGTCGGTAATGCCTTTGATGAGCGCATATTTGAGGCGTTCGGCAACGGTATTGCTCCGCCAGGCTTCATCGACCACCACTTCTTTGCCTTTGGCTTTCACGGTATCGGCAAAGGTGACCAGCCGTTCGGTGGCATCGTCGCGCCGGTTCAACAGCACGTCTTCTACGCGTTCGAGCAACTCCTTCGGGATATCGTCGTAAATGGCCAATTGACCCGCGTTCACAATACCCATGTCCATACCGGCCCGGATGGCGTGGTACAGGAACGCCGAGTGCATAGCCTCGCGGACGGGGTCATTCCCGCGGAACGAGAACGAAATATTTGACACGCCACCGCTCACCTTCGCCAGCGGCAGGTTTTCCTTGATCCAGCGCGTGGCGTTGATAAAGTCAACAGCGTAGTTGTTGTGTTCTTCAATGCCCGTTGCGACCGTCAGGATGTTCGGGTCAAAGATGATGTCCTGCGGAGCAAAATGAACCTGATCGACCAGAATACGGTACGCGCGTTCGCAGATCTGAATGCGGCGTTCATACGAATCGGCCTGCCCGTCTTCATCGAACGCCATCACGACCACCGCCGCGCCATAGCGTTTCACCAGTTGGGCGCGTTCGATGAAGGCCTGCTCGCCTTCTTTCAGCGAAATCGAATTGACAATAGCCTTGCCCTGCACACACTTCAGGCCGGCTTCAATCACCTCCCATTTCGAGGAGTCGATCATCACGGGAACACGGGCAATATCGGGTTCGGCGGCAATCAGGTTCAGGTACGTTGTCATGACCTCAGCCGAGTCGAGCATGCCTTCGTCCATGTTCACGTCAATCACCTGCGCCCCGTTTTCGACCTGCTGCCGGGCTACGGTCAGTGCGGCTTCGTAGTCGCCTGCCTTAATGAGCCGGGCAAAGGCTTTAGAGCCGGTTACATTAGTACGTTCCCCTACGTTGACGAAGTTGGTTTGCTCCGTAATCTTCAGCGGCTCCAGGCCGCTCAGTTTCTGATAGGGTTCGGGCGCGGGTTTGGGGCGGGGCTGGTACTTCGCCATCGCCCCGGCAATGGCCCGGATGTGGTCGGGCGTCGAGCCGCAACAGCCGCCCACAATGTTTACGAACCCGTCTTTGGCGAAGCTTTCAATCTGTGCCGCCATTTCGTCGGGCGATTGGTCGTATTCACCCATTTCGTTGGGCAGGCCCGCGTTGGGATAAGCCGACGTGTAGAACGGCGACTCATTAGCCAGCGTCTGCACGTAGGGGCGCAGCAGCTCGGCACCCAGCGCGCAGTTCAGCCCTACACTCAGCAAAGGCAGGTGCGATACCGAATATAGGAATGCTTCAGTCGTTTGCCCCGATAAGGTACGTCCCGACGCGTCGGTGATGGTACCCGACACCATGATGGGCAACGAAGGTTTACCCTGATCGGCGAAATAGCGGTCGATAGCGAACAACGCCGCTTTGGCATTCAGGGTATCAAAAATGGTTTCGACCAACAGAATATCTGAGCCACCGTCGACCAGACCACGTACCTGTTCGTAATACGCATTGACCAGTTCATCGAACGTAACGGCCCGGTAGCCTGGGTTGTTGACGTCGGGCGAGAGGCTGGCGGTGCGGTTGGTTGGTCCCATAGCACCGGCCACAAACCGGGGTCTGGTGGGGTCGGCCTGCGTGAACTCATCAGCTACGGCGCGCGCAATTCGGGCCGATTCGTAATTCAGCTCATAGACCAGCTCCTCCATATGGTAGTCGGCCATCGCGATGCTGGTGCCGCTGAACGTGTTGGTTTCAACGATATCGGACCCCGCTTCGAAATATTGCCGGTGGATTTCGGCGATAATGTCGGGGCGTGTCAGCGACAGCAGATCGTTGTTGCCCTTTACGTCGTGCGGAAAGTCACGAAAACGGTCGCCACGGTAATCGTCCTCGCTGAGGTTATACCGTTGAATCATCGTGCCCATTGCCCCATCGAGGATGAGGATGCGCTGCTGGAGGAGGTCGGTGAGCTGTTGCAAATCGAGCCAAATTTTTCGTGAAAAAAGCTAATGAGAAATACCCAATAGCCCGGAAAAGTACAAATTTAGTAAAACTAGGCTGGAACACGGACAAATAGACTTGCCTAAGCCGCGGGTGTAACGGATTTGCGTAGATTTTTAGAGGGACGGCGACGACAAGGCTGCTTTGCCGTGCAAGCCAAGGGCGTGTTTTCACGAATCGATGCGGTCCCTTACTACGGTAAATCCATTTTCAAGCTGCGTCATCCGCGTTCCAATCGTTAGTTTTGCGACCCGCAAACGATTCCTGTATCCAATGAAACTAGCCGCTATCGACATCGGTTCCAATGCCGCCCGTATGCAGATTTCCACTGTACTAACCGTCGATGGGGTGGTTAGCTTCAAGAAGGTGGAGTATGTTCGCTTTCCGTTACGGCTGGGGCACGACGTGTTTACGCATGGTGGGCTTACCACCGAAAGCGTACAACGCACGGTAAAGCTGATGCAAGCGTATAAGCTGCTGATGGAACTGCACGAAGTGGAGGCGTATATGGCCTGTGCTACATCGGCCATGCGTGAAGCCACCAACGGCCGGGAGGTAGTCGATCTGGTCAAAAGCCGATCGGGCATTGCCATTCAGGTGATTGACGGGCAGCGCGAAGCCGAGTTAATCAATAACGTGGTGGTGTTGGCCCTCGATGACCGGCAGACGCTGCACATCGATGTAGGCGGGGGTAGCACAGAGCTGAACTTGTACTGCAACCGGCAAAAGATCACGTCGCGGTCGTTCAAGCTGGGTTCGGTGCGGCTGCTGGAGGGAAAAGAGACGAAGAGCGCCTGGAAGAAGATGCAGGACTGGATCAACGAAAACGTCGATCGGTCGAAGCCCGTTACGGCAGTCGGCACGGGTGGCAACATCAGTAAGTTGTTCAACCTCGTTTCGAAAACGAGCGACACCACCACGACGCTGGCCGAAATTATCCGGATGCACGACTACATCGCCGAGTTCAGTCTGGAAGACCGGATTAATAAGCTACGCCTCAACGCCGACCGGGCCGACGTGATTGTACCCGCCGCCGAAATCTACATTTCGGTCATGCAATGGGCGGGCGCCACCGAAATCACCGTCCCCGACCTGGGCCTGAAAGATGGTATTCTGAAATTGGTATACGAACAGTTGAAGTAATGTACAATGAATAATGTACGATGCACAATGGGCTGGCGCAAGCATACCACCGCGTCAGCCCATTATTCATTGTACATCGTACATTATTCATTCATCACACCCGAATGTTCTCGGTTACGACTTTACCGTCGAAGAGATTAACGGTGCGGTGAGCGAAGCCCGCATCGTAGGGCGAGTGCGTCACCATAATGATGGTGGTGCCTTCGTCGTTGAGTTCGCCCAGCAGTTTCATCACTTCTTCCCCGTTTTTCGAATCGAGGTTCCCCGTCGGTTCATCGGCCAGAATCAACTTGGGTTTGGCAACGACCGCCCGGGCAATAGCCGTCCGTTGCTGCTGACCACCCGATAGCTGCTGCGGGAAGTGATTGCGCCGGTGCATGATGTTCATGCGGTTTAGGGCTGCTTCAACGCGCACCTTCCGCTCGTCGGCGGGCGTCTTCAGATACAGTAGGGGCAATTCCACGTTCTCATAAACGGTCAGCTCGTCGATCAGGTTGAAGCTCTGAAACACAAAGCCAATGCTGCCTTTCCGCAACTCGGCCCGCTGCCGTTCGCTTAGTCTCGATACTTCCGTACCATAAAAGTTGTACTGCCCATCCGACGGATTGTCGAGCAGACCCAGGATGTTGAGCAGCGTGGATTTTCCACAGCCGGAGGGCCCCATGATGGCAACAAACTCACCATCCCGGACGTCCATATTGATGCCGTTGAGGGCGGTGGTCTCTACCTCTTCCGTAGCGAAGAGTTTCTGTAGATTAATGGTTTGGATCATGATTTTAAGGATTGGCACGCGTATGACGCAGATCAGGTGGATTTACGCGGAAGTTTACAGTCAAACTGTTGAGAAAGCTGCGTTAATCTGACGAATCCCTTTAGTCTGCGGTCTATTGTTTTTAAAATTCCAAAACTTCGTTATCGCCAAAATTCTCGTAGCTGCTGGTAATCACTTGCTCGCCGGGTTGCAGACCTTCGAGCACTTCGTAGAACTCGGGGTTTTTACGGCCCAGCGTGATGTTTCGCTTGGTGGCCCGCTTGCCCGAATTGTCGAGCACATACACCCAGTTGCCACCTGTATCGGAGAAGAATCCGCCCACCGGCAATAGTGTGGCTTTGCTGGCTTTACCCAACTCCAGCCGGATCGGCGACGACTGCCCGCGTTTGATACCCTGCGGTGCGCCTTTTGTAAAGGTCATGTCCACTTCAAAGCGGCCATTCCGTACCTCAGGGTACACCCGGCTAATCTGGATGCTGTGCTCCTGCCCGTTGAACTCAAATGACCCGGTAAGCCCAGGAAAGACCCGGCTGATATAGTGTTCATCAACACCCACGCGCATCTTGAAGCCGTTGAGGTCATCGATCTGGCCGATGTTCTGGCCCCGGTTGATATTACTACCTACCTCTACATCGATACTCGATAGCTGCCCTGATACAGGCGCTTTAACCACCAGGTTTTCAAGCGTTTGCTGCCAGAGTGCTACGTTGCGCTGGGTACGTGCCAGGGTCCCTTCCAGCTGCTGAATTTGCAGTTTGGAGTTATCCTCCTGGTATTTCTGCGATTCGGCTTCGATTTCTCGTTGCTTGGCCAGGCGTTCGTAGGCCCGCTTGGCTTTCAGGTAATCTTCTTCCGACACCACTTTGTCTTTATACAGTTTGGCCTGCCGGTCATAGGTGTCCTTTGCCTGATCAAGTTGGGCATCCAGATCCGCCAGATTTTTGCGCAACGCAAACCGTTCGACCCGCAGCCGTTGGCGGGTATTTTGCAGGTCGTTGACGAGCCGATTCGCTTCGGTCTCCGATTGCAGGAAGCTCAGTTTCAGACCCTGGTTTTCGAGCTTCAGCAGCACTTGCCCTTTCTCAACCTGCGTACCCCCTTCCACGAGTTTCTGGGTAACGTACCCACCTTCGATGGCATCGAGCCGGATTGTTTTCAACGGCTGCACCACACCCGTTACGGCAATAAATTCTTCAAAAGGGCCAATCGTTACGGGCGAAACGGTCAGTTTGTCGCGTTCGACATTCAGTTTGGAACGCTTGTCGGCAAACAACGTAACGTAGGCGATCAGACCAACGATCAGAATACCGCCCGCAGACAGCGCGATGCGTTGTTGGGTCCAGAAGCGTTTGGGTAAGGCACGATCCATTTTTAGTCAAGTCAAATTAGGTCATTCACAAGCGTCATCAGTGGCATTGGCCTTACAGGTTCGGTTTGCCGCGGCCGCATCGATAACGCCAGCCAGATACAGTTAGCCAATCTACGTGCCAAAGTAGCATACTCGCTGATTCTAAGCTGGTTTTAGCCCTTTTTGCGCCCTATCCTGTCCGCATTCGGACAAACTCTCGTCCAGATGTGGACAGCCTTTTTTCGCTTCGTTTCTTACGGACGCCACCGGAACGATTTGTCGTCGATAGCCCGCATGGTGCACAGAATGCCGTCGAGGTGATCATACTCATGTTGAAGCAGTTCTGATAAAGCATCCTCCAGATGCCAGCGTTGCGGGCGCCATTGCTCGTCGAGGTAGCGGATCGTCAACGCTTTGTGCCGACGTACCCGCACCAGCAGATTCGGGAAGCTCATGCAGTCGTCCCACAAGTCAAAGGTTTCGTCGCTGAGGTCGTCCAGTACGGGGTTGATAAACACCACCGGCCCCCGCCCGGCGGGTGGCAGCACGTTCATGTAGATAAGCCGCTTCATGATGCCCAGTTGCGGAGCGGCAATGGCCCGGCCGAACTTGTACTTGGTCCGGATTTCCTCCATCACGTTGTGGAGGTCGGCCACCCAACCGGCTACCAGCGCCAGTTCGTCAAACTGAACCTCTTCGCAGACCTCATACAGGCGAGGGTCGCCCAGCAGGAGTAGATCAGCCAGTCCTTTCATGCGTCAGTACTGCTTAAAGAGCTTGATGAGCCGACGACTGATGACCGTATAGCCCTTGTCCGACGGGTGTAGGCCATCATAGGTCATGGCAATCGACTCCGTCGGGTAGGGGTATTCGTCTGCAGCCGGGTCGAAAGGCAAGTCGACAAATGTCGGGTAAGGGTAATTGGTATATTGACCCGTCGATGGGTTCTTCACCCGCTTAAACCGAACCAGTTTATCCATCGCCAGTTGCCGGGTGTGGTACAAATCCACGACCGGCAGTTGCGCATAGTGGCCTATCGAGTCAATGGCATTGGCGAAAGCTTCGAGCGTTTGTCCAGATTTATTGGGCTTGTAGGAGCCGTAGGCGTTGTTTTTGTAATTAAAGAGATACACAAAATCGACACGCTGCATGGGCGTAATCAGCACGATTGGCGCCGCCGGGTTCAGGCTATGCAGTTTATCAACAATCAGCCGGAAGGAGCCATAGACGGTACCATTGCCCGTATTCTCCTTATAGTCGCTGAGCCGCCCCAGCGGCCGCCCCGCCCACCAGTCGTTAGTACCCAGAAAAACGGTGTACAAGTCGGCCTTTGCGATATCCAGCTTATCAATCTGCTGCGCGATCTGCCCCGCTGTCCAGCCATTATGGCCCTGATTAACGTACCTGATGTGCGGTAGCTTCTCCACGACCTGGGTCATGTACCCTTTCGTAATCCGGTGCTGCGTTTCATCGGTGTGGTCGTTCAGGTACGTTATAGAGTCGCCAATAGCTACCCAGGCGATCTCTCTATGCCTGAAGGAGCTGAATAACCCGGTCAAAACGACCAGCAGGAGCAGTGGTTTCATGCCGCTCAATATACAGCAAAGCTATGACTCAGCTATAGACTCGAGGTTGCATTGATCAGCCAGCCAACTGCCAGACGCTTTCTATTTGCAGCGCATAGCGAGCCGGTTGAATTTCAGCCAGTGACACGATAACCAGGTACGTACCTGACGCGACAAGCGCATAGTTGGTGCGAAGCCCATCTTCGTTCTTGTACAAGCCTAATAAGGCGCTTTTCTTCAGACCGGAGGCAGCCACAATCCGCTCAAAACATAGGTACGTCAAGCAGATTCGCCAGCGACTCCAGTTCATTCAGTTGCACGTCCTTGACGACAAACGTCAACGTTTCCCCGTTGGTCAATTGGAGCAATAGGGACTTATCAATAACCGCCGTTTCGGCGTCCGGCACGTATTCTTTTCTGGCCAGCCGATTATCTAGTTTGATTATCAATGATTTGATACCCAAGAATACACGTTTAAATTACGGTTGTACGATTAATCTTCTTCCCATATAAGGGAAGGATCCATCTGTTCGTGACGGATAAAGTATCGAATCGCTTGTTCGGCCAAGGACCTGTCAACAACAATCGCCGGAGGGAACGTACCTGCCTGCCCACCTGTAACAACAGTGACCTCTTCAGCTTCTTCGTCAGTTGGAGCATGTGGGTTGATCAAATTAAAATAGGCTTCCTGCTCACCTTGCGTATACGTGCATACGTAAGCGCCAAGCCCTCCTCCTATTAGCAAATGCCCATCAGAAGCGCCCAAAACAAGCTGTGTATATTCTTTCTGATTGAGGGCTGCCAGGCGCTCCACAACAAGATTTACGTCGGCTGGGCTAATGGCTTTAGTTGCACTATTGTTGCGGTTAGCTAACCAGACGTCATAATCTAGTTCCATTGGTTCGGTTTTTTTAATGGATAGTATTTTATGACGCGTCACAAATAAACCTTGGGCTTTCTTTCGCGATAAAGTCACACAAAATTTGCACCAGTTTAGCCGCTAATAATCACAGAGCCCTAACCGTGATGCGCTCACTACCCGCCACCGTTATCTAATAGACAAGCTATTGATGCCGAGCAAACCTGACTAGATCAGTAGGGTAGTAACGGAATGACTGATAAACAGAGTCATCGATTCCTAATGCATATGTCATACCTGCAACTTCCCATGCCCAATAACCATTAAATCCACTATCATCACCACCATGTAATGTGTAAATTTCATAATTAGCCGTCTTTTTGACGCACACACTATACCATTGGGCTAAAAAGTCGGCCATTTGCTTATCAGACTTGTTCAATGCTGCTTTATATAATGGTGTATATAGTTTTGGCAGATAGATATCTTGGCTAATCTTTCTATCAGAAATACGATGCGCAATAAGCATATCAATTAATGCATCACGCTTGTTTTCCTGGTCAATACATTGGACCAACTGGGCAAACTGATTTTGCTCAATAGGCAATGTAATGCCCCAAGTCAGCATAGCCAATACATTCATATACTCGTCAACAGAACCAATAAAAAACAGGTTAGTTGCATCAGGATGAGCTTTGTAATTAACTAAAGCCTCAATAGCTTGGCAGAGCGTCTCAGTTAATTTACTTACTTCTACACCCGCTGAGTATTGAGCTGTCAATAGCTTGCAGTTATCTAAGTACAAATCATGATAAACAGCATCAAGATAAACCTCACCTTCAGGCAACTTAAGATCTTGCTTTGTCTGCTCAATAAAACTGCTGATTTGATCTATACGTTGAACGAAGTACTGCTCACTCATTAATGGCTCTCGCTTAATCATTATTATTGAATTTATGGATGTAGTTGACACTGAATTCAAGCCCTACATCCTAAATACCTATCGTGGTAATACTGTATCTGGGCGATCAGCAAATCGATATAACATTAAACTTGAGCCATATAAGTTTCTACCTCTGCATCAGTTAATAGAGTAGCTAAAACAAAAATAGCTACGCTTCCGCAGTCAAGATACCTCGACTAGTCTTACAAAACGTTTAGATTTATTACTAATTAATTCAATCAGTATACTCATATATGTTGTGTCAATTTAGGTCAGGCCTTTTACAAATCCACTGTGTTCAACCTATAAAGGACCGCTTACCTGAGCCATTAATTCCATATGTACTCTAAGATCAACGATTTGAATGTGTTCTATTGACTCTCGCCCGCCTAAAGCCAGTAGAGGTACATAACCATAGCATTGATCATAATTTGGCGTACCGAGTTTTACCTTTATCGACTTATAATTTGATGCATTAAGTTCATCCCAGATAAACGAATCATCTAGAAAATCCATATCAAATAATATATCTAATCCAGTCGAAGTACTTACCGTTTTAAAATCACCATGACGAAAATCATATAATTCCAGAAACCCTTCCTTTTTTGTTTTCCAAACAAAAAGATCACCAAAAGCTGAAACAGCTATTGGAATGTACTCATAACCAGTATTTTCTATATATTTTTTTACAAATTCCGTCCAATCATCCGGATTAATAAATCGCAGATAACCGTCGGCGAATATTCCATATCCATACTCCTGCCATATTGTTATTATTGCGCTAGGAAGAACGTTTCTATAGCTATCAATTTGCTGTTCAGTCGGCTTCTTAACAATATGGTAAAGGGGGTATTTTTCAAAAAATTTCTCAAACATGTTGTTCAATGGTCTAAATCGATATTCAGTTTAGTCGTTCTGCGTTGTTCAGGCGTCATCCTTGTCGCTTCTTGACGAATGTGGGCGTCCATGTTCTCAGCAATTCTCTTATTTTTCCATTGGCTGCCGATTGAACTATTAACATTGCTATCTCCCATACCACCAATATGATCAGGATTTCCTCCGGCTATTTGGTCTGGGTTGTGTAAAGCAGCTTGTGTTCTCATCCATGCCTCTGATTCCTGTTTTGCATCTTGCGGGCTCTTGCCCTGGCGCCTCAATTCTTCATATTTCTGTCTAGCCGCCTCACTTCTTGCCTCTCTTTGAGCTTTATCTCCCGCTCTTCCTTGCGCCTTATAACGATCACTGTTGTTTAAATATTCTTCAACAGTCATATCATTGAGCCCATCCTGCTGCGCCTGAATCTGCCGGTCATACTCAGCTTGCGGATGATTAGGGTTTCGTTCGAAGGGAGGACGAGTTCTATACTTTGAGAGACGTCGTAGTGGAAGGGCCTTTCCCTTTCTAGCCGCTTCTTGCGCTTCCTGGATTATCCGCTGCAACTTGCCGGCACCCTTCTGCAAGCGAGCCACTAACAGACCGATGCGCTCTTCCAGATACACCCACACGGCACGGGCCGTAATGCGCCCGCCACCCAGCACGGTCAGCCGACGGACAGCCCCACCCGCAAACAGAATGTCGATCACGTCCAGCCCGCCCCGCAGAATGGCCTGCGCGAAGAGCTTACCCGCCGCGTCAATTTCGGCTTGATCTTTAGCGGCAATCGCTTTGTGGTAGAACTCCACCAGCAAGGGCAGCACATTCATCAGCAAGTCATAAACCGCCACCGCCCCCATCAGAATCAAGGCGATTTCGCCACCCAGCACGAAGATGGCCGTTACGGCCACGATCAGCAGCATACCCTGCCAAGTGAGCAGGCTGTCGATGATCTTCTGCACCGTTTCGACGACCTGACCCGGTAGTTGCCGGATTCCGCTGGCCATCGCTAACTTAAGCCGGTCCCATTCGCTGAGGTTAGCCGGGTTAGGCTGCACCGCCTGCACGGCCTGTAGGCCCTGCGTGGTTTCCCACGAGTGCTTCAATTGCACCCACTGATGGTGAAGATTGCCCTGCCGCACAATCAGCAGTTCGCGCTCGTTGTAGATGAACGTGTGAACCTGGCTCTTCCCCATTTCGCTGATACGCCGCATCCGTATGTGGGACGACAGCGCCTGTTCCAACCCAGCCGGTGCAGGAGGGCCGTAAACGCGGGTTTGGGTACGTTGTGGAGCCAAAGCCGGGCTGTGGGCAGGCGCCTGCTGCTGCCGATTTTGCGGCACAGGCATACTCTGCGAAGTCAATCCACGCGAACCAGACGTCGCCATGACCCCTTGCGGATGCTTGCGTACCCAATCGATAACGGCGTTTTCGACGGTCCGTTTATTGACTGGTCCCGACAGAATCAGTTTATATTCCATAAGCCCAGTGATTCACCTACAACGAAACTGACTAGTTTACCTGCTAAACGGTCTTAACCGAAGCATTTGCTAATGCTTGCTAAGTGGTTATTGACCGGGTTTCCAGTCGAGCCACATATTGTCGTGTTCGGCATTATTGAGATTGATGCGCCGGGCTGTCAGGCCGAGGTCGAAAGTGTAGGCGGCCGTGGTGCTGCCCGACACAAACACCTCCCGGTATTCGACGCAATAGGTATCGTAAAACTGAAGTGTCTTTAACGTACCGCCTTCGCTGTCCTTAAAAACGATCTTACCACTCAATGCCTTCAGCGGATCGACGCCCCAACTGGCCAGCGTACCGTTGTCGGTGCCCAACAACGTCACCCGGATTAGCCCGCTACGTACTCCGGCATTGGGCCGACCGCGCACGTCGTCGGGCTGGTTAAACTGGTAGTGGCAATGCATCAGCACCATCGGGTCCATGCCCGGTATATGAAACGTTGATTCAAACGAAGCAGCCATACAAGGAGGGGATTGGCCTGAAGGTTATGAACGTCAATTGGCTTCGATGGGAGGCCAATGGTTATCGTGGTTAATGGAACCGATACTGAGCTTTTCAGGCGAAATAACGATGGTCGTCACCATATCGGCAGAATTGTTGGTACCGTCGAAGTCTTCCTGCATATCCAGACAGAACGCGTTCTGGAAAGCCACCGTTTTCAGCGTCACGCCCACCATATCGACATACGTAATGGTACCGCTCCACTGCTTGGCGGGGTTAAACATCCAGTTGGTAACCAGTGGATCGGCGGTAGTATTGAACGAGATCGTCAGCTTGCCGCCATACGTTGCCGACGCCGGACGACCCAGGGTGTCGATTTCCTGATGCATGTCCAGGATAACCGAGTTGACCCAGGTTTTAAAACTACCAACAGTGAGATAAGCGCTGAAGGATGACACGGAGCAGATAGCGGCGTTGAAAGGCCTGGCGTACAGGCGCGACCGACACTAAAAGTAACGGCTATCGGCTTACGATATATATCTACCGATGCAAAATGAGCCGGTCTTTTTCGTAACCGGCGCAATGGTCACCTCATTTCAACCGACGCACCCGACGCAATCCTTTGCCGATCGCTTCAGCCATTTTTTGTCGGAAGGCCGGGTCGGTAATCAGGGCTTCATCGGTACGGTTACTCAGAAATGGCCCCTCTACCAACAGGTTAGGGTAGTCGGTGGGGCTGTTAAAAAAGAAGTTGAAATGGCCCACGTTGCCGAATTCGCGGACGGGTAACCGGCGCAGCATTTCGTCGAGCACCAGCTGACTCCAGGGCCGAAAACCCAGGTGTTTATAATACGTGCTTACGCCCTGAACGCCCGCATTCCCCGACGAATTAAAGTGAATACTGACAAGCAAATGCGGCAGTTGCTTCCGCATGGCACGGATACGTACCGACGGCACCAGATTGGTATCGGCATCCCGCACCAGCACCACCTGCGCCCCGGCGCGCGTCAGGTACGTTGCCAACCGCCGGGCTACGTCGAGGGTGAGATCTTTTTCCAGCTGACCCGACTGGGTACCCTTTGCGCCGGTATTACTGCCACCATGCCCGGCATCGACGGCGATCACCAGCCCCCGCAACGATCGGCCCGACGGTGGACGACGTACCCGGAGCATCAGCGTATTTTTCTGGTAAAAGGCCGAATAACCCCAATGTACCGTCCCACGCTTCGGGCATTTCAACGCCACGAAAACCCGAACGTGCCCATCCCCCACGGCCTCGAACCAGACGCGCTCGATGGCCTGCGCCGACCGAAGCTGCGTAATCCAATTGGTATTGACATCGGCCCCGAACAGGTCGAGTACAATACGATTGGGCTCTACTTCCTGCCGGGTATGGTAGGGCAGTCGATCGGGCAGGCGGATGGCTACGTAATCAAAGAGCGAATCGCCCGAAACCGTCCAGTTGCCTGTCAGGTACGTTGCCGAGGTGGGCTGGGCGGCCAGCGAGGCGGAGTCGATACGTACCTGATCAGTGGGTACATAGGCCGTCTGGTTCGGCGCCAGTTGCACCCGATACAGGTTGTTTTGCTGCCCGGTTAGTCGCAGTACCACACCCGAATCTAAGGTTTCGCGTTTAGCACCACCCAGGCGGTCGGTACCGGTTCCGTAATAGAGGTTCGTCAGGGTAGAGGTGGTGCGGCCTAGCCGGGGAAAACGAGGCAGCGTATCGGCCAGCATGGGCGCAGGAACGATGGTGTCCGCAACAATGGCTGGTACAGTCTGGGCAAACGCAGCCTGACCCAGCAGCCCAATGAAGATAAACAGAAAACGCATGACGAGTTGACGCATAAATAAAGGGCGCAGATGGCCGTACCGACTACCTGCGCCCTTTTCTGAAGCGTGAAGCTACCCAATCTTAGAAGCCTTCCTTCTCGTCTTCTTTATCTTTTTTCTCCTCCTTCGGCTTGGGTGGTTCTTTCTTAGCAACCGTCGGCTTGCCCTTAGCTGCTTCTATTTTGGCCGCCGTCTTGCCTTTTGTAGCGGTTTTTGCTTTAGAAGCTGGTTCAGCCGTTGGCGTAGCCGTTGGGTCTGTCGTCTCCTCGTCGGTAGCCGCCGGTTCTGCTTTGGCAGTTGCGGTTTTTGTAGCCGCTTTACCTTTGGCAGGCTTCGCTGCCGGAGTCGGCGTCGTTTCGGTATCGCCACCGAAGCCATCGGCTTCTTTAGCCACGGTCGTCTCGGTGGGGGCAGCGGGCTTGGCTTTCGGTTTCGGCGCCGTTTTGGGCTTGCTACGCACCTTGTACTGGATCTCGTACCGCTCTACGAAGGCCGACTTATCTTCCATATCGCCGGGCACGATGGCGAGGCTGGTTTTGGTCGATTTACTGTTCCGAAGCAGCGCCGTAATGCGGTCGTTGATTTCCTGCTCCGACGTCACGATGGCCAGTTGTCCACCCGTACCGCCCGCCGGGCGATAGTCGTAGAACACCCATACGTCGGGCGACGATTCAAGGTATAAGCTCATTTCATCGCCGTTGCCTCCTTTCCGAATCTCGATGTAGCCGTCCATCTGCGCGTTGATGTCGGCCGTCTGAATGTTCGACACACCCAGTTTACCCACGCTGTAGAACGCATTGTGCAACTCCGACCAGCGCAGGTTCGCATCGGCCAGCACGAGCGAGGTGTTCAGCTTGGGCGAGGCCGACGACAGCACCACGTGCTGGTTCTGCGCCCGGTTGCGGTAGTCATCGACGGCTTTCTTGCCAATCAGCGGGAGCATCTTGTCGGAGATCCGGTTCAGATCATCGTCGGCGGGGGTGTCGTTGCGTTCTTCGAGGTTGGCTTCAACTAGCTTACCGGCAATGAGCGTATTGATCGGCTCGGGAATGGCAAATGTCAGCGCCATCAGCGCGTTGATCCGGTACGTACTGCTGTCGACGTTGGCACGGGCCGAACCACTCGCCAGCAGGTACTGGTTGGGGCGGGTGGCCAGCAGGTTCATCGCCCCCCGGAAGGTCATGATCCCCTTTTCGTCGTTGAACAAAAAGGTGTTGTCAAAATCGTCGCCGAGGCCCTCAGTACCCAGCTTGGTACCAATGCGGAACGTCTTATCTTTTTCGTCGTAGCGCATGTAGCCCTCCGCCCGGAAAATGTCATCATCGCGGTTATCTTCCTTGGGCGACATAAACGTCGGGTAGATACCGGGGCTACCATAGCGGCTCTGCAAGCCCGCCACCAGCACTTGATCGCCGTCGTTTTTCAGCTTGTCGTTGACCGGAATTTCGATGGTTTCGATCACCTTTTCCTTGAACGGAATCCAGCCACTAATGAGCGCGGGGCGTTTTTTGAGGGCCGGTTTAATGAAGCCATCCAACGCCAGATCTTTATCGGGCGCTTTTACCAGCACGGCTCCTTTGAACTGCATTTTCGGCGCCAGCATCAGCTTGTCGTTTTCGTCGATGTCGGCACTGGCCACGGTGTAATAGGTCGTCAGGGGCTTATCGGCACCGCGTCTGCCTTTTCGGCCCGCAACGGGTTTACTCGACGCTTTGGCAACAGCCCCCTCTTCCGGCTTAGCCGAACGCGGCCCGGCTTCTTTCAAATCGAAACTACCCATCTTGATCGACGCCGTATCGCCTTTGGCGGTCGCGAACAGGTATGTGGCGTCGCCCGTAAAGCGCGTCCGCGACACCACCTGAATGTTGGCCTTGCTCATCCGGTGGAAGAGCGTGGTTGTGTCCATCTCCAGCCGGGCATTCTTGAAGGGCAGCATCTCCCCATTGCGCCGCACCGTCACCTGCCCTTTTTCGGGGTAAATACGGGCGTCGGCCGACGTCACGTAGGGCACACCACCCACATTCAGCATCATCTTATCGATGTCGTACTGCGCCGAGCCGGCGTTGAACGTCAGGCCTTCCTGCTCCTCAGCCGTGGCCGTGAACGTCGACGTTTTCACGTCACCCCGCATGGCAATGGTCTTGTTCTTGATGTTCCATTGCGCCCGGTTGATGTTGGTTTTGTAGGCCGCATAGGGGAACTCCATACTCGACCGCAGGGTATCTTCCACGCTGCGGTTGTTGAGGCTAATGGCCAAATCAACCAGTCCTTTGACCTGATCAAAATCAACGTCGATGGCCGTACCCACCATCACAGATTTGTTGGCAACGCCTTTGACATCGCTGTTCGACAGGATCTGGAACTTCGCGTTGTCGGCGTAATACCCGTCTCGGTTGAATTTGATACTCTGCGACTCCACCTCCGAATCGGTACGGGTCAACATCCCATTACCGAACAAGCCACTAGCCCGCAGTAGCAGGCTCCCTTCCAGTTTGGTTGTGGCGTTGAAAAACGTAAAGCTGTTTTTCTGGGTCGTAATCACCATGCTGTCGGCTTGCGGCCACCACTTCATCGAGAAATTGTTGAGCGCTACGTTTGGGTAATAGGTCTGCGCCACGCTCGGTTGCCGCACCACGCGCTGCCCTTTCTTGGCCGGAGCCGCCGCTACTTTGGTCGTCTGTGATTCCACAATCTGCCCTGTCTCGCCCGTGGCAATAACTGAATCGGGCATGAAGAGCAACTCTTTCGTGGTCAGCGAAGCCGCCAGGTGATTCAACGTACCGGCGGCCTGTAAGCCCTTTTTGCTCATGGAAAGATCACCCGCAAACTTCACGTTCGACTTGGAGCCGTAGACCGGATAGCCCCCCGCTGGTGGCGTATGCACGAAGCCCAGCGTCTGGTCGGGCATGGTTTTCAGTTCGGCCTGGAAGGGCGGCATAATTCCGCCAGAATGGAACGTACCTACAAACGAAATATCGCCCTTACCCACACTGTCGTTGTCGATGGCCGGAATCTTGAAATACACCTTTCGGTCGTAGCGGCGGTCGCCCCGGTCTTCCTGATCGAAATAGGCCGTCATGCCCTCGGGCATCACCAGCCGCTGCGTGGTTTTCTTGCCTTTCATCCGGCCCGATTTGTTGTCGGCCGTAGCGAAGAAGACCGAACCGGGCTTGTCGTACTTAATGTCGCCGCCAATCTCGTCGGTGCGGCCTTGGTCGGCCAGTTTCTGCGGCGTGAACGTGATCGAGTTGATCTTGTTCATGTTTAGCCCAAACTTGTCGTAGTCGAACGCCAGATCGACGCCGTTGTAGCGCATGTTGCCTGACTTCATCTGACCCGTAAACACCAGCGAACGGCCTTTGGCAATTCGCAGCGTCTTGTCGGCGGGCATGCCATACAGCTTCAGCGAGTCGCTGATCGTGAACCGATCGACGCCTCGCACCACCAGGTACCGTTTCGGGTCGGTGAGGTTGATGGTCGCGTTTTTCAGCGAATCGTTAGTATTGAAATACGACTTGATTTCGAAGTTGTCATAGTCCGACTTTTCGTTGTACGCGAAATAATACAGCGCTCCTTTCCGGCTCAGTCGCAACGTACCTGTGCGCGGGTCGCGGTCGAGGTAGCCCTCCATCACCATCCGGTTGAGCGCGCCACGCAGGGCAGTAGCATTCACGTTGGGTACGGAATTGGTCAGATCGTCGTCCAGGAAGGTTTGCTGCTTCGTTTTGGCGATGTAGTTAGCCACAATCTGGATCGGGTGAAACCCGTAGTCGACGGCGATGGCCGAATAACGCTCCGGCTGGAAATAGTCGAACGATTCCATCCGCATCGGTACGTCGCGCTTGGCGGCAATCTGGTAAAACTCGATCTTCTGCTTGGCCACTTCCCAGCGCACCACTTCGGGCACGACAAAGAACTTGTGATAGCTGTCGGCAAACGGCACGCGGCCATAGCCTGTGCGGTCGACGCGGTTGAACCAGGCAGTGCGGGTCGTCTTGTCAAATTTGAACTGAACCGACGGGTGCGTCAGCGAATCGGTGTCGTACAGGTAGCCCGTCAACTGCACGGCCGCGGCCGTAATGAGCGAATCGACGAACTCAAACTTGCGACTGACGAGCCGCAACGCCGTTTTTTTGTTCTGATCCTGAATCGTCAGCACAGCCGGTTGGCCATCGGCCGAGGCGCCAATCAATTGCAGCCCCGCCAGCGCCAGCCCGCCCTTGTAGCTGATGCCCGCCCCGAGGTTCGGAATGACTTCGTTGTTTCGATAGGAAGCAAAGCGCGGATACTCATCGGGCCGGTTGGTGTAGCGCTTTTTACTGACGTACTCAAATGCGCCCAAAATGGGTTTGTTGCCTTTCTCGTAGGTCAGCGTCACGTCGTCGGCCACGAGGCGCGGGTTCATCGCTACCATGCTGTAGTCGCTCAGCGTGACAAAGCGATCTTCTTTCCCCTGCAACGCCCAGGTAAACGTGCCGCCCTTGCCGACCCAAACGCCGTCTTTGAGCAGAAAATACCCGCTCGTACTGTTGACCAGCGCCGAATCGCCGTTGGCCACGATAGCCAGGTGCGCGTTGGATACCATCACGACAGGCCCAACTACCGTCGGGATGGGGCGGCGTGGAATGGGCTTGTAGAACACGCCAATCTGTTTGGGTTGTGTCGAATCAATGCCAACGGGGGCGTCCCAGCCATCAAACCGAGACTGGGCCTCGTTTTTCAGGTCGACGGCTGCCTGCGTGGAACTAACCTGCCCGGTAGTGGTTCCCGGCTCAACGTACCTGAACTCGAAGGTGCCACCCAGCAAAAACGTCTTGTTGTACTTGGCGGCGTAGAGCTCACGCCGTTGCAGAAACGCCCGCATGGCCTCGACGGTGCGCGTGTAGGCTTTCTGGTCGTTCTGGGCAAACTGCTTTTCGGCCACCGTCAGCAGGTTGTCGATGTCGGGCGGGTTCACGGCTGGTTTGGCCGTGTAAATGATGTGGTAAATAGCCGCAAACAACGGTACGAATTGTGCCGTGGGCTGGTAGCGTTTCTGCACCTGCTGCCGACACAGGACCATCAGCCGCTCCCGTTGCGCGGGCGTCAGCATGCCATCGGTCCAGATCGACTCCAGATCGGCAGTGGCTTTGACGGCCTCCGGGCCGCCCTTGGCCATAAACGCCTTCAGATCGGGCAAAAACTGATCGGGTTTATCAGACAGCTTGGCTACCTGCGCCAGACCAACAGCGGCGGTAAGGCAGAGCAGGAATAGACTATGTAGTACAGTTTTCATCAGTATCCTCAATAGTTGCAAAACGCTACGGCTAGCGCAGGGAGGCTAGTGTGCCAGTGTGCACAGTTCCACCTACTTTAAACGTTTTTATGCCCGTTATATTGACTGCCAAAACAGGATCGATACCCAGCTATTTCACCCACGTTACATCTATCTAACCAAGCCTGCTTTATATCGGCGGTCCATCTGCCGATGGCTGCTCCAGCACTCGTCTGAGTTCACTTTCCAACTCGTCTTTGTTGGGTAAATACAGTTGATAACGGCTGACAAAGATTGAATTTTGGATGGAACTTAGTGCGTATTCAACAAAGACTTCGTCGCGGGCCGAACCCAGCACAATACCGATTGGATCGTTGTCGTCGGGCATATTCTCTTCTTTCTTGAAATAATTCAGGTAGAAATTCATCTGCCCGATATCCTGATGATCCACTTCGCCCCGCTTGAGGTCGATCAGTACAAAGCATTTGAGAATACGATGGTAAAAGACAAGGTCGACGTGGTAGTTTCGGCCAGCAATCGGAATGCGATACTGACGACCAACGAAGGCAAATCCTTTACCAAGCTCCAACAGGAACGTTTGCAGGTTATCAATCAGGCGTTGCTCAAGTTTGGTTTCTGTAATCTGGCTATCGGCGGGTAGCTTCAGAAAGTCCAGTACGTAAGGATCGCGAATAATATCATCTGGCTTTTCGATCACTTGCCCCTGCCGTGCCAACGCCAGTATGCCCTCCTTGTCTTTGCTTAGGGCCAATCGTTGAAATAGGGAAGCGCTCAGCTGGCGTTTCAGTTCACGAACGCTCCATCGTTCGGCTTCGGCCTGTCTGGTGTAAAAGCCGCGTTCCAACTCATCCTCTATTTTCAGTAGTTCGATATAATGGGTCCACGTCAACTGGTGAGTCAGTGACTCACTAATTGGATACGTGAGATACAGCTTTCGGATGTAAATCAGATTAGACCGACTAAAACTCTTACCGTGCTGTTGAACAAGGTCTTTAGCCAGACTATCGAGCAGACGCGAGCCGTAGTCGGCCCGGCGATTACCCTGCTGTTCATACTCGACAATATGACGACCAACTTGCCAATAACTGACGAGTTGGGTGGCTTGTATCGCCGACAGCGCCTTTTGCCGCCCGTGTTGAAGCGTCTCGTTGATTAGCGCTACTAGCTGCTGATAGTCAGGGTCAGGCGGCTGGGCCAGCATCGTTCTGAGGGTTAGTTAGTTATAGCAGAAAACAGGATCGACGCCCAGCCATTCCGCGTGAGCTGCGTCTGCACCATCAGGCCTGCTTCGGCGGCTTTCGCTACGATATCGGGCGCGTCGAATTCATAAAAACCGCTCACCATCAGATGGCCGGTTGGTTTCAGGTGGGCTGCGTATGTTGGGATTTCGGCCAGCAGCACATTCCGGTTAATATTAGCCAGAATGATCTCGAATCGTTCGTTGGCATCAACCCCGGCAATCGTACCCAGAAACACACGTACCTGATCGGCGCAGCCATTCAACGCGGCATTTTCAATCGCATTCTCAACGGCCCATTCTTCAATGTCGAACGCCAGTGCATCGGTAGCCCCCAGCTTGATGGCCAGGATCGCCAGAATACCTGTACCGCTGCCCACGTCGAGCACCGACGTACCCACGTGGTCGAGGCCAAGCTGATGCTGCATCATCATGTGCGTGGTCTCATGGTGCCCCGTCCCGAATGACATTTTGGGGTTGATGAGCAGCTCGTAGGTAAACGACGGATCGGGTTCATGAAACGACGCCCGCACCCGCACTGATTGACCCGCCGACGTACCGGCCTCGGTACGTACCTCGATGGGTTCGTAGTTCTGTTCCCATTCGGCGTTCCAGTTTTTCTTTTCCAGCGTCTGGGTCAGGTACGTGATCGGCGTCTGGCTGGCGTAGCGTGACACCAGTTCGTCGACGGCATCGGGCAAAAACGCGTCCTCGGTGATATAGGCGTTCAGGCCTTCGTCGGTTTCGACAAACGATTCAAAGCCCAGCTCGGCCAGTTCGGCGGTCAGAATGTCGGCGTAATCGGGCGAAAGCGTCAGTTGTACTTCAATGTAATTCATACGGTAAAGGTACGCCGACGCCCCGAAAGCAACGAACCCCAGCTGGGTGGCGTATCAGCAGATACATTCACTAGATAACTGCGAATCACTATGCGCCTCGTACCCCTTCTTGTTGGCTTTCTGTTTACCACATTCGCCTATGCTCAGGATACGATCCTGCTCCGTTCGGGCGAAGAGATACCGGCGAAAGTGCTGGAAGTCAATCAGACCGAGTTGAAATACCGCAAAGCCGCTAACCCCGACGGCCCCCTCTATACGGCCCCGCTGCGCGACATTTTTCTGATCAAATACGCCAATGGCACCAAAGATGTGTTTGGCAATTCGTCGGCCACTCGTTCGGCAGATCCAGAGCGAGCCGTACCAGCCGTGGGTCTCGATCAACTGCGCTACAACAGCCGGTGGTTTAACCGGCATTTCGAGGATAGAACCGGCCAACGGCTCTCGATGCGCGGCGCCGAACAGGCCTTTCAGACTCAACCCGACGCCCTGGCTGCGTTTGACCGGGGACGATCACTACGTACCTGGTCGGCCATCACGGCGGGCACTGGCGTGGCGCTAATTGGCGTCGGGGCGGGGTTAGCCCTGTCAGATCGGTATGGGCGAGGTCCGATGGGTCGCGACAACACGCCGTTCAACCCCGGCCGGGACAACACCGGTCGCCGAAACGCCCACATCGGGGCGGCTGTAGCAGGCAGCGGGGTGATGTTGGGCTTGGCCTCGATTTGGCTGGGCCATCGGGCGACGGTGCAGTTTCGGCGCGCCGCCGATCGCTACAATACCCGACCTGCATCTACCCTGCGTCTCACCCCTGCCAGCCACGAGCTGGGCCTGGGTTTGTTACTGACACTCAATTGATCTAGCTTATCTAAACCTATAAGGTCGCCCAAACCTTATAGGTTTAGATAAGCTAGATCAAATCGGTTTATACAGCGCCTTTTTCTTCGTCCACTTCGGTAATGGTATAGCCTACGGCATGGGAGCCGGGCGTCACGTCGGCATGGGCCCATTTGGCGTATTGCCGGGTAAAGGCCGCGCCGTAATAAAAGATCAGCGAGCAATAAAAGACAAACAGCAGCACCAGCGTGATGGCTCCTGCGCCGCCATGCAACGTGCGGAGTTGGCTGTAGGTCAGCAGCCGGGTCAACGTCCATTCGCCCAGCAAAAAAAGAGCACTCGTGACGCCCGCTCCCACCCGCACCGCCGAAGCGGGCACTCGCACATCGGGGATGACGGTGAACAACATGGCAAACCAGACCGCCATCACCACGAACGAGATCACAAACCGCAGAAAACCAGGCACGCCGCTGATCGACTCCCAGGTTTCGGTGACGGTGGTGGGGGCATACATCGGCAGGGATAAATGTTGCACGAGCGTGGCCGATAGCAGAAAAAGCAGGCCCGATGCCAGAATAAGGCACAGCGCCACCAGTCGATCTTTCAACCCATAGAGCAGCGAGTGGCGCGCTACAGCCTTTACATTCCAGAGTTGATTGAGCGAATTTTTTACGACAGCAAACAGCGTTGTGGCGCTGAGCAACAACACCACGATGGTGATCGTCAATTCGATACGGTCCGTTTGGCGAGCCTGTAGGTGGCGCGAGATGTCCTGAAGCTGCCGGGCACTTTGCGGGCCAAATAGTTCGGCCAACTGCCCAAACAACTGCCTGCTCATAGAATGGTGCCGCGTGTTGACGAACGTACCCAGCACCTTATTGAGAATCACGACAATGGACGGCAGTGCAAAAAAGGCGAAGAACGCCGTAGCGCCCGCCATCCGGACCGGGTCATTGGCGCTGAAGTTGCTGAACGCCTGCCGAAAAAGGCTCAGATACGAATGGAATTGCTTCAACTGACGGTCGGTTTCTGCCGCTGGCGACAACGTACCTGATTAGCGATGCTGTAGCCGTTAAACAAGTCGGCCTGTCTTGGCATAACCCCGTCACCTGTCGTTTGTTAACAGAAGTCTTAAAACATTGCTGGTCTGAATCAGCTTATCCTTGTTTCTTCTGGTACTGGTTGGCGCGCTTGTTTTGCGCAGCCAAGGTGGCCGTTTCCAAGATTCGGTTCTGGCGGGTTTCGGGTCGCTTGGCATTCAGGATCCATTGCAGAATACCCTGCTTCACCGATTTGGGAAAAGCGGCAAAAAGAACGTCGGCGGGCGGATGCTGGGCCAGCGCCGTCTGAAGATCGTCGGGAATAATCAGTGCATCGACGGGGTTCAGCGCGTCCCACGTACCGGTTCGCTGGGCCAGTTCAATCATTTTCAGACCGGCGGGTGTCATCAGGCCTTCGTCGAGCAGGCGGGCGACTCGCGTCTTGTTCAACGCACTCCAATTACTTTTGGGCTTGCGGGGTGAGTAGTACAGCATCGACCGCCCCGCGTCGTATTTGCTGGGTTTGCTGTCAATCCAGCCAAAACAAAGGGCTTCTTCCACAGCCTCGGCGTAGCTAAGGCGGGGCTTTCCCGTGGCCGTTTTGTTTGTCAGCAGCCATACGCCCTTCGAGCTTGTGTGGTTGGCCATCAGCCAGTCGCGCCATAGAGCACGGTCATTGATTTCGACGATCGGAACACCATCAATATGGATCATAAGCGATTCGATTTACTCCCTCAGCAAGTTTCAAACAACGTACCTGAAAAACAAAAGGCAACCCCTTTACAGGGACTGCCTTTTGTTTAGCGTGGACAAACCTTATTTAGCCAGCGCCCAGATGCTGGCCTTCTACTTAGTCGGGCTGATACACCAACAGTTTATTCTGGCTCAAGAAATAGGCTTTGCCATTTAGGCCTGTGCCGAATCGCAGGGCTTCGGGTACGTTACTAATCTTTGTGAATTCATTAGGAACGAAGCGAATCAGGGAGCCACCGTTTCCGATGATGTAGGCTTTGTTAGCCACTACTAATGCCTGCGAGGCAAGCGATAAGTTGATGTCATCCGAAGGGGTCTCAAGTTTTTCCTGTAGCGTCAGATTCAACGCGCTGCCATTGGCCTTTTCCGTAACCGTAAATCCCCACATCACTCGGGAAAACGTGTTGGCAGGAAGCCCTACGGGGGTCAGGGAGGGTGGCAAATCGCCCCCACCCGTATAAATCCGGTCGTTCAACGCAAATCCGAATCCACCCCGGCGGTATACGCTGCGAATAAACAGCTGAGCCTGACCGCTATTCGGCTCTGGAAATACGGGTGTCGGGTACAGCGTAGTGGTGTTCGTAGCCCAGCCCGCCGCCTCGGTATAGGCAGCCCCATCCAGTGGGATGGTAGCGGAGTTCAAGCTTTGATACCGATAAGTTCCGTAGAGCAAAACGCCTTTATTACCATACGTAAACGCGGTTGCTCCCGCCAGACGGGGAAGGTGGTCAACACCTGTATCAAAGGGAGGCCGGCTAATTTGCTGCCAACTATTCGCCGTTGGATCATAGACGTAGCTATCCGGGTTGTACAACTCGATTGTTGCATTGGTGGTGTTTGTTTCTGGTGATACACCTAGTCCTGCGTACAGTTTGTTGTTCAACACGAAATAGTAAAAGCTCCGGATCGCAACGCCTGGGAAGGGTGCCTTCTCCGTGAGGCTACCCGTTACGGGATCGAATGACACGAGCCGTTTAAAACCACCTCCGTCAGCGGGGTCGCTACTGGCCAGACCAGCAAATAGCTGACCATTCACCGTTACCAAAAATAAAGGGGTCTCCGTGAATGTACGAAGGGTTTGCCAGTTTCCCGGCGCGATGGGCGGGGCCTGGATGTGGTCGCAACCACTTAAGAAAAGCGCAAAAGCAAGCAGCAGCGTTGAGCAAAGTCGAATCATCGGATTTATGAATTAGGTGACCTAATCGCCGAGCTCTAAGCCAGACGACAGTGGTCAATGTATCCGTTGACATGCGAATAGGTAATTGATGCTGCGCCGCGTTTTGTTGGCTTATCAGATTCATTACAACGTACCTGAAAAACAAAAAGGCAGCCTCTTTCCAGAGACTGCCTTTGGGCAAACCTTATAGGTTTAGAAGAATTACGCCGCCAATACGGCTTCTGCCAGTACCAGCACGCGGTTCCGAAGCACTTCGACCACACCACCGTCAACCGTGAGCGTTTGCTGTCCGTTTGCCGTAACGATCGTCACCGGCCCACGGTCCAGCGTGCTCACCAGAGGAGCATGGCCGTTTAGTACCTGAAATTGCCCTTCCGAACCCGGAAACGTTACCGACGTAGCTTCGCCCGAAAACACTTTCCGGTCTGGCGTTATGATATCGAGTTGCATAGCTAATGAATAATGTACAATGAATAATGTACAATGACCACTCGTATAGGCGCACTACTCAGTAGCGACAACCATTATACATTGTTCATTGTACATTATTCATTCAGTTCTACTGTCCTGCTTCTTTGATCAGGCGCTCACCTTTCACGACAGCATCTTCGATGGTGCCGACCAGGTTGAACGCAGCTTCAGGCAGGTGGTCATATTTACCGTCGATGATTTCGTTGAAGCCTTTGATGGTATCTTCGATGCTCACCAGTACCCCTTTCAGGCCGGTAAACTGCTCGGCCACGAAGAACGGCTGTGACAGGAAGCGCTGCACCCGGCGGGCGCGGCTTACAACCAGTTTATCATCTTCCGACAATTCTTCCAGACCCAGGATGGCGATGATATCCTGCAATTCTTTGTAGCGTTGCAGAATCTCTTTCACCCGCTGTGCGGTACCATAGTGCGCGTCGCCCAGTACCTCGGCGCTCAGAATCCGTGAGGTTGAGTCGAGGGGGTCAACGGCGGGATAGATACCCAACTCGGCTACTTTCCGGCTCAATACCGTGGTGGCATCAAGGTGAGCAAACGTGGTGGCAGGGGCGGGGTCAGTCAAGTCATCGGCAGGTACGTATACGGCCTGTACCGATGTGATCGAACCACGCTTGGTTGAGGTGATCCGCTCCTGCATGGCACCCATTTCGGTGGCCAGCGTGGGTTGGTACCCTACGGCCGACGGCATCCGGCCGAGCAGCGCGGATACTTCGGAACCCGCCTGCGTGAAGCGGAAAATGTTGTCGATAAAGAACAGGATATCACGACCCTGACCTTCACCGTCGCCATCGCGGAAGTATTCGGCTACCGTCAGACCCGACAGGGCTACGCGGGCACGGGCTCCCGGCGGTTCGTTCATCTGACCGAATACGAACGTTGCCTGCGATTTTTTCAGTTCATCGTAGTCAACCTTGGTCAGATCCCAGCCGCCTTCTTCCATGCTGTGCTTGAACGCGTCGCCGTATTTGATGATACCAGCTTCGATCATCTCGCGCATGAGGTCATTCCCTTCACGGGTCCGTTCGCCCACACCGGCAAACACCGACAGACCTTCGTAGGCCTTGGCGATGTTGTTGATGAGTTCCTGAATCAATACGGTTTTGCCTACACCGGCACCACCAAACAGACCGATCTTACCACCTTTTACGTAAGGGGCCAGCAGGTCGATTACCTTGATACCCGTGTAGAGTACTTCGGTTGAGGTAGCCAGATCTTCAAAACGGGGAGCTGCCCGGTGGATCGACGACCGCTTTTCGTTGGGCAGTGAGCCCAGACCATCGATGGCTTCGCCTACTACGTTGAACAGACGGCCTTTGATGGCGTCACCGATGGGCATGGTGATGGGGCCGCCGAGGTCAGTCACCTCCATACCCCGCTGCAACCCTTCGGTCGAGTCCATGGCGATGGCCCGCACACGATCTTCGCCCAGGTGCTGCTGGCACTCCAGAATAACGACCTGACCATCGGGCCGGGTTACTTTCAGGGCATCGAGGATGGCCGGAATGCGAGACCCTTCGGCCTCGAAACTCACGTCCACAACCGGGCCGATCACCTGCGTAATCTTACCCGTATTGACTGCCGTTTCCGTAATCATTTGTTTATGACGTTCTTAAAATTGAAGCTATACTATCAGGCCGCAAAAGTAGGAATAAACAGGCTAAAACACAACTTGCTTTTAATCCTTTTTGGCCGCTTCGTCCCGCCGAACGAATTGTCTGCAAGGTTTTTACGCCAAACAGCCGCTTAAGCCGGATTAAAGCGTTTTTGGACAAAACGTAGAGACGTACCCCGTTGCGTCGCCCATACGCTAACCCTGTGTCTCTACGCTCTGCTCTTGACCGTCTCTCTGTTGTTGTAGTTTGAGACGATTTGTTACCAATGCCGGAAAGACGCAAGGGGTTGAGCCGCTACCTTTGCGGCATGGGAATTCGTTCAGTCTTCAGCAAACCACTGGCCCGTTGGGTACGTATGCGGCAACAGGCGTGGCGTGAGCAACCGGGTGAGGCTCAGCAACGTTGGCTACAGCACCTGGTCAAACGCGCCGCCACGACCCAGTTTGGCCGCGATCACCACTTCACCGACATCCGCACCGCCGCCGATTTCCGGCAAGCGGTGCCCATTCGGGATTATGAGTTGCTGAAGCCCTATATCGAACGCGTTACCGAAGGGCAACCCGACATTCTGTGGCCGGGCAAACCGGCCTATTTCGCCAAAACATCGGGCACTACGTCGGGGACGAAATACATTCCGCTCACGCAGGAATCGCTGCCAAACCACATCAACTCGGCCCGCGATGCGCTGCTATGCTATGTCGAAGAGACCGGCAATTCGGCGTTTCTGGACAAAAAACTCATCTTCCTGTCGGGCAGTCCTGAGCTTGATCAGAAAGCGGGTATTTACACCGGTCGGCTGTCGGGCATTGTGAACCACCACGTTCCCGCCTACCTGCGCTCGAATCAGTTGCCTTCTTACGAAACCAACACCATCGACGACTGGGAAACCAAGCTCGACCGCATCATCGACGAAACCATCGATCAGCCAATGTCGCTGATTTCGGGCATTCCCCCTTGGGTGCAGATGTACTTCGACCGGATTCAGGCGCGCACGGGCAAGGCCATCAAAGACGTCTTCCCGGACTTTTCGGTGTTCGTTTATGGCGGCGTCAACTTCGAACCCTACCGCGCCCGCCTGTTTGAGAGCATTGGCAAGCGCATCGACAGCATCGAAACGTACCCAGCCTCGGAGGGCTTTATTGCTTACCAGGACACCCAGGACGCCGAAGGGCTGCTCCTGCTGGCCGACAGCGGTATCTTCTTTGAATTTGTCCCTGCCGACGAGTATTTCTCGGAAAATCCGCGCCGCCTGACGGTCGATGAGGTTGAACTGGGGAAAAACTACGCCGTGATCATCAACAACAACGCGGGCCTGTGGGGGTACTCGCTAGGTGATACGGTCAAGTTTGTGAGCCGCAACCCGCACCGCCTGCTCGTGACGGGGCGGATCAAGCATTTTATCTCAGCCTTTGGCGAACACGTCATTGGCGAGGAGGTCGAGAAGGCGCTGCAATACGCCATGCAACAGCAGCCCGGTACCGAAGTAGTCGAGTTTACGGTTGCGCCGATGGTATCACCCACCGAAGGCCTCCCCTACCACGAATGGCTGATCGAGTTTGCCCAGCCTCCTGCCGATCAGGTACGTTTCGCCCAAGACCTGAACACGCGCCTGGCTGAGTTAAACGTCTATTACGAAGATCTCATGACGGGTGCTATTCTGCGTCCGCTGGTGCTGACCCCGCTGCCGCGCGGCGCTTTCCAGCAGTTTATGAAAAGCCAGGGCAAGCTGGGCGGTCAGAACAAAGTCCCCCGCCTCAGCAACGATCGTACACTGGCAGATGGGCTGTCAGGCATGTCAACGCTTTGATTCTGTTCAGCACCTTAACGAGCGTTCCCTCACGATCTCTTAGGGTGATACCGTCACGATTGAGGTAGTTGAGAACGACTGCCGGGCAGTTATGCTGGATGCCTGATGGTAGCCAGCCGGACAGCCAGGCCGAAGAGCAAGAGGTCCATGACGGTGATAAGACTGAAGCCCTGTAAATAGTTATAAAGCCGGGCACCGACCAGGTCATAGATTAACAGGGAAACGAATCCCGCTCCAATGACCAGGACTCGTTGGGTACGTTGCCAGCCAAGTTTCTCTAACCGTACATACAATACAGCCAGTGTCAGCGCGAGCGTAACGTGGTGCCCTTCCCAGGTCACGCCGGCCACTAGAATCATGCTTAACAGCACCAACACCCAGGTAATGGGGCGAAGCTGGGCGGCTTGCCGGTCGCGCCAGACCTGCCAGTACGTGATGCCCACTACCAGCAGTTGAGCGGCTGTGCTTAACCGACGTACCAGCGGCACGGGCCAGTCGGCGATGTAGTAACGTACCCCCGCCACATCGCCGTGGGCAGTAAGCAGCTTGAACAGCGCCGACGGAATGCTGAAGCTAATCCAGTCGACGTACACTTTACCGGCTAAAAATGGGTTAAGCGTAATCTGCCAGAAATCGACAAAATCGCCTACGCCTCGCTGCCAGCCCCGTTCCAGTAGAATGGCCGCCGCCACGCCTGCGCTAAACAGAAGCGCCTTACCCAGCACCGGCAGCGGACGACGAAAAAAGAGCACGCCTACCAGTAGTACCGGCATCACTTTTAGCCAGGTAGCGGCCATTAATAAGGCCAGCGCCCAGTTTTCGTGCCGCCGTAAATACAGCAAAATGCCGCCCAGACAAAGCAGACAAACCAGTTCATTAATATTGACCCACAGAATGTTATGGTAAAAATAGCGCCACGAAGCCAACCCCGCGAAGAGCATGGTGGCTCGGAGCGGCGTTGCCGGGAAGTAGTGCTTCAGTATCTTGTAAACCAGCCCCAGAATATTGATCCAAGCTAATCCGTTGAAGACCGTAAACACGCCTACCGCCCACCGAAACGGTAGCCAGGACAACAATTGGAACACAAAGGGCGCAAACGGCGGGTACAGAAATTCTTCAGCGCCGCCAATTCGGCTATACAGCGCGTTGCCTAGCCGGAAATTTACCCCCGCTGACCAGAAAATGTAAAAATCGCCGTGGGTAGTTTCGGTGAGCGCTTCACGGATAGCCAGCGCCAGAATAACTAGGACAATCAGTCCAACAGTTAGCCGGGTAGACCAGGTCCATTTATGCGTCCAGAAAGATCGAAAAAGAGGAGAAGGCAGCGAACGGCGTAAGGATATAGTAGCCTCTGCCGAAGAGGTGCGCGTAAAGCGAGCCATACCAGAACGTTGAGAAGTAGCAGAAAATGATGTAATAAGTATCCTTTTTCGCTACGAAAGATACGTCCCTGATATTGCCTTATTTTGTTACAATTAAGAAAAATTGTTGACTAAATTAGTAAACGACTTCATTTTAGGGCCTTAGTAGCCGTAATCTTTAATCGGCTTAATGTCATAATAGGCTTTGATTTCCTCAACAGATGGCGTTTTGAGTGGTCGTACAATGCGGAAGCCGCAGAACGAAGCCGAGGTCATCCACCAGTCTGATTTAGGACTTTGCGGGTCGATTACCTTCCAGGCCGGGTCAGAGGGGGTACGGGCAGCCGAGCGCAAAACGGCCGGATCGTCGTCCCACGAGCCACCGCGCACACTGTTGGGATACAGTTTGGTGCGTGGCGCATACGCCTCACTGACGGTGCCTTTCGCCACTTTGGCGTAATAGTCGGCTACATATTCGTCCTGCGTCCACTCCATCACGTTACCGTGCATATCGTACAGGCCGAATTTGTTAGGCTTTTTAGTACCAATCTTTTTGTAGCTCCCCTCACTATTTCCTTTATAAACAGCGTATTGCCCCAACAGCTTCATGTCGGCCCCAAATGAGTAAGGCGTGGTGCTGCCCGCCCGACAGGCATATTCCCACTCGGCTTCGGTGGGCAACCGATAGAAGATACCCGTTTTGTCGTAGAGCCAGGCGCAAAACTTAACGGCGGCATAGTGCGTCATGTTAATAGCCGGATAGCCCGACCGCCCCATTCCGAACGACATGTCTACGTACGACGGGCTTGGGCGGGTGGTGGCATCGGTTTTGCTCAGGTCTGCGCCGTCGGGGTAGCGGGCAGCCATGGCTTTCTCGATGCTCTTGGTGGTGAACAGGTCGTAGATGTCCCAGACCACTTCGAATTTACCCATCCAGAATGGCTCGATGGTCACTTTATGCTGCGGTCCTTCATCGGCTTTCCGGCCTTTCTCGGTGGCGGGACTGCCCATCAGGTACGTTCCTCCAGGGATGGCCACCATTGGGTACGTCTGATTGCTGCCCGTGATGATTTGAGTGTACGACGCAAAATCTGACGACTGGGCGGTTACCTGCTGAAGGGTTAGTGTATAAAAGAAGAAAGCGACAAGGCGTTTCATGCGGCAATGGTTAACGGATGCTATTCGTTGAGGGAAGACATGTTACTGGCTGAATTACCTCACCGAACTGACACCAGGCTAATTTTGCTTATTTAATTACAATTTATTAATAGAATAATTGTATTATTTGCATAAATTGCGTCCATTCACATCCAACCAAGTAAGGCTATGGCAAAATGTGTTTTTCTTGACCGAGACGGTGTCCTTAACGAAGACCGCACCGACTATGTATATCGGGTCGAGGATTTTGTTATACCCGATGGCGTGGTCGAAGGGCTGCGGCAACTGAAAGAAGCTGGCTATCTGCTCATTGTGATTACCAATCAGGCGGGAATCGCCAAGGGTCTTTACACCCGCGATGACGTCATGCGTTGCCACAATTACCTTCAGGAACAATGCGGACACCTCATCGACGATATCTATTACAGCCCGCACCATCCCGATTACGACACGCGCTCGCTGACCCGCAAGCCCGATTCACTACTGCTCGAAAAAGCGATTGCCAAGTATAACATCGACGTCAACCAGTCGTGGATGATAGGCGACGCCCCGCGCGACATGTACGCCGGTAAGCGCGTTGGGGTCCGTACCGTCCATGTACGGCATACGCCCACCCAGCCCGCCGTTGGCGACTGGGAAGCCCAGAGCCTGCTCGATGCATCGAAGCGTGTGATCAGTGATGTACTGTAGAGCCCGCAGCGGCGGACCGCGCAATCCTTTGCGGCTCACTGGCGTCAGCAACAAGCGACCCATCAGTTTATTGGCATAATTGCTGACGCTCATGAGCCGCAAGGGATTGCGGGCTCTACGGATTACGGATTCTCTATTCCTTCTCCAGCTTATCAATCAGCCGGTTGAACTCGGCTACGTATTCGTCGTAATAGGCACCGGTGCCGGGCCCCGAGAAGCCCGTGTGAATGTGCCGTACCTGCCCTTTTTTATCCAGAAAAATAGTCGTCGGGAACGCTACTACCCGGTTCAGAGAAGGTAGGGCTTTCGAGGCCTCGGCCTTATCGTTGGTGCCTGCCAGCAACACTGGGTACGTTACCCCAAACCGCTCGACCATCCGCTGAATCCTGGGGCCCGACTCCGCCAGATTAGCCGTTTTCTCAAACGCCAGCCCAACCACCTCGACTTTCCGGCTGCGGTTTTTAGCGTACCAAGGCGCCAGAAATCGGGTTTCGTCCATGCAGTTAGGGCACCACGTACCCAGGATCTGGACCACCGTTACCTTGCCAGCAAACCGGGGGTCTTTCAGCGACATAATCTTGCCCTGCGCGTCGGGAAACGTGAACGTAAAGGCCTGGCCGGGTTTCACAAACGTCAGTTTGCCGGGGTCGGGCAGGGCGGCTTTGGGGTCAAGGCGAGCGGTCCAGGTTTCACGGTACGTTGGCCCCGAATGAAACACGCCCGTCATGGTTTGCTCAGCACTGGCCTGGGGTTTTATCAATTTCGCCTTGAATAGGAACGCGTGCGTACCATCGAAGCAGGATAGAAACAGGCTGTCGCCAAACACATTGCCAGCCAGATAGCGATAATCACCCGTGGGCGTCAGGAACGTACCTGACACCTCAGCATTTTGCTGTGAAAATACCCCCACAGCGACGGTAGTGTCGCCCTCGGTGCCCCGGAAGAGCGTCTGCCATTTGCCCGTCACGGTACGCGCTGTCGACGTACCTGAGCGGGGGGCAAACCGATAAGCTTGTCCAAACTGCGCCGCAAACGGCACGATCTGATACTGGTTACCCGTGCGCCGTTTCCGCCAAACGCCCGTCAGCCGATCGCCGTTCACGCGACCTACCAGCTCCGACTCAAACACCGACATTGGAATGTGAAGCGAATCGTTCTGAACATAGGCTTCGTCCATAGCCAGCCGCTCGGTGCCGTTGAGGGCATAAACGGTATACCGGCCGGCCTGCGCCGAAGGTTGAATATCGAGACCAAAAGGCAAATCACCCCCGCTGGTTTGCAGCGTAGCGCGCCAGGTGCCGGTTTTCAGAGCTGGGGCCGACTGGCAATTCACCAAAAGAGGCACTAGAAAAAGAAACGACAGGTAGCTGAATCGGGAAATCATGCGTCGATGGCGTTGGCGTAAGGCCGTTTTGCGGTTCAGGGTAGCAACGCAGAAAGGCCATTCGCTCGTTCCTGACCTACTTGAGCGAAATCCGATTAAACCCTGATCACCTGTAACTGTCTTTAGCCACCAATCATACTGTTAACGACTCATTTATGAAAACCATAACTACTTTACTGCTGCTGACCATCTGCTTAGGTTGTGCAACCACCCGATTCAACACCAACACAGACCGCGGTACGCAGCCCGAATTCAGCCGGATTTTGGTGGTTTCGAAAGTGCCGCTACAAAAGCGCGACTACATTTTCGAATACCTCACCGCTTTCCCGATCGAGTACGAAGTCTGCGCCATCGAAGCCAGCGTACTGGCGTTCGGTAATCCGGATTCGTTGATTCGAGAAAAGATAAAGCAATGTGACAGTCAGGTTATGCTGACTATCCAGCCTTACAATGATTTTGTGTCGGGGTCGGGCAAATATGCCACTGGGTACAGCGAGTTCCTGGTTGAAATGACCGACCTAGCCACGAACAAGCCATTCTGGAAGTCGATTGCCCTCACAGCCGGGGGCAGTTGGCCGAACGTTAGAGAAACGGTTAAGCAGTTGCATCGGGACGGAGTCATCACCGGCAGCCTACGAGCCGCGGAGGTAATGACACCTGTCTCACGCTAATTTCCGTTCGCCATTCGGCCAGTTTCGTTAAGTTTGTGTAGGGCTTTTGTTGCCCGCCCAGCCCACAAATGACTACTGATTACCACCAGCCCGTGATGCTGGCTGAATGTATAGACGGCCTTGCGCTGAAACCCAACGGCATCTACGTCGACGTGACGTTTGGTGGCGGCGGGCATAGCCGGGCTATTCTCGACGGGCTCGGCCCCGGTGCCCGCTTGCTTGCTTTCGACCAGGATCCCGACGCCCGCGTTAATGCCGCCGCCCTCAACGACTCGCGCCTGACGTTCGTTGCGGCCAACTTCCGCAACATCAAACGCTATCTGCGCCTGTATGGCGTGAAGCAGGTCGATGGCATCCTGGCCGACCTGGGTATCTCGTCGCATCAGATCGACACGCCCGAACGCGGTTTCTCGACCCGTTTCGAGGCCGACCTCGACATGCGCATGAATCAACAGGGCGACCTCACGGCCCGGCAGGTGGTGAACACGTACCCAGAGACGGAATTACACCGGATTCTGGGGATGTATGGCGAACTGACCAACGCCCGCACGGCCGCTAACGCCATTGCCTCGGCTCGGGCTAATCAGCCGCTTAATACGATCAACGATCTTAAGGACGCCCTCAAACGCTGTGCGCCACGGGGCAAAGAGAACAAGTATTTCGCGCAGGTGTTCCAGGCGCTCCGCATCGAAGTCAACGATGAGCTGAAGGTGCTGGAAGAGTTTCTGGAACAGGTACCCGACCTGCTCGCGCCTGATGGCCGATTGGTGGTGATGAGTTACCACTCGCTCGAAGACCGGCTAGTGAAGAACTTCATCAACAAAGGCAAATTCTCGGGCGAAGTAGAGAAAGACCTGTACGGCAACGAGATTAAACCACTGCACGGAGTTACGCGCAAGCCCATCGAGGCCACGCCCGACGAAATCGCCCGCAACCCCCGCGCCCGCAGCGCCAAGCTGAGAATAGCCGAAAAAAGAGTTTGATGGTTGGCGTTAAAGGGTTGACACTGCTGGTATGTGAATAAGCAGGCCCCAGTAAGGTCAAACCTTTAACGCCAACCATCAAACACAACCCTTCCTCCCCATGGCCCTCAACACCTTTAAACACCAACCGCCGCCGAAGCCGGTGCGGCGCAAACGGAAGCCCAACCGCATTGCCGCGTGGATCAACGAGGTGATTGGCTTCGACCGGCTTTTTGGCTCCGATAACGCCTGGCCCATCCGCAACATCAACCGCATTTTGTGGGTGACGTTGCTGTTGATGCTCTACATTGGCCTGAACCACAACGCCGAACGACTGGTGCGGCGCATCCACCGCACTCGTACCGACGTCGACGAACTACGCGCGCAGGCCACCACGCTCGAAGCCGACCTCGCCCGCAGCAGCAAGCAATCCGAAATCAGCAAACGCGTCTACGCCGATAGCCTCATCGACAGCCAAACGCCACCCATTAAATTAATTGTGAATGAGTAATTTAAATGGATAATGTATGATGTACAATGAATAATGGGTTTGCTAATAGAGTGGACTGACTCGTAGCACCTTCATTGTTCATTGTACATCATACATTGTCCATTCTCTTCTTCACCCATGAACATCAAAGAAGAATTCCTGAACCGATCACGGCACGCCTTCTTTGCACTGGTGCTGTTGGGCGTGGCAATCCTGGGCCGACTAGTATACATGCAGTATTTCGCCACGTTCAAGAAAAAGGGCGAAACCGAGGCCAAGCTGTGGAGCAAACGCATCGAAGGTTTTCAGATTCGGCAAGACACCCTGCGCGCCAAACGGGGCGACATCTATGCCCGCGACGGTAGCCTGCTGGCGACTTCGCTGCCAACGTATGAAGTGGGCATCGACCCACGCGTGGCCAAGGAAGACTATTTCAACGCCAAAGTCGATTCGCTGGGACTAGTGATGTCAGCCATTTTTCGGGATAAATCGGCGCGCGAATACACCAATCTGGTGCGGGCGGCGCGGCAGTCGGGCCGGAAATACCTGCTGCTCAACCGGCGGCGGGTGTCCTTTCAGGAGCGGCAGGTACTACTACAATGGCCGTTCTTCCGCAAAACCAAAAAGCTGTCGGCGCGGGGTGGTGGGCTGCGTCCTTACTACGAACGTTACCATCCCTATGGGCAGATGGCCCTGCGAACGGTGGGCGACCTGAATCCGAAAAACGGGCAGGGGCAAATGGGCCTCGAAGCGTCGTTTCAAACCGCGCTGGCGGGAAAAAACGCCGTTGGCCTGGTGGAAGTGCTGGCGGGCGGCGTGAAAAAGCCCGTCGATGATGGCCCTGATATGAAACCCGACCCCGGCCTTGACCTCTACACCACGCTCGACGTCAATTTCCAGGATATCGCCGAAACCGCCCTGAAAGGAGCCCTGGATCGCTACAACGCCGACCGTGGTAGCGTCATCGTGATGGAAGTACAGACGGGTGAAATTCGGGCGCTGGCCAACCTCACCCGGCAGAACGGTGGGTACGTCGAAAACTTCAACCACGCGCTGGCGGGGCGCACCGATCCGGGCAGTACGTTCAAGCTCGCCACCATGATGGCCCTACTGGAAGAAAAAGCCATCTGGCCCGGCAAGATGATTCATACCGGCGACCGGGCTGTGCGCTACCACGGTGTCGAAGTGGCCGACTCGAAAGGGGGGGCGTCGGGGAGCATTACGGCTCAGCAGGTATTCGAGAAATCGTCGAACGTGGGCATCCACATGATGATGGCGAGCTACTTCTACAGCCGCCCCGACCTGTACTGTCGCTACCTCCGGCAGTTCCGGCTCAATAAACCCACAGGCATTCACATGCGCGGCGAGGCGCCCCCCGTCATGCGCAACCCCGACATGAAAGGCTGGAGCAAAACGTCGCTCACGTTTATGTCGTACGGCTACGAGATGCAACTGACGCCCCTGCAAATGCTGACGTTCTACAACGCCGTGGCCAACGACGGGCATTGGGTACGTCCTATGCTGGTGAAACAGGTAAAACTGGCCGGTGAAGTCGTTGAAGAAACCGCGCCTTATGTCGCGCCTGAACCCATTGCCAAACCAGAAACAATCCGGCTGGTGAAGAAAATGCTCGAGGGGGTTGTTGACCACGGCACGGCCCGCAACATCCGGAATCCCAATTACCTAATCGCCGGCAAGACCGGTACAGCGCAGAAGATCGTCAATGGACTCTACCAGAAAGGGCGGTACTATACCTCGTTCATCGGCTATTTCCCCGCCGATCATCCCAAATACACGATCCTGACGATGGTGGATAACCCGCACGGCGAGAATGTCAATCTGCTCTATGCGGGTAGCGTATCGGCGCCGGTATTCAAAGAGGTGGCCGATCGGATCTATAGCTACGACATCGACATCCACGCGCCTATGCGCTCACGCCGCGCCGAACGCCCCGCCCGGTTCAGTCCGCAACTGGCCAACGCCGGGTATGCCGAAGATCTCCACACGATCAGTACCGAACTGAACCTTGACAGCCAACCCGCCGCTGAGGGCTGGGTACGTCGGCGCGAAGGCGGTAGCTGGCAGAGCGTACCGGCGCGGAAAGACCGCATCCCCGACGTACGCGGCCTGACCCTACGCGACGCGCTCCCGCTGCTCGAGAACCGGGGACTACGTGTAGCCGTGCAGGGCCGGGGCAAGGTACAGGAACAATCGCTTGAGCCGGGTATCGCACTCGCCAACAACCGACAGATCGTGCTGACGTTACAGTAAGGCCCAGCGCAACCTATCTTGCCAATAAAGCCGTAATTTTGGTCTATGGAAACGTCATCACCCGCTATGGACCCGTTGGGACACCTGCCGAAGCGCATTCGCGACATGCTCGCTACGATCCGGCAAGAGTTGACGGCCTTTTATGGTGATCAACTCAAGCGCATTATTCTGTTTGGCTCGTACGCTCGGGGTGATTTCCATGAGGACTCTGATCTCGACATTATGCCCGTTGTTAGCGGGACATCGGTACTGGACCTGAAGAAAGAAGGGCTCTTCCAACTAGCTTACCGGCACTTTGAGCAAGACCGTATTCGTGTCTCTTTTGTCCCATCATTGACAAGTCAATTTGCCAAGGCAGAAACCTTCTTACTCATGTTCGTACACAAAGACGGTATTGATCTGTGAATAATATTACCAACAAATTATATTAATTTTTCTCTTATGAAAATTGCAGAGATTGAGATTAATAACTATCGTCAATTTGAATATATAAAGTTTGATTTTACATATCCGTTTGGCCATAAAAGAGAAGGTGAACCCTTAGATAAGGTTTGCTTTATAGGGCAAAGTGGAACAGGAAAAACTACTTTACTAAACATAATTAGTAAGTACATTAGTTCTTTGCAAGAAATAGCTCATGACGACATATTACACCATGCAACGGATGATTTGCTAGATCACATACGCGTATCTTGTTTAATAAAAGAAAATCCATTTATATTTGATGGCACTAGTAGCTTAGTTATTGACAAACATGGAAATTATTCTTTTGAAGAAATAATTGATGCTATCAATTCTATTGACAAACTTTGCCTTTTCATTAAAGACTCTGTAGCCTTAGAAGCGGACTTGTTTTTATTTGGCAATTATACAGAAAAAGCATCGAATAATTTAATACGAACTAACACTCAAGTTATCAAAGACAGATATGAGAGAGAGAATCAATTAAATTCATTAAGTCAAAAGAGAATCATCGAGTTAGGAGAGGGAATCATACCATCAATTTGGAATTATTTTTTACAAGACATATACGCCTATGACGAAAAAGGCCGTGAATTTGCAAAAAAAATCATAAGCAATCCAAATAATTTTTCAGCAAATAAATTATTAAGTGATTTAGCTTCTTGGAAAGCAAAAACACCTAATCCGAGAAAAGAAATAGCCGATTTATATCTCAATCGTATACTCGACAAGTTTCATTTAAAGATTGACGTAGAAGATTCCGAGGCTCCACTAGTCCTAAAAACAACAAGCGGTGTAAAAATAGACAATTCATATTTGAGTACTGGGACACGCCAATTGTTATCGACTGCTATTCCTCTTTTTGCCATAAACACTCATAACACAGTAATTATTATTGATGAACCCGAACGCTCTCTATTTCCCGATATTCAACGCGAATTAATTAAATACTACACATCGCTAGCTCCTGATTCGCAGTTCTTTTTTGCCACTCATTCACCTATCATCGCTGCTTCGTTTGAACCCGAAGAGCGCTTTATTTTATATTTTGATGAAAATGGCAATGTGCAATGTCGTAATGGTGTAGCCCCGATTGGCGATGATCCGAATGATGTGTTACGGCAGGATTTCGGTATGAGTCCGTTAATGCAGGATGCAGGTCTTAAAGCCTATCAGCGCTATGTTGATCTAGCGACAGCCATAAAAAATGAACCTGATATAGATCGTAAAATGAATTTGTTGGGCGAACGAGCTGAACTTGGCAACCGTTATAATTTCCCTGCGCTCAATGAGACGAATTGAGAAGAAACCCGATTCGTCAATCATCACCGAGCAGTTGACGTACACTAATAAAAATCATAGACCCAAAATTACTGAAGTACTTCGTCGGGAACAGCACAATATCTGTGCATATACCGAAGAATATCTTGGCCGCGCAGATAAAGCAGAAATCGAACATTTCAACCCTACGTTGAAAGCGACCGACCAGGATGGCTATCAGAATTGGTTCTTGGTTAAGGGGCAATGGAACAACGAGAAAGGCAGCGTAGCTCGTTGGAGAAGGCATCAGCCTCTTCTACTTCCTACGTCCGAAGATTTCGAACAGCGTATCGTCTATCTTGACGGTCGGTATATTGTATCGGATCAAAATGATATTGAAGCCTGAAACCTACGTGCGTATCTAAAACTTGACGATGAAGAGCTTGATAAACAACGAATTAATTACATTGCTCGTATGCGCCAAGGCATGAAGGATTCCGGTTTATCTAACCAAGAATTCATTGATTGGCTGCTTTCATCCGAAGTCTACAGAAGCAATGTCTATTACATTCGTGCTATTGAAAAAGAGTTTAATGTCAGCGTGAATTTTGACCTGACGACTAGTTAATGACGAATCCAACTCCTAAACGCCGACTGGCCATTCTGGGCTCGACAGGCTCCATTGGCACCCAGGCGATTGAGGTCGTGCAGGCGCACCCCGACCAGTTTTCGGTGGAAGTGCTGACGGCCAACCATAACGCCGACCTCCTGATTGAACAGGCCCGGCTGGTGCAACCCAATGTGGTCGTGATCTGCGACGAAAGCCGCTACGATACCGTTTTTTCGGCCCTCGACCCGCTGGATATTAAAGTCTACGCGGGCCTCAATTCCATCGCGTCGGTGGTGCAGATGGACAGCGTCGATATAGTGCTAACGGCCATGGTCGGCTATGCGGGGCTGCTACCCACGATCAAGGCCATCGAGGCTGGTAAGCCCATCGCGCTGGCCAACAAAGAGACGCTGGTGGTAGCAGGCGAGCTCATCACCCGGCTGGCGGCGCAACGTGGCGTCAACATCTACCCCGTCGATTCGGAGCATTCGGCTATATTTCAGTGTCTGGTGGGCGAGTTTCACAATCCCATCGAGAAAATTATCCTGACGGCGTCGGGTGGGCCGTTCCGGGGCAAAGACCGAACGTACCTGGAAACCGTCACGAAGGCGCAGGCGCTGAAACACCCCAACTGGAGCATGGGTGCTAAAATCACCATCGATTCCGCCACGCTGATGAACAAGGGGTTGGAGGTAATCGAAGCCAAATGGCTGTTCAACCTGCGGCCCGATCAGATCGAGGTGGTGGTGCATCCACAGAGCATCATCCACTCGCTGGTACAGTTTGAAGACGGCAGTCTTAAGGCACAGATGGGCCTGCCCGACATGAAACTGCCCATTCAATTTGCACTTGGTTACCCCAATCGGCTAAAATCCGACTTCCCGCGTTTTACCTTTGCCAATTATTCGTCGCTAACCTTCGAGCAACCCGACCTGGGTACGTTCCGAAACCTGCAACTGGCGTTCGATGCGCTGGAGCGGGGTGGAAACATGCCCTGCATCATCAACGCCGCTAACGAAGTGGCCGTCGATGCCTTCCTGCACGACCGGGTTAGCTTTCTGGGTATCTCCGACGTCATTGAGGCCGCGATGCAGCAGGTCTCGTTTGTGGCTAACCCCACTTACGACGACTACGTGGCCACCGACAAAGAAACCCGCCGGCTGGCGACCGAAAAGCTTGGGAGTTTTGTTTAAAAAAAAGCGTTTGGTAGCTGGTAACTGGCAAGTTTGCCGCATCAAACGCGAGACGTCAACCGTCAATCGGATTTCATGGAAATAGCAATTATGGTTGGTCAGCTGTTGCTGGCCCTTTCAATTTTGGTTGGCCTGCATGAACTGGGCCACTTATTGGCCGCTCGTCTGTTCGGGATGCGCGTTGAACAGTATTTCATCGGGTTTCCGCCCAAGGTGTTTAGCTTCCGGCGGGGCGAAACGGAATATGGCCTCGGGGCTATTCCGCTCGGTGGATTCGTAAAAATCTCGGGTATGATCGACGAATCGCTCGACACCGCCCAGATGAATCAACCACCCAAGCCCTACGAGTTTCGGGCTAAACCCGCCTGGCAGCGCCTTGTGGTGATGATGGGCGGTATCATCGTCAACATCATTACGGGTATTGCCATTTTTGTGGCGCTGATTTACAGCCTTGGCAGCACCTACATCTCTACCCGCGACGCCAAGTATGGCATTGTAGCGCTCGAATACGGACAACAAATTGGCCTGAAAACCGGCGACCGGATCGTCGAGATCAACGGCAAACCCTTCGACAATATCGCCGAAGTAACCAGCCCCGACGTGTTGCTAGGCCACAACAGCTACTACACCGTCGAGCGCCCCAACGCCTCAGGTACGTTGGAACGCATACGCATCGACGTACCAAACAACATGGCCGAGCGCTTTTCGAGCAAGGAAACGGCCAGCCAGTTCATCGCCCCTATTTTCCCGTTCACGGTATCAGAAGTGCAGCCCGGCTCCCCCGCCGATAAGGCTGGCCTGAAAGCTGGTGACCGCATCACGAGCGTCAACGACCAGCCTACCGCCTTCTTCCATGAAGTGCAACAGGGCATCCGAGCCAATAAGGGCAAAGTGATTACGCTGGGGATTCAACGAGGCAACCAGTCGCTGACGATCCGGCCGATGGTTTCGCCGGAGGGTACCATTGGTTTCTTCCAGAAATCAGAGCTGAAAGAAACCCACGTCGACTATACGTTTGGTGAAGCCTTCAACAAAGGCACCAAGCAGGCGTTTGGCGTGATCTACGACAACATTCGTGGCTTCGGCAAGATCTTCAAAGGCGAAGTATCGGCTTCCAAAGCCATCAGCGGCCCCGTGGGTATCGCCAAGATGTTTGGTGGCGTTTGGGACTGGACGCGTTTCTGGTCGCTGGCGGGCCTGCTCTCGATGGCACTGGCCTTCATGAACGCATTGCCCATCCCGGCGCTCGACGGTGGGCACGCGACCATCCTGCTGTACGAGATGATCTCGGGCCGTAAGCCGTCCGACAAATTTGTGGAGGGCGCGCAACGCGTGGGCATGGTATTGCTACTGGGTCTGATGGCCTACGCCTTCTTTATCGACATCTTTTTGAAGTAAACGTGAGCCGAAACGAGCAGAAAAAGCGAAATTTTTCCCGTTCGCTGGCGTCAGTTGCTGGCGTTTGGTATAGCGCATGGCCGGCTAAAGCCATTGGCGGAGTCGCCGTGCTTTTTCTGCTCGTTTCGTTATCGGCCTTTGTTGCTCACCCGTTCCATACGAGCCTGACCCAGATTCAGTACGACGCCAAAAATCAGGCGTTTGAGGTCAGTTTCCGCGTTTTTACCGACGATTTGGAAACAGCTTTGACGAAAGAAAACAACGGAAATAAGATTCACTTACAGGATCAGAAACACGACCGTTTAATTGAAAAGTACATTCGTAAGCAGTTTATTATTGCCGATACGCAGCGAAAGCCTAAGGTCTTAACGTACATTGGGTATGAGCCGGAAGGCGATGCCCAGTGGATCTATTTTGAAATACCGGGACAATCACCCGATGGGTTAAAAAACGTAGTCATAAAGCATACGCTATTAATGGATTTGTTCGACGATCAAGTCAATTTAGTCAACCTGCAAAGTAGCCAGCAAAAGAAAACGATTGTCTTCCGAAACAATCAGCCTGTTCAGGCAGTATCGCTTTGACAATCAGGCGGCTCTCTAGCCCTATGTTACGTTGTTACGGCCTGCCTAGCCAGCCGAATTGGCCATGAACTTATGTTCTGGCATGTTGCTTGTCCTATATACGTCTTACACTTCTCAACCGTAAAGAAACCCACTGCATGCACTTTTCACTGCCTTTTTGGCAGGATATATTATGATATTATCAAGTGATTTGGCTTCAGGTCTGTTTTTGGCAGATACAGATTTAGACAGTCTGGAAATGATTCCACTCGGTTCGCCTGAAGGCGACGATCTGGATTACGAAATGCCTGAACATTTACCTATTCTGCCCGTTCGCAATACGGTTTTGTTTCCCGGTGTAGTAGTGCCCGTTACGGTTGGACGGCAGAAATCGATCCGGCTGGTGAAGAAAGCCTACAAGGGTAACCGCATTATCGGAGTAGTAGCGCAGAACAATCAGCAAAAAGACGAACCGACCCCCGACGACCTGTACCGCATTGGCACGGTAGCCTACATCATTAAGATGATAACCCTGCCCGATGGTAACATTACCATTATCATTCAGGGTAAAAAACGGTTCGAAATTCAGCGTATCGAACAGGAAGACCCGTTCTTGACGGCCACGGTTCGTCAGATCGAAGACTCCTTTCCGAGCGCCCATAAAAAAGAAGGTAAAGCGCTGTTGCAGTCGCTGAAAGAGGCGGCTTACAAGATTCTGCGTCTCAACCCGGAAATTCCGCAGGAAGCCCGCATTGCCCTCGACAACATCGAAAGCCCGATTTTCCTGCTGCACTTCCTGTCGTCGAATATCAACGCCGAAGTTTCGGATAAGCAGCAGCTTCTGGAAAAACTGGAAGGTGTACAGCAGGCGCAGTTGCTGCTTGAATATTACCTTAAGGAAGTACAGTTGCTGGAGCTAAAGCGCGAGATTCAGAGCAAAGCTAGCCTCGACCTCGATCAGCAGCAGCGCGACTACTACCTGCGTCAGCAGATGAAAGTGTTGCAGGACGAGTTGGGTATGGACAACCCCGACCGTGAGCTGGAGCAAATTCGGGTGCGGGCCAACCAGAAGAAATGGCCGCAGGCCGTGCGCGAGCATTTCGAGAAAGAACTTAGCAAGCTGCAACGCAGCAACCCAATGGCTCCCGAGTATCCCGTCACGATGAACTACATCGAGCTGATGGTCGACCTGCCCTGGGGCGAATACACCAAAGACAATTTCGACCTGAAGCGCGCTCAGAAGATTCTCGACGGCGACCACTTCGGGCTGGAAAAAGTGAAAGAGCGGATCATCGAATACCTGGCCGTTCTGAAGCTGAAAAACGATATGAAAGCCCCCATTCTGTGCCTGTATGGGCCTCCGGGTGTGGGTAAAACATCGTTGGGCCGGTCGGTTGCCAAAGCGCTGGGCCGCAAATATTCGCGTATGGCGCTGGGTGGGGTGCACGATGAAGCCGAAATCCGGGGTCATCGCAAAACTTACATTGGGGCGATGCCAGGTAAGATTGTTCAGAACATCCGTAAATGTGGTGCCTCGAACCCGGTCTTTATTCTGGACGAGATCGACAAGGTCAGCAGCGATTTTCGGGGCGACCCGTCGTCGGCGTTATTGGAAGTGCTGGACCCCGAGCAAAACTCGACGTTTGTCGACAACTACCTCGATGTTGAGTTCGACCTATCAAAATGCCTCTTCATTGCCACGGCCAACTCGCTCGATACCATCCACCCCGCCCTGCGCGACCGGATGGAGATTATCGACATCACAGGCTACACGGTCGAGGAGAAAGTGCAGATCGCCAAGAAGTACCTGATTCCGAAACAACGCCGCGAACACGGCCTGAAAACCAAAGACTTGCAATTCGATGACAAGGCACTGTTGCGGATCATCGAAGGATACACGCGGGAGTCGGGGGTGCGGAGTCTGGAACAGAAAATTGGCTCACTTGTGCGGAAAATCGCCAAGTCGATTGCTTTGGAAGAGCCTTACCAACATCAGGTACGTCCCGCTGACGTAACCAAGTTGCTCGGCCCCGAGATTTTCGACAAGGATCTTTACTCCGACGACGACATCGCCGGGATCGTGACGGGTCTGGCCTGGACCCAGGTGGGTGGCGAAATTCTGCTCATCGAGAGTAGCCTCAGCCGGGGTAAGGGCGTCCTGACACTGTCGGGGCAACTCGGCGACGTGATGAAAGAATCGGCTATTACGGCGCTGTCGTACCTGAAAGCCCACGCCGACGATCTGGGCATCGACTACCGTATTTTCAATAATTACGACCTGCACGTGCACGTACCGGCGGGTGCCGTACCGAAAGATGGCCCTTCGGCGGGGATCACGATGGTCACGTCGATGGCGTCGATCTACACGCAACGGAAGGTACGTCCCTTTGTCGCCATGACCGGCGAGGTAACCCTGCGCGGCAAAGTGCTGCCCGTAGGTGGAATCAAAGAGAAGATTCTGGCCGCCAACCGGGCTGGTGTTCGTGAAATTATTCTTTGCTCGAAAAACCGCAAAGACATTGAGGAAATCAACCCGGCTTACGTGAAAGACCTGACTTTCCACTACGCCGATACGGTCGATCAGGTGCTGGCGATTTCGCTGCTGCCTCATCAGGTAAGCCGCCCGCTGAAATTTATCCTGCCCGAGGAAAAACCGGAGCCGGTGATGAGTCAGTCATAGCGGTACGTTGCCTAATGCAAAATGCCCGATTCCTGTCCAAGAATCGGGCATTTTGCATTAGGCAACGTACCTACTCGGCCCGGCTCAGGTCGGCGTGCTGGTAGGTGGTGGCGGCGTGTACCAACACCGGCTGGTTGGCGGGACCGGTTCGGGTAGTACGCGTGGATGTAAACACCAGATCAAACTCGACCTTCCGGCTGCTGAACGTATAGGTGGTCGTAATCAGGCTCTCACCTACCGAAAACTGCGACACAATCCGGTTGCCCATCTGGGTAGCCGACAACACAACGCCATCCTTCTCGTCGATCTGGCAGATACCCTTTACCGGGTCGACAATAACCAGTTCGTAGTTGCGGGCGGGCTGATCGCCGTATTTGATGTAGAACGCATACCGATTGGGCCGGCCCGGCAGCGAATCGATGGTCAGTTTCATCGGAATTTTCTGTGGCTGTTTGGCCCCCGACGTGCTGGCGTAGAGCGTACCCTGCCATACGCCAAAGTGGCTCTGTGGAAAAACAACCTGGGCCTGCACGCCCGACGTACCTATACCCAAAAGAAGGAGAAGAAGACAGACAATACGCATGATCTGGAAGGTGTTGGAAGGAATTGGCTAGTGGACTAAACAGGTCGGAAAGATACTCAGTAGCCAACAAAGTTGTCACACGCGAAAACACGGGAATCAGCCATCTTAACAGGTAGATTCTGTATTTTTGTATAGCGCCGTCAGCGTTCGGCGCCGTAAACTGCCCAATTCTGCTTCATGAATAAACTATCTTTTGCGCCAATGGCCTGGTTAGCCGCCACAGCGCTGGCTACCAGCCCGGCTATGGCCGTGTCGCCACCGATCAAACCCGCGCCTCAGAAGCCCGGTGCGCCCCGCGACGAACGGAAGTACATCGACCCGAAAAATATGGACACCAATGTGCGGCCGGGCGATGATTTTTACCAGTACGCTAACGGGGCCTGGTTAAAAACCAACAAGATTCCGGCCTCGAAAACGTCGTGGGGTAGCTTCAACGAGCTGCGCGAGAAGAGCGTCGAAGCCATGCGTAGCCTACTGGAGGAAGCGGCCCGAAACCCCAAGAAAAGCCGGTTACAACAAATGGTGGGTGATTTCTATGCCAGCGGTATGGACAGCCTCACTATTGAAAAACGGGGCTGGGAACCGCTGAAACCCGATTTTGCCCGGGTCGAAAAACTCAAGAACATGACCGATGTGCTCAACGAGCTGGCTTACCAGCGGAAGCAGAGCAACGGCATGCTGTTCAGTTTCTTTGTAGGGCAGGACCGGAAGAACGTTAATAAATACCTGCCGCAATTCGGTCAGGGCGGCACGACCCTCCCCGACCGCGACTATTACCTGAAAAACGATCCGCGCAGCACTAAAATCCGCGAGGCCTACCGCGATCACCTCACCAAAATGCTGACGCTGGTGGGCGACGCGCAACCCGCGCAGAATGCCGACAAGGTACTCCAACTCGAAACAGCGTTGGCCCAGGCACAGATGGCCCGCGTCGAGATGCGCGACCCGTACAAGACGTACAATAAGCTGACGGTTAAGGATTTTGACAAAATCACCCCCCACATCAACTGGGTAGACCAAATGAACCGGTTTGGCGTGAAGGGGCAGGATACCGTGCTGGTGGCGAACCTGCGTTTCTACAAAACGGTGGATAGTCTGCTGGTGGCCACGCCGATCAACGATCTGAAAACCTATATGCGCTGGAATCTGCTGAAAGGCGCAGCGCCCTACCTGAGTTCGCCGTTCGTGAAACAGAACTTCGCGTTCACCCGCGTGCTGACTGGTCAGAAAGAGCAGACACCCCGCTGGCAGCGCATGAGCGGCCTCATCGACGGCACGCTGGGCGACTTGCTGGGTCAGCTTTATGTGCAGCAGTACTTCAAACCGGAAGCCAAGCAGCGGATGATGGTGCTGGTCGATAACCTCGAAGCTTCGTTTAAAGAGCATATCAACGGGCTGGAATGGATGAGCGCCGATACCAAGAAGAAAGCCCTCAACAAGCTGGTGTCGTTCAAGCGCAAAATCGGCTACCCCGATAAATGGAAGAACTACGACGGCGTCGTGATCAAGCGTACCGATTTCTTCGACAACGTGGAAGCGGCTGGTCAGTGGAGCTACAATTACATGATCAACCGGTTGGGCAAACCCGTCGACCGTACCGAGTGGGGCATGACGCCGCCGACTGTAAACGCCTACTACAGCCCTGTCAATAACGAGATCGCGTTTCCGGCGGCCATTCTTCAGTTTCCGTTCTTCGACGCCAACGCCGACGATGCCGTCAACTACGGGGGTATCGGCGCGGTGATTGGCCACGAAATGACGCATGGTTTCGATGATTCGGGCCGGCAGTATGATGCCGACGGCACCCTGCGCGACTGGTGGACAGCCGAAGATGCCAGCAAGTTCAAAGAGCGGGCGGGCAAGGTCGAAGCCCAGTTCTTCGGCTATAAAGTGCTCGATACGCTGGCCGTGAATGGCAAACTGACGCTGGGCGAAAACCTGGCCGATCTGGGTGGTCTGGCCATTGCCTACGACGCCTTCAAGAAAACGGCTCAGGGCAAAGGCAACACCGCCATTGATGGCTTCACGCCCGATCAGCGTTTCTTCCTGTCGTGGGCACAGGTATGGCGCATCAACGTGCTGCCCGAACAGCAGGCGCAGTTGATCCTGACCGACCCGCACTCGCCCGGCCAATACCGGTGCAATGGGCCGTTGAGCAACATCGATGCCTGGTACACAGCGTTTAACGTGAAACCCGGCGATAAGCTTTACAAAAAACCCGACGATCGGATTCGGGTTTGGTAATATCGCTTATGGCTTGCCCGAAGGGGGCTGGGTACGTTGCCGATGCAACGTACCCAGCCCCCTTCATTGCTTCATTCCATGCCGACAATTAGCGAAAGCGGGACGTTTGGCTTTTTTTTGCAGCCACAAAACGGACCTGTTTCCGTTGAATTGGTATGCTACTATCCGATTTAGTCTATAAAGTATCACTGCTGGCTACGGCTGGCCCCATGAGCGTCGAGGTAACGCACCTGACGATGGATTCGCGACGGGTCAGGCCGGGGAGCTTGTTCATTGCCGTGCGGGGGACGGTCTCGGATGGCCACAGTTTTATTCCCAAAGCCATTGAACTGGGGGCTACTGCCATTCTGTGCGAAGAGTTGCCCGCTGAGCAGCCCGATGCGTTGCCCGAGTCAGTCACGTTTGTGCAGGTCGAGCATGCGCCACGGGCGATGGGGCTTGTAGCGGCCAATTTCTACGGGCATCCGTCGAAGAAGATCAAGCTGGTCGGTGTTACGGGCACTAATGGCAAAACCTCAGTCGCGACCCTGCTGTTCCGGCTGTTTCGGGCGCTGGGTTACCGCTGTGGCCTGCTCTCGACGGTACAGAATCAGATCGACGATGACGTGATTCCGGCTACGCACACTACGCCCGACGCCATCACGACCAACGAATTGCTGGTGAGCATGATCAAGCATGGCTGCACGCACGTATTCATGGAAGTCAGTTCCCACGCGGTGGTGCAGGAACGTATTGCCGGGCTGCATTTTGTGGGCGGCATTTTTACCAACATCACCCACGATCACCTCGATTTCCACGGCACGTTTGATAACTACATCAAAGCCAAAAAAGGCTTTTTCGATCAGTTGCCGCGCTCGGCTTTTGCTCTAACCAATGCCGATGATAAGCGTGGCGCGGTGATGCTGCAAAACACGCTGGCCCGCAAGGAAAGCTATTCGCTTCAGTCGCTGGGTACGTTCAAAGGCAAGGTACTAGCCGACGGCCTGTTTGGCATGGAAATGCTTGTCGATGAACGGCAGGTGTGGTTCAAGCTCATTGGTCGGTTCAACGCCTACAACCTGCTGGCGGTGTATGGCGCGGCGGTGCTGCTGGGCGAAGATGAAGAGGCGATCCTGACCGAGTTGTCGAGCCTGTCGCCACCGCCGGGCCGGTTTGAGCAGGTAATTTCACCGGACAAAATCGTTGGGATTGTCGACTACGCCCACACGCCCGATGCCTTGCAGAACGTGCTGGAGACCATCGCAAATCTGCGGCAAGACAACGACGCAGGTACGTTACCTCAGATCATCACGGTGGTGGGTTGCGGCGGAAACCGCGATGCTGCCAAACGGCCCATCATGGCGCAGATTGCCTGCAAACTCAGCGATCGGGTAATTCTGACCTCCGACAACCCGCGTTTTGAAGACCCGATGGCCATTCTGGAACAGATGCAGGCAGGCATCCCGGCGGTCGATTACAAGAAGACGCGCACGATCGAAGACCGCCGCGCGGCGATTCAGGCGGCGGTGGCGATGGCTCGCCCTCACGACATTATCCTGGTGGCGGGCAAAGGCCATGAAACCTATCAGGATATTCAGGGCGTCAAACACGATTTCGACGACCGGCAGGAACTACGTAAAGCCTATCAAATCCGCTAACTTTGGCATTCAATGAGTGAATGAGCGATTGAGCGAATACCTTGTACACGTCGCGTATGTAAACGGGTATTCACTCATCCACTCATTCACTATTTCACTCATTAGCCAATGCTCTATTACCTCTTTCAGTATCTCGACCGGAATTTTGATTTTCCCGGAGCGGGCGTTTTTCAATACATCTCGTTTCGGGCGCTTGGCACGGTGGTGACCTCGCTGCTGATCGCGGCAGTATTTGGTCGGCGGATCATCGACAAGCTGCGGTCGCTGCAAATTGGGGAATCGATCCGCGACCTGGGGCTGGAGGGGCAAATGCAGAAGCGCGGCACACCCACAATGGGCGGCTTCATCATTCTGTCGTCGCTGCTGATTCCGGTGCTGCTCTTCGCCAAGCTATCCAACGTATACATCATTCTGTTGCTGGTGTCGGCCGTCTGGACGGGGCTAATAGGTTTCCTCGACGATTACATCAAGGTTTTCAAAAAGAATAAAGAGGGGTTACAGGGCAAGTTTAAAGTGGTTGGGCAAGTGGGTCTGGGCCTGATCGTAGGCCTTACACTCTCGTTCAATCAGTACGTTAATATTCGGGTGTATGATGCCCCCGTAGCGGGTTCCATTACGCGCCAACTCACGCGTTATCAGGACATTCACTCGACGGTGTCGACCATTCCGTTCGTTAAAAACAACGAGTTCGATTACAGCTCGCTGCTGTTCGGCCTGGTCTCGCCCGAATACACCTGGATCATCTACACGCTCGCCTGTATCTTCATTATCACGGCGGTTTCCAATGGGGCCAACATCACCGACGGCATCGACGGACTGGCGGCCGGTACGTCGACGATCATTGCGCTGACGCTAGCGGTGCTTGCCTACCTATCGGGTAACGCACGGTTCGCCGACTACCTGAACATCATGTACATTCCTAATTCGGGCGAGATCGTAATTTTCTGTGCTGCCTTTATTGGGGCCTGCGTGGGTTTTCTCTGGTACAATTCATTCCCGGCGCAGGTCTTTATGGGCGATACGGGTAGCCTGATGCTCGGTGGGGTTATCGCGGTGATCTCGCTCAGTCTGCGCAAGGAACTGCTGATTCCGATCGTGTGCGGCATTTTTCTGGCCGAACTGGTATCGGTCATGCTCCAGGTTAGTTACTTCAAATACACCAAGAAAAAGTTTGGTGAAGGGAAACGATTATTGCTGATGTCGCCCCTGCACCACCATTTTCAAAAGCGCGGCTACCACGAAGCCAAGATCGTCACCCGCTTCTGGATTGTGGGGATCATCCTGGCCGTAATGACGCTAGCCACGCTTAAACTGCGCTAAGCCCTTCGGGTAGTCTTGAAAGTCGTTCGAAAAGAAGTCCAACGTCTGGTAAACCGTTCGCTGTTAGATCGGTTTGCCAGCAGGCTGATCACCAAACCATGACTTTCGAGACGTTGGACTTCTTTTCGAGCGACTTTCAAGACTGAACGAGCATGCAAGCAATCGTTTTTCCGGGTCAGGGTTCTCAGTTTACGGGAATGGGCCAAGCTTTGTACCAATCGTCGGAACAGGCGAAAGCCCTGATGGATCAGGCCGACGAAATTCTGGGTTTCTCGCTCACGAACATCATGTTCACGGGTACCGATGAGGAACTGAAACAGACCAATGTAACACAACCCGCGATCTTCCTGCACTCGGTAGCACAGGCGCTCACGACGCCTGACTTTGCCCCGGACATGGTGGCCGGGCACTCGCTGGGTGAATTCTCGGCACTGGTCGCGGCGGGTGCGCTCTCTTTCGAAGACGGCCTTCGGCTGGTAGCCCAACGCGCCGACGCTATGCAGCGCGCCTGCGAACTGAACCCCTCGACCATGGCCGCTATTCTAGGCCTACCCGACGCAGTTATCGAGCAGATTTGCGAGGAGGTTAACGGCGAAACGGGCGAAATTGTGGTGCCCGCCAACTTCAACTGCCCCGGTCAGGTCGTGATTTCGGGCAGCAACGAAGGCATTCGGGTAGCCTGCGAGCGGCTGAAAGCAGCCGGTGCCAAGCGGGCCTTGCCATTGCCGGTAGGGGGCGCGTTTCACTCGCCGCTGATGGAGCCGGCCCGCGCCGATCTGGCACAGGCGATTGAAAACACCACCTTCCAGACACCGCGCTGCCCGATTTACCAAAACGTCGACGCTCAACCATCGACCGACGTACCCACGATCAAAGCGAACCTGATTGCGCAACTCACCGCGCCCGTCCGCTGGACGCAGTCGGTGGAACGCATGGTGGCCGATGGCGCGACAACGTTTACCGAATGTGGTCCCGGCAAAGTCTTGCAGGGGCTGGTGAAAAAGATCGCTCCAAGCGTCGAAGTTGGTGGTGTAGTTTAACTACCGTCCGTCTACAAACAGAAAGGCCCTCTCATGATGAGAGGGCCTTTCTGTTTGTAAGCCATATGAACTGCCTTTACGGCTTGTTACTGTCTACTTTCAGCCGTTCGTCGCGGTTAGCGATTTCCCAGGCCGTGTAAAACACGAGCCGGGCTGTTTTCTCCGCCAGTCGGAAGTCAATCTTATCGACATCGTCGGTGGGGCGGTGGTAGTCGGCATGCAACCCATTGAAATAGAAGATAATGGGTATTTTGTGCTTGGCGAAGTTGTAGTGGTCTGAGCGGTAGTAGATGCGCTCGGGGTCCTGCGGATCGTTGTACTTGTAATCCAGCTCCATCTTCGTGTGTTCGGCGTTCTGGGCTTCGCTGATCTTATGCAGATCGCTCGACAGCTTATCCGAGCCAATCACGTAGATGTAATTGTCGTTGGGCTGTTTGTCTTTATGCAGGTCATCTACACGGCCTACCATGTCGATGTTAAGATCGGCAACGGTGTTTTCCAGCGGCAGCACCGGGCTGAAGTCAGCATAGTATTCAGAGCCCAACAGGCCTTTTTCCTCACCAACCACCGTCAGGAACAGTATCGACCGGCGTGGGCCCTTGCCTTCAGCTTTCGCTTGGCTGAATGCCTGCGCCAGTTCCAGCACCGACACCGTACCTGAGCCGTCGTCGTTGGCGCCGTTGTTGATCTGCCCATCGGGGCTAATACCGATGTGGTCGTAGTGGCCCGACACGATCAGCACTTCGTCTTTCTTGTCGGTGCCTTCGAGGTAGCCCATCACGTTTTCGGTCTGCACGTTCTCGTCTTTCCGCTCAGCTTTCACGCTGGCCTTACCGGCAAATTTGCCAACCGTGCTCGTGCCCATCCGGGTAATCTGCTCCAGCCCTTTGCGGAATTTATCGGGTTTCTGGCCCAGCAGCGCCGCGCCCATATCGGTCGAAACGATAAACGTACCCACCGAGCCCGTGTTTTCGGCACCGGGTTTCAAACCCAGCCGGTTGAACCGTTGTTGCAAGGCCGCCCGTTCACTCATCAGCCGTTTAAAACCGGCGGCATCTTCCATCGATACGATAAACACCTGCGCGGCCCCTTTGTCTTTAGCCGCCGTTACTTTGGCCCGCCAGCTGTCGGGTTTCCCCCACTTCGACGGCTCTTTACCGCCGCTGACAGCCGAACCGCCATCGGCATTTTTGGGCTCACCGTCGAGCATGACCACGGCCTTACCCTTCACGTCGAGGTTTACGTAATCGTTGAATTTATCATCGACGATGCCGTAGTTCACGAAAACGGTTTCGTAGTTGGTTTCGGTCGGCACAGAAAACAGCCCATTCACCAGAAAATCGGTCAGGTACGTAAACGACTTGCCGTCGGCTTTCACGGCCAGGTCGCCCCACGTCTTCTTGTACAGGGTAAACGGCTGCAGATAGCCCATTGAGCCATCGGCCTGCTTCACGATCGGTTTCAGGCCAAATTGAGCAAACTGACCGGCGATATAAGCGGCGGCCTTCTTCTGACCACGCGTACCGGTTTCGCGGCCTTCCATGTCGTCGGCGGCCAGAATCCGGAGGTGTTTTTCGAGGTCGGCGGCCGATACAGTTTGCCCATAGGTAGTTGCCGCCGACGAAACGGGAGCAGGAGCCTGAGCCAGCAGCAGGTGACCGGTCAGGGTGAACAGGCCGGTCAGCCGACCGGCGCGAAGGATGTGCATAAGCGGTTGAAAATAGTTAATGGTTCATGGCCAAAGCCGCCCAAAAAAGGGTGTATTCGTTGCCCATAAAACCAGCAATAGACACTGCAAAAATAAACGTTTAGACGGCATAAGCCGGTATGTTTTGCCGACGTGATTTAACCTCAGTGCCTGAAAAATTAATTGACAAATGGATCAATAACGTAGCTACTAACTCACTGTATAGCAGTAATATTTCGTTAGAAATAAAGAAATTTATGCGTAAACTCAACGATAAGAACCCGTTTGCCTGCTTTTAGTCGTGCAGGCGCTATGCCAACTTGTAGGTAACACATGAAAGCAAAGTGGTTGGCCATCGGCGGCGGGATAGCCGTTGTTGCGCTGTCGTCGTTCTCGGTATTGGGCCTTTTTTCGGAACCGGTTGATTTCAACACGCAGATCAAGCCGATTCTGAACAAGAACTGTATTGCCTGCCACGGAGGCGTCAAGAAAGCCTCCGATTTCTCGTTGTTATTCAAAGAAGACGCGCTCGCCCCGGCCAAATCGGGGCATCCGGCCATCATTCCCGGCGACGCCGATGGTAGTGAGCTGATCCGCCGCCTGAGCCTGACCGACCCCGACGAACGAATGCCACTTGATGCGCCCCCGCTTAAACCCGAAGAGATAGACCTGTTGCGAAAGTGGGTTGACCAAGGGGCGGAGTGGGGCGACCACTGGGCCTACCAGACGCCCGACAAACCCAACGTACCCAGCATCGGCACGGTCTGGAGCCGACTGGGATTGAGCCAGCACCCGGAAACCGACTGGGCCACCAACGAGATCGATCATTTTGTCCTGGAAAAGCTGCGCGAGAAAGGACTAAGCGTATCGCCAATGGCCGACAAAGCCACGTTGCTCCGCCGCGTGAGCCTCGACCTGACGGGCCTCCCCCCTACCGATGCGGAGGTAAAAACCTTCATGGCCGACGCATCGCCGGAGGCCTATGAAAAAGCTGTCGACCGGCTGCTGGCGTCGCCTGCTTTTGGCGAAAAATGGGCCGGTATGTGGTTGGATCTGGCGCGATATGCCGACACGAAAGGCTACGAACGCGACCCCGGCCGCACCATCTGGCGCTACCGCGATTACCTCATCAAGGCTTTCAACAGCGATAAGCCCTACGACCAGTTCCTGACCGAGCAGCTGGCGGGCGACCTGCTGCCCCGTGCCACCGATGAGCAGTTGATTGCGACGGGTTTCCACCGCAACACCATGAACAACGACGAGGGCGGCACGCAGGACGAAGAGTTCAGGGTGGCCGCGCTGCTCGACCGCGTCAGCACCACATGGGATGTATTTCAGGGCACCACTTTTGCCTGCGTGCAGTGTCACAGCCATCCCTACGACCCTTTTTTGCACGAGGAATATTACAAATACATGGCGTTTTTCAACAACGCCCGCGATGAGGATGTCACATCGGAAACGCCGACGCTCCGGTTCTACAAAGGTGCCGATTCGGTGCAGCTAAACCAGCTGACAACGTACCTGAAACGGAGCATCCGTGACCCTCAAAAGGCCGATGCCGAGGTACGTCGGGTTAGCTTGATGGCCCGGACAATGGAGCCCAAAATCAACTCGCACGCCTTCGATCAATACGTCAATGCGTCGCTGCTCGATGCTAAGTATTTCGGCGTGCAGCATCAGGGCTCGGCGCGGATTCCGAACGTCACGCTCACCGGCCTGCCCCGCCTGTACATTGCCTGGGGTACCAACGCCGACGATGCGCAACTGACGTTTCGGCTCGATAGTCCCATCGGGCGGGTGCTGGCAACGGCCCCGGTGCCCAAAACGGGCAGCAGCTGGTCGGATTCCATCCAGCTAGTACCGCTGCCCCCGGTTTCGGGCAAGCATCACCTATACCTCTCGCTGAACAGCCCCACCAAGCCAAAAGAGTGGACGATGATCAAATGGGTGTCGTTTCAACCGACGATGGACGCTCAGGCCGAAACCATGATGCTGGCTCTTCTCAACAAAAACCCTGAGCAAACGCCTATTATGCTCGACGGCAAAGGCGATCTAGCCCGCACGACGCACGTCTTTACGCGCGGTAGCTGGCTGACACCCGGCAAAGTCGTTCAGCCCGACGTACCCCACGCCCTGCCGCCGATGGACATCGATGAGCAGACATTGCCGCGTAACCGACTTGGCCTGGCCCAATGGATGACCCGCCCCGACCACCCGCTTACGGCTCGCGTGGCGGTCAATCGGTTCTGGGAGCAACTCTTTGGCGCGGGGATCGTCGAAACAGTCGAAGACATGGGTACGCAGGGTAGCCAGCCCACCCACCGCGAACTGCTCGACTGGCTGGCCGTGACGTTTATCGAAGACGACCACTGGAGCATGAAACAGTTGCTAAAGCGCATGGTGCTGTCGAGCACGTACCGCCAGCGTTCCGGCGCTACGCCGCAGCAGTTGGCCATCGATCCGTTCAACCGCTATTATGCCCGTGGCCCGCGCGTTCGGCTGGCAGCCGAGCAAATCCGGGATCAGGCGCTGGCAGTGAGTGGCCTGCTGAGCCGGAAGATGTATGGCCCCAGCGTGATGCCGCCGCAACCCGATGGCATCTGGCAATCGCCCTACAACGGAGAATCGTGGGTGCAGACGCAGGGCGACGATAAGTACCGCCGGGCCTTGTATACGTACTGGAAACGCACGGCGCCTTACCCGTCGATGATCACGTTCGATAGCCCGAGTCGGGAGTTTTGCCAGATTCGCCGCCTGCGCACCAATACGCCGTTGCAGGCACTCGTGACGCTCAACGACCCGGTTTATGTAGAAGCCGCCCAACGCCTCGCCGAGTACATGACGAAGCACGGCACCACGCCCGACGCGCAGCTACAGGCCGGGTTCCGCCGGCTCATGCTTCGCGATCTGGCGCCCAAAAAACTGGCTGTCCTGACCCGGCTCTATCGCGACACCGAAGCCTGGTACGCGCAGCACCCGACCGACGCGAATAAATTGCTGGCCGTAGACTCAGCCTCACCCAAACAGGCAGCCCTGACCGTTACGGCCAACGCCATGATGAACCTGGATGAAGTGATCACGAAGGAATGACCCCTCCCCCAGCCCCTCCCCTTGTTTAAGGGGAGGGGAAGCTTACAAGGAAAGTGTAAGCGGCAGGGCCACCATTGAGAAAACTGGCCTTATTCTTTTTATCTTTCAAGAGAAGGGAATCGGATAAAGGCCCTAACCCAGTACTAGTCAAAAGGAACAACCAAACGCGCCTTCCCCCTCCCCTTTTTAAGGGGAGGGACCGGGGGTGGGGTTAACAATGGACAAGCTTATCAATGAACTTCAGCAGGCCATCCTGCAACGCGACACGCGGCGACATTTTCTGCAAACCTGCTCAACAGGGCTGGGGGCCATGGCGCTGGGTACGTTGTTTGGCGGGTGCGAAAGCCTGTTTGGCCGTACCGACAAAGCCGCCGCCAGCCTGGCCGCAGCAGGCCTTGACCCAATGGCCAGCCCAACCGACCCGCGCCTGTCGCAGTTTGCGCCAAAAGCCAAGCAGATTATTTACATCCACATGGCGGGGTCGCCCAGCCAGCTGGAGCTGTTTGATTATAAGCCCGAGCTGGTCAAATACAACGGAAAAGACTGCCCGCAGGAACTGCTGACCGGCAAGAAATTCGCCTTCATCCGGGGGGTGCCTAAGATGCTGGCATCGACGGCTTCGTTCAGCCAGCATGGGCAGTCGGGAGCGTGGATCAGCGACTACATGCCGCACTTGCAGACCGTTGCCGATGAGCTGACATTCATCAAGTCGATGCACACCGATCAGTTCAACCACGCCCCGGCTCAGTTGCTCATGCACACAGGTTCGGCCCGGTTGGGGCGGCCCAGCATCGGGTCGTGGGTGACGTATGGACTGGGGACCGAAAACGCCAACCTGCCGGGGTTCATGGTGCTGGCATCGGGTGGCAAACAACCCGACGCGGGCAAATCGGTCTGGGGTAGTGGTTTTTTGCCCACGGTGTATCAGGGCGTGCAGTGTCGCACCGATGGCGACCCTGTACTGTACGTGAGCGACCCGGCCGGTATGCCCCGCGACGTCCGCAAGCAAACGATCGAAGCCATCAACCAGATCAACGAGCAGGCCTATCAGGAAGCCAAAGACCCGGAGATTCTGACCCGGATTTCACAGTATGAGATGGCGTTCAAAATGCAGACGTCCGTGCCCGACGCCATGGACATTGCCGGTGAACCCGAGTATATTCTGAACGCCTACGGTGTCGACCCGAAGGTGGGCTCGTTTGCGCGTAACTGCCTGCTGGCACGCCGACTGGTTGAGCGCGGGGTACGTTTCGTGCAGCTGTTCGACTGGGGTTGGGATACGCACGGCACCAGCAAAGACAGCTCGGTCGACTTTGGGTTGCAGGAGAAATGCCGCCAGACCGATCAGGGCGTCGCAGCGCTCATCAACGACCTGAAACAGCGCGGCCTGCTCGACGAAACGCTGGTGGTGTGGGGTGGTGAATTTGGCCGGACACCCATGCAGGAAAACCGCGACGGACAGGTGCAGGGCTTTCACGGCCGCGACCATCACCTCGACGCGTTCACGGTTTTCATGGCGGGAGGCGGCACCAAACCCGGCCTATCGTATGGCGAAACCGACCCGATTGGTTATTACGCCGTTAAAGACAAAGTACACGTGCACGACCTACAAGCCACGATGTTGCACCTGATGGGCTTCGACCACACCAAGCTGACCTACCAGTTCCAGGGCCGCCCCTTCCGCCTCACCGACGTAGCCGGCAAAGTCGTCAAGGGTGTGTTGGCGTAGCCAAATGAACATGAATAAAGGAGAAGCAAACCATGTACAGATTGCAATCGGTGCGTTGGCGGGTGAAGTGGTTCTAACCGCTGTACTGGCTTCGTCGACGGGTCAGTTTCTAATCCTGTTTTCATTGTTGGTTCTGGCAGGGTTTGCGGTAGGTTGCTGGAACCTGATTACGTACGTTAGCCGCTCCTCTGAAGAGGAGAACATCCAGCTTGGCATATTGATCAGTACCTTACTACCCTTGGCTTATCTGGTTTTCCTGTTAGCTTTCGTCGCGTCAAGCATCGGTGTCGACTGACGGCGTAACCGGCAATACCACCCGTTCACCGATTTGCTGCCGCCACATGGCGTAGTACAACCCTTTTGCCTCAACCAGCTCGTCGTGGCTACCCGTCTCGACGATCCGGCCTTTTTCGAGCACATAGATCGTGGTAGCGTGCATGATGGTCGAAAGGCGGTGCGCGATCAGGATGGTAATCTGCTCCTGCTCGGCCGATACGGCGCGGACCGTGTTGGTAATGGCTTCTTCCGTCAGTGAATCCAGCGCCGACGTCGCTTCATCGAAAATCAGCAGGCGCGGACGGCGTACCAGCGCGCGGGCGATGGACAACCGCTGCTTTTCACCCCCCGAGAGCTTCATGCCGCCTTCGCCAATGGGCGTGTCGAGGCCAACGCCAGACCTTGTCAGCAGGCTCATCGACGCGGATTTCCGCAGTGCCTCAATCATCTCCTCGTCGGTGGCGTCGGGGCGCACCAGCCGTAAGTTGTCGCGGATGCTACCCGCAAACAGATGCGTTTCCTGCGTGACGAACCCAAGCTGTCGGCGCATGGGGTTGAAGCGCAGGTCGTTGGTTGAAATGTCGTTGTAATAAATCTGCCCACCCACGGGCCGGTACAACCCCACCAGCAACTTAACCAGCGTCGATTTGCCCGAGCCGGACGGACCCACAAACGCGATGGTATCGCCCAGCCTGGCCTCGAACGAGACCCCGTCAATGGCATTCTGCGTAGCGCCCGGATGACGAAAGACCACATCGGCAAATTCGAGCCGCTCAATCGGGCCCACCTCCTGCGGCGACTCGGGATTGCGCTCGATGGGTTTTTGCATCAATTCATCGAAGCTCTGCACGCCCGCCTCCACTTCGCGGTAGGCCAGAATGAGGTTGCCCAACTCCTGCAACGGGTTGAAAATCGCCACCGAAATAAACTGCATTGAAATGAGCTCGCCGGGGCTCAGCACCCGCCGAAAAATAAGCCACAGCAGCGTAAACAAAATCGACTGTTTGAGCAGGTTGAGCGTGGTGCTTTGCCAGAACGTGAGCACACGTACCCGGCGGATTTTATGCATGTCCAACTCAAAAATCTGCTTCGTCTGCTGCTGCATCCGCCGGATTTCCGGAAAAGTCAGCCCCAGACTTTTGATCAGCTCGATGTTCCGCAACGATTCGGTAATGACGCCCGACAGCCGGGCCGTTTCGCGGTTGATGGTGCGCTGCGTCAGCTTGATCTGCCCACTCAGCCGGGCCGTGAGTCCGCCGAGTACCACCCCGCCGATCAGGAAAACAGGCACCAGCGCCCAATGCTTGGTCAGCGCGTAGAACACCAGAAACCCCAAGCCCACCACCGATGAAAACAGCACGTTGACAAACGAGCTGACAAAGCGCTCGGTATCAGTCCGAATCTTTTGCAGCACCGACAGAGTCGCGCCGCTGCTTTGATCGCCGCCCTGCCCATAGGAGAGCCGTAGGGTCTGTTTCAGGCCGTCGTTGAACAGATCCGTTCCGAACCGCTGCACCACGTACCGGGTCACGTAATCACCAGCCGCTTTGGCAGCGTTGGACAGTAGGGCTACACCAATAGCCAGCCCCAGCAGGGTGAGCACCCCATGCAACTGCTCACTATCCGTTTTGCGGACGGGATTGGTGGCGTATTCGTCGATGAGTTTACCGAAAATAATGGGGTCGATAAGGGCCAGTATCTGCGCCAGCCCGGCCAGAGCCAGAGCGGCAGCGGCCCGCCAGCGATACGGTTTCAGGTACGTCCAGAGGGTGTGCACAGAGCAGTCAAACGGTCAGGTAGCCAGGAGCCACCGGTGTGGTAGCCATATCGGTTAGTAAACGCCCCACCTACGCAAAGGTTTGACCAGCTGGCGAAGGCCCGTTCACCTATTTTTTGATCTGAAACACCCCATTATGCCAGTGGTATGGCTCGCAAGCTGACCCGTTTGTATCTTACGGATTCATCCCCTCTCTTTCATGAAATACCTCTTCCTCTGCCTACTACTCTCCAGCGCAGCGCTGGCGCAACCCTACGACCTGATCATCAAAAACGGGCGCGTAGTCGACGGGGCGGGCAACCCGTGGTTTTATGGCGACGTGGCCATTCAAAACGGGCGGGTAGCCAAAATCGGGACGATCCCGTCAGCCGACGGTCGGCAGGTCATCGACGCGAAGCGGCAAATTGTAGCCCCCGGCTTCATCGACGTGCATACCCACGTGGAAGGCGACCTGGAAACGCGCCCCGGTGCCGAAAACTTCATCTACGACGGCGTAACAACCCTCGTCACGGGTAACTGCGGCAGCTCGCGCACCGATCTCCGCACCATGTTCGACTCCCTGCGGATCAACGGCATGTCGCCCAATCTGGCGTCGTTGGTAGGGCACAATTCGGTACGGCTAAAGGTGATGAAAGCGGCTTTCCGCGAACCCACAGCCCGCGAGCAAACCGAGATGGAAACACTGGTGCAACAGGCCATGCGCGACGGCGCCGTTGGCCTTTCGACGGGCCTCATCTACACGCCAGGTACGTATGCCCGCACGCCCGAAATTGTGGGACTCGCCAAGATGGCGGCGCAGTATGGCGGCGTGTATGCGTCACACATTCGCAACGAAGGGCAAGACGTGCAGACAGCCATCCGGGAAGCCATTCAGATCGGACGCGAGGCAGGCATTCCGGTGCAGATTTCGCATTTCAAAGTAGCCAGTAAACCGCTGTGGGGCCAAAGCACCGAGACCGTGGCGCTGGTGGAAACCGCCCGCCACCAAGACGGCATCGACGTAACGGTCGACCAGTATCCGTACACGGCGTCGAGCACCTCGTTGCAGAGTATCGTGCCGTCGTGGGCGCTGGCTGATGGCGATTCGGTGGTATTGGCCCGCTTCCGCGACGTACCTACCCGCCACAAAATCCGTGATGAGATGGTGGCGTCGCTGAAGAAAAACGACCGCAAAAACTACGACTACGCCGTGGTATCGCGCTTCGAGGCCGATACGACTTACAACGGCAAAAGCATTCACCAGATCGCGCAGGTACGTGGTCTGAAAACCGATGCCGCTTCGGAAGCCGATCTGGTGATGGCGCTGCTCGAACAGGCGCAGATGAAGCGGATTCAGATGGTCTACCATACCATGTCGGAAGCCGACGTAGCGACCATCATGCGGTACAGCAACACGATGATCGCGTCGGATGCCGGCGTGGCCCGGTTTGGATCTAACATGCCGCACCCCCGCGCCTACGGCACCAACGCCCGCGTCTTGGCCAGGTACGTTCGGGAGCAGAAAGTCATCCCGCTCGAAGAAGCCATCCGGCGCATGACTTCTCTCCCAGCGCAACGGTTCCGCTTCGCTGATCGGGGCCTGCTCCGACCGGGGTACGCCGCCGACATCGTTATTTTCGACGAAAACACCATCACCGACGCATCCACCTACGACGCCCCTCATGCCTATTCGCAGGGGTTCAGCTATGTGCTGGTCAACGGCACACCGGTTGTCGAGTCGGGCAAGCACACCTACAAACGCCCAGGCCAAATCCTGTTGGGCAGTGGGTACGTGAAAAGCGGTGAGTGATGAATGCTAGGGTTGGTAAACCGTTTTTTGTCATCCCGACGCCAGGAGGGATCTTGACGTTTCCTTGCTTGAGAGTCAGGATGCATTAAGATCCCTCCTGGCGACTACGCGTCCCGGTCGGGATGACAAAATAGAATCCTTCATCCTTCATCGTTCTGCACACCTCCCACAGGTAAAACGAATCAATTTTGTCTTTTTCGATACAGTCAACGTCCTACTCCTTATACTATGTTTCGTCAATCCCGCCGTACGTTTCTTAAACAAACCGCGCTGGCTTCGGCCGCCCTTGCCGCTCCGGCCACTGCGTTCACTACCCACCGCGACGAGGCCGTTGTTATTGGCCACGGGTCGCACCGGTATCGGGTCGTGCCTAATTGGGGCGTGCTCGATACGGGCAAAAACCCCGTCAACGATTGCCACGAGATGGTGCAGGATGCCAAAGGGCGCATTTTTCTGCTGACCAACGAGACCAAAAACAACGTCCTGATCTACGACAAATCGGGCAAGCTGCTCAGCTCGTGGGGGCACGATTACCCCGGCGGCCACGGCCTGACCATCGGCGGCGAGGGTAACGACCAATACCTGCTCATCTGCGACCCCGACCGACATCAGGTGATAAAAACCGACCTGAACGGCAAAGAACTGATGGTACTCGATTATCCGCGCGAAACGGGTGTCTACGCCTACCCCGCCAAGTACAAGCCGACCGAAACCGCCATCAACCCGGCCAACGGCGATATCTATGTAGCCGACGGCTACGGCTCGAACTACATCATGCAGTATGACCAGAACGGCAAGCTGATTCGCTATTTCGGTGGTCCCGGTTCGGCCAACGAGCAGTTCGATTGCTGTCACGGCATTGTGGTCGACCGGCGTAACTTGGCCAACCCGACGCTGCTCATCACTGACCGCCGCCATAACTGCCTGAAACGCTTCACCCTCGACGGCAAATACATCAGCACCATCGCGTTGCCGGGTTCGTACATCTGCCGCCCTAACATCAAAGGCGACCACATCTACGGCGCCGTTTTCCGCAGTACGTCCGATGCGTACCCCGACTCTGGGTACGTTCAGATTCTGGACAAGAACGACAAGGTGGTCTCGACGCCCGGCGGTTCGGCCCCCACATACCTGAACGGGCAGCTACAGGAACAGCGCAAAGACCGCACCTTCCTGAGTTTCCTCCACCCCCACGACGTAATGGTCGACGCCGACGAAAACCTCTACGTCGCCCAGTGGGCCTCCCGCAAAACCTACCCCATCAAGTTAGAACGGGTGTAGCGCTGGCAGAGGACCCGCTTTATCGACATGCATTTATCCAGGTATCCACTCAAAGCAGAAGCTAGCTATACTACGTTCGAGTTTGTCAGCGAAGGGCCGAAAGGACTCATTCACAAGTTGATTCAATTTCAACCGACCAATCGGGCAGGGTTGTATAACCTCGCTTTCGGCGACAAAAACCCACAGACTGGTGAAGTCGATGACTTGATCGTCTCCAACAACGGTGATACTGATAAAGTGCTGGCCACGATTGTAGCCGCTCTGTATGCCTTTTTTGATCAACACCCTGATGCTTTTGTGTACGCTACCGGCAGACACCCACTCGCACTAGACTGTACCGTATGGGCATCACACGTTTTTACGAAGAAGTCGTCACGGACTTCGACGTTTATGGCCAGATTGGGGAGGAATTCGAAGCGTTTATCGTTGGTAGAGAGTACGATGGTTTTATTGCCCAACGCAAGTAAATGAGACTTATGAAAACGATTCAGGAGTTGAACCAGCAAGCTACACCCATCGTGACCATTGACCGGTCACTGGAGCCCTACCGCGATCAGGTGCTGTTTCCAGAGAAACTGGCTAAAGCCAATCAAATGCTTACAACGGCTAAGCTACCGTCGAAAAAAACAGGTAAGAAATAGTTGCTATATCCCGTTTTATTTGACCAGCGAAAGCCGTTTTCCGTAGCACCTCCGATGCGTACCCCGACTCTGGGTACGTTCAGATTCTGGACAAGAACGACAAGGTGGTCTCGACGCCCGGCGGTTCGGCCCCCACATACCTGAACGGGCAGCTACAGGAACAGCGCAAAGACCGCACCTTCCTGAGTTTCCTCCACCCCCACGACGTAATGGTCGACGCCGACGAAAATCTCTATATCGCGCAATGGGCCAGCCGCAAAACCTACCCCATCAAATTGGAGTGGGTGTAAGGCAAAATAAATCAGAATGTGCTGGTAGTGAGGCCATTGTGGTTTAGCGAACTGACGTACATTAACTTGTTAGGGCGAGCCCAAGCAGACCAGTAGGCCACGAGCCGGGCGACAGGCCAACATTGAGGAACAGAAAGCGCGTCGGATAACACAGCCTAGGGTTGCAGGTGGCGCTGCCGGTGGGGCAGGAAGCAGTTGGGTACACCCCCTCTGCCGGTGGGGCAGGTCATCATGTGTAATAACAGCAATGTATTCGTAATAGTATAGTAGGTTGATAGTAAGTAGATAATTTGTGTACCACAACTTTACTACCGTTTGTGTACCAAAGGCAGAACGTCCCCCCCCCACCAACACGCTTAACTTGTGGCTTAACAGACCTGTTATGGCTTACACCATTTACCAAATTCAATTTGATGAAGGCATCCCACCTTTTGCCAGCATTAGAAAGCAGTTCCTTCAGCAAACCGGACTACCTCTCGAATTAGAAGCGACTATCAATCTGCCTACTTTTCAGACCTACGATGAAGTAGTGGAAAAGCTAGCTAACGATTATTCGTTAGTGAAAACTTTTCAAATAGAAATGGATGCTGAATTGAACCCACTTCTTCAAAAATCCCAATATGCTGAAGCAAGTGACCGACGTAGAGAATTACAACCTAAACTCGACACTCACAATTTTGTCAAGCAGATTCACTTCAACATACCCAATTTTTACCGAATTGATTTTCACCAATTAGGCGAAAATAAACTTGAATTTGAGTTTTTTGGCCTTGGTCGTCCCTATTATGGTTTTAATTCACTACTCAAAGTCTTAGTCAATTTAGGAGGGCAGCCATTCGTCAACGACAAGCCAATGTCTCACTCACCAGACTGGTCTACTCTTAGGCGTTGGAGTGATTACAAGTGGTATAACCGACCAAAGAAATAGGCATTTTGTGCGCTGTCGGTCGGCTTTACATGGGTGTACCTCGTTCGACAGGGAACCCTCTAAGCGCTCGGAATAGCCCTAACCAAACAAGGGTGTAAAGTCGTAAGTACGCAGTTTGTATTCAGTCAACTAGTGGACCATCAACCCTTATTGGCGTTGGGTCAAGTCGGCGCATCGTGCAGCGTTGCAGGGCGTCATTGTCGGTTGATAGGAAGCGGGTGGGCACGCCTATGCCTGGAGCCCAGCCACCCGGGGGTGTAAGTCCATAAATTAGCTGGCAAGGCAGCGTTCGGGCGACGGTCCGTATATGCGGTGGCTCCCACCGCCCGCCGACACGCCTAACTCCGGGCGACATGACGTACTCGGCGGGGGCTCTGATCTCGGGCCCACAAGCCCAACTTCTGGCGACAGAACGAAATCCGCAACAGTTTTTCGCTACAGTAGATTTATCTACTAGTTCCCAACCCTTTTACCTCAATAGAGTCTTGAAGGCAATCCCATTCGGAGTTACGAAACATTGCCTTACCTCTCTCGCCGATTGGCTATCGTTTAAATTGTTGAGGGCATCTCTCGAAGAGTTATGAAAAACTGGATAGTAGTTGCACTGTTTTGTTTGCTATGTCTTCGCTGCAAGAAGGCAGAGACAATACCCGTAGTAGCGATTCCATGTGATTGTAAAGATTTACCTATACAGACGAATTACATCTTCACGGGTATAGGCATACTTCGCTTCCCCAACACCCAGAAAGAATCTTATGGGATTGGTTTACTACCCCTTACTGATTCCCCTAACTACACCAGTATATGTAGCGATTCAACGTTTATCCAGTTGATAAAAACGAAAAAAATAGCAGACAGCACAATCGTAACCCTTAGAGGTGGTGTTATTGACGGTCAAACCAATTGCAGAACATTCCCCTCTCTGAGAATACTGAGCTTGGAAAAGGCTCCTTGAACGCTTTTGCTTACAATTTCGATTGTCTTTGATGCAATAGTTCGCTCCGCAGGCGGCGGTTACGCGGGACGGGAATCATTTGCAGCTCACTATGTTGGAGTGCCCAACCCGGCTGAGGGTAAAAATGTCAGAACCATCTGGCTTCACTTGCAAAGGGGGACCATGCACTCATCAGCCCTCAGGGGTGTCGGGTGTTACTAAAAGCCGTGCTTAGTTGGTAACTCCGATCTCCAAACTGACATAGCGGTTAGAATGGGGTTGAATTCTACTTTCACCAACGGCTAGGATCACCCATAGCCGTTCCTGTACATGACGTTACTGCTTCAGGCTCAGCCTTCCGACTGGGCGTTGTTTTTTGGGCGCTTTCACCCGCTAATCGTTCACCTGCCCATCGGTTTTCTGCTGATTGCGGCGGTGCTGGAACTGGATCGGCTTATTCGGGGGCGGTCGGTGAGCCCTCATACCATCACGACGATTTTGTTCTGGTCGGCGATGAGCGCCACATTGGCCTGCCTGTTTGGCTATTTGCTCTCGCTGGGTGGTGGCTACGACGAAGAACTGCTTGACGAACATAAGTGGCAGGGCATCGGCATGGCGCTGTTTGCCTGGGTCGCGTGGGTGGTCAAATCGGAGCGGATTGGATCGCGGTTGCGCATGCGTCAGCTGATCTACCTGCCCGCGCTGGGTCTGGCAGTGCTGTTGCTGCTGTCGGCGGGGCATCATGGCGGGGCGCTTACCCACGGCTCCGACTACCTCACGCAGTACACACCCGAGCCACTCCGGTCGCTGGCAGGAATTCCCCCACGAGCCGTAGCCGAGTTCAAAGCCAAGCCCATCACCGACGTCAATCAGGCGCTGGTCTATGAGCAGATCGTTAACCCTATTCTGCAAACCCGCTGCGTACAGTGCCATAACGCCGAAAAAGCCAAGGGCGACCTGCGCATGGACACGCCCGATTTCCTGAAGAAAGGGGGCGAAGAAGGGCCCATTTTCGTAGCGGGCAAGGGGGCCGACAGCCGGATGGTCAAATACTGCCTGCTCGACGAAAGCGACGAACACCACATGCCGCCTAAAGGCAAACCCCAACTCACGCCCGAGCAGGTGACGCTGCTGTCGTGGTGGATCGATCAGGGCGCGTCGTTTGACAAAAAAGTCGCCGACGTGACCGTCACCGACGCCGTGAAGCCCGCCCTCGCTTCGTTGGGTGGGGGTGCCACACCGGGCAGCGGGGCAGTAGCTGCCGGCACGAAAGGCGCCGCCGATGCACCGCCTCAGCCGGTATCACCTGTGTTGACAATGAAAGTAGCTCCCGCCGATGCCAACGCGGTCAACGCCCTGAAGAAATTAGGGCTGCTGGTGATGCCGCTCTCTAAAGAAAACAATCAACTGGAAGTCAGCGCCGTCAACGTAAAGACCTTGACTGATGCGCAGGCGGCCGGGCTGTCCAAACTGACCGATCAACTGGTTTGGCTGAAGCTAAGCGACACCCAGATCACCGACGCCACGATGGCCACCATCGGCAAGTTGAAGAACCTGCAAAAGCTGCACCTGGAACGTACCGCCATCACCGACGCTGGCCTGCGTCAGCTGGGCAACCTAACGTACCTGGAGTACCTCAACCTCTACGGAACGGGCATCACCGACGCGGGATTGGCGAGTCTGGTGGGTCTGAAATCGCTCCGCACGGTGTATGTCTGGCAAACCAAAACCACCGAGGCGGGCATTGCTAAACTGAAACAGGCACTGCCCAACGTGGAGATCATCGGCGGCATGAGCGAGAACACGGTAGCAGCCAAGTAACTAGTGCCGTAGCGTTGGCTTCGGTTGTTTTTTGAACGTACCTGACACGTAGATAACCGAATCCGGCGCCTGGGCCTGCTGAGCCGCACAATTTCTTAATACAGCTTTTGCTGGAAAGCGCGGCGGGAATGTGTTGTTTTGCATCGCTACTTTTCCCGGACGACTCATGCCTCCCATTCAACTCGTTGTTTTCGACATGGCCGGTACCACTGTGACCGACCAACACGAAGTCGAACGCTGCTTCACCGAAGCCGCCGCCCAAACAGCCCTGACCGTATCGCCCGAACGGATTCTGGCCGTGCAGGGCATGGGGAAACGGCAGGTGTTTCAGATGCTTTGGGCCGAACAACTGGGCGAGCAGCACCCCGAACTGGAACGGCATGTCAACACGTCATACGCCGCCTTCCGGCATATTCTGGAAACTCATTACCAGACCCAGGGCGCCACGCCCACCGAGGGCTGCCTCGACACGTTTGCTTACCTGCATAAACGCGGCATTGCCATTGCCCTAACCACGGGTTTCTACCGCACCGTCACCGACATTATCCTGGAAAAGCTGGGCTGGCTCGATGGCCTCAACGAGCAGCGCGTAGGTACGTCGGATAGCCTTATTCAGGCGTCGATTGCCAGCGATGAGGTAGCCGAAGGGCGCCCGGCCCCCCTGCTGATCGAGCGGGCCATGCAGTTGCTGGGCGTCACCGACCCGCAGGCCGTAGTGAACGTGGGCGATACCCCGTCGGATCTGCTGTCGGGGCAGGCGGCGGGTGTCCGGCTCAACTTGGGCGTGGTCAATGGTACGCATAGCCTTGATCAGCTACAGCCCCACCCGCACGATCAGTTGCTGGCTTCGCTCGCCGAACTGCCTGCCGTGCTCGAAGCACTATAGCACAGTCCTCTGTTTTCAGTTTACTGTTCACTGTTTTCAGTTCACTGTCTTCTGTTGGCTGACGCCGGATTAGGCTTGCGCCAGCCAACAGAAGACAGTGAACGGAAGACAGAGGACTGCAAACCCTTTACTCCCACTTGTTATGTACGACCTCATTATCGTCGGCGCGGGTGCGCTGGGTACGTTCCATGCCTACCATGCCGCCAAAGCCGGGCTGCGCGTGTTATTGCTCGAAAAAGATGCGCGGCCCGTGGGGGCTACCGTCCGGAATTTCGGGCAGGTGGTGCCGTCGGGATTGGCGGGTCGTTGGTTCGACCATGGCCGTCGCAGCCTCGATATCTATAAGGAACTTCAGGCGCAAACTGACCTGACCGTGCGCACCAACGGCACCGTCTACGTCGCTTCCGATGCCGACGAATGGGCGTTGGCCAATGAGTTGCACGACTACTACCGCGCCCTCGATTATCCAAGCGAACTACTCTCCAAGGCACAGTGCCTGGCTAAGTACCCGGCCCTGCAACCCGATTATGTGATGGGCGGGCTTTTCTTCGCGCAGGAGTTGAGCGTTGAGCCCGACCAGATGATTCACCGTCTGATTGCCTATTGCCGCGAACGGTACCGCGTCGATTACCGCACCGGTCAGGCGGTTGTCGACGTTCAGTCAAATTATGGCGGGGCGGTCGTGACCATAGCGAGTCGTGAGCGGTTCGAGGCCGGGCGGGTGCTCATTTGCAGCGGTCACGAGATGCGGTTACTCTATCCTGAGATTCTCAGCGAGGCGGAGTTGATTGTGAGCAAATTGCAGATGCTCCAAACCCAGCCCATGGCCGATGCAGGGCTTGTCGGAAATATTCTCACGGGCCTGACCATCCGCCGGTACGAAGCCTTCCAGGCGTGCCCTTCCTACGCGAGCCTGCAAACGCCAGAATATTTGCAAGAATTGAAAAAGTGGGGTATTCATATCCTGTTCAAACAGGCGCTCGACGGCTCGTTTATCCTCGGCGACTCGCACGAATACGCCCCGGCTACCGAGGCTGAAACGCTTGGCTTCGACACCCACGAATACATCAACAACCTTATGCTCGCCGAGGCGCAGCGGATTGTTCGTTTCCCGATTCAGGTACGTCGGGCATGGGCCGGGTTCTATAGCCAGACTGATCGGGAAATTTTCGAATACGATATCGACGGTCATATCCGACTCATCACGGGCATCGGCGGCAAGGGTATGACCTCCAGCGCAGGCTACGCTGAGCAAAGCATTCGAACGCTGTTTCCGCTTACTTAGGCATATTAACGTACCGTGAACCAACCAGCTGATTGCTTCACAAACGCTTGACCGCCAGTCAATATTGGCGTAATAGGCCGAACCTACTTTTGCAGTTGAACCAAAAAGGAATTCAATCTGCAAACGTATGGAAGCCAATGTTTTACAGTATTTTATCCGAGCTACCACAGCGGTTTATGACCACCGGTGGGCCCGGCTTATGCTCGCGCTGGTAGCGGGCCTATTCCTGAGTCTTTCCGGGCAGGCGCAAACCATTACGGGACGCATCGTTTCGGCTGACGATCAGGCACCGCTGCCGGGCGTGTCGATCCTGGTGAAAGGCACCGGTGTGGGCACGACCAGCCAGGCCGATGGTACCTATACCATTAACGTACCCAGCGCGCAGGCCAGCGGTCGCGCCGTGCTGACGTTCTCGTTTATCGGGTTTGCATCGCGTGAAGTGGCGGTTGGTAATCAGTCGCGCATCGACGTGGCCATGCAGCCCGGCGACCAGCAACTGTCGGAAGTGGTCATCACCGCGTTGGGTATCAAGAAAGACGTGCGCCAGACGGGTGTGGCCATTCAGCAGGTCGACGGGGCCACACTTGTGAAAGCCCGCGAGCCCAACCCCATCAACAGCCTCGTGGGTAAAGTGGCCGGCCTCACCATCGGAGCCAGCGCCGAGCTGCTACGCCGCCCCACCATCGCCCTGCGCGGCAATACCGACGTGTTGTTTGTAGTAGACGGGGTGCCAATCAACTCGGATACCTGGAACATCAGCAACGACGACATCGAAACCTATACCGTGCTGAAAGGCGCATCGGCCTCGGCGTTGTACGGATTTCGGGGGAAGAACGGGGCCATCCTGATCACGACCAAACGCGGCTCGAAAGACCGGCGCGGCTTCTCGGTGGAGGTGAATACGAGCCAGCAACTCGACAACGGCTTTATTGCCATTCCCAAAGTACAGGACCAGTATGGCCCCGGCGATCACGGCGTGTATGCCTTTGGTGATGGAAAGGGCAACGGGCTCAACGACGGTGACTACGACATCTGGGGGCCCCGCTTCGATGGGCAACTGATTCCGCAGTACGACAGCCCGGTGGTGCCTGGCCAGACATTTACTACCAAATTTGCTAACGGTAACTCGTTCACCAGCAACCGCCAGCCCACGCCCTGGGTGGCCCGCGGCAAAGACAACCTCACGCGTTTTCTACAAACGGGGGTTCTGTCGACCAACAACATCGCCATTTCGTCGACGGGCGAAAAACACGACCTGCGCTTTTCGATTTCGCAGAACTACCAGCTCGGTCTGGTACCCAACACGAAGCTGAATATCACCAACTTCAACGTGTCGGCGGGCTACAATTTCACGCCGAAGCTGCGGTTTGAGTCGAACCTGAACTTCAACCGCCAATACACCCCCAACTTCCCCGACGTGAACTATGGTCCCAACTCGATGATTTACAACATCGTAGCCTGGGGCGGTGCCGACTGGAGCATCGACGACATGAAGCAGATCTGGCAGCCGGGCAAAGAAGGCACGCAGCAGATCTACGCCGAATACCAGCGGTACAACAACCCCTGGTTTATGGCCAAGTACTGGCTCCGCGGTCACTACAAAAACGACCTGTATGGCTACACCTCGCTGCGCTACAAACTAATCGATGGGCTTGAACTGACGGCCAAAACGCAGCTGACGACCTGGAACCTGCTCCGCACCGAAAAATTCCCCTATTCGATGACGGTATATGGCCGCGAAGAGGCCCGGGGCGATTACCGCGAAGACCGCCGCAACCTGTTCGACAACATCAACCAGGTGCTGCTGCAATACAACAAACCGCTCTCGAAGGCCATCAGCCTGAATGCGCTGGCGGGGGGCGAAATCCGGGTGCTCAACTACAACGCCGACTGGGCCAGCACCAACTACCTGAACGTACCTGGCGTGTATAACTTCGCCAACTCGTCGAACCCCGTACTGGCCAGCAATTACACCGCCGATATGCGCGTGTACTCGGCCTACTACTCGGCCGACGTGTCGTTCCGCGACTACGCCACCCTCTCGACAACGGGTCGGATGGATAAGCTCTCGACCCTGCCGCAGGCCAACAACACCTACTTCTACCCGTCGGTGGCGTTGAGCACAGTGGTGTCTGACTACGTAAAACTGCCGTCGGTGGTGTCGTTTCTGAAACTGCGGGCGTCGTATGCCAACGTGAAAGACGCCCTCACCCAGTCGACCATCGGCAGCACGCCGGGCTTGTCGTTCCCGCTGGGTTACGGCGACGACTACGCCTCGGCCTACGGTGGCCCAACGTACCAGAACTCGGCCGTGTATAGCACGTCGTTGCAGTACAATAACAAACCGGCGGCCTATTACACCAACACGCTGAATAACCCCGACATCAAGCCCAACTCGACCTCGCAAACCGAAATTGGCCTGGATGCCCGTTTCCTCAACAACCGCATTGCGCTGGATGCCGCCTATTACATCAGCAACGATGGTCCGCGCATCTTCAGCCTCCCGATTTCGGGCGTAACGGGCTATAATGCCCGCCTCGTCAACGGGATCAGTACGCAGAAAAAAGGATGGGAAGTGTCGGTAACGGGCAAGGCCCTGCGCCTGCCCAGCGGGCTGAGCTGGGATGTGGTCGGGAACCTGTCTGGGTACGTTGAACGGCTGAAAGAAGTGTATCCCGAAGGGGGCATCAACACCTTGCAGTCGAGCTATTTCGTGGGAGGCAGCAGCAGCAACCGGTTCCTGAACGTGGGCGACCGCACCGATGCCTTTTACTCGGGCGCCTTCATCCGCACAGCCGATGGTCAGCTCATCAATGATGCCGGTGGGCGGCCCATCGTCAATCCGGTGTCGCAGTTGCTGGGTTACGTCAATCCGAAATTTGTGTGGGGGCTCAATAACCGCTTCGCCTACAAGAACCTGAGCTTCAGCTTCCAGTTCGACGGGCGCGTGGGCGGTGTGATCGGCGACTACGTACAGCAGAAAACCTTCCAGGGTGGCCGCAACATCGAGACGGTCGAAGGCGCGCTGGGAATAGCTCGTGCCAACGACGTGCAGAACATCAAATCGTATGTGGGCGAAGGCGTGCAGGTCGTCAACGGGGCGGCCATCAAGTATGACGCGCTGGGTAACATCACCAACTACAACGAACTTCAGTTTACGCCTAACACGACCCAAACCTTCGCCCAGGACTATGTGGCCCGGGTGTATGGGCAGACCGAGGCGTTCCTCATCAGCCGCAGCTACGCCAAACTGCGCGAGGTGGTTATCGGCTACTCGCTGCCGCAATCGCTGCTGGGCCGGGTGGGTATCCGGCAGGCCACGGTCTCGCTAGTGGGCCGCAACCTGCTCTACTTCGCCGAACGGACCGACATCGACCTCGATCAGTTCGTAACGGGTGGCGTATCGAGCCTGCAAACGCCCACGACGCGCCGCTACGGCATCAACCTGAATCTGACATTCTAAAGCACAGGCGGGTTTGGGGCGGCCGAACGCTACCCCAAACCCGCCCATTCGTCATAGCCATGAAATTCATCCAAATTTTCGCTTTCGCTGCTACCCTTATGCTCACGGTTAGTGCCTGTGAGCAGCCGTTCAACGAACTGGAAAAAGATCCTAACCGGGCCACCACTGCCCCCGCCTCGCTGGTGCTGGGCGGCGTGCTCAACGACCTTTACAACAGCACCTACGGCGGCGGCGCCTGGGGCGACTACCAGCGCTACAACCAGTATTACGCCAGCAATTACAATTACTACGCCACCAACGAATACACCTGGACGCAGACTTCCCTGTACTTCACAACCCTGAAAAACGTGGTGAAGACGGAAGAAGAAGCCAAACGCGTGGGCCTGCCCGACCAGAACCCCTACACGGCGCTGGGCAAGCTGTTCCGGGCCATGCTGTTCGAGAACATGACCAAGCGCGTCGGCGACCTGCCCCTGACCGACGCCCTTCAGGGCCTGACCAACCTTACGCCGAAATACAACAGTCAGAAAGAGGTGTATGTGCAGGTGCTGAAATGGCTCGATGAGGCCAACAGCGATCTGGCCGCGCTCATCGCCAAAGGGGACAACAACCTGCAAGGCGACATCTATTACAACAACAGCCTGGCCAAGTGGCAGAAAGCCGTAAATACCTTCAAGATGCGGGTGCTGGTGAGCCTGAGCGCCAAGGAAGCCGACGCCGACCTGAACGTGAAAACCCGGTTTGCCGAGGTGCTGGCCAACCCTACCAAATTCCCGCTGATGACCAGCATGGACGACAACCTGCAATACGTCTACAACAGCACCTTCAACAAATACAACCGCAACCCGGACAACTTCGGGCAGAATGCCACGCGCGAAAACATGACGACTACGTACCTGGGTACGTTGACGAGCCTCAAAGACCCGCGTACGTTTGTGGTGGCCGAGCCCGCCGCCGCCAAGCTGAAGTCAGGCCTGCAACCCACCGATTACGCGGCCTTCGTGGGGGCGTCGTCGGGCGAAGACCTGGCTATCATGTCGTCGAAAGCCAATCAGGGCGAGTATTCGTTCCAGAACCGGCGCCACTACTACAGCACCTACACTGCCGAGCCATTTATCCTGCTGGGCTACCCTGAGCTACTTTTCACAGTGGCGGAGGGTATCAACCGGGGTTGGGCATCGGGATCGGCTGAAGACAGCTACACGAAAGGCATCCAGACGTCGTGGGCGTTCTACGGCCTGAAAGACGGGGCCAACGACGTCTTCTTCTCGGCCGATGGCGGCTATAAGGTCTTCAATACGTACTCGGTGCCCGTTAGCTACGCCACCTATTACGCACAGACGGCGGTGAAATATGCCGGTAACAACGCCAACGGACTGAAACAGATTCTGACCCAGAAATATCTGGCCATGTTCCAGCAGTCGGGCATGGAGGCCTGGTACAATCAGCGCCGGACGGGCGTACCCACGTTTGAGGTAGGGCCGGGTACGGGCAACAGTCAGCGGATTCCGAAGCGGTGGCAGTATCCCACTACCGAGGCGGCCTACAACGCCGATAATTACAAAGCCGCCATCACTAGTCAGTATGCTGGTAATGACGATATTAACGCCCTGATGTGGCTACTTAAATAAGAAGCTTGTCCATAAACCTATAAGGTTTCCAAAACCTTATAGGTTTGCTCATTAACCGATTAAACCAAATGCGCTTTTTCTTTCTGTGGGTCAACTTATTGCTGGGTACGTCGGTGCTGGCGCAACCGGCTCAAAACATCGTGCTGGTGACGCTGGATGGCGTTCGCTGGCAGGAGGTGTTCAACGGGGCCGATTCGACGTTACTTTTCGATCCGGTGTTCAGCCGCGATACCTCGGCCGCCCGTAAGGCATTCTGGGCCACTACGCCTACCGAACGGCGGCAGCGGCTGATGCCTTTCTTGTGGAATACCATCGGAACGCAGGGGCAGCTCTACGGTAACCGACAGTTGGGGAGCCGGGTCAACGTGTCGAATCCGCATTGGTTCAGTTACCCCGGCTACAACGAAATCCTGAGCGGGTATGCCGACGATCGCATCAAGTCGAACGACAAAATCGACAACCCCAACCTGACGGTGCTGGAGTTCCTGAACCGGCAACCTGCCTTTGCGGGGAAAGTAGGCGTTTTTTCGTCGTGGGATGTCATCGAAGTAGCCGTCAACGAAAAGCGGAGCGGTATCTACGCCAGTTCGGCCAATGAACCGAGCCAACCCACCACCGCCACCGATTCGCTGCTGACCGACATGACCCGCCTGCTGCCCCGCCCCTTTGGCGACGGCGTCCGGGCCGATATGCTGACCTATTTTGCGGCCCGCCAGTATGTGAAACAAAAAGCGCCGCGCGTGCTGTTTTTATCGTTCGACGAAACCGATGATCTGGCTCATGCCGGGCAGTATCCCGAGCACTTGCAGATGGTACAGTCGATTGACCGCTACCTCGCCGATCTGTGGCAGTTTCTTCAGCAAACCCCACAGTATGCGGGCAAAACGGCGTTGCTCATCACTACGGATCACGGCCGGGGCCATACGCCTAAAGCCCGCTGGAAAGACCACGGCACCAAAACCGCCGACTCGTACCAGATCTGGCTGGGGGCGCTTGGGCCGGGCGTCGCTACGTCGGGTGAGCAGAAAAACGGGCCCGTTCTCTTTCAGAATCAGATCGCGGCTACACTGGCTCAACTGCTGGGGCAGACCTTTACGGCCGACCATCCCGTTGGTCCCGCGATTGACCTTACCGGCCGCGCAAAACGGTAGATGCCGTTTAATCAGCCAAAACCATGAGTTATCTTCCATGAATCGCCGTTCTCTTTTAAAAGCTGCCGGGGCGTTGCCGCTGCTGTCGGTCACCAACCCCACGCTGGCTGCACCCCAACGGGCGGCACGGGTGCTTCGGTTTGCCTACCTTGGCGACACCCACATTCAGGCCGAACGCAAACCGATGCAGAGCCTGAGCAATTGCCTGCATCATATCCAGAAACAGGCCGACAAACCCAGTATGCTCCTCCACGGCGGCGACGTGATCATGGATGCACTGGGTCAGGACCGCGACCGCGTACAGGCGCAATGGACGGCCTGGCAGCAGGTGATGAAAGCCGACAATTCGCTGCCTATTCAGTACTGCATCGGTAACCACGATGTCTGGGGCTTTTCCGGGGCCAAAACCGACCCGATGTGGGGCAAGAAATGGGTCGCCGATCAGCTTCAGCTGAACGGCCGTTACCGGAGCTTCGATTGGCCCGCAACAGGGAAGAATGGCTGGCATTTTATTATCCTCGACAGCACGCAGCCCGACGCCAACGGCAAGTGGTACACGGCCCACCTCGACCCCGAGCAACTCGACTGGCTAAAAGCCGATCTGGCCAAGACCGACGCCAAAACGCCCATCCTGATCCTGTCGCACATCCCGATTGTATCGGCCACGGTTTTTTACGATAAACAGAACGTGAAAGAAGGCAACTGGCTCATTCCCGGCAGTTGGAACCACACCGACGCCACCGACCTGATCGAGTTGTTTGCCCGGCACCCCAACGTAAAAGCCTGCCTGAGCGGCCACATGCACCTGCTCGACCACGTCACCTACAACAACGTGCAGTATTTCTGCAACGGGTCGGTATGCGGCAACTGGTGGGCGTCGGATACCTATCATCAGACCAAAGCGGGTTACGCCCTATTCGACCTCTATGCCGACGGCACCCTTAACCGAACCTACGTATCCTATGAATGAAATTGCCGACCTGTTCACCCAAAATGGGGCCGCCGCTTATTATGGCGAACCCGTGACACAACTGGCCCACGCGCTGCAATGCGCCCAACTCGCTGAAGAGGCCGGTGCCGATGCCGAAACTGTCGCCGCGGCCTTGCTGCACGACATCGGCCATATGCTGCCCGTTCCCGACGGCACGGCCTACATGGACGACTATGGCACCGTAGATCACGAAGGGTTGGGTGCCGATTTTCTACGGCAGCAGGGTTTTTCGGAGAAAGTGGCGCAACTGGTTGAACACCATGTCAATGCCAAGCGGTATCTGGTTTTTAAAAACGCCGATTACCGCGCGCGCCTCTCGGAAGCCAGCCAGCAAACGCTGCTCTTTCAGGGTGGCCCCATGACCGCCGACGAAGCCGCCGCGTTTGAGCAGCACCCCTATTTCAAGCCGATCATTCAACTGCGGTTATGGGACGAACGCGCCAAGCTGATCGACCACCCCACGCCCGACGCTGACTACTACCTCGCCATTGCCGATCAGGTACGTTCGGCGCGGTAAGATTTATTAGCAAATTGATCGTTACCCGGCTGGAGCCGGGCGCTACGTAATGCCCGGCTCCAGCCGGGTAACGATGCCATAAACGTTCGCTCTTTCTACAGCAACGTACCCAGCCGCTGCGCCAGCTGTTCAATGTCGGCGCGGCGGGCTAGTACGTTAAGCCAGTCGGTAGGGATTTGCGTAATGCCGTAGTACAGGCCCGCCAGCCCGCCCGTCACGCAGCCCGTAGTGTCGGTATCGCTGCCCAGATTGACGGCTTTTAGCACGGCTTCTCTATAAGAATCTGTCGTGAGAAAACACCAGAGGCTGGCTTCCAGCGTGTGTATAACGTACCCGGACGAAGCGATGTCTGCCTCGGCATAGTCGGGCAGACGCCGACCTTCGTTGCTACCCGCGCGACCCAGTATGCGACCAAAATGAGCCAGCTCGCTTTCGGTCAATTCAGGTACGTTAGTAACAAAGTCAAGCACGCGTTGCCGGGTCGTTTGTAGCGCCTCGTGTTTGTCTGTGCCTTGCAGCAGTTCGAGCGCGTATTCACAGTACAGAAAGCAGGCAAGAATCGACCGACTATGCCCGTGCGTTAGGCTCGAAACGTCCGCTACGCGCTCATAACGCTCCCGAATCGGTAAATGCTGAAGCACAAAAACCAACGGTAGTATCCGCATCAGCGACCCGTTGCCATTGTCGTCTTCGTGTTTTCCTCCAGCCAGCGTAGGGCTTATACCGGTCGCCAGCCGCCCCAACGCTTTCGATGTGGCAATGCCGATATCGAATACGGTGCCATGGGGTGTCCAGTAGCCATGTTCGTTCCAGTTGATAAACCGCCGGGCCAAGTCATCGAGGTCATAGCCATGACAAAGGCTTTCGGCCAGACAAAACACGAGCGAGCTATCGTCTGACCACGTACCCGGCGGCTGGTTATGCGTGCCATAGCCCTGCATGGTTGTCACCGGCTCGGCTACCAGCGCCGCCCGCCTCTGAAACTCGACGGGCACACCAAGGGCATCGCCGACCGCCAGTCCGAACAGGGCAGCGGTTATTTTTTGGGCATCTATGTCCATTAGCTTTCGTATGTAGTAGGCTTGGTTCATTCAACCAATAATCTATTAATCAATCGTTTATGGTTTATAAGCTAGGTGTTCTTATAGATACTGTTGACCAAGCTTTAACCTACGGCTGAGGAGTGGGTCAGATATGACAATAGGAGTTTCCTCGACAACAATCAGATCAGCCAGATTACGATCGGCTACCCGCTCTGATTGTTCTTTCACGAAATCGGTTACGTCTTCGATTGACTGAATCCACTCATTAGCAAATGCCCGTAACGTATTGCCCCTTATACCAAGCTGAATAGCCCGGCGCGGTAGCCGGTTGCCTAAGGGGTCATGATCTGGATCCCACTGTAACCGTACATCGGATAGCGCCAGTGCGGCCTGCCAATCGCTTTCAGTGGTATATATCGCTGGTTGATATGATGAATAGACGGCCTGCTCCAACAAAGAAATGAAGTGATGCAGGGGTATCTCAATAGCCAGAATACGCTCCTGATTGGCTTTTGATGCCCAGCCGGCCCTATACATCATCCACAAAAAATTGGGCTTGATCCACGACATTCGGTTAAACGAGTATGTCGACCCGCCGAAGCGTTGATGCTGAACGGCATACCAAGCAATTGCCTCATTAAATGCCTGATAAACAACGATAGACTCACCGCGAAGCTGCCCTAGAATATGATATCCCTCCTGTGGCAGCGTGCGTTCATATTGACTGTAGGGGATTAGGCGTAATTGCATATTGTCTCATAATTGATTCGCCAGCCGCGCCCGGATGTCGGCCAGGGTCTGGGTACGTGTCAGTTGGCCGTCGCGGAAGACGGGTTGGAGCAGGCCTGTGGCTTCCTCATCCCAGGTACATTGGTCGTGTAGCACTAGCCGCCCGTTTTCCTCTACGACCCGAAGCAGACCGCGGGCCGATCGCTTGGTACCACTGTCGGTTTTGGGGTCTTTGAAAATGGCGCGGGCTTCGCCGTTCACTTCCCCATATGTGGCTTTCACGGCAAACCCGAACGTATCGCGCGTGACGTATTCGTAAGTGTACGAGCCAATGCCCAGCACCACGTTGAACGAGGCAAAGCCCTTCTGTTTCAGTTGCTCCAGAATGCGAAGCTGCCGCTCGGTGGTGATGCTGTCGCCGTAGATCAGGCCAATGTGGCTGTCGAGCAATTTATAACCCCGCTCGGTGCGGGTACCGCCGAAGGTTTCCCACAGGCACTCGATGGCGCCCTTATAAGCCGGGCTACCCGGTTCGGCATCGGGATCGCCGCATATAATCTTCACCGGATCACCTGAATCGGGCCGAATCACCACCTTGCCGTCCCGCGCCAGAATCTGGTTTTTCAGTTGGGGCAGAAACTCCGTCACCACGCGCCAGAAATCCCAGGTATCCGACACAATCGAGACCACGCCCGCCGGGTAAACCGTTGTAATGAGACGCTCAAACGTGTCGATTTCACTGTCTTTCAGGCCCATACACATGACTGAGTGTTCCGTAGCCGGGACGGAGCCACCCACTAGTTCGGTGTCGCCATTGGCACCGTAATAGGTTTCGAGAAAGTCAATGGCGGGCACCGAATCGGTTCCGGTGAAGCTCATCAGGTGCCCGGCCCCACTCAGCACCGCATCTTCCACGCCCGACATGCCCCGCATCGAAAAGTCGTGCCCCTGCCAGCCGACGAAGTCGCGGTTACCCACGGTTTCGTCAGCATATTGGTCGAACACCCGCCGGTAGGTCCGGGCGGTGGTGGCCGACGTGCAGGGTTTCCAGAGCACACACGAAATGAGGGTTTCGAGGTAGTTGGTCAGCCAGAAAAAGTCGGGGTGGGTATTCCGCATGGTCAGCATCGGCACTTTCAGTGGTACCGCTGTCCCTTCAGGTAAGGCCTTGATCTCAAGCGGTAGGTAACCCAGGTCGTGCAACGCGCCAATGTGGGCCACGTCGATCGCGCCCGGCCCCAGCGCGGTGTCCATCCGGCGCCGATAACGGGCCAGCACCTGCGCTTTGGGTTGCTGAAAAAAGCCTTCATTCCACTGCCGGATCAGGTATTCCTGCACAAAGTATTGCAGCCCGAAAAAGACAACCTCGTCGGTGCCGTCGACCCGGCTGCTGCGGGGCGTCAAGTTACTGTAGACCAACTCAGTACCCTCAGGATACTGGCGGCGGTGATCGGCCTTGTAAAAGTCGATGAGTGTCAGCGGGTTCAGTGTCATGGTTGTATCGGTTATAACGTGAGTAATGTGGCTAAGTCGATCTGCGTCAGGCCATCGGCAGCGAGCAGCGTCGAGAAACTAGTGGTGGTATAGATATGGTCGAGTACGCTGGTCAGTGGGGCGATTCCCCGGCTGAAGATACCGTGCGATACCGCCAACGACACACTGGCGGGTTGCTGGGTACGTAGTTCAGCCGCCAGCCCCACGAACGTACCCCCGCCGTCGCAGATGTCGTCGACGATGAGGCAGTGCCGCCCCTGTAGGCTGTCAGCAAAGACGCGAAAGCCAGTGAGGGCACCCGTCTTCACGTCGCGCTCCTTGTCGCAGACCACCACCGGCACCCCACCCAAGGCTGTTGATAGCTTGTGAATTTTCTTCAGTGCACCGGCGTCGGGTGCCACCAGACAGACCGTTTCGCGGTCAAACTGGGTGAGTACCTGTTCGATAAACGCATGGTTGGTAATGACCTGCACCCCATTCAGCAAGGCGGGTGTCACGTCGGAATGCGGGTCGTAGACGTAGATCTGCTCGTAGTGCTGCGCGTTGATGAGATCGGCATACAGGCGCACGCTCAGGGGTTCGCCGGGCACCATCAGCCGGTCCTGCCGGGCGGCCGGGAAGTAAGGCAACAGCAACGAAAGCCGCCCGTAGCCCGCCCGCCGGAGCGCGTCGGTCGCCAATAGCAGCAGCATGAAATCGGCGGCGTTCTGCGCCCGCTGCGTGATGAGTACAGGCTCATGCGCCGCTACGCCCGACAGATCCAGCTTGATGTGAAGTTCGCCTCCGCTGAAGGTAAACGTCTGAAAGGGAATCGGTTTGGCAGCGGTGGGCGTAAAACCCGGGGAAAGATGTAACGCCAGCATATCGTTTTGCGTAAATTCTACGCAAATGTAAGTACGTCACGTTTTTCGCCAATTTATTTTGCGTAAATTCTACACATAATGAGCCAACGGTCATTTTATATCGAACAGAAACCCACCGGCGCGTAGGGTTTCGTAGCGGTCTTTGTCGAAGGCGTAGTGGGTGGCAGGTCGGCCTTTTTCAGGGGTAATTTTCTGCGGCTGCTCGACCAAAACATTGAAACTGAGTACTTTCTTACGAAAATTACGCCGATCGAAAGGCTTGTTCAGAATGGCCGCGTAGAGCCGTTCGAGGTCGCCAAACGGAAACGTTTCGTCGAGCAGGTTCAGGCCAATGGGCTCATAGGTCAGTTTTCCCCGCAGCCGATCAAGCGCGCGCCGGAGAATATCGGCATGGTCGAAAGCCAGCGGAGGCAGGTTGTTCAACGCAAACCAGGCTACATCCTGCGCATCGGTGCTGGCCTGAATCTGAAAATCGGAGGGCCGCACCAGTCCCATGTAGGCCACGCTGACAACACGTTGCCGGGGGTCACGGTCGACGGCTCCGAAGGTATACAGTTGTTCCAGAAAGCGGGTCTGGATGCCCGTCTCTTCCCGCAGTTCACGCTGGACGGCCTCTTCCAGTGTTTCGTGCGGGGCCACAAAGCCACCGGGTAAGGCCCACTGGTCTTCGTAGGGCGGATATTTTCGGTTGATGAGCGCCACAAACAACTGCCCATCGCGGTAGCCAAACACCACCGCATCGACCGTCAGCCGGATCGTCTCGTCAGGTACGTTCATACAAAGGTCAACTCACACCCACTCGTGTTAAGTTATGGTAACAAAGAAACAGAAGCGGGCGGCATTCTTTATCTTGCTCGTATGAAATCGCCTGCTTTTGCGTCGAACTCGGCGGCCCTTACTGCTTTTGGCGCGGTGGCCGCGTTCTGCACCTACGCCTGTATGTACGCTTTCCGCAAAGGCATCACCGCCGTCACGTTCGACGGCATGGCCTTCGCGGGCATCAATTACAAAATCTGGCTCGTGACGGCGCAGGTGCTGGGCTACGCCGCCTCGAAAGGCATCGGCATCAAGATCGTGTCGGAGATGACGCCGGGGCGGCGGGCGGCGGCGATTCTGGCCTTTGCGCTGGTACCCGCCCCCTGGAACATCGTCTTTCTGTTTCTGAACGGCCTGCCCCTCGGCATGGTCTACGGCATCATGCTGGGCTTTCTGGAAGGGCGCCGCCAAACCGACGCCATGGTGGCGGGGCTGACGGCCTCGTTCATTTTCGCGTCGGGTTTCGTCAAAACGGTAGCGCTGACCATAAAAGCCAGTTGGGGCGTGTCGGAGTTCTGGCTTCCCTTCGTGACGGGGATGCTGTTTGTGGCCCCCATGCTGGTGTCGATTTACGCCCTGACGCGGCTCCCCCCACCCACCGACGAAGACCGCGCCCTGCGCACCACCCGCCAACCCATGAACCGGCTCGAACGGCAATCGTTTGTTAGCGAGTTTGGGCCGGGGCTGGCGCTGCTCATCGGCAGCTACGTGCTGCTTACCGCCTTTCGCGACTTCCGCGATAATTTCGGGCCGGAGATCATGAAAGACGCGGGCGTGCAGAATCCCGGCATCTTCGCCCAAACCGAAACGCTCATTGCGGTAGGTATCCTGATCGTGATGGCGCTGTTACAGCGGGTTACGGACAATTTCCGGGCTTTCGCGCTACTCAATGGCCTCATGCTGCTGGGTGGGGCCACCGTGGGCCTCAGCACCTGGGCCTACACGGCGGGCAACCTGTCGGCAGGTACGTGGTTTCTGCTGACGGGCCTGGGGCTCTATATGGCCTACGTCCCCTGCAACGGCTTATATTTTGAGCGGCTGGTGGCGGCGTTCCGGTACGTGGGAACAGTCGGGTTTATGGTCACACTCGCCGACTGGTACGGTTATCTGGGCAGCGTTGGGGTGCTACTGTATAAGAACTTCGGACAGGGTACAATCAGCTACCGGCAGTTTTTCGTCTACGGCGCTTACACCCTGGCTGTTATCTATGGCCTGCTGGTGTTAGCGTCTTTCCTTTATTTCCGAACCCGCTACCGCCAAACGGCAGCCACCAGGCAGGTTGTGGGTATGTTGTGAAAACACGTATAACAGAACCCCTAAAAACCAATCACAGACGGCTGACTCGCAACGCTGTTTTGCTGGCAATTAACTCAAAGTCCGTATCGTTGTGCAACAACGTCATCCCACTCATCAGGGCGTACTGAGCGATCAGGCAGTCGTTTGCCTTACGAATCGTGATGCCTTGTTTGCGTAACGTGCGGTAGGTTGTCGCCGCCGCAATGGCCATATCAAACGGATCGGCCTGAAACTGTTCCAAAGCCAGTAAGCTACTTCGAACAAGTTCATACTGAACATCTTCGCGAACACCCTGTAACGTTTCCTGTAAGATAACCGGGGCAATCCAGATAGGATAATCGGCCATCAGGTACGTTGCGATTCGGTTTGTCTGGGGCGTTCCTACGCCCTTGAACCAATCTATCCAGACACTAGTATCGACCAGGATTGGCTCCATCACAACTGCCGCATGGCGTCAAGGTCACCCTCCCACTGTACCTTCCCCCGTAAGGCCAGGAGCTGTTGACGTTGCAACGTTTTAACGAGGTTGTTCAACGCCAACGTCACAACCTCCTTCTTCGTCTTGGCATTGCTTAATGACAGCGCCTGCTTAACAAGCTTGTCGTCTAGATCGATGTTCGTCCGCATAGCGTAACTGATTTATACACAAAAATAAAGCAATCCATGTGTATAAGCTAGCCGGCCTACGCCCCGCTCTTACGCTTCTCGAGCCAGTCTTTCACGGCGGGACCGGTACCGAATGGCCACGGGCGAAGCTCGGCGATGGGTGTGATTTTTACGGCCTGAAGCTCCGTTTCATCCATAACAATCTCGCCGGTGGCTCGCACATGGTAGGTGAAAATGATCTCGTTGCGCTGGAAAAACGGGTAGATGCCCAGAAATTCGACGATCTCGACCTGCGTCAGCCCGATCTCTTCCTGAATCTCGCGCAGGATGGCGTCGGCGGGCGCTTCGCCCCGTTCCAGAAAGCCCGTCACCAGCCCGAACCAGTCGGCGGGCCAGCCAACGTTCTGGGTGAGTACCACCGTGTCGTTATCATACTCGACAATGGCGCCCACCACGGGCAATGGATTGTCGTAGAAGACGTACCCACAGGGTTTGGAACAAGCCAGTCGATCGCGCCCGCTCACAGGCTGCAAGACCAGTGGTGACGCGCAAACGGGGCAAAAGTTGAGTTTCGGCATGGTAGGTAGAGACGCAATCCCTTGCGTCTAATCAGGCGCCAGCAATTCGTTGTGCATTACTAAAACCCATGGCTGACGCGAAAGGAGACGCAAGGGATTGCGTCTCTACAGTTCGTCCCAAAAATTCTCGATGGCCGCCAAGCATTCGTCTACGGTATTGGTTACGAGCAGCAGGGCGCGGTTTTCGGGTTTCAGGAAACCGTCGGCCACGCAGCGGTCGAGCTGTTGCAACATCAGGTCGTAATAGCCGTCGACATTGATGATGGCGATAGGGCCGTCGTAGAGTTTGAGCTGACGCCATGCCAGAATCTCGAACAGTTCGTCGAACGTACCGTAACCACCCGGCAACGCGATCACGCCTTTGGCCAGATGCACCATTTTGTACTTCCGCTCGTGCATCGTTTCCACGAAGTGAATTTCGGTCAGCGTTTTGTGCGCGACTTCCAGCTCAGCCAGAAAATTCGGGATAACGCCCGTCACTTCACCGCCATTCAGCAGTACCGTATCGGCCACGTTGCCCATCAAACCAAATCCACCTCCGCCATAAATCAGGCGGATTCGGCGAGCCGCCAGTTTCTGGCCCAGTTCAACGGCCACTTCTTTATAAATCGGCTTCACCCCCGGCGATGAGCCACAATACACAACAATGCTTTGCATAAAAAATAGCGTTTGACGTTTGCGGTTTAAGGTTTGATGTTGGTCGATGCAACAGCTAACGTCAAACCTTAAACCGCAAACGTCAAACAAGTTTTGTTAAGTCCAATCCGCCGAACGTACCTGAACTCATCATCAGAAACACGTCGGCGTTTGTTTGGTTTTGGTGGAGAAAATTGGTCAGGTCAGCGGTTTCCGTGAAGACAGCCAGATCGGGTTTGTTAAAGGCGGCCCGGATATCGTCAGGCGAGATCGGCTCCAGCCGTTTGATGGCCAGCGTGTGGGCATTGTAGTACACCGCCGCCAGGTCGGCCGCGTCGAGCGTGTGCTCATACTGGCTCAAGAACGCTTTATTGAGGCTGCTAAACGTGTGCAATTCCACACAGGCGAGCAGGCGTTTGTCGGGAAATTGTGCTTTCACGGCTTCCGTGGTGGCTTCGACTTTCGAAGGGGCATGCGCAAAGTCGCGATACACGATCTGCGTATCAGTCTGCACCACCGTTTCCAGCCGACGAGCCGCCCCGGCAAACGTCTGGATCGCTTCGTAGAACTGTTCGTCGGATACACCCAGCCGATCGCAGACGGCCATAGCTCCCGCGATGTTCTTCATATTATGCAGACCAAACACCTGCAACGGTACTTCTTTCCCGTCGGTGGTCGTCAGGTACGTTCGGCCGTCCCGAATCAGGTGCGGATGCGCATCGTAGGGCACTTTCTGCACATCGGGACGTTCTTTCTCGCCGATCACGTCGAGCAGATTATCGGTTTCGTCGAACAGAAGTACCCCGGCTTTGGGCATCTGATCAGCCAGCAACTCAAACTGATCGACGTACTCGTCGTAGGTCGGGTAGATGTTGACGTGATCCCAGGCGATGCCGCTGATGAGGGCCATGTGCGGCTGGTAGTGCAGGAACTTGGGCCGCCGGTCGATGGGCGACGAGGCATATTCATCGCCTTCAATGATGATCACAGGTGCCCCGCTGGCATCGCTGTCGCCGGTCAGTTTCACCATCGTTTCGAAACCGTCGATCTGCGCGCCCACCAGGTAATCAAACTGCCGGTTGTGGTGTTTCAACACGTGCAGAATCATCGACGTGATGGTGGTTTTACCGTGGCTACCGGCAATCACGACCCGCTGTTTCTGGCGGCTCTGCGCGTAGATGAATTCAGGATACGAGAAAATAGGGAGCCCCAGCTCCTGCGCCCGGGCCAGTTCGGGGTTGTCGGCGCGGGCGTGCATACCCAGAATGACGCCGTCGAGTCCCGCGTGCAGGCGATCGGGAAACCAGCCCATCTGATCGGGTAGCAGCCCCCGTTGGGCCAGCCGGGTGCGGGCGGGATCGTAAATTTCGTCGTCGGAGCCGGTGATGGTGTGCCCCTGCTGATGAAGCGCCATGGCCAAGTTGTGCATGGCCGACCCTCCAATAGCAATAAAGTGATATGCCTGCGGCATGAAGGAAAGTTTACAGGTTACCGTTTACAGTTTTCAGTTAGTCCGCTTTCAACGCGCATGGCCCGGTGGCAACGCAACGGCAAACTGTACACTGTAAACTTTTTTCCAGACGAAGGTAGCGACTATCTTCGTTTAGCGGATAATGAGTTCCCCACTGACTATGAACTGGAGAAACGGCCTGGCGGCTGGATTGTTGGTATTGACTGGGTACGTTGGTCGGGCGCAGGCTCCGGTGGCGACCCCGCCCGCCTCGGCGTATAAAGGCGAAAACCTGGGTCCGCAGGTCAATTCGATCTACAACGAGGGCAATCCGCTCATCAGCCCCGACGGTAAAACGCTGTATTACACCCGCGAAGACCATCCCAACAACACCAAATTTGCCGACAAAGACAACGGCAGTTCCGACATCTGGTATTCGGAGTGGCAACCCAGCAACCAGTGGGGTCCGGCCCGGCGGATGGGCTCACCGCTGAACCAGTTCAACCACAACGCGGTGTTCAGTATCACGCCCGACGGCAATACGCTGCTGTTGCGCGGGGCCTACGTGAATGGGCAATACGAAACGCGCGGTTTCTCGATCAGCAAACGTACCCAAAGCGGTTGGGGCGTCCCCGAAAAACTGAACATCGCTAACTATGAAAAGCTAAGCAAAGGTCAGTTCGATTTTGCCTACCTGACCGTCGACGGCAAAACGCTGCTGCTGTCGTTCAGTGAAAAACGCAACGGCCTGAAAGACGATCTGTATGTCTCGTTTCGGCAGAAGAACGGCTCGTGGAGCGAACCCATGAACCTCGGTGCCGACGTAAATACCGACGACTTTACAGAAACGACGCCGTTTCTGGCACCCGACGGCGTGACGCTCTATTTCTCGACCAACCGGCCCGGTGGGCAGGGCGACAACGATGTGTGGGTAACCCGCCGCGTCGACAAAACCTGGAAACGTTGGTCAAAGCCGCAGAACCTCGGCCCCGGCGTGAACACCGACGGCTATGATGCGTACTACTCCATCTCGGCCCTCGGCGACAACGCCTTCCTGACTACGTTCAAAGGCGTTCAGGGCAAAGGCGGCGACATCGTTCGCATCAACATGGTACAGCCCACACCGCCCAAGGGCGCAGCCGATTCCACCACACTCGCCCAGAACGACCCAAACAAGAACGGAGACCCCATCTCGCGCCCCGACCCGGTGGCAATGATTTCAGGTGTGGTAGTTGACCAGAAAACGGGCCGCCCCATTGCCGCCGAGATTATTTACAGTACCCTACCCGACGGCGCCGAAGCCGGCCGCGCCACCGCCGACCCGGTTACGGGGCAGTACAAGATCGTGTTGCCCTACGGCCAGAAGTATACCATGCGGGCCGTCACGCCTGATTACATTGCCGTGGGCGAAAGCATCGACCTGACAAACAAACCCACCGGCCCGGCTACGGCCATGCTCGAAATCAAAGGAAAGGAACTGAAGCTGGTGCCGATTCTGGAGGGAGAAGTCGTCCGGCTGAATAACGTCTTTTTCGATACGGGTAAAGCCATTCTGCGCGACGAATCAGGGCCCGAACTCGACCGGATTGTGGCATTGCTCAACGACAAACCCAAGCTTGTGATTGAGGTAGACGGCCACACCGACAACACCGGCTCCAACGAGGTCAACAACAAACTCTCGCAGGACCGCGCCGACGCCGTACGCGAATACCTGATTGGCAAGGGCATCGAACCCGACCGCGTCGCCAGCAAAGGTTTCGGCGAAAGCAAGCCCGTAGCCACCAACGATACCGACGAAGGTCGCCAGCAAAACCGCCGCGTCGAATTTGTGATTCTGAAAAAGTAAGTGCTCCTGACTGGAAACGCAGACAGAACCCCTATTCCCGTTTTTTTTGTTATAAACGAAACCTTAATCTATGGCAACGTTCATTATCGATGTAGAAGACCGGAAGGTGCGCTTTATCAAAAACCTGCTCAAGCACTTCTCCTTTGTGACCATTCAGGAAACGCAGCCTGACGAAGACACAGACGAAGAGGTAATCGCTAATATCCGGCAGGGTGTTAAGGAATTACGACTGGTTGAGCAGGGTAAATTGAAGAGCCGTCCAGCACGTGACTTTCTGAACGATTTATGAGTTATCGGGTCGAGACGATTGCTCATTTTGAGCGCGAGGCTAAGCGATTAAAGAAGAAATATCAGTCGCTCAAAGAAGAAATTAACGGGCTAATTGACATCTTGAAGAGGATCCTTTTCAAGGTACACCGCTTCGTGACGGCTTTTATAAAATCAGGCTGGGGATTCGCTCGAAGGGCAAAGGCAAACGGGGCGGCGCAAGGGTTATCACCTGCGTGAAAGTGGTGGCCGAAACGGTGTATCTCGTCTCGATTTACGATAAATCCGAGCAGGCCGACATCAGTGATAATACGCTGGATGAGTTACTAGCCGAATTACCGACCGATTAAACCGCGCCTGTGTAAGCGACAGACTACTTCCGTCGGATATTTGCAGCCATGTGGCAAATCTGGATTGATACGGGCGGCACCTTCACCGACGGCCTCGCTCTCGACCTCACCGGCACTTTACACCGAACCAAGGTACTCAGCAGTAGTCGGCTGCGGGGGCAGCTTATCGACGGGCGGGTAACGGCCCCCTGGCTTCTGGCCCCAATTTTCGATGGCTACACCCTCCGATTGGTGGAGACAGACAAAACGTACCGGATACAATCGTTATCCGCTGAGGGCCATTTGCAATTGGCCGAAGGAACCCCGCCGCAGCGGGGCAGGCTGTACCCAGCCAACGCCACGATTGAGTTATACACGGGTGAAGAAGCGCCCGTGCTAGCGGCGCGCCTACTCACCCAAACACCACTGCACCAGCCATTTCCGGCGCTGGAGATGCGGCTAGGGACGACCAAAGGCACCAACGCCCTGCTCGAACGGAAAGGCGGCCGCGTGGCATTGCTGGTCACGGAGGGTTTCCGCGATCTGCTGCTCATTGGCACTCAACAACGCCCCGACCTCTTCCAGCTCGCCATTCCACCCGCCGACGTGCTGTATGACTCCGTACTGGAGGTGCCGGAACGCCTCTCGGCTGACGGGGCAATCATCCAACCCCTGACCAGCGAGGCAATCGCTAGTCTGATTACCCAACTCCACGACCTTCGGCCCGACGCCGTAGCCCTGTCGCTGCTGAACGCCTACCAGAATCCCATTCACGAAGAGCAGCTCACCGATGCGCTCACTGCTGCCGGCTTCACCATCGTTACGCGGTCGACTGCCGTATCGACCGCGCCGGGGTACGTGTCGCGTACACAGACAACGGTGGCCGATGCCTACCTGACGCCCGTTTTGCGAACGTACCTGACCAACGTACAAACCCAATTGGGCGGGCACCCGGTCCGGCTTATGACGAGCGCGGGTGGGTTGGTCCGGGCCGATTTGTTTCAGCCCAAAGACAGCCTGCTGAGTGGTCCGGCGGGGGGCGTCATCGGCGCAGCGGCGGTAGCCCCAACCGATGCCTTGCTAACGCTCGACATGGGCGGCACCAGCACCGACGTCGCCCGCATCGTCGACGGGCAGCCCGACTACCGTTTTTCCACCGCCATCGGTCCGTTTGAGTTGCAACTACCCTCACTGGCCATCGAAACAGTGGCGGCGGGGGGCGGCTCCATCTGCTGGTTCGACGCCCTGACGGGGCAGTTGCGCGTTGGCCCGCAAAGTGCGGGCGCCAATCCCGGCCCGGCCTGTTACGGTGCTACGCCATCAGGTACGTTGCCCAACCTCACCATTACCGACGTCAACCTGTTGCTGGGCAGGCTGCATCCCCAGCAGTTTGGCATCCCGGTCTTCATCGACAAAGCACAGGCCGCGCTCGACGCGGTGGTTGAACAGGTGAGCCGGGTAACGGGGCAGCCTACCGATGCACTCGATTTATTACAGGGCTTCGCCCGCATTGCCGACGAAACGATGGCCGGTGCCATCCGCAAAATCTCGGTGGCGCGGGGGTTCGATCCGGCGCAGTATAGCTTGCTGGTATTTGGCGGAGCGGGCGGGCTGCATGGTTGCGCCGTGGCCCGCCTGCTAGATATGAACCGTCTTATTCTGCCATTCGACGGAGGACTGCTCAGCGCGTATGGCATTGGTCAGGCACAGATCGAACGCCGGGCGGGCCAACCCATATTGCGCCCATTGACGGCAGTGCTGGATGAGCTAGCCAACTGGTTTGACGAACTGACAAAGCGAGCCACGGCCGAATTGCGCCAGGATATCGGAGAGGCAGGAGCCATAGGTACGTTGGCTCAGACTGCGTTTCTGCGCCTACAAGGTCAGGAGGCGACGGTGCCGGTTGTTTTTTCAGCAACTGAGATAGACTCGTTGGAGACGCTCTTTCGGCAGGCTTACCAGCAACGCTACGGGTACGTTCCCGAAAACCGGGCGGTCGAAGTGGAAAGCATCCGCGTAACAGTGGGTACGTTGTCCCCACCTCTCGACATGAAGCCCACGCTACCAACCCCACGTCCGGCGCACCCAGCTTTTCAAACTGATCAGCATCCTGCTTACGACTGGACCCAACTTCAACCCGGCGATACCTTCAGCGGCCCGGCACTGCTACTCAACACGACGTCGTCGGCCTTTATCGATGAAGGCTGGTCGCTCACCATTCAGGCGGATAAAACAGCCGTCGCAGCGTGGACGGGTACGTTACTAAAACGGGCTGATAACCAATCGAGCGAGGTCATTCAACTGGAACTGTTTACCCAGCGATTCCGGGCCATTGCGGACGAAATGGGCGCTCAATTGCAGCGAACGGCGTTTTCGGTCAACGTAAAAGAACGGCTCGATTTCTCCTGTGCACTGCTCGACGCCCAAGGGCGGCTGGTGGTCAACGCACCGCACATTCCCGTGCATTTGGGCAGTCTCGGCATCTGCGCCCGGCTGGTTCTCGGCAAACTCGCGCAAGACGGCACGCCCCTCGGCCCCAGCGACATAGCTATTACCAACCATCCGAAATACGGTGGCTCGCACCTGCCCGACGTGACGCTGCTGCAAGGCGTTTACGATGACGAACAACGGCTCATTGGGTACGTCATCAACCGGGCGCACCATGCCGAAATCGGCGGTAAAACGCCGGGCTCTATGCCGCCCGATGCTACCTCGCTGGTCGAAGAGGGCGTTGTGCTGGCCCCGCAGTTCATCATCCGGCAGGGGAATTTCCGGTGGGAAGGCGCGCTGGAAACGACCTTCGCGCAGGCAACATACCCAACCCGCGCCCTGGCCGAAAACCGCGCCGATCTGGAAGCGGCCATTGCCTCGCTCCGGTCAGGCGAAACGGCCCTGCAAGCGCTGGTTTGGACCTATGGTCTCGATGCCGTGCATCAGTACATGGGTCGGTTGCAGCAGTCGGCAACGGATGCCATCCGGGCGGTGCTCGCACAATATGAAGGCCAGACGTTCGAAGCCACCGAAACCCTCGACGACGGACACCCGATTCAGGTACGTATGTCGGTGCAATCCGACGTCCCGGGTGACCCAACGCTGATGATCGACCTGACGGGTACGGGCGATGTGCATCCCAACAACCTCAACGCCAATATCTCTATCCTGCATTCGGCGGTGCTCTATGTGCTGCGGCTATGGGTGGGGCAGCACGTCGACGCCACCAATATTCCACTCAACGAAGGCCTGATGCTGCCCGTCCGGTTCGTGCTGCCCGACGCATCGTTGCTAAACCCGGTTTTCCTCGACGATCCAGCACAATGCCCGGCAGTGGTGGGGGGCAACACGGAGGTAAGTCAGCGATTAGTCGATACGTTGCTAAAGGCGTTGCAGTTGGCCGCGTGCAGTCAGGGTACGATGAACAATTTTCTGTTTGGCGACGACATGCTCGGCTATTACGAAACCATCGGCGGCGGCGCGGGAGCCACACACGGGCAAGCGGGGCGGTCGGGTGTGCATCAGCACATGACCAACACCAAGCTCACCGACCCTGAAACCCTCGAACGCCGGTATCCGGTACGTCTGTGGCGGTTTGGCCTGCGCCCCACTTCGGGCGGGGCCGGGCGGTGGCGCGGCGGCGATGGCCTAGTGCGCGAGATCGAGTTTCTGGCCCCCATGCAGGTGACGCTGGTGAGTCAGCACCGCACGGTTGCGCCCTATGGCCTCGACGGCGGGCAACCCGGCCAACCCGGTCAGCAAACGCTCATCGGGCCAGATGGTACCGAGACCCCATTGCCCGGCCTGTTCTCCCGTCGCCTACTTATCGGCGAGCGTATTCGGCTCGAAACGCCCGGTGGCGGCGGCGTTGGGGTTTAGTTCAAGATCCAATGTCCAAAATGGGCTCATGCGTCTTAACGTACGTAGGTAAACTTTGAACCTTGGACATTGGACCTTGAACTAAATGGGCATCAAACTTTGAACTAAATTTGCCTTATGATTGAGCAATTAGAAGCCATACGCGAACGCTTCGACGAAGTGGGGCAGCAGATTGTGCAGCCCGAGGTGGTCTCAGACCCCAAACGCTTCATGAAGCTGAGCAAAGAATATAAGGAACTCGACAAGATCGTGCAGCAGTACGTGTCGTATCAGCAGGTGCTGGCCGAAATCGAAAACGCCCGCCAACTGATCGCGACCGAAAAAGACGAGGATTTCCGCGAGCTCGCCAAAGAAGAGCTGGAACAACTGCAACCCCGCCGCGATCAGCTGGAGGCCGACCTGAAGGAGATGCTGATTCCGAAAGACCCCAACGACAGCCGGAACATCATTCTGGAGGTGCGCGGGGGTACGGGTGGCGACGAAGCCGCCATTTTTGCGGGCGATATTTTCCGTATGTACCAGCGTTTCTGCGACAAAATGGGCTGGAAGATGTCGATCGTCGACTTTACGGAAGGCTCATCGGGCGGTTACAAAGAGATTGTAGCTGAAGTGGAGGGCGAAGATGTCTACGGCAAGATGAAATTCGAGTCGGGCGTACACCGGGTACAGCGCGTACCCGCCACCGAAACGCAGGGACGCATTCACACCTCGGCCGCCAGCGTGGCCGTATTGCCCGAAGCTGAGGAGGTCGACGTGGACCTGAACATGAACGACATCCGGAAAGATACCTTCTGTTCGTCGGGCGCGGGTGGCCAGTCGGTAAACACCACCTACTCGGCCGTACGGCTAACCCACATCCCAACGGGGCTTGTGGTACAATGCCAGGACGAACGGTCACAGCTGAAGAACTTCGACAAGGCGCTGACCGTATTACGCTCACGGCTCTATGAAATCGAGTTACAAAAGCATAACGACGCCATTGCTTCGCAACGCAAAACGATGGTGGGCAGCGGCGACCGGTCAGACAAGATACGTACTTACAATTACCCGCAAAGCCGCGTAACCGACCACCGTATCGGTATGACGGTATACAACCTGCCTGCCGTGATGGATGGCGACATCGGCGATTTTATTGAGCAGCTCCGCATCGCCGAAAACGCCGAACGCCTCAAAGAAGGTGCGGGGGCGTAACGGGAACAGCCGACACTACACAGTTGTTTATCAACACGTACCCGGTTACACTAAATCAGTATCGTTCGTTTATGGAAACGACCTTGCACGTACCTGCCTCGACAGTTAGTCTTAGTCAGCTGGCCCAATTGATTCGGGAGCAGTTTCCTGCGACGGAGCGTGACCGGCTGGCTTCGTTAATTCAAGCAGTGCCGTCCGAAGACGATGCGCCGCCGACCAAAGACCAATTGCTCAACCAACTCAAAGAAGATTACATCGCTCTCCAAAAAGGCACGCTAAAAACGCGGCCTGCTGTGGAATTTCTAGCCGAATTAGAGCGGGATAATCTACTATGATGCGTGTTGTTACCGCCCAGCAGTTCGAGAAAGAAGCAAAACGCCTGATCCGTAAATACCGATCGCTGGGGTTAGAAATAAAAGACCTGATTGACAGCCTTGCCGAAAACCCAACGCAGGGGACATCCATCGGGCGAAACTGTTACAAGATTCGGTTGGCCATCCGCAGCAAAGGGCAAGGCAAACGAGGGGGCGCCCGCGTCATCACCTGCGTTGTTGCCCTGACCGAGACCGTCACGTTGCTATCAATCTACGACAAAGCCGAGCAAAGCACGATTTCCGATAAAGAACTGGAGTTGCTGCTGATCGCCAACGACTTGGCCTAATGACTAAAGCCCGAACGATGCGCATCGTTCGGGCTTTAGTCGTTCAACAGCGGCCTATTTATCGCTCAAGAGCAGGGGGGCGTTGCCCCGTCCGCCCATCACGACAATCTTAGTATTGGGTGAAGCAGCCAACTCGCGCTGGGCTTTAATGGCTTCATACTGCAACTGCTTATCGGACAGCCCTGTCGAGAGAATTTTCTGATAATCGGCGATACCCTGCGCTTCTACGCGTTTCCGCTCAGCTTCCTGCCGTTCTTTCTGCAACACAAACTGCATTTTCTGGGCTTCCTGCTCAGCGCTGATCTTCGACTCGATCGTCTGTTTTACCGAATTGGGCAGGTTGATCTTCCGCACCAGCAGTTGTTCCAGCATCAGCCCCCGTTTCTTGAAATCCGATTCGATCGTCTTATAAATACGACCCTGAAACTCGTCGCGGCGGGTCGAGTACAAGGCAACAGCATCGTAATACACCGCGTTGTCGCGTATCCGGGTACGTGTCACAGGCCGAACAATCTTATCATTGTAATCGGTACCGATTTCGCGGAAAATGCGTGGGGCTTCCGTTGGAACAACGCGGTACAGCACCGTCAGGTCGACAACCACTTCGAGGCCATCGGCGGTGAGCACCCGAATGGCGTCGTCGCCGTGTTTCTCGCCTTCGTCATAATCGGCCGACATAGTATAGTTCTGCGTTTTCACGTCGAACTCCGTCACCGACGCCAGCGGGTTGACCAGATTCAGGCCAGGCTGCAGCACCCGATCCGACACGCTACCAAACAGCGACACCGCCCCAACCTGCCCGGCGTCGATCTGCCGAATGCTGGCCGTAAGCAGTCCAAGAAGCACCAGAATGACGCCCACGACTTTGAGTGGGCGCGAAAAACGAGCAAACGCCAGCGCGGGCGTATTGATGGCAAAGCCGACGATGAGTGTCAGGATGCCAAGAACAACAAAGAACATTGTTTAGGATAAGTTGATCAGCAGCAGGTGGGTGGCTGTCGTTTCATCTCTCGACGTAAGCAACTTATAGTCAAGCTGTTTTACGGCAACGTTTATCCGTCCGACTGCTGCGTAAATGTATCCTGCGCGGCTGCCGGCGGTAATGGATTTACAAGAGTGGACGCCCGCCTATGGCATCGGTTGCGGGCCGTGATGACGTAGCCAGTAGGGCACAAAAAAAGCACCCGATATACGACCGGGTGCTTTTCCTGCACTACTTGATCAATTAACCCTTCAGTAAAAGAGTTTGTAGTCGGGAAGTGATTAATGCCTCAACAGCGGGTGCCTCGGCAACGTATGACTTACGACTTATTTCGTTCCTTTCTTCTTGCTTGCTTGCGCAGCAGCGTCGGCGGCTTCTTTCGAGACAACCTCACCTTTCAACGTCAGATACACCGTAGAGGTTTTGGCGTTGGTCGTTACCGTAACCGTTTTGTTGAACGGCGAGATAGCCGCAGCGTTGAACGTAGCCGAAATCTGGCCTGAAGCACCTGGTGCAACAGGATCTTTCGAGAACGTAGGCTTGGTGCAGCCGCATGAAGCAACGGCATCCAAAACAACCAGGGGCTCCGTACCCGTATTCTTGAACGTGAAGACGTGTGTCACGGGCTTACCTACCTCTACTTTACCAAAGTCATGCGTTTCCTTAGCGAATACGATGTTCGCATTTTGGGCAAAGCTAACGCCGACAAAGGCAAATAAAGCTACGAAAAGTGATAATGCGGTTTTCATTTGCGTACTCAATAATTGGTTTGGTTGTCAGATCAAAACAGATGATAAAACAAAGATACCACAAACGCTTTGCCAAAGACTGTTCGGTGGTCGCCTTCTTAACAAAGAACGACAAAAAATCGTTTTTTTGATCCCTTTGTTCCTTTAACGTACTTTTACTACAGGCTACCTGAATCGGTGGCTTAGCTGCTGGTTAGAGCCGACTGACGGCAAAACGTTTAATTTGGCCGTCAGCTTTTTCAGGTAAGCCAGTACCACACTTCATCATCTTATCTGATAACCATCAAATTACGTGCCTTCACTGTGATAGCCAATGAACCGCTTCGCTCTACCGACGCGCTAACCCGCGACGCTATTCTGGCCGATTACCGGCTTGCCTGCGAAAGCCGACAGGTAAGCCTGTTGGGGCGCAAAGACGTAATGGGTGGCCGGGCCAAGTTCGGCATCTTCGGCGATGGCAAAGAAGTGGCCCAGATTGCTGCCGCCCGCGCTTTTCAACGGGGCGATTTCCGTTCGGGGTATTACCGCGATCAGACATTTGTGGCGGCACTGGGTGAACTGCGCTGGACTGAGTTCTTCGCGCAGCTCTACGCCCATACCGATCTGGCGCATGAACCCAACACGGCCGGGCGGTCGATGAACGGCCACTTTGCTACCCGTTGGCTCGACGAACAGGGGCATTGGCGCAACCAGACCGACTTCTATAATTCGGTTTGCGACATTGCACCGACAGCGGGTCAGATTCCTCGCTCGGTGGGGCTGGCCTATGCCTCGAAGCTGTACCGCGAAAACCCTGATCTGGCCAGTCTGACGCAATTTTCGCGGCAGGGCAATGAGGTTACGTTTGCGACGATCGGCGACGCTTCCACCTCGCAGGGTATGTTCTGGGAAAGCATGAACGCCGCCGGGGTGTTGCAGGTGCCGCTGCTGATGTCGGTGTGGGACGATGGCTATGGCATATCGGTTCCGGTGGAGTTGCAAACCACCAAAAGCAGTATTTCCAAGGCGATGGCGGGTTTCCAGCGCGACGGGCAAGACCAGGGATTCGCCATTTTCACGGTGAAAGGCTGGGACTATGTCGCTCTGCTCGACACCTACGAACGCGCCGCGCACATTTGCCGCCACGAACATGTACCGGTGCTGGTACATGTGCAGGAGCTGACGCAGCCACAGGGACACTCGTCGTCGGGCTCGCACGAACGCTATAAATCTACTGAGCGGTTAGCCTGGGAACGTACCCACGACTGCAATGCCCAGTTCCGCAACTGGATTCTGACCAACGGCTACGCCAGCGACGAGGAGTTGACGGCCATCGAGAAGGAAGCCCTGACCGTGGCCCGCGATGCCCGGAACGCCGCCTGGAAATCGTTTCAGGAACCCATCAAAGCTGATCTGGAACAGGCCTGCGACCTACTGCAACAGGCCGCCCGCAATCACCCCAAAGCCGCCGGCCTTATGGCACTGCGGCAGGAATTACAGCGAAATACGTCGCCGCTCTACCGCGATGCCTTCGCCGCTATTCGGAAAGCCGTTCACCTGCTCCGCGCCGACCAGGGGCAGGGCAAGCAATTGCTGGTCAATTGGTTGCAGAAGGCTAAACCAATCAACGACGATCGGTTCAGCTCGCACCTGTACAGCGAATCTGACGAATCGCCGTTGCAGGTACGTCCCATCGCGCCCCAATTCTCCGACGATAGCCCCGTTCTGGATGGGTATCTGATAATGCAGAAGTACTTCGACAGCCTCTTCAGCCGCGAACCCCGTGCCGTTGCCATTGGCGAAGATGTCGGGCATATCGGCGACGTAAACCAGGGCTTTGCTGGTTTGCAGGAGAAATATGGTCACCTGCGCATCACCGACACGGGCATCCGCGAAACCACCATCATTGGGCAGGGCATCGGCCTGGCCATGCGTGGCCTGCGGCCCATCGTCGAGATTCAATACTTCGATTACATCTTCTACGCCCTCGCCACCCTCACCGACGATCTGGCGACGCTGCTCTACCGGACTAAAGGCGGCCAGAAAGCGCCAGTCATCATCCGCACGCGCGGCCACCGGCTCGAAGGTATCTGGCACTCCGGCTCACCGATGGGCGCGATGCTGAGCAGCCTGCGGGGTATCCATGTGTTAGTGCCACGCAACATGGTACAGGCCGCCGGTTTCTACAATACACTCATCAAGAGCGACGACCCGGCCCTGTTGGTTGAATGCCTCAACGGCTACCGCCTCAAAGAACGCCTGCCCGACAACCTTGCCGAGTTCTGCCTCCCATTGGGCCAACCCGACATTCTGCGCGCAGGCACCGACGTAACGGTGGTCACCTACGGATCGATGTGCCGGATCGTGCTGGACGCCGCCAACCAACTAGCCGACATGGGTATTGCTGTCGAGGTGATCGACGTGCAGACGCTGCTGCCCTTCGACCTGACCGGTACGATTGTGGAGTCGCTGAAGAAGACGAACCGGGTGCTGTTTGCCGACGAAGATTTTCCGGGTGGTGCCACTGCCTACATGCTCCAGCAAACGCTCGACGCGCAAAACGGCTACCGCTACCTCGACGCGCCCCCACGCACGCTGTCGGCCAAGGCACACCGCCCGCCCTATGGCTCCGACGGCGACTACTTCTCAAAGCCGAGCGTCGACGATGTCTTTGAGAGCGTATACGCCATCATGCACGAAAGCGACCCAGCGCAGTTTCCGGCGTTGTATTAATGGTGTTTCCTTAGCGGGCGGCTCAACCCCGGGGCACGTAGCCGCCCGCATAAGGAATGCATTCATCCTTCTCTTCTCCTATGGAACCCATCTTCGCCACCGACCATACGCGTGCGCTGATTCCGCGTATCCGCGAGTTCATTCAGAACGAGATCATTCCGCTCGAAACGACGGAACACCTGACGGGCAATTTCTCGAAGGTGGCCCGGCTACTCGACGAAAAGCGGGAACTGGTGAAGAAAGCCGGTCTGTGGGGCCTGCAACACAGCGTGGCCGAAGGCGGACTCGGCCTGACGCTCTGTGAGTTTGGGCAGATCAGCGAGGTGCTGGCCTACAGTCCGTTTGGGCATTACACGTTCAACTGCCAGGCACCCGACATCGGGAACATGGAATTGCTGCACAAGTATGCCCCCGAACACCTCAAACAAACGTACTTGGAGCCGCTGAAAGAAGGCCATATCCGCTCGTGTTTTTCGATGACAGAGCCTGAATTTGCCGGTTCGAACCCGACGCAGCTGGGTACGTTGGCCGAGCGACAGGGCGACGAATGGGTCATCAACGGGCATAAGTGGTTCACGTCGTCGGCCGATGGCGCTGCTTTTGCCGTGGTAATGGCCGTGACCAACCCCGATGCCGCCCCGCATAAACGCGCCAGCATGATTCTGGTCCCGACCGACACGCCGGGGTTTGAGCTGGTGCGCAACATCAGCATTATGGGCGACCCCTCCGACCACTGGGGCAGCCATGCCGAAGTGCGCTATACCAACTGCCGCGTGCCGCTGAGCAACCTGATTGGCGGCGAGGGACTAGGCTTTACGCTGGCGCAGGAACGACTGGGGCCGGGCCGCATTCACCACTGCATGCGCTGGATTGGCATTGCCGAACGCTGTTTCGACCTGATGTGCCGCCGCGCCGCTACCCGCGAGGTGGAACCAGGAGTGATGCTGGGCGAAAAGCAGTTTATTCAAGGCTTCATCGCCGAAAGCCGGGCCGAGATCGACGCCTCACGGCTGATGGTGCTCCGCACGGCGCACAACATCGACGAGCAGGGGGCCGCCGCCGTCCGCAACGAGATTTCGACCATCAAATTCTTTGTCGCCAACATGATGCTGCGCGTGGTCGACCGGGCGATTCAGGTGCACGGGGCGCTGGGCGTTACCGACGATGTACTGCTGGGTTGGTATTACCGCCACGAACGCGGTGCCCGCATTTACGACGGTGCCGATGAAGTGCACAAAACCGCTTTGGCCCGCAGCATCTTGAAAGGCTACGGCCTGGATACCCGCAAAAAAGTGAGCGACGCCGTACGCTCGTAACCAACGCCAAGCTACTTGTTCAAATGCTCCAACCCGACGTACCTGCCGCCGTTCGTGCGGGCGAAGAACTGAACGAAACCGCCCTGGCAACGTACCTGAGCCTAGGGCCAATCACCCGAGTCGCGCAGTTTCCCGGCGGTTACTCCAACCTGACGTACCTGCTCACGATTGGGGACACCGACTACGTACTGCGCCGCCCGCCCGTGGGAGCCAAAGCTATCCGGGGTGGGCACGATATGGGCCGCGAGTTTCGGGTGCTATCGCTACTGCGGGAAGCGGGCTATTTGAAGATTCCGCAACCGGTAGCCTATTGCGACGACGAAACTGTTATCGGCAGTCCGTTTTATGTGATGGAGCGCGTACCGGGCGTGATCCTGCGGGCGGGCTCCGCTCCAAAGCTGGGCCTGTCCGAAACGACCATGCGGCACCTGTCGGAGGCGTTGGTCGATACACTCGTTGAACTGCACGCCCTACCCGTCGAGCCGACGCTCATTCAGCTGGGCAAGCCTGATGGGTACGTGCAGCGGCAGGTCGATGGCTGGCGCAACCGCTACCTCGCCGCCCAGACCGACGACATTCCAGCCATGACTACGCTGGCAACGTACCTGACCGGGCAAATGCCCCCACAAAACCCGGACGTAACGCTGCTCCACAACGATTTCAAGTATGACAACGTGGTGCTATCCGACGACCTGAGCGAACTCCGGGCCGTGCTCGATTGGGAGATGTGCACCGTGGGCGACCCGCTCATGGACGTAGGTACGTCCCTCTCCTACTGGGCCGAAGCGGGCGACGACCCGTTCCGCAAATCGTTTAACCTGACGTGGCTGCCCGGCAACCTGACCCGACAGGCAATCGCCAATCGCTACGCCGACCGGTCGGGCCGCGACGTCAGCAACATCCTGTACTACTACGTCTTCGGGCTGTTTAAAAACGCCGTTGTCATGCAGCAGATTTACGCCCGCTACAAGCAGGGCCTCACCAAAGACGAACGTTTTGCCGGTTTATTGGCAGGCGTAAAGGCGTTATCAACAGTGGGAATAAAAGCCGTGGAGACAGGTACGTTGTAAGGCTCATTAAAGCCAACTGAACAACTGGCATTGCCGTACCGAAAGTATTCCCGCTAACTCAGCTTGTGCTTGCCGAAAAATTGTTCTCAAGAATTAGCCGGAAGGTCGTACGTTCTCACCTATGAACACGGATATTGCGGCCAAAAAAGGCGCGATGATCGCAAAATATCTTTGGGCTACAGGATCTATTATCCTGCTTCTACTTGGCAGCGTTCATCTGTATCTAACGTTCTTCACCACCAGTTTTTCACTGGCAAATGAGAAGTTGATCAGTGACATGAAAGCGTCTTCGCCCATACTAAGCCAGAAAATAACCCTATGGAAGGCCTGGATTGGTTTTAACGGGAGTCACAGCAGCGGTCTGGTATTCATAGGAGGTCTGAACGCCTATCTCGCCCTGCGGCATTTTGCCCTTTTGCAAGCAGATCATTTCATCGTTGGCTTCACGCTCCTCACGATTTGTTTCTACGTCTGGCTAGCAGCCAATTACTGGTTTATTGTTCCCTTTGCCGGCTTGATTATAGCCCTGATTTGCTGCACCAGCGCTTATATACTGATCCTTATAAACCGATAAATAGTAATGCATTAACATCGTAACTAGAACACCGTGGGCAGATATCATTGGCTATAATTAAAAGTACACTCTCTCTTAAACCTTTTTACACCAACGCATATCTATTGAGTATTTGATTTACAGTAACGTACCTAAATAGCTCAATATGTATGAAAGCAGTATTACTTGTACCAGCGGCGGTGCTGCTGCTGGCTGGCTGTGCCCCAAGCACATCGCAACTGATTACGCTCAGCAGCAACAACCTGACCGCCTCGCCCAAGCAGGGGTTCGTATATGACAACGACACCCTTCGCCTGAGCTACCAGTTCTTCGGCGAACGCGGCACTATCCATTTCACCATCGAGAATAAGCTCAACAAGCCGCTCTACATCGACTGGAAGCGGTCGGCGTTTATTGTTGGGAAGGAGAAAATGGATTACTGGCGCGACGAAGCCGAGGTCAATCTGGCGGGTACGGGCAATTCCCTCGCCTATACGCGCTACTGGAACCGTAGTTATTTCGACCTCGGGGGCACCATTCGCAAGACAAACGCCGTCGATTATATCCCGCCGGGTACGAAGCTGGAGCGCGATCAATTTGTCGTCGTTCCCGGTCCGGCGCTGGTGTTGCCGGGGCAGTCTTCAACCCAACAGGTAGCATCGACCAATCCATACAAAACCAAGCCCGTCGACGTGCAGGTCTACGAATACAATGCCCAGAATTCGCCACTAGCGTTCCGCAATTACCTGACGCTGGCCGTCGACAAGGATTTCAAGCAGGAATTTGTGCTGGACAGCCAATTTTGGGCGTCGGGCGTGCAGGTGATGCCGTTCAAACAACTCACTGGCGGGCAGGAGTTGCTGGGCACCGAGCAGTATACCAGCAATATGCTGCGCAACCTTCCTTATTACCGTGCCGACGGGTTCTTTCTGACCTACACGCCGGTTACAGGCAATCTGAGTAATACGCCCCGGTAAGGTTTTAATTGCAGTTGGTTAGGCTTTTTGTCATCCCGACGACAGGAGGGATCTTGAAGCATCCCAACTCACAAGCAAGGACAATCCAAGATCCTTCCTATCGTCAGGATGACAAAAAAGCTTACGCCAGGCCCAACTGCTGTTCGATCAGCAGGATGAAGAGGTGAATCACTTTGATGTGGACTTCCTGGATGCGGTCGGCAAAGCCGAAATGAGCCACCCGCACTTCGGCGTCGGCCTGCCCGGCGAGTTTGCCGCCGTCTTTGCCGGTCAGGAGCACCACCTTCATCCCTTTGGCGCGGGCCGCTTCCACCGCCCGGATGATGTTGCCCGAGTTACCGCTCGTACTCAGGCCCAGCAGTACGTCTCCGGGCTGCCCAAGACCTTCCACGAACCGCGAAAACACAGACTCATAGCCGTAGTCATTACCCACACACGACATATGGCTGGGGTCCGACACGGCGATGGCGGCCAGTGAGCGACGGTCACCCCGGTAACGGCCCGACAGTTCTTCGGCGAAATGCATGGCGTCGCAATGGGAGCCGCCGTTGCCGCAGGAAATAATCTTGTGACCATCGCGCAGGGCGTCGGCCATCAGTCGCGCCGCTTGGGCAATCGCATCGATATTGGCCTGATCGGCCAGAAAGGTATCCAGTACCGACCGTGCCTCGGTCAGTTCAGTCAGTATGATGTCGTGCATGGAAAAACAGGTTCAATGTCTATTGTCCAACGTTTCATATTCGCTAACGCATCCACTAAACGCGTAGCGACCTTGAACGTTGGGCATTGAACCTTGAACAATTGACTAAAAAACCCAACTCCGATACGGGGCGTTCCAGCGGATGGCGACGTTAACGATCGACGTCTTGTAGGTGTCGGGGATGTATTGGCTATCCTGCATACGGTTGAGGTAACGCCCCTCCAAAAACAGGTTGTGTTTCAGCATATAGGTGAGCCGCAGATCGGTGTAAGTGGTGATGGTTTTGCGGCCCTGGCCAATAAAGTTGTCGTAATCGCGCAGACGCTCTTCGTAGTCTTTCAGCACGTTGCCGCCGTAGTTGCGGCCCGGCGGGTCGGTGCCATACATCATCAGCGAAAACGTACCATTAACCGACAGCCGTTTGTTTTGGTAGCGCAACGTACCCAGACCTTCCATGAAATTGGCCCCCAACGGCGAAGCCAGCGGCTGATTGAAGTGAGCGTAGTTGGTTTGTCCCGATTTGTGCGCGTAGGTATACGGCCGGGCCATGTTGAATTCGCCCTGCAAATCGAGGTTGGGAACGCCCAGCACGTCGATATACTTCAGGCCGGCCTGTATCGCCACCTTATTGGTCCAAGACCCGCGCGCCGCCCGGATTTCCTTGATCAGGAATTCGTCGAGCATCAATTGGCTGTAGAAGAGCAGGTGCTGCGCCGCGTTCACCTTCAGATCGAGGCCAACGAAAGCGTTATCGGCACTACCGCGCGAGGCCTCCACATAACGATACATAATGATCGGGTTCAGGTAGTTGATGTCGAATCGGTCGCGGCTGTAGATTTCTGCTTCAAACAGACCCAGATTTACCCGGCGGCTGATGTTGACGCTCAGGTGGTGCATGGTCGTGAATTTTTGCGGCAACAGTTCGATACCCGACAACGTCACCTGCCCGTTCTGTAGCTCGCTGAACAGATTAGTGTATTGGAACCGCTTTCCGAACCGGGTCGACAGTTTCAGGAACAGGTAGGGGGCCGCGTTGTCGGACAGCAACAGCGACCGAATGCCATTTCCGAAGAAATTACGGTCGTGGCCAAACTGAATATTGATGATTTTCAGCGTATTGAAGGTAATGTACCCCCGTGCTTCGAGGAAATCAGCGGCGTTGTTGTTGAACAGCTTCACCACGCCTTGCCCCGGTGACGACCCGCCGCCCGCTGCCGTAAGCCGGTAACTTTGGCCGTAATCCTGCACGTATTTAGGATAATACGCCTGATTGTCGGCGAAGTAAGAATAGAAACCCAGTTTTCCCCCGATACTCCCCCGCACCTCGATACCGCGCGTGTTGGTGTAGAGCGGGTCGGTCAGGACCTGATCACGCCCGTAGCCAACGTAGACAACCGGGTTGATGTGCAGGTCGTATTCTTTATTCTTGACGCTATAGAAATCGCTTTTTTTGCGGTAGAAGAAGCCCAGAAATGGCCGTTCGCTGTTGCCCGGTTCTTCGTAGCGGAGCACTACCGGCTGCGTGGCCGACGAGTCGGTCGATTGACCAAAAGCGACGGCTACCCGTGGAAACTGCGCTTTTACGGGTTGCGGCGATGCCCACTCCCAGCTATCATCGCGCAGGTAATTGATGTTAAAGCGGTCGGTGGGCGATAAACTAATCTCCTGATCGGGATCGTTTTCGAGCGTATCGACCAGTTGCATCACAGCCTGCCGGTTGTAGGGTTTTACGGTACTGTGATGCTGATCGGCCCAGCGGCCCAACCGGATTTCGTAGCGATCGATGAGGTGGTAATAGTCCTGATTGAGCGGAATTAAAGGGCTTTGCGCATAAACCAGCGAAAGGGGCAGCAAACAAAACAGGCTTAGCAAATAGCGCATACAGTAATGGGCAACAGTCGGTGGGGGCAATGTCCCTTTTAGCCAAAATAAGTCGATTTCCTCGGCATTCCGACAATGAGACGGCTAAATTACGCAAAGCCCCTTGCAGTTTTCGGTCTACCGTTTAGCGTTGCGTTGCATATTAGCCTGCGGATTTGCCGACCGGCACGACCTGAAACCCAAAACGCATTGCTTTATGTTTGTTTTTGCCCAGCAGGCTTCCATTGCCAACCAATATATCGCTGAACTCCGCGATCTGCACCTTCAGGCCGACCGGGCGCGCTTTCGCCGAAATCTCGAACGGCTGGGTGAACTGACGGCCTACGAAATCTCCCGGACGATGTCGTACCAGAACGGTACGGTACAAACACCGCTGGCCGTGGCCGAGTCGCAGACGTTGTTGCAACAACCGGTATTGGCGACCATTATGCGGGCGGGTCTGCCGTTTCATCAGGGGTTTCTGAACGTTTTCGACCAGGCCGACAATGCGTTTGCCGGTGCTTACCGAACAGCGGCCCGCCGCCAGTCCGATGCCGATGAGTTGGACGAAAACGAGTTTGATATCGTGATGGAATACATCAGCAGCCCCGACCTGAGCGGCCGCACACTCATCCTGATCGACCCGATGCTGGCCACGGGGCGGTCGCTCGAGCAAGTTTATCATTCGCTGCTGCGCTACGGCATTCCTGCCCAAACGCACATTGCCGCCGCCATTGCCAGCCCGGAAGGCGTCAGGTACGTCCAGACTCAGTTGCCACAGTGCCATCTGTGGCTGGGTGCTATCGACTCACACCTCAACGCCCATTATTACATCGTGCCGGGCCTCGGCGATGCGGGCGATCTGGCCTTTGGCGGTAAAATCTAATGGCTGGCGATTCGTCAGGTACGTCCTCCATGAAGCTACCACGTACCTGCCTAAGCTGGTTCGGCAGGCGTTGGCTCGGTGGACTTTTTCAGAAAACGCAATGCTGCAACAAAGCCCAGCGCGCTGAACAGCAGGTTGACAAGCGTGATAACAGCGTGCGAGAACGTGGCCCAGATAGTACCCGTCAGCAGCGGCACGCCATATGCCATCAGCCCCCGGCTCGCCAGGAAATGATACGACCCAATATTGGCCTGAGTCGGAATGGTGAGACTCCCCAACGACGTTAGTGCAAAGGTGGTCAGCGAAGCCGAGGCGGGTAGCTTAGCTGTGCTGGGCAGAGCCATAAATAGTGATGCCAGCACCACCAGCGACAGCGCATGGATGGTGCCGGTGATGACCCAGTACAGCACCGGATTACCCACCCGCCGGATGCTCAGCAACCCGCGCCGGAACCCCTCGAATCGCTCGCGTAGCCGCAGGCGGCTGTTGAGACGTGCGCCCAGTCCACGGTCAAGCAGGTTGCGCAACCCCAGGTACGTTACGGCCAGCATAATTAGCCCGGCAATGCCCCCGCCAATCCACTGCCCGGCCGACAGAGACAATACCCATGCGGGTGGCTCTAGGTACGTTCGGGCGTAGGTCAGCAAACGGCCCGATTCGAGCAGCAGCGTGAGCGTCAGGAAAACGGCCGTAGCCAGCAGATCAACCAGCCGTTCGGTGATGATCGACCCCACGCTTTCGGTGATAGGTACGTTGTCGGAGCGTTGCAGCAGCGTACAGCGCAGCAGTTCGCCCGAGCCGGGAATCACCAACCCCGACGCGCTTCCTGCCAACATTGCCGACAGGGCGCGGCCCGTTGAGGGGCGATGGCCCAGCCCTTGCAGCAACATCCGCCAGCGCAGGGCACGCAAAACCGTTTGCAGGCCCATCGTCAGCGTAGTGAGGGCAATCCAGGCTGGAGCCGCCTGCCGGAGCTGATCAAGCAGACTAGCCAACGGCATCCCCCGGAGAGCGTAGAGCAACAGGCCCATCGCCAGCGCCACCGCCAGCACTTGTTTCAGCGTTTTGTTCATTTTCTCATACTTGGCACAGCCTTTGTGAACGAAGTCACTGTTCACCTACCGGCAAAATTGGTAAATTTGTCTGATTAGGCCCTAAACGCCACTTGACCCAACGAATGAGTAAGAAAGGCAAAAAGCCCGTTCAACCCACTGCATCTCCCCGCCCGATGGCTGCGCCAGTGAGTACGGTTTCGCCCACCCAGCCCGTTGTTACCCCACCAACTTCAACACCCATTTCTACCCCAACACCGCCGCCATCACCCGATGGTCTGATTCGGTTCGACCGGCGCGTTAAGATCACTCTGGGGGTCTTTGTTGGTTTGTTTATACTGTTTGTTCTGTTCAAGTGGCATTATATATCACTTTCAGCCTGGAACGAGATCCTACCCGATGGTGGTCCAGTGAAGCGTGGTTTGGTCGCGGGCACGCCCAAACGCATCCGCATGGACGATTACGCCGTGGGTGCGCCTTGGATTCTGTCGAATGCCAACACCGGCTTTAAGACCGAAAACGAGGCCATTGGTGGATTAAGAACACCGCTGATGACCGTGCCGGTGAAGCACCCCGTTACACTCTTCAAGTTTGGGCACTGGGGCTTTCTGTTCCTGGATGTCGAGCGCGGTTATAGCTGGATGTACAATAGCAGTCCGCTGATTTTGCTGCTGGGTACGTTTCTGTTTTTCCTTCTGGTCACCAGAAACCAGTATTGGCTCTCGCTCACGGGCACTATTGTGTTATTTCTTTCATCAGGCACAGTCTGGTGGTCGTTTATCCCCTCGTCGATGATCGGCTATTGCGGTGCGGCGTTTGTCGCGGCGGTTTATCTGCTACGCAGTCGAAAGCCGACCGTCATTATTCCCATTGCATTTGCGCTGATCTGGATTGCAGCCTCTTACGCAACGGGCCTTTATCCGCCGTATCAGGTGCCGATGGCCTACCTGTTTATCTTCCTGCTGATTGGGTACGTTGCCAACGAGCGCGCGGCCATTTTCCCGCTCAAAGCCGTGCCGCTGAAGCTGGTCAGTCTGTTTGGAGCGGCGGCGTTGGCGGGCGTAGTGGCTTACCTGTTCAAAAACGATATTGAAGAAACCATCAAGGCCGTTACGAGCACAGTCTATCCCGGCAAACGGAGCGAAACGGGCGGTACGGGTTTTATTGCCAACTGGTATTCTGAATACTACAGCTGGTTCTGGTCGGATCAGAAGTTTCCGAAAGGCTGGCTCAACATCTGCGAACTCTCGCACTACCTCAACTTTGCTCCAGTGATTATCCCGCTGGCCATTGCACTGTTTGCTTTTGCGCGCCGCATCGACTGGATGCTGGTGGGCGCGATGGCCTTTGTGGTGCTGATGTGGCTCTGGATGGAAGTGGGTTATCCCGAAGCCATCGCCAAAGCCACGCTGATGAGCATGGTACCCACTCGGCGGGCACAAATTCCGATGGGGGTAGGCGGTATCGTGCTGTTGTTTTTGTACCTCGGCTACCTGCGCACCATTGATCTGGCCCAGTTGAAAGCCAACGTACCGGGCTGGTTTACGCCCATTGCCGCGTTGAGTGTGGTAGCATTCGTCATTTACACCGCTTCGGTCAACATCGACGACTCGGAAGGCATGCTAACCTCAAATCAGGTTTTCCTACCGGTGCTGTTTTTCATTCTGATGAACGGCCTGCTGCTTTTCTCGATCAACATCCGCTACCGGGTGGGGTTGTTCTGCGCGGGGATCGTGCTGTTTTTACTGCCTAACCTGAAGGCCAACCCGCTGTCGAAGGGGCTAACGCCGCTGACCGAAAACATCGTCTACCAAAACGTGAAGGCCATCGTCGACCGCGACCCCAACGCCCGCTGGGTAGTCAACGGTAGTCAGTTCATTACGTACATGGTCACGGCAACGGGAGCGAAACAGATTACGGGCGTAAAATACATCCCGAACCGGAAGCAGATTTTCAGTGTGCTCGACCCGACGATGAAGCGCGACTCGGCCTATAACCGCTACGCGCACGTCACGTTCCAGACCTATATAAACCCGCAACAGGGCGACACCACGATTCTGGCGCAGCAATACGAAGATGGGTACGTAATAGCGGGAGACCCCTGCTCGCCCAAATTCAAGAAACTGAACGTCAAGTACATGCTCTACGACCATGCGCCGCAAATTCCCTACGAGGTACGTTGCATGAAGAAAGCCGTCGAGCTTGGTTCGATGACCATCTACGAACGCATTGATTGAGTGCACGATGGATAATGCACAATGGACAATGGCCTTGCGGGCTCAACGTACCCGGAGACACAAGCTCATTATACATTATCCATCGTTCATTGATTAACCTCCCTATGCGCACCCTCATTGTTATACCCTGCTACAACGAACAGGCCGCGATTGCCGACGTGGTGCGCACCATTCAGCAGGTGATTGCCGAACAGGGCCTCGACGCCGACGTGCTGGTGGTGAACGATTGCTCGACCGACCATTCGATCAGCATCATCCGCACGTTGGGCTGCCTGTACCTCGATTTACCCGTCAATCTGGGCATCGGCGGGGCCATGCATGCGGGCTATCGTTACGCCTGGCGCAACGGCTACGACGCGGCAGTACAGATGGATGGCGACGGTCAGCACCCAGCCAACGAACTGCACAAGATTCTGACGCCCCTGTTTACCGATCAGGCCGATGTGGTCATCGGGTCGCGTTTTCTGACCAACGAGGGCTTCCGGTCGTCGGCGGCGCGGCGGGCGGGCATCCGCTATTTCCGGTGGCTCAATCAATTGCTGATCGGGCAGGTCATCCACGATAGTACGTCGGGGTTTCGGGCGTTCAACCGGAAAACACTAGCTATCGTCAACGAGTATTATCCCGACGAGTACCCTGAGCCAGAGGCTATTGTGCAGTTTGGCCTGAACAACCTCCGCATGCTCGAAGTGCCGGTGGTGATGCAGGAGCGGCAGGGCGGCGTGTCGAGTATCAACACGGGTAGGGCGGTGTATTACATGGCCAAAGTATCGTTGGGTATCTACTTTGTGTACCTTCGATTGAGCGGCCGACGGACCTAACGACTATGGAAGGCATTTCGATACCCATACAACTGATCAGCATCGCCGGTGCGATGGTGTTTCTGATCATGATTTTCCGGCTGATTGTGCGGGGGCGGCTGCGTGAAGAATATTCGATCATCTGGATCTTCTGCACGTCGGTGCTCATCTTCTTCTCCATCTGGCGGAAAGGGCTGCACTTTCTGGCGAGTTTATTGGGCGTCTATTACCCGCCATCGCTGCTGTTTCTGGTTGGTATCCTGGCGATCATCGTCTTTCTGGTTCACCTTTCGGTCGTGAACTCCAAATTGCAGAGCCAAATCAAAACGCTTTCGCAGGAAATGGCTTTTTTAAAGCAGCAGTTAGAAAAGCAACAGGCTGAAGCTGTAGCAAAGACAGCTAAGAAGGAATCCGTCGAAGAAACAGCATCATAAGTGGCACTCCCCGGCATCACGGTCATTACCCCTTCTTATAATCAGGCGTCGTTCATTCGGGAAACCATCGAGTCGGTCCTGTCGCAGGGCTATCCTAATCTACAATACCTTGTCATCGACGGCGCGTCTACAGACCATACCGCTGCTGTGGTGGCCCCGTATACCGATCGGCTTACCTTTTTGTCGGAACCTGATCGCGGCCAGACTGATGCCATCAACAAAGGGCTGCGTATGGCAACGGGCGATGTCGTTTGCTGGCTCAACTCCGATGACTATTTCCTGCCAGGTACGTTACAGGCCGTAGGTACGTTCTTCGCCAATAACCCGACGGCACTGTGGCTCACCGGCGACTGCCTAATCATCAACGAAAGCGGGCTACCCATTCAGGGGCCGATAAAAACGTATAAACGACTGCTCCGATCGCTGTCGCCAATGGCGTTTCTGGGCATGACCAATGCCATTTGCCAGCCGGCTACGTTCTGGCGGCGCACCGCTCATGAGAAACTAGGCTTTCTGCGCGAAGACCTTCGTTATACAATGGATTATGACTGGTGGCTCCGGCTCGGGCAAGCGCTACCTCCAGTGGTGAGCGGGCAGGTTTTCTCGGCGTTCCGTATTCATTCAGCCTCGAAAGGTGGTAGTCAGTTTGAGGCCCAGTTTGCCGAAGATTTCGATACACTTTGCCGCCACAAACACTCATCGCTGGTACGTAGCCTACACCACATCCACAATCAGCTTATTATTGCGGCTTACCGAATCCTGAAATAGGCCTGCTACGAAATCGTATCAAGGTTTTTACGAATCGAAGCCTCGGCCAGCACGTCGCTAAAGACGGTGTGCGTAAGTGACCAATTGAACTGAGCCGCGTGCTGAACAGCTCCTTCGGATAGCTGCTTCCAAAGCGCTTCATCCGTGAAGAGCCGCGTCAGTTGCCGGGCCAACGCCTTATCCGAATCATATTGGTAGTAAAGCCCTGATACTTCGTTGGTCACAGTCTCGGCGGTACCGCCCGTGCCCGTAACGACCGCCGGCGTGCCGCAGGCCATGGCTTCGATGGGCGATAGACCGAAGGGTTCATTGTGCGCGGCGTGCACGAATACCTGACTGCTACTCAACAGCGTCGCAAGTTGCTCGGTCGTGTAAAACGCGTCGATGAGCGTAACGGCGTCGGTTAGCTTCAGGGATTGAATAAGTTGTAACAGCGCCTCTTTCTCGACCCCCTTGCCTTTGATGACGAGCCTTACGTCCCCGCAGCTGGGTTGTTGCCGAAGCAACGCCAGCGCCCGCACGACCTGGTCGACCCGTTTAAACTTGTTCAGCGTACACACCATCACGATCTGGCGCTGGCGGGGTACGTTGGGGCGCGGGTAAAACGTGTCGTGGTCGATGCCGCAATACACCAGCCGGATACGGGCGCGATCGAGTTGCGGAAACGTCTGCTCAACCGTGCGTTGCGAATAGCGAGAGTTCACGACTACCCGATCGGTCGTGGGCATGAGGCCAAACTCGATCTGTCGAAATAGCGGGTTCATCAGCTTCAGCCCCCAGCGCATGTAATCGGGCTTGATCGACTCAATCCAGGCGCGTTCGAAAATGAAGGCCGTTGGCTCATGGCAGACGTACACAAGCTGCACCGACGGTGTTAGTATCTTGTAAAACCAGCCCCACCAGTTGGCCGGAAACGGCTCCGACACAATCACCGACGAGCCGATACGCCGGGCGGCCCGGTGCACGCGCCAATACATGAGCGGGTAAAGTACCCAAAACCAGATCGACGACGATAGTGGACCGCCCACATCGACAAACTGCACCCCCTCCGCCCGAGCCTCGGCCGTGATTGTCGGGTCTGACTGCACCGATACTATACAAACCGGCCAACCGGCCTGCACCAGCCGCTTACTGACTTCCAGCAGGACCGTGGTGGCCCCGCCAGCCAGCATACAATGCGGATGCAGAAAGGTGATGGGTGAATTGGGCATGAATCAGAAAGGACGCTTAACCACTTTTTGCAGACGCAAGTAAAGGCTATACAAGCCGTTTAGCAACGGTCTAACGATGGCAGTCTGTGGTTTACTCAATAAAAAGCTAACCAATCTGGTGAAGGCGGATGGACTCGCAACCTGCGCAGCTACGATGGCTAACGCGTCTTTAGCTTCGCTAGCTGTGCAGCCACCTGTAAAATAGTCAATTAAGGCAGCTAACTCCCATCGACGAGCTTGGTAGCTGCGCCAGCCAGCAATTTCATCTGCACCAATATACCCTGCTAAAACTGGCGACTGGGCGACCAGTTGAATGCACTGACCCGCGTCAATGATGTTCTTGATCAAGCGATTCCCACCCAATTTCCCATCTTTAGCTGTCCAGATACGAAATTTACCAGTGGGCTTGTCCACATAGGCGATCTGACCGAGTTCATGAGCCTTGAGCAGCATAGCTACATCGAAGCCGTATGTGATATGGCCATTTAGCACGTCGCGACAGTGCAGGTAAGCATCCTGACGAATCATGCCACCGGGTATCCAAGCGAAAAAAGGACGCTGCTGAAGAAGTTCATTCAATGACTCAGCCGCCGACCGAAGCCCGCTAGATTTTCGATTATAAAAAAACTTAACCTGGTTTAGGTCACGGAAATCAACACTGGCTAATTCGCCGTAAGCAACTACGGCACTGTCATCAGCAGGCAAATGCGCAACCAGTGTTTCTACACAATCGGGGTAGAGGTAATCATCCGAACACAGATAGAGGATCCATTCACCGCAAGCCTGATCAGCGGCAAACTGAAAATGCTCAACCATCGGTAGAAACCGCTCCGGGCTAACCACCCGCAGGCGAGGGTCGTGCTGCGCGAGTAACCAATCCGGTACTTCATTGGTAGAATGGTTATCGGATACAATAATCTCTAGCGACGTATAGTTCTGCGCTAGAGCACTTTGCAGTGCCTCTTCAACATAGCGCAGTTGCTGGTTATAAAGCGGAATAACAATACTTACAAAAGGAGATGTACGCAATTTTTATCAATTAGTTAAAGGGAGATACATAGTCTTTTATGTATACTTGTAGGCCATTTGCTACCCTATGAATACTACATTCAAAAGTTGGTTCGTCCTCGTTCTGCTAGCAGGTCTGTTTCATTCACTCAGCGGAAAGTCCGCAAACAACCCTAAAAAACTAACGCAAACAAATTGCCAAAAGCCCTCTTTTAAGTACACCGTCACAGGCATCACACAAGTAGTCTTGTCTAATACCGCAGTGGTGAACGAGGCTACGGTCGTTATTAACGCAGGCAATTATATGGCCGTTGGTCAACTAGTAAGTGATGTAAGTACAACAAACTTACGTTTCATCGAAGATATTCAAAGTAACGGCAATGTAATCTTCGAAGGGAGGCACGTTTTTACCCCCCGCAACACCCTTGATCTTTCCAGTAGTTATTTTAATCAACTGTACGGTCCATATACGCTGGTTAATCCTAACGTGACAGGAACACTGAGCGAGACGCTGACTCCTTATGTTGATTTAAATAATAACCGGCAATACGACTCCGCCATAGAATGCCTGGGCCAACCGACTGTATTGAATTATCGCATTACTCCTGTTATTACGTTCAGGTTTTCTGCAACTGGTAGTACGATTGCTGAACTTTCCAATGTAATTTCTCTGGATAGCGATACGGTTACGCTATGCGTAGGTGGTGGAATGGCCATAAGTGCTTTGGTTAGCAACGTACCTAAGCGCACGTTGCGGTTTATTGAAGCCACTACATCAAATGGCAATGTGGCTTTCATTGGTCATCCAGTTCCTGAAAACCGAACACCCTTAGACTTAGACAGCACTTATTTTGGTCGTATCTATGGTCAGTACACCTTACTCAACCCGAGCCTTACGGGTACGTTAAGCGAAACGTTCACACCTTATGTCGACAAAAATGGCAATCATCAATACGATGCCGCTACTGAGGAACTGGGTAGAGCGGTGGTGCTGAATTATAGAATTGAATCGTCGGCCCGGCAGGCCACAATTCAAAACGGCAGTTGGACAGCATCGGCAGTGTGGTCATGCGGTCATGCGCCAACCACCCTTGATGCCGTGCTCATCCGGCATTCAGTGACTCTACCTACTCAGTACATCGCCCGCGCTAGGCAGGTTTCTTACGAATCAGGGGGCCGATTACATTATAATTTGACCAGCCAACTTAAGGTTTACACCTTACCTTGAGCCACTAGCGCTGTGGCTTTCGCACTCCATACGCCAGCGAAACTACACCATCCGACGTATAATGTTCAGAGTATGTGAGCTGTGATTCCTCAAACGTCACATTATCCCACACGACTGTCAAACCTGAAGAGAGAGTGTAAGTAATTTTTTTGCTTGCTTCATCTAATTGCCATATCAATGTATACGAGTTCCCCGGCCAGCGAGAAAAACCTGTCCCGTCAGTCTTGAACTCGATTATTGCATCGTCATAGTTAACATTATTTGCTGTTCCACCCCGTTTGTAGTAATAACTCCTGTTCAAATGAACGTACCTGATTTCCTCAAGCTGCCATACTTTACTCGTGAGTATTTGCGCGTACGATAGTGGGTCTTTCTGTTTGCAGCTGATTCCAAAGACTAGACAGCAGCTCATAACTACGACGAGGAGACGCATCAATTTTATGTGATTTAGTGAATTTGTGTAGTGATACTTGGTATAAAGATATCCATTAGTCACTATTCTTCACAAAAAATCACCTCACTCGCTTTAAATATCCTTCCGGCGCCACTGAAATCAGCAACTTGTTGTCGATGCTGTGATCGATTTCGAAGTTATCATTTGCCTTGAGATACTCCCAAACGGCCGTTTTCGGGTTGTTGCCCACATCCCAGGGGCGGTCATACGCGCCACGCGGCATGTCTTCCACGATGGTATCGAACACTACGCAATACGAGCCAACCGTTACAAACGGCGCGTAGAGTTCCAGTTCGCGTAGCACGTGGTCGTGTGTGTGATTCGAGTCGAGGCAAACCATGATGGTCTCTTTACCTTCTGCGCGGCGGGCTACTTCGGCCACCAGTGCTTCGTCGATCGCGGAGCCTTGTAGCATCTCGATCCGTTTGAACATCGGGTGCGCCTCGATTTCGCGCCGGTTGTGCTCCCGGATGTCGATGTCGATACCCAGCACCTCCCCCTTTCCAATCAGTTCGAGCAGCGACGCATAGTAGATCAGCGATCCGCCGTGCGCGATGCCCGTTTCAATAATCAGATCGGGTTTGATGGTCCAGATCAGTTCCTGCATGGCAATCATGTCCTGCGGATACTGAATGATAGGCCGCCCCATCCACGAAAAATTATAGGAATACTTGTCGCGATTAGAGGCGACGTTGAAGGCCGCGGCCGCATCGCGAAGGTCGCTAGGCTGGGCGTAAGAGGCTATGCGTTCAGCGCGTTCCTGCTTAAACTCGTTAATTGGGTCAAGGTTCGGGGTCATGCAGTGTCGTTATCGTCGCGATTTCAAATCGGCAACTTCCTGTTTTAGTTGGTTTATCTGGTTTTTCTGGTCGATAAGATAGAGCGTCAGTTCTTCAATCTTCTCCAGTAGCTTGGCGTTGAGTTGGGCGGCATCCACCCCCTCTTTTACCACCTGCTCGGCCGAGGGGACGTTGGGCAGATGCTGCTTAGCTTTCACAAATGCAGCCACTTCCTCCAGCGGCATGAGTGGGTACGTTGGGGCAAACACCTTATCACTCCACTCAGCCACCTTACTGATCTGGACCCGGTAGCGGGCCTTTACCACCTCGCCCCGTTCGTTCACTGTCAAAAATTGATCCGTAGTCGTTCGGGAGGGGCTACTGGCCGTTAATTTTTCCAGCCGTAAGCCCGATTCGTCGGCCTGATCACTACTGATGTGCAACCGGGCGGTGGGTGCAGAGGTACCAATGCCTACGTTGGCCTGATTGCCCAGCACCACAGCATTGCTGACGGCCACCTGAGCGTGAGCACCAATGGCGGTCGCATTATACAGGGGTTGGGGGGTGTGAGCCAACACCCCGGCTTCGGTGCCTAGGAAGGTGTTCTGGCTGCCCCGGTCGTGTTGGCCCGTGGCGTAGCCTACATACACATTGTCGTCAGTGTCTTCGTCGGGACCGGCATCACGGCCGACAAAGGTGTTTCGGCTGCCCGTCACGTTGTTTTTGCCCGAACCTGCGCCAAAATAGGTGTTACTGGTGCCGGTGGTCAATACGAAGCCCGCCCGAAAGCCAACCAGGGTGTTTGAATCGGCCCGGGCGTTGAAGCCAGCCTGATACCCTACGTAGGTGTCATACTGACTGGAAAAATTGGAGTAGCCAGCCTGATGCCCTAAGAAGGCATTTTTATTCCCACTGAAATTCTGAAAACCAGCAGACTGCCCGACAAAGACGTTTTGACTTCCTGACTGGTTATAATAACCGGACTTATAGCCCACAAACGAATTGCTCGACCCTTGCTGGCTATTCAGACCAGCATACGTACCGACAAAGGTGTTGGCATTACCAGATGTATTTTTTTGCCCAGATCCATGGCCGATAAATGAGTTCCAAGAACCCGTTGTATTCATAAGCCCTGAGCAGGTACCAATAAAAGAGTTTTCTTGGCCAGTCATATTGGCAAATCCGGCACCACCACCAACAAACACGTTACAGACGCCCGTAGTATTGGCAAAACCCGCCTGATGGCCCAAAAAAGTGTTCCGGTCACCTACTGTATTGCTCGATCCAGCATTCAATCCCAGGAATATGTTGTAAAAGCCAGTTGTGTTTTCGGCTCCCGCCCGAAACCCAACAAATAGGTTTTCAAAGCCAGAAGAGGTCATTTTACCAGCTTCCTGACCAATAAATGTGTTGTGTGAGCCAGTAGTGAGGGATATGCCACTATTAAGACCATCGATCTGATTATGGCGTGACGCCGCCAAGCTACCGTTGCCTATCTTGATCCCTTGCAGTTGATTAGTATCAGTCGGCTTGGCCGACGCTGGCCCGATCTTGATGTACTTGTTTTGGGCAAGTAAGGCGAAAGGCGACGTCAGTAATAGAAGCAACAAACGAAAACGCATAGTCACGGTAAGATGATAGCCACTAACTGAATTATAAACAAATGTATCGTTTGATCCTATACTAATTACGTAATCAACGCCCTTACTACGCACAGTTACCCATTATATCGCTATGCTTAATCGGTTGTAGCCGCCAGGATTGTTTTCAATTTCCGGTTGTCGCCCCAGAAGGCCATCGGCTCATAGTCGGGGTACGAGTAATAACCCAGTTGTAGATTGATCTGCGCGTTCAGTCGGTGTAGATGCTCCTCAACCAAACGGCGCACCGATATGGGTTGGCCACTACAGCAGTTGATAATGCCCGCGACCGCCGTCTGTTCGGCAATCTGGCTCAGGTACGTGGCTACCGTCTCGACAGGCAGGTAATCGCGTAACTGTTCGCCGCCCGACATCCTAAATTCGGGATCGCCCGCCGCGACGGCCCGCTCCAGCAGGGGCAGGATCGAATTGGGATTCTGCCCCGGCCCATACATATAGAAGAGCCGCACCCATTTCAAGACGAACGGCTGTTCGGTCTGCAACGTACCCAGAAATGTCCGCAGCGAATCTTTAGCCAGCGCATACGCATTGCCGGGTCGCGCAGGTACGTCTTCCGACAAGCCGCCGCTCTGCATGCCGTACTCAAAACAGGTACCCGTGACGGTCAGGTCGCGCAGGCCGTGCATGATCAGGTTTTTCAGAAACAGGTACTGCGGAAACAGATTCTGGTCGATATGAAACGACGCTTTGTAGTTGGGCAGTCCTTGCCAGGCCAGATGCACGACAGCATCGGGCCGACCGAAGTACGTATACAAGTCACGCTCGTCTACCTGCGCCGATAACGTGTACGGCAGTACCGTTACCTGATTTATCCACTCGAACTGCGCGAGGCGATCAGGTGTGGTTACCGAAACCGTTACGCGATGCCCACGCGCCAGCAAGGCCCGCACCACGTGCTGCCCCACAAACCCCGATGCGCCCGTTACGAGAAAATGCATGAATCTGAGCGTCTACAGTTTCTGTTTACGGTCTTCTGTCCTCTGTTTCCTAGCGACGCAACAGTGGACAGAAGACCGTGAACGTTTTCACAACACCTTTACTTCCGGAATGGGTACAACAAACTGCCCGCCCCATTCCTGGATATACGCGAGTTGCTTCGTGATTTCGTCGCGCAGGTTCCAGGGTAGAATCAGCACGTAGTCGGGGCGGCGTTCTTTCAGCGTCGCTTCGGCAACTACCGGGATGTGGCTGGCCGGCAAAAATTTGTCCTGCTTGGCGGGGTTCGCATCCACGACAAAATCGATAAGGTCGCTTTTGACGCCGCAATAGTTCAGCAGCGTGTTGCCTTTGGCGGCAGCACCGTAAGCTGCGACGCGTTTACCCGCCCGTTTTTGCTCGATCAGGAACGTGAGTAGATCGAGTTTGACCTGCAAAGCTCGCTGCTGAAAGCCTTCGTAATAGGTCATCGTGGTCAGGCCAGTGTCGGCTTCTTTCTGCAACATCGCTTCCACACTTGGCCCTACCGGTTTGGTCTCGTCGGCGTCGTGACGGGCGTAAATGCGCAGGGAGCCGCCGTGCGTGGGCAGTTCTTCCACGTCGAACAACGTCAGGCCCTGCGCCGCGAAGATCTGCCGAACGGTCGTAAACGACAGGTACGAAAAATGCTCGTGGTAGATGGTGTCGAACTGATTGTTTTCGACCAGTTGTAGGAGATGTGGAAACTCCATCGTGATCACGCCGGTCGGCTTCAGCACAATGGCCATGCCCGCCACAAAATCGACGATATCAGGTACGTGAGCGAGTACGTTGTTACCCAGCAGCAAGTCGGCTCGGGTACGTTGCTCGGCTAGCTCGCGGGCTAGCTCAGTACCAAAAAAACGTGTGATCGACGGCACCCCCCGTTGAATCGCCGCCGCGGCCGTATTGGCGGTCGGTTCGATGCCCAGCACCGGAATGCCTTTCTCGACGAAATACTGCAACAGATAGCCATCATTCGACGCCACCTCGATTACCTGCGAGTCGGCATTCAGGCTAAACCGCTCGGTCATGGCCTCAACGTAACGCTTCGAATGCGCCAGCCAACTCGTTGAGAACGACGAAAAATAGACGTAGTCGCTATCGAAAATGGCGTCCGATTTTTTGTATTCATCGACCTGTACCAGAAAACAAGTGGGGCAGGTGAAAACCTTCAACGGATAAAACGTTTCGGGTTCGTTCAACTGCCCGGCGGTCAGAAACGAGTTGGAGGCTGGCGAGTTGAACAGGTCGATAAAGACGTGGCTCAGCGGCGTATGACAGAATCGGCAATTCATAAGCATGTAATGTACAAGGCACGATGTACAATGTATAATGACGTGGCGTCATCGGCCCTTGATCGGTACCTCATTGTACATCGTGCATTATTCATTGTACATTGATAAAGCCCAGATCCCGCTCGGACATGTCCGTCACGGGTAGGGGCCAGTTGATGTTAATTTTCGGATCGTTGTAGCGGACGCCGGCCTCGTAGTCGGGGGCGTAGGCGGCGCTGTGGCAGTACACCAGTTCGCAGTTGGGTTCGAGGGTCTGAAAGCCGTGCGCACAGCCTTCGGGTATATAGAGCATCTGCTGGTTGTGGGCCGATAATTCCGTACCAAACCACTGCCAGCGCGTGGGCGACTCGGGCCGCAGATCGACCAGCACGTCGAACACGCGCCCGGCTACGCAGCGCACCAGCTTTACTTCGGCAGCGGGGGCGTACTGGTAGTGCATGCCCCGGATGCTACCCGGTTTGGCCGTCATCGACTGGTTCATCTGCACCCAATCGGCACACAAGCCGTGCTCCAGAAACGCGTCCCGATCAAACGTGCGCATAAACCAGCCCCGGTGATCGCCACGCGGGGTGGGCGTAATCACAAACGCGCCGTTGATGGGGGTTTCGGTAAAGGTCATAAGGCCCAGGGGAGATTGGCTGCGCGCGCCCGGTCGATGTAGGCAGTCAGATCGGCGGCGGTGTTGATGCCCCGTTTTTCGTATTGATCGCGGTACCAAAGCACCGAGCGCCGGATGGCCGTGGGCGTGTCCCAAACCGGTTGCCAGTCCAGACGCTGATGCGCTTTGGTGGCATCGAGACTCAACAGATGCGCCTCGTGCGGGTTTTCAGGCGAGGGCTGTTCCTGCACCTGAATCAGCGGCCATACCGACCGGGCCTCCCGTACTACTTCGCGAACGGGCAACACGTCGGCCGCATCGGGTCCAAAATTCCAGCCTTCGGCCGCCGTAACGTCGCCTTCCAGCAGGTATTGACTTAGCCGCAGGTAGCCCGACAGCGGCTCGAGCACGTGCTGCCAGGGACGCACCGCCAGCGGATTCCGGATGGGTACAGGTACGTGGCTCTGCACGCTACGAATGAGATCAGGCACCAGCCGGTCTGCCGCCCAATCGCCGCCGCCGATCACGTTACCGGCGCGGCCACTCGCCACCAGTACCTGATGCGTTTGGCCGTGCTGCGCCGGGTTAAAAAACGAGTTCCGGTAGCTGGCCGTAATGAGTTCTGCTGCCCCTTTCGACACGCTGTACGGATCGAAGCCCCCCATCGGGTCGGTTTCGCGCAGGGGTTGCCCGTCTTCGGGGTTTTCGTAGCATTTATCGCTCGTCACGACCAGCACGGCCCGCACCGATGGCGTTTGCCGCACGGCTTCCAGCACCCGCGCCGTCCCGAGTACGTTGGTTTCGAGCGTATCGAGCGGCGTCTGGTACGATTCGCGCACCAGCGCCTGCGCCGCCATGTGGATAACCAGATCGGGGTTCGCCGCCTGCATGGCTTGCGTCAGCCTGGGTACGTTGTTGATGTCGTCCAGCGTTTCCGACGAAATGCCACTCGGCCCGTCGAGGGCTAGCAGCGCGTAATGGCTGGGCGTAGTCGGGGCGGGCAGCGAGTAGCCGACTACCGTGGCCCCCAACTGACGCAGCCAGTAAGCCAGCCAAGAGCCTTTGAAGCCCGTATGGCCCGTCAGAAAAACCGTTTTATGTCGATAAATGTCGTTGAACATCTTTTGGGGTTTGATGTTTGGCGTTTAACGTTTCAGGTTGCTCCGCTCTCAGCAGGTACGTTAATCAGTTAAATAACGTCAAACAGTAGACGCCAAACGCTACACTAATTTTCCCACACCTTCCAGTCGGCGTGGCCGGTAGACCAGGCGGTTTCGAGTTCGGTTTTATCGCGGAGGGTGTCCATGGGTTTCCAGAAGCCGTCGTGGCGGAAGGCCATCAGTTCACCCTGCGCGGCGAGTGTCTCCATGGGGTAACGCTCCCAGGTGGTATCGTCGCCGTCGATGAGGTCGATGACGGATGGGTCGCAAACGAAAAAGCCGCCATTGATCCAGGCGCCGTCGCCTTTAGGTTTTTCCAGAAAGGAACGTACCCCGTTGCTATCCAGCACGTCGAGCGCCCCGAAACGAGCCGAGGGCTGCACCGCCGTAAGCGTGCATTTCTTGCCGTGTTGCTGATGAAAACTAACCAGTTCCGTGATATTGACATCGCCCACACCATCGCCATAGGTCATCATAAACGACTCATTGCCAATATGGTGACGTACCCGGCGCAGGCGACCGCCCGTCATGCTGTTCAGTCCTGTATCGACGAGCGTCACTTTCCAGGGTTCGGCGTGCGAGTCGTGGATATCGATCCGGTTGGTCGACAGGTCGATCGTCACATCGGACTGATGGAGGAAGTAGTTGGCAAAAAACTCCTTGATGATGTAGCCCTTATAGCCGAGGCAAACGACAAACTCGTTGAAACCGTGGGCCGAGTAAATCTTCATGATGTGCCACAGGATGGGCATCCCACCGATCTCGACCATCGGTTTGGGCTTAACGACCGTCTCTTCGCTCAGGCGTGTGCCGAGGCCGCCGGCCAGAATCACAACTTTCATGGATATGCGTGGCTATCTACGCGATGGGTTAGGCCCGGCAAGTTAAGGCAACTTCGCGCAGGTCAGAAAGCACCATCCCAATTTTCATGCCAGCTGTTAATATGACCCATCAAACATAGATTATCATCAGAAAGGTGTAACCAAACTGACTACTTACCTTTTTTTGCCGCAGCCGATGAAAAGGTCAAAATCATCAAACGTCTATGAAATCCTACTCACTCCGCGCCTGGCTCCTGTTGCTCCTTCCCCTTTGTGTTGCGTTTACCTGCTCTGATCACCGCGAGCCCCAACCACTGCGGTATCGGTTGAAGACGGTAAACTACAACGGATCTTATGATACTTTTTACCTCACGTACGATAGCAATGGTCGCCTGACGCGATACAATTATGGTCCTAACAGGGGTGCAGTGCAATATGATGTCTCCTATGATAGCCTGAATCGGGTAAAACAGCTTTACTTCATAGACCAGGGCTTAAATGGAAATTTTTCCAATGGTTATATTTATAATCAGCACAATCAACTTTCTCAGGTTGAACGATATTACCTTCCAGTACGGATATTTTATCCACTCCCCCAGCCAAGTCTCGCGAGTACGTATTTGTATGATTATACCTCGACCGGTGCTTCCACTCCTGCTAGGCTGACTACCAGATATACAAATTACTCGCTAGATCAAGCCTATACGTTCAGTGGTGGTAACGCCATTAAGGTTGGGGACAAAGAATACACCTATGACGACAAGCCAAACCCTTACAAAGGCTTATTCGGTTTGAATCTCAATTTCGGTTTAGATCCAAGCTATGCATCTAATGAACCAGTCAGCCCTTTCTCACCCAGTCAGCGTTTTACAGATCTAGGGGTGAAGGTGTACAACCAGAATAATATCACTACAGGGGCCAAATTAACCTACAACAGCGATGGGTTAGTCACGAAGATTGTGTACGATAACGGGACGTTTGAAGAATTTACGTATGAGGCGTACTAACCATCTTACCCTATTTCAACAGCCACCTTCCCGGGCAATTATTTCGTATTTTTGAGTGTTATTTCAAAGACGCTGGACGTTGGATTCTGGGCATTGACTGTTGCTTGCCGATTATCCGAAGTCCAGCGTCTGATGTCTATAGCTAGCACACAATGATCGATTATATAGCTGGTTTGAACGATCCGCAGCGCGAGGCGGTGGTCCACGGCAACGGGCCGCTAATGATTATCGCGGGGGCGGGTTCGGGCAAAACGCGCGTCCTCACCTACCGTATTGCGCACCTTATCGACAAGGGCATCGACCCGTTTCGAATTCTGGCGCTCACCTTTACCAACAAGGCCGCCGGCGAGATGCGCCATCGCATTGAGAAGGTGATCGGCAACGAGGCCCGCAACATCTGGATGGGTACGTTCCACTCGGTGTTTGCCAAGATTCTGCGCATCGAAGCCCAGGCGCTGGGCTATACCAGCAACTTCTCGATCTACGATACCGACGATTCGAAGTCGCTGCTGCGGAGCATTATCCGCGAGATGGGCCTCGACGACAAGCAGTACCGCGCCAACGCCGTTTTTAACCGGATTTCGGGCGCAAAAAACCGGCTGGTCGGGGCGGAGGAGTATTTGCTCAACCCGATCATTCAGGCTGACGACTCGTCGGCCAAGATGCCGGAGGTGGGCCGGATTTATAAAGAATATGCCCGGCGGTGCTTCGCGGCCAACGCCATGGATTTCGACGATCTGCTGTTCAACACGAATGTGCTGTTCCGCGACCACCTCGACATCCTACATAAGTATCAGCATAAGTTTCAGCACGTGTTGGTCGATGAGTTTCAGGATACCAACGTGTCGCAGTATCTCATCACGCGTAAGCTGGCGGCGGTGCACCAGAACATCTGCGTGGTAGGCGACGATGCTCAGAGTATCTACGCGTTTCGGGGCGCCAACATCGAAAACATCCTGAATTTCCAGAAGGATTACGGCAAAGACGCCGTCAAGATCGTTAAGCTGGAACAGAACTACCGCAGCACCAACACCATCGTGCAGGCGGCTAATTCGGTGATTGCCCGCAACCGGAATCAGCTCGAAAAGCGCGTCTTCACCGACAACGAAACCGGCCCGCTGATCGAGGTTATCAAAGCCGCGTCGGACAATGAAGAGGGGCGGCTCGTAGCCAACGGCATTTTCGAGGCGAAGGTGCAACAGGGCCTGCGCAACAACGATTTTGCCATTCTGTATCGAACCAACGCCCAGTCACGGGCCTTCGAGGAAGCCCTGCGCAAGCTGAGCATCAAGTACCGGATCATCGGGGGACTCTCTTTCTACCAGCGCAAGGAGATCAAGGACCTGATCGCTTACCTGCGGTTCACGGTCAATCAGGCCGACGAAGAGGCGTTCAAGCGAATTATCAACCTGCCCAAGCGCGGCATTGGCGACACCACACTGGCCAAGATTGCGGTGCTCGCCAGCGAAAAGAACGTACCCATCTGGGAGATCGTCAGCAACATTTCACTCTACGTTGCCGGGCGAGCCATGATGGCGATCGAGGGTTTTGCCGAACTGATCAAAAGTTTTGGCCTGCTGCTCGACAAGAAAGACGCTTACGAGGTTGCGGCCCACGTAGCGAAGTCGTCGGGCATTTTGAAAGAGCTGTACGAAGACAAAACCGTGGAAGGGCTGGCCCGCTACGAAAACGTACAGGAATTGCTGAACGCCATCAAGGAGTTTGTCGACAATCCCGAAACGGAGGATAAAAGCCTCAGCTCGTTCCTGCAAACGGTGTCGCTACTGACCACTGCCGACGAAAAAGAAGACGACGGCGACAACGACAAGGTGACGCTGATGACCATCCACGCCGCCAAAGGGCTGGAGTTCAAAAACGTGCACATCGTGGGACTGGAGGAAGACCTGTTTCCGAGCCAGATGATGCTCGAAAGCCGCGCCGATCTGGAAGAAGAGCGGCGGCTGTTTTACGTGGCCATTACCCGCGCCGAAAAGAAACTGACGTTCTCCTTTGCCGAATCGCGCTACCACTATGGCCGCCTGAAACTCTGCGAACCCAGCCGGTTCCTGATGGAAGTCGACCAGACGTACCTGAGCATGGCAAAAGCGCCAACGCCGCCCAAACCGCGCTTTAACGGCGACGACAATTACGCCAGCCGCAACCGCGACGAAATGCCCTCGGCCGGTTCGATGAATTTCGTGCGCACGCTGGCGCAGAAAACGGCACAACGTCAGGTACCACAGCCAACCGTCACGCATACGCCTTCGGCTGATTTTGCACCTAGCAACACGTCGGAGTTAGTAGCCGGGCAACGGGTCGAGCACGCCAAATTTGGTTTCGGCACCGTTAAATCGCTGGATGTCAACGGTACCGAACGCAAAGCCGTAATCCAGTTCGACGTGGCCGGCGAAAAGACCCTCCTGCTCAGCTTTGCCAAGCTGCGGATCGTGTGAGGTACGTCGACTTTAATCGGTTACCAGATAACGTCAACCAATCCAGCGTAGAGCTTGATGTTCGTATCAGCACTGACAAACGGTAACTGCTCAGCAAGCGCGGTGGCGATGAGGACACGGTCAAATGGATCTCGGTGCTGGGGCAGTAACGGTACGGTATTGTATCGGTCAATATGCTTAGCGGTGAGAGGCAGCAGTGTAAACCCGTCTTCCTGCATCCGTTCAGCTATATCATGAATCGAAACTGATAAGTGAGGCAACTTATCAATTTTCTGCTTGATAGCTATCTCAAACAGAGAGACCACGCTAACATATACAGTATCGGCTTGTAGGAAGCGAAGAGCTGCATCTGATAGCTTGTCGGGGCTTGCCAGCGACCAGATAAGGACCTGTGTATCTATCAGGCAAGCCATTACATGTAATCCGCTAAATCATCAATTGGATCATTGAAATCATCGGGAAGGCTGTATTTTCCTTTCCAGCTTCCCAAACGAATTCCTTTCTGCTCAGCAAGCAGAGGGGTCGTTTCCTGCAAGAAAGTAACCAACACCGGCACTTCATGATCGATCTGCGGAGCCTCGTTCAATATGATCGCCCCATCTCTGTATGTTCCCGAAAGTGTAGTGAGCATATTTTTCTCCTGTGACTAACTTGTCCTATAACCAAATATACATCAAGTTTGACTCTGGTATCGTTAAATCGCTGGATGTCAACGGCACCGAACGCAAAGTCGTAATTCAGTTCGACGTGGCCGGTGAGAAGACCCTCCTGCTCAGTTTCGCCAAGCTGCGGATCGTCTAATAGCAAACCGTCAACTTTATAAGTTTTAGACGGATACGCCTGGGTTTTACAGTTTTAGTGGCCCTGCAGAATCCTAAATGTGCTCAGCCACTGTTTGTTAAACCTATTAGCGTCCCTTATGCAAACAACTCCGCTACCACGAACTGGAATCCGGGTACTAAGGGATCGGCTGAAATAATAGCTTGTCCTTTAAATGCTTTGGAGTCGTCAGGAGAAGTATAGGCGAAAATTTTCTGCCGTTTCGGAATGATGTACCATACCAGTTGTGTACCACCATCGAAATAATCTTGGAGTTTATCCAATACGTCTTCGTAGGATTCAGAATCAGACAGAATCTCGATGGCGAACAGTGTATTGATGCGTTCACCCTGCCGTATGGCCTGTTTCTGTGCAGCCGTGACGTAGGTTAAGTCTGGAATGCGCTTGCGAAACCCGTCGATATAGGAATCTGCTTCAGGTAACAGAGCATCCCCCTGCTGGAAAGCCTGCGTTTTGACAAACTGCCTGATCAAAAAATCAGCGAGGTAAAATTCGTCCTGTTTCATGGTGGGTTTTGGTATCACCCGCCCCCGAACAAATTCGTAATTTCCTTCATGGACATGCTGCTCCTGCCAAGCTTCAAACGCATCGACGGTTTGTAGGTCAGCAGGCAATTCCGGGTGGGCGGTCGTGACAATCATACGAATACGTTGGCTATGTGAATTAACCAAATTTACAAAATTATACAGCGCCTACACCCCGAACGTACCCAGCCACTCGTCTTCCTTGGCGCGCATGGTGGCGGCGTCTTCGTCGGTTTTGTCGCCGTAGCCGCAGAGGTGAAGCAGACCGTGAGCTAGTACACGACGCATTTCCCCTTCCGCCGACGTACCCAGTTGGGCAGCGTTGTCGGCCACACGGTCGACGCTGATGTAGATATCACCCTCGATGGGATCGTCGGCAAATTCGCGGTTGTCGAAGGTGATGATGTCCGTGTAGTAATCATGTTGCAGATAGTCGCGGTTGACTTGCAGCACGTACTCGTCCGACGCAAAAATGTAGTTCAGGTCGCCCAGTTCGTGACCTTCTGCCTTGGTTTGAGCCATCAGCCAGCGTTTCACCGCCAGCTTCTGCGGCAGCTTATAGTCAACATCTTCGGTGAAAAAGCGAATCAAAGTGAGTTTGACGTTTGGAGTTTAAAGTTTGATGTTGCCCCACTGTCATAAACAAACAATCTAACCGGCAACATCAAACCTTAAACTCCAAACGTCAAACTAAAATTTCACCCGTACGCCGATCAGCACGTTGCGGGTGGCTTGGGGGAAGTAGTAGTTGTCGGAAGCAACACGGCCTTCACTGACGTAGGCGTAGGTATAGCCGTTTGATTCGTACAGTTCGTTGAAGGCGTTATTGAGCAGCACCGTAAACGCCATTTCCTGCACGAAACGGGGCTTGATGGTGTAGATCAGCCGAAGGTCGTTCACAAAATAGGCATTCAGTTTGCGGGCGTCGCTGCTGGTGTTATCCAGAAACTGCTGACCGACATATTTGCTCAATAGTCCCACTTCCAGCCCTTTGGCGGGCGTCAACAGCAACTGCGACCCCGCAACCACGTTGGGTGAGAAGGCAATGTCGGTGGTGCCCAGGCGCTGAAGATCCTGATTGCCCGAATCAAAATTATCGAGGTAGAGCGTGGCGTTACGCACCTTGTTCTGGCTGATGGTCGCGTTGGCATTCCAGCGCAGGGCTTTGGTCAGCACCACCGTACCGTCGAGTTCGATGCCCGCCCGGTAGCTGCTGGGTACGTTGATGCGGTTATAAGCGCCCACATCGTTGATTTGCCCGTTCAGCACCAGTTGGTTGCGGTAATCCATGAAATAGCCGTTGACATTCAGCACGTAGCGATCGCTGCGGATTTTTATCCCGGCTTCATAATCATACAATGTCTCGGCCAGCGGGCGGCTTCCCGGCGTCGACTGCGTGTAGTCGTCGCGGTTTGGCTCTTTGTTACCCATGCCAAACGAGGCATAGGCCGTCATTTGATCGGTTATCGTGTAAGTCAGGCCCGCTTTGGGGTTGAAAAACGTGAGCGCGGCCTGCTGCGTGACGTTACGCTGCTGATTGTCGAACCCCAAGAACGTGTAATCGACGGTACGTACCTGCAAATCCGCGTAGGCATTCAGTTTGGGCGTAAACTGGTAATAGGCTTTGGCGTAGATGGTCGCGTCGGTTTTGGTCGCGTCGTTGTCGTAATAGCGCTGCCGGATGTTGCTGTTTGACGCAAACCGTGCCCAGATCACTTCGCCGTAGTGGTTGCCCTGATAGCGATTCCAGCCACCACCGATATTGGCGGTTAGCCGCCCGCTGCCGGTGTAGTCGAACGAGAAAACAGTGCCGTAGAAATCGTTGTCGAGCCAGCGGCGGCGGATCAGGTCGGTGCGTCGGATGGTCGAATCGCCAATAACCACGTTGGGCAGGCCGTAGTCGCTCAATCGGTTGTTTTCGCGGTATTGCTCATAATATCCACGGCCTTTGGTGTAAAACGCCGATATATTGGCCCGCCACCGCCGACTCAGTTCGGTCGACGTGATGAGCTGGTACTGATCCTGCTGGTAGTTGTCGGTTTCGTTGTCGTAGGTCAGGCTGTTGTAAGTGCGATTCGTCGCCAGCAAGGCTTCCGGCACGCCATTCCACGCCTGATACGTTTTTTCCATTCCAGAGAATACATTGAGCCGCACATAGCTTTTCGCCCCGTAATACCCACCCGACAGGTAGAACGATTTCAGGTCCGACGCCGCCCGGTCGATGTAGCCATCCGACGCAATTTTCGACAGGCGGGCATCCACCACAAAATGATTGCTCAATAGCCCCGACCCGGCCGAAACCGTAGCCCGACGCGTGTTGAACGAGCCGCCCGACAGGTTCACTTCGGCGTAGGGCTCTTTCTGAAGCGCGTTGGTCTGCACGTTCAGGCTCGCCCCGAAAGCACCGGCCCCGTTGGTCGATGTACCTACGCCGCGCTGAATCTGCACGCTACTGACCGACGACGAAAAGTCAGGCATGTTGACCCAGAACGTCCCCTGCGATTCGGCGTCGTTGTAAGGAATTCCGTTAAGCGTTACGTTAACCCGCGTGGCATCGGAGCCTCGGATGCGAATGCCCGTGTAGCCCACACCCGCCCCGGCGTCGGAAGTCGTTACCACCGACGGCGTGAAGTTGAGCAGCAGGGGTAGATCCTGTCCCAGATTGAGCTTGGTTAGCTCGCGCCGCGTCACGTCGGTGTAAGCCACGGCCGTTTTTTCGTTGGCGCGGGTTGCCAGCACCACTACTTCATCCATCACGGTTTCGCTCTGCCGCAGCGAAATCGTCAGCGGAGCCGCGCCAGGTACGTTGACGGCCTGCTCGGAAGGCTCATAGCCTACCAGCGAAACCCGGAGCTGATACGTACCTGCCCGCAGATTGGTCAGGCTAAAGTTGCCGTTAGCGTCGGTGGTGGTTCCTTTCAATGAGCCGCCGAGTGTAATGGCCGCGCCGACCAGCACGCCACCGGTAGCGTCGCGTACCTGACCCGACAGCGTAGTTGATTGCTGCGCCCAGGCGGCCAGCGTGAGTAGCCACAGCAATGTGCTGTAGGCCAGGCGATAGGTTGTTGTTTTCATCGCAGTGCGCGAAAGCAACGAACAGGTAAAGGGGCTGTTACCTACCGTTTTGGTTTGTATGGTTGTCTTGTATTGCCGCACCGAACACCCGTTCGCTGCGCCTATTCCCTGCTGCGGCATTACCCGTGTACAGGTTCTATGGGTATAATCTCAGCCCGTTGTTATAAGGCACCCCTATTAAGATTAGCAAGCGCAAAGATAGGGCATCCAAGGCCAGAAACGGAAGGCGCTAGTCCTGATTGGGGGTTTATTTCCCATCCGTTCTCTCTTTCATCTTGGCCAATAAGGCGCGAATCAGCTGCATACCAGCCTTTTGATCAAGCGTCGATTATTTTTAACACTGTAGCTCTATAGGCTAAAAGAAAACAGATATTTTCAACGTTTTATAGTAAGAATTGTACTTGAGCAATTCATTCTGGTACAAAAGTTGCTCGAAAATCGGCAGACCCGATATTCAACTTTTGACCCTACAATCGTAAATTCATGAAAAGTCTATTACTCTTTGTCCTGACTTGCCTGGCTTTTGTTGGTGTGTTTCTGACGGTTACGGCCAGTGTGTTCCTCATTGCCGGCATGGCCGTTTACGTGTTAGGGCGCCGTTTGTTCGGCCTGTCACGCCCCGTCTCCGCGTAAAAATTCTTTCGTTACCGTTGCCCTCCGCGTTCTGACTGGCGACACCAGAAAGAACCCGACAGCAGCCGGCCCGTTGGTCCGCACATTCCGAATATTGCTGGGTACGTTGGCAGGTGGCGTCGCAAACAGGCCCGCATTCTGCAACTGTGCTTTCAACAACTCCCAAAACGTATAGCCCTCCAACGTTATAGCCCGCATCTCGATTCGGACCGAATCGTTCAGTGCGTATAGCTTTTCCGGATTGGCCGATTGGCGAATAGGCCGGATAAACTGTAGGCCGTCGGTATCGGCGCTCCCCCTGAACGCCCCGTTGTAGGCCAGAATGATGTCCTGCGGCCGGTTCTGAAGCTGCCCGTTTCGGTAGTACCGGATGTAGTAATAATCAGCCGCCCCGGCAATGTCGGTGGCGTAAAACTCAGCCCTGTAGCCCGTTTCGCTGGATACAGGGTTTATTTTTTGCTTCGAAAACGTCAGCGAGTCGATGGACGGAATGCGTGGCATCTGTGCGATGGCGACATACGATTCACTACCATAAGCGATGCTAAGCGCGTAAGTCCGCCCGATCACGCCCAGTTTGGCCGTATCGCTGCTGTTCGCGGGCTTCCAGCTGTATGTGCCATCATTGTCGGGATCAGTAAACGCAAAGCGCCGCACAATGCTGTTGCCAGCCGCCGACACCTCGCCCACCAGTACCGATGCGCTCGTGACGGGCGTAGCCGGGCCGTTATCGAAATAGTTGCGGGTTTGTGTGAGCCGAATCTTCTGTTCGCCGGGCTGATCGGTGAGCCAGGCGTCGACGGCTAGTTGGCTCGGTGCCGAGTCGATTTTTGTATCGATAACGGTTTCGCAACCCGTCAGGAACAACGTACCCAGCAGCAACGGGAGAAAATAAAGCGTTTTATTGGTGGTGATCAGTGTCATAAAAACAGATTGTTCTTACTTTTTTTTACCATTTTACGTCAGCCGTAATCATGTGGCATTTTTATTGGTAGAACAGGAAACCCTATGTTTCACTGGCTACGAAACGGCAAAATCAGAATTTGAAGTTGTAGGTCGCAGACGGAATGAGGGTAGCAAACACCGAGTAGCGAATAGCCTGTGTCTGCGCAATGTTGTCGGGGTTAGGCCGGTAGTATTCTGAGAACGGGTTCTTGCGGGCATACACGTTATATACCGAGAATACCCAGTTGTCTTCCTTCTTCTTACCAGGACGTTTACGGCCCTGCAACGTCGCTGCCAGATCGAGCCGGTGATACGGCTGAATGCGGTAGTTGTTGCGCACGTTTTCAGGATTGGTCCCTGCGGCGACATCCTGGAAGTCGAATCGGTTACCAAAAAAAGTAGCCGGCGTGCCACTTGCCAGCACAAAGGTGGCCGAGAAGTTCCAGCGCGATACGGAGCCATCAGCCCGTTTGGCGGGGTCATACAGCACCACGGCGTTGAGCGTGTGGCGTTTGTCGAAGCGGGTCGGGTACCACCGGTTTTCGTTGATTCCCGTAACGAGGCGTTCGGTTTTGGCCAGCGTGTAGCTCAGCCAGCCGTTAATCACGCCCTTGTTCTTGCGCAGGTAAAACTCGGCCCCGTAGGCCCGCCCTTTGCCCACCACCACATCGCCTTCGAGGTACTGATTCAATACCAGATTGGCCCGGTCGATGTAGTCGATCTGGTTTTGCAGCGATTTGTAGTACACTTCCGCCGACGCCTCAAAGTCGTTGCCCGACGTACCCCCAAAGTTGCGGAAGTAGCCTGCCGCCACCTGATCTGCCAGTTGCGGGGCAATGTTGTTGGTCGACGGCGTCCAGACATCCAGCGGCGTCGAGGCCGTCGTGTTCGAGAGCAGATGCACATATTGCGCCAGCCGGTTGTAGCTCAGCTTTACCGAACTGCCGGGCGCGAGGTCGTATTTCAGCGCAAAGCGGGGTTCCAGATTGCCGTAGGTCTGAATGGTTTCGCCCGCGCCGTAGGTACGTGTCTCCAGCAGGGGCCGACGTACCCGGCCCGGCTGCGGCGAATCACTAAACGTATAGGCCTCACCGGGACCCAGGTACTGGTAAAACGAATAGCGCAGCCCATACTGAAGTTGCACCCGCGGCGACACCTGCTGTTCGTTCCCCACGTAGAGCGAACTTTCCAGCGCGTATTTGCTCTTCAGCCCAAACGACCGCACCACCCCGGCACTCGCGGCCGTAGCCAGCCCGGGCTGGAAATCGTAAAGCAGCGCCTGTCCGCCAAACGTTACCGTGTTCTTGTTCCAGAACAGCGTGAAATCAGGCTTAATGCTATAGTTGACAATCTTGGCGTTGGTGCGGAAGTAATCGTTTCGGTTTTCGGCTTTCTGGCGCAGGTCCGAATCGAGTGAGTAGTCGTAGTTACTGTAGAACGCGGTGGTATTCAGGAACAGTTTGTCGTTGAAAACGTGGTTCCAGCGCATCGAGGCGGTGGCACTGCCCCAGTTGAAGCCGAAGTCAGCGCCAAAAACGTCGCGCCCGAAATAACCCGAGGCAAAGACCGTATTTTTATCGTTGATGCGCAGGTTAGCTTTAGCCGTCAGGTCGTAGAAATAAAATTGGGAGCCTTTCAGATCGCCTGTCAGAAACGGCTGCGCCAGAATATCGGCGTATGACCGCCGGCCCGCTATAATGAACGATCCCTTCCCGCCAAACAGCGGTTGCTCATAAGCCAGCCGACTGAATATGAGTCCAATCCCCCCGTTGATCTCGCGTTTTTTGGCGTTTCCTTCTTTCAGGCGCACGTCCAGAATCGACGACACCCGCCCCCCGTATAAGGACGGTATCCCGCCCTTTACGAGCTTCACGTCTTTAACGGCATCGGGGTTGAACACCGAAAAGAACCCAAACAAATGGCTTGAATTATAAACGGGTGCTTCGTCGAGCAGCACCAGGTTCTGATCGATGCTGCCGCCCCGCACGTTGAAGCCCGTGGCCCCCTCGCCTACCGTCGAGACGCCGGGCAGCAGTTGAATGCTGCGTACAATGTCGACTTCGCCCAACAGCGCCGGAATACGCTGAATCGTTTTGATATCGACCTTATTCACGCTCATCTCGATGTTCGTGACGTTATCGTCTTCGCGGCGGGTCGACACGACCAGTTCTTGCAAATCACGACCTTCCTCTTTTAATTCAAGGTCTAGTCGAACATTCTGCGTTGTCAGGTCAACGGTGCGGGTAAGGCGTTGGTAACCAACGTAGGTAATCACCAGATTATAGGTTCCTTTGGGGAGCGTAATCGAGTAAAACCCGTAGTTGTTTGTGACGGCGCCGGTGCCGGTTTCTTTATTATAGACCGACACCCCGATGAGGCCTTCGCCATCAGAGGCATCTTTAACGTACCCACTGACGGTGAGTTTTTCCTGCGCAAAGGCGCTCAGCGAAACAAACCAGAGCAGGCAGAACAGGGGTAGTTTGGCTAACGTAGTTGAATGGTTCATGAAGTATAAGAACGTCCCGGTGAATCAGATTGGTAACGGCGCAGGCACACTATTTGTTAACTGACAACAAAGTTACCTAACCTGCGTGGGGACCGTTTATTAACATTGCGTAAAACCCGTTTTGGCAGGTATGAACGGTCTATATTGAGGCCGAAATCTCCATCCAACGCTATGCAGCTGTCTCGTCTCGTCTTATTGCTTACCTGCCTGCTGGCAACGGGCGCCCACGGGCAATCGTTGTTGTGGGAAGTAACAGGTAATGGGCTGACCAAACCATCATACCTGTTTGGCACCTACCACATCCTGCGCGACAGCTATCTACAGGGTGACACGCTGACCTGGTCGTATTTCAAGCGGGCCGAAGGCGTGGTGGTTGAGATGGTGTTCGACTCAACGGAAGTAAATAAGGTGACGCAGTACGGCACCATGGCCGACAAGAACCTCATCCACCTGATCAATGCCAGCGATTACAAACTGGTCGCCGACGAATTCAACGCCATGACGGGGCAGGAACTGTCGTTCTATAACCAGATCAAGCCCATCATCATCGCAACGGCCCTTAGCGTGGCCTACGCCCGCAAGCAGTCAGACACGCTCACGCGGTTTACCGGGCAACCTATTGACCTCTACTTTGTGAATCAGGCCAAACAACGGCAGAAACCGCTACTGGGTCTGGAAACACTTGAAGACCAGTTGAAACTGCTCTACGATCGCCAGCCCGTCGAACAACAGGCGCAGCAACTGGTCCGGCTGGTGAAGCGTAAATCGTACGAAAAACCCAAAGGCCCGAGCCTCACCGACCTTTACCTGAAGGCCGATCTGGACGGCATGTGGAATCTGTTTCAGCGCGAGAGCGAAAGCAGCAGCGACCTCTACGCGCTGATCGACGACCGCAATATGCGCTGGATGGGGCAGCTTCGGCAAGCCATGGCGGGCCAGTCAACATTTATCGCCGTAGGAGCAGGTCACCTACCCGGCCCCAACGGCCTGCTCAACCTGCTCCGCGAGGCGGGTTATAGCGTTCGGCCCCTCACCAACAAGGTAGCGCTGGCCAAAACAGATCGCTGAGCCATCGGTCAGGTACGTTACGACTGGCTTTTCAGCTTCCGGATCAGCCGCTTGGCTTCTTTATCATCACGCTCGGGGAAATCGGCCGGGATGCTTTCCAACAGTTGCGCCATGATGTACGCGATGATGAGTTGCTGATTGTCGCGGTCGTCGCTGGGGATAACGTACCAGGGGCAGTCGGGCGTGGCCGTGGCATTGATCGCGTCTTCGTAGGCCTTCATGTAGTCGTCCCAATACTCACGTTCTTTCAGATCGCTGTCGCTCAGCTTCCACTGTTTTTCGTCGTCATTGAGGCGGGCCAATAGCCGCTGCCCCTGTTCTTCCTTGGCTACGTGCAGGTAAAACTTCACAATCCGAAAGCCATTCCGGTGCAGGTAGGCTTCCATGTTGGCCATATCGGCATACCGCTGTTGCCAGAGCTTGGTCTGGCTGCGTAGAAATTCGTCGGGTACGTTGCTTTCCTCCAGCCGGTCGGGGTGCACCTTTAAGGCCAGCACTTCTTCGTAGTAGGTTCGGTTGAAAATCCCGATAAGCCCCCGCTCGGGCAGTTTTTTCCAGAAGCGCCACAGGTAATCGTGGGCCATATCTTCCTTACTGGGTTTCTTGAAGGCAGCCACCTGGAACCGCGACGGATTCACGCCTTTGAATACGTGCCGAATGCTACTGTCTTTCCCGGCGGCATCCATGGCCTGAAACAGCACCAGCACGCCGTATTTCTCGTGGGCGTGCATCCGGTTCTGAGCCTGATCCATGCGGTCGCTCAGGGCATCGAGTTGGGCAGCGCGGTCGGTTTCGTCGGTGTAAAATGGCTCAACACGGGTGGGCGTCGATTTGGCCGAATACGCCTTCGTACCATCGAAACGGAACGCGGCGATGTTAACTTTCTTCATGCGTTAAGTGGGTAAGGCAAGCAAGCCTACTCTTCCTTCAACCGTGCCCCCCCTGATTTGTTTATGAGTATCGTTTTCAGTCCGTTATCGCGCTGACGTTCCGAAAACGCGTCCCGGTCCTGACCCAAATACCCCTGACATCAGCGGCATCGCATTGCGGTAACGCGCTGGGTACGCCGCAAGACGCCGCTCGCCACTATGTAGTAACGTACCCAGCGCGCTCCTTCCGCACTGGCTCTGTACATCCAATTGGATGATCGTTCGACAAACACCCACCAATCAATAACAATCTGTTCATTTGAAAATAGCGGTCGGCTAAATGGCGGTACATTCCGGTCTGTTCTGTGACTATCTTCTTTGTCTTTATGGAAACCGTATCTGTTAACGTACCCACCTTGCCTGTAAACGGCGTCACGTTCTACCTCCCCCAATCCATCGACGATGTCAAAGCGTTGCTCCGGCAGGCCAAACAGGCCGGTCAGTCGGTTTCGGTACGTGGTTCGGGGCACTCCTTCCCGCTAACGCCCCAAACCGAAACGGCCACCAGCACGATGCACATCATGCTGTCACATCTGAACGCCGTTTCGCTCGACAAAACCACCGGTATCGTGACGGTACAGGCGGGGTGTCACCTTGGCCTCGACCCGTTTGATCCCACCAAAATCTCCACGACCGAAAACTCACTCTGTTACCAACTCGACCCCCTCGACGCGCAGGGCCGACGTACCCAGCCCCCCGGCTGGGCCTTGCCAGATCTGGGCGGCATCACCCACCAGACCATCGGTGGGTTCATGGCCACGGGCTCGTCGGGTGGCTCCACGAAGTTTGCCTTTGAAGATGCCCTCCTCAGTGTGCGGGTAGTATATCATGGCGAAACCGACGTGGAAGAACGCGTTTTTGAGCGCCCGGCCAACAGCGACCCCAACGATGCGTTCTTCGGAGCAGCATTTGCCAGCATGGGCCTGATGGGTATTGTGGTTGAAGCCACTTACCAGTGCATTCCGGCGTTCAATATTGTCGGCAGCGAGCAAACGTTCTCGCAAAGCAACTGCCCAATGGTCGACCTTTTCGGGCCGGGAAGCAGCGATACACCCAGCCTCCAACAGTTTCTGAACCAGACCGACTACACCCGCCTGATGTGGTGGCCGCAAGCCTCGGAACAGGAGATGGTGATCTGGCAGGCGGCCCGCGCCGATGCCTTCAAAGACTGGCAGACGTTTGTGCCGAAACCCTACCTGGAAGTGCCCAAGCCTTTTGGTTCGCAAACGCTCCAAGACGTCATTGAGTGGCTGGCTGGCAAGCTTTTCGAAACCATCGATCGCCTGCCGTTTTTCATCGAGCTGATCATCAAACGCATCTTCCCCGAGGGTAACCCCACCCGCGAGGAGCTGATCCGCGAACTCGAGAAAATGCAGGATGGTCTACTCCTCCGCATTCTGAAGTTTTTTGTCAGTCAGGGCGAAGATCAGCAGTTTCAGGATATCTGGTGGAATGGCCTGCCCATGGACAATCAGATGAGCGACGACCTGTTTCCGGTCTGGTTTACCGAACTCTGGATACCGATCGAGCAGACCGAAGCAGTCATGCAGTTTCTCAAGAAGTTCTACCAGGACCCCGAAAACGCGGGTATCTTCTCGGTGGAGCTCTACGCCGCCAAGGCCAGCCAATTCTGGCTTAGCCCGGCCTACGGCACCGACGTGTTCCGCGTTGATGTATTCTGGTTTGCCAAAAACGAAGAGAACCCCGTCGATTACTACGATCGCTTCTGGAAAGCCCTCCCAGCGGCCGGTTTCTATTTCCGCCCACACTGGGGCAAATACCTGCCCGATCCCAACGGTCCGCAGGGCATAACGTACCTGCGCAGCCAGTATCCCCGCTGGAACGACTTCATGGCCCTGCGCCAGCAAATGGATCCGCACAATCTGTTTGTGACGCCCTACTGGCAGAAGCAACTGGGCTTGTAACGAAAAAGGGGCGCTACTCGGTAGCGCCCCTTTTTCGTTATTCCTTTAGCTTGGGAATCAGTTTTTTCAGCGCCTCGAACCGCTCCGGGTCGGGCTTCATGTCTTTAAGGGGCAGCTTCTTCAGTTCCTCGATCAGGATACGCCCAACGATCAGGCGCATATTCTTTTTGTCGTCGGCAGGCACCACATACCAGGGTGCGTGGTCGGTCGCCGTCTTGTTGATGGCTTTTTCGAACGCATCCTGGTAATCGTCCCAGAACTCACGTTCATGCAGGTCTCCTTCTTCGAATTTCCAGTTCTTGTCGGGTTCCTCAATCCGGGCCAGTAGTCGTTCGGCCTGCTCCTTTTTGGAGACGTGCAGGAAAAACTTAATGGTCGGAAAGCCATTCCAGTGCAGGTGTTTTTCCATATCGGCGATGGCTTCGTACCGGTGTTTCCAGACCTTGTCCAGATCATCGATAAACTCGGCCGGCACCCGCTGACTCTGGGTCAGTAGCTCGGGATGTACTTTCACCACCAGCACCTCTTCGTAATAGGACCGATTGAAAATCCCGATCATGCCTCGCTCAGGCAATTCGCGGTAGCTGCGCCAGAGCCAGTCGTGATCGAGTTCCTGCTCGGTTGGGCGTTTGAAGGAATAGACCCGCAACCCGAGCGGATTGGTGCCTCTGAATACATGCTGAATGGTGCCGTCTTTTCCGGCGGCATCCATCGCCTGAAACACGGCCAGCACACCGTAGCGATTATCCGAAAACATCCGCGTTTGTAACGCATCGATCTCGGCCGCGTTGGCACTCAGTTGCGCCTCGTAATCAGCATCATCGGCGTAATAATCGTCTACTTTGGTCTTGGCTTTCTTGATTGAGAACTTGTCAGAACCATCAAACCGAAAGGGGCTGGTGTCAATCTTGCTCATAAAGGGCTGGCCGCGTGAAAAGGCTATAACTGGGGTAAAAGTAAGCCGACGAATCGAATGGCGCGCCACTGTTTTGTCGGCGTTCCCATCCTATCGGCAAACTAATGCGTAGATGAGAATGTTAACTCAACAGGCAACTAACTTGCTTTCATCGCAAATGACAACTGCCCCTTTCCGTTTCGTTATGACGCTTCTGGCCACCTGGCTAAGTGTAGGCGCCATAGCCCAAACGGCACTCCAATCAACTAAATCAAAACGAATGACTTCTGAATCAGCTTCATCGGCAACACTCGAAAAAGCGACGTTTGGCACTGGTTGCTTCTGGTGTACTGAAGCCATGTTTGAAACGCTCGACGGTGTGAAATCGGCCGTGTCGGGCTACGAAGGTGGTCAAACTAAAAACCCGTCGTACAAAGACGTGTGCAGCGGCGAAACCGGCCATGCCGAATGCGTGGAGGTGACCTACGACCCCACCAAAGTAACCTACGCCGAATTGCTCGAAGCGTTTTTCCGCAGCCACGACCCAACCAGCCTGAACCGGCAGGGGGCCGACGTAGGCACGCAATACCGTTCGGTGGTATTTTACCATAACGACGAGCAAAAGCGACTAGCCGAAACAGCCAAAGCCGAGCTCGACAAATCGGGTGCTTACGGCAAACCAATCGTGACGGAAATAAGCCCCGCTACTACCTTCTACGAGGCTGAGGCCTATCACCAGAACTATTTTGCCAACAACCCCAATCAGGGCTACTGTGCCTTTGTGATTGCCCCCAAGCTCGATAAATTCAAGAAAGTGTTTAAGGAGAAACTGCGGGCCGAGGTTCATTAAACAATAAGTATCAGATATATAAGAAAAGCCCCTATTCGCTCTGAATAGGGGCTTTTTTGCGTTTATCGCGAATGTTCTTTATGTGTTTGTTATTGGTTGGTTTGGATCCTGTTTGTACCTTTATAGTACCTCGTGACCTATTGTCTCTATACCGAGGTTGGAGAGCGTAAAGGTCACCCGGTTTTCCTCGGCTGTAGAGTCGCGGTCATCGCTGGGGCACATATGGCCACGGTCAAAACCGCTGTTGGTATAATCCGCGTGCCGTACCTGGTAGGCGCCAGCGGGCAAGTTCGTCTCGGGAATGAAGTTGCCTGAATAGCGCGAGGCTGAGCCTTTCCAGGCTTTCGATAAATGCCAGCTGATCACCAGCAAGCCGGTCTGTTTCGGGTGGGGCCAGCCCCCTATTAACCCAACTGTCAGCTACGGTTGATAAACTCAATTGCCGCCACCGAGCACGACTAGCCAGTACGGGCTATGATAATCCGATCTGACACCAAAAGCGCCAGCATCCATTGCCACGTCACACTAACTGAAACGAAGTTTTGCTGATTTGCTAATACAGTTAGAAAGATAAGCGCCGGTGGAGAGCCTTATGGCGCCTATCTCCTTTTGTAAGAGCTTGCTCAGTAGACCCTAGGGCAGTACTTACAATTTCAACACCTTAACTACTTGCCGCTGTCCGGGAATACTCACCTGGATGAGGTACAAACCTGTCGTCTGGCCGATTGTCAGGACCGTATGTTCCACTGGTTCAGTCCCCCTCAGTAAGGCACTTCCCAGTGGGCGACCTTGCGAATCAAAACTTTGAACAGTTATCTGCTGACCAGCCCCCCCCTGGATCTCGAGTGCTACCTGATTGGTAAACGCGGGATTACCCAACACCTTTACCTGGAGAGTGGCTGGTATTTCCTCACTAGCCATGGTGCCCATACGGCCAGATGGGTTGGGGGACGTGTTTAAAAAGAAGCCACTGTAGACAACTTGATTTCCATCATCTACTGCTGCCACAGTAACCCCCGATGTACCGGGATTGATCGGTATACCGGAAATAAGTCCACTACCAGGTTGAATGCTCAACCCAGCGGGCAAACTACTTGACGAATACGTTAGAGTTCGTCCTTCCGGATCAGCGAAAGCGTAGGCCGTTGGAGCCGAAAAGTATACACCCACTGTGGCCGAGAGGGGAGAGGTCAAGCCTTTGCTCAATACAAAGGGTGGGAGATTAACTGCCGGGTTTGTTTGTATGCTTAATAAGAAGCCACTGTAAACAATGGACCCTGCGTCATCCACTGCGCCCACCGTAATCCCTACAGTTCCAGGATTAACGGGTGTGCCTGATATAATGCCCGTATTTAGGTCAAGTTGTAAACCGGCAGGTAAACTATTCGACAAATACCGTAGAGGATACTTCTCGGGATCGGAAAAGGCGTAGGCTGTCGAAGTGCTAAAGGCAACTCCTACCGTTGCCGAGAGAGGCGAGTTCAGGCCGAGACCTACCACTTGGGGTGGAACGTTCACTGCTGAACTAAGCTGTATGTTTAGGAAAAAACCGCTGTATACTGTTGAACCGGCTCCATCAGTGGCCGCTACGGTCACACCAACTCTACCCTCGTTGACGGGCGTACCAACGATCAGCCCCGTAGTTGGATTGATGCTCAATCCGGCAGGTAAGCTACTTGAGGAATAGGTTAGCGCCTGCCCTTCTGGATCGGCGAAAGCGTAGGCCGTTTGTGTTTCGAAGACAAGACCTGCTGTTGCTGACTGAGGTGAGGTTAGGCCACGGCCGACCACAACCGGGGGCAAATTAAGCGTGGTTTCTTTCACCGTAATGTTAAAGGTATCGGCAATCGAGTAGGCGCTGGTAAAGGCCCCCTGGTTTGTAGCTATAAGCACGACTGGGTAAGTTCCAGGGGTGGTTGGCCTGCCGCTAATAAAAGCAAAGGCGGTATCGCTACCAACCGTGCCAGGAGGGGTACCGCTACGGCTATTGAATACCATTCCGGGCGGCACCCCATAAGCTTCATAGCGAAACAAGGCCCGGTAATCGTAGCTGCCAGTGGACTTAAAATAACTACCGACGTTAAGTAAAGGGCTATCACTATTCTGACTTAATGTAAGGTCTGGAAGAGGAGCCTTTAGAATGGGCCACAGAAACCGATTGCTCGCTGAACAATAGGAAGGCACATCTAGAGAGTAGGTAGCCACTACACCACTTTGGATAGCCTGTAAACTGACCGGACCTACCGATGGATCGGTACGCCAGGCTGTTTCGACAAGTCCGGTATAGCTTGTTGGAGAGGCAAGAGCTACCCCGGTTGCCGAAAAAGTGGGGGTAGTTCCGTCACCACCAGCCGTATTGATACGTATGAAGCCAGACTGACATAAATAAGTAGGCTGACTAAGTCTAAACGTAGTTTGAGCCCGTCCGGCAGTGCTGATCAGCCCAATAGCGCCGAGCAGCATGTACCGCAGCAACGAGTTAGAGTAAAGCTTCCACATATAGCAAATGATTATATATAAATTTGTTATTTCACGTTTGTACTAGTTAAGTATAAAGTTGACTTACAGCTAGACTATTTAGTATATGGTACTACTTCTTACTAGCACGCTTTTAGGGGGATGTCTACGTAGTTATCCCAGTTTGAGACATCATCAATCGTAAATTTCTCAATTGTCGTATACAATGTGAACTGATCGGCCATCTGCACGGCGCCTAGCTTCAGCCGGGGTGTGCATGATCTCGACACCATCACCCAAGCACTGGTAACGCATCTGGGCCGGGCGGCTGAGAAGTTGAGGAAACAGGGTTCGGCCGCCTCGTCGGTGACCGTGTTCATTCACACCAACCGGCATAAGCGGTCGCCCACCGGTGAACTGGCCAAGCAGTACTATGGTAGCCAGTCGGTCGAGCTGCCGCGCCCGAGCAACGCCACACCTGAGCTGGTCAACTACGCCGTCGCGGCGCTCAAGCGGGCATTTAAATTCGGATACGAGTTCCAGAAAGTGGGTGTGATGCTCACGGGCCTTGTGCCGGCCGATCACCTGCAAGCCGACCTGTTTCGGGCAGGGCCTGACGCAAGAATGATCGAACTATCAGCAACAGTTGATAAACTTAATTGCCGACATGGCCGTGATCGGATACGTTTGGCTTCGGCTGGCTATGATCCAAGCTGGCATCACAAACGGCAATGGATGTCGCCGAGATACACGACCCAATGGGAAGACATCCTGCGGGCAGGATAAGGAATTAGGAAATTGAGAAGATGAGAGCTATTGATCAACTATACGAACGATTACACTATTGCAATGATAATAAAATTCCAATAGGCGGGTATTTTGTCACATCGACCAGAGGCCAGGGCAAACCTAAAAACGCAGGAGTAGGAACTGTGATTGTAATGGACTGTGCTTTTGTTCACTTTATTATCCGATTTAAACAAGACCTTGAACGTGTACCAAAGCTTCCACCATCACTGTTTGTTCGACCTTATCTCAGAGATATCAACGGAATCACTCCAGAAAAACTGCTAAGCGATGCGTGGGCAGTCGTCGATGAACTGCTAGGGCAAGTAAGAATAGATAATGATCAGCCCATTCATCGAATGGATCATACTGTGCTAATGTAGAAGTTGATTGTTCTGCATTCCATCTTTGAAGGCTTTCACTGAAAAAGTTAAAATGGGCAAGCTGACATGTCCGCGACCGGGTACGGCTGGCCAGTGCGGGGTACGATCCGAGCTGAATATTTGATCAGATAGATCCATGCTGCAGTAGACCACTTAATATCTATTTCTCACTATTAGTACCTTATTTGTACCTCACATATCACGAAAATACACAAGCCATTAATAATCAGACAATTATTCATATCTGTAAATTTCTTAAAGAGAAACTGCGGGCCGAGGTTCATTAAACAATAAGTATCAGATATATAAGAAAAGCCCCTATTCGCTCTGAATAGGAGCTTTTTGCGTTTACAGCGTACGTTCTTTAAGTACTTGTTATAGGTTCGTTTGCGTCCTGACAGCTACAGCTTCAACTGATTCGGCGGCTTCAGACTCTGATGCTGCTTGACAGCCCGCTCGTGATCGGTCGTGGGCGGTTTTGTTTCCGATCTCATCGACGCTTACCCGCGTCTGGGCGCTGATACGCCCGACATCGTTTTTGCCGCATAGTTTACTTCAGGAATGACTTGAAGAAAGCAACTTATCACGTACCTGTACTAACTTGGCTTTGGGCGCTCGTAGCGTCCGTCAGCGGACAGCTAGCAAGGTGAGGCGGCCTGTTTTGATACTAGAAGCCGCGAACACCCGCTTTTAACGCCTCAGCCATGACCACTCAACCTACCTATTCGCTTGATGGCTTAGACATACAGAAACTGCTCCAACGGGTAGCGGCTACTTCGCTCAGCCCCCAACAGGCCGAACAGCTTCTGCGTGAAGCCGACAAGGTTGGAGTTCGTCTGTTTCGGGGCCTTATTGGGGGCGTGGTGGGCATTGCCTTTCTGGGCGTGGGCGTGTTTTTGCTGCGTTTGGCAGTCATTACCTACCTGGAGAAACAGGCCTTTGCAAGTCACGCCCGGCAGGCCACTGGCAGGGTCGTAAGCCTGAGCCGCCACGCGATTCGAAATAAACGCCCGACCTATGCCCCCATCGTCAGCTACCAGGTAGCCGGAAAGACTTACCAGCTCGAAGGACTGGCTTCCAGCCCGGCGGCTTACACCGTAGGACAGATCCTGACGGTACAGTATGATCCGGCCCGGCCAGCGGTTGGGCAGATTCAGTCGTTTATGGAACAGTGGCTGCTGGGCCTGATTGCCGGTGGCGTTGGTGGCTTACTGACTGCTATCGGCTTGTTCGTGGTGTGGTCTACCGCAAAAACAGGACTCCGCCCTGCCAGAGTGCCGGTCCAACTGATGCAACAGGTACTCAATCAAGTAGCTACTGGCCAGTTGACCGTTGAGGCTGCTCAACGCCAGGTATCACCCAGCCAGGTCGGTCGCCATTCATCTGGTTGGTGGGTTGTGTTTGTCTTTGTTGTGGGCGCAGGTCTATTCTTTTCTGTCCGACAGATAAGCCAGTCTGTCCACTTATTGATCAGTGGGCAACGAACCGAAGGGAAGGTGATCAGCTTTGTACACTCAGGAAACGGAACCGGAGCCGCCCCCCTGATTCGTTATCAAGTAGCGGATCAGGAGTACGAATGCATAGGTGCCTATGATACCAGCCCCCAAGCGCAGATAGGCGATCTGGTGGCGGTGCTCTATGACCCGGCTAACCCAGCCGATGCTAAGCCCCGCACCCTCGGGGTCTTGGTGAGTGGGCCGTTATTCGGTTTGCTGATCGTGCTGCTGCTGCTGGCCGTGCCACTATACAGCTGGTTTCTGACAAGGTCTAAACGCTAACGCGCCGAGCAACCGTAAAACGCTGGATCGAGCCCTGCCAGGGTCAGATGTCGACAAGGCCTTACTGGCCACTCATGTGAAAGCAGTAGGCTGCTATAGCGTTGGGGGCAGTACATAAATCGACTGAACCGTCACGTTATCCGCCATCAGGTCCTCGTCGGAAGCAACCATCATCGCCTTGCCTTACTTATGGCTACAATTCACACACGCTTTTGCGCACTTCATGGCTGAACTTGAGCAGACTATACTGGACGGGCATAGGGTAAGCCACCTTGCTCTGGTATCTTTGTCGATTGGTACAATCACTACCTGATTGCCTGCATGGCCTGCCTGCTCCCCTTCAAGCTGCCCCGCCCGTTGTTTACCCGTCCCGAAGCGTGGTATCATCTACTGTGGTTGCCTGTCGTTTATCCGGTAGCGGGCTGGCTGTTGATGGGTGAGCGCTATTTCAGCCAGCTGGACGTATTTATCGTAGGTACGTTGACGATGCTGGGTATTCACGCGGTGGATTTACTTCTACTGACCGTGATCGTCAAAGGCATCATTAACTACTATTCTGATGTACAGCAGGTACAGCAGCGTAACCGGACGGCGCTGGGCGTGGGTACGTTGCTGGCGGCCGTTATGTCGGTGGGTACCGTGTGGCTCTGCAGCCGGATTCCTCTGCTAGGCACCACCTTTTCGGGCTGGGTGGCGCTATATCTGGCTGGCGTAGGGGCTGTTAGTGCACTGCTGATGGGTTACGTGCTCATTGTGAGCGATACCTATAAGCGCTGGCATGAAAACCAGATCGAGGAGCAGCAATTGCGCCAACTGGTCATGCAGCAGCAACTCGACGTACTGAAGGGACAGATCAACCCGCACTTTTTATTTAATTCCCTTAATTCTGTCTCTTCGCTGATCGCCAGCGAGCCTCAGCAGGCAGAGGCCTTCGTAGACCAGATGGCGAAGGTGTATCGGTACATGTTGCAAGCTCACACCCGGATCTGGGTACCGTTGGATCAGGAAATTCAATTTGCCCGTTCCTATGCCCAGTTGCTGATGGTCCGCTATCGACAGGCGCTTATTATCCAGATCGATGTAGCCGGGGGCGATGCCTATCACGGCATACCTCCATTGGCACTACGGGCTATTTTTGACGATATTCTGTACCACCAGATCGTACAGGTTACCAAACCCCTACACATTCGGGTGTGGGTCACCGGCCAGCAACTCCTGATTGATCACAATCGCCAGCCGCGACCGCTGCGGGTAGCTATTCGGAGCGCAGGATTTGACGAGGTGGTGAACTGGTATCGGCTACTGGGTGCGCCGCCACCCCGCCGGAAGTATAGTGAAACCAGCGAGCAACTATGGCTCCCGCTGGTTCCTGTTTCGCTCAGTTCAGGCATTACTGTGGACCCCTGACACGTACCCAGATTTGCGCTTAGCCCAGCGACCTGATTGGACCGGCGACTATAGGCACTTACTGGTCAACGGCGTACCGGGCCGGTCGCTGATTCTGCTACATCCAGCCAGTTCGGCGCTACGTGAATTAAATGGAGTCTATGTCTTTTGCTAATACGATGATGCTCAATCTATTGACAAATCACTACGTCTGTACGTGATTAATTCCTGTTCGGTCTGGAATAGTTTTTTTTGTGGCATCAGAAAATCGACCGTTGTCGTCTGTCGGCCCAGATGGTTGTAGGCGCCAACCGGTTTCAGGTCGTAGATACCATCACTGATCAGCAGTTCGTGCGTATCGCCAGACTGACGAAGTACCATACTGTTGTTCAGGTTGCCGTTGAGAATAATCTGCACGATGGTTGCTTGAAAATAAGGGTATTCATTTGTTCCCCCACAGGTCTGATTAACCCAGACCGTAGCGCCAATGGTGAACGGAATTTCCTGGGGCTTTATAGTTAAGTGCATCGCGTGAGGTTTACGAAAATGGCATGCCCATCGTCCGTTCAACCCATGAGCCAGCAGGCGGGCAGTACCCAGGCCAAACCGTAATCCATCACGGTCAGCTTATCTGCTACCAGTAAAAGTAATGTAGACTTTATCGATAGGTTATGATGGTCATCATTGCACAGTATGATGGTTGTGCTTTTGTCAAAAACGGGTTTAGAAAGCACCATCGGTGTTCAACGCGGTGGCGGTAATTCAGCTAACAATTGGCTCAGTGCTGTTATGTCGATTGGCTTAACCAGGTGCGCGTCGAAACCCGCTGATTTCGTTCGCCGTTTATCTTCTTCCTGCCCGTAGCCCGTCAGCGCAATCAGCACGATCGATTGCCCCCAGGGTGCCGCCCGAATCAGGCGGCATGTCTGGTAGCCATCCAGCCCCGGCATGCTGATATCGCACAGAATAACGGTCGGACGAAACTGTTCGGCAACCTGAATACCCTGCTGCCCACTAATGGCGGTGGCAACGGTATAGTCCATCACTTCGAGCAGCATAGCCAGGCTCTCCCCCGCCTCCACATTGTCATCGATGATCAGCAGGCGATGCCCTACTGAGTTTGACAAGTCAGCCATACTGTCCGGCACGAGCTCCGGCCTGGGTTGAGGCAAGAGGGGTAAGTACACCACAAATTCACTGCCCTGACCCAAACCCAGACTACTCGCCTCGACCCGCCCCCCGTGCAGGCCTACCAATTCATGCACCAGCGTTAGGCCCAGCCCCAATCCGCCCTGCGAGCGCCCCAGGGATGTGTCTACCTGGGCAAACATCTCGAAGATACGTACCAGCTCATGGGGAGGTATGCCAATCCCGTTGTCCCCCACGCGCAGGACAGCCTCCTCGCCCTGCTGCGCCAGACTCAGCCAGACGTGGCCCTGTTGGGTCGTGAATTTTAGGGCGTTGTGTAACAGATTGCTCACCACTTGCCGGAGCCGGGCACTGTCTCCAGATACATAGAGGCTAACCGCGTTGGGCTGTTCGTCGGGCAGGGCTACGCTTAGGATCTTGCCGACGGCTGTGAACTGCGGCCCGGTCGCTTCAATGACCTCACTAAGCAGGCTCACCAAATCCAGCCGCTCCATAACCAGGGCGATTTTACCCTGGCTAATGCGGCTCACGTCCAGCAGATCATCAACCAGCCGAACCAGGTGCGCCACCTCCTGTTGCATCAACCGAACGGACCGGGACAGGGTATGAATCGGGTGCTGGCCACCTGTCAGTTCCAACATACGCAAGGTGTTGCTGAGCGTGGCCATGGGGTTGCGCAGTTCGTGCGCCAGCAGGGCCAGAAATTCATCTTTACGCCGATTAGCCTCCCGAAGTGCATCCTCAGCTCGTCGGCGTTCTTCTATATCAAACATGACCCCGCTAATGCGGGTACTCCGCCCGTCGGCCTCGGCCGTTACACGCCCATAGCCGCTCATCCACCGTTGAGCGCCACCATCCAGTAGGGCGCAAAATTCGGTATCAAATACCCCCTTGCTGTCAATAGCCGCCTGCAATAGGTTCCCGACCCGATCCCGATCATAAGGATGTACGTGATCGAAATACAGCTTTGGACTGACGGGGTTAGGCTGGGGAGGCATACCAAACAGCCGGAAGTGTTCTTCGTTCCACACCACCTCATTGGGAACCAGGTTCCAATCCCACGTACCCACCCGGGCGGCTTCAATGGTCAGTCGAAACAACTTTTCAGACTCGCGCAGGGCCATTTCGGCCCGCCCCTGTTCGACGGCGGCCCAGGTTCGCTGGGCCACTTCCTGGAGCAGGCGTACCTCGGGGGCCGTCCACACCCTGGGGGCACATTGGGTGATGCAGAAATTGCCCACCAGTTGCCCTTGTTTGATCACCGGCACATTGATAAAGGCCAGGATAGTCAACTGGATGCTAAGTTGCCGCAACGGCTCATCCATCAGCTCGGTGGTATGGGCGTCGGCCACCACCAACGGGAACCCCGCCTGGGAGAGGGTTTTGAATACGGGCGAATCGCTCAAGGAATAGGTAGCCGCTATCGAGTGCAGATCAGACCGGTAGGCATCGCACCGGATGGTGGCCACATCCCCCTCTATTTCGCAGTAATAACAGCGGTCAGCCGCTAGATGGGCCATCGTCATCTGGGTCGCCGCCGCCTGGATGGCTAGCGGGTCGGCCAGTGGGTGCAGCGTATCACTAAGCTGAAGTAGGAAAGTTTGTCGGTCCTGTTCCGCTTGCAGGGCTTGCTGGGCTTTTTCGGTAGGAGTAGTGTTCTGGGTAAGGCCGATGATCCGGTAGGGTTGGCCCTGCTCATTCCGGAGAATCGTCCCCGTTACGGTCAACCAGCGGATTTCATTGGGAATAGCGATGGAACGTACCTGATAACTAAACCGGTCGGTGCCGTTTTCCATCGCTTCGCTGAAGGCTTGGGCGGCCAGCGAGCGATCCTCGACATGAAGCAGTAGCAAGTTTTCCTCGACTGTTTCGGCAGGCAGTCTGCCCACTACTTGTTCCGTGTTGGGCGAATACGTTGTAATAGTCGTAGCCAGGTCAAGTTGCCACCAGTAGACGTTGGCGGCTTCGGCAGCGAGTCGTAACAGCTCATTGGCTTCCAACCGGACGTCTTGGGCTGTTGATGGGTTTTGCCCCGAACCAGATGGGTCACCGGTTCCCGAGTTGGGGTTAGACGAGTCGGAGGCTTTGGTCATTATATATAGTTGATCCGCAAGCATTTACCTATAAACATCCCCTACGAAAGGGTGTTTACAGCAGGGCTGAAACACTACCTGATTCGGACTAATCCGAAACACGGCGACCAGGTTTCGAAAAGCTTGGCTGGTAATCAGCTGGGGTAGCATCGAGGTGTGGAGTCTATTTTTTTGTAGGTTGAATGCCCGGGGCCGCTTCCGCCACTTATCGATGGTCTCCATACATAGAGGTACAAAGAAGCCTGTGTCCAGGGGCCCAAACCATGATCCGCCTCTCTCCTGACGCGCTAGCTGTCAGGTGAGGAACTGATCGTCGTCATTTCAAACTCTGCCGCCCGTCAGTGTTTCATGCGGGCAAGCCGGTCCAGGTCAAGAATGGTTACCTGGCTGCCCGTCAGTTCGATTAGCCCTTCTGTACGTAGATCGCTTAATACCCGAATGATTGTCTCGGTAGACGACCCCACTAGGTTCGACCAGTTTTCCCGCGATAGTGCCATTGGTGGAGAGGCCTTCTGATCCGCCGGTTTAGTAGCTCTGTCGCCGGATACATGGGCGGTGGGCGCGTAAAATTTGTGATACACCAGCAGTAACGCTTCCGCAACGCGCTGCCGCACCGACTGGTACGCCAGTTTGAGCAGACGGTCATTGTATTCGGCTATCTCAGCCAACAGCGTGCGGATGACGTGGCCGGCCACGTCAGTATCATTAGTCAGTAGCGCCAGAAAGTCTGCTTTGGGAATGGCACACACCTCAGTATCGGTGAGTGCCTCAACAGTTTCGCCCAAAGGCATTCCCGGCAAGGCGATGGACAACCCCACAAAATTGCCCGCTCCCGACAGGCGGGTAATCAGTTGGTTGCCCATCGCGTCGGTCTTGAAGTGCTTGAACTGCCCCCGGCGGACGTAATAGAGCGCAGTGGGCTGATTGCCTTCTGCATATAGGAATTGCTTTTTCGGGAAATGAACGATTGGATAAGCAGTATTAGCCCCCTCGACCGCACTCAATAAAGTCGTCAGCCCGTCGCTGTTTGCCTGTCGGCGAATAGAGCTTCCCTGATCAAGCCGCAGTTCAACAGTATTCAGTAGCGTTATGTCATCAAAGGGTTTGGTCAGGTAGTCGGCGGCGCCCAGGTTCATGCCGGTTCGAAAATCGGTCGTTTCCGCCTTAGCCGTCAGAAAAATGATGGGGATACTCGCCGTGATCGGGTCTTTGCGCAGGATGTGCAACACCCCATAACCATCCAGTTCAGGCATCATGATGTCGCACAGGATCAGATCTGGTTTGGTCGAACGGGCCAGTTCGATACCCCGTTTTCCGTCGACGGCCTGTACCACATCGTACCGGGCCAGCGCGAGCATCTCGGTGATGTTTTCTCGTACCTGAGCCTGATCTTCAATCACCAGAATTGTTTTCATACCGGATCTTTGATGGGTAATTGCACCGTAAAGACAGTCCCTTTGTCTAAGGTACTGGTAAAGCTTACCGTACCGCCCAGCCGGTCTACGTAGCGCTTGACCAAGTAGAGCCCTAAACCCGTACCAGGAATGTGAATGGCGTTTCGGGCTCGGAAGAAATTAGTAAACAGCTTGTCTTTGTCCGCGTCTGGTATACCAATACCCCAATCTGTTACACTTAGAATCAACACCTTATCCACAACGGCGCTGTCCAAATGAATATCGGCAGCTTCGGCCGAGTACTTACTGGCATTAGCCAGCAGATTATAGAGAATATGCCGAAGCACCGTGCTGTCTCCTGTTATATGTGGCTGACCATCCAGATGCTCGTACAAGAAACGCTGTTGCGGCTTAGCCACGGCCTGCACGTCGGCGATAACAGCTGCGCAGAACTGCGTTACATCGATGGCCTGTAAATGACTGCTCATGATGCCTTGTTCTACCTGCCCCATAAACAGAAACACATCTAGCATATTAGTCAGGCTACTCACGGCCGACTTTATACGTTGCACGTGCCGCTCCCGATTGTCGCTATCGGTCGCGCCATTGTAGCGGCCAATCAATGAAGCTGAAGACAAAATAGTCATCATGGGGGTGCGAAATTCGTGAGAAGCCAGCGTGACAAAGCTCGATTTCAGTTCATTCAGCTCCCGTTCCTGCTTCAACAATCTCGTGCGTTCTGCCTCTACTCGGCTGTGTTCGGCAATCACCTGCCGCGCCTCGGCCAGGGTAGTGTCCAATTGATTGAGTTGCTGACGACAGGCCGCCAATTGCTGGCTTAGTTCCGCGTTGGCCAGCGCCAGTGGCGTGAGCGACTGGGCGGGTTGATTTGTATCGTCGGACTGGCCGAATGTGTCATCTCGCATGGCTATCGCTGGAAAACGTCGGCTCTGCCGGCATGGGTAAACCGGTCCTGTCTGAACCGAAGGAGACACTATGGCTAATCTAATCAAAAATAACCAGGTCCGGGCTGACGGCCAATGACATCGGTCAGGTGGCCCTATGACGCCTATAACGTCGTGAAAGCATCCGACTTCCCCTTTTGGCCGCTGATGAGTTGGATCAGCATGGCCCGCAGGTCTGCCGCTGAATCATCCTGCACCAAAGCCGCCATAAAGGCCGTTTGTTGCTGTTGCTCGCCTGTAGCAAGGGGTTGGTAGGAAACGTCCTGCACCAGTATCAGCACGCCGTCGCCCGATCGCACGTAAAGCTGGTTGAACCGACTGACGATACCATCCAAGCGGTACTCTTCCGCGCACTGCCGTGGTAGTCCAGTATTGACCACGTCAATTAAGCGAGTCAGCATTCCCGTTTTGACCACGTCCGGCGTTAATTCAATCAGCGACTGATCTTGCATGTCGTTCTCCGCCTGCTTGGCCAGCGCCTCCAGAATCGGGTTAACCAGGTCATACGTAAAATCAACCACCTCACCGGTCTGATTTCGCCTGCTTTGCAACCGGACGACGCCCACCGGTGCGGCGTTCAGAATAAGTCTTAAAGGCTCACTAGTAAGCCACTCGCGGGAGAATAAATCGGATGTTGCATAGCTAGGCAGTTGAGGGGAAGGGGAAGGCATAATGGTATAATTTCGGCGTAGATAAATAGCAGACTCCTTATTAGACTGTTTAACAAATAGAAAAACCAAACACTACTAATCAAAAAAAAAGTAAATCGGCCAACTAGATCGGCAAGCCCATTCGTAGTCCGTAGTCTTATCAGCTCAATTAGCTGTGTGTGCGGAGTCGCGGATTATTACCTTTTTGTAGCTGCCCATACCCCTTTTTAGCCGGTTGCCGCTCAGTGCGGCTCTATACCTTCTAAAAAAACTGACCGCCGCCATGTGTAGCGTCGATCATGTCAACCCTGAGGTTTCCAGTCATCATAAGCTCACGTGACCCCTATCATAGTTCTCACCTAGAGGTGCGTTTACTTTTACGTACCCAACTCCACTCGTCATTACGCTGCTTCCTTTTGAATCGTATGGCTTTACCGCCTGCTGTCAACTCGAACAAACGATCATGGCGACTCCTTTACTCGACCACTTACACGTAGTGTTTACGCATTCGGCTAGCCGTGAGCTGGCGCGTACCTTACTGGAACCCGAAGCAGCTATGCAGAAAGCCGTCGACGGCCTATTACCCGCTATGACGATGGGCGTGCTTAACCGGGCATCAAACGACGTCAGGGTAGCCGAATTACATCATGTGCTGATTGCGACGCCCTTTGGTCAAGCCCCTACCCTCACCCAATTAGTCCAACCGGGCACTTATCATCAGCAGGCGGCTGCGGCCGGCAACACGATGCTGAGGCGGCTCTACGGTGAGCGCGGCTATCGTTTGGCCGAATCGACGGCTCACTATAGTGGTGTCAGTGTCAATTCGGCTAGCGTGCTCACCGGTCTGATCATGTCGGTGCTGATGCGCTTTCTCAACCAACAACTCATCGACCACCAGCTGACCGAAAAGCAATTGGCCACTCTGCTTGCGCGCGAGACTGCCGCCCAGGAAGCGGTGCCAGCCGGGCTGGCGTGTACGCTGAACTGGTTTGTGGGCACCGGCCGACCGGTGGTAACCAGCCAGCATGATCTTGGTCATGCTCGTCGTGTAACGGGTTTCCCCTGGTCACGCTGGCTGTTGATTGGATCAGGGCTGCTGCTGCTGTGCTTTCTGCTCGTCCGTATTTGTAGCCGCAGCCAACTCCGGCTCGCTCATAGCGCCCCAACGTACCTGAGGCTGGCCAATTAACGTACTTCGGCCTTCAGTTTCGGCGCTGCCGGAACGCGAGGGCCATACTGTCGAAAAATAGCCGGATCAGGTCGCACAAAACGCTGCCGATCAACGTGGAGTGTCTCTTTACGGTATCTAGGCTGGTTAATTCTCAACAGGGAACGTAGGATGGTTGTCATTGTCGCCTGTGTTACCCATCATAGCACTGCCGCCCAGGATACCTTTGTGTATCACGGTGTTGATCACCGACCTATTCAATGACAATGAAAGCCTTCTTATTCGGCTCGACTGGCGGACTTGACCAGCGTACGGGCCCGCCTAGTCAATAACACCCCGATCGTTTTATCAGGAGACCCCCATTTCAGTGCTGAAGTGGGGGTCTCCTTTTTTAGTGATTCGTATTCTTCAACCCGAACGTACCCACAAAATCAGATATACGTCTATTTTTCATTGTATCTAGTTCTGTTTATACGGCGTTTCATCACACTATAAATAACCCTGCAGGTAGTTATAGCGTTATTGAAACGATCGTAGTTGCTGTGACGCTTACCTACACGTTCACACTCACCGTACAAACCAGTTTATCCATGCCGGCTAACGTGACCACTATGCCCAATCTGCTCGATGAGGCCAATCGCCTTGAGGCGGTCAAAAGCTATAACATACTCGACACGCTGCCCGAAAAGGAATATGACGAGCTTACCCAACTAGCCTCCCATATCTGCCAGACACCCATTGCGCTGATCAGCCTGATTGATGAGCAGCGGCAGTGGTTCAAATCGGCACATGGATTAGACCTTCAAGAGTCGCCACGGGCCATCGCTTTTTGTAACCATACGATCCAAAGCCCACAGGATGTCTTCGTCGTTCCCGACTCACGCTTGGACGAACGGTTTGCCCAGAATCCACTGGTTACCAACGACCCCAATGTTATCTTCTATGCCGGTGTGCCATTGGTCGACGACCGGGGCTATGCACTTGGCTCGCTATGCGTCGTTGACCGCAAACCCAATCAACTAAGTTCGGCTCAATTGTCGGCCCTCAAAGTGCTGGCCAGACAGGTCGTCAACCTCTTCATCCTGCGCAAACAGAACCAGTTGCTAAATGAGAATCAGGTAGAATTGCAAAAAACGATTGTCTATCTGGCTGATACACAACAGCATCTCATCCAGAGTGAAACCAATTATCGACAGCTTGCCCAGGAGTTGGATGAACGGGTACAGCAACGTACCCAGGAACTGGAACAGGCCAATCAGGAGCTAAAACGGTCGAACGATAATCTTCAGCAGTTTGCTTACGTGGCCTCCCACGACTTACAGGAACCCCTGCGCAAAATTCAGTCGTTTGGCGCATTGCTTCAGGAACACCTCAGCACACAAGTTGATGAACAGGTCACCGACTATTTGCGTCGGATGACGTCGGCAGCCGACCGAATGTCGGTGTTAATTAATGACTTACTCTCTTTTTCACGCCTATCCACCCGTCAGCGGGCACTCGAGCCGATTGCGCTCCAAAAGGTTATCAGCAACGTGCTGGATACCTTGTCGTGGCAGATCGATCAGCGGAATGCCCGCATTACGGTAGCTGCCTTGCCAACAGTACTGGGCGATGAAACCCAACTGGCGCAACTGTTTCAGAACCTGCTATCCAATGCAATCAAGTTTACGCCAGCCGAAACGGCCCCGCAGATTCAGATCGACCACACGCTCGTGACAAGAGCCGAACTACCTGCCCAATTTCGACCAACAGGCAATGCCGAGCGTTTCTATCAGATCAATGTTTGTGATCAGGGAATCGGTTTCGACATCAAATACCTCGACCGTGTCTTTCAGGTTTTTCAGCGGCTACACACAAAAAACAAGTTTGCCGGCACAGGCATTGGTCTGGCCATTTGCGAGCGTGTCGCCACCAATCACAGCGGCTGCCTGACGGCTATCAGTGAGCCCGGCAAGGGGGCTACTTTTTCGCTCTTCCTGCCCGATCTAGTGGAAGCCTGATTATGAACCACCTGCGTTAGTGAAGTGATTAAATAGCAGTACGCGAATACTGACGTATATAGACCATAGTTCAAGTAAATCAGTGATGCATACTGGCTGTAAATCAGCCGTTCGCGTTTGTTTCGGATCTATGATACAATATGCTCCGGATAAGGAGCAGGCCAACCAGCATGAACAGGTACCAGATTCGTCGGCACGGGTTGACCGTCTATGTTCATGGTGTGGTAGCACTGAAGCCTTCTCTTCAATTCCGGTCCGGCAACGTATTGACCTCAATGACAGCCACTACACACACATCAGCAGTAAACCAACGATCAGGCCAATGCTTACCTTTATGTATACTTTCAAAACAATGAAGTTATATGACAATACCAATATAATTTGTTGACATGACAAATAGTACACATTATTGTCAATATATTACGTCAATAGCATGCTGCGGGTCTTGCCGCACAGCCACTTAGGCCATAAAAAGGATAGCATTTTTTGCTGTAGCCCTGCTATTTCGAATATAAGCAACCAGAATAGTCAGGGATTTGCTAGCCGCAATTCTCTCTATAAAATACAAGATGGGCTGCTGCTGGTAGCAACAACCCATCGTTTCTTTTTAGTTGGATAAAGTAAATCGAAAAGCTTCAGTCGTAATGAACTGGAGCTTTTTTGTTACTAAATGCTTCATAATAATAATCACAAATATGAACTATTAGTTAACAAAGACAAGAAGCACATCGAGAAATTTATTGATTGAGTGGTCGATTGGCTGCCACCCCCAGGCTCTTAGCGTAACGAACGTACCCAGTCAGGTACGTTATCGACGGAACAGATACGAATAAAGCGTGCCGGAACAGGCCATTCAGCGACGAGTTCGTCAAGCTGATTTCCTATTCCGGCACGCTCCTGATCATACGTCGGGCTGTTAAACGAACTCGACGCCACGCTCTTTAGCATCGGCAACGAATTCTTTCACCTTCTGCTCTTCTTCTTTCCGGCAGATCATCAGCACATTGTCGTATTCAGCCACAATGTACCCGTCGAGGCCATTGACTACTACGAGGCGATCTTTCGGCGTTTTGATGATGCAGTTGCGCGTATCGTATAGCATGATATGCCCATCGATTACGTTCAACTCTTCACTCTTGTCAGATACTTCATACAATGACTTCCACGTACCCAGATCCGACCAGCCGAAGTCACTCAGGACCACATAGACATTGTCGGCTTTTTCCATCACGCCATTATCGATAGAGATGCTTTTGCAGAGTGAATAGGCCTTGTCGACAAACGCCTGTTCGTTGTCGGTATAATACACCGGTTTGCCTTCGGTGAAAATCTCGGCGACTTCGGGCAGGTATTCGTTGAACGCTTTGCAGATGCTCTGCACATTCCAGACGAAGATGCCCGCGTTCCAGACAAATTCACCGCTTTCAACAAACTGCTTGGCTAGTTCGAGATGAGGCTTTTCGGTGAACGTTTTCACTTTTTTCACCTCGGTATCCGACCCGTCGGCCGAATCAGCTATATACTGGATATACCCATAGCCGGTGTCGGGGCGGCTGGGTTGAATGCCGAGCGTCACCAGCACATCGTTATCCTTCGTGGCAGCTAGGGCTGTCCGGATCGTGCGCTGAAATTCATCCTGTTTCAGAATGATGTGATCGGCGGGTGCCACCACAATATTGGCCTGTGGATCGCGTTCGGCAATTTTATAGCAAGCGTAGGCAATGCAGGGAGCCGTGTTACGCGCGACAGGTTCGCACAGGATCTGGTCATCCGACAACTGCGGCAGCTGTTCCTGGCACAGATCCTTGTATTTATCGCTGGTGACGATGTAGATGTTTTCGGGTGGGCAAATCCCGTCGAACCGATCGGCAGTTTGTTGCAGCAGAGTACGGCCCGTGCCGAGTACGTCGTGGAACTGCTTGGGGTAAGTGCTGCGGCTGAATGGCCAGAAACGAGTTCCGACGCCACCTGCCATTATGATAACATACGTGTGATTCATGAGCAAAAGTCGACTTATCGCGCTTACTTAACTGCCGACAAGAAAGTTGATACCACAAAAGTAAGCTAAAGGGCTATTGCCCTAGGGTAGCCAGTGGATAATTACGAGCGTATGAACCGCTGGTGAGTTCAGAAACAGACTGTTGAATGAGCGTATATATTATTATTTCGTCATTATTTAGGACTTGTTACCAATATTTGACTTAGGTAACCGATAAATAAATCACTGATTAACAATACATTAACAGATAAAACGAGCAATTTAGCACGTAAATATTTCAATATTAAATTGTACAAAGTGCATATTGTCAGTATGTTTATCCATCTAATCAGGTTTAACTCACTACAACAAACATCCTATGCTGAGACACTTACTTATAAAAGGCCATCTGATCGGTCTGCTGCTGTTGCTAACGTTCACAACTAGCTGGGCGCAAACCAAACTATCAGGGCGAGTCAGCGACGCCAACGGCCAACCGCTGCCCGGCGTCAGTCTGACGATCAAAGGACGCATATCGGGCACAATCACCGACAGCCGGGGTAATTTTTCGCTCACAACCAACACACCGCCGCCGTTTGTGTTGCTGGTGACATCGGTTGGGTTTAAAGGGCAGGAATTGGCCGTAAACAACGCCAGCGCCACCTTCGACATAAAGCTGGACGAGCAACCACTACTCGGGCAGGAAGTGGTCGTGGCGGCATCGCGCGTGGAGGAAACCGTGCTTAAATCGCCGGTAGCCGTCGAAAAAATGGACATTCGGGCCATTCGGGAAACGCCCGCGGCCAGCTTCTATGATGGCTTGGCCAACTACAAAGGTGTCGATATGGCGGCCCAGGGGCTGTTGTTTAAATCGATCAACCTGCGCGGCTTTGGGGCTACCGGTAACCCACGTACGGTGCAGATGATCGACGGGATGGACAATTCGGCCCCCGGCCTGAACTTCCCGATCGACAACATTGTAGGGATGCCCGAGCTTGACGTTGAAAGCGTCGAGATTCTGCCCGGCGCGGCCTCGGCCCTTTACGGTCCCAACGCCATCAACGGCCTGGTACTGATGAACAGCAAAAGCCCGTTTCTGTATCAGGGGCTGAGCGCCAACGTGCGGGGCGGGGTTATGAGCGCCAGTAACCGCTCCACTGCCAATACGCCTTTCTACGACGGGTCTATCCGGTTTGCCAAAGCGTTTAACAACAAGCTGGCGTTCAAGGTCAATCTGTCGTACATCAAAGCCGACGACTGGCAGGCGACCAATTACAGCAACCTGAACGTAGCAGGTGCTCAGACCGGCATCAACGATCCGGCTCGCGGGCTCGGGGTGGCTCCTAACTACGACGGCGTTAACACCTACGGCGACGAAGCCCAGGCGAACCTGCTCACGGTGGCCAATAGCCTGATTTCGGCGGGTCGGTTGCCTGCCTCGGCGGCGGCCCTTTTCCCAAACCGGAGCGTAAGCCGCACGGGCTTCCGCGAAGTCGACATGGTCGATTACAACACCAAGAGTTTCAAATTCAACGGGGCCGTGCACTACCGCCTCACCGAAAAAGCCGAACTGGTAGGGCAGTTTAACTACGGGTACGGAACCACGGTCTATACAGGCACGGGGCGTTACTCACTGCGCGGCTTTAGCCTCAGCCAGGCCAAGGTGGAACTGCGGGGCAGCAACTACACCTTGCGCGCCTACACCACCCAGGAACGATCGGGCGATTCGTACACGGCGGGTCTGGCCAGCGTGTTCATGAACGAGGGCCTCAAACCCAGCACGCAGTGGTTCGGTGAATTTGCCGGGGCGTTTGCGCAGGCTCGGGGCGCTGGTCAGTCTGAGGAACAGGCTTTCGTGACAGCCCGCACCTTTGCCGACAACAACCCGTTTGCCAGTGGCTTCAACAATGGGGTACGTCCTCAGGCGGGTACGGCGGCCTATCAGTCGCTGCTTGATACGTACCGCAACCGGCCCATTACACAGGGTGGCGGCGCTTTCCTTGATAAATCGAATCTGTATCATGTCGAGGGTGTCTACAACCTGAAAGACAAGATCAAGATTGTCGACATCCTGCTTGGAGCTAACTACCGCAATTACAGCCTCGGCTCAGAAGGTACGTTGTTTGCCGATCAGGTAGAGAACCGTAACGGACGCATCAGCATCAACGAGTACGGTGCGTTTGCGCAGGTGGGCAAAAACCTGTTCAGCAACCACCTGAAACTGACGGGCTCACTCCGCTACGACAAAAACCAGAACTTCGATGGTCAGTTTACGCCGCGGGTATCAGCCGTGGGTACGTTCGGTGAGCACAACGTCCGGCTGTCGTACCAAACGGGCTTCCGCATCCCGACCACGCAGAACCAATACATCGACCTGCTGGTACCCAATGCCCGCCTCATCGGTGGTCTGCCTGAATTTTACACCCGCTACAATCTGGCCAACTCCTATCCGTTGACCAACGTGCAGGCTGTGGGAGCGGCCATTACTGCGACGGCTAACAATCCAGACTTTCAAGGGCAGCAGATCTCTGCGCTCGCAGGTATTATTCAGCCACAAGTAATATCGGCAGTTCAGACTCAAGTAACGGCGGCCGTAACGGCGCAGGTCAACGCGGCTGTGGCCGCTGGTCAGTTGCCACAATCGCAAGCTGCCGCCGCTATTCAGGCAGGCGTGACTGCACAGATGTCATCATCGGCAGTACAGGCAACGATTCGCCAGAATGTAACGGCGCAAGTAACTGCCAATGCCCCAGCTTTTATTCAGGCACAAGCTGTCGGTGCCAATTACAATAAGCTCACGACTTATCAGCGCAAGCCTTTCAAGCCGGAGCGCGTGGCTAATTACGAAATCGGCTACCGGAGTATATTTGGCAAGAAACTCTTTGTCGATGCCTATTACTACTATAGCGTATACACCGATTTTATCGGCAATGCGATTCTATTGCAGCCTAAAGCGTCAATCGCTCCCGGTTTGCTGGAAGAAAAAAGTGGGGTATTTAGCGGCAATACCCGACAGGTGTATTCACTACCCGCCAATAGCAGCCAGGACATCACGGCCTCGGGCTGGGCATTGGGGCTGAACTACGCACTCGGCCAGGGTTATACGATCAACGGGAACATCTCGAACAACAAGCTGAACAACTTCACGCCATCCGACGAAGTGCAGTTTGCGCAGTTCAATACACCCGAATACCGCTGGAACCTGGGCTTCACCAAACGCGCCAGCAATAGCTCGAAGATTGGGTTTAGCGTCGCCTTCAAACACCAGGATGCTTTTATCTGGGAGGCGGGCTTTGTGCAGCCATCGGAAACAGGTATCCCTTTCTTCTCCAATACGATCGTTCCGGCCGTCAACAACCTCGATGCGCAGGTTAGCTACAAAGTGAGCAGCCTGAAATCGCTGGTGAAGATCGGAGCGACCAACATCGGTGGAACGCCTTACATTCAGGCGTATGGCAGCCCCGCCATCGGGTCGATGTATTATGTTGGCGTGACTTTTGACGAGTTGATGCAATAAAATTTAGTAGTCGGCTAAGGGCTGATTGATACGGTCGCATAACGGCAAGGTTATGTAACCGTATCAATCAGCCCTTAGTCATTGATGATCAGTCAATTTTCTCGTGACGCGCCGCTTTTGACAGCGTCCTAAAGCTGAGAGGATGCAAAGTGGAGCCGGATTGCTGATTGCATAGGATAGGTACAAAGCAATTTTAATCTCCGCCCCAAACAGGGAAATCCGTACTGGCGTCCTTTTTGTTTTTCTATGCTTGCAGCCTGATTACCATACGTCTTTATCCTATGAAAAAAACTATCTACGTTTTGCTGCTGCTTGGTGCACTCCTGCCAGGCGCAGGCTGGGCCCAGGTCACCCAGAAGTTTGCCTGGACAGCACGGCTGCCTGCTCAACCCATTGCCATTGCCACCGACGGTGGGCGCGGCGCCTACGTACTGCTGGAAGGCAACACCATCCTTCAGGTCGACGCGCAGGGTCGCGAACGATGGAAGCAAACCTTCACCGACTGGCCAACGATCCGGCGAATCACGACGACCTCGACGGGGCAGCTTGTGATGGCAGGGCCCTTCACCGGGCAGTTTACCATCAGCGACTCCACGTACAGGCTTAACGAAGACTACGAAACCAGCACATTTATAGCGGCGCTCGACAGCAACCACGCCCAGCGCTGGACAACGTATATCATCACGCCCGACGGGCTGATGAACCAGCCCACTACGCTGGCTACCGACGCTAGTGGCGCCATTCTGGCGTTTGGGCGCCGGGCTGATGGCGGTAACCCGTTTCTCTGCCGGTTCGATATGGACGGGCGTTTTCTGGGATCGCGCGTATATGGCGGCCCGGTGGTACCCGCTCCTGATGCCGTGGCGATGGTGACCAACTCAGAAGGGCAAGCCCTGTTGAGCATCACCGAACGTACCCGGCAAAGCAGCTCGGGCGTACTTACCAAAGTAACCGACGATTCACTCTACTGGACAGCGTATATCGGCGAAAGCCTCGGCACCGTGCCCAATCGCCGCTTCGACACCAACCCACTTGATCTGAGTATCGACCGTCGCGGCAACACGGTGGTACTATCCAATTACACCCTCACCGACCGCGCCGAAGGGCTCCGCGTTGAGCAGGGGCAAGCTCTGCTCCGCTACGATGCCAGCGGCAAGAATACCTGGTTGAAAACGGGCGTCGTTCGGCCCGACTCGGCCATGGCAACGGGCCTGGTTGTCGATCCCAGCGGCGCTTTTGTGGTCTTTGGCGGTTACGAAGGCGATTATACGCCCGAAACCAACTCGTACAGCAAAGCCGACTACATCAGCCTGGCTGGCTACTCGCCCGAGGGTAATCTTCGCTGGACAACCCGCCTCAACGCCCCCACTGGCAATGACCACCTGATCGACATAGTCCGGCTGAACAATGGCTCGCTGCTCCTGCTGGGTACCACCACCGGTACGTTGACGTCGTTGTCGGCCACGGGTACGTCGGACAGCCCGGCTTATTTCCTGACCAACTTCCAGCCGTTCGAACTGCAACCGACGACGGCTCAATCGGTGGTGCTGTGCGCCAACGGTCAAACCACGCTACGGGGTAACTACGCTGGTTATTTTGAACTGCCCCTCGCCCTGCAACTTTCCGATGCGAGCGGCAGTTTTGCGAACCCACAGACGTTGGCTAACGTACCCATTGGCGTATCGGGCAATCTGTTCTCGGTAACGAATTTTGCCGTGACGGTGCCCGTGCCGGGTAGTGTGGCTGCCGGTACGTCGTATCAGCTTCGGGCCGTATCGTCGGTGCCGGAATACCTGGGATCAACTATCACCGCCACGGTAGCGCAGGCCCCCGCCATTCCGATGGTGCAACAGGTGGGTGATGAGTTGCTGGCGTCGACCACAGGTACGTCGGGCGTGACCTATCAATGGTACACCAGCGGTCAGCAACCCGTTTCGGGTGCGACCGGAGCGCGGTTCCGGCCTACGCAGCCGGGTGCTTATTATGTAGTGGCAACGGCTGGCGGCTGCCCGTCGCTTGCTTCCGAGGCGCTGCAATTCCTGTTGCTCGCCAACGAACCCACGGCTACGATCTCGGTCTATCCGAACCCCGTTTCCGACCGCCTGCTCGTTCAATGGCCCGCCGCCATCGCCACCAATGGCCAATTGGAGCTGACCGACTTGACTGGCCGCACGGTTCGGCAACAGGCCCGCACCGGCGAAGTAACCGAACTCAATGTACGTGACCTCACCACCGGCGTTTACCTGCTCAGCCTGCAAGCCGACGGACAACCGCGTCAGGTACATAAGGTGATGGTGAAGTAAAAAGGAGTTCAAGGTACAAAGTCCAAGGTCCAACGTGGCTGTCGCATGAGTAAAGCGCGACAGCCACGTTGGACCTTGGACTTTGTACCTTGAACGCTGTTTAATACGCTCTTACCACCTTGCCTTCCATGAAGTTGACGAAGGATTTGTTGACGACTTTATTGCCGCCCGGCGTGGGGTAGTTGCCCGTGAAGTACCAGTCGCCTGAGTGATTGGGGCAAGCCTTGTGCAAATTCTCGACGGTCTGGTAAATCACCGCCACTTCAGCTTTCAGATCGACCTGATCATTGCGGCGGGGCGTGATGATATCGGCCACTTTCCGCGAAATCTCATCGTGTGTAAATGGCTCAAACAGGGCCTTCACGTAGTTTTCGGCGGTCGCATTGCCCGTTTCTACGGCGGCAACGGCCTGCCCGTATACTTCGTCGACGATGTGGTTCAGCCCGCGTTCATTGAGCAGTTGGAGCACCGCCCGAAACGCCACGAAGTCCTTCACCTTCGACATGTCGATACCGTAGCAGTCAGGGAAGCGAATCTGCGGAGCCGACGAGACAATCACGATTTTCTTCGGTTGCAGCCGGTCCAGCATGCGCAGGATACTCTTTTCCAGCGTCGTGCCACGGACAATCGAATCGTCAAGCACGACCAGCGTGTCCACACCTTTTCGCACTACCTCGTAGGTCGTATCGTAGACGTTGGCTACCATCTCGTCGCGATGGGTATCGTCGGTGATAAACGTGCGGAGCTTTACGTCTTTAGAGACCAGCTTTTCAATACGCGGCCGGAATGACAGCACCCGTTCGAGGTCTTTCTCAAACAGAATGCCCTCCATAATGGCTTTCTTACGTTGCTTGAAGAGGTAATCTTCCAACCCTTCGACCATGCCGAAGAAAGCGGTCTCGGCCGTGTTGGGAATGTAGCTGAAGACAGTGTTCTCCAGATCGTAATTCACCTCTTCCAGAATCTGCGGCACCAGCAGGCGGCCCAGCATTTTCCGTTCGTTATAAATATCGGGGTCGGTTGCGCGGGAGAAATAGATGCGCTCGAAGCTGCAAGACCGTTTTTCGATGGGTTCGATGAACTGGTATTCGTCGTACTCACCGTATTTGTCGACGATCAGCGCGTGACCCGGCTTGATTTCCTGAATCTGGCTGTAGTCGGCGTTGAAGGCCGTTTTGATGGCGGGTTTCTCCGAAGCCACCACTACCACTTCATCGTCAGCGTAGTAATAGGCGGGGCGAATACCGGCGGGGTCCCGGGCCACAAACGACGCGCCGTATCCCGTCATGCCGACCATCGCGTAACCGCCATCGAAATCGCGGCACGAGCGGTGCAGTACCCGCTGCATGTCGATGTTGTCTTCGATAATATCTGACAGATCGGGGTTTTCGTATATCCCTTTGAACCGGTCGAATACGCGCTGATTTTCTTCGTCGAGGAAGTGCCCGATTTTCTCCATCACCGTTACGGTATCGACGAAGTCTTTCGGGTGCTGACCGAGTGAAACCAGTTTGTCGAACAACTGATCCACGTTGGTCATGTTGAAGTTACCCGCCATCACGAGGTTCCGGCTCCGCCAGTTGCTTTGCCGCAGCATGGGGTGGCAGTTCTCGATTTCATTGGCCCCGTGGGTACCGTAGCGCAGGTGACCCATCCAGACTTCGCCCGTGAAGGCTACGTTTTCCTGGAGCCACTTGGCATCGCGGGCGTTCTCCTTGTTTTTCTTGAGGGCCTTGGCAAACTTCTTATTGATCTTGCCAAAGACGTCGGCCACCGGCTGATGATCGACGGAGCGGTAACGGCTGATGTAGCGATGACCGGGGGGTACGTCGAGTTTGATGTTGGCAACGCCAGCGCCATCCTGGCCCCGGTTTACCTGTTTTTCCATCAACAGCATCAGCTTGTTGACTGCGTAAAGGGGCGTACCATACTTATCGATGTAGTATTGATACGGTTTACGAAGACGCAGCAGCACGATGCCGCACTCGTGTTTAATAGCGTCGCTCATGAGAAGCGTGACCTAGTTTGGCACCGGCGCGAACCAGCGCAGTTGGACTTAGTTCGTTGTATGGGGGTAACACCGCGCCCCCTCGGAAACGTTCGGTGTAGGCACACACAAAAGTACAGAGTTTCCAAGTCGGGGCACGAAATCATCTAGCGCCCCCTCCTACTTTAATCCAACGTAAGCCTACCGTTACGGTATATAGCTGACGCATATGTAGGTGGCAAAAAGCTGGCGCATGGCCCTTCGACTAGGCGTCCCCGACAGGCTCAGGGCCGCGCGCCAGCAAATACACAGCCTTACAAATACCCCGCTTCCCGAAACCAGGCGTAGGCTTCTTCGATCGCCTGCCGGATGGGCGTTTGGGGTAGCTTTAACTCATCGATAGCTTTCTGCGACGAAAAATAATGGCCGTCGTTGGCGATCAGCGTCATGGGTACGTTCACCAGACCGGGACGGCCCGTCAGCCGGGCTTTCCAGTCGGAGAACCGACCATACCAGTGGGCAACGTTGGGTGGCAATTCAAACCGCGGCGGACGTACCCCGGCGACCTCAGCCATCAGTTGAAACGCCTCGCGGTACGTCAGGTTTTCGTGCCCCAGGATGTACGACTGCCCGATCCGGCCCATCGTCAGCGCGTTGACGGTAGCGACCGCCACATCGCGGACGTGGACATAGTTTTTGCCCCCCACCGGATAGCCAGGTACGTTCCGTTTGGCAATTGCCAGCAGCATCGCCCCCGACGTGGGCTTGACATCGAGCGGCCCCAGCATAAACGACGGATGCACCGACAACGCCGGTACGTCGTGAGTATGGGCGGCATCGCGCACCAGTTGCGTGGCCGCCACTTTGCTATCCATATAATCTAGACCGTAGACCGCGCCTGTGTAGGGCAGTTTCTCGGTGCCGGGCTGCGCTTTCGTACCAAAGCCGAAGACATTGGCCGTACCCACGTAGACCAGCCGACGCAGGTTTTCGGCCCGCACGGCAGCAATCACGTTTTCGGTGCCGGTTTTGTTGACCGCCCAGATGTCAGCGTCGCGGGCCGGATTGACCTGCGTATTCGCGGCCACATGAATAAGGGCAGCGCACCCTTTTGCAGCGCGACGCAGATCGGCGGCGTTCAGGATATTACCCTCGACAAACTCGATGGGTAGGGCAGTGGCCCCACTCAGGAGCGCCTTACGATCGCTACCGGGCCGCACAAATGCCCGGACGTGGTAATTACGGGCCAATAATTTACGCGCCACATGGCTCCCTAGAAAGCCGTTAGCGCCCGTCAACAGAATAGTAGCTGGCATAGACCACAAAGGACGCAAACCACACGCAAAGCAACTACCTACGCTTAATAAATTGACGGGCTGTAATCTGTCGGATTCATACTCATTAGATTAGCTTAGCATACGTGCCAGTAAATGAATGGCAATCAACCCCAACGCTTAATATCAAGACACTGATAATCATCAACTTAACATTAAGTAACTTTACACCCTTTAATATGTTGGGTGTAATAACAAAAAAATATGACTGACATTAATAAAACTTCAAAGGAAGATATTGCATATGCAGTAGTGAAAGCTGCACTAGGTTGTATTCCAGTTCTTGGCTCGGCTGCAACAGAAGTGTTTGGCTTAGTAGTCACCCCTCCGCTTGATAAAAGGCGCCAAGAGTGGATGAATGAGGTTGCTGAAAAATTAAAGTTTTTGGAACAAAACAACCAAATCGATTTTTCAAGTTTGTCTCAAAATGATAAATTTATAGACACAATAATTCAAGCGACAACTATTGCAATTAAGACAAGCGAACAGAAGAAAATACTTGCTTTAAGAAATGCGGTTATAAATACTGCGCTCAATGAAACACCCGACAAAACTAAAAGTCAAATATTTTTAAATTTTGTTGACACGTTTACCGTTTTGCATCTCACTATTCTAACTTTCTTTAATAATCCTAGGGCTTGGTTTGAAAAAAATGGACAAACACCACCAAATTTAATGATAGGAAGCATGTCTAGTGTTCTGAAGGCTGCTTTTCCGTCGTTAGTAGGACAAGATGAGTTAGTAGACCTCATTTGGAATGACTTGCATAATACAGGACTTCACAATTCGAGTGGATTAAAGTCAATAATATCTGGTGATGGGGCTTTAGCTGAAAGAACGACACAATTAGGTAAAGAATTTATAGGATTTATCACAGAACATTAAGACCAAACTATTTTAGATTGATAAGTTACCTGAATAGGTTAAATGTTTGCTATCGTTTGTGCGACAAGCCGTACGGCTTCAACAGGCAAGCGGTTCAGCTCGTTTGGCAGCTCCCGTCGACAAGTCAATGTTATTGATAGTCAGTGATTTGTATGTTAGGTAGTTTGCTTACGACAGAGCAAACGCCCCAATGAGCGGCTTGCCAGAAGTGGATTTTGTGCATTTGTGGGCTTCGCGCTGGTTTGAAAAGCGTTTGCGTGCGTGAGGTAGCTTTCCGGCGACAGGAAGCACGTTTCGTAGGTGATGGAGTAGCCTAACGTAGTGAGTGTGTAAAGGTGAAGGGTCGTGTGTACAGTCGAGAGACTCGCCCACCATCAACACTCATGGTCGTTGGGTGCAGTCCAAAAGATTGCTTCAAATTTCCGCTTTCGGGCGACAAGCCGCCCGGCTCGTTAGGCAGATTTGGGTTACCATGTTGGGGCTGGCTTGCGACATAGTAAACGCCCCGGTTAGGGCAGCTTTGGCTCGTTGGTCGGCTTCGGTTGACACGAGAGACGCCCAGTTAGGTTGGCAAAATGTGAGTTTGCTACGTAGCGTGCGACAAAGTGGCCGCCCCGGAAAGGCGGGTTGGGCAAAGCGGATTGATTACGTTACTAAGCTTCAAGCTCAATGTACCAAACGTGTTTGTAAGATATTTTTTTGAACACATTTAGAAAAATGCCAAGCCAACACCGTATTTAACTTTAAGCATACCTCTACAAATCCTTAACTACTAATTTTTACTGCCATGTCAAAAACAGTTCACCTTCTGTTGTTGATTTTCAACACATTTTCTCCATTCCTATCATTTTCCCAAAAAGTTGATGATTACAAAATTTTACCAAACCCTCAATCAGGTATCCTTGGTAAGCCAATACAACGTCTGGATATAAAAAATGGAATAATTCAACCTATGCCAGTGTCAAGCCTGCCTCAATTTACTTATGAGATATTAGATGGTCCGTCTTCTGAACGAGATTATTCAACAAAGTTCAGAAACTTTGTACTCCCAGCGTTTACTAAATCCAAACTTCGTTTATCAGACTTTCAAATTAATACAATAAAAATTAAAGCGCTATCTCCTGAAAATTTCACAAACGGAAAATTGAGAACTGGAAGCTCTTTTGCATACGATGGCATAACTGCTGATACAGTAAAAATTACAGTACGAACTTCAAAGAATTTTGCAATTACTCCAGCACAAATTATTGATAGCTTAAAAAGCTACATGCCTAACGGTATAGCATCGACTATAGTTGGGCAAATAAGAACTGTTAATATAAACGGAAAGGATAGTATTGAGAGAGTAGTTAAAATTGTAAACCCGAACGTATTTTTTAAAGCACGGTTCATTACGTATGAAATAACAGAGCCTCAGCAAGGCGGATGGGAAAGTTTTTCAATTACTTTTAATCCCAAAACCGGAAACTTAAAAGGTAGAACTAATCTTGTTAACCTTTCAATTGAAGGTGATGGCGCAAGAAGTAGAACACACGGTTATTATCCCGAATTTTCAGGGAGTGATGATAAAACAGATCAACTATATTTCTTCAAAGTCATTGGTGAAGAGAATGACCTCAGACTAATATTTGCTTTAGATGATTCGAATAATGAAAGTAACCCAGACGGATATTTAGTAATAAAAGAAATACCTTTTAAGACCGTGAATGGTAAACGTGAGTATAAATTAGACTATAGAACAGTTCATCGGTTTGAATATAAGGATATAACCAAACTTGTTCGTATAGCCGTGTATGCAAAACAAACAAGTAGTACTACAATACAAGTGATGAACTATGAAGGTAATAGAGTAGTAACTTATATGCGCTATCCAGGTTTTAGAATAAAATACATTGATAAAATGCAGTAGTGATCCGCTCCGCGCCGTCACACTTTCGGTCGACAGGACGCTCGCCGGTCAGGACGGTTTGCAGCCCAACCCAATGAGTGTGTAAAGGTTGGGAGTGGTTTTTGTTCAGTAACGTAGCATCATCATCCATCAACACTCAGGGGCGTTGGGTGAAATTAAACGCCTCATAACGCTTTAACTTAGTGACTCTAATGCACCTGTTATTTAATTAGTGTCTACTCTTCCTGTTATCAGGCTTCAGGTACGTTGCTTCGATTTCCTACCTCCTTGTAAGCAATCAGCGTTTGCCATATCACTAGCTGAACTTACAAAAACAGGGCCTGAGAGGCTGTAAACGGCGTTGTTGGGGTTAACTTGTGGGGCGTTCCCTCGCTGGGTACGTTATACAACCAACCTCTTCGTTTCTTCATGCAACGCCTGTTTCTTTTGCTGGGCGGCTGGCTGATGGCCGCTATGGCCCTTGCCCAGTCACCGGTGCCGGTTTCCCAAAAACGCTCGCTCAACGCCGCCGACTATGACCGCTGGCAGAATGTCGGCTCCGAAAAACACGCGCCTAACGGCCAATGGCTCGCTTACCAGATCGATCCGCAGGAGGGCGATGGGCAACTGCTTGTGTCGGCCATTGGCGCAGCCGTAGGTACGTCCGCGCCCCGCTACCGGCTGGCGCGTGGCTACGATGCCCGCTTTTCGGCCGACAGCCGGTTTCTGGTCGCCAAGCTCAAAACACCACTGGCCGATACGCGTAAGGCCAAGCTCAAAAAGAAAAAAGCCGACGAACTGCCCAAAGATTCCCTCGCGGTCATCGAGCTGGCGACGGGTAAAATTACCCGGTTTGCTAACGTGAAGTCGTATGTGCTTGGGAAAGACGGCGGCTCATGGGTGTCACTGTTACAGGAGCGTAAGCCCGACGCCCCGGCTCCCCGCTCCACAGCCGCCGCCAGAGACACCACTAACCCGGTCACGATTAGCCCGGCCTCGACGACGGCTACGGCCAAAAAAGCAAGCCCGAAAAAACCGAAGGCCGACGATATGGTGCTGTTCAACATGGCCGACGGCACGCAGCAGCGGGTCAGGTACGTGTCGAGCGTCGTCATGTCCGACAACGGGCAGCGGGTGGTATTTGCTCGCGAGTCGATTATCGACAGCCTGAAATGGGGCGACGTGCTGCTGCCGGGCGTCTTCACCTTCCGCACCGACACGCGGCAACTGGCCGTCATCGACACGTCGGGGCTGCACAAGGTGTACAAAGGGCTGGCCGTCGACAAAACGGGCGAGCAACTCGCCTGGATGGCTTCGGCCGACTCCGCCGGTGCCGAGCAGAAGGTGTTCCGGCTCTATTACAAAAACCTGAGCGACAAACCGGTGGTCGGTCAAGCCAAAAAGGGCAGCAAGACCAAGTCGGCGCAGGTTAAACTGCCCTTCTTCCAGACAACAAGCGGGGCAGGGGCCATCGTTGCCGATACGACCACGGCCGCACTGCCCAAAGGCTGGTCGGTCAACGAATACGCGCCCGTCCGGTTCGCCAATGATGGGCAGCGGCTATACTTCGCGACGTCGCCCGTACCGCCCCGCATCAAAAAAGACACGCTGACGCCCGACGACGAGAAGGTGAAGGTGGACGTCTGGACCTGGAACGACAGCCGGATTCAACCCATGCAGCAAAAACGGCTGAAGGACGAGAAAGAGCGCGGCTACGCCACCGTCTGCGACCTGACGACCGGCGCTGTAGTTTCCCTCGCCAGCCGCGACGTACCCACCGTCGCCATCGACTACAAGACCAACCAACGTTATTGGCTAGGCGTGAGCGACGTACCGTATCAGGTGAGCAGCTCGTGGGACCCCGGCCACCTCGATCTGTACCTCATCGACAGCCAAACAGGCCAGAAAACCCGCATCGCCCACGACCTAATCACGTCGGAGGCCAAACTCTCGCCGGGCGGCAAGTACGCCTACTGGTTCGACGAACGCGATACGCTCTGGCGGGCATGGTCGGTAGCCGACGGCAAACGCATCGACCTGACGCGCGGCCTGCCCTCCGCGTTTTTCGACGAAGAGCACGACACGCCCAGCCTACCCGGCAGCTACGGTGCTGCGGGCTGGACCACCAACGACCGTTATGTGTGGGTCTATGACCGCTACGACCTCTGGCAGATTGACCCCACCGGCCGCGAAAAACCCCGCAACCTGACCAACAGTTGGGGGCGTACCAACAAGGTTCGGCTGCGCCGCATCGCGCTCGAACGCACCGACGGCCCTACCGACGAGCGAGCCATCAACCCCACCGATGACCTGTACCTGACGGGCTTCTGGGAAGGCGACAAGCATACGGGTATTTTACGTCAACGACTAACTCCTGCTTCAGCCACTGGTAACGGCGAGCTACTAATCCTGCTCAACAGCGCTCACCGTTATTCGGCCATAACTAAAGCGAAAAACGGTTCGACGATCACCTACCACCGGGGCAATTTCCGCGAACCCAACAACCTGTTCCAGACCGATACGACGTTCAGCACGCAGCAGCAACTGACGCAGATCAACCCGCAGCAGGATAGCCTGCGCTGGGGCTCGGTCGAGCTGGTCAAGTGGACGGGGACGAACGGGGTTCAGCTGGAAGGGCTACTTTACAAACCGGAAGGCTTCGACCGTAACGACGGACCGCCCGGCACCAAGTACCCCATGCTGACGTACTTCTACGAACGCAGCGCCGAAACCCTGCCCGACTATAAAGCGCCCACACCGAGCCGCTCCACGATCAACATTCCCTACTGCGTGTCGAACGGGTACGTTGTCTTCGTGCCCGACATCGTGTACACCACGGGGAACCCCGGCCAGAACGCTTACGACTGTATCGTACCGGGCGTGCTGAGCCTGCTCAACCGGGGCTACATCGACCGCGACCGGCTGGGGATTCAGGGGCAGAGCTGGGGTGGTTACCAGACGGCCTACATCATCACCCGCACCAACCTGTTCCGGGCGGCGATGGCGGGCGCGCCCGTCGCCAACATGACCTCGGCCTATGGCGGTATTCGCTGGGGAACGGGCCTGGTGCGGCAGTTTCAGTACGAGAAAACGCAAAGTCGCATTGGGGGTACGCTGTGGGAGAAACCCATGAATTACCTCGAAAACTCGCCGCTGTTCTACGCCAACCGGGTTGAAACACCGCTACTGATGATGCACAACGACGCCGACGGATCGGTGCCGTGGTATCAGGGCATTGAAATGTACTCGGCCTTACGCCGGTTGCAGAAGCCCGTCTGGATGCTGGTCTACAACGGGGAAGACCATAACCTGACCCAGCGGCACAACGCCAAAGACCTCAGCATTCGGATGTATCAGTTCTTCGACCACTACCTCAGGAACGCCCCCGCGCCCAGTTGGATGACCGAAGGACGCAGCGCCGTCGAAAAAGACCGGGGCGAAATGAAATATTGAGTTTACTGTTCGCAGTCCTCTGTCTTCAGTTTTCTGTTGGCTGCCGCAAGTGTAGCCTGGCGGCAGCCAACAGAAAACTGAAGACAGAGGACTGTAAACTATTTCCTACCTTTTGCCTATGAAAGCGAGACAACTTTTTCTGATTACGCTGCTTTGCCTGCCTGTGGCGGCTTTTTCGCAAACGATGTCGGCCTCGGCGCTCGACGAAGCCGCGATTATGCAAACGGTCGACGACCTGTTTGAGGGCATGAAAAACGCCGATGCCGCGAAGGTGAAAGGGACGTTTGCACCCAATGCCAGCCTTCAGTCGGTGGTCAACAAAGACGGCGTCGTGAGCGTCCGTACGGAGTCGATTGACGGATTTGCCGAATCCATTGGTAAGGCCAAACCCAACGACCTAATCGAGGCCATCGACCCCTACCAGATTCTGATCGATACGGACTTGGCGACGGCGTTCATTCCGTACAAATTCACTTACAAAGGCAAGCTTCACCATTGCGGTGCCAACGCCTTCACCCTCGTGCGGCTCAACGGCGCCTGGAAAATTCAGGCCATCATCGACACCCGTCGGGAATGCCAATAGGAAAAGATATAGTCTGGATAGTCGTTTAGGAACGTAAGTCAATAGTCTGGACAGTCATTTAACGTGTGGCTTCGCAGAAGCAACCATGAAAACGACTGTCCAGACTATTGACTTACGTTCCTAAACGACTATCCAGACTATCAGAACACCACGTTGTCGATGAGGCGCACGGGGCCGAGCTGGGCGGCGAGGCACAGGGCTGTCTGGCCAGGGGCCTGTAGCTCTTCTACCGGTTGGAGCGTGTCGGCGTTGACAACTTCGATGTAATCGAGCGTGAACGCGGGGCGGGCGGCCAGGTACGTTGCCACGACGACGTTGGCTTCTTGAGGCGTCTCGCCCGCCAGCAGCTTCGATTTGGCTAGCGTCAGGGCTTCGAACAGCGCCGGGGCCTGGGTACGTTCCTCGGGTGAGAGGCGCACATTGCGCGACGACATGGCCAGCCCGTCGGCTTCGCGGACAGTATCGCAGCGGATCAGTTCAATCGGAAAACTCAGGTCACGCACCAGCCGCCGAATCACGGCCACCTGCTGAAGGTCTTTCTGACCGAAATAGGCCCGGTCGGGCTGCACCATGTGAAATAACTTACTGACAACCAGCCCCACGCCATTGAAATGACCCGGCCGCGAGGCGCCTTCCATCACGGTTTCGAGGTCGCCGAAGTCGAGGCGAAGCGTGGCGGGATGCGGGTACATCTCGGCTACCGACGGCGAAAAAAGCACATCGGTTCCAACGCTTTCGAGCTGGGCCGAGTCCTGTTCTAGCGTGCGGGGGTATTTGGCCAGGTCCTCGGGGTTGTTGAACTGCGTGGGGTTGACGAAGATGCTGACAACGACGAGGTCGCACTCCTGACGGGCGCGTTCGACCAGGGCCAGGTGGCCCGGATGCAGCGCACCCATAGTCGGAACGAAGCCGATGGTCTGGCCCGCAGCGCGCTGTTGAGTGAGGTATTGACGGAGGGAAAAAACGGTATCGAAGGTATGCATGACAACGGGTAAAAGGCGCGTAAAAACGGGCTATTTTGGGAGACACAACGCACCGCGGGAAATTGTAATTTTTAGGGCAAAATGTATTGAAATGCGGTATTTTTTTGCTTAATTTTGCAAGTTTTTTAGGTGAATTCGTCCAACCCATTCTTCTCTTGCCTCTATGAGCAAACTTCGCATTTTGTACGTTGCCAGCGAAATCACTCCCTTCCTCAAGACTACCGACGTGGCCGATTTTGTGCGCAAGTTACCGCAGGACATGCAGGAACGGGGCATGGAAATTCGGATACTGGTGCCCCGCTTCGGCCTGATCAACGAACGCAAAAACCGACTCCATGAAGTTGTCCGCCTGTCGGGCATCAACATTTCGGTTGGCGACGAGGAAAAGCCGCTGATCATCAAGGTCGCGTCGATTCCAACGGCCAAGTTACAGGTGTATTTTATTGACAACGAAGATTACTTCCACCGTAAGTATGTATTTCACGACAAAGAAGACCGTTTCTACGACGACAACGACGAGCGGGCGATCTTCTTTTGCAAGGGTGTACTCGAAACTGTGAAAAAACTCGGCTGGTCGCCGGATATTGTGCACTGCAATGACTGGATGACCTCACTGATTCCGTTGTACTTGAAAACCACTTACAAGAACGACCCGATGTTTAAAGACACGAAGTCGGTCTTCACAGTGTACAATAACGCGTTTGAGCACCGTTTTAATGCCAGCGATCTGGTTGAAAAAGCCAAGATGATGGACATTGACAACACCATGCTCAGCCATCTCGAATCGGGTGATTTCACCGGGTTCATTAAAATTGGTTGCGCCTACGCCGACGCCGTTGTGGACGCGGGCGAAACTGAAAACGAAAGTCTGACTGCCATTTTGAATGAAATTGCCGAACACAAACTCGACCTCGCCCAGGCGGAAACCAACGTTACCGACCGTTATTACAACATCTACACGCAACTGGTTAGCTAAGCTGGCCGTTGTGGCCAGCATGCTGGCGGCGGTACTTGCCTGCGAAGAACCGAAGGAGATTGGCCTTGCGCCCACCAATGAGGTGGGCGTTCTTTATACCGATACGCTCACCATCACCCGCACGACGGCTCAGCTCGACTCGGTGCGGAGCAACGACCAGAGCGTACTGCTAGTTGGGCGTTACACCGATCCCGTTTATGGGCAGGTGCAGGCCCGGAGTTACGCCGCCCTACAGCAGACGTCTGCTTTCGTCGTAACCGACTCTGGGACAACGAATACTACGCCCGCCAGCCGGATCATTCTGGACTCAACGCGGCTAATTATCAACCTGAGCAGAGCCTGGTACGGCGATACAGCAGTTGCCCACGAGATTGTGGTAACCCGCATGGCGGATAGCCTGCGTCGGCAGAATTACGACATCAGTTCGGTTGTACCGGTTGGCAGTCAGGTGATCGCCCGGCGCACGATTCTGCCCCGCCCTCTAAGCACCGATACGTCGACGATTATTCCGATCGACAACAGCATTGGCCGGGAGCTATTGGCGCTAGCCAATTCCAGCGCCAGCACGCTTACCTCTACGGGTACGTTTGTCGATCCCAACGGCTTCCGGCAGCAGATCACGCGTGATTTCCAGTTTTCGCTGGGCGGTACCAACGCAGCTTCGGTGTTGGGCTTGTCGCCATCAAGTACAGGTATTCTACTCTACTACCACGTAGAAGGCGAGAAAACGGCGTTCCGGAACCCCCAGTATTTTTCGTTTTCGGGCAAACGGTTCAACCAGATTACAGCCAACCGGGCAGGTACCCCCCTTTCTACCTTGCGGCCCGGCCAGAGCCTGACCACCACCGTTACGGGACGTACCTACGTGCAGCCGGGCACTGGCGTCACCACCAAGTTGCAGTTTCCGTCGCTGAACGCGCTGCTTCAATCGGGGCGGATTGCCATCAACCGGGCCGATCTGGTTATTACGCCGCAGCCCACCGAAGACAAGAAACGATCATTGCCCAATTACCTGGCGCTTGCTGAAGTTGACGGTAACAATCGGCTGATTCGTTCGGAGTTGTCGACCGGCGCTGTGCGCTTGTTTACTGTGCAGTCGGCGCCGGGCATCGACCCCGTATCTGGCTTGCAGGCACCGGGTGGGCCAATCAGCCGCTCGCCGAACAGCTACGTGTATCCGCAACTGGCGTTTCTGGAGCCCCGAACCAACACGTACACGTTCCAAGTAGCGGGCTACCTGCAATCGATCGTAAGCAAGGTTAGCCCCAACAATAGCCTCGCGATTCTGACACCGAGCAGCCTGCTGTTTGGTCAGAATAGCAGCACGGGCGCGCTGGTCGACCAGACGCAGGCCGTGTTGACCGATCGGGTCTGGCGGATGGTGCTTGACGGCAAAGCCAGCGTGAAACTGGTGTTGTTTTATACGAAATCGAACTAACCGATTCCGGTTTGCGGGGTACCTTTCAGGCCTGCATCGCTTCGCCAATCGGCAGCGATTAGCCTGAAGGGTACCCCGTTCATCCTTTTAGTTGTCTTTAGGCCTAAAATTGGGCGTTCTCTGTTACCTTTCGGAGAAGAACGTACCTCACCCACCTCTCCTTCTTAACAGTTCATTCTTAATTACGAATACCTATGTGCGGCATTGTAGCTTATGTAGGGCATCGGGAAGCATGCCCCCTCGTGATCAAAGGTTTAAAGCGACTTGAATACCGGGGCTACGATAGTGCCGGTGTGGCGCTGCTCAATGGCGAAGGGCTGAAAGTGTACAAGAAAAAAGGCAAAGTGTCGGCGCTTGAACACGAACTGGCCGATAAAACCCTGCACGCAACCATCGGCATGGGGCATACCCGCTGGGCTACGCACGGCGAACCCAACGACGTCAACGCGCACCCGCACTACTCCTTTCACAAGAAACTGGCGATCATCCACAACGGGATCATCGAGAACTACGCAACCATCAAGGAAACGCTGCTTCGGAAAGGACATACGTTTGCCAGCCAGACGGATACCGAGGTGCTGGGACAGTTTATCGAAGACATCTGGGAAAACGCAGGCGGCACGCTCGAAGAAGCCGTTCGGGCCGCGTTGCAGGAAGTGGCCGGCGCCTATGCTATCGTGGTGATGAATGCCGAAGACCCGACCCAACTGGTAGCCGCCCGCAAAGGCAGCCCGCTGGTGATTGGTGTGGGCGATGGCGAGTATTTCTTTGCCTCCGATGCATCACCCATTATCGAGTATACCAAAGACGTGGTCTACCTCAACGACTACGAGGTAGCCAACGTGCAGGACGGTAAGCTGAGCATAGTGACGCTCGACAATACCAAAACGACGCCCTACATTCAGAAGGTAGAAATGGAACTGGCGGCCATCGAAAAAGGTGGTTTTGACCATTTTATGCTGAAGGAGATCTTTGAGCAACCCCGCTCCATCGCCGATTCCATGCGCGGCCGCGTCAACGCCGACGAAGGCACGCTCCAACTCGGTGGCCTCCGCGACTACATGGACAAGCTGGCTAAATCGAAGCGGATCATCATCGTCGGTTGCGGCACCTCGTGGCATGCCGGGCTGGTCGCCGAGTACATTTTCGAAGAACTGGCGCGCATCCCGGTCGAAGTTGAGTATGCGTCGGAATTCCGCTACCGAAACCCGATCATCAAGGAGGGCGACATTGTTATTGCCATCTCGCAATCGGGCGAAACGGCCGATACGCTGGCGGCTATCGAACTGGCTAAATCAAAAGGCGCCACCATCTTCGGCGTCTGTAACGTGGTCGGCTCGTCGATTGCGCGGGCTACCCACGCGGGCGCCTATACCCACGCCGGCCCCGAAATTGGCGTAGCCAGCACCAAAGCCTTTACGGCCCAGGTGACGGTACTCACGCTGATGGCGCTGGCCGCCGCCCAACGGAAAGGCGCAATTTCCGACACGCTGTTCCGGCAGTTGCTGGCCGAGCTGGAAACCATTCCGGCCAAGGTAGAGCGCGTGCTGGAAAGCGCCGAGAAGATCAAGGAGATTGCCTACATTTTCACCTACGCCCGTAACTTCATCTACCTAGGCCGGGGCCTCAACTTCCCCGTGGCACTGGAAGGCGCACTGAAGCTGAAAGAGATCAGCTACATCCACGCCGAGGGCTACCCCGCCGCCGAGATGAAACACGGCCCTATCGCCCTCATCGACGAAGACATGCCAGTGGTGGTAACGGCCACGCAGGATAGCTCATACGAAAAAGTAGTCTCGAATATTCAGGAAGTGAAGGCGCGCAAAGGCCGTGTGATCGCCGTTGTTACGGAAGGCGACACCCACCTGCCGTCAATGGTCGATTTCTCTATCGAGATTCCGAAAGTACACGAGATCCTGATGCCATTGGTATCCGTGGTGCCGCTCCAACTGCTCGCCTACGACATCGCCGTGATGCGCGGCCGAAACGTCGATCAGCCGCGTAACCTGGCCAAATCGGTAACGGTGGAATAAACCCGCTTTCAGCAACGGATCAATAGCCGCCCGGCCCTGTCGTTTTCCGACGGGTCGGGCGGCTTTGTTTATTCGAATGATTCGGCCAGACGCCGCACCGGTAAACCCGATGCTTGCGCAGCGGTGGGCGTGGTAGGCGTAGGTACACCGCCTTCGTCGTGCCGGAATTTGGTTACGCCAACCAGCACACGGCCCTGCTGCACCGCCGCCTGTTTTGCCTGATAGGCTGCATCAATCGCCTCCCGAACGTACCCAGCCGCGTTGGCGTACCCTCCTTTTTGTTCCACGTCCAGAAACAACGCCCAGGCGGTTTCGACCAGTTGGTGCGTCAGCGTTTCGACGTAGTAGCTACCCGCCGACGGATCGGCCACACGCCCCAGCTGACTTTCTTCCAGCAGCAGCGTCGATACGTTACGGGCAATCCGCTGACTGAACCCGGTCGACAACGTACCTACTGATTCGGGCACCGATTCGGCTAGCACGGCATCGTAGGGCCGTACCGTGAGCCAATCGCAGCCACCAATCACCGCCGCCATCGCTTCTGTGGTGCTACGAAGCAGGTTGGTGTAAGGTGTAGCGGCTGCCTCATAGAAAGCCGATGTTTCAGCATGGACCAAAAATGGAGTAGCCGCAAGCCCATGCCCCGCCCCAAATCGGGCGAGCAACACACGCATCGCCCGTAGTTTGGCAATTTCCAGAAAATAGCTGGTGCCTACCGCCAGGCGAATAGTCGTTTTGGCAACTAACTGCTCAGGCGAAAACCCGGCTTCGGTGAGTTGATCAAAGGCATCGGCGAGTTGGGCCAATGTAAAGGCCAGTTCCTGCGTAGCGGTGGCACCGGCATTGTGGATAACTATGCCATCTATGTGGATAACTCGAAATTGCGGCGAGTCTTCAGCCGCCGTCAAGACGCTCGCTACCTGCTCCACGGATTGATCAGCAGGGCAGATAAGCCCGCCCCGCAGTTGGTAGGGCGCCACGTTTCGCAACGCCGTCATGAATACGGTCGCGTCGCCCGATACAGCAAAGCAAATCGGCGTATCGCTTAGTTTGATGCCATTCAGCAGGAGCGACAGATTGATGTCGGCCGGTACGTGTAGCAGCAGCGCGTCGGCTCCATTGGCTATGGCCTCGCGCAATACCCCATTCTGCGCCCGTACGTCTGCGGCGTTGATTGTGTAGGCCGGCGCGTTGAACCAACCCGGCTGGGTACGTTGCGCTGCCTGTATGTCCGCTAAAGGCAACGTACCCACGTGCTCGGCCGTGTAGTAGGGTTCGACCGTGAACCCTTCTGGCGTAGCCCAGCGAAGCGTTTCGTAGGCATCGGGGTCTTTCAGGTCTTTTTGCACCTGCGCCAGCCAGTCGGCGTAGGTAACGGTCGAAAAAGTAGGTAGCATCGTTTGTTGATCAGGTTTAGCGCGACTAAGTAGTTCTGCGGTTGGCCGGTTGGAGCCGGGCAGCGCCTAAGCTTTCGTCAGTCAAAAATCTATTAAAATCGGCGATGTACAATCCGCCTTCGTTCTATAAATTCAATGTCCAACGTCTAACTTACTTTCTTACTTTTGTCTCCCTTTTTGACAGCCGTACCTCCGTCTTGACGTTAGTTATTCAGTGAATCCCTTCCCATCGCCCGGCCCTATGCAACGCGAGGTTCAGCTAGTCTGGGCCAACTGCCTGCGCGTTATCCAGGAAATTGTGCCCGAAGCCAGCTATAAAACCTGGTTCGAGCCTATTGTGCCGTTGCATCTGTATGGGAAGGTGCTCACCATTCAGGTACCCAGCGTGTTCTTTTACGAATGGCTCGAAGAAAACTTCGTACACGCCATCCGGAAGGCCCTCGACGCCGCTATCGGGCGCGATGGGCAACTCGAATACTCGATTGTGGTGGATCAGGGCGACGAAAAGAACCGTCCCATTGCGGTGAACATGCCCACCACCAAGAGCCCGCAATCGGCTAAACCCGACAACGTCAGCCCCGATATTCTGCGGTCGCCGTTTCAGCTCAAAGACCTCGACTCACTCACACTCGATTCGTACCTCAACCCCACTTACACCTTCGACAACTACGTAGAAGGCGACTGCAACCGGCTGGCGCGCAACGCGGGCTACGCCGTAGCCGCCCGGCCCGGCGTGACCTCGTTCAACCCGCTGATGATTTATGGCGGCGTGGGGCTGGGCAAAACGCATCTGGTGCAGGCTATCGGCAACTACATCAAGAATACCAATCAGGATAAGTTTGTCCTGTACGTGACGTCGGAGAAGTTCACAAACCAATTTCTGAACGCCATCAAAAGCGATTCGATGCGTGACTTCAGCCAGTTCTACATGCAGGTCGACGTGCTGGTGATCGACGACGTGCAGTTTTTGCAGAAGAAAGAAAAAACGCAGGACATCTTTTTCCACATCTTCAACCACCTCCATCAGTCGGGCAAGCAGATCATCATGACATCGGACCGGCCCCCGCGCGCCCTCGACGGCCTCGACGACCGGCTGCTGTCGCGCTTCAAATGGGGGCTCACCACCGACCTGCAAACGCCCGATCTGGAAACGCGCATTGCCATTATCCAGAAGAAGCTGCAAGCCGAGGGCGTCTACATCGACGACAGCGTGATCGAATACCTGGCGCACAGCATCAACACCAACGTGCGTGAGCTGGAAGGCGTGGTGGTGTCGCTGATGGCGCAGGCCTCGCTCAACCGCCGCGAAATCGACCTGGATCTGGCCAAAATGACGCTCCGCAACATCGTGCAGAACGATGAGAAAGAGATCAACATCGACACGGTACAGGAGCTCGTCGCCGACTTCTACAACATCTCCATTGCTGATCTGAAGGCCAAGAGCCGCAAACGCGAGGTGGTCTACCCACGGCAGGTGGCGATGTATCTGGCTAAAGAGCTTACCGAGCTGTCGCTGAAGTCGATTGGCTACCATTTCGGCGGGCGCGACCACAGCACCGTCATCCACGCCATTCAGATCGTCAATGATCTGTTGAAGGAAAAGCCTGACACCAAGGAAGAAATCGCCAAGCTGAAAGCGTATTTCAAGTAAGACGTTTAAAGTTTGTCGTTTCGCGTTTGATGTTGTTTGATGTTTCACTTTAGTCAGATCGCCACGTGGCAATCTGACGCGCTCTACGATAAAAAACCGTACTATTGCGCAAACTGACTCTCGTTCGCCATGCTCAAGCGCGTCTCCATCCAGAACTTCAAAAGCCTAAAAGACGTAACGCTCGACTTACAAGAGGTTAATTTACTAATTGGTCCAAACAATTCAGGAAAAAGTAATTTCTTAAAAGCATTGGAATACATATCAGAGTATTTTCAAAACATTGAGACAGTAAATTCTATAAAAGAAGACAAAAATCGAAACAAATCTGCTGAAAATTTCTACAAGTATTATAACAACAAGCCCAAAAAATTAATATATAAAAAAGACGAGAATTTAGAATTGCTAATTAATATTCAGACCAACACAATTCCGGAATATAAATATAAATGGTCATTAAAACCAGAATTTGATATAGATGATTACTTAGAAGGATATCATTCAGGGGAATCAAAGATATATGAGGGAAAGTACTCTACTGAGATGGCAAGATTATTTAAAAATGTTATTGTGTATAGGCTTGAACCGAAAACGATATCTCAACCGGGAGTCATTGGCAAGTTAGAAGAAAATATCAATTCTGACGGATCAAATATTATTAATTTTCTGGACTTGATGTTGAGTAAATATAGAAGTAAAGTAATCAGTAAAATCGAAAAAGATTTATCGAGCTGCATACCAGAATTCAATGAAATATCTTTGGATAATTCATATAATGATGACAATAAAAGTAATTTACATAGTCGTGAAGCACTCAAAATAGTAGGCCTAACAAATAACAATCAAGAAATAACTTATTGGGCAGATGAGCTTTCAGAAGGAACATTGTACTTTCTAGCACTTTTATGTATTATTCATCAACCTACTCCTCCAAAGCTGCTTTTACTCGAAGAACCAGAGAAAGGGATTCACCCTCGCAGGATTGAGGAAATCATTAACCTCATTTTTTCGCTAGCGGAAGAGAAAGACATTCAAGTTATCATGACTACTCACAGCCCAATTGTGGTTGATATGTTCAAAGACATGCCTGAATCAGTTTTTATCTTTGATAAAGATGATGAGGGGGCGACGCACGTCAAAAACCTACAAAAAGATATAATTGAGCCAGAAACAGCCGAAAGTGAGCGATTAGGAATCGACCCTCCGCAGTATTTGAATGGATTAGGGCAAGCCTGGAAAGTTGGATTAATTGGCGGTATACCCCGATGAGTAAGCTTATCATGTATGGCCTTCTCTGCGAAGACCTTGCTCACAAAACATTCCTCCAAAAATATTTCGCAACTTGTTTTCCAGAAACGTTTCTAGAAGAAGAAAATTTTGGCTGGCGAATCAAAGCAAGCAATGCAAAAGAAGTCGATGACTCCATTGCCGATGCAGCCCGTCAAGGTTTTGCACGGTATGGACTAGATATACTTGTTGTTGGTCGCGATGCTGATACGACAGACAAGGTCAGAATCGAAAAATTAAAGGACTCACACAGAAATTCGTGTGCAACTCATTTAAAGCGCGTAGTTTTTATGATTCCAATCCAGTGTATTGAACATTGGTTATTGTATATCAAAAGACACACTGATAATCCAACGGCAACTAAGAATGAAACCTTAGAAACAATTCCTCGGCTTGAATGCAAACGATCCGTATACGGTGAAACTAAAAAGGCTCCGAAACAAGCTGAAATTGCAAGTACTATTTTAGCCAACTTCGATGTAGACTGGCTGGAACAACGCTCCGAAAGCTTTAAAGAGTTTCATCATCAAGTGAAAGCTTTTCTGGAAGCTTTCTCGGCCTGACCCGATGGCCCTTGTCTTCCTGAAACGCGACCAAATCAACGTACCTGAGTGGGATCGGTGCGTAGCCGGGGCGCATAACGCGCTGCTCTATGGGCATAGCTGGTACCTCGACGCCGTCACAAACGTACCTGACGGGCCTCGCTGGCGCTGGGAAGGGTTGGTAGCCACAGATAACGAGGGAGGCTACACGGCCGTGCTGCCCGTGCCGCTCCGCCGCCGTTGGGGCCATTGGGTGGTCTATCAACCCTTGTTCTGTCAGTTTCTGGCGATTTTTTCAGCACAGCCCGTCGACCCGGCCCCTTTTCTGGAAGTCTTACTGAAGCGTTATCGGTACGCCAGTCGCCTTTGCTTGGCACTGACCAATCCGCTGTCCAACGTACCTGGCTATGTGCAACAGCGGCTTCTACAGACGCACGTGCTCACCCTCGACAGCGCGGCACCACCCTACACCCGCGACCGCCGGATGAATCTGCGCCGCGCCCACCGCCGCGCAGCCCAAACGCCAGGCTGGCAGGTCGTCGAGTCGTCCGACGTGCAGCCGTTGCTGACGCTGTTTCGGAGCAATCACGCCGATGAGATTGGCGTTGGCGAGTGGGCCTATCCGCTGTTCACCCAATTGGTTACGGCCTTGCAGGCGCGTGGCCTGGGTACGTTGCGCTATGCCTGCGTGGCGAACGTACCTGTGGCGGGGGCCTTCTTTGCGGAGGGGCATAGACGTGTCATCTACCTCTTCAACGCCGCCAATGCCGATGGGCGCCGCCTCAATGCCCGTACGCTCTTGCTCGACGAAGCCATCCAACACGCAACAAGCCGGTTGGGCCAAACCGGCTTGTTTGATTTTGAAAGTCCCGAAAAACCGGGCGTCGTACAGTTCTATGAAAGTTTTGGTGCTATACCTGTCCCTTACCTTCAGCTAAGCTGGAACCGGCTGACGGCGATCGAGAAGTGGATCCGGCGCATCGTCAGACGCTATCAAACCTTATAGGTTTTCAAATCCTATAAGGTTTAGGCTGATCAATTAAAGCGCATGGGCTGTTTCAGGCCGCCATAGCTTCGGATATCCATTTCCAGCGAGCCGATGGCCAACTCAACTTCTACTTTCAGCGGCACTTTGTTACCATCGTCGGACACCCAGACCAACAGCGCGTCTTCCCCTTTGAAGAAACCGTTCGTGGCCATAATCGGGCTTAGCTTGATGGAGTTAATCTTGCCAAACTTGGTCTTGATGCGCTCCTTGCCCCGATACCGCACCTTCATGTTGTAAACGGTGTCGTCGTAGAACGCTGGTACTTCGATCGTCGATCCGACGGGCAGGCGGTTGAAATCGATGGTGCGCAGGAAATAATAGCTACTCACCACATCGTGCACGTTATCAGGCACTTTGAACAGGTCTTTCTCGGTGCGCTCCTCGGCTTTTACCGTATTGGCACTGTGGTTGAAGGTCATGTTTTCCTCCTTCCGGTACTTGTTCTCCTGAATGTTGGTGTAGAACTTCTGCGGCAGAATGGCCGATGTGTCGATGTAGGAACGCCAGGTGTCGCGTACCCGCGTGACAAGGTCAAACGCGCCGGTCGTGCGGCCGAACACATTAACCTGATAGCAGGGCCTGCTGTTGACGTTGTATAGCGCCGGCGCCACATCGACAACGGCTTCGGCGGCATTGATGAACCCGTAATGGACCCGATACTCGATATGTTCGCCCGGTCCGAAACTTGTATTTACTACACGGCGGTACGTATGGGCCGTCGTAAACGCGACAACGACCAGTAACAAGGCGGAAAGACTCAGAATGATTCCTGTTTTTTTCATGGCAATCAGTCCGTTACAGCGAAGGATAGGTTTGTTTCAGGTGTCGTAAATAACGCGGAAAGTCGCTGTCAAATTGAGTAACAAACTCTGTTTTGAAGCGGTTCTGCTGTTTTCGATACGTTAAATAACTAACAAAATAAGCGTTGTTAGGCAGTTTGCTACGTATAGAGACCCGTTTTTGCGGCAAACGGTTGGCCGATCGCTCGTCAGTGATGGTGTCGGCGGCCGTCACGATTTGCTCGATGGTTTTCCATTTCATAGCTTCTTTGACAGCGACAGGCGTTGTCGGTTTAAATGCCCTATAAATCTTGTCGAGTACCTGACTTCCCCGCACCACGTGCTGCGTATACCGTTCCCAAAAAGCCAGCCCGGCCTGATAATCGCGGTAGACGGCCGACGTATCGCCGTACTTGTAGGCCATGAATCGCTTGGCTCCGTAGTCACCTACGAAATCAGCGAGGTTTTCGTTGTACTCCAGGTTATCTTTTATGAATAATGTGCCGTGAGTCAGCTCATGGATGATCAACTGGGCCAGATCACCTTCGTTGCGGCTTAGCATACTTGACAGGATCGGGTCTTTGAAAAAACCGAGCGTCGAGTAAGCCGCTATGCCGCTGATGCGCGTGTCGTAGCCCTGTTTCCGCAGCAGACTATCGGCTTCCAAAAGTCGGGTTTTGTCGAAAAAGCCCCTATACGCAAAGGTGCCAAGCAGCGGAATACGGAATTGAACCGGCGTTAAAGCGTAACGATCCGCCCCCACCAGCATCCACATCAGCGGTTTGCCTTCCTGATCGTGAAAGGTGGTGAAGTTCTCCGACGGGTCGAGGCCAAGCGAATCCTGCGCAAACTGTTTGATTTCCCCAATCAGCCGGATTTTTGCCTTGGCCGAATCTGGTATGGCAGGATCGGCCAGCAACTCAGCTACGGGGCGGGTGTTGAGCATGATGTGCAGCTGCCCCTTGGCCTGCATATAACCGTAGCTGATGAGTTCGTGCTGCCAGATACCCAGGCCCAGCAGGGCAACGAGTATGATCAGGCCAATTCGTTTGAGGATACGTTTCATGGACACACTACCCACAACCTGGGTTCGGCGCAAAGGTCGCAAAGAAGTGATTCAATAACTTTTATGCCACTAAGTGGCCTAATTACTCGCTGTAGGCGGTAACGCCGCAGTTAGCCATTGCGACTTTGCCCCGAAAGGCCTACGTTCGTGTTCAACTAACTAGTAACACACTATGTCCGTCAACGCCAAACACTTAGCCACGTTCATTCTGGGAGCCGCCGCCGGAGTTGCCCTTAACAAATACCTGCAAACCGAAGAGGGCGAAAAAATGATGACCGACCTGAAAGCAAAAGGGTCGGAACTGAAGGCTGAAGCGGAAACCGCCATGGACAATGCACCTGAGTATTTCGATAAACTCAGGGCACAACTCGCCGAGGTATTCAAGGCCAGTTTCCCCAACGCCGAACAAGCCATCGACGATGTACTGGGCAAAAAGCCCGACGCCGATCAGCCCGCCTAGATTTGCTCGAATGCATGATAAGGCCCCTGCTGCGCTACCCGTTGGGTACGTGGCAGGGGCCTTTTTCCGGGCTGCGTACTAGTACTCAGGCCTATTGACAGGGGGCGGCAGACTGTTATCTAAATATTACCCTAATGTTAACAACATAACAATTTCTTAACGCTTCGTGATTTTATAGCCCAACTATTCCCCTGAACTTTGCGGTGAAAGTACACCAATATATCTGTTAACTAATTACTAGTCAGTATGTTCGGCTTAGAAACCGGCGTTTTTATCCTGCTTGCCTTCTGCTTTTTAGCAGCCCTCGCATTTGAATTCATTAACGGCTTTCACGACACCGCCAACGCCGTTGCCACCGTCATTTACACCAATTCGCTTCAACCTACGCAGGCCGTAGTCTGGTCGGGCATCGTCAATTTTATCGGTGTAATTACCGGGGGGGTTGGCGTAGGGATGAGTATCGTCAACCTGCTCCCCGTCGAGTTACTCATCGATCAGAATGTGTATCACAGCATCGCGATGGTGCTGGCGCTCCTCTTCTCGGCCATTATCTGGAACTTCGGTACCTGGTACTTTGGCCTGCCTGCTTCCAGCTCGCACACACTCATTGGCGCTATCCTGGGCGTAGGGTTAGGCTACGCGCTCCTGCCCGAGAACACTACGGGGGTGGCGGCCGTCAACTGGGACAAGGCTAAAGAGATTTTCATGGCCCTGTTTCTGTCGCCACTGGTCGGGTTCAGCCTGGCGGTAGTGCTGATGTTCATGTTGCGCCGGGCCCTCAATAAGCAGGTGCGGAAACAGATTTTCGACGAACCGGTGCCGGGCGAGCAGCCGCCGATGTGGATTCGGGGTTTGCTCATCACCACCTGCACGCTGGTTAGCTTCTTCCACGGCCGGAACGACGGCCAGAAAGGCATCGGGCTGGTAATGCTCATCCTGATTGGCGTGCTGCCCGCTTTCTTCGCCATCAACAACAAAATTGACATTGCCGAGTTGAAGCCCGATCTGGCCACGGTGCAGCAGATTATCGCCCGGATCGACACGAGCCAACTCTCGGATAGCGATCTGGAGCGCTTCCAGAAGATCAACACCAGCATCGCCAACCTGACGCCGGTGGTCGAAGCCAATCACTTCGAGCAGAAAGACGCCCTCCTGATTCGGAAAGCCCTGCTGACTATCAGCAGCAACAGCAAAAAACTGATTGCCAGCGAAGATGTAAAGCTGAGTGAGGCCGATAAAGAAGCCTTGCAGGCTACAGCGGTCAAAGAAGAAAAAGGCATTCGCCGCTTTACCGACCACGCCCCTTTCTGGGTCATTCTGGCGATATCACTCTCGCTGGGCTTCGGCACGATGGTCGGCTGGAAACGGATCGTCGTCACGGTGGGCGAAAAGATTGGCAAATCGCACCTTACCTACGCACAAGGCGCTTCGGCCGAGCTCGTGGCGGCCACGACCATCGGGCTGGCATCGTGGTTTACGCTGCCGGTGAGTACCACGCACGCGCTGTCGTCGGGCATTGCCGGGTCGATGGTGGCCAGCAAAGGGATTAAAAACCTACAGGCCAAAACGATCCAGAGCATTCTGCTCGCCTGGGTGCTCACGCTCCCGATGGCCATCCTGATCTCGGCTACGCTATTCATGCTGTTTCGCTGGCTGCTGGGTTAATCGCTTAACGTACCTGAACCATCCCGAGCAAGCTCTCTGGCTGCGTACAGGTACCTCTTTATCTGATTCACTATGACTTTGTCGAGGAAACGTACCTGTTTGTACCTGCTCACGGGCTGGTGCTGGCTGCTGACGGCTGGGTACGTTGCGGCCCAGCAACGTGGTGGACTAACCGAAAGCCAGATCGACACCACACAGCGGCTAATTGGCCTGTTGCGGCGTTATGAGTTCCTGAACATTTCGGGATACATTCAGCCACAGTTCCAACTCGGTCAGACCGAAGGACAACGCAGCTTCAATGGCGGCGACTTTCCGGCGGGGGTCGATGACCGGTTCAGTGTGCGGCGGGGGCGGCTCCGGCTCGATTACGCCCGCTACACGCCCGAGGGGCAACCCAAAGTACTGTTTGTCTTCCAGTTCGATGGCACCGAACGGGGCATGCAAACGCGCGACTTCTGGGGCCGTCTTTACGACAACCGTTTCAATCTCTTCCACTTAACGGCGGGTTTGTTTGCCCGTCCGTTTGGCTTCGAGGTCAACTACGGCTCGGGTGACCGCGAATCGCCGGAACGGGGACGTATGTCGCAATTGCTGATGCGCACCGAACGTGACCTGGGGGCTATGATCAGTTTCGAGCCGCGCGTACCAGGTCATCCGCTACGACAGTTCAAACTGGATATTGGCCTCTTCAATGGCCCCGGTCTGGCCAGCGTATCCGACTACGACACGCGTAAAGACGTCATCACGCGGCTGGCGCTCAAACCCCTGCGCCTCAACAAAGCAGGCACAACGCTGGCGGCAAGTGTGTCGGGGTATTTCGGGGGCATCGCCCGCTACACCAATAACTCGTTTCGGATGGCCAGTGTAGAATCCACGGCGCCGCTGTTCGTGCGCGATACGTCGGCGGTGGTAGGGCGGCAGTTTTTGCCCCGCCAGTATTACGGGGCCGATCTGCAACTGCGTATTCCCAATCGCAAAGGATTTACCGAGTTTAGGGCTGAGTACGTTGGCGGCTGGCAAACCAGTACGCAGGCCAGCACCGAAACACCGGGCGTTATTCCCAATCCGGTGTCGGCACCGGGCGCGGCGCCGTTGTATGTGCGTCGGTTCAATGGCGCTTACTTCTACTACCTTCAGCACCTCGGCAGCCTGAAACACCAGCTTGTAGTTAAATACGATTGGTACGATCCCAACAAGCAGGTTTCAGGTCAGCAGATCGACAACAAGTTTAGCTGGGCCGACCTGCGCTACGATACCATCGGGTTTGGGTATCTATATTACATGAACGAAAACCTCAAGATCGTTTTCTGGTACGACGTACCCATCAATGAATCGTCGCGCCTGACCGGCTACACGCAGGACGTACCTGACAACCTCCTGACGATCCGGACGCAGTATCGATTTTAATTTAAAGAGTGAATGGTTGACGCAGGCACAATCTAGTGTCATCCATTCATTCTTTGTAGTACGCGGCCCGCACTCTTTATTTCGACGTCGCCATCACCATTTTGATATTGAGCTTGGCGCCGGTTTGTAGCACATCGACCAGATCCTGCACGGAGAGCGTTTTGTCGAACCGGACCACGATGGTGGGTTCATCGATGCCCGTCATGATCGTCTTGAGCTCTTCTTCGAGGTTCTCGCCTGAAACGGGTTGTTTATCGATGAAATACTGCTTGTTGGCATCCACCGACAGCGTTACCTGCTTCTTGCTCAATTGTTGCGACGACGACGCTTTGGGCAGCAACAGCTTGATCACGTTGGGGTTGGCTACCGTCGAGATGATCAGGAAGAACAGCAGCAGGAAGAACATAATGTCGTTCAGCGACGACGTGGCTACCTCGGCGGCAAATTTGCGTTTCCGGCGGAGTTTCATGGGTAACTAGAGTCAATGGCTGCGCCTCGTTAACTGGCAGCCGGTTCAGTGCTATTCGTTGGCATCGAGCCACACCACCCTTTGTTCGGGCCGGTGTTCTTTGCCGATAATATCCCGGTACAGGTCTGGCCGGCGGGCTTTGATGTACCGGTGTCCACCTGCCTGAATCAATTTCTGCGGTATCAGCGTAGCCGTTACAAAACTGTCGTCGAAGGTGCGGCACTCGGCCAGAATATCGCCAAACGGGTCGATAATCATCGAACAACCGTTCTTCAGCTGATCATCGTCCATCCCGATCGGGTTGGAAAATACAGCGTAGATAGCGTTATCGTAGGCGCGGGCCGGGAGCCATTTCATGAGCCAGTCGCGGCCTTTCATTCCATCAAATTCGAGCCGTAGCGAGGTAGGGTCGGCTTCGCGGTTTTCCCAAAGTGAGGGTTCCACAAACCCCGCCCCCGGCCGGGTCGAAGGCGTACACATGGTTACGTGCGGCATAAAAATGAGCTGGGCGCCAAGCAGTTTAGTCGCCCGCACGTTTTCGATCACGTTGTTGTCGTAACAGATCAGAATGCCGCATTTCCAGCCGTAGAGATCAAACACGCAGTAGCTGTCGCCGGGCGTGATGTGCGGGTTGATAAACGGATGAAGCTTGCGGTATTTGGCCACCAGCCCGTTTTTATCCACGCAGACATACGCCTTGTAGATTTTATCGGTGTCGTCTTTCTCAAACAGCCCCGCCAGCACGGCAATGTTGTGCCGTTTAGCAATGTCCGTCAGCGCCTCGATACTTTCACCACCGGGAATAACCTCCGAGAGATCAAGCAGTTGCCGCTTGCTTAACTGCCGGGCAAAAGTGTAGCCGGTAATGGAACACTCATGAAACGCGATTACCTGCGAGCCTTCTTTCGATGCCTTTTCAGCCAACCGGTTAATGACCGACAGGTTGTATTTCTTGTCGCCGCTACGGTGTTCAAACTGGGCGGTCGATACTTTCAGCTTATCCATGTGTCGTTCGGAATAGAACCGCGCTCAAAGCCGTGATGTGACAATCCGACCTGCAAACGCTGACCTTCCTCCAAAGATTGGGTTTACCGAACGCGTGCGGTCTCCGTTGGTTTTTGCAGCACTTCCATGAAGTCGAACGCCGCCATTTCCAGCTTGAGTGTAAACCGCTCGATGCTCATGTTGAGCAGGTGATAGCCGGTGTAAGCGATAACCCCTACGATCAGACCACCGCCCGACGTGATCATTTTTTCGTACAAACCACCGGCGATGATTCCCACGCTGATGTTGTCGGACAACGAAATGTCGTAGAAAATGCGGATGATCCCGGAGATCGTACCGATAAAGCCGAGCATCGGTGCAATACCGGCGATGACCCCCAGATAGCCCAGATTTCGCTCCATGCGCGAAAGCTCGATCTGCCCGACGGTCTCGATGGTACCTTCGATTTCTTTATTCGAGGCAACCCCCACCCGGCCAACGGCTTTTTCAAATACGCGACCAACGGCGTTGCGCTGATTTTTGCAAAACGACTCCGCCGATTTGATATTTCCTTGCAGGAGCATGTCCTTGACGTTGTCGACAAAGCCTTCATCGATGTGGCTTTGCTTCCGAATCAGGATCAGGCGTTCGATAATGAGGTATAGTGTGGCGAAAAACAGGAAGGCAATCGGGACCATAACCCATCCCCCTTTCGCTACCAGATCAAATAAACCCAGGCTTTGTGTAACGGTAGCGGCTCCGTTGGCAGCGTTGGTGGTCGAATCGGCCACCGCTGAGGCCGAAGTGGTTGGAACCTGAAGCAGGATGGTCATAGACAGAAGATAACGGAAGCGTTTAGTGGAAAACAATCAGCAATCAGAACGTGTAAGTCGGATTGAATCGTATGCCAAAGATAACAAAGCCCCCGTTGGACGGGTTGGAAAAATGAGTTAGCGACCGGAAGACAGCGAAGCCAAAGGACCACCAACGACCATAAATTTCTCACCTTTACCTCATGCAACAACAAATCGATGTCTGGATACGCGCCGTTATTCGCTGGTTTGGGTACGTACCCAACCGCGATCTATCGGGCTGGATCTTACTGATCATCTCCGTTATTGCGGGGTTGGCGACCACGTTTGTGCTCACGCAGATTATCCGGCTAATTGCCCAACGCAAGAATAATCAGGTTTTGGTCTTGCTGCGCCGGTACGTCAGAACGGCCTTTTATTTCTGGTTGCCTTCGCTGTTTTTTCTCACCGGCACCAACATTCAGCCCGAACGGTTTCTGCGGCGGCACCCCGTAGCCGATAAAGCGGCCGAGGTACTGTTTCTGCTCACCAGCACCTGGCTGGCGTTGCGGCTGCTGAAACTGGGCGAACTGCTGATGGTGCGTAGTTACGACATCAGCAGCGATACCAACCTCTCGCAGCGCAAGTTTGTGACGCAGGTGCAGTTTATACGGCGCATTATCTCAACGATTCTGGTGCTGGTTAGTTTTTCTTTACTGCTGCTCAATTTTCAGGGAAGCCGCAAGCTTGGTGCCAGCGTGCTCACTTCGGCAGGTATTGTATCGGTGGTAGTAGGTTTTGCGGCCCAGAAATCGCTCGGCAATCTGCTGGCGGGCATTCAGATTGCTTTTACGCAGCAAATCCGGCTGGACGATGCCGTGGTAGTCGAAAATGAGTGGGGGCGCGTGGAAGAAATCAACCTGACCAACGTGGTGGTTCGGCTCTGGGACCGACGACGGCTCATCTTGCCGATTACCTATTTCGTGGAAAACCCCTTCCAGAACTGGACCCGCTCCGACGCCAGCATTACCGGGGCCATTCTGCTCTACCTGGACTACAATACCCCAATTGACAAAGTGCGTGACAAAGCGAAGCAGATTGCCGAAGCCGACCCCCTCTGGAACGAACAGGTATTTGTGGTGCAGATCACCGACACTACCCCCACCGGCATTGTGTTGCGGGTACTAGTGTCGGCCAACGATGCCCCATCGGCTTTTGACCTGCGCTGTCACTTGCGAGAAGCCCTCATCACGTACCTACGCGACGAACACCCACAGAGCCTGCCCCAGGTACGTATCCAGAGCGGTGCCGGGCTGGCCTAGGAGCGTAAACGTCCATCTTCATGCAGTACGGTCAAACCTAAGTTATGTTTTGGGGTAACGAGCAAGCCGATTTTTTCGAAACCATCCTGTACCAGCACCTCGGGCAATCCGTGGAAGTGCTCGATACGCAGTTTCTGAGCGGCGGCGACATCAACACGGCGGCGCGGGTGTTTTCGTCGGAAGGCACCTTCTTCGTAAAGTGGAATCATGCCCGAAACGGCGACCTGGGTCGTCAGACGCCCGATGGGCAGTCGGCCGAGGGGCGCGATCTCTTTGCCGCCGAAGCTGAAGGGCTCGACCGCCTGCGCCAGACGCACACCGTGCGCGTACCGAACCTGGTCGGGTATGGTCAGCAGGGCGATAAGGCCTATCTGATTCTGGAATTTATTGAATCGGGGCAGGATGGGGCCGGTCTGCGCAACGCGACCACGCTCTACTGGACGCAGTTGGGGCAGCAACTGGCCGAGCTACACGCCCACACACAGCCGCTCTTTGGTCTCGACCACGACAATTACATTGGCTCATTGCCGCAGCGCAACGCGCTCACCGAAAACGGCCACACCTTCTTTTTTGAGCAGCGCCTGCTACCCCAAGCCGGTCAGGCACTTTACAACGGCCTGCTCGACAAACGTACCTACGAAGCGTTGTTTCGGCTCCGCGACCGCCTGCCCGACCTGCTGCCACCCGAACGACCCGCCCTGTTGCACGGCGACCTCTGGACGGGCAACGTGCTGCTAACCGAAGACGAACAGCCCGCGCTGGTCGATCCGGCGGTGTATTATGGCTTTCGGGAGGCCGAGTTGGCGTTTACTCACTTGTTTGGCGGATTTGACGCCCGCTTCTACGAGGCCTACGACGCGCTCTTTCCACTCGAGCCGGACTTTGCTGACCGCATCGCCATTTACAACCTGTATCCCCTGTTGGTGCATGTCAACCTGTTTGGGGCTGGGTACGTTCCCGGCGTCGAACGAGTGTTAAACCGGTTCTAAGCGCGATTACTGCTTCGTCAGCGTCATCGTGTAGGTCGTCTGGATACCCTGATTGCTGAGGTCCTGGTCTTTCCACTGAAGCGTGACCAGATTACCCGGCGCAAACGTTTTTCCGACCGTCATACTGGTCAGGTTGCCGGTTCCAATAAGCTCCACTTGGTTAGGCGACTCCTTGTACGTTCCGTTCGGGTCGACCAGATAATCGACAATGAACGTAGAGTTTGGACCGTTGACGCCGCAGGTAGGCAGGTTATCCTTGTTAGTCGACAACCGAGAATCCTGCGCAAACGTCCAGGTTATGTCGGTCAGGCAGGTTTCGTTAACGCGCTTGAGGTATTGGAGGTAATCGGTAAATCGTTCGGGTGATCCGTTCACGACTTTGGGCCAGGCGGGGTCCATCGTGAAGGCCGTGACTTTCCAGTTGCCAACCAGCGACGTAGGGGTCGTGTTGACGGTTCCCGATCCCGGTTCGTCAGTCTTTTTACAACCCATGACGAAAACCAGACTCAAACCAACCAGTACCGAAAGCATTCGTGTTACCATATCGTTGAAATAAATAAGTAAAGGTTTCTATATAGACTTTATATGTTTTGAAAAGTAACCGCTGATGGGGCGTTAAAAGTAAGTCGACAGGCGAGGCGGCTTTTCAGCGCAAAGTCAATCCCTTTACTATGCGCACGTTACTTGTTCTTTTAAGCCTGTGGTCGCTGACGGCCACCGCCCAGTCCTACCAACCTACCGCCGACAACCTCGCCGCCCGCAAAGCCTTTCAGAACGACAAATTCGGCCTCTTCATTCACTGGGGCGTCTACAGTCAGCTCGGCGATGGCGAATGGGTCATGAACGACCAGCACATTCCCATCAAAGACTACGAGAAGCTGCCTACCTTTTTCAACCCGACGCAGTTCGATGCCAAAGCTTGGGTGAGCATGGCCAAAAACGCCGGGATGCGCTACATCACCATCACCAGCAAGCACCACGACGGGTTTGCCATGTGGCATTCCAAAGTGAGCCCCTACAACATCGTCGACGCCACACCCTACAAAAAGGACGTACTGAAAATGCTGGCCGACGAATGCAAAGCACAGGGAATCAAACTGTTTTTCTACCACTCGCACCTCGACTGGCACCATCCCGACTACTTTCCCCGTGGCAAAACTGGTGGCTCCTGGACGGGCCGACCCGAAAAAGGCAATTTCGACACGTACCTGCGCTACATGGACGCCCAACTGACCGAGCTACTCAGCGGCGATTATGGCCCCATTGCCGGTATCTGGTTTGATGGCTGGTGGGATCAGGCCAAAGACGAGATGAACAAAAGCACCCGCGATACCAAAGTCGACTGGCAGTTACGACGTACCTACGACCTCATTCACAAGCTGCAACCCGCCGCCCTGATTGGCAACAATCACCACGTGGCCCCGTTCGAAGGTGAAGATTTCCAGATGTTTGAGCGCGACCTGCCGGGCCAGAACACCTTCGGTTACAACACTAATGAGGTGAGTCAGTTACCCCTCGAAACCTGCGAAACGCTCAACGGTGCCTGGGGCTTCAACCTGAGAGACAATCACTACAAATCGCCCAGGGAACTGGTTCGGTATCTGGTGAAAGCCGCCGGGCGCAACGCCAATTTCCTGCTCAACGTGGGCCCGATGCCCAACGGCAAAATCCAGCCGGAGTTTGTCAACGCGCTGGCCGAGGTAGGCAAATGGACGCAGCAGTTTGGCGAGACCGTCTACGGCACGCGCGGCGGTCCGGTTGGCCCTCGGCCGTGGGGCGTCACGACGGCTAACGGCAAGCGCGTCTTCGTGCACATCCTCGACTGGAACGACGCCCAATTGACGCTACCTACCCTGCCAACTCGGGTTAAATCAGCCCGACTTTTTGGGAGCAAGCAGGCCGTGAAAGTGAGCCAAACCGCCGACGGCGTGTTGCTGACCATGCCCACCGCTCCCGCCGCCAACGCCATAGACACCATTGTCGAGTTGGAAACGGAATAGAACGAGTGATAAACAATACGTGGTGCGTGATGAACAGCCAGAGTTCGGGAAAACATAGCTCGTGTTCATTACGCACCACGTATTGTTTACTACGCGTTTTATTGCTGCCGCGCCATGGTTATCGTATACGACGTAGGTGTTGGCTGACCACCTGGATTGACGCTTAGGTTAGTCACCAGCGTAGCCGTGCTAGTCGTAACGGCTTTGCTGTACGTAACCGTTTGAGGCCCCCGAACGGTTAGCTGGTTGGCATCTTCAGTGTAGGACGTCGACGCCGCAAAAAAGCTGTTTATCAGCTGCTTAGTCAACGTAGCACTTGTGCAGGACGATATAGAGGCTGAATTATTGGTGACAGTGCCGTTATTGAACGACAGCGTTGTGGTGGTAGCACAGTTAGGTTCCAGCAGCGTTAGACCACTAACCAATTCGGTTACTGGAAAAGGGACTCTTGGATCCGTGTAACCAGGATTAATGTTGATGGCGGTTAGGCGCCAGTTACCCTGTATCGTGGTCAGGTTGTCGGAGCCACCAGTACCAGGGTCATCGGTTTTCTTACAGCTTACCACCAACGCAAAAACGAGCGAGAGGGCAATGGCATTGGTCAGCAGAAAAACAAGAATTGGACGTTTCGAGGCGATCATATTCACGTAGTTTTTAGTCGATCAGACAACGGCAAAAATGCGTCAAATTGTCTAAATCGTGTGTTTTGAAGCAATTTTGTAATTAAGCGGCTTTGAGTTGCCCCACTCTGCACAGAATCAAACGTACCCCATGGCGGCGTAGGTAACGTACCCAACCAATTCTTTAATTAGATGCATGGCATCGGCAAAGGCCTGTTCATGGGGCACCAGCACGTCGGCCAGCACCAGTTGCCCCGGCTGTTGCATGTACGACCCGGCAAAGGGCGTGGCCGTAATGCCTTCCCGCGCAAAGCAAGCCAGCGCCCGTCGCATATGAAACGCCGACGTAACCACAACGCATTGGCTCGTTTTGTAATGCTGCCGAAGCAACCGAGCCGAAAAGAGCGCGTTTTCCTGCGTATTGCGGGAGCGGGTTTCCCAGAGCAGATCCCGGGTGGGGATGCCCGCCAGGTGCAGAAACTGCATGGCCGCCTGCCCTTCCTGCACGGCGCTGGTTCCGTAGAAAAACAGGCCGCTCTCGCCTCCACTAATCAGAATCTTCTGTGCCCGCCCGGTTTTATACAGATACAGCGCCTGCCCCAGTCGGTCGGCCTGTTGCCCCAACAGCGGGCGAGCGGGCGTAACCGGCAGTTTGGTGTTGATCATTCCCCCCGTCAATACCACGGCAACGACCGGTTGGCCCTGAACGGGTTGGGGTAACGGTTGGGTGGGGTTTACCTCCCAGCGCGGGGCCAATTGATTATAGACCAAATAGCTGTTTCCCAATACCCAAAACAATAACAGCGACGTACCCACGAGCCGCCGACGGTACCGGGGCAGTAGCCACGCCCCCACCAACGTACCCAGCAACCACCCCGCCGGCGTCAGAAAATAACCAATTGATTTGGAGAGAACGTAAAACATGGAATGAATATTGACGAGTGGTCACTTACGGAGGGTACTCTTCAATATACAGCGCCCAATATCCGTTAACTTTGTGCTATGAACTTACGTAACTACTGCACGTTGATGTTGGGGCTAAGTCTGGGGTTGGTATCTCTGCTGGCCTCCGCCCAATCACCCGAAGGTCATCGGATCGCCGGACGCATTCGGGGCCTGAAAGATACCACCGTTGTGTTGGCGCATTACCAGTATGATGCGACCCACTACGTGCCGAAAGATACGGCCCGCGTCGATGCCAGCGGCAACTTCGTCTTCCAGAGCCGCAAGAAGCTTCCCGAAGGCCTCTATTTGGTGGTTCTGCCCAAAGGCCGCTACTTTGACCTTATGCTCGCTGAGCAGCAGTTTGGTTTCGAAACCGATACCACCGACCTGATTGGTAGCATGAAAACGGATGGTTCGGTCGAAAATGCAGCCTTTTATGGGTATCAGCATAAGCTCAAAAGCATTTTCGACCAGATGGGAAAGCTCGATAAGCTGCCCAAATCAGAGGTGACGGCGCAGCAGATGAAAGCCCTGCAAACTGAAGCGGCCGCCTACCGGAAAGACTTTCTGGCCAAAAACCCTAAACTCCTGACCAGCAAAATCCTGCTCGCCTCGGCCGACCCCGACGTACCTACGCCGCCCAAAGCCGCCAACGGCCGCCCCGATTCGCTCTGGCAGTTCAATTACTACAAAAATCATTTCTGGGATAACTTCGACCTGACCGACGATCGCATGCTACGTACCTCGCTGTTGCAGCCCCGTATCGATCGCTACATCAAAGAGCTGACGTTCCAGCAGGTCGACTCGTTGACCAAGGAGGCTGACATGCTCATCAAGCGGGCCGGCCCCAGCAAAGACATGCGCAATTACCTGATCTGGTACCTAACCAGCCAGTATGAGCGCCCCAAAGTGCTGGGTACCGACGGCCTGTTTATTCACCTGGTCGAAAATTACTGGCTCAAAGGGCAGTTTGACAACCTCGATTCGAGCACGCGCAAAACCTTGACCGAGCGCGTCGCGATTCTGAAGCCGTTGCAGGTGGGTAAATCATTTCAGATGCCCGTTGTGAGCGATACGCTCGCCCGGCCCATCAATCTGGCACAGGCAACCACCGGAGCCGACTACACGGTGATGTTCTTCTACGCGCCCCACTGCGGGCATTGCCGCGAAGCCACCCCTAAGGTGAAGCAGTTTACCGATTCGCCCGCCGGTAAGGGCGTGAAGGTTGTGGCGGTGGCCATCGAAGACTCGGCTGAAGACTGGAAGAAGTTCATCCGCGAGTTTAAGCTGACCAACTGGGTCAACGGCTACGATCACAGTCAACGCATCGACTTCCGCCGTCAGTACGACGTATACAGCACTCCGACTGTTTACGTACTTGACAAGAACCGGAAAATCATTGCCCGCGCGCTTCCGGCTGAAGACATCGGTAACTTCATTGAGTTCAGCCGGAAGCAGGCTGCCAACAAAGCGCCCGCCGCCACTGCCACCACGAAGCCGACGCCTAAACCAAAGGTAAGTGGCCGGTAACATTTGGACCACTTAATCGGATTGGTGGTATTTTACTCAGTCATTATAGTACAATACTCATTATACATACCACGTTTTCTTAGAAGCCTTTAACTTTCGCTTTCAATTCAGTTGTTGGCTTTGTAGGCCAAGTTAAATCGGCTCATGTTTATTCACGCAGTTAGCCACTATTTGCCTGCTCAAGTAGTTGGTAACGATCATTTTACCCGGCTCAACGGGCTATCAGACGAATGGATTACTACCCGAACAGGTATTAGTGAACGCCGGAAAGCCGCACCGGGCGAAAACACCAATACCATGTCGATCGAGGTGGTCAACCACCTCATGGCCAAAGCTGATTTAAGCACCGTTGATCTGATTGTAGGCGCGACGTATACCCCGCACGACACCATCGTGACGCTGGCTCACGTGGTGCAGAACCACCTGAACATCGCCGATATCCCGACAGTCTCGGTATCGTCGGCCTGCTCGTCGCTTCTCAATGCCATCGAGATCGTAGAAGGCTATTTCGCGTTGAACAAAGCCACCCGGGCGCTGGTGGTCGTGTCGGAGCACAACACCGGCTATTACAACGAAGACGATACGGTGTCGGGCCACCTGTGGGGCGACGGGGCGGCGGCGTTGCTCATCACCCGCGAGCGGCAGTCGGACCGTGACCTGACCATCAAAGGCCTGCTCACTGGTGGCGCTGCCCATGCAGGTAAAGCCGTTGAAGCGGTTGTATTGCAGCCGCTGGAACGGGGCGTGATTATGCCCTATGGCCGCGACGTTTTCCAGAACGCCTGCATTTATATGCCCAAAGCCAGTCTCCAGATTTTGGCCAAATTTGGCCTTACGGCGGCCGATGTCGATTATGTGCTGCCTCACCAGGCCAACCTGCGCATTAGCCGGAATGTGATGCAGACGCTGGGGCTGCCGGAAGAAAAACTTATTTCAAACATTCAATACCTTGGCAATACGGGTTGTGCCGGTTGCGCCATCGCCTTGTCAGAGCGCTGGGATTCATTCCAGCCCGGTGAGCGCATCGTCGTCACGGTCTTTGGCGGCGGCTATTCCTACGGCGCGATGCTGGTAGAGGTATAATTTTGGGATGGCACGCGGATGACGTGGATTTTGGTAATGATCGTGGATTTTAAACCTGTTAGTCTAAAGCCACCCAAAAACCCGCGTTCATCCCTAAAATCCCCTTTATCTGCACGGTCCGCCGCTGCGGTTCCCAAAAAGCCATGCCTTTCGATCCTCGCAGCTTACATTCTGATCTTCGCTTCCAGTTTGCGCGCAGTGGCGGTGCGGGCGGGCAGAACGTTAACAAAGTGGCCACTAAGGCCGAACTTCGCTTCAACGTGCGCGAGTCAGCCTTGCTAACCGACGAGCAACGTACTCTTCTGCTCGACAAACTGGCAAACAAACTCACGACCGAGGGCGAACTGGTTCTGACCCACCAGACCGAACGTACCCAGCTCGCTAATCGCGAAAAGGTTATCAAGAAGTTCGATCGGTTAATCGCCAAGGCGTTCGAAGTACCCAAGCCGCGCAAAGCCACCAAGCCCAGCGCCGGTATGATTGCTCAGCGGCTCGATCAAAAAAAACGCCGGAGCGAGGTCAAAGCCTCACGCCGGCGCATTGATGATTGATTGTTGTAGAGACGCAATCCCTTGCGTCTCCTCCGTGTCAGCCATTTTTCTACAAAATGATGGCGCGTTTGAGACGCAAGGGATTGCATCTCTACGAGATTATGACTTCTGGCTGGCCCGAAATAGCTTCTGCTTCTCTTCGCGAGTGAGGCTTTCGTAGCCTGACCGGCCAATCTTATCCAGAATCGCGTCGACTTCGTCCTGATCGGGAATACCCACGTGCGTTGCTGAACTCCCCGCCGCAGCATAGGCGCTGGGCGTTGTTTGCGCGCTACGCTGGCGTTGCGACACCTTTACGGGCGGTTTGGTACGGAACAGGTTGCTCCAGATGTCCATCACCCAATAAACCGGGCGGCCCATGTCGCTACCGTTTTGCAGCAGCTTGATGTACACAAATCCGACGAGTGCCCCGCCAATGTGCGCGAGGTTACCGCCGGCGTTGTTACCGACCGAGTTGAAGAACGACAGGACGACGAAAAACAGCACGATGTATTTGATACGTACCGGCCCGATGAAGAGCAGGTGGAACGTGTAGTTGGGCAGCAACGTGGCCGCACCGACCGCTACCGACAACGCCGCACCCGACGCACCGAGCAGCACCTGCCCGCCTACCTGATTGTTGAAATATGGCACTAGGTTGTACGCTACGAAATAGCAAAGCCCACCGCCCAGCGCGCCCATGATATACAACCCAACCAGCCGACGGCTGCCGAGGTATTCCTCAATAAGGCGACCAAACCAGTATAAAAAGACCATGTTCCACAGAATATGGAACGGATCGTAATGCGTGAAGGAATAGGTCAGTACGGTCCACGGTTTGCGCAGCAGCGCACCCGGTTGCCAGGGCATCATGAGCTGGTCAAGAGTCCACTGGTAGTATTCGGTGTGGTTGGTCAGTTTCGAGACTACCAGCACCAGAATCACAGCCAGGAAAATGACCGTGTTAATCAAAATCAACTGCACCAGCGTATTGTTGGGCTTGTTGAATTCGGACTTGAAATCATCTAGTAGTCCGCTCATTGTTAGTAGAATGTTTTTCGTTGAGATTCCCAGACCTTAATGATGATATAAGCGAAGAGCATACCACCAATGTGCGCAAAATGGGCCACCCCGTCGGCCTGCGCCCGATAAACGCCCGTGTAAATCTCCCAGAGGGCATAGGCTCCTACGAGATACTTGGCTTTAATCGGAATAGGAGGGAACAACAGGAACAATTGTGTATTGGGGAACAATAGGCCAAACGCCATTAACACCCCGAAAATTGCCCCCGACGCCCCCACCATCGGTGTGTTGACCTGCGTGGCTACATAAGCGGTTAAAATCTTGCGCCCCCCCTCAATATACGCCGGATTTTCCGGGTCAGCATCGAATTTCTGAATAAACGGCTCGATGTTATCGTAGATCGAAGAAGCGTACCCATTGATAAACCCGATAAACTCACCGTTGGTTGGGTTGGCCCGATAAGTTTCGAACGCCTGCACCAGTCCGGCAGTCTCATAATAGTTCACAGCGAGGTAGAGAGCCGCTGCGCCAAGGCCTGTGAGCAGGTAAAAAGTTAGGAAACGGCTCGCACCCCACGTCCGTTCGAGCAGCGGCCCGAAGACCAGTAACCCCAGCATGTTACTGAATAGATGGCTAAAGTTGCCATGCATGAACATGTGGGTAATGAGCTGAATAATGTTGAACTGTTGCGATAATAGAGAATGTAGCGCAAACTGATCAATCACCTCTTCGCGCACCGACGAGGTTAGAAAATAGACCAGTACGTTAACCAGCAACAGCGTGCGAACGGCAGGAGTAAACGAAAACATAAGTTGTATGCCAAAGCCGGTACTTCGGCGGGTCACTAGTAAGAGGCAATACGTATCGAAGCCGTAGCCTCAACGTACCTAACTCATTACGGTTTAAATAATTCAGCTAATTTATCCAATGTCAATACCGTGGTGATGGCCTCGCCACCCGGCGTGTAACTGGGGCTAGCCGATCCAAATAGTTGATCGACGAGCGCCCGTCGTTCGGCCTGCGTCATCGGTTTCAGATGGCGGCTCGCCGACCGACGCGCCAGCGACCGGGCCAGTGCTTCAAGCCGGTCCAGTTTCAGCCGTCCCGTGTCTTCCCGCAGTTGCGCCAGTAAATTGGCAAACAACTCTTCTTCGCGCTCTTCACCGATCTGCACCGGTACGCCGCGAATCAGAAAGGTATTGGGGCCGGTCTCGTCGAATTGAAAGCCAACGCTTTCCAGTTCCTCCCGCACGTCGAGCGCCAGCTGAAAATCGACCGGCGACACCGTCACGGTTTTGGGAAACAGCAACTGTTGCGACGACCCGCTGCGTTTGGTCAGCGCCGAATGAAACTGATCGTACAGGATACGTTCGTATGCCCCACGCTGATCGATAAGCAACACACCCGACTTGACGGTCGTCAGCAGGTAACGATTCTTCACCTGAATCACAGCGGTTTCTACGTCGTCGGGAACCGCCTGGCCAGGTACGTCGGCACCCAGCTGATTGGCCCGGCTGCCCATCTTCGTTACCACATCCGTACCTACGTCAGAAACGGGCGGTTGGCTTTCATTTTGGCCAGAAACAGCGGGTGTCGCCATCGGCCGGGGCATTGGCTCCGAGCTGGGTTCAATCCAGCTGACGTCGTGGGTCAGCGGTTTGTCGGGCTTTGGTTTGGCTTTGGCCGTAGCGCCTGCCCCTTCAAATAACGCCTGCCAGTTTTGGGGCGCCGACTTCCGGTATATCTCGGCCGGGGGCGGTGTGGGGCTGCTGCGCGGAGTATCGGCGGCCGGGGCCGCCTGACTGGCAGGTTTAGCCCACGAAGGCGTAACGGGCTTGGGCGCACTGGCCGCCTGAGCCGCCGCAATCGATAGCGCATCGCGCCCGCCCCGATTCAGGAAATTAACGTCCGACTCGAAATTGAGCGACGGCGACAGGTTATACACCCCCATCGCCTTCCTGACGGCAGCCATCACGATGGCGTACACCGACCGTTCGTCGTCGAACTTGATCTCGGTTTTGGTGGGGTGAATGTTGATGTCGATATGCGACGGGTCGATTTCGATGAACAGCACGTAAAACGGGTGGTGTCCTTCGGGAATCATCCCTTCGTAGGCCCCCACCACGGCATGATGGAGGTAATTGTGCTTGATATAGCGATTGTTAACGAAGAAGTACTGTTCGTTGCGCGTTTTGCGGGCCGATTCGGGCTTGCCGATGTAGCCGTGCACCGATACATAGGGCGTCTCTTCGTCGCAAGAAGCCAATTGTTCGCGGTACGCCTTGCCAAACATATCCACGATGCGGCGGCTCAGCTTGCCCGCGGGCAGATTAAACACCTCCTGATCGTTGTGAAAAAGCGAAAACGCCACTTCCGGGTTGGCCAGTGCGATGCGCTGAAACTCGTCGATGATGTGGCGCATCTCGACGGAATTGGACTTCAGAAAATTACGCCGTGCCGGTACGTTGAAGAACAGGTTTTTAACGAGCAGATTCGTACCCGGCAGGCACGATACAACCTCCTGCGCTTTTATTTCCGACCCTTCGATGCGCACCAACGTACCCAGCTCATCGTCGGCGCGACGGGTGCGCATTTCCACCTGCGCCACGGCGGCGATCGACGCCAGCGCTTCGCCCCGGAAGCCCATTGTCCGAATCTTGAACAGATCGTCGGAGGTACGAATTTTAGAGGTTGCGTGGCGTTCAAAACTCATCCGGGCGTCGGTCTCGGTCATGCCTTTGCCGTCGTCGATGACCTGCACCAACGTTCGGCCGGCATCACGCACCACTAGTTGCACCGATTTTGCCCCCGCGTCGACGGCGTTTTCCAGCAACTCCTTCACCACCGACGCCGGGCGTTGCACCACCTCACCAGCAGCAATCTGGTTGGCAATCGAATCGGGTAGGAGTTGAATGATATTCTGCATAAGAAAGGTTCTTCGTCGTTGGCCCTTCATCCGTAACAACTTCAGCCGAAACAAACGGTGTAGTTTCCAGACGCGGATGGAGCGACGCCAATGACTACTGACCTAACAGCAAAAAGCCCAAAATAGTGGCCTGCAAACCTACTGATTTCGCCAGTTTGGCGCGCGTTTTTCGAGGAAAGCGGCCATGCCTTCACGGGCGTCGTCGGTTTGCTGAATTTGCCCAAACTGATCGTGCAGAAAAGCCTGCTGCTGGCTCTGCGGCAAGTTTTTAAGCTGCTCGTATGCCCTCAGACCAAACCGCAGGGCGGTGGGTGAAACGGCCGTCAGCTCAGCCACGAGGGCGGCTACCGTCTGGTCAATTTCTGCCGCAGGCGCGGTATGTGTTACCAGTCCGGCAGCCAATGCCTCGGCCGCGCTCAGGGACTGTCCGCGCAGGCACAAATCGAGCGCCTTGCGGGCGGGCATGAGATCGAGCAGGATAGCCAGTACCTGAAACGGAAACAGGCCGCGCTTCACTTCCGGCAAGGCAAACACCGCCGACTCGGCCGCGACGGCGTAGGTAGCGCCACCGACCAGCAGGAACCCACCGGCATAAACGCTGCCCTGCACGCGCACGATGCTGGGTTTATGCAGCCCCGCCATCAGTTCGCCCAGCCGCACCGGCCCGGCGGGCAGCGGCACGGTATCGTCGCCGGTGTCGCCAGCCTGTAGGGCTTTCAGGTCCATGCCCGCGCAGAAGGTATCGCCCGCCGCCGCGAGTACCACCACCCATACCGTGGGCGTATGGTGGGCATAGGCCAGCGCAAAGGCCAGTTCGTTGAGCAGCGTGGGGTTGAGGGCGTTCTTTTTCTCCGGCCGGTTGAGGGTCAGCGTGAGTACATGGTCGCGCTCGTCAACCAGCAAATGCCGCAGCGGGCGCGTAAGCAAATCAGCAACCTGGTCAGACGTGTAGAGCATAAGGGTTGGTTAATGAACAATGTACAATGCACGATGTACAATGAGCAGCATCACATGGGCGCACCGTGCATTGTACATCGTACATTGTTCATCGTGCATTCATAAGCTTTTCCGAAAGCAGAGGCTATCGGGCATGCCGATGTATTGGCCGTAGTTGGGTGTGCGTTCGTAACCCCACCGGGTATAAAGCTGAACGGCCTCGGGTAGTTTGATGCTCGTCTCGAGTACACAGGCAACGTACCCAATCTCCCGGCTCCATCCTTCCAACTCGGCCAGGATGGCTCTGGCGATACCCTGCCCGCGATAAGCCGGGTCGACGTACATCCGCTTGATTTCGGTAGCTTGGTCGTCGAAGGGTTTAAAGGCCCCGCACCCCACAGGTACAGCCTGCCCCGTTACAGCGGGGTCATCCACATAAGCCACGACCACGTACCTGAGCGCGTCGATTTTGTTAAACTGCCGGTAGTAGGCGTCGTCGCTTCCGTTGACCGACGTCAGGTACGTGTCGAGCGCCCCAACGAGCGTTTGAAAATCGGCATGGTCCGATGTGGTCCGTAGCAGCGTCATGGCGATAAGGGGCAGTCATTATTTGGTCGAAATACCGTGGTACCGGTCGGGCTCCTGATAGTCGGTGCGGAGCGGGTGCCCTTCCCAGTCAGTTGGGAGCAGAATACGGCGCAGGTCGGGGTGGCCCGTGAAATGAATACCGACCAGATCGAAGGCTTCGCGCTCATGCCAGTCGGCAGTGCGCCACACGCCCGACAGGCTGGGTACGTTGGGCAGGCCGTGCGCATCCGCCGGATTCTGACGCGGAACGGTCAGCTTCAGCATCAGGTCGTGTCCGTACGGGATCGACGTCAAGTTGTAAACGACTTCCATCGTGTTCTTCTCGGGCCCGTTATCGATGGCCGTTACGCAGGCGAGCAGGTCGAAGAACAGGCGTTCGTCGTTCCGCAGAAACTGGCACAGCGCCACCAGTTCATCAGCCTGCACGGTCAGATAGGGCTGAAAATTGGCCGTGACAGCCTCGACCGCGAAGCGTTCGGCCAGGTACGTATGGAGTTCGGAAAACGTCATCTGTTCACTGTTTTCTGTTCACTGTTTTCTGTTCACTGTTAGTTCCGCCTGTAAACAGAAGACAGCGAACAGAAAACAGTAAACCGCTTTTTACACATCCATCCGCACGAGTGAGCTGCCGCGAAGGACGGGCACGACGTCGTACAGATCGTGTTGTAGGCAGTAGGCAATGTCTTTCTGGATACCCAGCCGCTGCAACCGCCGGATGTGCGAGGCATTGGCCAAGTAGTTGATCAGGTTGTCTTTGCCGTCGACGTAGAGGCGATGGGCCATCAGAGCACCGTCTTCGTTCAGCGCGTATTCGTCGCGAAGCCGGTCGGCGAGGGCCCCGGCGAAGAGGGTATCTTCGAGGTTCACGCGCCCTTTCCAGCCTGCACACAGCACGAGCACGTCGTAAGGCTGGGTACGTAGGTAACGGGCCACGGCTTCCAGATTCAGGAACGACCCGACCAGCACTTTCACCGCCGACCGCGACTTGGTGATGGCGAGCGTGCCGTTGGTGGTGGTCATGGCAATGTCGGCACCCTGCAACCGCTCGTCCATATAGCTGAACGGCGAGTTATCGAGGTCGAAGCCTTCGACGGTGCGGGCGTTGCGTTCGGCGGCGGCCAGATAGCCCCGCTGTTGCAGGTCGCGGCACTCATCGACCGTAGCGACGGGAATAATGCTGCCTACGCCATAGGCAAAGGCCGTTACCATGCAGCTCGTCGCCCGGAACACATCAGCCACCACGACAATGGTGTTATCAACGGTGTGAAGATGCAGTAAATCAGGCGTTAAGCAAACGTCAAGGTTATTCATAAATAGTTTTTAACGCAAAGGCGCGAAGGTTAACGCGAAGAACGCAAAGGATTTAGTCAAAAAGCTTTGCGCCCTTCGCGTCAACCTTCGCGCCTTTGCGTTCCCGTTTTTATTTCTTAATAAATGGCATTTTGACGACTTCGGCTTTCAGGAGTTTGTCGCGAACTTTCACGAAGATTTCGGTGCCGGGTTTACTCAGGTCAGTGGGTACGTAGCCCATGCCAATGCCCTTGCCCAGCGTCGGCGACTGCGTGCCGGAGGTGACCTCGCCCACCACCGTTCCGTCGGCGGTGCAGAGTTCGTAATGACTGCGCGGAATACCCCGGTCGATCATCGAAAAACCAACCAGTTTGCGCGTCAGACCAGCCTCTTTCTGTGCTTTCAGGGCGGGAGCATTCACGAAATCGTGCGGTCCCGACCCAGTGGTAAATTTGGTAACCCAGCCCAGCCCGGCTTCGAGCGGCGAGATGTCGTCGGTGATGTCGTTGCCATAGAGGCAGAAACCGGCTTCAAGGCGGAGGGTATCGCGCGCGCCAAGGCCGATGGGCTTGATGCCGTAGGGCTTACCCGCTTCCAGAATGGCGTTCCAGACGGCTTCGGCCTGATGATTGGATACGTAGATTTCAAAGCCACCTGCTCCCGTGTAGCCCGTTGCCGATACGATCACGTTGGCCATCCCGGCAAAATCGGTTTTCTCGAAGGTGTAGTAGCTCATCGAGTCGAGCAGGGCGTTGGTCAGGGGTTGCAGGGCCTTGGCGGCCAACGGCCCCTGCACGGCGAAAAGACACATGTCGTCGGAAACGTTGACCATCTCCAGCGGGGCGCCGGGCCGGTCATACTCGGCAGCGTACTGGCTGATCCAGTTCCAGTCTTTTTCGATGTTCGAGGCGTTAACCACGAGCATGTATTCGGTGGCCGAAATCCGGTACACGAGCAGGTCGTCGACGGCCCCGCCACGATCGTTGGGCAGGTATGAATACTGCACCTTGCCATCGTAGAGCGCGCTCGCGTCGTTGGCCGACACGCGCTGAATGAGGTCGAGCGCACCCTCGCCTTTCAGGATGAACTCGCCCATGTGCGAGACGTCGAAGATACCGACGGCGTTGCGGACGGTGTTGTGTTCGTCGAGATCAGAGGTGTAACGAACGGGCATTTCGTAGCCCGCGAAGGGAACAATCTTGGCTCCCAACGCCCGATGAACGGCGTCGAGCGGAACGGTTTTCAGCGACATGTTGACGGTTTTGATGCCGCAAAAGTACGCGAAACGGCGCGAGGATGGATGCTGAGTTTACGTAAACAAAAACAAGGCAAATGGTCTCTTCATAAAAATACAGATACCTCAAGTGCCGTTATTTTGAGTAAAACATACTTATTCAGGTTATCACATCCGTCTACCAAACCTCTCCTAGTCGTGCTCAACGGTCCTTTATGCAAACCAGCGCTTATGCTGCCAGTACTATTTCTGCTGACGATGGCCCCATTTCAGGCCAAAAGCGCTGCGCCATTGGCTGTTAACCAGAACCATTCTGACCGCGGGCCCGCTTTATCCCCCCACGCTACCGACACACTTAGCCGTCATGACGTGCGGGAAGAAGCAAGCAGAGGACAGTCAGCCACGATCAGGCTGGAGATTCCTTTTTCTATCAATGGCCAGTCGATGACCTTATCCAGTCAGATTCTTTACGACGCAGATGCTCAAACTGTGAAGCCATTAGAGTTGTTCCTGTATGGACCAGGAGCGCCCGACGAACAAACGAACTATGTGTCTCCAGTCGCCGATTACAATGTTGACGGCTCTATTGAGTTTATCGGGAACCTGGGTTTCCAGTATAAAACGCCACATACACGAGCATTGGTCGAACGGGAAGGTGCAGCGGTTACGTTGAGTGCGGGTCCTAAAACCCAGTTGGTCAGTGACCATAGTCAACAGCAGCCTTATACGCTTTACCCGGTCGATATCCTTTATGTTCGCTTTACGATCGATAGCAAAGCAGGGCGTGGACATGGCGAGGTACAGGTTGGTGGTACGAAGGGCCCTATCTACAAGTACCGAATCACGCCACAGTGATCGTGTGTGATAGGAGCACCTATCTGGTCCCCACACCTTATTCCATCAGAAACGAAACGGGCAGGTTGTATTTTACGCGGACGGGTTTACCCCGCAGGCTACCTGGTTTCCATTTCATGTTCATGCGCTTGGCGACCCGCAATGCTTCCTGGTCTAACGACCTGTGCACGCCCCGCAGTAGCTTGAAATCGCATAGCGACCCGTCCGTACAGACGGTGAATCCGATGAACACTTTACCCGTAATCTTCGCTCGCTGCGCGTCGACTGGGTACGTTATATTTTGCGCCAGAAACTCATACATTTTGGGTAATCCACCCACAAATTCAGGGTTCTTTATGGCTTCCTTATAGGTCGTAGTTTCTCCGTTGATGGTAGTCACCCCACCCAGGCACTTGCCCTGCTCGTAACGCTCTTCGTACTGGTAAGCGCCGTCGGCCGTATGTCCTTTCCAGACACCATGCTGAAAGCCATCCAGGTAATCGCCCTCTTCGGTCAGCAGGGTTTGTTCGTTCTTATCCTGCGAGGAAGCCACCCACTTATGATTGATCGAGTGGCCGTTTCCATCTTTCACCAGTTGCCGACCGGTGCTATCCCACTCCATGTCGACCCGATACGCGCCCATCATCTTATCCTTCGGGTCATAGGCAACCCACTGCTGCGTTTGTTTTATTAGTCCGCTGGGAAAATATGACACGCGGCTCCTCGTCGTATTGTCTTCCTGAAAAGCCACCTGTCCATTCCGATGATAGTGGATGGTCGGGCTGTCATTCCGGTCGGCCGATTCGGTTTTCAGCAGACTCCCATCCAGTCGCAGCGTGTAGATCGTGCCGATCCAGTCACCGTCGGGCTGTTTGTGCCCAATCCTAATCGTCGAGTCCATGTCTTCCGATTCGGAGTAAATGCGCTCAAACGGAAAGCGGCCTAACTCCTTACCGGGTACACCCTTATTGACTTTACAGATGCGCAGATCGCCGGTGGGAAGGCCGGTGGTTGTATCGATGGGGACAAGGATCACTCGCTCGGCAGTAGCGGGGTCGGCCGATTCGCCAGTGTCTTTGTAATAGAGTATCGAGTTACCCTGGGCGTAATAGACGGGCGCATTGGCCTGAAACGTAACCGGGTACGTCACCGCCTGCCGGACTGGTTTGCCGTTTTTTAGTGCCGGACGCCAGAAGTTGGCGTGGCGCATCACCCGAATGGCTTCCTGATCGCAATCGGGGCGCAGGCCGCGCAGGATTTGCACGTCGGAAAGGCGACCGTCGGTTTCAACAACGCCTTTGATCGTAACCCGCCCCGTCGCGTTGGCAACGCGCGCCATGAATGGCTTATTGAGGTGCGTTTTCAAAAATAGATTGAGCATCGGTGGGCCACCCCGCGGCATAGCTACCGAGTCGATTTCAAACGACTGATAAATAGGCTCTTGCGCCCACGCGTTCAGCGAGAGTGCACCGGCAAAAAGTAAGATTAGGCAGATTGATGAGGTGTAACGCAACCACATGGCTAGTCGGAATTCGTTTTTTGTAGCCCAATATACTAAATAAGGCTACAGACGCTAACATTTTTCGGTTACATCAAGTTGACCACAGTTGTTACCTTTGATGTGGTTCGTTCCATTCACTCCCCAAAAAACGCTATGAAACTATCGGCTGGCTGCGATTTACAGTTCGATGTAGAGGCTGAAACGCCTATGGTCCTGATGTTACGCCCGCGGTCGGGGGCGGGGCAGTGGGTCATCAGCGAAGAATACACCATCGTGCCGCCGGTACCCGTCACCGAATTTACGGACCTGTATGGTAACCTATGCCAACGCCTGATGGCCCCCGCCGGGCCGCTTCAGGTACGTACCCAGACGGTCGTGCAGACCGACGATGCCATTGACGTACTGGCGGGGGCGCCACTCACACTGGTGCAGGATCTGCCCGACGACGTGCTGCACTTCTTGCTGCCCAGCCGCTACTGCCCCGCCGATCAGCCCGAGATTGGTCAGCAGGCCAGTTCGATTATCGAGGGTGTGGAACCGGGTTACGATCAGGCCGAAGCCATTCGCCACTGGATCAACACCAACCTGACGTACCAGTACGGCACCAGCGACGCCACAACCTCAGCTCTGGAAACATTGCAAAAACGCATTGGCGTTTGCCGCGATTTTACCCACCTCGGCATTTCGCTTTGCCGCAGCCTGAACATCCCAGCCCGGATGGTAGTGGGCTACCTGCATGAGCTGAAACCGATGGACCTCCACGCCTGGTTCGAGGCCTACGTAGATGGGCGGTGGTTTACGTTTGATGCCACCCAAACAACGCCAAAAGGCAACCGGATTACGGTTGCCTATGGTCGCGATGCGGCGGATGTGGCCTTTGTGACCCAGTTTGGCCCGGCTACGCTCCAGAATATGAGTGTTTGGGTCGATACGGCCGTGTAGCGTCTATGCGCTAACCACGATGGTGTGGGTCAGCGTATACCCCGCTGATACACTGCCCGACAGCGTGGCAAGCTCGGTGGTGAAGCCATCGCTGAAGACATTGTCGCGCTCGTTGAGTGTATCCTGTGCCCCTTTGGTGTAGCCCTGCGACGAGGCCGTCGTGTAGACTGTGTTGGTCACGTCGTAGGGGAAGGCAATCTGGGTTACCAGCAGCGATTTGCCCGATGCATTGTAGATGTGCACGTGAACGTGTGGCGCTCGCCCCGAGTACCAGCCGGGGAAGATCGTGGTGAAGCTTACCAGCCCGTTGGCGTCGGTGGTCTGGCGGCCGCGCAGGAAATCTACGCTCTGGAAGTTGACACTTTGCATGCCGGTGCCGCCGTATTCCGAGTAGTAGCCGTCTTTGTCGCAGTGCCATACGTCGACCAGCGCACCCGCCAGCGCAGCACAACTGGCGTTGGTATTTTTGACGGTGATGTTCATCGTCGTGACGATGCCGGTGCGGCCATCGCGGATGTCTTTCCGAACAAAATTGGCCGGTAATTTAGTCGGAAACGGCCCTTCGGTTTCGGAAGGTGTTACCGTGCAATTGCTGGCCGAGCTACCGTTGGTGGAGCCACCGGAAGTGGAACTGCCCGTGGTGGTAGTTACCGGATCGACCGACGACGTGTCTTTGCAGGCAACAATGGCGGGGGCTACAGCGGCGAGGCCGATCAGGCTACCGAAACCGCGCTTTAAAAATTCGTTACGTTCCATAAAGAGTTAAGTTGACAGCTGAAATGAGGGTGTTTACCGGATGGTTGCGTCGTTGATCGTTGACTGAATGTTCTGCGTAGCGTCTTTGAACTCGCGGATGCTTTTCCCAAGCCCACGCGCCAGATCAGGCAGTTTTTTCGAACCAAAAAAGAGCAGCATAACTGCCAGGATAAGCATGATTTCGGAAGTGCCCAGACCAAACATAAGCGGGTGCGTTAACCAGTTTTTCGTGTATATACACCTATAACGCAGCCCTTGCCCCCCACCGTTGCAGGGCACGCTCACTTAGCGGTAAACAAACGGATTGTGTCGGTAAATGGCCGGTCAGGCCCGGAAACGGCTCATCAGCGCCGCTTCGTAGCTGGCACCAACCGGAATGTCACGCCCGGCCAGCCGGATGGTTTTATTCCGAATGCCCTCAATTCGGCTGAACGGCACAATAAACGAACGATGCACCCGGACAAACTGGCTGTCGGGCAGCTTGTCGAGTAAGGCTTTCATGGTCATCCGGGCCACAATGGGGCGAGGCTCCGAAGCGAGGTAAATTTTGAGGTAATCGTCTAGCCCCTCGATCAGCACAATATCGGTCAGCGCCACCTTATAGACCGTATAATCGGCCCGAACGAAGAGGTACTCATCGGCGGGTTGGCTAGGTACGTTGGTCTGGGTACGTTGCTGCCAGTGATAATAGTCATTGGCCTTGGTTACGGCCTGCGTAAACCGCTCGAACGTAAACGGCTTGAGCAGGTAATCGACGGCGTTGAGCGTAAACCCTTCGACGGCGTATTCGGCGTAGGCGGTGGTGAAAATGACCATCGGCGCCGTGCCCGTTTCGGCCTGAATTGTCCGGTAAAAATCCGTACCGATCATAAACGGCATGTTGATGTCCAAGAAGAGCAATTCGGCCCCTTCGCCAACCAGATAGCGCTGTGCTTCATCGGTGCGGGTAAAGGTCTTCCGCAGATCAATGAACGGGGTTTGCCCACAAAAATGGGTCAGCACACGCAGGGCAAGCGGTTCGTCGTCGAGCGCAATCGCACGGATCATAACAGGCTGATGTCAAGTTCGACAGCAAACGTATCGGGTTCATCACGAATCACCAACTCGTGGCGGCCGGGGTAGAGCAGTTGCAGGCGGGCTTTGGTGTTGCTCAGGCCAATGCCGCTGCCCACGGCCGTCGGGTCGGCCACGCGTACTTTCTGATTCGAAACCTTCAGGTGTAGCTGCCCGCCCGTAACGACCTCGATCCTAATGTCGATACGCGATGGTTCCTGCGGGCTGACGCCGTATTTGAAGGCATTTTCGATGAACGAAATCAACAGCAGCGGCGCAATCTGGTAGCCGTTGACGGCCGTCGGGGCCTTGTATGAAACCTGCACTGTATCGACCATCCGAAGCCGTTGCAGGGCGATGTAGTGGCCGATATAAGCCAGTTCGTGGCTCAGCGCCACGCGATCCTGCCGCCCTTCGGTAATGACGTAGCGCAGAAACGACGACAGCTGCACCACAGCGTCGGCCGTCGACGGCGACTGCTCAATCGCCAGCGAATAAATACTGTTGAGCGTATTGAACAGGAAATGCGGGTTGATCTGCGCCTTCAGGTAAAGCAGTTCGGTTCGGATGCGTTCACGCTCCGTTTCGCGCCAGCGGTTGTTGATCCGGATAGCCAACGACAGTAGCAAGCCTGCCAGAAAGAGGAAAAACGTCTGACTGATTTCGGGCGGAAGCCCCGGTGGGTGTGGCCGACCATTGGGCAATGGGGCAGCGGAGCCGGGCGGTGGAACAGGCCGACCATCGTTGGGAAAGGGCGGGCTGCCAGTATGGCCATGAGGTGGCGGCGGAGGGAATCTTGTTTCACCGGCAGGCGCGTCAACAGGTTGCGGTAATCCGCCTCCCTGATTTACCACCGACAGCGCCGTCTGAATCAGGAGAAACGAGCCCACCACGCTTACGGCGTAAAGCCCGTAATGGCGTTCGACAAAAAGCCGGGGAATCAGGTAATAGTAATTGGCATAGAAGAAGGCGACCGTCAGCCCATACGACAGCAGATTGCGCCGTTCGTGGGGGTTGGTCGGTAATTCAGCCAGTTTGGCAAACCCATTGTCGGCAAACAGATACGGCAGCGACAGAAAGAGCAGGCATCCCAGCAGGTGGATCAGGAACAGGGCAATACGGCGGTTCATACGAGGCAATGAAGGCGAAAAGTTACGCCACACGGCAGGCCTATGCGCACAATCGAGGCAAAGAGCCCGAAATTGCCGGTAAATGGGGCTTGGGGCTGAAAAGAGTCCGTTTTTACAAGTTGAGTTCTTTACTTCATCCGATTTTTTCGCGACTAAGTTCATGGCTAACGCTTCGACACGTACCTGCAGTATTATTGGGCTCGGCTGGCTGGGACTGCCTCTTGCTGAGCGCTTGCTGACACTCGGCTATTCGATTTTAGGTAGTACGACTACGCCCGAAAAGGCTGCCTTGTTACGCCAGAAAGGCATCAACGCGGTCGAACTGCGGCTCTCACCCGCCCCCGACGGCAACCTGGCGACGCTACTAGACGCGGATGTGCTGGTGGTGAACGTACCGCCCCGCGCCGGGCAATTTGGCGATCAGCACCACCCCGAGCAAATGCGTTTGCTGGCCGAGGCTGTTCGTTCGTCGCGTATTCGGCATGTTATCTACGTCAGTTCAACGTCTGTCTACCCTGAACTGAACCGCGATGTGTATGAAGAAGATGTGCAATCGCCCGTTCAGTCGGCAGCGCCAGCTCTGGCAACAGCCGAGCAATACTGGCTCGCGTTGGCCCCCGAACGCGCCGTCACGGTAGTTCGCTGTGCAGGGCTGATGGGTGGCGCGCGCATTCCGGGTAAGTACGTTGCCGGGCGCACCGTCGACTCAGGTACGTTGCCAGTCAACTACCTGCATCAGGTCGATGCCGTGGGGCTTCTGTCGGCCGTGATCGAGAAAAGGATCGTGGGTACGTTCAACGCCGTCGCCCCGCAGCACCCAACCCGCGAGGCCGTTTATCGACAGAGCTGCGCCGCGTTTGGCTATGCAGCACCTATGTTCGTTACGCCCGAAAAACCGCTGCCGTTCAAGCGCATCAACGGCGACAAACTGACGCGGGCTACTGCCTACCCGTTTGTTTATCCTGACCCGCTGTCGTTCCCATATCAGCCATAAGGCAGGGAGTCGTTCTGACCAGGTTATTGACGATGCCCATCCAATAACGGCGGCCCTCTCTGGTCCAGTGGCCATCGCCGAGGTGGTACCAATTGGGGTGTTGCCGAATCGTGTTGATCGTGCTGATTACGGTGGGTTGCAGATCAGGATGGCGCTCGATCCGCTCAATCTGGTGATTGTACACGCCCAATGTTGGTGCCAATACAGTCGACTTGTTCGGAATTAATGTGAGATACACTTCCTGGAAGCCTAGTTTCCGATAATAGGCTGTCACGTAGTTCAGGCGTTTTACCACCGCATTGATATCCTGTTCCTTAATGTGGCGAAACGAACTGAGCACCTTGGTGGTGTCAACTTCAGAGTCATAAAACGCATGCTGTTTATTGGCCGACAAACGGGCGCCGGAGGTGCGATCAAACCAGTCGAGCATAAACCCGGCCTTACATTCCTTCGCTTTCAACGCCAGCTTGTTGTTGAACAGCATGAACTCCAAGCGGCTGTTCAGATCGGAGCCAAACCGGGTGTTTAGCAGGTTACTAACCCAGCTTGTGGGCTTGGCCACGGGCGGCTTAACACGGCTCGAATCAACCAGTGCGTTGGTGGTATACAGTTGCCACGACTGATCGAGGAATCGCTCCTGCAACACCCGTTCGATGATTTGGATAACCAGAATATTCCGTTTGGTCGAATCAAGTTTGATCGTCTGCCGCCCGTTGCCGATCCAGACATGCACATTTTTCTCCGCCGGGTAAAAAGATGTATCGATGTCAGTGAAGCTATCGCCAATGGTGTATAGGTGCACACCCGCCTGTTTAATGTCGGGCAGATCGGCCGAGTCAAGCTGATCGGTCACATGGAACCCCTGCTCCTTAAACCGCGCCACATTGGTCATGTTGTATAAATCACCAAACTGGTATTGATCGGCGATCCAACCGCGCCGCGCCAGCGCCCGTTCCCACGACGGGGTGAAGCTCACCATAACGATTAGTGAGACGATACTGATACCAATCCAACGTAAGGCAAATGAACGCATAATGACGAAAGAGGCAGGTTACTAACTGATTTGTAAAAGCATCGACAAATCAGAATTGGAAATAAATAAACTGATTGCTGGTAAAGACGCCGAAGAAATAACAGACCGCGGCCAACAACGGAAAGGCAATCCAGAATACGCGCGTAGTCACTTTGTCTACGAGTTGAATCCAGTAGGGCTCGAAGCGCAGCAACAACACAAGTCCACCGGCAAACAATAACTCAGTCTGGCTCAATGCCACCTGAATTGGCTCCTGATGATCCGTGGCGATCTTCCTGATAATCAGCCCGGCATCAGCAAACGAATTGGCTCTGAAGAAGATCCAGGCCAGCGTAACGAAGGCAAACGTCAGAATCGGAGCAATAAATGTCATCGGGGCACCTTGCAGCGCGTATTCCGCCTCGGGTACGTTGGCCAGTCGAGCTTGTTTGTCGCGCCGATACCGCCGCCAACTCTGTTCAATAATGAGCATAAACCCGTGCAACAGACCCCAGAAGACAAACTTCCAGCTAGCACCGTGCCAAAGGCCACTCAAGCCAAAAATAGTAAGTGTGTTCAGGTACGTTCGGGCAGGCGACTTCCGGTTGCCACCCAGCGGGATGTAGACATAATCCCGAAACCAGGTCGACAGCGAAATATGCCAGCGCCGCCAGAAGTCGGTAACCGACGTAGCCAGATAGGGCGTCCGGAAGTTTTCCATCATGCGCACCCCCATAACACGCCCCGCCCCAATAGCAATGTCGGAGTAGCCCGAGAAGTCGCAATAGATCTGAATCGAATAAGCGACGGCGGCAATCAATAGTGAGGTGCCGTTGGAGTTATCGACATGCGCAAACGCCGGATCAACAAGCAGTGCCAGCCGGTCGGCAATGACCACTTTTTTGAACATGCCCCCGGCCATCATCAGTAACCCCGACCGCACCCGCGCCCAGTTAAATCCGGGCAGGTCATGCAATTGAGGCAACACGTTCTGCGGCCGTTCGATGGGCCCCGCCACCAGTTGCGGATAAAACAGCACATACAGCGCATAATGGGCCAGGCTCCGTTCGGCCTTCTGGTTGCCCCGATACACCTCAATGGTGTAACTCATCGACTGGAATGTGTGAAATGATAGGCCAATGGGCAGCACAATTCCCGGTGCCAGCAACGACAGCGACGGCAGGGGATTCACATACCCAATCCGTTCGAGCAGGTACGTGATGTTATCGTTGGCAAAATCGTAGTACTTGAAAAAGGCCAGCAGTGCCACATTGGCCACCAGGCTACCAATCAGCCAGTTTCGTCGTTTTTTTCCTTCGGAGGCCTCGATCCAGAGCCCCGCCTGATAGTCGATCGCGATGACCAGAAACAGAATGAGCAAGTAGGCCGGAATGTAAGCCGCGTAGAAATAGCAGCTCGCCAGCAATAAGAGCCCCACGCGCTTCCGCCCCGACAAACTGAAAAACAGCAGGGTTACGAGCGTGAAAAAAAGTAAAAAATGGAGCGAATTAAACAGCATGCAATTACGGGTAGTTGGTCCCTGCCACTTTTTTATCTGCGTTTACAGACCCATCAAAGAGGTATATAAAAGCGGGATTAGCGTTGAGTGGCTTCGACACACGTAACGAACGATGCTGTCCTAAAAAGCGCAACAAAGCAAGCCTTTTAGCGCATAATTGGCTGGCTACGGTACAGAAGCATCGACAAATATAGCCGAGGAAATGTACGTTCGCTAAACTGAACTGTGTCAACGGACGCAGTCAGGCCTGAAGGAGTCTGTATGAGGTTGTTAGTAAGCCTCTTACGTAATTAATTCTATAGCAGACGTAGATTAAATATACTTGGATCGGGTGCGTTTATGACCGCAGCATACCAAGTACGATCAGGTATTGAGCCGCCGCATAGGTACTCATGACGAGTAGCGGAGCGCCGGGTATAGGCACCATAAATTTGTTGACTGCTATGGCCGAGTCAGACAATATAAAGAGCAAAGCGCCGATCGTCACCCAGCCAGCGCCGGCCCTCTTTCCACGCTGACTGGCCAGAAAGCCCATGGTGCAGAGGCAAAGGGCGTAAACAACTACCGGCCACCAGAGCAGTTGCCGGTCAGCGTTACCCGAAAAAGCGGGGTAGAGCACAACCAGAAACCCTATGAGATAAAGGGCGAACGGTATTGCCTGTTGCCAACGCAGGCGAACAAACCGGATTGTTGGCCGACGAATCGACTGCCAAAACGCCATACTGTAACACAGCTGCATCACCAGAAAAGCCCCCAATCCAATCGCAAACAGATCTACTTCCCGGATCATCAGAAAGACGTCACCCAGCAGAGCAAAAACCATCCCGACACCCAGCCACGCCGATGGCCGACGGGACGTACCCAGTTGGCTGTAGCCCAGCAATGAGGCCATAATGAGCGGCTTGCAGCCATAGTGTAGCCAGCGGACACCCTGCATATCGCCTAGGATTTCAAGTACCGTAATGGTGATGAACAGGGCGGGAAAAAGATAGGTACGTCGGTCGGTTTGTGTGGAGTAGATAGAATTCATACCAGGGAAAAGAATATTAGGGCTGCTTCTGAAGCCAGGGGCGAGCTGCCGGTCAGAAACCAATTAAGCGTTTGTAGCGGCTCGAAGTACGCTTTCCTGGACCAAATGGCTGGCCAATCTGGCAGCGACTGGTTTCGGCGAAAGGCTGGCACATAACCAAACTACCGGCGGGCGGGTTATCTCCTCTGGCAGGCAACCAATCGCCTGCACAGTTTACGTCTTACACTCAACGATTTATGATTACCCATAACAAACTATCCTTATTGCTAGGCCTTTGTCTGCTGGCGGCCTGTTCGCAGAAAAAAGAAGACAATAGCGATAAGAGCACCAACACCAGTCCGACCACCGTCGAGACAGCCATTGGTCCGCTCGAACTGCCCGCGCCCTACGCTACCAAATCGGCAATGACATTCAGCAAGGTGATTGGCTGGCCCGACGGGCAGGTACCTGTTGCGCCGGCTGGCTTTACGGTCACCGAATATGCCCGTGACCTAATCAATCCACGTTGGGTCTACATCGCTCCCAACGGCGACGTGTTCGTATCAGAATCCAACACTGAGAAGAAAGGCATTAAGAAAACAGCGGCAACAGTAATTGGGCAGGCCAGTTCGCAACGATTCGACGCCAGCGCCAACCGCATCACACTACTGCGCGACACCAACGGCGACGGCAAGCCCGATCAGCGATCGGTATTTCTGACAGGCCTCAACCAGCCTTTCGGCATGCTGGTGATGGGCAACCATTTCTATGTGGCCAATACCGACGCTCTGCTGCGTTTTCCTTATACACCGGGCGCGGTGAAACTGGCGGCGGGTAGCAAACCCGATACCATCCTGAAACTGCCCGCCGGCGGCTACAACAACCACTGGACCCGCAACCTGCTGGCTGGCCCCGGCGGTAAGAAGATTTACGTGTCGGTCGGATCGGGCAGCAACGTGGGCGAGCACGGTATCGAACATGAGATGCGCCGGGCAAACATCCTGGAAATTAACCCTGATGGGTCGGGCGAACGAGTTTACGCCAGTGGGCTGCGCAACCCCGTGGGGATCGACTGGCAGCCGGGCACCAACAAACTTTACGCGGCCGTCAACGAACGCGATGAACTGGGTGACGGCCTGGTACCCGACTACCTGACGAGTGTGCAGGAAGGCGGTTTTTACGGCTGGCCGTTTAGCTACTACGGGCAAATCGAAGATCCGCGCCGGGCGGGTGAAAGCCCCTCATCGGTTAAAAAGGCGATTGTGCCCGACGTACCGCTGGGGGCGCACACCGCCTCGCTTGGCCTCACGTTTTACGACCAGACCAAGTTTCCGGCCAAGTACCATAATGGTGCCTTCGTGGCCCAGCACGGCTCCTGGAACCGGTCTAGCCTCTCGGGTTATAAGGTTGTCTTTGTTCCATTCGCAAATGGTAAACCCGGCCAACCCGAAGATTTCCTGACGGGATTCGTCGCCAAAAACGATGGACAGGATGTGTATGGCCGTCCGGTAGGTGCATTCACCATGCCCGATGGCTCCCTGCTCGTCACCGACGATTCGAGTAACCGCATCTGGCGGATAGCGGCGCAGTAAGCCATTCGCTAGTATGGCACTACTCGTCATCGTCCGCCACGGTCAATCGCAGTATAACGTAGAGAACCGGTTTACGGGCACCATCGATACCCCATTGACTGATCTGGGCAGGCATGAGGCCCAGCAGGCCGGAATCCTGCTTAAATCCGATCGCTTTCAGATCGGGTTCACGTCGGTACTCCGGCGGGCTATCGAAACCATGTCGATTATTTTGCAGACAACCGGCCAGACAGATCTCCCGGTGGAACGGAGCGAGGCCCTAAACGAGCGCATGTATGGGCAATTACAGGGCTTGAATAAGCTGGATGTCGCTGAGCGTTTTGGGGCCGATCAACTCTTCCGGTGGCGGCGGGGTTATGCCGATCAGCCACCCGGCGGCGAGAGCCTCGCCGATACGTATCATCGGGTGGTTCCTTACTTCGAGTCAACAATTTTACCTCAGCTGCAAGCCGGTAAGAATGTGCTGGTCGTGGCTCACGGGAACAGCCTACGGGCATTACTGATGAGGCTGGAAGGCATCACCCCGAAAGGCATTGAGCAAATTGAACTGGCGACGGGCGTGCCCCGCCAATACAATGTCGATACCCAGTCAGGTACGTTCAGTTTGTTGGAGAGGTAAGCCTGGTTGCATCCTGTCCAACAAACTGAACGTACCTGGTTGACGTGTTAACCGTTAGTAAGCTTCGTACTCGAACAGTATGCGCGACGAGGTATTGGAGGTTTGCGCTGTGATCGGCAATCCGTGCTCGTTGTAGGTATAACTGATCGTGTACGTTCGTACGCTACCGCTAGAATACCTGACCGTAGCTTCAGTAACGTTGTTGCGGCTGTAGCGACGCACAGGCGTAACATCGGGGCCAAACAGGCCGTAAAACGGATTGGGTTTATCGTCGAACGTAAAGTTTTCGATCTGATCTGGCCCACTGACTGCTCTTATGGCCGTTAAATTTCCGGACTCAATCGTGTACTGATCGATTGTAGCTGCCGACCCCGCGGTGGTGGCTTCGGTCCGTACCGTGCTGACCAGACCGTTGACCAGTGTTGATGTGGTATGCTTTAGTAACTGATACGTACCATCTGACTTCATGAAATCAGTTTGTGCAGAAAGAATCTCTACCGTTGTCCCACCCGAACCGCTGCTTTGAGGACGATAGCTGAAAGCCGTACGCTCACCCGACATACCCTGGCTATCAACATACGGATAGCGATAGGTATAGGTTAAAAGCTGGTTACCGGCGTTGTAGACAAATAATCCTTTCGGTGCACCCCGTCCAACATCCTGCCCAACGTAAGTAGCCTGATTTACTTTTCCGTTGCTGCCGTACGTAAACTCGGTAGTAGCTCCTGCAGCCCAATCGCCTTCGTATACGATTCGTTTGATGCGATAGCCCTTCAGCGTTTTCTCCGGTTCTTTTTCGGGTTGTGGTTTCTGTTGCGGGGGCACTTTGTCGGACAAAATCGAGTAGTCAGTCCCGCAGCCAAGCAGGAAAGCACTCCAGATCAGTAAGAAAACCGTTCGTAGTATTGCTCGCATGGCGGTTGCTGTTTTTGCACTAACTCACTGAACAGACAAAGGTTTGTAATAAACCAACTCTACCTATCAGAGCCCCTGTTTCGCGAAAAAGCCCTTTACCTGAACGTGGCTTCCAGGTAAAGGGCCTTTTCGCGAAACAGACCGATAAGGTGGTTTATTCGAGACCTTATCGGTTTGGGGAAACAGGGTAAAATCCTTACCCCAGCAACTCGCGTCCCTGGGCCAGGGCGGCGTCGAGGCCGGAGGCATCGGAGCCGCCGGCTGTGGCGAAGAAGGGTTGACCACCACCCCCGCCTTTGATGTTTTTGGCGAGATCTTTCACCACCTGCCCGGCGTTGAGGCCACGGCCGCTGATGAGGCTATCGGGCAGCATTACGGCGAGTTGGGGTTTGCCGTTGATGTCGGCACCCAGCACCAGAGCGAGGTTATCGACCTTGGCTTTCAGGTCATAGGCCAGCTGTTTCAGGGCTTCGGCGCTGGGTACGTTCACCCGCTCGACGACCACGCTGTGTCCATTTACGGCTTCGACTTTGGCGAGCAGTTGCTCTTTCAGTTGTTGTACCTTCTCGTTCTCCAGTGCCTCCACTTTTTTCTGAAGCGCGTTGCGCTCGTCGATGAGCGACTGCACCGCTTTCATCACATCTTTCGGCGCTTTCAGCAGGTCTTTCAACGCGTTAAGGGTGGCTTCCTGCTTATTCAGCAGGGCCAGCGCGCCTTCCGACGTTTTGGCTTCGATCCGCCGCACGCCCGTCGATACCGACCCTTCCGACGTCAGCTTGAACAGGCCGATCTGACCCGTAGCAGGTACGTGGGTACCGCCGCAAAGCTCGACCGAGTAGTTGGGGTCGAAGGTGATGACACGGACGAAATCGCCGTATTTCTCGCCGAACAGGGCCGTCGCCCCCATCGCCCGCGCTTGCTCGATGGGTACGTTCCGTTTCTCATCGAGCGGGATATTCTGCCGGATTTTCTCGTTGACGATGGTTTCGACGCGGCCTATTTCCTCGTCGGTCATTTTGCCGAAGTGACTAAAGTCGAAGCGAAGCGCATCGGGCCCCACGTATGACCCTTTCTGTGCCACGTGCGTTCCCAACACTTCGCGCAGGGCCGAGTGCAACAGGTGCGTGGCCGAGTGGTTGTCTTCGGTCAGTTCACGACGGTGCGTGTCGATTTTGGCAAACACCAGATCGGCCGACTGTAACAGCTCATCAAGGTCAGGGCGGTCGGCTACGAGGTGAATGCTCAGGTCGTTTTCTTTCCGCGTATCCAGCACCGTCAGTGTGGCTTTGGGCGTGTTTTCCTGGAACAATTCCAACGTACCTGTATCGCCAATCTGCCCACCCGATTCAGCATAAAACGGCGTGCGGTCGAGCACAATTTGCACCTGCGTGCCCTGCTTATTCTGCATGCGGCGGTACTTCACGATCTGGGCGTAGGCTTCGGTTTCGTCGTAACCTACAAACTCGACTTTATCAATATCCTGCAACTCAACCCAGTCGCCAGCCGACGAGGCCGCGTCTTTGCGCGACCGGGCTTTCTGCTGCGCCAGAGCGGCTTTGAACCCTTCTTCATCAATTTGCAGGTGCTGCTCGCGGGCAATCAGGGCCGTCAAGTCAGCGGGGAAACCGAAGGTATCGTTCAGTTCGAACACCGTCTCGCCGGGGATTTCGGTTTTGCCTTCGCCCGTCAGTTGCCCGATGATCTGATCCAGGCGCGTCAGACCGGTGCCCAGCGTGCGCAGGAAGGCGATTTCTTCTTCCCGAATCACGGTGGCGACGAACTCCTGCTGCGCTTTTAGTTCGGGGAACACGTCGGCAAACTGATCGGCCAGCAGGGGCACCAGCTTGGTCATAAACGGCTCCATGAAACCCAGGTACGAATAGCCGTAGCGGATGGCGCGGCGCAGAATCCGGCGAATCACGTACCCAGCCTTGGCGTTGCTCGGCACCAGCCCGTCGGCGATAGCAAAACTCACGGCCCGGATGTGGTCGGCGATAACGCGCATGGCCACGTCCGATTTATCCATTTGCCCCGTGTAGGTACGTCCCGACAGTTGCTCGATCAGGTTGATCGTGCCCGAGAACACGTCGGTATCGTAATTGCTCTGCTTGCCCTGAATGGCCATGCAAAGCCGCTCGAAACCCATGCCCGTATCGACGTGGCGGGCGGGTAGTCCTTCCAGCGAGCCGTCGGCCTTCCGGTTGAACTGCATAAATACGTTGTTCCAGATCTCGACAACCTGTGGGTGATCGGCGTTGACCAGCTCTTTACCCGACTGTTTCGCCACTTCCTCGGGCGCGCGCAAATCGATGTGGATCTCTGAGCAGGGACCGCAGGGGCCGGTGGCGCCCATTTCCCAGAAGTTGTCCTTCTTATTACCAAGAATGATGTGGTCTTCGCTACCGAGAATGCCTTTCCAGATGTCCCATGCTTCCTGATCGAAGGGTACACCGTCTGCTTCGTCGCCTTTGAACACCGACACGTAGATGCGGTCTTTCGGCAGCTTGTAGACGCCCGTGAGCAGTTCCCACGACCATTCGAGTGCTTCTTTTTTGAAGTAATCACCAAACGACCAGTTGCCGAGCATCTCGAACATGGTGTGGTGGTAGGTATCGAACCCGACATCTTCGAGGTCGTTGTGCTTACCCGACACACGCAGGCATTTCTGCGTATCGGCTACGCGGGGGGCCGGAGGCGTTCCATTACCCAGGAAGAAGTCTTTAAACTGAGCCATCCCCGAGTTATTGAACATCAGGGTGGGGTCATTTTTGGCAACCAACGGAGCCGACGGCACAATCAAATGCCCTTTGCTGCGGAAGAAGTCCAGAAACTGGCGGCGTATTTCGGAAGAAGTCATAGACACAAAAAGCCTTTGAAGGGGGCTTTTTGTGGCGTTTTACGTTTGTCGTTTACCGTTAAATGTTGTGCCATTTCATCGTTTGGACACCTAACGTCAAACTTTAAACTATGAACGTCAAACGTTTCTCCCCCCCTCCGGGTCCCGCAAAATTACGCTATTTTCGCGGGAGGGTATTGGTCACAAGGCAACTAATGACTAACAACAACTCACCAACCACCAGCATGGATACGGGCGAAAAGCGGTACTACAGCGTTCGGGAAGTGGCCGATATGTTTAACGTGAACATATCGAAGCTGCGCTATTACGAGAAGGAATTCCCGACGCTCAGCCCCAAAAAGAACCGTTCCGGCGACCGTATTTACACCAAAGCCGAGATCGACCACCTGCGCGAAATCCTGGATCTGGTCGAGAATCGGGGATTCAAATTACAGGGAGCGCGAGAATACATCAACAAGAAACAAACGGCCCAACACGAGAGTCAAAAGCTACTCGACCGCCTCCGCGAAATCCGGGAATTTATGGTCGACCTGCGCGAAAAACTCGATCAGTAAGGCACTGCAAAACCTGTAAGGTCTTGAACGGGGGCGCCCAGCCCTTACAGGCTTGAACCGGCTGATTTACAAGTAATTTCTACTCAAAATTGACAAAAAACTATTTTATTTTTAATTATATCAATAAAGTAACATAATATTCTGCATTCGCTCTTGACAGCGATATAATCGTTGGTATATTTGATCAAGTACAACAAATCACACACATTCTCAGCCTACCGCTAGCCTTCGTTTAGCGCGCTGATGAATTCGGGTCCCGCCGACTGCTATTGCCCGTTTCGGGGGTAGTCTGTCGCATCCTTTAGCCACTCATCCTGTCTCCTGCGTAAGCCGTCGAACCGGCTGTCAGGCATGGCTTTGCCTTTTGCGTTCTAGTTGATCGATGCTTACCCAATGTTGTACTAACCCAAACAAAAATCGACTTGTCTATGCCTGCTTCCCTTTCGTAATCACGCTACTGACTGCTTTGCCGGCACCATATCCGTGCCGACCCTCTGGCAATGGCCCTTTGCTTTTTGGCCATCTGCATACTGTATCTGTACGCAATCTTGTCGACTTCTTACACACATATTCGTCTGATGATGAAACGTATACAACCTGATCGTACTGTTATTTCGGTTTTTGTCCTGCTTGTCGTCTTGCTGTTGCTCCTGCCCATTATACCGTCACTGGCACAAGCCAAACGTATTACGGGCGAAGTGGTAACGGGTGCTCAGGCAGAGCCGTTGCAAGGCGTCAACGTCCTGATCAAGGGCAATTCGCGCAAAGGCGCCATCACCAATAACCTTGGCGAGTTTTCGCTGGAAGCCAGCCCAACCGATGTGCTGATTGTGAGCTTCATCGGCTTCAAATCGAAGGAAGTGCCGGTGGGAGCCAACACCACAATTTCGGTGTCGCTCGACGATGAAGTGAGCCTGTTCAACGAACTCGTCGTAACGGGCACACGAAACGTGGGGCGAACCACGCTGGAAACGCCCGTACCAGTCGACGTGATTTCGATCAAGGACATTATGGGCAACCTGCCGCAGATCGATCTGGCGCAGATGCTCGCCTACGTAGCGCCGAGCTTCAACGCCGTACGCTCACAAGGCGGCGACCTCGACTCGCACGTCGATCCGGTGCAGTTGCGCAACATGGCGCCTAACCAGATTCTGGTACTCATCAACGGCAAGCGGCGGCACACCTCGGCCCTGCTGATTACGGGCACGGCGGTGGGTAGCCCATCGACCTCCGTGGACCTGATGACGATCCCGGCGGCGGCTATCGACCGGGTCGAGATTCTGCGCGACGGGGCCGCAGCGCAGTATGGCTCCGATGCCGTGGCGGGGGTGGTGAATATCATCCTGAAAAAAGGCACCAACAAACTCACGGCCAACCTGACGGGCGGCGGTTACCAGAACTCGGGCGGCAGTGCGGGCGACCTCACCAAAGCAGGCAAACCCGACGGCTTCAACTACCAGTTCGACGCCAATTATGGCTTTAAAATTGGCGACAAAGGCTTCTTCAACGTATCGGGTCAGGTGACGCAACGCCGGCCTACGCTGCGTCCGTTCGTCAACGACTGGGAGATCTACGACAAGACGTACCTGAGCAACCTGCGCACCGATAAATTCGGCAAACCCGTCATTACCAATCCCGAGCTGATCAACGCGCAGGCGACGGGCAATACGGCGCTAACGGCCGCTCTGCAAACAGAAGATGGCCTGCTAACCGCCCGGGGCCTAAGCCGCGCCGATTTCGCGGTGTACGCCGGGATGCCGGGTATCACGATGGGCAGCACGTTTTACAACGCCGGGTATGATATCAACCCGACCACCACGATTTACAGTTTTGGCGGAGCGTCGTACAAATACCTGCGCGGCTACTCGTGCTACTACCGCCGCCCCTCGCAGACCGACCGGTTCAACTACCTGCTCTATCCGAACGGCTTCCGTCCGCAGATGACCTCCAACACCTCGGATATTTCCAACACCACGGGCATTCGGAGCCGGGTGGGCGAGTTCAGCGTCGATTTCAGCAACACCTACGGCAGTAACAGCATGCGGCTGGGCATGGTCAACACCATGAACGCTTCGTACGGCTCCAACTCGCCGGTCAACATGTATCTGGGTACGCACGAGTTTACCCAGAACTCGACCAACCTCGATTTTTCGCGCTACTTCAAAGACATCATGGGGGGGCTGAACATCGCGTTCGGGGCCGAAATGCGGGTCGAGAATTACAAGATCATGCGCGGGCAGGATGAGAGCTATACCTACGGCGACGCCGGTACGCTCACCGTGGCGCAGAATGGCCTGCTCGTCGGCCCCGACGGAAAGCCGCTACAGGACGCCAGCAGCCAGCCGATTGTCGACGCCAAGGGCAACCCCATCTCAGTAAATGCCGGTCAGCAGGTGGTGGTTAAATCGCTGTCGTCAAACTGCCAGTGCTTTGCCGGTTTCGGGCCGAAAAATGAGCGTAACGAATACCGCACCACGATAGCCGCCTACCTCGACGCCGAACTGGAACTGACCCGGAAGTTTCTGGTGGCCGGAGCTGTGCGGTTCGAAAACTACTCCGACTTTGGCGGGGTCTCGATCGGTAAACTGGCCGCCCGCTACCTGCTCACCAAAACCCTGACGATCCGTGGCTCGATTGCTACCGGTTTCCGGGCGCCGTCGTTGCAGGAACTGAACTACACGCACACGGCCACAGCCTTCGTACCCGACGCCAACGGGATTCCGCAGCCGCTCGACGTGACCACGTACCCAACCAACAGCACCGCCGCCCGGGTATTGGGCATTCGGGGTCTGCAACAGGAAAACTCACGTACCTACGGCTTGGGGCTCACCTACCAGCCACTGCCGGGCTTCGAGGTTACGCTCGATGCCTACCAAATCGACGTGGATAACCGCATTTTCCGCACCAGCTATTTCAACGCTTCGGAAGTGGGCAACAACTACAATGAGGTGATCGGCGGGGGCGAAGCCCAGTTTTTCGTCAACGGGGCCAATGTGCGCTCGCAGGGGCTAGAGGCCGTCGGCAACTACACCCACAACATGGGTCGCAACCGCAACCTCACGTTCAGCCTGGCCACTATTTTCAGCAAGAACACCATCCTGACTCGCAAGACGCTCAACCTGAACGTGGCCAACCTCACGCCGGATCAGGTCGTGGAAAAGTATCTGAGCCGCGACGTGATTGGGCAGTTCGAAACGGGCACGCCCCGCACCAAACTGATCGGGTCGGTGATGTACCACGTCAATAAATTCGATCTGATGCTGCGCGGCACCTATTTCGGCTCAGTAACGGAGCGATCAATATCGACCGACGACAAAGGCAATTACTACGATCAGTCGTTCGCCCCGCAAACGGTTTTCGACCTGAGCGTAGGCTATGCGCTCTCGAACAACCTGAAACTCTCGATCGGCGGTAGCAACATTCTCGACCAATACCCCGAGATGCTGCGCGCCGAAAACCGGGGTTTCTACCTCTATTCAAACAATCAGCAAGGCTCAAACGGCGCGTACTACTACGGCCGACTGACGCTCAACCTCTAACCGCAACGGATACCATGAAGCGCACACTCCTCAAAACCAGTTTCCCGATTCTGAGTCTGTTAGTTGGCCTGCTGGGCCTGCTGCTTACCGGCTGCGAACAGCAAAACTACGAGCCCGCCAGTAGCGTAGCCCCCGGCGGCGGCACCGTGTCGACCTTCAAATCGTACACCCTTACGTCGGCCGACAGCAAGAATATCTACGGTCGAATCGTGTTCTACAAATACAACTCGACCACTACGCTGGTGCAGATGGGTCTTTACAATACGACGGCCACCGCCACCTACGCCGCCTCGATTTATCAGGGCACCGTAGCAACCAGCACAGCCACACCTCTGAAAGCGCTCGACGCCGTCAGCGGGGCCACGGGTGCGTTTGCGACCAATAAGTACTTCACCATCAGCGAAGCCGGTTTCTACGACAAACTGAGCACTTACAATGCCAGCGTGAAGATCATGGCCAGCAATGCCGTCGTCGCCAGTGGCAACATCGGTGCCAACGCCGCGCCCGTCGCCGAATCGAATTGACGAATTAGCTCGTGGTTCGCCCATAAAGAAACCGCCCCGGATAGGCCTATCCGGGGCGGTTTCTTTTCAGTCAGGTACGTTGTTTGCGACTCAGCGCACCAGCCACAACGTACCCCGCCACTCGGCCTGTCGGGTGGGCAGGCTGAGGCGGTAGGCGTAAGCGCCGCCGGGTAGGGGTTCACCGTTAAGTTGACCGTCAAACGCCGCCTGCCCTGCTTTTGTCGAAAAAATCAATTCGCCTGATCGGGTAAAAATCCAGAGTTCGGCGTCGGGGTATTCGTCCCAATTAACCGGCGCCCAGGTATCGTTTTGCCCGTCGCCGTTGGGTGAGAAAGCCGTCGGGAAATGGAGCCGATACCGAACCGGTACAAAGAGCGTATCAGCATACGGGCAACCGGTTTCATTCGTAATCCGGAGCGTATACAAAGTGGACCGCAGCGGACTAAAAACGGGCCGGGCAATGGTCGGATCCGATACGCCTTCGGTGGGCGTCCACGCGTACCGATACGCCGGGTTCTCGGGGGCGTTGCTGGCCGAAACCCCAAGAGGCAGATCGCCAGGCGGCATGGTCGCCAGCTTAAAAACAGGCAACGGGCTGACCGTCGGCGCGAAGGCGTAATCGATGGCTTTGTAGCACCCACCGGGTCGCGTGGCCGTGAGGCTGAAGGTTGCCGCGGTGTTGGCCGTGAGGCTACGTACCGCGCCCAAATCGACGCCGTTCTGTAGCCAGCGGATGGTATTCTCGGCATCGGTCTGCACGTTGATCTGGGCAACGTCGCCTTCGCAAAACGTCAGGCTACTGGGCTCGATACCCACCGTCGGTAGCGGATTCACCTGTACCACCGGCTGGTTGTCGACAGAAATGCAGGTCGAGGCAATGCCGCCAAGCGTATACGTACCTGGCTCTTTCACCACCATCACCGACCGATTCTGCGAGTTGGGTACGTTGGTGCCGTTGCGCGTCCAGTTGTAGCCTGTATACGTACCAGCGTCGGCGGTGAGAGTCACCGATTCACCCTCGCAAACCGTGGCCGACGTGGGCATCAGCGTAATCGTCCGCGATTCGGCTCCGCTCAACGTAAGCGTCAGCGCTGTCGGGGCCGTAAAGCAGAGATCGCGCTCCCAGTCGCCGCCAAGGGAATAGACACCCGCCGTTTCGGCGGTCAGAAAGGTTTGCTGATCGTAACCCAGTTTCTGGCCATTACGGGTCCAGTACCAGTTCCCGAAGGGCACACCGGGCACCAGGGCTTTCAGCGTTACCGGCTTGCCAGCGCAGAGTGCCGCGTTATCGACTACGGCAACGGCCAATGTCGTGGAGCAACTCAGCGAGGTAGCCGCTTTGGGCACAACCGGCGTTTCGGCTCGTCCCAGATTCGCCACGAGCAATAACCCGCTTACTACCAGCCCTAACAGCCCATACCGTATTCGTTGAGTCATAACGTGCATTGCCCGAATGGGGTCATTTGCCCCAGCGACGGCCAATAAACGTTACCAATCCGCCAGTTGACTAACTTAACTTATCGCATGGCCTTTACTCCAGCAACAGGTAGGTGGCTCAGGCAGGTAAACAGCAATTAATTTGAGATTCAGATGAACTCTAGCTGACTCCAACCGCATCGGCTTCAGCGAAACGGCTTCCTGGATGGTTTTCTTTTTCAGCTTCAAGAAATGGTAGCTTAGCAGGCTGCTTTGTCGCCCTGCCTGCTATGAACCCAACGCTTGCCCAGGCCTATTCGCCCGATGCTTTTCGGCGGATGGGCCACGCACTGATCGATCAACTGGCCGATCAGCTGGAAGCTTCCCTGTCGCGCCAACCCGAGCAGGCGATTCCGTACCACGACCCCGATACCGCGTTTGCGCACTGGCAGGCCGACAGTCAGCAGCCACTGCTGGACGACCCGACGCCGCTGTTTGCCGACATCATGGCCCGATCTACCCGGCTGCATCACCCGCGTTATATGGGTCATCAGGTCAGCCCGGTGGCCCCCGCTGCCGCGTTGAGCGGCCTGCTAACCGAGTTGCTCAACAACGGCTCGGCGGTGTATGAAATGGGGATGGCGGGCAATGCCATCGAACGCGTCGTGATCGAGCACACGGCCCGGCACATTGGGTACGTACCTAACGAACGGCCGGGCGGCATCATCACGTCGGGCGGTACGCTGGGAAACCTCACGGCCCTGCTGACGGCGCGTGCCAACCTGCCGCAGGACGTTTGGCACGAAGGCAACGGCAGCCAGAAACTGGCGATCATGGTATCGGCCGAGGCCCATTACTGCATCGATCGGGCGGCGCGAATCATGGGGTTAGGCGATATGGGCATCCTGAAAATCCCGGTCGACGAGCAGTTCAAACTCCGCACCGATTTACTGGAAACAACGTACCTGAACGCCACGGCGGCGGGCCTCACGGTCTTTGCCATCGTGGGCAGCGGCTGCACCACCTCGACTGGCTCGCACGACGATCTGGCAGCGATTGGCACTTTCGCCCGCCAACATAACCTATGGTTTCATGTCGATGCGGCGCATGGTGGCGGGGCCTTTTTTTCGCCGACTTACCGGCACCTGCTGGCGGGCAGCGAACAAGCCGATTCGGTCGTGATAGATTACCACAAAATGCTGATGGTGCCCGCCCTGGCCACGGTGGTGGTGTACAAACGCGCCGCCGACAGCCACCGCACCTTTCAGCAACGGGCGCAATACCTCTGGGACAGCCACACCACCGAAACCGCCGACTGGTTCAACACGGGCAAACGCACCTTTGAATGCACCAAATTTATGGCGGCGGTGAAGGTCTACACGCTGATGCGCCTCTACGGCGACGAGCTGTTTCGGGCCAACGTCGATACGCTATATAGTCTCGGAAAAACCTTTGCCTGGCTGATTCGACTGCGGCCCGTATTCGAGCTGCCCGTCGAGCCCGACTGCAACCTCGTCTGTTTCCGGTACGTTGGCGGGACCAGTTTTTCCGGTGAACTGATAAACACGCTGAATCAGCGCCTGCGGGCCGATCTGCTCACCGATGGCCGGTTCTACATCGTGCAAACCACCCTGCGCAACCAGACGTACCTGCGCGTGTCGCTCATGAATCCCTTCACGACAGAAGCCGATCTGACCGAACTGCTCGATTGGCTGGAAAGCCGGGCAACCGCCATCCTGGCCGGAAGTGGCCCGTTAACGCAGCAGGCGTAACGTACCCCTTGATTCAATCTGCTGAATATTCAGCCGGATACGGTACGTATAGATGCCATTGGGCAACGGTTCACCGCGTAGGGTGCCGTCAAAGGGAGCCTCGCCCGACCGGCCCGCGTAAACCAGCGCGCCCCAGCGGTCATACACGTACAGCTCCGCATTGGGGTAGCGGTCGAGATTCACGGGGGCCCAGGTGTCGTTTTGCCCGTCGCCGTTGGGCGAAAAGGCTGTGGGCGTCAGCAGTTGCGTAAACAAGGTCAGGGTCAGCTGATCGCTGAACTGGCACCCGTGCTCATCGGTGATGGTCAGTGTGTAGCTGGTCGCCACCGCCGGGTTCAGCAGCGGGCGGGCCACCGTTGGGTCCGACACCCCGGCGGGCGGTAGCCACTGGTAGCGGTAACCGGGGTTTTCAGGTACGTTGCCGGGTTGTACCAGCGCGTTTTGCCAGACCGGCTCCGACTGGCCAAGGTTGAAATCGGGTATTGAAAACACCGGTGGATTGAAGGCATAGGTGGCTGTTTGCTGGCAACCCGTGGGAGCAGTGACCGTCAGGCTGAAGGCAGTGCTGGCGTTGGCCGTCTGGCTCTGTGCCGTGCCGGCATCGACCCCATCGCGCAGCCAGTGGAGCGTGTTGGCCCCGTCGGTCTGCGCCGTAATGGTCGTTTGCTGACCAGCGCACAGGGTGAGACTACCAGCGACCAGACTTACCGTTGGGGGCGGCGTCATACGTACCTGCACCAGATCCGGCGAGCGGGTACAGGCCGGGAACGTACCCGTGAGCGAATACACCCCGGCTTCACGCACAACCAGCGTAGGTACGTTCAGCGAGTTGGGTACGTTGCCGCCGTCGCGTGTCCAGGTATAGCCCGTCAACGTACCTACTGCCGCCGTCAGGCTGGCCGTTTGTCCCTGGCAAAGCTGCACAACCGCGTCGGGGCTGATTCGCAGCAACGTCGTCGGTCTGAACTGCGCCAGCCCCGTCGACGTCGTGGTAAAGGTGCAGGGTGTACTCGTCGTGACGGCCAATCGATAGATGCCCGGCCGGGTCGTCGACAGTACGGGTCCGTCGAACACCGCTTTGCCGGTTTCGTCGGTCCAGCGGTACTGGTAGTCGGGGCGGTTGGGCGTGGGCAGCAGTTGAAACGCATCGCCCTCGCACACCAGGGTCTGGCTGGGTATCAGCGTCGTAGTGGGGATGGGCGTCACCGCTATGGTAGGTTTGTCGGGTGCCGTCACACAGGTCGGGAAGGGCCCATCGAGCGCGTAAACCCCCGATTGGCTTGCCGAAAACGACCCTAGCCCATCAGAGCCGGGTATCCGTGTGCCATTCCGGGTCCAGTAGTAGGCCGACACGTCGCCGCCCGATGCGGTCAATGTGGTTGAATTACCCTGGCAGATACTCAGCGATCCCGCAGGGTTGATGTGCAACGTCGTTGAGGGAACAAACTGCACCAGACGCTCACTGGTGATGAGCAGTGTACACCCTGCTGGCGTGCTGATGCGCAGGCTGTAGATCGCTTCGTCGGCAACGGTAATCCGGGGTACGTTGAGCGAGTTGACCACCTTCCCCGCCTGATTCAGCCACACATAGGTATTGGCCGGGTCGGCAGGCTGCACAGCCAGTTCATACGTACTCCCCTGGCACACGACCGGCTGACTGGCCATCAGTTGAGCCGACGGCCGGGCACCCACCGTTACGGAGATGGGCGGCGGAAACTGAATGCAGCCCGCGCCATCGCCCCGCACGGCATAGGTCCCTTCGTCGGACACCGTCAGGGTAGGCGAGAAAGGGTCGGTCAGTATCTGCCCGTTGCGGGTCCAGACCGGGTTGATGAGGTCGCCTCCCCCCTGCGTTAGCCGCACTGAGTTGCCTTCGCAGAACGCCGTTGGTCCGTCGGCCTTCAAGGTGATTGTCTGGCTGGCGTAGGCTGTCACGAGGGGTGCCGCCGCCACGTAGGTACAGGCCGACGGGCTCACGACCACTAGCGAATAGGCGTCGGGGCTGTTGGTCGCCAGTTCCGGACCCGCCACGATGAACCGATGCTGACTATCGACCCAATTGTACTGATTCGTGGCCGAACTGGGCGAAGCAGTCAAGGTAAACGACTGCCCCGCGCATACCGACGTAGCCGACGCCTTGACGGCCGTAACGGGCAAATCAATGATCGTCAACGTAAACACACCGTTCACCGTCACGTTGGGATCGCTTTCCCAATCGCCACCGAGCGTATACGTACCGGGTTCGTTGACGGTAACTGATACCTCCCGATCCTGACTGAATTTGGCGCCGTCTTTGGTCCAGTACCAGTTGGGCGTAAAATCAGCGGGAATGCTGGCCTGAATCTGCGTAAAGCTGCCCCGGCAGAGGGTCAGTGGGCGTGCCGGCGTAATCACCAGCGTCGTGCTCGCGACGCGGGCCAGTTGAGCTGTCGGGCGCGGGGGTTGCCCATTGGCGCTGCACGTTGTGCTCACTAGCCATAAACCTACCCAAAACCAGCAGGGCCATCCGCAACAAAGACGCACGAAAACAGCCTGACGACTGGCCTTGTGTGGATGACGATTCATGCGTTCATAAGCGCAACTGACACGCATTGGTGGTAGCTTCTTGGGAAGGGTGGCCCACCATAAGATACGGACAGCCCTATCAAATTCGTGTGTAGTACCGCCTATAACTAGCCAGCGATACAAAAGGGCAGCCCGTTGGCAGGATAAGTAGCCTGCTGCAAAGTTCAATCCATTACTGCATCTGGTTGCCGAAACGCTTATATTGCGATATCCCTAAATCGTACCCTTGTGCTCTACGTCGTTCATGCCTACGATCATTCTGATGCCGAGGCACTCAACCGCCGCATGGCCGCGCGGCCGTCGCACTTCGACGGCGCCCAGCGTCTGAAAGAGGCGGGCCATTTTATTCTGGGTGGGGCGCTGCTCAACCCCGAGGGCCAGATGATCGGCTCCATGATGCTCCTCGATTTTGCCGACGAAACGCAGTTGCAGGAGTGGCTTTCTTGGGAACCCTACGTCCAAAAGGGAGTCTGGGAGACCATCGACATCAAGCCTTTTCGGCAGGCCACCGTCTGACCGCATCTCCCATCCCGCTTGCCATTTTGCCTAGCCACTCCTAGTTTCTACCCGTTAATCGAAGCGGTTTACCGTTCCCGTCTGCCTTGAAAAACCCGTTTATCCTCGTCGTAATGGCCAGTTTAACCCTGGCGTGCCAGACTAAGCAGGACACCCCGTCAGAAGCAACCGGCCCCGACAGCGCGACCGTGGCATCGACTACCGCCGCCCAGGCACCAACGGAGTCGCCCGACAACTTTCTGGTTATCCCCAGCCAGCAGGTAGGGGTGGTACGGGCCAACTCGTCGGAGGCAGAGCTGCGTAAGTTGCTTGGGGCGGCCAATGTGGTGCGCGACACCATTTACATGGCCGAGGGCGCCTTTGAGATCGGCACGACACTTTTCAAAAACACGGCCGATCAGGCGCAGATTCTCTGGAAAGACACTAAAACATTTGCCCGGCCCGACATGGTCCTGCTGCGGCCCGAATACGACGAAAACAACGAACTGAAGCCCGGAACGGGCGGCAAAGCCGTGCAATGGACGGTGCCCGTTGGTACGGCAGGTAGCCTGAGTCCGGGTACGTCGCTACGAGATGTCGAGAAGCTGAACGGCAAGCCGTTCAAACTCTATGGATTCGGCTGGGACTACGGCGGGCAATCGTCGGACTGGCAAGGGGGAAAACTTCAGGATACCGACGGGAAAACGTACCTGTCGGCTGCTTTTGGTGTTGGAGCCGAATTTACCGGCTCCGAAAGTAAACTATACGATTCGGTCATGGGCGACAGCGAGTTCCTGTCGAGCCATGCCGCCATGCAATCGCTTAATCCGACGATCAAAACCTTGACTATTTCCTTCCGATGACCACAACACCTTCGCTACGCATTTATCAACTCGATGCGTTTACCGATACCCTCTATAAGGGTAATCCGGCGGCGGTCGTGCCGCTGACCGACCAGAATCAATGGCTCACCGACGCGCAGATGCAGACCATCGCCGCCGAGAACAACCTGGCCGAGACGGCTTTCTACCTGCGCACCGATACCGGGTATCATATCCGCTGGTTTACGCCCACCGTGGAGATCGACCTCTGCGGGCACGCCACGCTGGCGGCTGGGTACGTTATCTTTTTCCTGGAAAATGCCACCGAAAGCGACGCCACCGACGCCATCACGTTCGACTCCCGCTCGGGCCCGCTGAAAGTGTGCCGCAACGACGACGGCTGGCTGACGCTCGATTTTCCGGCCGACGTATTGCAGAAAGCCGCCGTGCAACCGCCCGCCCTGCTGGCTGGTCTTGGCGGACCCAAACCGCTGGAAATTCACAAAGGCAAAACCGATTTTATGGTAGTCTACGCGGCGCAGGAAGACATCGAAAGCCTGACGCCCGACTTCCGTGAACTGAGTACGGTGCCCGCACGGGGCGTGATCGTTACGGCCCCCGGCACTGACGTCGATTTCGTCTCGCGCTTTTTTGGTCCTCAGTCGGGTATAGATGAAGACCCTGTCACGGGTTCGGCCCACACGACGCTGGCGCCTTATTGGGCCAACCGGCTGGACAAAACCGAACTGACGGCCCGGCAGCTATCGAAACGGGGCGGCTACCTGCGCTGTAAACTGCACGGTGATGAAGAGACCGGCAAACGGGTCGACATTAGCGGGCAGGTACAGCTCTACCTGAAAGGCGAAATCCGGCTCTAAACCAACGCCCGCCGCGCGGCAATCAGGTAAAGACCACAGGCGTTGAGCGGCTGTTTTTTCGGTTAACCAAATCGTTCCTGCGTAGTTGTTTGGGTAATCAATCAATTGTTGCCCCTGGGGCTTACGTATGGAAAACACAAAAATCAGTCGCCTCGCCACTGCCGCACTGGTTGTGGGGAGCATCGTTGGCACGTATTTTTTTGCCGGACCCCGTAACAAAAAACGCCGCACCGACGTGGTGCCGGAATACAACGACGAACTGGATACCAACCTGATTACGCCCGCCGGCCCAACCTTCGCGGCGGTATGGCCCGTCATTTACACAGGTACGTTAGGTTTGGCGGTGCATCAGGCGCTGCCGTCGCAGACCGAGAACCCACGTTACGAAAAAGCCGCCCCCTGGTTGGTAGTTAATTACCTGCTCAACGGGCTGTTTGGGATCTTCTTCTCGCGGGGTGAAAAGGCCGCGCGCGTAGCCGCCAACGCCGTTACAGTCACGCAGCTTCCTACGGTGCTGGCGCTGCATCGGGCCCTGGGCGTGGGCCAAACCGACGTACCTGAACCCGAGCGCACGTTCCACCGGGCAACGGGTATCTACGCCGGCTGGATCACCGTAGCCACGGGCGTGGCCACAACCAACCTGCTGATCGAAAATGGCTGGCGCGAACCCCGCTCACGGGCAATTCCTTACGCCATTGGCCTGCTCAACGTGCTGGGCGCGGTAGGGCTGACGGTCTCGAAGCGCCTCAACGATCCCTATTACCTGTTGCCTTTTGTGGCCGGCTTTACGGGCGTGGCCACCAAGCAATATGGCCGCAACAACGCCGTCGCGGGAGTAGCCGGTACGCTGGCGCTGGTCGCCGCGGGGGCATTCATCGACAAAGTCCGCACGCCTTCTTCAACCCCAGCCACCGAACACACCGAAATGGCCGAGCAGGACCAACAGGCGGAGTCGATGCGCGCCGAAATGGCCGATGAACCGTATTACATCGATCTGGACTAGCTGGTACACCGTTTGATGGCTGACGTTTCGCCTTCGGCAAAGCCAAGCGATTCATCGACTAGCTTTGCCGAAGGCGAAACGTCAGCCATCAAACACCAAACATCAAACTACGCTTGCAGTACGCACTCACCGTTACCAGCCCTCATGTTATCGACGTCACGTGCCGGATCGAGCAGGTTACGGGCGACACCCTCGACCTGCAACTGCCCGCCTGGCGACCGGGCCGGTATGAGTTGCAACACTTTGCCAAAAACATCCGTCGCTTTGCCGTTTTCGATCAGCACGATCAGCCACTGCCGGTGCGGAAGGTGACCAAAGATCGCTGGCGGGTGCAGCTCAACGGGGCCAGTAGCCTGCGGGTCGAGTACGATTACTTTGCGCTGGTAGCGAGCGAACACCGCCTCGACGCAGGCAGCAGTTACGCCGACCCGACGCATTTCTGGTACGTCAACCCCGTCAACCTGTGTCTCTACGCCGAAGGTCGGCTCGACGAACCATGTTCGCTAACGCTTGACATTCCCGACCACTGGGAGATTGCCTGCGGGTTGCCCCACGAAGGCAAAACCCTGCTCGCCGCCGATTACCACGCGCTGGTCGATAGCCCGCTGATCGCCTCCGATACGCTACAGGCCATTCGGTATGAAGCGCGCGGGGTCCCCTGCACCGTCTGGATACAGGGCTGGCATTATTACCTGCCCCCTTCCTTCGACCGGGAGCAGATCATCCGCGATTTTACCCGTTTCTCCGAAGCCCAGATCGACCTGTTCGGTGAGTTTCCGCAGCCTGACTATCACTTTCTGACCATTGTGCTGCCGGTAGCGTATTACCACGGCGTTGAACACCGCAACAGCACGATACTGGTTTTGGGACCGGAAGTGGAAACGGTCGATGCCGACGGCAATAAGACTGCCGACGCGGCGGGGTTGTATACTGATCTGCTGGGTGTGGCGTCGCATGAGTTATTTCACACCTGGAATGTTTGCCGCATTCGCCCCGCCGAACTGCTGCCCTACGACTACACCCGTGAAAACTACTTCACGACCTGTTTCGTGGCCGAAGGCATCACTACGTATTATGGCGACCTGATGCTCCACCGGTCAGGCGTGTTCGACGAGGCGGCCTATCAGAAAGAGCTGCTGGTGATTCTGAAACGCCATTTCGAAGTAGCCGGACGGGCGACGCTGTCGCTCACCGAGTCGTCGTGGGATTTGTGGCTCGATGGGTACGTGCGGGGCGTGCCCGACCGCAAGGTTTCGGTCTACCACAAAGGGGCGATTGTCTCGATGATGCTCGATCTGTACCTACGCCGGAAATTCGATAACGCCCGCTCGCTCGACGACGTGATGCGGCTGTTGTGGCAGCGCTTCGGCAAACCCTTCATCGGCTATACCTACGACGATTACCGCGCTATCGTGGCCGAGGTCGCCCAAGAACCGATGGACTGGTATTTTGACACCTGCATCACCGGCAACGACCCGCTTGAAGCACCGCTCAACGACCTGTTAAGCTTCATTGGCCTGCACATGGCGCGCGACGCCGACGGGCTGATTGTACTGAATTAATTACCAGCCCGTATCAAACGCTACTTCTTTCTGCGGAACGCCAAAATCAGGCATACCGTTGGGCCGCCACGTAATGGGTTGCAGGCGCGGGGTACGTTCGTTTTCGCAGCCAAGGTTGGGCCGGGGATTGGCGTGATATAGGAGCCACGTCTGCCCCGATTCCGTCTGAAAAAAGCATCCATGCCCTGGCCCATAGGTGTCGGTTTCGGGCGAAGACGTAAAAACCGGCTCCTGGCTTTTTGTCCACGAAGCGGCCTTCATCAGATCGCTGTCGATGCGGGCGTGTAGTAGCCCAAACGCGTAATAATCGGTCCAGCAACCGCTAGCCGAGTACCCAATGAAGAGGTAATCGCCGTGACGCAGAAAAGCGGGAGCCTCATTGACAAGCAGGCGGTTACGAACGTTGCCGGGGTCTGCGGCATCATAGTTATGCTGTTCCCAGGGTAGCGTTGGCGACGATAGCTTCAACCGTTCACCCGCGCAGGTCCAGGGGTTGCTCATCCGGCAGAGATAGATATTCTGTTGGTGATTTTCGTCGGTTTCCCACCCCGACCAGGCAAAATACAGCGCGCCGTCGAGGTCGATTACCGTGCCATCGATGCTCCATTTATCATCGGGGGTCACGAGCTGTCCTTTCATGGCCCAGCCCCCGTCAATCGGGTCGCAGGCGTCGTTTTCGAGCACCCATATCCGCTGACTGTCCAGCGTTTCCGCATTGGATGCGCTCAGGTAAGCATACCAGCATTTGTGGCCGTCGCCCCGGTCCAGGTAGTGCAGTTCCGGTGCCCAGACGTTACTGGAAAATGGGCCCGACTCAGGAGCTTTCCAGGCTACTTTCCCCGGCGTGTCGGCCAACTCGGCAAAGCTTTTAACCTTCCAGATGGTCAGGCTTTCCTGGGTCGAGTGGGTGTAATAGAAGTAGCCGTCGTGGCAAAGCGCCCAAGGATCAGGGCCGTAGTTCAGCAGCGGATTAACGATAGCTGCGGTTTGTGTTGTCATGGTTGCAGTAGCCTAAAGGGACTGACATGTACGTACAACGCGTCAGCGCAGTGTTGGTTGCCGAAAGCTTAGGCAAAGACTCGAACTGTCCGGTGAGCTGTCCAGTTTCGGACAACGTACCCAGCGTCGATAGCGCTATCAGCACAGAAAGTGAGCTTACGCATCAATGGCACGAGCCTTGAACGTCAAAGGCAAACCCTGATCAGGCATGTTCCGAACGTACCTCCTTCTCGCGCTCCGTCAGTTTGGGCGTAACCGGCTGTATTCAGCCCTTAACATCGGCGGCCTCGCGGTGGGTCTCGCGGTCAGCGCCTACATCAGCCTGTATGTGTGGCACGAGTTTCATTATGACCGTTTCCATCCCTTCGCCGAACGTACCTACCACGTAATGACCGTTTCAAACTACGGCGGTATGGACGTCAATATGGCGGGTATGCACGAGTCGTTTGGCCGGGAAGCAAAGCGCCAACTGCCCGAAGTCGAGCAGGTTGTTCGGCTCTCGACCGGTACGAGGCCAGCCTGGCTAACCGTTGATGCCGATCACCGTCAGAAACCCACCAACGTGGGTTTTGCTGACCAATCGCTGCTGTCGGTGATGGGCTTCAAGCTGAGCGAAGGCGACCCACGCACCGCCCTGGTCCAACCCGGACAGATCGTGCTGACCCAAGCGCTGGCCGAAAAGCTGTTTGGCAACAAGCCCCCCGTGGGCAAGGTCATCACCTACGACAAGCGCTACCCGCTCACCGTAAGCGGTGTTTTCGCCGAGCTGCCCACCAACACGACAATCCGGTTCGATGCGCTGGTTTCGCTCGCTTCGATGCCAACGCTGGGCGACTATTATAAGGGCATCTGGCAAAATGCGGGCTTTCTGGATACGTACCTGGTGCTGCGCCCCGGCACCAATCCGTCCCTGACCGCCAACAAACTGAAGACCCTCAATGCCGGGCTACAGTTCATGGACATGAAAGCGAGTTTTATCCTCGAATCGATGCCCAGTTTGCACCTGGATGGCCGCACGTCGGGTAGTAGCGCCCGCCAGAATCTGTACCTTTTCTTAGGCATAGCGCTGCTCATTCTGGCACTGGCCATTACGAATTACGTCAGCCTGACCACTGCCCGGGCTACGCAGCGCGCCCGCGAAGTGGGTGTCCGGAAAGCTATCGGTGGGCAACGGCGGGAGCTGATCGTTCAGTTTTACACCGAATCGTTTCTGACCACTACATTGGCGTTCGGGCTGGGGTTAGGCTTGCTGGCCCTGCTGTTTCCGTGGCTCAATCAGTTGTTGGGCATTCGGCTGGACGGCCGGGTGTTCAACGAGCCAAGCTATCTGGCGCTGCTGCTGGGGCTTTGGCTGATCTGCTCACTGCTGGCGGGCAGCTACCCGGCCTTTCTGCTATCGGGATTCCGCCCGCAGGATTCCCTCAAAACAACCCGGTCGGGCGGGCGGCAGGGCACAGGGCTTCGGCGCATCCTCACCACCGGTCAGTTTTCGGCATCGGCGGGCCTGCTCATGTGTAGCCTGATTTTCTTTGCGCAGATGCGTTTCCTGCGCACCACCAACATTGGCATTGACCGGGCGCAGGTAGTAGCCATCGGCCTCGATGCTGACATGGCGCCGCGCTACACCGCCTTCCGCGATGCAGTGCGTCAGTGGGCGGGTAGCAATCAGGTGAGCGCCACGAATACACGCCTGTTTACTCCCTTCATTGCAACCTATTTTCTGAAGGCAACGACAAACAAAAAAGACGTGATGATGAACGTGCTGACCGTTGATCGGTCGTTTTTCAGCACGTTGGGTATCGGCTGGAAACTGCCACCGGCCGGTTGGGGCCAGAAACCGTTGACTAAAGAATTGCGGGTCTACAACCAATGGGCACTTAAACAGGCCGACGTAACCGTAACGACCCTCCCCCACCCCAATCCGTTTGGTGGTAATGGCGCCGATGTCGACGGAATTACGCAGGATTTCAACCTGTTGGGTCTCCAACGCGAACAATCGCCGGTGATGCTCTCGGTCGTGAGCGATACCAGCCGGGCGGTTGTAGCCAATGGGGGTTATCTGCTGGTGAAACTTAACCCCAATCAGGACGTACCTGTGGCACTTGGGCAGCTCAAACTACTCTACGAACAGGCCACGCAGGGCGGGCAGCAGGCCGCTCCATTCGATTATTATTTCCTCGACGATGCCTACAACAAACTCTACGAAAAAGAGCAACAACTGGCAACCCTAGTCAATGGCTTCACAGGCCTGACCCTGCTGGTAGCTTGCCTGGGGTTGCTCGGTCTGATGACGTTTACGGTCGAAACCCGCACAAAGGAAATCGGCATCCGGAAAGTACTCGGGGCCAGCGTGGCCAGCATCGTCGGGCTGCTGAGCCGGGAACTGGTGTTGCTGATCTCAGTAGCGGTGCTGCTCGCCTCACCCCTGGCCTGGTGGGCCATGACGAAGTGGCTGGCCGAATTCGCCTACCATATCGACATCCACTGGTGGGTGTTTACCACCGCGGGGGCGGGTTCGTTGCTGATTGCCCTGCTTACGATTGGCGTGCAAAGCATCCGTGCCGCGTTGACCAACCCCGTGGAGTCGCTGCGCAGCGAGTAACAGAGCTAGTTTATGAGGTAGAGTAGCCCGTGGTTGTATTGTGTTTTTTCTCAAAAAAGCGAGATGACTGAAGAGGTATTCGATTTCAGAATTATTGTTGAAAAACCCGTTGCTGGTGCCATTTATGGCGTGCAAAAAGGAAGCGGGAATACCTATGAAACCCTTCAAAAGCAGACAGCCAGTTCCGCGGCCCTTACGTTTGACATTGCCCTTCCTGCAAAGAGAACCAAAGAAGGCAACCTGATTTTATACGGGCCTTTTTGTCAGGGACCGCCTCATGAACGGTTTCTCTACCTGGACATTGGCAGCTATGCGGGTCAGGAAAATGCCCCTTTCAGCGGACGACTGAAAATTCCTCTCCCCAAACTCTCTGACGCGTTCAGTAGCGAGTCAATAATTGGTCGCACCCTGGTAGCCACCGTCTACGGCACCAATGAAACGACGGGCCGTCCGGTTGGGGGAACGGTTAAACCCGTTGATGGCTGGAAGACTGATCGCCGATAAATCCAACTACGCTACTCCTACATAGACCCGGTAGCTCACGAGCATGGTGCGTTTTGTGGAATTTCAGGACTAACTGAATCCATTGAAACACGACTGAAGGACGCTATTGGTATGCTACGAGAGCTGTTGTTGATGGGTGTATGGCTAGCGGCTACTACTTGTTGGGGGCAAATCGCGAAAAGCGCGTCTGCTGGTGGCAACGGTCTGGTAGGGGAATATTACGCCGGTTCAGCCTTCAACCGGAAAGTGTTGGTACGTACCGACCCGCAGGTTGATTTCAGTTGGGATGGCTATACCTTGCCCGCTCCTGGCGTGACGCCCAACTCATTCTCTGTTCGCTGGACCGGGAAATTGTATGCACCTGTAAGCGGCCCGTATAAATTCACCGCCGTTGTTGATGATGGCATCCGAATCTGGGTCGATGGAAAGTTGGCGATGGACGAGTGGCGTTACCGGAAGCAGAAGCTAGCCGGGCAGTCGGTAACCCTACAGGCTGGCCGGTTCTACGACCTGAAAATCGAGTACTACAATGCCCATAACGGTGGGTACGTTCAGTTGAACTGGAATTTGGTGAACGAATCGGGAAAAGCGCCCGCCTTTGAAAACGCTCCGCAACAAAAAGTATCCGGTCAGTTTTTATACAATGGGCCTCCGTCGAAGGCCCTGCCCCTGCCGCCAAACAAGCCCGTATCCGCCGCGAAGCCGAAGCCCGTCACCCCTGTCGTCGCCAGTAAACTGCCCGTCGAAGCGAAGCGTGTTGCTACTCGGCCTACCCGCCCTCGAACGCCCGCAGTCAGTTCGCCGGTATTACCATCAGTCAACAATCCGGTTACCCAGCTGGTTGTACCTCCAGCAACGCAGCCAGAGGCAAAGCCAATCGCTTTCGCGCAGAGCGATTATCAGCTACTGCCCTCCTCCTACGAAGCACTGAATGAGTGGGCCGCCACCCTACGACGCGACACTACAGCTAGATTGATCATTGCTGGCCACACCGACAACGTAGGCGATCCCCGGCTTAATCAGCTTTTATCCGAAAATCGGGCGAAAGTAGTCCGCTATTACTTCGTCCGGCAGGGTATTGCGGAGCATCGGCTAACGATTGCGGGCTTTGGTGGCTCACAACCGCTCGCCAGCAATGAAACGGAGGCAGGACGGGCGCTAAACCGACGCGTCGAACTTAGCCTCAAGCCATAACACCAACGTAACCTCGTTACACGTAGATCATTTTCCGGGTCATTCCTCCATCGATCACGAAGTTTTGGCCGGTAATGAAATCGTTGTCTTCGTCAAGAAGAAACAACACCATCCGGGCAATGTCGTCGGGGCGACCCACGCGCCCGGCAGGGTGTTGCTTATGATCGGCGGGGCGCAGTTTCTCAGGCTCAGGGTGACCTTTTTTTAGCCCCGATACGTCGATCCAGCCGGGGCTGATGCAATTGGCACGTACCTGCGGACCGAGGCTCATGGCCAGCGAATGCGTAAGGGCGAAAATGCCACCTTTGCTGGCCGAGTAGCCAAACGTATCGGGTTCCGACTGGAAGGCCCGTGTCGAACACAGGCTGATGATGGTACCGTGCTGCTCGCGCAGGTGCGGAGCCGCGTACTTGGCGCACACAAATGGCCCCGTCAGGTTGACACCGATGGCCCGTTGCCACTCGGCTACGGTCAGGTCGTCGATCGACTTTTCCTGCATAATGGCGGCGTTATTGATCAGCGCGTCGATTCGGCCAAACCGTTTAACAGTCTGGTCGACCGCCTGCTGCACTGCCTTTTCATCGGCTACGTCGCAGGCCACAAATTGGGCGTTGGGGTGCGCGGCGCTCAGTTCAGCCTCCGCTTCGGCGAGGGCTTCGGCATCGGCGTCCCAAAGCGAAACCGCGTAATCGTGATTGAGCAGAAACTCGGCCGTGAACCGGCCAATGCCCTGACCCGCGCCGGTAATGATGACTGTTTTGGTTGACATAGTGCGTAAAAAAAGCGTCTCAACCCTTAACCCGTTTTTATCGGTCAAGGGTTGAGACGCCTTAGCCAACGTACCTACGTCGTTTCGCCCTTACTACCTCCAGTACGGCATTTCGCCAGGGGTGATGAGCGTCGTCCGGGTACGTCCGTCGAGTTCGAGCGTGTTGATGCTACGGGTTCCCGTGCCAGTGTTAGGTGTATTCGTAAAGATCAGCTTCGAGCCGGTTGGGTCGAGGCGTGGTTCGAGGTCGTTGGTGCCCGACGGCTTGCTCGTGTTGTTACCACCCTGGTTGGTCGACGCCGTGATCTCGACCAGCGCGTTGTTGTTCAGCAGGTCGATCCGGTGCAGGCGGGCATCGAGCTGACGACCCTGTTCGTTTTGCAACGCGCCCAGATCAACCGACAGGTACAGCTGCCGGCCATCGGGCGAGAATACGGGGTTGCTGAGCCGGTTGTTGGGTCGGCTCAGGACCAGAAAGGCATCGCCACCCCCTTGCGGGATGATCACGATTTCGTTATTATAATACCCCTGCGTGGTTCTGACGACAATCCGGTTCGTGGCGGCGTTCCAGTCGGCCGAGGCATATTGGCGACCAAACGGAGCCGTCGCCACCGTGCGCAGGCCCGTTCCATCGGTGCGTACCGCATATAGCCGCTCGTTGGACGGATACACCAGTTGCGTGCCGTCGGGCGACCAGCCAAACGAGAGCTCGGTAGCAGCATAGCCCGCCACCGGTACTGTTGTTACGCGCCGAATACTAGACCCGTCGAGGTTCATCGTGTACAGGTGCATATCGCCATCGACGTTCGAGATGAACGCAATCTGTTGCCGGTTCGGGCTGACAATCGGGCGCCAGTTGTTTCCGCTAAAGGTCAACTGCCGTTCGTCGGTCACGGTAGTGGTCGTACTCGAGGTTGGCCCCGACGAGGCAAATACCTGATACTGCCCGTTTACCCGTTTCGTATACAGATACGGGAAGTCGGGGAAAGCGCCTGTCCGGAATGAGAACAACGCACTATTGACCGTATTGACCCCATCGCGGGCCGTTACCTGCCAGTAGTAGGTCGTGTTGAAATCCAGGCCGCTCACAACGACCGAGTCGGCCAAAATATTGGTGAATGACTGGGTTGGAGCAGTGCTACCCTGCCGGGTCAAAAACACGTCGTAACGAAGCGTATCGAGGCCGGGGTCGGTCGATGCCCATTTCAGCGTTACGGTGCCGGGCTGATTGGTCGTGCCCGAAATCGGTTTCACGGCCGTTGGCGCGGTTGGCGGGCGGTTCTGGCTGTTGTCGGTTACCAGCAGGATGGTTGGCTGCGACACAATCGACGTGCTGGCATCGATGGTGATGGCCTCGGTGCGGTAGTTGGTCAGCGACGCCGAGATGGTGTACTTACCCACCTCGAGGCTATCAAATCTGAAGTTACCCGCCGCGTCGGTTTCGGTGATGCGACTGCCGGGCGTAATCCGGATCAGCACGCCCCGCAGTGGCTGACGGTTGCTGTTGGCAAGTACTTGCCCGCGAATGCTGGCAAAAGTAATGGGGTCGACGAAGGTCTCTTCGGTACAGGCCCACAGCCCCATAATGAGCGTGAATAAGGCCAGTATGCTGAATTTGTATGACATGAAGACGATGGGTTTATCGGTAGCGTCGGCCTTGGCAGCCAACGAACCGACCACTGACTATTTCGTTTGAGTGGGAGCCGGCGGTGGTGTAGGGGCCGTTACGGGGGTGGCAGTAACCGTTTTTGCACGGCCAAACCGGCCAAAGTTGACCGTAATGCCCAACGTACCCCGCAGGTAATAATCATTGTAGGTACCCGCCTTGCGGCCGTCGAGTTCATCGCTGAAGGGCATGTGCGCTTCCAGCATCGACCGCAGACCGATGTTTCGGTTTGCCGTATACTGCACCCCGACCCCACCCGTTAGTTCGGCAAAGCGGCGGGTCTGTCGGCCAAACAGGCGACCAATGGATTGTTGCCCCATGAGCCCGCCCCCAACAGCCAGCAACGGCGAGAATTTCTGGTAAGGAAGCGTTCGGAACAATACGCTCGCATTCAGGCTGCTAAACGTCTGGTTCACGTCGTTGATGCTCAATTGTCCCGTTCCGGCGTTCACCTGAATCCCGACACCGGGCGTGATGTACCCTTCGACCGACAGCCCATAACCGGGTTGCAGGCTGCGTTGCGCAAAATCGCCGTAGAAGCGTTGCGCGACCGCGTAGGGCTGCACCGTGAAGCGGGGAGCGGGTTGCTGCATGGTTTTCATCCCATACACATTGATCTGGCTCATCTCGGTTTTTTCCTGCGCGTAGCTGTCGAGCAGGGGCTTTGTCTGGGCCGTCGCCTTCTCTGACACCGCCCACAACCCGTCCTGGATACCCTCTACGATCAGCGAATACACCGCTTTCTCGATGGCTTCCGTGACGGCCATCTGACCCGGCTCGGTCGTGGTGAATCCCGTTTCGGCTTCCAGCAGGCGCTTGAAACTAACGTACCTGAACAGGCCCGCGTCGATCGTCTGCGACAGAATTGTTTTTGAGGTATATACCGTCTTCAGAATCTTGCCCGAGCGCGTCGCCACAGCCCGCAGGTACACCGTTACGCGGTCTTGGCGGTATTGCGTTGAGCCACCCGCCGAGAAATAGCGCAGACCGCCACCACCCGTAATGATGTTGGCGTCGTAGCTCACGATACCGCCTTCCAGAATAATCCCGGCAAACAGCAACGGCGGCAGGTTTTCGCCTTCCTTGTACTGCGCCACGCTCGACCGCACAATCTTGCGTTCGTTGAGCAGGTTAGCCACGTTTTCGCGCTCGATGGGCGTAAACCAATTGCTTTCTTCCAGCGCTTTCAGCAGGATATTGGTCGTTCCCTGCGAAATGGCGGTCGAGAAGCTCGTGCCTACATCGCTCTGTTTGTACTGCCCCGTCTGGTCGCGGAATTTGTAAACCGCCGCCACGATCTTATCGCGAGCCGGTGGCAGACTTCGCAGGTTGGCCGTGATGGCCGTTTCTTCACCAAGCCGTGCCTGCCGCGGGCCGGTAGGTTGGTGGAAATAAGCTGTGCAGCCGGTTGTCAGCCACAGCAGCGTACTGACGGCCAATGGCCTGGCCAGTACCCGGTAATTGAGTGTCATTGTCGGTTGAGGGCCAGTTGGCTCAGAAGTACGGAATCGTTACGGTAGTTTCGCCGCCTTTGCCGTCCACAATGCGGATCAGCACGCCATCGGTAGCGTTGGTAATCGTCACCTGAAAGTCCCCAAACTGGTAGGTACCTTCTTTCAGGGTATCTTCTGAAAACTGATTGCCAATTACTTTCTGGCTGATTCGATTCAGGATCTGTCGCTGCAAACTGGCCGAGAAATCGTCGAGCGACGACGTGCTGGTACGGCTCGACAGGCCCGACGAGCTACGCTGGGCGGGGTCTTTGGTTTTGTCCTGCGCCTGCGCCGAGCTCAGCATCCACTGGTAATTGAACGTGTTACCGCCAAACGCCGGGTTGTAGGGGTGATAGACAAAGGCCTGCGCTTTTGCCCCAACCGTGAGCAGCCCCAGCAGGGTTATTGTTAAAAGTAATCGTTTGGTCATAAGAGGTTTTGATGCCAGTTCTCTGGCCAACTAGTTAGATAAGCGATCGTCACCCCGCCAGCAGGGCTAATACACGCCCGACCCGCGCAGGTCTTCGTTTTCCAGATCACGCTGCGTGGCAGCGTAGTTGTCGACGTACTCCCGAACCGCCTGGGCAACGTACCCAGCCAGCTCTTCGATGGTATCGATCCGGTTCTGCACGACCTGCTGAAAAATCAACTCGTCGTTAATCGATACCGACATGATGCTCCCGATCCCCGAGTTGGCAGGCAACTCATCCACCGAAATCAGGAACAGGTTCAGTTCAAACTCCAGTGGTTTCTGCACTTTAACCTGAGCCGTGTCGCTGGGATTGAGCAGGGTTGCATTGGGAGCCAGTTGCCCCGACAGTTGATCACCAGCGGGCGTCAATTCCTGATAAGCGCGGTAGAAGGCATCATAAAAATCACGGCCAACTTTGCTGCGCGTATTGTCGAGCAACAGACTTTCGGTACCTGCACCCTGTTCATTCAGCGCTTCTTCGCGCAGGGCTCCTTCCAGATCAATCATCCCGTACACATCGGGGTCCTGCGCCAGAGCGGGCAATGCCAATCCCATTAGCAAAAAAACGAGTGCGCAGAAGTGCTTCATTGCGTTGAGAAATACGAGCTGGTAATAACGGCACGCGCCCCGCCAGTCTGTTCAATTCGAATGGGGCTGGCCGTGCTGCCTACGTTGATGAGTGAGTTTTCGGTCAGCCGAAGGTCATTGCCATTACCCGCCTGACGTACCTGTACATTGAGTTTGTCGCCCTGCATCCCGTCCAGCGTCAGCGTGTTGCCATTACCCCGCTGTTCCAGCAGGTAGTTGTTCAGATTGCCGTTGAGTGACAGGTTCAGCAAATTGCCATCGCCGTCCTGGATCATAGCCACTTGGTTACCGGCCGGCGCCCGGTAATAGGCCTGATTGCCCGCGCCGCGTTGCGACAGCGTCACCAGATCAGCCGCTGCCGTTCCGGCCTGGTTGGCCAGCACGGCCTGCTGCTGCGTGACCGTCGATGGCAACGTACCGCCCCAGAAAGCCTCTGACACCGGTGCCGTCTGAGCCTGAGCCCCAATCGCCATCAGTCCAAAGCAGCTAGAAAAGATCAATTTTTTCATCCGATAAATCTACTAGTTTAGCCGATTAAAAGCCAGCCTTAGGCGGGTATGTTGGGGGTTGACTTCACCCTTTTTTTACTGGAAGGCAGCCAACGTACCTGAACGCGTGAATCGCCCCGCCGACATCTTACCTGAGTAAGCAGCCAACGGGGCGATTTGCGTACGTGTCGATCGCGGTTAGTTGTTGGTCTGCGTGATCGTTGTGGTGTTGTTATTACCAGCCTGATAGACGCTGGCCGTCTGACCGGGACCGGCCGCATCGCTCACCTGCGTTATCGTCAGTGTGTTGCCATTCCCATACTGACCAGCGTAACTTGCGAACGGCGACGTACCTGAAATACCACGAATCAGGTTACCCCGCCCGGTTTGCGACATAGTAGCCGTGTTGTTATCACCGATCAGATCGAACCGAACCGTATTGAGCGTGCCACGTTGCGTGACCGTCGTGGTGTTGAAGTCCGATCCGTCAGGGGCAAAGCTATCGTCACCCTGGTAGATTTCGACGTAGTTGTTCGTACCGGTCGTCAGCTGATCAACTACTGCCGAGTTGCCCGTACCCTGATACTGGTAGATCTGGGCGTTGTTGCTCGTTCCCGATTGTTTAATATCGGCAGTGGCCTGATCTGATTCGTAGATCTGCTGAATAACGGCATTGCCAGTTACACCGCTCTGGTCAATCGTGGCCGTGTTACTGGTCACACCGGCTACCTGATAAATTTCTCCTACGTTGCTATTGCCTGATTGTGTCAGCGTGGCCACGCCGTCTTCGGCCGCATCACTCTGATACACGTTAGCCAAGTTCGACGTACCTGATTGCGTAACCACCGCCTGGTTGCCGTAGCTCCCCAACGCTAAACCAAATACCACCCCCGACTGGTTAACAAACGCCTGTTGGCTCGTACCCGATTGATCGACCGTTAGTTTGTTAAAGCCGCTGGCATCGCTCTGGCTCACTTCGGCATTGTGCGATCCGGTTATGCCTACCTGCGTGATCGTAATTTGGTTATTGACGCTGCCGCCGTTACCACCTGCATTTTGCTCGGCAAACGCGGTGTGGAAATCACCAGTCTGCGTTACCGTTGCCGAATTGCCAGCACTTGTAAAGCCACTAGCAATGCCATTTTGCTCCACGTTGGCAAACAGGTTCGTTCCAGCCTGCGTTACTACCGCGGTTTGGCCAATGCTCTGATCGTTTTGTTTGATCGATGCGTTGTTGGCCTGTCCAGACACAGTGCCCGATTGTAGGATCGAGGCCTCGTTGCCGAGAGAAGCATTATTCTGCGTGATGGTCGCCGTGTTCTCTACCTCCGATTGCGTAATCGTGGCCGTATTACCCACTGCCGATCCATTTGCACCCGGTTGTTGATAGATGGTAGCGGTTTGTTGCAAACCAGTCTGCGTTACCGTGGCGGTGTTCATCTCCGACGAGAACGTACCCCCTCCGGTTCCATCACTTTGGTAGACAGTGGCCACGTGCTGGTCCCCGTCCTGGCTCACCGTCGCCTGGTTGTTGGCACTCAAACCCGCAACCCCACCGTTCTGGTAGACCGTCGCCGTGTTGCCCCCACCGATCAGGGCTGGCACCTCACCGCCCGTCGAGCCCTGCTGGGTGATGCTCGCCGTGTTGCCCACACTCTCACCGTTCTGCTCCACCGTCGCCTGGTTGGTGAACTCCGACTGAACCACCGTCGCCGTGTTGTCCTGCGAACTGCCATTGGCCGTCCCGTTCTGCTGCACGCTCGCCGTCTGGCCAAAGCCCGACTGCTCCACGCTCACCGTGTTGCCGATGCTGCTGCCCCCGCTGCCCCCGTTCTGCTGGGTGGTGCTCAGGTGCTGCTCACCTAACTGACGAACGTCGGCCCGGTTGCCACTGCTGGCACCAACCAGCGTCCCGTCCCCGTTCTGCTCCACCGTCGCCTGGTTGTTGCTGCTCACCGCACCCGCCACGTTGCTGCCCGTGTAGCCCTGCAGAATCACCGCGTCGTTGTCCACCGAGTTGTTGCTCTGGCTGATGCTGGTGTTGGCGTTGTTGTCCCCGTTCTGGTAGATCTCGGCCCCGTTGAGTCGGCTCAGGTTGTTCTGGTTGATGAACACCCCCGTGTTGGTGTTGCCCATCTGGTTGATGCCCGCCAGGTTGCCATCGCCCACCGGACCGGTCATGCCCGCCCCCGGCGGTGGGGTAGCCCCCCCGCTGAGGCCCAGCGCCCCCCCGTTCTGGCTGATGGTGCCCACGTTGCCCGAGCCCACCCCCTGGGTCAGCCCGGCCCGGTTGCCCTGCGAGCCCGTCCGCTGGTTGATGGTGGCCGTGTTGACCACCGTCCCCGTCTGAAAGGTGCCCGCCCAGTTGCCCGTGTTGACCCCGGCCCCCTGGTTCTGGTTGATGGTCGAGACCTGATTGTTGCCCGTCTGCTGCTGAACGGCTGTCTGGTAGGTGCCGCTCTGGTTGAGCGTGGCTGAGTTCTGGGCCCAGGCCGCTCCCACAAACGCCAGCAGGGCGCTACCCGTAAGAATAACTTTTTTCATGCACTCAAAGGGATTAACGTGAGATTGATAAAGCTAAACAAACCGCCTAATCATCCTATGTTCATTGAACAGGAATTGATTAGACGGTCCATGTAATCGTAAGCCGGTTAATTATTTGTCTGCGTAATCACCGACGTGTTGTTGTTGCCGGCTTGGTAAACATTCGCCGTTTGACCTGGTCCCGCAATGTCACTTACCTGCGTCACAGTTAACACGTTGTTGTTACCATACTGGCCAGCTACCGTAGCCGTGGGTGATGTTCCTGTAATGCCTCGTAGCACATTGCCTCTGCCTGTTTGCGAAATCGTAGCTTCGTTAAAGCTTCCTGCTTGACGCATCCGGGCCGTATTGGTAATGCCCCGTTGAGTAATCTCAATATCGTTTTCATTAGCCGCTGTTGTATTCAGGAAACCGAACCCTTGTTCAGCGACGGCCACGTTGCCATTGCCCGTGGTCAACTGATCAATTTTGGCGCTGTTCATCGTGCCTTTGTTCTGATAAATCTCTGCCCGGTTGCTGGTGCCACTCTGATCAATCTGAGCATACCCCTGATCCGAACCGCTGATTTGCTGAATGATGGCGACACCGCTAGTACCTGACTGGTCAACTATGGCCTCGTTACCTGTAACGTTAACTGCCTGATAAACAGTGACTGAGTTAGTCGTTCCTGATTGCGTCACATCAATGCTACCACCCCTGGCGTTATCGGCTTGGTAGATCGATGCGCTCTGGCGTACGCCTGACTGATTGAGGGTTACTTCGTTATCAAAACTTCCTACAGCATACCCAAATGCAACACCCACTTGCCCAATCGTAGCAACCTGTCCGCTTCCTGTTTGTGAAAGAGTGGCTGTATTACCCGTGCTTTGGTCGTTCTGATTGATGGTGGCCGAATGATTCAGCAATGTACCATCCTGCGTTAGGCTGATGATGTTATTGCTACTAGGTCCGTTGGCGCCCGCCGATTGAGTTACAAAAGCTTCATGTGCATTCCCTGTCTGGCTAGCCGTTAGTGAGTTACCTGAGCTAATTGCACCAGCCGGTAAGCCATTCGCTTCAGCATTGAGGAACAGGTTAGTGCCATTCTGCGTAACAGTAGCCTTGTTGTTGCTACTATTATCATTTTGCTTCACAAACGCATTATTGCCAGTTCCTGATGAAGACCCCGTTTGGTCGATGGTAGCTTCGTTGTTAAGCGTTCTATTATTCTGCGAAACGGATGCGGTATTTTCTACGGCCGACTGGGTGATCGTTGCCTTGTTGCCGTCACCATTTCCTTCTGTCCCATCCTGCTGATAAACGAAAGCGGTCTGCGTCTGACCCGTCTGCGTTACCGTGGCCGTGTTGTTTTGGCTGGCGTTGGTCGACGTACCGGTTCCATCACTTTGGTAGACAGTGGCCACGTGCTGGTCCCCGTCCTGGCTCACCGTCGCCTGGTTGTTGGCACTCAAGCCCGCAACTCCACCATTCTGGTAGACCGTCGCCGTGTTGCCCCCACCAATCAGGGTCGGCACCTCACCGCCCGTCGAGCCCTGCTGGGTGATGCTCGCCGTGTTGCCCACACTCTCACCGTTCTGCTCCACCGTCGCCTGGTTGGTGAACTCCGACTGAACCACCGTCGCCGTGTTGCCCTGCGAACTGCCGTTGGCCGTCCCGTTCTGCTGCACGCTCGCCGTCTGGCCAAAGCCCGACTGCTCCACGCTCACCGTGTTGCCGATGCTGCTGCCCCCGCTGCCCCCGTTCTGCTGGGTGGTGCTCAGGTGCTGCTCACCTAACTGACGAACATCGGCCCGGTTGCCACTGCTGGCACCAACCAGCGTCCCGTCCCCGTTCTGCTCCACCGTCGCCTGGTTGTTGCTGCTCACCGCACCCGCCACGTTGCTGCCCGTGTAGCCCTGCAGAATCACCGCGTCGTTGTCCACCGAGTTGTTGCTCTGGCTGATGCTGGTGTTGGCGTTGTTGTCCCCGTTCTGGTAGATCTCAGCCCCGTTGAGTCGGCTCAGGTTGTTCTGGCTAACGGTACCTGTATTGGTGTTGCCCATCTGGTTGATGCCCGCCAGGTTGCCATCGCCCACCGGACCGGTCATGCCCGCCCCCGGCGGTGGGGTAGCCCCCCCGCTGAGGCCCAGCGCCCCCCCGTTCTGGCTGATGGTGCCCACGTTGCCCGAGCCCACCCCCTGGGTCAGCCCGGCCCGGTTGCCCTGCGAGCCCGTCCGCTGGTTGATGGTGGCCGTGTTGACCACCGTCCCCGTCTGAAAGGTGCCTGCCCAGTTGCCCGTGTTGACCCCGGCCCCCTGGTTCTGGTTGATGGTCGAGACCTGGTTGTTGCCCGTCTGCTGCTGAACGGCTGTCTGGTAGGTGCCGCTCTGGTTGAGCGTGGCTGAGTTCTGGGCCCAGGCCGCCCCCACAAACGCCAGCAGGGCGCTACCCGTAAGAATAACTTTTTTCATAGAGAAGGTAGATTTATATCTACAAGATGTGATTAGAATTAGAAGGTACAGATTGACTCAGCCAACAGACGCGATAGCTGACAGCACTTAGTTGTTTGTCTGAATGATCACGTTAACGTTGTTGTTGCCCACCTGCTCGATATTCTGAATGTACCCGCCAGTCCCCGGCGCGTTCGTCTGAATGATCGTCAGTGAGTTATTGTTGCCAATCTGTTTGGCTACGTTATCCTGGCCATAAACACTACCAGCTAGCCCCCGAATCTCGTTGTTGCTACCAGTCTGTGTGGCCGTAAACGTGTTACCTCTGCCGAGCTGCCAGATACGGGTGGTATTGTTATCGCCACGCTGGGTGATCGTAGCCGTATTGTCGTTATAGATTCCGCTTCCCGACTGGTCGCCCTGTCTGATAGACGCGTAGTTCAGCATACCTGAAGTCAGCTGGTCGATGGTAGCGATATTGCCCGTGCCACTCGCATCGCCATCGCCGCCTTTTTCTTGCAGAATGTAAGCCTCGTTCTGAAGACCGCTTTGCAGGATGGTCGCCTGCGAATAATGCTGTGAATTCGATTGGCTAATGTTGGCAATCCCCTGCACTCCGCTTTGTGTTACGGTAGCGGTGTTATACGTAGCATCGTTCTGCTGCTCGATGCGGCTATTATTCCGATCGTTCGACTGCGTAACGGTAGCCGTGTTGTGCTGGCTGTAATTGGCCTGAAAAATGGCGTTGATCTGGTTTGTGCCCGACTGGTTGACCGTAGCCTGATTGTCAGTGCTGCTGCCGATTCCACCACCCAGTTGGTTCACCTCGCTTTGCTGCCCCGAGCCACTTTGCTCGATGGTCGCGGTGTTGTTGCTACTGAAGTCATTTTGACTGATAGAAGCCTGATTTGTAGCGTCGATCTGCGTGATGGTTGCCGAGTTGTTATCACTGGCTCCTAACGTACCGCCGACCTGTAAAATGGTTGCCTGCTGGGCTGTGCCACGCTGGTCAACACTGGCGTCGTTGTTACGGCTGTTGTTGTTCTGGCTGATCGACGCCGTATGATTGCCAGCCAGCTGATTGATACCAGCGATATTATTGTCACTGGCACCCTGGGTACCACCAGACTGATCAACAGTAGCCAGATTACCCGCCGGAGCAAAATCGGGAAGGCTGCCTGTGCCACTCTGCGTAACTGTTGCTGCGTTGTTCGAGCTATTATTGTTTTGATTAACGATGCCCTGATTATCGCCGATCGTTTGCTCAACCGTTACCTGATTGTTTGTACTGGCCCCCAACGTACCGCCATTTTGCATGACCATAGCACTGCTGAAAGTCCCATCCTGCGTAATCGATGACTGGTTCTCGCGGCTGTCGTTGTTCTGCTGATTGGTTGCCGAATTACCTTGTCCGTCTTGATTGATCGTCACGGTGTTGAGGTTACTACTGCCCTGAGCACCTCCGCTCTGAACGGCGGTAGCAAGTTGCCCGTCTCCTTTCTGATCAACTGTCGCTTTGTTTTCGCGGCTGTTGTCATTTTGATAAACGTTGGCCTGATGACCGATACCTGTATTCGTTTGGGTTATGGCTGTCTCATTGGTAGAGCTTCCCCCATTATTTCCTCCGTTCTGCTGGGCAGTCGCCTGGTTACCGTTATCGGTCTGGCTGATCAGGACCGAGTTAGTTTCCGAATCATCGGTAGGACCGCCCAACTGCTGGATTGTCGCCTGGTTATTGTCGCCTGACTGATCGGTATTACCCTCGTTCAGTCGACTGCTACCACCTGCCGCCGTCGCGCTCTGATCGATAGTACTTTGGTTACCACTGCCGATTTGACGAACGCCCGCTTCATTGAAGGAGCTGCTAGCAGAAGCCGAATTACCCTGTTGCGTAATTGAAGCCTGATTACCGTTACTGGCTGTTCCAGCTGAGCCCGCCGCCGTGAACCCCTGCAGAATGAGCGCCTCGTTACTGACCGAGTTGTTGCTCTGGCTGATGCTGGTGTTGGCGTTGTTATCACCGTTCTGCCAGACTTCACCCTGGTTTTTCTGGCTCAGGTTGTTCTGGCTAACGGTACCTGTATTGGTGTTACCCAACTGCAAAATACCCGCGAAGTTGCCATCGCCCACCGCGTTAATTGGATTCGCCTGAATACCAGCGGTTGTTCCTCCACTGAGGCCCAGCGCGCCCCCGTTCTGGCTGATGGTGCCCACGTTGCCCGAGCCCACCCCCTGGGTCAGCCCGGCCCGGTTGCCCTGCGAGCCCGTCCGCTGGTTGATGGTGGCCGTGTTGACTACCGTCCCCGTCTGAAAAGTGCCCGCCCAGTTGCCCGTGTTGACCCCGGCCCCCTGGTTCTGGTTGATGGTCGAGACCTGGTTGTTGCCCGTCTGCTGCTGAACGGCTGTCTGGTAGGTGCCGCTCTGGTTGAGGGTGGCTGAGTTCTGGGCCCAGGCCGCTCCCACAAACGCCAGCAGGGCGCTGCCCGTAAGTACAACTTTCTTCATAAGAGATTGATAAAGCGCTTAGTCGTTCTGTTTCCGGGGCTTGGCTTTCCGCTTGTCGGCCTCGTTATCGCCCTGTTGGTCGATTGTTACGCTCGACTGTCCATCGTGTTGCACGGTGGTCGTGTTGGTACCATTCGTATTCACGATCGTGGTGGTCGTTTGCCCACTTCCCGACTGAATGACGGTTGCCGAATTGCCTTGACCCGACTGCCGGATCACCACCGTGGAACGACGAGTAGGTAAACTATCGCTGGGAGTAGCGGTCTGCGCGTGTACTAGCCCGGATCCGGTAAGGAACAGGCCAAGTGCGGAAAAGAAAGCTGGGTACGTATTCATAACCTGAGATGAGATAACGCTTACCGAATAGCTACTTGCTCTGCACGGTCGAAGTGCTCAAAACAAGTCAACGTATTCGCAAAAGGGACACTTATATACTGGACGGTTGGCTGTTCGGATTAGCAAAACCCGTAAATCCGAGTCAACATCGCCGACTTTGCACAATAGTACGAATCAATGACACAATAAAAATAAAGAGAGACCTAAATGTATTAATCAATTAATAGTACACTAATTAGAATATACTGAACGGTAGCCTAAAGTAACCCAATGGATACGTGACACGGCCGGACACCAATTGTCCACTTTCGGACAAGCAAAAGCGGCGCAGTTGGTTTATCTTGGCCAAACACACGTTCGGGTGAGTTGGCATAGAGGTTGTCTGTTATATGTGGCCCGCCCCCAACGCCTTCAGCCAACATTTACTCCGACCTAACAGACCAACGCTATGTTCCAACATTACCTGACAATCGCCCTACGTAATCTGCGGAAGAACCGCACCTTCGCGATTATCAATGCGGTAGGGCTAGGCCTGGGTATTGCCGCTTTTGGTATCATCTGGGAGTATGTCGCTTTCGAACGTAGCGTTGATCAGTTTCACACCAATCTGCCCCGCCTCTACCGGGTGCTGTTACAGGAAAAATCCGGCCCAACATCGGAGTTCAGCCCTGGCGGCTTTACCGTCGATGCGCAGGCGGCTTTGCCCGACATCGAACGTACCTGCCGGGTCGTTACAGGAGCCGCCAGTGGGATTGTGAGCGTTCAACAGCCTCGAGCGGGAGCACCCAGCGTTTTTCGGGAAAGCAACGCCGCCATGGTTGATGGCAGTTTTTTTCAGTTGTTCTCCTTTCCCGTGCTGCGTGGTAACCCAGCCAGTCTGGGCCAGCCCAATGTGGTGTTTCTGTCTGAACGTAAAGCCCGTACTTATTTCGGCAACGCTTCGGCGCAGGGCCAAACCATCACGCTAAGCAGTCAGTTCGGGAAATTGCTCTTCACGGTCGGCGGCGTCTATGCCGATATGCCCGACAATTCTGACATCCGCTATGACCTGCTCTATTCATTGCAGACGCTGGCGAACCCGGCCAATCGGAACGGCAACGACTGGGCCGATCCAGCCGCCTACAACGCCAATTTTTTGCAGGCGGTGCTCCTGCTGAAGCCAGACGCCAACCCGGACGCGCTGGAAAAGAAGCTGACGGACTTTTACCACAGCAAAAAGCCCGACGACCGGGCCGTAACAGTGCGCCTGCAATCTTCGGCCTATGTGCATCTTGGGCGCTCGCTCAACGACCCACTCACGACCATCGGCAGCCTTGGTTTTGTTTATCTGCTGAGTGCTTTGGCGCTGCTGATTATGCTGATTGCGTGGCTCAACTACGTCAACCTGAGTACCACCACGGCACTTACGCGCGCTAAAGAAGTGGGCGTTCGGAAGGTAGTTGGCGCCACGCAGGGCCAACTGGCGGCACAACTGTTAGCCGAGTCACTGCTGATCAACGTCTTGGGCATGGGGCTGGGACTACTGTTACTGTCGCTGGTGCAGCCGTTATTCAACCAGTTTATCGGCAAACAACTGAGCCTGGGTACGTTACTTCTGGGGCGGCAGGGCGAAGTGGGGCTTTGGTTCTGGGGGTTGCTGGCGTTGCTGTCGGGCGCGCTGGTGAGCGGTGGGTACGTGGCCTTTGCGCTTACCCGCCTTCGCCCGGTCGAGATGATGCGGGGTAGCGGCCACACGCCGGGACGCAGCGCCTGGCTGCGGCAATCGCTGGTGGTGGTGCAGTTTGGCATTGCGGTCGCGCTGATTGTCGTTACGCTGGTGATGGTTCAGCAGGTACGTTTCCTGCAACAACGGCCGCTGGGATTAACCCTCGACCGGCTGTTGGCGATTCGCGGGCCCGAGGTGGGCAAAGATCAGCCCGATTTCAGAACGCGCCGGACCGCCTATCAGCAACAGGTGGCCCAACTGGCGTTTGTAGAGGCCTGGAGCAACACGGGCAGCGTACCCGGCAACTTCTATAATTTCAACTCGTCGGGAATCACGCGGCAGAACCCTCGCCCCGACGATGACAAGAAAACGTACAATGTAATTTTTGCCGACGATCGGTTCCTGCCGACGTTCGGCATCAAACTGCTGGCCGGGCAAAACTTCACGCCGACGCACCTGACCGCTGACTACGAAAAGGGCAGCCCGACACTAATCAACGAGAAGGCCGCGCTCGATATGGGATTCTCGTCGGCTAAAGCGGCGGCTGGGCAGGTGCTGGTCTGGGGCGGCAATACGTATGAGATTGTGGGCGTTGTGAGCAACTATCGTCATCAGTCGCCCAAAACACCCATCGCCCCCCTGATCATGTTTCCCAGAGTGTATAGCAACTACCTCACGGTCAGGCTGGCAGCAGGCAACGTACCTGAGCAGTTGAGCCAGTTGGAGCGTCTCTATAAAGCGAGCTTTCCGGGCAATCCATTCGATTATTTCTTTGTACCAGAGCGTTACAACGAACAGTATCAAACCGAGCAACAGTATACCCAACTGTTCAGCATAGCGGCGGGTCTGGCTATTTTCATTGCCTGCCTGGGGTTGTTTGGCTTAGCCGCCTTTACGGCTCAACGTCGTACCAAAGAGATTGGCGTTCGGAAAGTACTGGGCGCCAGCGAGGCAGGCATCGTAGCCTTGCTGAGTAAAGATTTTATACAGTTGGTTGGGGTGGCCTTCCTCATCGCCACGCCCGTGGCCTGGTGGATTATGGACCGTTGGTTGCAGGACTTCGCCGAAAAGACGCCCCTTCACTGGTGGCTGTTTGCCGGAGCCGGTTCACTAGCGGCGCTGATCGCCCTGCTGACTGTCTCTTACCAAACCCTACGGGCCGCCCGCGCCAACCCGGTGGTGAGTTTACGGGCTGATTAATAACAAGGCTCTTTTCTGGGAGCAGGCATCGGCTGGTTGAAGCTGAAAGGCCTGACGATTGGCCAATTGAGCACTTTTTCCGTTACTTTATTGGCCTGTTAACTTCCATTTGGCTATGCCTAAAAATGTACTGGGCGGCACACTTACCTGCTGCTGTACCCGCCCCCTTACGGGCTTTTACCGCGATGGCTTCTGCCGGACCGACGATCAGGACGAGGGGCGGCATGTCGTGTGCGCCATCATGACCGAGGCCTTTCTGGAATTCACCCGTTCGCGCGGTAACGACCTGACTACACCCCGGCCTGCCTTTCAGTTTCCGGGTCTGAAACCCGGCGATCGCTGGTGTTTATGCGCGCTACGCTGGCGCGAAGCCAACGATGCGGGTGTGGCGCCGCCTGTGCTCCTGTCCTGCACGCATGAACGAGCCTTGCAATACATTGATCTGAATGCACTGCGGAAGTTAGCCTTTGAGGAATAATCGGAACACAAATAGTGTATCTTTACCTAACTCCGTAACTTCCTCTTCCGTCATGAACGCCTCTGTTTTCTACGATTCGCCACCGAGCATAAGCCCTCCTCAATCGGGCCATGACACTCAAATTGAGCTACTTAGAAGCATTGTTGAACACACGGCATCAGCCAACTCGCTTTGGGAGCCCGTCTGGGATGAACGTGGTCAACTCGTCGATTTCCGCTACGTATTTATCAACCCGGCAGCCGCTCGTTATTTACATAAAACCGCCGATCAACTCGTCGGAAAGCTGGTCAGCGAAGAAGTACCAGGCTTCAAGACCGACAAACACTTTGATTTGTTTGCCCAGGTTTTTCTGACGAATACGCCCCTTCGCCGGGAAGTCCTTCACCCCTCGCTAAAACGGTGGATGGATGTTTCGGCCTCGCGCGTGGGCAACAACCTGCTGATGTCGTTCTACGACACGCACGAGATTCATCTGGCTGCCGAACGGAATCGGGTTCAGGCCGAACTCCTTCAGCGGGTCGTTGACCATTCGCCATCGGGCATGATTTTGTTAGAAGCCGTGCGCGATGAGTCCGGAGCCATTATCGATTTCCGCTACTTGCTGACCAATCAGCTGAACGCTACCCTGACGAATCGGTCGGTGGAGGAAATGACCGGGCAGCTGGTGTCAACGCTCTTTCCGAATTACCAGACGATGGAGTTGTTCCAAACGCTGGTGCACGTAACCAACACGGGTGAACCTGTCGAAAATACATTCGACTACGATCGATTTGGCGTTAAGGGCACTTTCGACGGGTACTACGTGAAGCAAGACGATGGCGTGCTGTTTACGTTTGTCAATGTCACGCGGCTGCGCGATCAGCAGCAGCAGCTGGAGCAGATGAACCGCGATCTGGCCCGTTCCAACGAGAGCCTGCAACAGTTTGCCTACATCGCCAGCCATGACTTGCAGGAGCCGCTTCGGAAAGTGCAGTCGTTTGGGCAAATGCTCGCCGATCAGTATGGTACTCAGCTTGACACCAACGCCATTGACCTGCTGGCCCGGATGCAGGGCGCAGCCAAACGCATGTCGGGTCTCATCCATGACCTACTCAACTACGCCCGCCTATCGACCGAAAAAGACCCCTTCGTAGCGGTCTCGCTCGGTCGGCTGGTCGATGAAGCGCTGAATGATCTGAACCTGCGCATTCAGGCAGCACAGCCCACCATCGAAATCGACCCGCTCCCGACAGTAGAGGGGCGACCGGTGCAGTTGCTACAGGTCTTTGAGAACTTACTGAACAACGCGCTGAAATTTCAGCCCGCGGGTCAGCATCCGCACATCAGGATAAGCTGCCAGCCCGCCGACCCAACCCAACTCCCCGCCAATCTGGCCAGGCATAAGTCCTACTGGCAAATCGACGTGGCCGACAACGGCATTGGCTTCGATCAGCAGCATGCCGAGCGCATTTTTGAAGTGTTCCAGCGGCTACACGGCAAAAACAAGTTTGTCGGCACCGGCATTGGCCTGTCGGTATGTCGGCGCGTGGCCGAAAACCACGGCGGCACCATCATCGCAACCAGCCAGTTAGGGAAAGGAGCTACATTCTCGGTATTCCTGCCCAAAGCAAGCACGTGAAGTGGGGCCACTACCTGCCCGAGACCATTGACCGTTTTGCTGTCCAAAACCGGACACGCAACCCGAAACGCTCGTTTGACCGTCAACAGGTTATCAATATGGCCTGTATCTTGTGCGTGGCTTTCACGACACGCACCTTGTTACGTTTATGCTTCGTTCGTACCTGACTATCGCCCTGCGGACGCTCTGGCGCAATCGCACGCAGAGTTTTATCAATGTATTGGGTTTATCGCTAGGTATGGCCTGTGCCTTACTGATGGCCCTTATGATCGTAGATGAACTTAGCTACGACCGTTTCCATGCTAAAGGCGACCGTATCTACAAAGCCTATAACCGCAACACCTTCGAGGGCAACACCCACTGCTGGTATACAACCCCCGCTCCGCTTGGCCCAACGCTGAAAGCCGAATACCCGGAAATTGCGGCCACCACCCGCGTCAGTTGGGCAGACAAATACCTGACCGCCAATGGCGACAAAAAAGTATCGCTGAAGACGCCTTTCGTCGACCCCGATTTCCTGACGATCTTCAGCTTTCCGCTACTACGTGGCGATGTAAAGAAAGCCCTCAGCACCCCAAAATCGGCCGTATTGACCCAGTCATCGGCCCAGAAATTGTTTGGCGATGCCGACCCGCTGGGTAAGCTCATCCGGATCAACAACCAGTTTGACCTGATCGTGGGCGGTATCATCCAGGACCCGCCCACCAACAGCGAACTGGCTTTCGACATGCTGCTGCCCTGGTCGTTCATCAAAACCATTTATGGCTACGATGACATCTACTGGGGCAATAACTCCTACCGCACCTATGTCGAGCTGGCGCCGTCGGCTTCGCTGGAGACGGTAAACAAGAAAATCCGTGACATCACGATTCGGCACTCTAAAGGCGACGAAGACAACGAGGTGTTTCTGTACCCCTCGGCTCGGTGGCGGCTATACGGCTATTTTGTCAACGGTGTTGAGTCGGGCGGGGCAATCGTGTACGTACGGCTGGCGGGCTACATTGCCCTGTTCATCCTGCTGCTGGCCTGTATCAACTTTATGAACCTCAGTACTGCCCGTTCAGAGAAGCGCGGGCGCGAGGTGGGTATCCGGAAAGTAGTGGGGGCCAATCGGTCGTCACTGGTAGGGCAATTTCTGGGCGAATCGCTCCTGCTCACGTTGGGGGCGTTTTTGCTGGCTATTGTGCTAGCCCAACTGGCGCTGCCCGGCCTCAATGTGCTCATCGACAAGCAACTCAGCATCCCTTACGACAGCCTGTCGTTCTGGTTGGGCTGTTTGGCACTGGTGTTACTCACAGGTACGTTGGCAGGCAGCTACCCGGCCTTTTTCCTCTCGGCAATGCAGCCTATCCGGGTGCTGAAAGGGCGCATCAATCTGGGACGGGGGAACCTCACGCCCCGGCAGGCGCTCGTGATTTTTCAGTTTGTGATTACGGTTACGCTGCTCATCTGCACGGTGGTGGTGAAGCGGCAACTCAGCTACACGCAGGAACGCGACATGGGTTACGACCGCGACCGGCTCGTATACACGCCAATGGTGGGCGATATTGGCAAAAACTACGACGTCATTCGGTCCGAACTGTTCCAGCAAAATGTGATCACGGCTATGTGCAAGACCAGCAACCAGATTTCGCAAAGCTCGAGCAATACCTGGGGACTGAACTGGCGCGGCAAACCTGAGGGCAGCAAGATCACTTTCGACCAGATTGGCTCACCCGCCGGCTACGTGAAAACAATGGGCCTGACGCTCACGGCCGGCCGCGACCTCGACAGCCAAACGTACCCAGCCGATTCAAACGCCTGCCTTATCAACGAAACCGCGGCGAAAGTCATGGGCTTCAAAAACTCGTTGGGCGAGGAGATCCGGAATGGCGACCGCAGCTATCGGATTGTGGGCGTTTTCAAGGATTTCATCTGGGGATCGCCGTTCCACGAGATTCCGCCCATGTTTGTCAAGGGTAGCTATGGCTCCGACTACATGCACTACCGCCTCAACCCCAAACTGCCTACGCAGGTGGCGATCCAGAAAGCCCGCCTCATTTTTCAGCGGCATAATCCGGCCTTTCCGTTCGAGATAAACTTCATCGATCAGGAGTTTGAGCGCAAGTTTGACCGGGTTCGGTCGATTGGGCGTATGGCCGATGTGTTTGCCATTCTGGCCGTTGTTATTGCCTGTCTCGGCTTGTTTGGTCTGGCTACGTTCATGGCCGAGCGCCGCACCAAAGAGATTGGCGTTCGGAAAGCGATGGGCGCCAGCATACCCAGCCTCGTCAGCCTGCTCAACCGCGATTTCCTGAAGCTGGTGGTTGTCGCGATCCTGATTGCGATGCCTCTGGCGTGGTGGCTGATGGAACGTTGGCTACAGGACTACAACTACCGCACCCCGCTCGACTGGTGGCTCTTCGCCGTTGCGGGTGGGCTGGCTGTGCTGGTGGCTCTGCTGACGGTGAGTTACCAGAGCATCAAAGCCGCCCTGACCAACCCGGTCGAGGCCCTGCGATCGGAGTAAGCGAACGACTGAGCGAATGGCAGCTTGTACGGCTGCCATGCTGGCGTCAGCCTGTTCGGTGGCTCGCTCGTTCAGTCTTTCACTCTTTATTTTTGCCCCATGCGCCGCACTTTGTATCGTATTCTGGAAACCTCGGCCGGTAACCGGCGGGGCGTGAGTCTGGTGTTCAATATCGTATTGATCACGATCATCACCCTCAACGCCATCGCCATTGTGTTGCATACGGTGCCGGCTATCAATGAGCAATACGCCCGGCTTTTCTACGATTTCGAGCTGTTTTCGGTCTTGTTTTTCACCGTCGAATATGTGCTGCGCGTATGGGTGTGCGTCGAGAATGACCGTTATCACCACTGGTTTTGGGGCAGGCTCAGGTACGTGTTTTCGACCAGCGCACTCATTGACTTGCTGGCGATTGCGCCATTCTACGTCACGCTGTTTGCGACCGATCTGGCCATCATCCGGATTCTGCGCCTGTTCCGCATTTTCCGGCTGTTCCGCGTCTCGAAATATTCGCACGCCTACCGGATGATCCTGAGCGTCGTGCGCGACAAGAAAGAGGAACTGCTACTGAGCCTTGCCATGATCATTTTCATGCTCATCATCCTGTCGAGCGTTATGTATTACGTGGAACACTCGGCTCAGCCCACGGTTTTCTCCAGCATCCCGGCCACGATGTGGTGGGCGATCAACGCCATGGCGACGGTTGGTTACGGCGATATTCACCCGATCACTGCCCTCGGTAAGGCCATAGCGAGCGTTTCGGCCGTGATGGGCATTGGCCTGTTTGCCTTGCCAACGAGTATTCTGGTATCAGGCTTCAACGAGCACATCCGCTACCGAAAAACGCCCCCCCGCTGCCCGCATTGCGGGAGAGAGATTTAATGCGTTTGGCGTTTCGGGTTTAACGTTTCGAGTTGGCTGACGCACGTAGCTACGCAAAACGTTAAACCCGAAACGCCAAACTTTACCTTAATTACGATATTGTTTTCAGCGCGTCGGCGAAGGCCTGCATCTGCGGCAACGTACCCAGACTAACGCGGCACCAATATTGGCCGTCGAATTTCCACTGCCGGATACCTACACCCTGATCCATCATTTTGGCGACGAAATCTTCGCCCTTCATCCGGATCGGGAACATCATGAAATTGGCGTCGGAAGGCAGCGGCGTATAACCTTCTTTCTTGAGTGTCTGCTCCAGAAACACCTTCGATTCGGCGGTTTTTCCCAACGACCACTTGATAAACTCGGGGTCGTTGAAGCTTACCATCGCCGCCCGTAGCGACGTCATGCTCAGGCCACCGCCATTGGGCGAGAACGGGGCAATCTGGGCGATCATGTCGGGTTTGGCAAGCAGGTAGCCAATACGAAGCCCTGCAAAGCCGTGTACCTTCGAGAACGTCCGGCTGATGATGACATTCTTACCGGCCCGCACCAGATCGACCATGCTGGCCGCAACGGGGTCTTTTACGTAGTCGATATAGGCTTCATCAACAAACACCGGCGTCTTATCGGCCGTGGCAGAAATGAAACTGCGCAGTTTGGCCGGGTCGGTCAGGATGGCCGTGGGGTTGTTGGGGTTGCAGAGATAAACCAGGCTAGTTTTGCCCGAAATACGCTCACTGATCTTTTGCAGATTCTGGTCGTAGCCGTCTGCCGCCACAAGAGGTACTTTTTCGGCCATCATACCGTGCTTGATCGCCGCTCGGGGGAGCGCGTCGAACGTCGGGTCGGGATAGACGAGGTTGTTTCCTGCGGGGGTTTTGTAGGCAAAGTACATGGCGGTCGCGCTCAGCAACTCGCCCGACCCGGCGCCCAGCAACACACACTCTTCAGGTACGTTCTCCCGCTGCGCCACCATCGCCCGAAAAGCGCGGGCATGCTCCATAGCGTAGAGGTAGCCATCAGGGGCGGCTTCCGCGATAGTTTTCAGCACCTTAGGTGATGGGCCGTACGGGTTTTCGTTAGCCAGCAAACGTGCTTTGAGGGCAGGTTTACCACCCGGAGGCACAGTGCCCAATGGCATAGGAGACGGGCTATCCAGCCAGGGTTCACAATAGGCAGCGGGGGCCGAGGCAATGCCTAAGCCCGACAACAGACCAGCCCGGAGCCAGTCGCGGCGATTGAGTTGCATACGGAATGTTGACGTGTAAAAAAGAACAGGTTGTATTCTGATAATCCGTAGAACAGGCTGATACTGACGGTCTTGTTGTGGCTTCAATCTACAACAGAAAAAGCTGTCCACAATTAGCTTATTCTGTATTTATAAAAATTCAACAAACATTATTTGGATAATTATAAAATTTACCAACATATAGTCTGCTATCAAAAGAAAGAGTTGATAAAACGACAAGTTGACTGGTCATCAGGCAGTACAAATATCTTCAGCGCCAACAGTGGAGCCGTATTCTCACTAAACCAGCATCACCTAAACACAAACAAACCTATAGGGTTGGTATATTATTACACAAGAAGCCTGTTAAACGAACGTCTCTATGTTAGCTATGAATTACCGGGGGCCCCGGCGAGTCCGTATGGACAATAAGCCCATGCCCGAAATCCTGCATCCGGAAGACGCTATCGTGCGGGTAACGCGCTCTTGCATCTGCGGGTCTGATCTGCACCTGTACAACGGCAACGTACCTGACACCCGCGTGGGGACCACCTTTGGCCACGAGTTTACGGGAATTGTGGAAGAAGTCGGCTCCGAGGTGCACAAACTCAAGGTGGGAGACCACGTACTGGTCCCCTTCAATATCGCCTGCGGCAAGTGCTCGTTTTGTCAGCAGGGCCTCTACGGCAACTGCCACGAATCGAACTCGCAGGCTACGGCCGTGGGTGGAATTTTTGGCTACTCACACACGGCGGGCGGCTATGATGGCGGACAGGCCGAATATGTGCGGGTTCCCTACGCCAACGTTAGTCCGACGGTGATTCCACCCGGCATGGATGTAGACGATGCCGTCCTGCTCTGCGACGTGGTGCCTACGGGTTATCAGGCTGCCGAGATGGGAGGTATTCAACCGGGCGACACGGTCGTGGTATTCGGTGCGGGGCCGGTCGGTATTATGGCGGCGCGGTGCGCGTGGCTGTTTGGAGCCGGTCGTGTTATCGTCATCGACAACGTCGACTATCGGCTAGAGTTTGTCAAGAACTACGCGCCGGCCGAGGTGTATAACTTCGATGAGATCGGCGATGTGGTGCTGTTCATGAAAAAAGCCACCGATTGGCTGGGTGCCGACGTCTGCATCGACGCCGTAGGGGCCGAAGCCAATGGGAGCCTCATGCACAAACTGACGGGACAGGCGCTGCTACAGGCGGGCGCGGCAACCGCGCTGCATTGGGCCATCAACTCCGTGAAAAAAGGCGGTATCGTTTCCATCGTGGGCGTCTACGGCCCCACTGGCAACATGGTACCGATTGGTAACGTCGTAAACAAAGGGATTACCATCCGGGCCAACCAAACGGGCGTCAAACGCCTGCTACCCCGGCTGATCGAGCACGTACAGAATGGTGTGCTCAACCCCAAAGCCCTGATCACACACCGCCTCCCGCTGGAGGAAGTCGCCGAGGGCTACCACATTTTCTCGGACAAACTAGACAACTGTATCAAACCGGTACTGATTCCGCCTAAAGCTGGCATCTAAACACAAGGAGCATGGAAAGCGTAGCAGAAAAAAAGCAGCAGGCCGAAGACAACAACGCCGCCCGCGGGCGCGACATGGCGGCCAAGTTCACGCACATTAAAGGGTGGGGTATCGATATGAACCCTAAGAATGACCCAACGTACCCAATCAAAGACCCGCGCACGGATGTTGAACAGGAGGGATACACCTGGCAACGACCCACCCAGCAGGCCGAGACCGTAGAGATACTGCACTCCAACGAGCGACCAAACCTCAGCGCCGTATTTGGCACTGTTGCGCCGCCGTCGGGCCTAAGTGGTATGTTGCGCCGGTATGCCTTCACGCATAGCGAGTCGCGCCTGATGCACTGGATTCCGCTGGTTGTGGCCGATCGGATCAATGTAGTGGAAGGTATCATCGACGACCTGATGCACGGCACAGTGCCGAACATCCCGAAAGAGAAAGGCCTGAAAGCCGACCTGGAGGTGAATCAGACGGGCTTAGCGACGAAAGTACTCGTAACAGCCCTCATTGCCACAGCAGTCGTTGGCCTGTTCGCCTACAGCCGCAACGACCGTAGTTTGCGGAGACGGTAGACACGATTTTCCGGCATTGGCAAGATTACCATGCATGCAAAACGCCCGACCGTAGTGGCCGGGCGTTTTGACTTTATTCCTAGGTACGTTACTCAAGTATGGGTACAACCTTGTCGAGGTTGTAGAAGATGATGTCGTCTTTGCCGTCTTCGGTTTCGTTCATCATCATGCCGACAATGGCGTTCTTCTGAATCCGGCCCGACAAAATCTCTTTCGACAGGGCATTGAGAATACGGCGTTGCAGCACCCGCTTCAGCGGACGAGCCCCAAACTGCGGGTCGAAGCCTTCGCGGGCAATGAAGTCCAGCACTTCGGTGTCGGCTTCGAGAATAATGCCCTGCTCGGCCAATCGGTGCTGAATCTGCCGGAACTGGATCTCCATGATCTTCCGTACTTCGCGGCGCGTCAGTGGCTGGAACATCACCAGTTCATCGATCCGGTTCAGGAACTCGGGGCGCAAGGTTTGCTTCAACAACTCAAACACATCGACTTTCGTGTCCTCGATCACCTGCTCGCTGTTCTGATCGGTCATGTCGGCAAAGCGCTCGCGGATGATGTGCGAACCAATGTTCGACGTCATGATGATGATCGTGTTTTTGAAGTTTGCCACGCGCCCTTTGTTGTCGGTCAGGCGGCCATCGTCGAGCACCTGCAACAGAATGTTGAATACATCGGGGTGCGCTTTTTCAATCTCATCGAGCAGAATCACGCTGTAAGGTTTGCGGCGAACGGCTTCAGTCAGCTGACCACCTTCGTCGTAACCCACGTAGCCCGGAGGCGCACCAATGAGGCGACTGGCGGCGTGGCGCTCCTGATACTCACTCATGTCGATGCGAACCAGCGCGTTATCGTCGTTAAAGAGGAACTCGGCCAACGCTTTTGCCAGCTCGGTTTTACCAACGCCCGTGGTACCCAGGAACAGGAACGAACCAATGGGGCGTTTGGGGTCCTGCATACCGGCGCGGCTGCGGCGCACAGCATCGGCGACCACCTGAATGGCTTCTTCCTGCCCGGCAACGCGCTTGCCCAATTCGGCTTCGAGGAACAGCAGTTTGTCACGCTCCGATTGCAGCATCCGGCTCACGGGAATACCCGTCCATTTGGCTACCACCTCGGCAATATCTTCCGACGTCACCTCCTCCTGAAGCATGCGATCCGCCTGATCCGAACCTTGTTCGGTAGCGCTGGCATCCTGCAACTCGTTCAGGCGTTTTTCGAGTTCGGGAATGCGGCCATAGCGAATCTCGGCCACCTTGCCGTAATCGCCCGCCCGTTCGGCCTGCTCGGCTTCGATACGCAGTTGATCGAGTTGCTCTTTCAGCGTACGCCCTTCGTTGACCGACGCTTTTTCGGTTTCCCAACGGGCCTGCAATTCGGTACGTTGCTCGTTGAGGTCGGCGATCTGCTTACTCAACAGCGACTCTTTGTCTTTATCATTTTCCCGGCGAATGGCTTCGCGCTCGATTTCGAGCTGCATAATGCGCCGGTTCAGTTCATCCAGTTCTTCGGGCACCGAGTCGATCTCAAGCCGCAGCTTGGCCGCCGCCTCGTCCATCAGGTCAATGGCTTTATCGGGCAGGAAGCGGTCGGAGATATACCGGTTCGACAGCTCTACGGCAGCGATCACGGCGTCGTCTTTGATCCGCACGCCGTGGTGCAGTTCATAGCGTTCTTTGATACCCCGCAGAATCGAGATGGCATCAGCCACATCGGGTTCATCGACCAGCACGGTCTGGAACCGGCGTTCAAGGGCTTTGTCTTTCTCGATGTATTTCTGGTACTCTTTGAGCGTGGTAGCGCCAATGGCGTGCAGTTCGCCACGCGCCAGTGCCGGTTTCAGCAGGTTGGCCGCGTCCATGGCGCCTTCGCCACCGCCACCCGCCCCGATGAGCGTGTGGATCTCGTCGATAAACAGCACGATCTCGCCGTCAGAGTCGGTTACTTCCTTGATCACCGCTTTGAGGCGCTCTTCAAATTCACCTTTGTATTTGGCACCCGCCACCAGCAAACCCATGTCGAGCGACATAATGATCTTCGACTTCAGGTTTTCAGGTACGTCGCCCTGCACGATGCGCTGGGCTAGTCCTTCTACAATGGCGGTTTTACCCACGCCGGGTTCACCCAGCAACATGGGGTTGTTTTTGGTGCGGCGGCTCAGAATCTGGAGCACCCGCCGGATCTCTTCGTCACGGCCAATAACGGGATCAATTTTACCGTTACGGGCGCGTTCGTTCAGGTTTATCCCGTACCGCTCCAGCGATTGGTACGTTGCTTCCGCGTTTTGGTCTTTCACAGGGTTGTTCTTGCCACGCAGTTCCCTGATGGCATCTTTTAAGGTCTTTTCGGTAAAACCGATGTCTTTGAGTAAGGTGGCCACGGCATCTTTACCACCCACGAGGCCCAGTAGCATCATTTCGACACTGACGTACTCATCGCCAAAGTCTTTCATCTGGGTTTGAGCCCGTTGCAGCGCAGCATTCAGCTCATTGCCCAGGTATATGCCCGACGGATCACCACCCGACACGGATACTTTTGGGTAGCCGTTAACGATGGCATCGAGCGCCAGCGTCAGGCGTTTGCTATCGGTGCCAAGTTTCTTGGCCAGAAACCCGACGGTATTCGGATCTTCTTCTAAAATGGCTTTCAGCACGTGGCCCGTCTCAACGGTTTGTTGCTGATTGCCCTGCGCCATCTGAGCCGCGTGTTGCACGACTTCCTGCGCCTTTATGGTGTAGTTGTTGACATTCATGGCTTAGGACCGGGCTCCCGGTTAGTTGCTTACGACGTATCCTAAACAAATCCCGAGCCGATGCTGTTTTCCAGCCATTTTGGCCGATTTTACGTCAAAAAACCAGCAAATCGCGCCAAAATGACAAGCTGGGTACGTTAAAGAGCGAGGGCGCTGCCGAACCATCAGGTTGATGATCTGGCAGCGCCCTCGCTCTTTTGACTCGTTTATTAAATGGCCCTTACCGCACGCTACCGTTTAGCAGCATTTTGCCGGTCAGGTCCTGCTCGATGGTGATGTAGCCGGGGTAGTTCACGGCTTTGTTAAACAGATCAAGTGTGGGTTTGATCTTGATAGTCACCTTCGAGGGCGCCGTCGTCTGGTCGCCGCTCAGGTTACGGAACAGGTTGGTGAACGCCTCGCGGGTGGCGGGGTCGGTAAGCAGTTCGTAGGCATTGGTTTGCAGGCGAACCGGCACCACCGTGCGGCCACCGGCGGGCTGCACCTCGATGCGCTGATTGATGAAACCATTGGCAAACTCTTTTCCAGACAGCAATACCTTGTATTCAAGCTGGTTCAGCGCTGCCAGTTTGTTGGTTGGGTTCATCACTTCCAGGTTCACCCGCGCGCTGAATGGAATGGTACGCGCCAGCAGGCCCGCCGCCAGCCGGGGGTATTTCAACGGATTGATGTCTTCCAGCTTGCTGATGTTGCGGAACTCGCGCACATCATAACCGGCAACAAACATGCTATCGGCCGAGAGCACGTTGTATTTGCAATCGCCGAGGGCTTTGGCTTCGCCAATCTGACGGCTGACACCACATTGATAGAAGAGCGCGGGCAGGGCCAACAGCGCTATCAGAAGGATCTTTTTCATACAGTAAATGGAACGGATTTGGAACCGCGTTTGCGCAAGCCCCATCAAAACAACACCAGTTTGACGAAAAAGGCTGGCGTAGGTTTAATTTTTGAGCAAATACGCCCGACAGCAAGGCGATTCACGATAACCCCTATATACAAAAAAGCCGTGACAGGGCTGTCACGGCTTTCAAGGGGTCGGTTCGCTTAATAACCTGGATTCTGCTTCAGCACGCTTGCGCCCTGAATGTCGATCTGGGCTTGCGGAATGGGCAGGTACTCATCCCGATTGGCCTTAAACTTAGCGCCACCGAGGGTTGTCGGCAATTTGGCTCCTTCGTAGGTCAGGTACGCGTTGATGGTTGGCTCAGCAATGCCCCAACGCACCAGATCAAAGAAGCGGTGGCCCTCGTCGCCCAATTCGAGACGGCGCTCGAAGCGTACGGCCGTCCGGGCAGACTCCTTGCTGGCAAACTGCGAAGCCGGGTACTCGCTGATTACGTACTTGGCGGCAGGGTCTTTCGAGAAACCACCTTCTGGTTTAGCTGGATCGGTAAAGGCCTTCACAAAGCCATCGGGGTTGGCGGCCCGCTTCCGCACCAGGTTGGTGTATTCGAGCGCTTTCGTCAACGAGCCTACTTCGATTTCGCACTCAGCCGCCATCAACAGCACGTCGGCGTACCGAATCAGGGGTACGTTCAGGGCCGTGTAGCCGGGCGTCCATGAGCTGTTGTCCTGAAGCGAGCCTTTATCTGCCTTGTAGTACGTAAACTTCTTGGGCGAATAGGGACCACCGTTGGGTTGGTTCCGAATCCAGTCGGCGCCGGGGTGATTCTGCCAGTCGAGGTACGGAATACCACGGCGACCTACCGTGTGGTCAAGACGCGGATCGAGGTTCCCGGTTTCAGGCGCGAAGGTTTCTTTCGACAGCACGCCCATGTCGTTTTTCACCTGGTTGGCGCCGGTGTTATACGACCCATCGAGTAGCGGCAGGCCGTTGGCAGTGGTGCGGAACGAGTTTACGTATTCGAAGCTGGGCTGGTTAAAGCCGCAGCAGTTCCCCGGACCGTTGGCCCCCGTGTTGTAGGGGTAGTTCAGGTCAAACTCAGGGTTGGCATTGTTGACACTACCGGTGTTGGCCGCTGCCTGAATCGCGAAGATGCTTTCTTCGTTGTTATCGTTTGAGGCTTTGAACAGATCGGCATATTTGGGCACAAGGCCGTATTTCTTACCATTCGAAGTCTTCCCATTGGCGATCACCAGATCAAACAGGGCTTTAGCTTCAGCGTATTTTTTCTGATACAAATACACTTTGGCCAGCATAGCGGCAGCCCCCCATTTGTTGATCCGTCCGGCAGCGCTCTGCGTTTCGGGCAGGTTATCGTAGGCATATTTGATATCCGCTTCGATCTTCGGATATAGTTCCGTGTTGTTAGCCACCTTCTCGATACCCGTGCCGTAGTCGACACTTTCGTCAATATATGGCGTGTTGTTGAACAACCGTTTCAATTCGAAGTAGTTGAAACCCCGCAGGAAGCGGGCCTCAGCCGTGATCCGGGTTTTGTCGGCGGCCGTTACATCTGGGCCCGCGCTGGTGAGCAACCGAAGCGTCGCATTAACCCGGCTGATGGCTTCATACTTCCGCTGCCACGTTTGCCCAAGTTGATCTGAGGTTGAAATGGTTTCGAAGCGTTGCAGCGGGTTGATGCTCGAGAAGTCACCAGGGTCGGTGCCTTTGTTGGCGTCACCGCCGCGAATACCGCCCCATACCCAGTTTGATGCCGACGCCAGACGCTCGCCCCGGCCGTTCAGCATCGAGTAGGCGCCAATCAGTGAGCCTTCGATACCGGCTTTTGAGTTCAACTGAATATTACTCAACTGACCCGTAACTGGCACTTCCAGGAACGTGTCTTTACAGGCTACCACCATCAGCGAGATGGCCGTGGTTAGCCCAACGATAGCATGTTTGTTTGTGTATTTCATTGTATTGCCTTGAATGGGCTGGCCAACGACGCGAGCGCCTTTGCCAGCCAGCGATGAGTTTGATTAGAAGCCAATGCTGACACCACCCGTGAAGCTGCGCGTGATGGGGTAGTTGCCCACGTCGATACCGAAGTTGGTGTCGGCGTTACCGCCTACGCTGGGGTCGAGGCCCTGGTATTTCGTGATCGTAAACAGGTTGTTGGTCGAAGCGAACACCCGCAGCCGCTGAATTTTGAGGCGCTCCAGGAAGCTGGTGGGCACGTTATACCCGATCGACAGGTTTTGCAGGCGGAAGTACGAACCGTCTTCTACGTAGTATGAGTTCGACTGGGTGTTGGTGCTGAAGTTCGACGCCGATTCGAAAATGGGCACTGTAGCGTTGACGTTCTGGGGCGTCCATGACTCCTTCACGCGGGCGCTGATGGCCGCACCGGCAAACGACGGGTAGAAATCGGTGAACCACTTCGATACGTTGAAAATCTTGTTACCGATTGAGGTGTAACCGTAGGTTTCCACGTCAAAGTTTTTGTACGTAAAGCGCAGGTTCAGACCACCCGTGAATTTAGGCACGGGGCTGCCCAGGTACGTCCGGTCATCGGCCGTGATTTTACCATCACCATTGATATCGGCGTAGCGGAAACGACCCGGCGCGGCACCGTCCTGTGTGGGGGCCGAGGCCACTTCTTCTTTGCTCTTGAACAGACCCAGCGTCTGATAACCATAGAACGCCGAGATCGAGTAGCCCAACTGGTTACGGATCGGGTTGATGCCGCGGAAGCCGGGGTTTACCGTGGTCAGGTACGTCAGGCCGGGGGCCAGGTACGTGATTTCGTTTTTCAGGAAGCTACCCGTCAGGTTGGCTTCGTAGCCCACTTCGGTTCCCAGTTTGCCGCGCGTGATCACCTGAATGTCGAGGCCCTGGTTCAGCATTTTACCGATGTTTACCGACGGTGCCGAGGCATACGTACCGATTACGTCGGGGATGGGCACAGCAAACAGCAGGTCGCGGGTATCTTTCCGCCACAAGTCGAAGATCACGTCCAGTTTACCGTTGAAGAACGTACCGTCAATACCGATGTTGGTCGTAACAGACGTTTCCCACTTCGCATCAACGTTACCAATCCGTGACCGGTAGTAGCCATCGACGGTGCTTGAGTTTGAGCCGTTGATGTCGTAAGCTGAGTTACCCAGGTTGGCTGCATAGAGACTAAACTGGTTGTTGGGGTCTACGTTATTTGAGTTACCCATCAGCCCGTAGCCGCCACGAATCTTCAGGTCGGTAACCCAACCCACGTTTTTCATGAAGTCTTCGGCCGAAACGCGCCAAGCTGCCGAGGCTGCCGGGAATACGCCATAGCGGTTGTTAGCACCAAACCGGCTCGATCCGTCCCGGCGAACCAGGCCCGTCAGGATATATTTATCGTTATACGAGTAGTTGACGCGCCCAAACAGTGAGTAGAAATTCACTCCCAGCCCATAACCGCTGGTTACGGTACGGCCCGTAGCCGACACGGTTGCCAGCGTGATGTAGTTGGGGTCAAACGAGAACGGGTTCTGGCCGTTGCCGCTCATGTTACGACCGATGCCCGTGTTCAGGGCTTCCTGACCAGCCAGCACGTCTACGTTATGCAGACCAAACCGGCGTTTGTAGTTGGCCGTGTTGGTGAATACCCAGCTGTAGGCGTAGTTGCTGAACTCGTTATAGCTGGTAGCGGAGTTGTTTTCCGAGTTTTCGTATTGCAACCGGCCATAGCCAACGCCGTACTGCCCATTGTACTGGCCACCAATGCTGCTGCGCAGGGTCAGGTTGTCGATCGGGTCATACTCCACATAGAGGTTACCAAAGGCGTTGGTCTGGAAGTTGTTGTCGTTTTCCTGACCCATGCGGCTGGCTACCGGGTTGCGCGGGTTGTTAAACCCTTTGGCCGCCGTACCAGCATAGCCACCAAACTCATCATACACCGGAATGATCGACGGCATCCGGAACGCGGCCAGAATGTCGTTTTCGTCAGCGGCTACACCCTGACCACCACTGGCACCACCCTGCCCACGCACCGACCGGTAGGTGAACTGGAGGTTTTCGCCAATTCGAATCCGCTTCGACAGATCAAACTCGGTGTTGGCCCGGAACGTGTAGCGTTTGAAGTCGTTGTTCAGCAGGATACCCTGCTGCGTTTGAGCACCCAAGCCAATGTAGTAGCGGCTATTTTCGCTGCCGCCTGAAAAGCCCAGTGCGTGGCGCTGTAGGGGCGCTACCCGAGTCACTTCCTTATACCAGTCGGTACCCGCTTTGTTAGCCCGGACGGTCTGATATACCGTACCGGCAGCGGGGTTCACGTTGTAGTTCTGCCGGGCGAAATTCAGGTCGATATTGCCTGCTACACCGTACGAAACGCCAGGAGCGCCGTTGGCGCCCGGCACCGTTGCGATCAGATAGTCGGGAATAACCGGCGATGCACCCGTACCAAACTGCGGGTGATTGTAAACCGGAGCCGTACCAGCCTGCGTACCTGTGTTGCGGAATGCATTCCAGGTCCACTCTGCAAACTCCTGCGGGTTGAGCATCGCCTGCCCTTTACCCGGATCCGTTACGCCATACTGGCCATCGTAGCTGATCGACAGCTTGCGGGCCTTGCGAGATCCTTTTTTGGTCGTATACACGATCACGCCGTTGGCGGCGCGCGCACCGTAGATCGACGCCGACGCGGCATCTTTCAGTACGGTTGTGGTTTCGATGTCATCGGGAGCCAGAAAGTCAGTCGAGGCAACCGGCACCCCATCGACTACGTTCAGGGGCGCATTCCCCCCGAAGGCGCCAAAGCCCCGCACACGTACCTGACTGGTCGTACCGGGCTGGCCATTCGAAATAACGGTCAGGCCCGATACCCGACCCTGGAGCTGCTGCTCGACGTTACCCGACGGAACAGCCGTGAGTGCTTTTGACTTAACTGTTGCTACGGCACCGGTTGTATTGCGGCGATCGTCGGTCGTATACCCCGTCACGATTACTTCGGTCAGGGTCGTGGCATCGTCGGCCAGTTTTATATTCAGCACCGACTGATTGCCTACCACAGCCTCCTGCGAGGCGTATCCGATAAATGAGAATACCAGTACCGCCTGCCGGTTAGGTACGTTAATCGTGTAATTGCCCCCACCGTCGGTTGTTACGCCGCGTGAGGTCCCCTTCACCACCACGTTTACTCCTGGTAAACCTGCTCCTGTGTTGTCGCTCACTTTGCCGCTGATGCGAACATCCTGAGCCAACAGGGATAACGGTAAAAGAAAGAGAAGAAAGGCAAACCTGCACTTTCCGACCCATGAGTAGTTATTCATCACACCTTATTGATTTGATTAAGCACTATTGCTACGCGATGTTAAGCATATTAACTAAGCATATACTCTTTTAAATGCAACTTTTTCTTACAATTGCCTTATCTGTACATACATGGATAAAAAATAGTCCTAGTTAAGATCAAAATCGTACACATTCTGATAGGACTACGCGGTAACATATAATGTGCTCACAGAGTAGACTTTAGCGATTTGACTAGCGTTTAGCCAACTTTTTGATGTAACTATGTGTCTTACTACTACTCCACCATTGGGGCCTCATCAATCCCTACAGCCCATGAGCGTTCGTCTTTTGTGTATTTCTTTGCTTGCCAGTCTGGCGATAGCCTGCGACACCAAGACGCCATCACCCGTCGAGTTCGTGACCGAACCTACGATGACGGTAATCGATCCGAACCAGATCGATGAAGCATCGGGCATTGCCGAAAGTCGGAGTCAGCCGGGTACGTTATGGGTTGAGCAGGACGGCGGTAGCCCCGCTGAGTTGGCGTTGCTGGGCCATGATGGCAAGATTCGGGGGAAGCTGGCGATTCCGAACGCGACCAACCGCGACTGGGAAGACCTGACGAGCGGACCGGGCCCGCAAAACGGCCTGAACTACCTCTACATTGCTGATATCGGTGACAACAACGGGCAGTATGGACAATACACAATCTACCGCCTGCCCGAACCCACCTCAGTGACTGACGTACCCAAGTCGGTTGAGCGTATTTCGTTTCGCTACCCCGATGGCGCACGCGACGCCGAAACGCTGATGCTTGACCCGCAGACAAAAGACCTGTACGTAGTGTCGAAACGGGAGGCAAAGGTTCATTTGTATCGCCTGCCTTATCCCCAAAGTACTACCGAAACCATCACGGCTGAGTTGCTGGGCGAACTGCCATTCACCTACGTGACAGGCGGTGCGTTTTCGTCTGATGGTTCCGAAATTCTGCTACGTACCTACACCAACGTGTTTTACTGGAGCCGCAAGAGCGGTCAGTCGGTTGCCGACGTGTTGCAGTTGACCGATGCCCGTTCTCTCTCTTACCGCATCGAGCCACAAGGCGAAGCCATTTGTTTCGAGCGCGACAACAAGGGCTTCTTCACGCTCAGCGAAAAAGCCAACGGCATCAACCCAACCCTGAATTATTACAGCAAGCGGTAAACAAATGCACAATGAATGATGTACGATGTACAATGGAATGAGGCCGCTTCGTTAGCCCTATTCATTGTACATCGTACATCATTCATTGTGCATTTGTTGTCATCTTCAACATGAAAGCGGCCATTATTGGAGCGGGTATTGCGGGCATTGCTTCGGCGATTCGGCTGGCCACGCAAGGCTACGACGTCGACGTCTTTGAAGCCAATGCGTATCCGGGTGGCAAGCTTTCGTCCTTTGAGCAGGTAGCGCCTGATGGCGGCGTATACCGCTTCGATGCCGGTCCGTCGCTGTTCACGATGCCTCATCTGGTCGACGAACTCTTCCGGCTGGCGGGCCGCAACCCGGCTGATTATTTCCGGTATAACCGACTCGACGAAACCTGCCGGTATTTCTGGGACGACCACACCCGCCTGACCGCCTGGGCCGATCATGCCCGCTTTGCCGCCGAAATCGAATCGGTACTGAGCGAACCGGGGCAACACCTGCTCGATCACTTGCAGGACAGCGCCTTTAAATACGATGTCACGGAGAAGCTGTTTCTGCACAAGTCATTGCACCGGCTGGGTACGTGGGTGGGCCGTGATGCCTGGCGTGGGTACGTTAGCCTGCCAAAACTGGGTGTATTCGGCACGATGAATGCAGCCAACGAACGGCGCTTCCGGCACCCCAAGCTGGTGCAGTTGTTCAACCGCTACGCCACGTACAACGGCTCTGACCCGTACCAGACGCCCGCTACGCTGAATATCATCCCACACCTCGAATACAACATTGGGGCTTTTTTCCCAACTGGCGGCATGGTGAGCATTACCAACAGCCTGGTGCAACTAGCACAGGATCTGGGTGTGCGGTTCCACTTCAATACACGGGTCGACGAGGTAGTTACGAGCGGCAAGCGAGTAGTTAGGCTACGGGTCGAAGGCAGAGGGGTGGTCGAAGCGGATCTACTCATCTCGAATATGGATGTGGTAAACACATTCCGGAAGCTGTTACCCAACGCTAAACAGCCGGAGCGGATTCTGCGGCAACCCAAATCGAGTTCGGGCCTGATTTTCTACTGGGGGATCAACCGCACCTTCGACGAGCTGGGGCTGCATAACATCGTTTTCAGTAGTGATTATCGGGAAGAATTTGCGCAGTTGTTTGGGCAAAACCAGTTGTACGACGACCCGACGATCTACCTGAATATCACCAGCAAACTCAAGGCCGACGATGCCCCGACGGGCCGGGAAAACTGGTTTATCCTGCTCAATGCGCCCAACAATACCGGGCAGGACTGGGATAAAATCATCGATCAGGCCCGGCAGAATGTCATCCGCAAGCTGAGCCACGCATTGGGCGTTGATGTGGGTACGTTGATTGAAACGGAAAGCATTCTGGACCCGCGTAGCATCGAAGCCCGTACCTCAAGCTCACAGGGTGCGCTGTATGGTAATAGCAGCAACAACCGGTTTGCAGCCTTTCTGCGCCACGCCAATTTCTCCCACGAGTTCGATAATCTCTACTTCGTCGGTGGCAGCGTTCATCCCGGCGGCGGAATCCCGCTCTGCCTGCTCTCCGCCAAGATCATGAGCGATCTAGTAAATGAATAATGCACGATGTACAATGTACAATGTGGCCGAACACAGCCATTGTACATTGTACATCGTGCATTATTCATTCAATACGTCACCATATCGGGCTCGACTTGCTGGGCCCAGGCGTGAATCCCCCCGTCGAGGTTGTAGAGGTTGTTATAGCCGGCCTGCGCATAGAGGTAGTTGGCTACGTTGGCCGAGCGGATGCCGTGATGGCAATACACTACTACAGGCCGGTCGGTTGGAATGCGGCTGTGGCCCTTGCCCGCTTCCGTCGGGATCAGACTAACCGGAATCAGAACGGCGCCATCAAGGTGACAGAAATCGAACTCTTCCCGTTCGCGCACATCCAGCAGAAAAATATTTTCGCCACTAGCCAGCCGATCCGACAGTTCGCGGGGAGTCAGCTTTTGCGGCTTCCCTGTGGTGGGTTTGGTCGATTGTAGACGGGCGGCCAGTGCCTGCCGCGCTTGCTCGTCGGCATCGGCTCGGCGCCGGATACGCACCGTGCGGGTCGTGTAGGTGAGCAGATCGGTCATAAGCAGGCGGTCGGTGAGGGGCTCGCCAATACCCGTCAGCAGTTTCAGCACTTCGCTCGCCTGATACGTACCGATCACGCCCGGCAGCACACCCAGAACACCCGTTTCGGCGCAGTTCGGAATCTCCATCTGGCTTGGGCTTTCTGGAAACACGCACCGGTAAGTCGGGCCGCGCTGCCCGTCGGGCAACAGGGCGTTGAAAATAGCGACCTGCCCTTCGAACCGGTGAATGGCACCGTAGACAAACGGTTTGCCCAGCGTTACGCAGACATCGTTGACCAGATATCGCACGCTGAAATTGTCGGTGCAGTCGACTACAACATCGTAGGCGTCAATCAAGGCCCGGGCGTTGTTGAGGTCGAGGGCCTGCACGTGGGCATCCAGGCGCAGTTCGGGATTTAGGCGCTGAAGGCGGGCAACGGCTACTTTAGCTTTGGGCTGCCCCACGTCGCCGGTCGTATACAGCACCTGCCGTTGGAGGTTGCTTAAATCAACCACGTCGGGATCGACCACGCCAATCCGCCCAACGCCAGCCGCCGTTAGGTATTGAAGAACGGGACAACCTAATCCGCCCGCCCCAACGACGAGTACGCGGGCTTTCTTAACGAGAAGTTGGCCCTCGGTACCCCACTCGGGCAGGTTCAGGTGTTTTTGATAGCGGGCTTGTTCAGAAGGCGTCAGCATGGTGTCGTGTTGTGGGAAATAGTCGATTCATAAACGTCGAATGGGGTCGTTTTTTATCCAAAATGCGAAAGTTTTTTGGGCGGTCGCTAAGGCGTGGAATTGATGGTCATTCGTTACAAAAAACAAGCAATGACGGCGCGGCCCAATGATCCTTATTACCCCGTACCACTAAACCATCTCATTCGTTGTTACTCTAACGGAAATAGCCCAATCGATGATGGAACGGATCACGCAACCGCAACTACGTCATTTGTTTGCCCGCGCGGCGTTTGGTGCCACGCCCGCTCAGCTTCAGGATACCCACCGGCAGCCCGTCCGGAAGGTGGTTCGGCAGCTTTTGGCCGACAGCCAGACCTTCGAGCCGCTACAAATGCCCCTTGGTACCGACGACGCTAACCCCGGACAGCCTGTGATGAATAAGAACGAGGCCAAACAACTGATGCGCGACGGAGTGATCAGCCGGGAACAGTTGAAGGCTAAAATCAAGATGGCAGCCGTGGCGCAGCGTGACATCAATGTACAGTGGATCAACCACATGGCAACCAGCCGGGCCGCTATGCGTGAGAAAATGGCCTTGTTCTGGCACAACCACTTTGCCTGCCGCATCAACCAGAAACCCAAGCTGGTACTCGACTATGTGAATGTACTGCGGCAGCACGCGCTGGGTAATTTCGGCGAGATGCTGCTGGCTGTTTCGAAAACGCCCGCCATGCTGCAATTCCTGAACAACCAGCAGAACCGCAAAAACGCCCCCAACGAGAACTTCGCCCGCGAAGTGATGGAGTTGTTTACGCTGGGCAAGTCGACGACCGGCACACCGCACTACACCGAACACGACGTGAAAGAGGCTGCCCGCGCTTTTACGGGCTGGCAGTTTACGCCCGACGGCGAGTTTGTCTTCCGCGAGCGCGTACACGACGACGGCGCCAAGACATTGTTTGGCCAGACAGGTACGTTCCGGGGTGACGATGTGCTGCAACTGCTGCTGAAAAACCCGCAGACGGCCCGGCACGTGACCACCAAAATCTACCGGGAGTTCGTCAATGAAACTGTCAACAGCCAGCACGTCGACGAACTCAGCCGCCGATTTTACAAATCGAACTACGACATCGCGGATCTGATGGAAGCGATCTTCACGGCCGACTGGTTTTTTGACCCGGCCAACGTGGGGGCGCACATCAAATCGCCGGTCGAACTGCTGATTGGCATGCGCCACACCTTCGGGATGGTTTTCAGCGATCCGCAGCCGCAGGTGTTTATTCAACGAACGCTGGGGCAGTTGCTGCTCTATCCGCCCAACGTAGCGGGCTGGCCCGGCGGCCGCAACTGGATCGACTCGTCGAGTTTGCTGTTCAGGATGCGCCTGCCCGAGTACGTGTTCAAGAATGTGAACGTACCCATCCGGCCAAAAGACGATGGCGACGTGAACCTGCAACCGCTCGACCGCAAAGGCGCGGCGCAGTTTACGACGCTGGTAGATTGGGCCGGCTTTCAGCGACCCTATCTGGAACTGACCAACGAAGCCGCCGCCGACAGTCAGTTGCCCGAGGCGCTGGCGGCCTGTCTGCTTCCCTGGCCCCTGCACCCCGACCAGAAAGCCCTCTTGCTACGGCAACTGAAACCGGGTCAGTCGGGGCCTGACCAGATTCGCACGCTGGCCACCGCCATGATGACTTTACCCGAATATCAACTCTGTTAACCGGCCCGGAGCCTGGGGCGGAGGGCTTGGTGATGATAACGCAATCGCGTTCCGTTCCCCCAAACCCTCCGCCCCAGGCCTCAAGCCTCTCCCCCATGAAACGACGCGATTTTCTCCAACATTCAGGCCTTGCTGCGGCAGGCACCCTGCTGATTCCCTCCTTCCTGAAAGCGTTTGAGGCACAGGCTATGGCAAACCGGCAGTTGGGGCTTGGTCCCCAGTCGGGGAAGGTGCTGGTCGTGGTGCAGCTTTCGGGCGGTAACGACGGCTTGAACACGGTTATTCCTTACCGTAACGATATCTATTACCGCGAACGGCCCGGTATTGCCATTCCGCGCGAAAAGGTTCTGACACTAAACGACGAGGTCGGCCTCAACCCCGCTCTTGAACCACTACGGGCGCTGTATGACGACGGACTACTCACGGTGATCAACAACGTGGGGTACCCCAACCCCGACCGCTCGCACTTCCGGTCGATGGATATCTGGCACACGGCCAGCAATTCGGATCAGTACCTGAATACGGGCTGGGTGGGCCGTTACCTCGACGCATCCTGCTCGGGCAAAGCACAGCCCGGCGCAAAGGCGGTTGGCCCGCATCAGGCCATCGAGGTCGACGACACGCTGAGCCTGGCCATGAAAGGCGACAAGCTCAACGCTCTGGCCGTGCTCGACCCGAAGAAGCTCTACAACCAAACGCGCGGCCCGCTCATCGACGCGCTGGCGCACGCGCACGACGACGATCATCAGCAGGCCGCCTACCTGTACAAAACCCTGGCCGAAACAACTTCATCGGCGGCGTATGTGTTTGACAAGACCAAGACCGTCAGCCCCAACACGACGTACCCAAACCACGAGTTGGGCAACCGGCTGCGCACGGTGTCGCAGCTGATTCGGGCAGGCGTCGACACGAGCGTGTATTACATTTCGCTCAGCGGGTTTGATACGCACATCAACCAGCCGGGGCAACAGGAGCGGCTCCTGCGCCAGTACGGCGAGGCCGTGGGTACGTTCATGCGCGACATGAAAGAAGCCGGGCGCGTTCAGGACGTGCTGCTGATGACCTTCTCGGAATTTGGGCGCCGAGTAAAACAGAACGCCAGCAACGGCACCGACCACGGCACGGCCAACAACGTCTTCCTGATTGGCGGCACGGGCAACCGGCGCGTATTTAACCCCGCCCCGACCCTCACCGACCTTGACGAAGGCGACCTGCGTTACTCGGTCGATTTCCGAAGCATTTACGCCACACTCCTGCACGACTGGCTCGATGTAGACGACACGGCTATCCTGGGGCGGCAGTTCGACCGGTTGGGTGTGGTATAACCAGCGGTACAGGCGGCGATGTGGGCTGCGGATTGCTGAGATGACACCAAAAAAAGTGGGCATCTCAGCAATCCGCAGCTGGTATTTCTACGTATCTCCGTTGAGAACGCAACGGTCACGGCCCACGGAACGGCGTAGAAATGATTAAAACTTGCCTGGCAACATGGCTTATAGGCGCGTCGGTTCAGGCGCTGGCTCAGCAGCAACCCCCAACGGCTAAAGTCGGGCGTGATACCATTGCCATTGTGGCCGTTCCCGGCGAAACCGAAGTCACCTCACCCAGTACGGGCATCCGCCGGTATGCCAACAACGTGCGGCTGCACCACCGGGGTACGCAGTTTTTCTGCGACGAAGCCATCCATCAGCTCGCCACCGACCGAATCATCGCCCACGGCCATATCCGGGTTGTTCAGGGCGACTCCATCACCAGTAGCAGTGATTCCCTACGCTACGACGGCGCTACCCAAAAAGCAACTTTTGCGGGCAACGTGATTTTTGAGCACAACAGTGCCGAATTAACCACCGCCCGCCTCGATTACAACCTGATTACGGGCGCTGTTCAGTACAAAGGCGAAAGTCGTTTCTCCGATGGGCCGAACATCCTGACCAGCCTGCAAGGGAAATACGATACACAAACCCGGCACTTGAAAGCAGCGGAGCAGGTGGCACTGGCGACCCCCCACACAACGCTGCGTTACGATACGCTTCAGTATGTGCTGAGCGACAAGCCGGTGCCTGCCATTGATTTTGCCGAGGCAACCCAACTCGACGCCTCAGACATTGTTCGTCAGCGCACGGCCGCCCAGCATCGGGCTGGCACGGCCGACAAACCGGCCCCCAAAGCTGTAGCGGCTCAGGTTCAGCCCCCCACCGATTCGACTAAACTGGCAGGTTCACCAACGAGTCTGCGGGTCAGCAGTGTGGCCAAACGGCCTTCCCGCCCAACGCCGCCCCCACCAACGGCAGCGGCAGTACCCCAAACCAGTGCCGAAAGCGAACTGGAGCGCCTTCTCAACAAGCCCCGGCAGACGCGTTAATTCTGTTTTCTTATGTCTTCGATCAACTACCTGCTCAGCACCCTCATTCTGTTTTCCACCTCGGTCTCGGTCGGAATGGCGCAAAATGCCCGCTCGGTTACCCAGGCGATCCATTACATCAAACTGGCCAACACGTTGCGCGCCGTCAATAAGTCGGAGGAGTCGGTTAGCCTGCTGAAACGTGCCTTACCGGCTGTCAACAAAAACCTGTACTGGAAAGCCGTTGCCAACGAATTGCTGGGCCTCTCCTACAACGACCTGCGGGAATCGGACCCGGCCCTACGCTACCTGACTCGCGCGCGGTCGCAGTACGCGCAGCTTAAATACGTAGCCAGTGCGTGGGGCGTCAACGAAGTGATCCGGGATATTTCGGGCAAGAACCTGTATGCCGGTATCCAGATTGGGGCGTCGGGCATGAAACTGGCCATTTTCAAGACGCAGTACGAAAGCGATTTCTACGAAAAAGACATCCGGACGGTGATCAACCTTCCCGATGTGTCGCTGGTTGCCGACGCGGCCAATTCGTTCGGCAAAGAGCGGCTGGCGCTTCAGGAATGCCTCGACTCGATCCGGCATTACAGCATTCCCAATGAGCGGGTTTTCATCGTGTTCGACAACGACGTTCGGGGAAGTGCCGTCAACCGCAATCGGCTCTATGATCAGTTAATGTCGGCGCTGCCCAACGGTGCTACGATTCGGATCGATACCACCCTCAACGCCGCTCGCGAAGCCGAACTGTTCACGGTCGGCGCGATTCCGCGCAAAGTCTGGCCATCAACCTCAGCCCTCAATATCGGCAGCGATAACATCACAGGCGGCTATTTCGACGACCGGAAAACATTTCATCAGGTGACGGTGCCCGTTGGCGTAAACACACTGGTTAGTCAGATCGACCCGAAGCGTTCGCTGGGTATCGACGCCTACAAACGGGAAGCGCAACGCGTTATCCGTGCGTTGCCCCCCATCAACGTACCAGCGGGTATCATGGAGCGCCCGACGGTGGGCGTGGGTGGGGCGACGGCGCTGGCGCTGGTAACGTACCTGCACCCGGAAAAAGCGCAGACGACCGCCGTACCCATCAGCCCGGCCGATATTGCCCGATTTAAAAAGCTGGTGATGGACGACTACTCGACGCTGGTGAAGCCCGACCTGTCGGTGGTGAGCGACGCCGCCACCCGCGACAAAGCCACCCAGGACATTACCCAGGTACAAAACCAGCTGACGCAAAAGCAACTGATCGCGGGCATTGCGCTGCTGGAGGCCACCATCAACGCCTACAATGGCAACGGCTCGCCCAAGCGCTTCGTTTTTATCCGAAACGCCGACATTGGCTGGGTAACGGGCAAGTTCCTGGAAACGATCAACTACGAATACGAATCGACCATCGCCAAAGGAGCGCTTTATACCCGCTAGTCGGTGATGCGCCTACGCCATCTGTCGCAGGCGGCGTTGTTTGAGAAGGTCTTCCTTACGCACAAATGTGACGGGTACAAACTCGTCGGTTGGGGCGCCGATGTAATAAAGCGACCAGTCCTGATCATAGGTAGCCAGTAGCTGCTGAATGCATTCGACGCGGTCGAAGCTGGGCACGGCGCAGTCGGCCCAGTAGAACAGCTCGACGCGGTAGTGCAACGCCTGTTTCTGCCCATTGATGGTTACCTCAATTTCGATGTCCTGCTTGCCAGGTACGTTGGGGATTGGTATAGCGATGTATGACATAAGATAAGAGAGGGTGTAGTTGAATGTACAATGCGCGATGTATAATGCACAATGGGCTTGCTAACGAATAAGCACCTTGTTCAGATCATAACCGCCACCGTTCATTGTACATCATACATTGTACATTACTTATTCGCTTCGTAAACTCTTAACCGGGTTCATCAGGGCGGCTTTGATACTTTGGAAGCTGACCGTCAGGAAGGCGATGCCTACGGCCAGCAAGCCTGCCACGGCAAAAAGCCACCAGGATAGGTCAATGCGGTAAGCAAAACCGGATAGCCAGTTCGACATAGTCCACCAGGCCAGTGGTGAGGCAATCAGAATAGCTATGAGCACGGGTTTGAGAAAGTCTTTGCTCAGCAACGTCACGATGCCGCTCACACTGGCCCCCAGCACCTTCCGCACGCCAATCTCTTTGGTTCGCTGCTCGGCCATGAACGCCGCCAGCCCAAACAGACCCAGACAGGCAATGAAAATAGCAAGGCCTGCAAACAGCGTAGCCAGACGGCTCACCACTGTTTCGCTGCGGTATTGCTTCGCAAAATCGGCATCGACAAACGAATACGTGAACGGGAACGCCGGGTTCAATCGCCGACAAACGGCCTCCAGACTCGCAATAGCCTGTTGGGTTTGGCCTGGCTGGGTACGTACCATAACCACGCCCGCATCGCCTTTATGCTGAAAACGAACAACTAGCGGCCGAATGGCTTTATGTAACGAGTTAAAATGGTAGTTTTTCAACACGCCGATGATCATACCCGGTTTACCCCAAACCGTTAGTGGTTTACCGATAGGATCTTTGTATCCGATTCGGTCTGCCGCTGCCTGATTAATCAGGTAGTTGGCAGTATCGGCCCTGAAATCAGCCGAATAGTCGCGCCCCTGACTCAGTTGCACACCCATTGCTTTCGTGAAATCGTAGCCTACGGCCGTCATGGTAAACTGAATCGCTGCCGTCGGGTCTTTGCCAGGCCAGTTCACGCCATCGCTTGTGTTGTTGTTGCCTAACGGACCCGATTTTGCGTAGGTAACGGCCTGTATACCGGGTAGTTGAAGCAGTTGATTCTTGAATGTCGAGTAATTGGGGACAAGTGCCCCTTCCAGCGCAAACTGAATCAAGTTTGTGCGGTTGAAGCCCAGGTTCTTTTGCTGAATGTATTGTAACTGCCGGTATATGACGAGTGTCCCCACGATCAGCAGCATCGACAACCCAAACTGAACGATAACCAGCACCCGCCGAACCGCCTGTGCACCGCCCCCTACGCGAAAGCTACCCTTCAGGACCTGCACCGGATTGAGCGACGATAGAAAGAAAGCAGGATAGCTACCCGACAATAAACCCATCGCCAGCAGTATACTTACCAATGCCACCCAGGTTGACGGCTGCCCTAACGGCAAGGCGAGTTGCTTGCTGGTCAGCTGGTTAAAGACAGGCAAGAGCAGATTAACAAGCAAAACAGCAACCACCAGCGCAAGGGCAGTCAACAAGATAGCTTCGCTGATAAACTGCCCGATCAATGCAGCCCGTTCGGCACCGATTGCCTTGCGTACCCCCACTTCCCGAGCTCGCTTCACCGACCGGGCCGTTGCCAGATTCATGAAGTTAACGCCCGCAATGAGCAGCAGAAATAACGCGACGACAATAAACAGCCGGACGTAATCGATGCGGCCGCCGTCGCGATGCCCGTCTGTAAAATGGGAGTACAGATAGGCTTCCGTCTCGGGTTGCAAAAACAGATCGATACCGAAATAGGGACCGATGTCTTTGTTGCGGCCCTTCAGAAACGTTCTGAGCTTGTGCCCTACTTTTTCGGGGTCGGCGTCGGCCCGGAGTTGCACCCGGGTGCCGGGGCCTGCGTTTTCCCACACGTTGAGCCAGGGCTCGCGCGCCAGATAAGCCTGCCAGTTGATCAAATACTCGTAGGGCTCGGTTGTGCCCGGCGCCAGGTTCTCGAAAACAGCCGTCACCTGATAGGTCTGCCAGTTGTCGATGCGCAACGTTTTGCCGATCGCCTGCTGTGGTGTATCAAAATAAAGAACAGCCAGTTTTTGAGAAATAGCGATGCTGTTAGGGCCCGTAAGCGCCGACTCGGTCGAACCCGCCAGCAATGGAAGGCTATACATACGGAACCAGTCTGCCCCGGCAAAATGCCCCTCTTGTCGGGTCGTCTTTTTCCCACCCTGCAAAACGTGCTCTTCGGGGCTGGAAAAACCAGCGGCGTAACGGACTTCGGGCAGGACTCGCTTCAGTTCATCGGCCAGAATACCGGGCGTGTCTTCATCCGTTACAATTCGCCCATCGGCTATTTCATGTTCCATTACTCGGTAAAGCTGCCGAGCATTGGGGTATTGAGTACCTACACTGCGTTCGTCTTGTACCCACAGTAAAATGAGGATGCTGCTAGCCAGACCCAACGCCAACCCGATGACGTTGATCGCTGAGAACATCTTGTTCCGAATCAGATTGCGCCAGGCAATTTTGACGTAGCTGCTCCACATAGTCGTCAGTGTTTATTCACTTCGTAGACTCTTAACCGGGTTCATCAAGGCGGCTTTGATACTCTGGAATGACACCGTCAGGAAGGCGATGCCCACGGCCAACAGGCCTGCCAGTGCGAAAATCCACCAGCTGATTGGCGTGCGGTAGGCGAAATCAGCCAGCCAGCTCGACATGGCCCACCAGGCCAGCGGCGAAGCCAATGCGACAGCCACCAAGACCAGTTTGAGAAAATCCTGATTCAGCATTGACACGATACTGAATACACTGGCGCCCAACACCTTACGTACCCCAATTTCTTTGGTTCGCTGCTCGATACGGAGCACGGCGATGGCAAACAAGCCCATGCACGACAAGAAGATGGCGATCCCGGCGGCGGTGGTAAAGAGGTGGCTCAGGCGGGCTTCGCGGCGGTACCAGCGGTCGGTGTTTTCGTCGAGAAACGAACCCAGAAATTCCTGTTTGGGTGCAATGGCTTTCCAGGCCGCTTTCACCGTCTCCATCGACCCCGGCAGGTTTTTGGGGGCCACGCGTACCAGCAGGTAGCGAACGGGCGCGCTGCGGGAATCCATGTGCAGCACAATGGGTTGCGCTTTCTGGTGCAGCGAATACAGGTTGAAATCGGCAATGACGCCCACTACCTGAAACTTGCCTTTCGACGAATCAGGCAAAATGAACTTGCCCACGGGGTTCTTCTCCCCCATCTGCTTGGCCATGCTCTGCGAAACCAGCACCGCATGGCTCGAATCACTCCCATAGGTAGGGTCGAAGTCGCGCCCCTGCAGGAGTTTGATCCCGAGTGTTTTGAGGTAATCCGTATCGACCCGCACCCAGTCGCAACCGACCTCCCGCTTGCCATACAGAAAACCATACATGTGCCGCGACGACGAGCCATCCAGCCCATTGCCAATGTTGACGCCGGTGCCACTCACTGCCAGCACATTGGGTTGATTGGCCAGCCGGTCGCGCAGCAGGCGCAGGCTCGTGGTTCCGTCCAGATCACTGCCAACCGGAATGCTGATTACCTGTTCGGTAGTGTAGCCCATCGGCATTTCACGCAGGAACGTCAGCTGCTGATTCATCACCATCGTGCAGACGATAAGCAGGCTGGCGATCACGAACTGAACCACAATCAGCCCGTTGCGCAACAGACCGGGCCGACCCGTTTGCAGCTTCCCTTTCAGCACCGACACGGCGTTGAACCGCGCAATAATCCACGACGGGTAGCCCCCGGCCAGCAGCGTGATGAACAGAAACGCCACTCCGATGCCCAGCCAGGTACGTGGTTGCGACAGATCGGCCGTGGTCAGGTTAGCCCGAAACAAGGTATTGAACTGCGGCCGGGCGATGTAAGCCAACCCGATGCCCAGCAGGACAGCGACGCCGCAAAGCAGCCCCGTTTCGCCCCAGATCTGAGCAAAGAGCTGCCCGCGTCCGGCTCCCAGCGATTTCCGAACGCCCACTTCGCGCGCCCGGGTAAAAGCCTGCGCCACCGTCAGGTTCACGAAGTTGATACCAGCGATAAAGACCATAAACACGGCTATCAGGAGCAGCGTGTAGATGTATGTTTTATTGACGCCCTGCCCGCCCACGGTTTCGGTGTCGAAGTGTACGTCGCGCATCGGCAGCAGCAGCAGACTTTGTTGTTGACCCCGCTCGTTTTTGGCGTAGCCCTGCTCGTTGCGCTCCTTCAGGTTCTGGGCCATATACTTCTGAATCAGCGATTCCAACCGCTTCTCAACCCCCGCCTGCGTGGCCGATGGGGCCAGTTTCACGTAGACCTCATGATCGCCGTGGTTCCAGTTGGTGCGTTCCTGCGGATAGACAGCGGCATTTTCAATGCGCATCAGCGCGTCGTAGTCGACGGATGAGTTGTCTGGAAAGTCAGCAATGACGCCCGTCACGATGGCATTGGTGAACGTACCGTTGAGGTTGACCAGCAATGATTTACCCATCGGGTTGGCCGCCCCAAATACGTTCTTCGCCATGTTCTCGCTGATAACGATGTTGCTCTTATCAGCCAGCGCGGTTCTGGCGTCGCCTTTTTTGAGCGCAAACGAGAACATCTTCAGGAAGTCGGCGTCGCAGAAGCGGACCATTTTATTGAGGGCTTTGTCGCCGTAGCGCACTCCGCCCGAGCCTGTCATCCAGGTCGTGGCCGCTTCGATCTCGGGGAATTCGGCTCGCAGTGCCGGAATCAGTGGGTAAGGCATCGACGCGCTATGGTTCAGCTTGCCTTCCCGGTCAGTCGACGAAAAATAGAGCTTGAAGAGGCGCTCGTGGTCGGCATGGAACCGGTCGAACGACAGCTCGAAAGCGGAGGTCAGCCCCAGCAACAACGCCGACCCGAAAGCCACGGCGAGGCCCAGGCCATTGATGAGCGTATGGACCCGGTGTTTCCAGAGGGTTCGAAGGGCGATAGTCAGGTAGTTACGAAACATAGTGGATCAACGTGATAGAGTTGATAAAACCAATGTAGGGCGTTAGCCAACCGGTTGGGCAGCAAGGCGTTGGCTTGGATAAATGCCCAACCAAATCTCATACCCTTTTCACAAAGTATTGATAAACAAGAACATACATAGCTGATTGTGTCCGTAAACGGACGAATTCGACCATGCACGGACAGTCTATTTTCCCGACGTATCCAACCGCCCATCCGATAACTATTGCACGGCCTACACGAGCTGTCTACTTTGGTTTACCAGCCACGCTACTGGTTAGCGCCGTCTAATGAAAAAGATCGTCTTCTCGTTTGCAACCGCCCTGCAAAATATCCGCACCCGCTTTTTCCACACCATTCTCTCCATTTTGGGGATTGTGATCGGCGTAGCGGCATTGGTGGCCATTCTGTCCCTGATCGACGGCATGGAACAGTATGCGCAGGAACAGATCACCAAAACCACCGACCTGAAGGCCGTGCTGATCCAGCCCAATCTGTACAAATCGGTCAACGACATACAGGTGCGCAAAGATGACTACGCCTACTTCACGCCCGCCCGGTTCGACAGTATGCGGGTATCGCTGCGCGTATCGGCGGGGGCTTACCTCTATAGTCGAGAAAACGGCGAAGTGACGCTGAAAACCGATGGACGAAAGGTGGGCACCCTCATCAGCGCCATACTATTACCGCTACACCCCGACCTCACCCTACTCCATGGCCGAGCCTTTACCCAGGCTGAACTGACTGGCCGACAGTCGGTTGCGTTTATCAACCAACGGCTGGCCAAACAAATCGTGGGGAAGCGTCCCGAACAAACGGCCATTGGCCAGCAACTCACCTACCAGCACCTGACGCTGACGATCGTTGGTATTTCGGCGGATAAAGACGCGAAGGCCGGACAGTTGCTGATGCCCCTGACCCTACTATCCGACAGCGCCCTGCGCGCCAACCCACCCATGGGCGTCGTCGAAGCGGGACGCGTAGAGGACGTACCTGCGCTGAAAACACAGCTCGAAATCTGGCTGAAGGCGAATATGCCCCACCAGCTGGCCGATTTTTCGATCATCACCAACGAATTGCGCGTCAGTCAGGCGGCGCAGGGGTTTATGCTGTTTCGCCTCGTGATGGGGCTGATCGTGGGCATTTCCGTACTGGTGGGTGGCATCGGCGTCATGAACGTGCTGCTGATCTCGGTAACCGAGCGCACCGTCGAAATTGGCGTTCGGAAAGCGCTTGGAGCCAAAAAGCGGGACATTCTCTGGCAATTTCTGTCGGAGTCGATCACCATTTCTACGTTCGGCAGCATGCTGGGTTTGGTATTGGGTATCCTGAGCACGCTGGCGTTCGTTCCCATCATTTCAGCCATGACCAAAGTACCGTTTCAGGCCGCTTACACCTGGAATACCCTGCTGATTATCGTGGGCGTCAGCATGGTCATCGGCATCCTGTTTGGTACGTACCCAGCCATGCGCGCCGCCCGCCTCGACCCCGTGGAAGCGATCCGGCGCGAATAGCTAGGTACGTTGTTTATTCGCTGCGTAACGACTGCACCGGGTTCATCAGCGCCGCTTTGATACTCTGAAAACTCACCGTCAGCAGGGCGATACCCAGCGCCAACAGGCCCGCCAGCGCGAAGACCCACCAGCCCAGCTCAATTTTGTAGGCGAACGTACCCAGCCAGGCCGATACGGCCCACCAGGCCAGCGGCGTCGCCAGCACCAGCGCGATCAGCACCAGCCGCACGAAATCGACCGAGAGCAACCGCACGATGGCCACTACACTGGCGCCCAGCACCTTGCGCACACCGATTTCCTTCGTGCGTTGCTCGGCGGTGAACGTAGCCAGTCCAAACAAACCCAGGCAGGAGATCAGGATCGCCAATACGCCGAAGTAGTTGATGAGCGTGCTCACCTGCTGTTCCCGATCGTACAGTTTTTCGTAGGCCTCGTCGAGAAAATGGTACGCAAACGGGTAATTTGGATTGAACCGGCTGGTCAGCCGTTCGAGGTCGGCCAGTGCCTGCTTAGCCTGCCCGGCGCGGGGTTTCACCAGTAAGTATTGCACATTCGGTGGCATGAACGTCACCACCAGTGGCCCAATTGGCTGATGTAGCGAGCCGAGGTGAAAATCCTTCATCAGTCCGATGATGGGTCCTTTGCCGAACCAGAACGTGATTTGCTTGCCAACGGGTTTATCCATGCCCATCAGCTTCGCGGCGGCTTCATTGACCAGATAACAGGCCGTATCGGCGATGGCGTTGGGCCGAAAATCGCGCCCGTCGAGTAATTGAATACCCGCCGTTTTGATAAAATCATTACCCACCGACATAGCCGACACCTCTACCCGCTGCGTCGCCGGCTGCCCTGCCCAGTGCAGATCGGTGGTGCTGCTCTGAATGTCAAGCGGCAGTTGCGCGGTGGTCGTGGCCGACGCTACCGACGGACGCTGAAGCAATTCCTGCCGAAACGCTTCGGTTTTTTCATAGTCATTAAAGGTGCCTTCCAGCCGCATATAGACCACGTCGGTGCGGTCGAGGCCCAAGTGTTTGGTGCGCAGGTACGTCATCTGCCGCCCCACCGCCAGCATGCCGATGATGAGGAAAATGGACAGCGAAAACTGCACCACCACCAGCAACCGCCGAAACTGAGCGGGCCCCCGAAATACCGACCCGAACTGAAAACCGGCGCCGCGTAGAATCCGGATGGGCCGCAGCCCCGACAAAAATAGGGCTGGGTAACTCCCCGCCAACACGCCCGTAAGTAGCACCAGCCCACCGATACCCAGCCAGTATAGCGGGTTAGTCAGGTCGAGCGCGAGGTGCTTGTCGAAGACGGCGTTGAAGGTGGGCAGCGTCAGCCAGACGAGCAGCAGCGCCAGCACCACAGCCAGCAAGCTCATCAGCATCGACTCGCTCAGGTATTGGCCAATGAGCGCAAACCGCCCCGCCCCCACGACCTTCCGCACGCCTACTTCCTTGGCCCGCAACGCCGACCGGGCCGTGCTCAGGTTCATGAAGTTGATGCAGGCAATCAGCAGGATAAACAGGGCCACTACGGCGAAAATGCGCACGTACTCGATTTGCCCGCCCACGGCCACGCCATTCTCGTAATTGCTCCAGAGGTGCATGTCGGTGAGGGGTTGCAGAATAATCTGCTCCTTGTTGTCGAAGGTCGTGTAGCGCCGGAAGAGGCCTTTCATGGCGGCTTCGGCCTGTTGAGCGGTGGCAGTAGGCTTCAGCCGCAGGTACGTCTGCACCGAATTGAAGCCCCATTCGGTTTGCCAGACCTGTTCCTGCGCGTTGAAATTGGCCAGCCAGTCGAACCGGAGCGTTGAGTTGTGGGGCAGGTCGTTCAGCACCGCGCCCACCACAAACACCTTGTTGTTGTCGAGCTGAATCGTTTGCCCAAGGGCTTTTCCGGCGGAAAAGTACTTCCGGGCCAGCGTCTGACTGATGATGATCTGGTTGGGGTTGGCCAGCGCCGTTTTGGGGTTGCCTTCCACGGCTGGTAGCGCAAACACATCGAAGAAACCCGCCGAGGCGTATTGGCCTGTTTCTTTCGCCACGTTGTTACCCACCCGCACCAGCCGCTCCGACGGCCACGTCAGTTTGGTCGTCACGGCCACTTGGGGTACGTCGCGGGCAATGGCCTCGCTCAGGGGGCCAGGCGTGGCCGTGGCGGTTTGGGTGTCGCCGCCCCGCATACTGAAATTGACCCGGACGTAGTGGATCTGCTCGTGGTTGGGCACAAAGCGATCGTAGCTTACTTCGTCATACACCCACAGGCCGATGAGCAGGCTACACGCCATACCCAGCGCCAGCCCGACGATGTTGATAGCCGAATAGGTAACATTTTTGGTGAGGTTGCGCCACGCCACCAGCAGGTAGTTGCGGATCATATCGGGGTGAACGAGAAAAAAGGGTTGATGGTCAGGTACGTGTTTCGACTGAGCAAATGGCCGAAGCAGGCGCAACGCACTCAAGGCATAGCGCCAGTTGGCCCGGCGAGTCCCCTGGGTACGTACCCAGTGCGGATAGAGTTCGAGCAAATCGCCTTCGACCTCTTCGCGGGTGTCGGGGTGGCCCCACCAACGCAGCAGCGTAGTGGCCCAGCGGGGCGGGTTGGCGTGCGGTGTCATCAGCAGCGAGCGGGTTTGTCAGGCGATTTGGAATTGGGGTGGCAGGGCTTCCCAAAGCTGGGTACGTACCTGCTTCACGTCAATCAGCGCTTTTCGCCCGGCGGCGGTAACGGAAAAAAACCGTTTGCGACGCCCACCCCGTTCGGCGGTAGCGCCACCCATCTGGGAGGTGAGAAACCCCTTCTCTTCCAGCCGTTGCAGCGTAGTATGCACGGTGCTGAAGCCAACGCTACGGCCCGTTTGCTCCTCAATTTCCTGCGTAACGGTCACGCCGTAGGCGGCTTCGCCCAAGATGGCAACCGTTAGCAGCACGACTTCTTCAAACTCGCCTAAAAACGCTCGTTTCATAGCCTGTCTATTTATTCCGATAATGTCGATCAAATCAGATGCCAGTTAACGCAAAAGGCCCAGACATTGCTGTCTGGGCCTTTTTGATGGGAATTCGCACACTACGTATTGTCCAGAAACGGACAGCGGTTGGGGCAAGCCGGACAGAGGTCGCGCCTACTCGCTGCGGAGCGATTTGACCGGGTTGACCAGTGCGGCCCGGATGCTTTGAAACGAGACGGTCAGTAACGTAATGGCTACTGTACCCAGCACAGCCCCCGCGAAAATCCACCACGACAGGTCAGTGCGGTACTTGTAATCATTCAGCCATTCGCGGAGGTAATAGTACGCGATGGGTACGGCAATTAGGCTGGCGGCACAAACCAGCAGAATAAAATCTTTTGAGAGAAGCACCCACAGATCAAGTAAACTGGCCCCCAGCACCTTACGCACACCAATTTCTTTGGTACGCTGCTCAGCCGTGAATGAAGACAACCCAAGTAACCCCAGGCAGGAAATAAAAATGGCCAGCACCGCAAAACCACCTGCCAGTGTTCCGATTCGCTCTTCCGACGCAAACTTTTTGCCGAATTCCTGATCAGCAAACTGATAGACAAACGGAGCCGATGGGACGTATTTTTTGAACGTAGCTTCGATAATAGCCATCGACTCGCGAGCGCTCCGGTTAGGACTCAGTTTGAGCACGATCCAGTTGGCGTTCTCGTAATCCATGAAGTACATCGCCTGCTTCACCGGCTCGTAAGGTGATTCGGCCAGCACGTCTTTGACAACCCCCACAACCGTGAAATCTTTCACCTGTGGATCGAATCGACCTCCCCGCCGGATAACCGTGCCGATCGGATGTTTTAGCCCCATGAACTTAACGGCGGCTTCGTTGATGATGACAGCCGAAGAATCGGTGGTGAACGTGCGCGAGAAATCACGGCCTTCCCTGAACTGCCACCCTACCGTTTTGCCGAAATCATGCGTCACGAAGATATTCGAGAAATCAGGGTCAATGGATGGGTCTTTGCCGGGCCAGCTAAAGTCACTGCTGTTTGACCACACCCCCGTAAGCGGGCTGGACGATTCGGCCATGTTCTGAATGACGCCCGCGTTGGTCAGCTCGGTTTTTAGCAGGTCGTATTTGCCGTAGAAGGCAGGCGACAGCATTTCCATCATGACCAGGCCGTTGCTGTCGTAGCCAAGCGGCCGGTTCTTGGTGTGCTGAATCTGCCGGTACACAATGACGGTGCCGATAATCAGCGTCAGGGAAACCGTAAACTGGAGTACAACCAGTACTTTGCGAGGAACCGCCACCAGCCCGCCCACGCGAAACTGGAGCCCCTGCCCCTTCAGCACTTTGATGGGCTGGAAAGACGAGAGATAGAAAGCAGGATAACTACCCGCCAGCAACCCAGTGATGCCGATGAAGCCCAGACTAACCAGCCAGAATAAGGCTTCGGTCCAGGGAAAAGTAAGGCGTTTGTCTGCTACCGTATTGAACCAGGGCAGCAGGGCCAGAATCAGCAAAACGGCCCCGATGAATGCCAGCCCGACGACCAGAAACGACTCGCTGAAAAATTGGCTCACCAGCTGGCCGCGTACCGACCCGACGGCCTTGCGAATACCCACTTCTTTGGCGCGTTTTTCAGACCGAGCCGTGCTGAGGTTCATGAAATTGATACAGGCGAGCAGCAGCACGAAAATGCCTACCAGCCCAAACAGTCGGACGTACTGAACGTAACCGCCGACCTGTACACCTTCTGCCCAGTTCGAGTACAGCCGCCAGTCGGTCATCGGGTGTAAGAACAGCGTCGGGTTATATTTTCGATCTTCAGCGGGTATTCTGTTCAGCTTGGCGTTTTTGATGCGTGTACTCACCGTCCGCATATCGACGTTGTCGGCGATCTGAACAAAAAGCTGAAACGAGTTATTGCCCCACTCCTGATTGTCCAGCGTCCGTTTTACCCACGGGCTTATGGACACGAACAGGCTCCAGGGGGCAATGAACGTGAGGTTCCGAAACTCCGTGCTGAACGGCAGGTCCTCATATACGCCCGTCACCTTCACATTGGCCCGCCCCTCGATGTTGATGAGTTTACCCATCGGGTTGGCGTCGCCAAAAAGTGCCCGCGCTGTCGACGCCGAGAGCAAAATAGAATTCATTTCTGCTAGTCCCTGCCGACTCCCTTTCAGCATATGTAGCGACAGGATTTCGGGCATATCGGCACCCATATAGTTGCCCGACCGCAGGAGCTTTTTATCACCAACCGACAGAACCCGGTCACCCTCCCAGGTAGCTATAGCTACGTGTTTGAAATGGCTGCCGTAGTTGGTCTTCAACTCCGCATCGAGCGGGGCTGGAATAGACGCCTGCGTACCGATGTGGCCGTTAAATAATTGGTGCTGCATGACCCGGGCAATGCGGTCGTAGTTGGCAAACGATTGGTTGAACGACAGTTCGTCCCAAACCCACAGGCCAATCAGCATGGCGACGGCCATACCTACGGCCAGCCCGCCGATGTTAATGGCCGAGTATCCTTTGTTGCGGGTCAGATTCCGCCAGGCAATTTTGAGGTAATTTGAGAGCATGATGTCGATATTTTGTTCTTTTCCGTTCGTTGAGCGGACGGTTCGAACCACTCGCTCAACGAACAAGGGCGTTACTCGCTCCGTAGCGACTGCACCGGATTCATCAGGGCGGCTTTGATACTTTGGAAGCTCACGGTCAGCAGGGCGATGGCGACGACCAACGTACCCGCACCGGCAAACACCCACCATTCAATGTCGATGCGGTAGGCGAAATCGGCTAGCCAGCGGTTGATGGCCCACCAGGCCAGCGGCGAGGCAATCAGGATGGCAATCAGCACCAGTTTCAGGAAGTCTTTGCTCAACAACGCTACGATACTGCCCACGCTGGCACCCAGCACTTTCCGCACCCCAATCTCTTTTGTCCGCTGTTCGGCCGTGAACGTAGCCAGCCCAAACAGGCCCAGGCAGGCGATCAGAATGGCGAGACCGGCAAAGATCAGCACCACCTGCGCCATGCGTTGCTCGCTGCGGTAGAGCGTGTTGAGGTACTGGTCGAGGAAGGTATATTCGAAAGCCGAGTTCGGCAGGTTTTTGCGGTAAGTCGCTTCCAGCTGCTGCATGGTTCCGGGCAGGTTCTGGGTACGTATCTTCACCAGCATAAACTGCCGACTCTCGGTATTGGCGTTGTGAAACGCGTAGGCGCCGATGGGCTTATGCAGCGATTCGAAATGAAAATCGTCGACTACGCCCACAATCTCGGCGCTGTTCTCAAACAGGCCCGGTGCAATCTTGCCAATGGCCTGCTCGGGCGTATAGCCCAGGAAATCGACGGCCGTTTTGTTCAAAACGACCTGTACAGTCGTATCGGTTTCGTTTTCCGTATCGGGCTTATCCGACTTGGCCGCTGGTAAGGTTTTGCCCGCCAGCAGTTTCAGCCCCAATACCTTGATGAACGTCGAGTTGACCCGGTTGGAGGTGATTTGCAGATAGCTCTTATCGTCGATGGGCTTCGACAGGCTCCGGCCGCTGCCGCCGCCGCCCGGATACACCTGTGCCCGGCTGATCTCATCGACGCTGCTCAGCGCCCGCAGGTCGTTGCTCAACGCCTGCACCTGATCGGGGCTTTGTGCGGCGGCCGTCGTGATCGCCACCACCTGCGTGGGGTTATAGCCGAGCTTGCGTTGCTGGATAAACTGCAATTGCCGATAGAACAGCAGCGTACTGATAATCAGCACCAGCGAGGCCACAAACTGCGTAACCACCAGCGACCGCCGCAGAAAACCACCGCCCGAGCCCGCCCGGAACGACGATTGCAACAGCCCACGAATGGAAAAGCCCGACAGCACAAACGCCGGATACCCACCCGCCAGCAGCGAAATCCCGACGCCCAGCCCCAGCAAGCTCAGCAGCATACCGGGCGTAAGCAACGTTCGGATAGACAGGGCTTTGTCGGCGATAGTATTGAACACCGGCAGGCAGGCAATCACGAAGCCAATCCCTATTAATAGCGAAACCAGTACGACCAGCACGGTTTCAGCGTAGAAGCGGGCCATCAACTGCGAGCGCGTAGCTCCCGCTACTTTGTTGATACCTACCTCTTTGGCCCGAACCTGCGCCTGCGCCGTGGTCAGGTTCATGTAGTTGATGCAGGCAATCAGCAGTACTACCACGGCCAGCAACAGCAGTATCGTCACCTGCCGGGCGTCGCCGATGCGGGTGCTGCTTACGTTGTTGAGGTTGGCTGATTGTAAATGAATGTCGGTTAAGGGTTGTAGGTACAGGCTATAGAATCGGTTGTCTTTGGGTACGTTCTTCGCCACGATCGCTTCCATCTGTCGCTCCAATTGCGCGACGTCGGCGTTGGGGCGAAGCAGCAGGTACGTCTCGAAACTGGCATTACTCCAGCTTTGATTAGTCGGGTTACTCGCCCATTTGACGCTCGCAAACGAGCCGATCAGATCGGCATCGAGCGACGACGTAGCGGGCAGATCGGCATAGACGCCGGTTACTTCAAGCTGATGTTTATGATCGACGTCGAGGACTTTGCCCAGCGGATTTTGTGTACCGAAATAGCGGCGGGCCGTGTGTTGGCTCAGCACCACCCGATTGGGGCCAGCCAGCGCGGTGGCGGGGTTGCCCAGCAGCAGGGGTACGTCGAACACGCCAAACAGCGTGCTATCGGCCCAGTACAGCTTGGTTTCGGCAAACTCCCGATTCGCCGAATTGACGAATGCCGTTTGGCCAAAGTTGTGTCGCAGCAACCGCACCTGATTCTCCACGCCGGGTAGTTGTGCCTTCATGGCTGGCCCAACCACGTTCGGCGCGTTGCCCCACTGTTCGGTTTTCCCGTCGAACGACACGTTGAGGTTCACGCGCGCGATGCGATCGGCTTTGCTGTGGTGTTTATCGAACGCCAGTTCGTCGGTCGCATAGAGCAGCAACATGAGCGCCACGGCCAGGCCGATGGCCAAACCAAGGCTATTGAGCAGCGTAAACAGGCGGTTTTTGAGCAAACTCCGCCAGGCGATTTTCAGGTAGTTACTAAGCATAAAAAACCGGTAAGGTCTTTTTCCAGACATTACCGGTTTGATCGTCCAAGAGCCGTGCCATCCTGACTAACCCCTTGATTAGTAAGGCAAAACGTAGTTGATTAAGTAGTACCCTGTCCACTTTCGGACAGTCGCTCGTCCGAATCAGTACGATCCTTAAACCGCTACCATTTGGTTACTTTGACGAACACAAGCGGGTTCGCTTCCTGTCTCTTTTTGTAGACTTCGAAGCCGGCTCGCGTATAGAGAGAAACCGCCGTTTTCTCATTCGCCCCCTCCCCATATGGTGAAAGCCGGTAGAAGGCAATATCATCAGCGGTCAATTTGTTGGCGGCAAAGTCTTTAACTTCCTGTCCATCAACATGGACGGGGCCATATTTGGCTTTGTTTTTATAGTCGTTGAGGTAAACGGGCGATATGGCTTTGGGCCGCTCGGGCAGCAGACAGACAACGTACCGTTTCTCATTTTGCGTGAGATCGGCGTATTTCCGGCGAACCCACTTGTCGGGCGCGGATGAATCAGGAACAGCCACCATAACCTGACTAAACCAGCGCTCTACTTCCGCAATCTGCCGGTTGGTAGCGGGTGGAAATTGCGGCAACCGGCTGAGGTCCGGCCCTTCGTCGGTCGTTCTGGTAGGCAAATCGCCCCGTTGACCCACAGGGTCCTTAGACGAGGCTGGCGTAGATGCCGTTGTGGTTACCAGCAGCGTGGCAATTCCAAAAACGAGGGCGATGGTCCCCCCGGCAAACCAGGTGCGGGCGGGCGATGCATATTTGGTCATCATGAGCAGGCGTTGTTTTGTGGTTTGAAAAGTCAGCGTACTGACCAGGGCAGGCAGGGCGGTCGCGCGGGTCAGTTTATCGAGTAAAAGGTGCTGATAACCAGGTACGTTACCAAAGGCGATGTTGACAGCTTCGTCGGCCAGAAATTCGTGGTTGCGCTGCATGGCGCGTTTCAGCCAGATCAGCAGCGGGTTGAACCAGCTGAAACACAGGACCAGTTCGATGAGAAGAACGTCGAGCGAATGGCGCTGCCGAATGTGGGCCAGTTCGTGGGTGAGCAGTTCGGGTTCGAGGGTACCCGTTTCCAGCGCCGCTTTCGAGACAAATAAGTAGTTCAGAAACGTATGGGGAAGTACGTCGGCGGGTAACGACACCAGCCAAACGCCCCGAAACGATTGGGAGCCATACCGACGTACCTGCGCGACGAGCTGATACAGGTTGCGGGCAAACCGACTAAGCATGAGCAACGTACCGGCAACGTACAGCCAGAGCCAATAATTGGGGGCAGGTTCGGCCGCTGCGACGGCCTGGGTCGGTAGGCTACTTGTCGGGATAAACAGCGCCACGGCCGAGGGTTTCGCTACGGGCTGCGGCAAGGGCACCTCGATGGTCAGCAAAGGAGCCACGAAGGCCACCACCAACGTACCCAGCAGGTAGGCCCGCTTGAGCCGATGTACCGGCTGATTTTCCAGAAAAAACCGATAAAAGCCCAGCAGCAACAGCAGATTCAGGGCCGATTCGAGCAGGTACGTCGTCATGGCTTTTTCCGGTCAATTTGTTCATCGATCAGGCGGCGCAGTTCGGTCAGTTCATCGGCAGAGAGATCGGTCTCTTTCGTGAAAAAGGAGGCAAACTGGGCCGCCGAATTGTTGAAAAAATTCTTGATCAGGCCGTTGACGTGGTTGGCGAAATAGGCCTCGCGGCTGATGAGCGCGTAGTACTCGCGGGTGCTGCCCCGCTCCCGGTAAGCAACGGCTCCTTTGTCGATTAGCCGCTTGAGCAAAGTGGCGACCGTGGTGGTAGCGGGCTTTGGCTCTTCGTAAGCGTCGAGCAGATCCTTCATGTACGCTGTCTCCAGCGTCCAGAGGTGTTGCATCAGTGTTTCTTCAGTGGCGGCTAGTTTCATATTCTATATTCGTAGTGATTACTCTACAAATGTAGAATCAAAAAACACAATGTCAAGCCCTTTCGCTCAATCTTGATAAATTTTTTACGAATGGATGACTTCGAGCCGGTAGCCAACCCCGTGAATCGTACCGATCCGAACGGTGGCGTCGGTGCTCAGCAGCTTCCGCAGGCGCGACACGAAGACGTCGACACTCCGGCCCACGATGATCCCTTCGTCTTCCCAGACCAGTTTGAGAATCAGGTTGCGTTCCAGCACCTGATTGGGATGGCTGGCCAGCAGGCGCAGCAGCTTGGCTTCGCGGTAGGTGAGGTTGTGGCTGGTGCTGCCTGCCAGTAGTGTTTGCCCGTTAACGTCAAGTACGGAGTTACCAAACTGCACCATCAGCGGGTTGGTTTCGGCGGTGGCCGGGTCTGTAGACGAGGCCGGTTCCGCGGGTGTAGTCGCCAGCGGTCGTCGCCAGGTTACCACCATCAATCCCGCCAGTAGGCTGATGACCGCCAGTACGGGCCAATAGCCAACCGACGGCGCGGGCGCGGCGGTAAACGTAAGCTGTAGCATGTAGCACCCTTCGGCCATCAGCCGACCGCTACAGGGCACTGTTTTTGAGTCGGTTAAGTCGCTCACCGAGTAACCCAATTGCAGGCGCCGGGTGCCGCAGTCGAGTACGGCCACGTCGTAGGGGGTCGCAATGCGGTGCAGTTGTAACGACTGTTGCAGCAAACCCGGCAGCGTGTCGTAGTTGAACGCGTGGTTCAGTTGAAGGCGGTAGGTGGTAGCGTTGAGTTGCTGCACGACCGGAATGCGCGACGTTGAGTCGCCCGTGGCCCGCAGCAGGTGGTGGGCTGTGCCCCGGAGCGCCAGATTGATTTTGTCGGCCTGGCGTTGGGGCTCCTCGCCAGCGGCAGGCGCTACCGACCGCACGAAGAGCAACCCCAACGCCAGCAGCAGGCTGATGGCTGTACCCAACACGACCCACGATTGTGAACGTACCTGCATACCTTGTTTATCTATTAACAGCCATCACCTGACCGCAGCAAAGGTAACCAATTGATGGTCTGTACCTTGATCAGACGAATCAGTTGCTTATTGGCTTGCCCTGCCGGTTCAATCAGCAGTTGATCACCCGGCTGGGCGACGGGCCAAAGTTCGTCGAGTTGAATCGAATAATTGGTCTGCTCGTTGGTTTCGGGCCAGCGCTGAATAACCATCTCCTGCCGTTTCAGCAACAGCCGAAAGGGTACGGCCTTGCGGTTCGCCGAACGCGGATCGCCTTGTACAACCGCCAGTTTACCCCGGCTGTTGATCATCACGGCATCGCCAACAACGGCGTAGCCATTTACCGTAACCGAACTGCCGGGGGCATCAGCCGACGCGCTTACCCAATTGGTAGACCGGAATGACATGGCCAGGCAACCTACTAGCAGCAGACCCAGCGTGTATTGTATCGTTTTCATGGATGTAATTGGTTAACGGATTATCATTTTAACGTACCTGAATTTCATTGTGAGGTAAAGCATATTGCCGATCGAGCGTCAGCAGCACGATCTGGTCGCCTTTCTTGCAAGAAGCCAGTACCCGCTCAATGGGCAGCTGCCGGTAGGTCTCGTCCGAAAACAGGTGCAATGTACCTGTGGCTCCATCTCGAACCGCGACTTTGAACGCGAGCTTGTCAACCCCCTCAACGCATTTCGGCGACAGGTTCACAGTCTTCACCGTCAGTTCGCCTTTGGCGTTGTTGGCAAGCTGGCATTTCCCGCCAGGCGTGTAGGCATCGACCAGCATTTTGTTGCCGACAAAAGCGGCAGAGCAGGTCGTAAACGATGACTGTGCGACAGCCGACGTACCCAGCCCGGTTAGCAGACTGAGGCCTAGAACAAGGGTATGTTTCATAACTAGTGCGAATTGTACTAGCCAAAACTAACCTTCTGCTGAGCAAGACTCGTAAATCGGCTGCAAAAGAATGTAAAGGAAATGTAAAAGTAGTTTTCAGCCTAATAATCAATCGCTTAACTCAGCATGTAACGACAACGCATGCACCTTTTCCAATAGCCAGATCGTTTGCTTAGCCTTTACTAAAGTGGCTTTCGGTAGTACCGTTCACGTAAAATAACCGAACCGTAACACTGGAAATCGAACCGTTCTATGATGAATGATGATTTTTGCATAAGTTCATAGTCATTCATCTAACCAACGCTCTAATGCTTAAAACTGCCTCGCTTAAAACCCTTTGCCTGACGAGCCTGACCGCCGCCTCGCTGTTCATTGCCTGCCAGCCCGACGCACTGGCTCCCACCGTTACTGCCGCTGCTACACTTCGCTCTGCCCGCGCGGCTATCACTCTTTCGGAGGGCTTCGAAGTAGGGTCTACCAGCCCTAAAACAGCCTACGACGTGTCGCCTACGGGTTCGGCAAGCGGCGACAACGTAACGCTGCAAGCCAAGTCGTGGAATCTCTACGACGCCCTGATCGCCAATTCCAGCAGCGACCGCAAAGCCGGTACGTGGTCGGCGCGGGTGCGGAATACGGGCAAAATCACGATGCTGTTCGACCTGACGACGGGCATCAGCAGCGTGACGGTTAAACACGCTATCTACGGCACCGACGGGGCCAGCCAATGGGGCCTGTGGTACTCGACCAACGGCGGCAGCAGCTGGACGCAGACCGGCACCGCCGTAACGACGACCACCACGCTTCAGACGCAAACCTTTACGCTGAACGTGACCGGCACCGTCCGGCTCGAAATCCGTAAGACATCGGGCGGCACCAACCGCATCAACATCGACGATATCGCCGTGACCGATAACGATGGCGGCACCACCCCTACCCCAACCGGCAAGAAGTTTCTGTTCGACGCCAGCCATTACGAAAACGCGGGTAGCGCCGACTGGCAAATCGACGCCGACGGTACCGAAAGCGTACCGACCTACACGGGTGGCACCACGGTAGAGACCAAAGCACAACGTACCCCGACGCCGTCGTACACGGGCATCACGTCGACTACACCCGAAACCTACTGGAAAGGCGGTATGTCGGCCTGGGCGGTTGAGCTGGTCAAACGCGGCAACTTTGTCGAAACACTGCCCGTGGGCACGGCTATCACCTACGGCAATAGCTCGAACGTGCAGGATCTAAGCAACTACAATGTCTTTGTGGTGGTTGAACCGAACCGGCTGTTTACGGCGGCAGAAAAAACCGCGATCATGAACTTCGTGGCTAACGGCGGCGGCCTGATGATGATCGCCGACCATACGGCTCCTTCCCTGACCGGCACCGACCCGAACGGCTACCTCCCCTCGGATCGGGACGGCGATGGCGCCGACTCGCCCCGCGTCTGGAATGACCTGATGACCAACAACGGCATTAACAACAGCAATCCGTTTGGCTTCCGGGTCGACTACATCGACATCGACGAGCAACCCACGACGAAGGTCTACACCGGCACCAACACCAACGCGCAGAAAGTACTGAACGGCACGGCCGGTACGGCCTCGAAACTGGCTTTCTACGCGGGGGCTACCGCTACGCTTTACCCAGCCAACAACGCCAACGTACAGGGCCTGTTCTGGCGCATGAGCAGTACCCTCAACGGCACAACCGGCGTCATGGCGCTGCTATCGACCTACGGAACGGGCCGGGTCGTGTTCATTGGCGACAGTTCCCCGTCTGATGATGGCACGGGCGATACCAACGACAACCTGTTCAACGGCTGGTCGGGCGATGCCCCAACGGGCTACACGTCGCACCCTGCGCTGCACCTCAACGCCTCGCTCTGGCTGGCGAAGTTGCAGTAGAGGCGTTACCCCTTTTCATCGACACATTTGGGTTGTTGGTCGGAGAATAGGGGGTAATGGTCGTTCGGGGAGAGCAAGGGATTAAACGGGGGCATGGGTTTCGGCTCTAACCAACAAACCAACAGAAAAACACAGACCATCATGAAGAAGTCAATGTTTGCCCTCGCTGCCATCGTGGCTTTACTCACTACCGGAACGACAATGGCACAACGTGGCCCCGGCTACGGTAATGCCTACCCAACCCCTAACCAGCAACGCTACGACGACATTCAGGACGAGATCCGGGTCGACAGGCTCGATGCCATCGTCGATCTGTCGCGGAAGCAGGAACGGCAGTTGCGCCGGATTGAAGAGCAGTACGACCGGCAGGGTCTGACGGCCGGTAGCCGCCTCTCGCCCCGCGAGTTTCAGCGTCTGAGCTACCAGAAGAACCAGGAGTTTATGAGCGTACTGACGCCCGTTCAACGCGATCGGCTGTATGCTTTTCAGGCCAACAACCGCCGGGGCGGCTACAACCGTGGAAACTACGGTGGCTACGGTCGGCGCGGCTAAACGCCTGATTCGATAGTACCCAGACGGGTGATGGTTATGAGGCGATTAAGTCTCCGGCCATCACCCGTTCTGGTATACGCCACAGACTAGTCGCGGCAAACATTTGCCGGACGAGCCTCGTTAGACGGTTCAGTTCACTATCAAATCACTCAACGAATGAATATTAAACGTGTGTTCGGCATTATCCTGACCCTGCTGGGTCTTGTGGGACTACTGATGGGCGGTAAAGACATGTTGTCGGGCGGCATTGCCCAGGCGTCGTGGGTCTACCTGCTTTTCGGTGCCATCTTCTTCTTCACCGGTATCAGCCTCATCCGTACCGTTAGCGATACATCTAGATAGTTTATTGGCCTGTGGCGTCATTAGCAGTGGTCATTTGCTGTACAGCTAAATAACTACCAATGATGCCACAGGCTTCTTTACACCAACACCTTATCGACTGTAATCGGCACGGCGCGGTGGCGCTTGCCAGTAGCGTGATAGATGGCATTGGCAATGGCCGACACGGTGCCGACGATACCAATTTCACCGATGCCCTTGGCCCCTGCCGGGTTCACGACGTCATCGTCTTCTTCTATAAAATAGCCTTCGATCGAGCGAATATCGGCATTGACCGGTACGTGGTATTCGGCCAGATTGGGGTTCATGATCCGGTTGGTACGCGGGTCGAATTTGGTTTCTTCATGAAGGGCCATGCTCAACCCCCACACCATTCCACCCAACACCTGACTGGTTGCTGTTTTAAGGTTGATGATTTTTCCCGCCGCATACGTACCCAGCAAGCGCGTAACCTGAATTTCGCCCAGCGCTTCGTCGACACGTACCTCGGCGAACACAGCACCAAACGCGAAAAACGAGTACTTCTCCTTCTCATCGCCCTGCTTCGACTGCACCTTGGCTTCGATGGGTTTCGAACCATTTCGTTTCAGCAGGCTCGCAAACGTTTCGCCTTTTTTGGGATCGGTTCGGAGTTGAAGTCGGCCATTTTCGGCCACGATCTCCGCTTCGGCTACATTGTACAAGGGCGATTTTTTATCCTTAAAGGCCATTTCTCGCGCCTTGTTCAGCACTTCTTTGGCCGCTTGCGTCACAGCCGAGCCCGTGCTGGCGGTACTGCGCGACCCACCTGACCCAACGGCCTCGGGGTAACGGCTGTCACCAGCGCTGAGGGTTACCTTGTCGGGCGTGAGGCCCAGTACCTCAGCAGCAATCTGGTTGACGATGGTGAACGTACCGGTACCGATGTCCTGTGTGCCGGTTTCGACCTGCACGCGCCCGTCGGGCAGCAGGCGCACCAACGCGTTTGACTCGCCCCGGTTCATGGGATACGTGGTGGTGCCCATCCCCATCCCGACGAGGTAGTTTCCGTCGCGCATGCTGCGGGGTTGCGGCGAGCGTTTCGACCAGCCAAAGCGTTCGGCGCCCTGCTGGTAACAGGCGCGCAGGCTTTTGCTCGAAAACGGCAGGTTTTTGTTGGGGTCGACCTCGGCGTAGTTTTTCAAACGGAACGCCAGTGGGTCCATCTTTACCTGCTCGGCCATTTCGTCGATGGCGCATTCCAAAGCAAACACGCCGGGCGCTTCACCGGGCGCACGCATGGGTGAGGGTGTACCGATGTTGGCTTTAACGAACCGATGCGTCGTTTCCTGATTGGGACAGGCGTAGAGCATCCGCGTGATGGTGCCCGACGGCTCGGCAAACTCGTCAAAATCGGAGGTTTGGGTAATCGAAAAATGCCCGGACGCCGTCAGCTTGCCTTCTTTATCCGCCCCAAACGTTAGTTGCTGCACCGTGGCCGACCGCGACCCGACCATGCCGAACATCTGATCGCGTTTCAGCACCAGCTTCACCGGCCGACTTACCAGCCGGGCGGCCATTGGCGCGAGCATCACGTGCGACCAGGTAGTGCCTTTGCTACCAAACCCGCCCCCGAGATACTGCGTCACCACCCGTACGTCGGTTTTAGGCATGCCAAACAGTTCGGCGATGCGTTTCTGGCAACCCGAAATTCCCTGCGTGGCATTGTAAAGCGTCAGTTTGCCGTCGGGTTCCCAGACCGCCACGAGGGCGTGGGGCTCCAGCGCGTTGTGTAGCTGCGTGGGTGTCAGGTACGTTTGCTCGAAGCGCGTGGCGGCTCCGTCCATACCCGCTTTGTAATCGCCGCGTTTCGTATCGACCTGATCATCTACGCGGGGCAGGCGCTCGGGGCGCTCGGCCTTGTTCTGGTTAGCTGGCAGCAAGGGTTTTACAGCGTCGGTGTTGTAGGTGACCTGTACCCGCTCAGCTCCTTCCGTAGCGGCTTCCAGGGTTTCGGCCAGCACCATCGCGATCGGCTGATTGTTGTAATGCACCAGATTGTCCTGAAACAGGTGCATCACCCGGTCGGTCGCCACTTCCGACGGCTTGTTTTTGTCGATGCCACCCAGCTTCGGCGCGTTTTCGTACGACATCACCGCCACCACGCCAGGTACGTTCATGGCCGCGGTGGTATCGAGTTTCTGGATGCGGCCGTTCGCTACGGTGCTCATCACCAGCACGCCATGCACCAGCCGGGGCGGTTTAATGTCGGCCGAATACCGGGCCGACCCGGTTATTTTCTGCTTCCCGTCGATACGGTCAACGGGATCACCAATGAGTTTCTTAGCCATAGGATAGATGGGCTTGAAGGTTACTGCACCGCAACGGTCTGCAACGCCCGAACGATGCTGTTTTCGGCCAGTCGGACTTTAAATGCATTGTGTTCGTGCGGTTTGGCGCCGGCCAGGAGTTGTTGGGCGGCGGCACGGAAGGTGGCCTCATCGGCCCGTTTACCAACCAGTTGCTGCTCTACCTCGGGCATGCGCCAGGGTTTATGCGCTACCCCACCCAACGCAATGCGCACGTCGCGAATGATGCCGTTTTCCACCGCCATACGCGTCGCGACCGATACCAAGGCGAAGGCATACGAGGCCCGGTCGCGGACTTTCAGGTAGTGTGATTTCCCGGCCAGTTTGGGCGTAGGCAGGTCGATCGCCGTGATCAGCTCATTAGGTTCGAGTATGGTGTCACGCTGGGGCGCATCGCCGGGGAGCCGATGGAAGTCAATCACCGGCACCGAACGGGTGCCATTGGGTCCCGAAATTTGCACCACGGCTCCAAGTGCGCTTAAGGCTACGTTCATGTCACTGGGATTGGTCGCGATACACTGTTTATCGCGCCCCGTCCCTTCGTTGGCCCCCAGAATGGCGTGGATACGGTTTTGCCCGCCAATGGCCCCGCAGCCCGAGCCGGGTGCCCGCTTGTTGCAGGGCTGGCTGGGGTCATAGAAGTAATAGCAGCGGGTACGTTGCATGAGATTGCCGCCCATCGTTGCCTGGTTGCGCAGTTGCGGCGAAGCCCCGGCCAGCAGTGCTTCCGACAGCAGTGGAAACTGCTTCTGCACCAGCGCATTGGCCGCCACGTCGCTGTTTCGGGCTAATGCGCCGATACGCAGTCCCGTTTGGGTTGATTGAATCTGCGTCAGCGGCAGGCGGCTGATGTCGACCAGTGCATCGGGGCTTTCCACGCCGTATTTCATCAGGTCGACCAGGTTAGTACCACCTGCAATGAAGCGAGTGGCCGGAGCGGCGCTGATGAGTCGGAGGGCGTCGGCAGGCTGATTGGCCTGTACGTAGTCGAAGGCTTTCATGCTGTTTTCCCGTTTTTCTGGACAGACTCAATCGCTTCGACAATACCCCGATACGCACCACAACGGCAGATATTACCACTCATCCATTCCCGAATTTCATCAGGCGAATCGGCGTGTCCTTCGCGGATGATGGCTACGCCCGACATCAGCTGACCGGGCGTGCAGAACCCACACTGGAAGCCGTCGTGTTTCACAAAGGCCTCCTGCAATGGATGAAGTTGATCTTTGCCGGGTGCCAGTCCTTCGATCGTCGTGATCTCGCGGCCCTGTTGCATAATGGCAAGCAGCAGGCAGGCATTGGCCGTACGGCCGTCGATGTGTACCGTGCAGGCGCCGCATTGTCCATGATCACAGCCTTTTTTAGAGCCGGTCAGGTCGAGCCGTTCGCGCAGCACGTCGAGCAGCGTTTCGCGGGGCTCGATGTCGAGTTTGTAGTTCTTTTTGTTGACCCGCAGCGTGACGGACCGTTTGCTGCCCGCTGGGGGGGCGGCGGCCAATGGCGCATCGGGCATGGTGGCGGCTTGCCCTACCAACGGGGGTAGCAATGCCAAACCCGCCAGTGCCGACGACTGCTTCAGGAACCAACGCCGGTTGGCACCGTCGATCAGGTACGTATGATTGTCTGCCATAACGAAAAAGTCGATATAGCAGACAACCCAGTCTATCGGACTGCTGTTTTAAAAGATAAGGCAGTGGCCTATAGCTTAGCCATAGGCCACTGCCGACCAGATTGACCGGCTAATACGTCAGGCCCTCGTCATACTTAAACAGGGCATATCCGGCTCCTTCCATGTAGCCAGGTACGTCCTCCATCTGCGCCTTGACGGCCTCGACGGAGCGTGGGGTGGTAAACGGCATTTTTCCGGTTGGCTTGAATTGACCCGTCACCACATCCAGCAGGGCATCGATGGTGGTGCCGAAAGTGGCCACAACGCCTTTTATCGATGTTGACGCGCCCTCTTTGTAGATCTCATCAATCACCCACGGGTTGGTGTAATTGATGGCCAGGATCGTTGGTTTTTTCGCACTGAGCGCATTTACATAGTTTACGTCGACCGCATTTTTCGAGAGCGAGAGTTCGAGCGGAGCCCCATCTGAGGCAAAGAGCGACCGCGAACCGGGCCAGATCCAAAGCAGAATCACGTCGGCTTCGTCGGGCGTTTTCACGAACTGAACGGGGTAGTTGCCCGTAGGCGTCAGCACGTCGCCGGGGCCAGTCGTTGGGCGTCCAGATTGCTTCTGGTACGATTCGACGTACACTTTCGTACCCGCCCGGAGCGGCAGTGTTTTTGCCTCGTTGCGCAGTAGTACGATGGATTTCCGCAGGGCCACATCGGCCCGTTTCCGAAACTCGGCGTTGCCCACGATCCGTTCGGCGGCAGCCTCATCGACATACGGATTCTCGAACAGACCCAGCTCAAATTTTTCGGTCAGCAGCCGCAGCACCGAATCATCAACCAGCTTCACATCGACCATGCCGCTTTTCACCGTCTCGAGCAGATTGGTTGGGTCGGCGGTACCGGAGTAGAGGTTGACCCCGGCTTCCAGCGTGCGCTTGTACCGCTCTTTGATGCTCAGGTTTTCGGCCCCCCACGGCATCATCTCAATCGGACCGGTATCGGAGTTAATGATCCCCTGAAAACCGAGTTTGGTGCGCAACAGATCGTGGATAACACCGCGGTTGTAGGCATAAGCAATAGGTTCGTAGGGCGTGCCGACGGGCAGCGAATAATAGGGCATGATGGCCGACGTACCGGCTTTGATGGCGGCTTTGAACGGAATGAGGTTGTTTTCGAACATACCTCCTGGAAAGACTTCGGTTTTGCCCCAGTCGAAGTGGGGGTCCTGCCCTTCTTTACCAGCCCCACCGCCCGGAAAGTGCTTGGTTGTCATGGCTACCGACGTGGGGCCTAGTTTGGTCTGCTGAAAGCCCAGCACCACCTCGGTGATCATCTTGGCGGCCCATTGCGCATTTTCGCCAAAGGTGCCGTCGACCCGTTGCCAGCGCGGTTCGGTCGCCAGATCAGCCATGTACATGTAGCCTTTCCGCAGGCCCACCGCCGCCCACTCCTGCCGGGCAATGTCGGCAAATTCGCGGGTCAGTTTCAGGTCGCGCATCGCCGCGAGGCCCAGTTCGCCCGGCCAGGCCGAGAAAGCGGTGCGGCCAACGCTGGTGCCGATGGCGGCGCTGCTGGTGATGTGGTTACGCGGATTGGAGGCTACGATTGCCGGAATACCCAACGGCTGACTTTCGCACAGAGCCTGCAATTTGTTGGCCCACTCAGCCGTGATGCGGGCGCTGACGTTGGCCCGCAGAATGAAATGCCTCAACTGAAACTGGGTCACGGCTTTGGTGGTCCCGGCGGCATTCATCAGGGGCGTAGGCAACGGCTTCCGCGTGAACATGTTCGTGCTGGCGGTCAGATCTTCCTCGTTGAAATCGCTGCTGATGGGTTCCTTGTTTTTGGGGCCTTCAAACGACCAGTCGTTTTTGAGTCGCGTGGTACTGATGAGCATGAATCCCACCTTTTGTTCCATCGACATCTGAGCCAGCAAATCGCGGCTTCGCTCGGCTGCCGGGAGACGCCAGTCTTCGTAGGGGTCGAGCCGCCCATTGCGGTTCAGGTCTTTGAATTGCGCGTTGCCAACAGTCAGCAAGGGGGCAGACCGCACTCCTAAAACGGGTTGTTTACGGGGTTGGGCAACGCTGCTACCGGCGGCGGCTAGGCACGCCAGGGTCAGGCTAACCAGCACCGCGCGGCGCTGGGAATCAAGGGTTAACGAAAAAGACATGATCGGCGAGTTTAGTACTTGGTTAAAGCGAAGCACCGCAGGCAGTTACCCACCGATCAGCCATGTGCCATTACACCTTCATCAACATAGTCAGCAGTTTACGATCGAGCTTGTAGCCGTGCCAGTCTTCGTAGGCGACATCGTCGCGGCGCGAGTTGATGAGGCCAAAGTCGCCGATGAATTCCCAAAGCGCAAAGCCGATGTCGTGTTCGGCCAGCAGGCCCAGCACATCCGAAAACCAGGCCAGAAAAACGTTGTGCGGGGTTTTGTTCCAGGCACCACACTCGCCGCAGTGCACGCCCACGCCCTGCGCCACCAGATCGAACCAGGGTTTATAGAACGTTTCCAGCATCTCGCGCCCCAGATATTGATTACCCACCTGCCCCGGCCATTTGGGTTCGGGCAGGTTGTTGACGTCTTTCATGGCCCAGGGCGCTTTGTAGTGCGAAATAATGCCCGGATGGTAACCCCGGCAGCTTTGGCCCACGTCGAGGTCGGCGATTTCGGGAATGACCGACTGCCCCGTGTTGTTGCCATCGGCAATGATCAGGTGCTGGCGGTTTTCGCGCCGGATGGCGTCCTGAGCGGCCACCACCAGTTGCCGGTAACGATCGCCGGGGACGGCACTGCGGGCGCTGTGCTGATCATTCATATCGGCCCGCATGCTGGGTTCGTTGAGCAGATCGAAGCTGATGCGCTTGTCGGAGGTCTGTTTGTATCGGTTGGCCCAGAAATTCCAGTGGTACAGAAACGCCTCCTGCGCGGCGGGGTCGGTCCAGAGATTGTACGGCTCCTGAAAACCGGCGTTGACGCAGTAGCCCGGCGCGCGGTGCAGGTTCAGGCTCACGTGCATCTTGTGCTTATGCGCGAGCGACACCAGTTGGTCGATCTCGTCGACGGCCTTCTGGTTGATCTGGTACACCTCGTCGGGGCGGATGGGGCGGCTCCGGTCGAAGGTTAGGTAATACGGATAAGCCATCGGCAGCCGCACAAAGTCGAATCCCCAGTCGTGCAGCCATTTCAGGTGTTCTTCGGTTGTTTTGGGGCGGCCCTTCGCCGTGGGGTCGGGCGAGAAAAAGTCGAGCAGGTTAACGCCTTTCCAGCGCGGGAGTTTGTTGCGTTTTTTGGCGGTGGTAGTCAGTGCTTCCGGCCCCGCGAGGCCGATACCGGCGGCGGCTACGCTCGTTGTTCGGACGAAGGTACGTCTGTGCATACGTTGAGGTCTGTTGGCGCAGTTGGGTACGTTGCACGCCACCCGTAAAAGCGCGAGCGTAGGTTGATTACTCGTTTCCGATTACTGGCACGGGGCCTGAGCTAGCGCCCAGCCCTTCGACAGACGCACTCGTTTTTCCACTCCTAATGGTTAGCTGGGTACGTTGTCTGCCTTTCCTTCGCAGTCCTATCAACGTTTTCTTATGCGCTTCATGCTGCTTCTGCTGCTCGGCAGTGTACTTACTCTTCCTTCACGGGCTCAGAAAAAAGAGATGCCCATCCGGGTGGCCACCTACAACATTCGCTATAACACGCCCAACGATGGCGTCAATGCCTGGCCCAACCGCAAAGAGCGGGTGAAGGCGCTGGTTCGTTACCACCGGTTCGATCTGTTCGGGGTGCAGGAAGCCCTGCGCGGCCAACTGACGGACCTGGCCGACATGTCGGAATTCGCCTTTGTGGGGCATGGTCGCGACGACGGCAAAGAAGCCGGTGAACACTCGGCGATTTTCTACCGGAAAGACCGGTTCAAGCTGCTCAAAACCGGCGATTTCTGGCTGAGTGAAACGCCCGACAAGCCTGGCAAAGGCTGGGACGCGACCTGCTGCAACCGCATCTGTTCCTGGGCGCAGTTGCAGGATCAGGCTACGAAAAAGACGTTTTTCTTCTTCTGCGTGCATTTCGACCACCAAGGCGTAGTGGCCCGGCGCGAATCGGGAAAGCTGATGGTGCAGAAGATGCGCGAGATTGCCGGGAATGTACCCATCATCTGCGTCGGCGACCTTAATTCAACTCCCGATACGGAGCAGGTCAAGACGATGCAGACGCTGCTCAACGATGTGTATCAGGTGACCGCCATGCCGCCCTACGGCCCCGTAGGTACGTTCAATGGTTTCAAATTCGACGCGCCGCTCAAGGATCGCATCGACTACATTTTCGTGGATAAACGGGCCTCCGTCCTCGACTACGCCGTGCTCACCGACGCTCAGGATCAACGCTACCCGTCAGATCATCAGCCGGTCGTTAGTCAGGTGGTGTTGAAGTGAAGACCTCACCCCCAGCCCCTCTCCTTGAAATAAGGAGAGGGGAGACTTAACAAAATATAATTTTTCAAGGAGGGCGCCTTTATTTCTTAAACAAGCCAAGCAGTCACAGAAATACCCCTTAGAGAGTTTCCTTCGATGATATAGCCGACCATCTTGTCTCCCCTCTCCTTATTTCAAGGAGAGGGCGGTCCCGCGTCCGGGCTGGGGACGGTCGGCCGCTGCCGTGAGGTCTTACACCTTGTCAGCCAGTACCGGTTGTGATTCGGCGAGGTCTTCTTGTGGGGGGCGGCGGTGCCACCACGAGGCCAGAATGGAGCCGGTGATGTTCATGAGGGGACCGAATACCGCCGGAGCCAGCCCTACCGTAGCGACTTTCCCCATCTGATTGGCCAGTCCCGACGCGAGGCCGCCGTTTTGCATACCGACTTCGATGGCGATGGTGCGGCAGTCGCGCTCACTCATGCGGAACAGCCGACCCGACCAGTAGCCCAGGAAGTAGCCCGACAGGTTGTGCAGCAGCACCAGCCCGATGAGCGCGGGGCCGATGGTGAGCAGCTTGTCGCGCCCGGCCGCCGTAATGATGGTAATGATGAAGCCAATCCCGAACATGGACACCAGCGGCATGGCCTCGTCGAGCCATTTGGCTTTGCCACTCAGGAATCGGTTGAACAGCAGCCCGGCACCGATGGGAATGATTACCATTTTGAAGATGTCCCACATCATGTCCAGCACGTTGATGTCGACCAGCGCTCCGGCGTAGAGCTTCATCAGCATGGGCGTCACGAACGGGGCCAGCATGGTCGAAATGGCGGTAATAGTAATCGACAGGGCCAGATTAGCCTTCGCCAGATACGAAATCACGTTAGAGGCCATGCCGTTGGGCGAGCAGCCGATCAGAATGATCCCCGCCGCAATTTCGGGCGGAAACCCGCTGATGCTGGCAATCATGAAGCCAATCAGCGGCATAATGATGAAGTGGCTGACGACGCCGATGAGCACACCTTTGGGCATTTTGACCACACCCACGAAATCTTCGACACCCATCGACGTACCCATCCCGAACATAATGAGCTGAATAAGCGGCGTGATGAGCTTGCTGAACTTGAACCCGTTCACTTCAGTGAAGTAGGTCGGGTAATAGAGCGCGGTCGTCACGGCGGCAAAGATCATGACGGTGTAGGTGAAGCCTTTGAGGGCTTCGTTGGTACGAAACGCCAGCGCGATGCTCAGAAAGAACAGAATGAACAGCGGCCCGGCCTGCGCCAGATGCCCGGTGGCAGCCATGCCCAGCGCAATGAGCAGGCAGAGGCCGGCGGCACCCCAGAATAGTTTAGCAGTCATACAAAATCAGGAGGGGTTTAGGAGCGACGTGGTTTACCACGTGCGGTTTTTCATATAAGCATCCAACTCGGCCCGTTTCATCGGCAGCTCGTTCGGATTTTTATCCAGCCACTTCAAAAAGTCTTCTTTGATGGCGTCGGTCCACTGGCTGTCGATCTGCCCCGGCGTGTATTTTCCCGCCTTCAGCATCGAGATACCGAACTTGTCGCGCAGGGCGATGAACTCCGCCGTTTGAATCACTTTTTCGGCCAGGTGCGCCGGGATAAACACCACGCCTTCGCTGCGCCCGAGCACCAGATCGCCCGGCATCACGATGGCTTTCCCGATTCGGATGGGCGTATTGAGGCCCATCAGCACCGATTCTTTCAGATACGACGGGTCCCAGTCGCGCACGAAGGCGTTGAACCCGTCGATCCGGCGCAGGCCTTCGAGGTCGCGGGCCGAGGCATCGAATACTACGCCCGTGCCGGTTTTGGCGTAAATGGAATTGCCCAGGTTATCGCCGATCAGGGTACCGTCGGTGATTTTACCCATGCCATCGGCTACATACACGTCGCCTTTGCTCAACTGATCGATGGGCCATGAATTAGTGTTGCCAATGCGACCCTGTTTGGCCCCTCGGTCCTTCACCAGCTTTTCCAGGTCGGGGCGGCTGGGTAGGTACATGGCCGTCAGCGCCCGGCCCACCAGCGGCTGGTCGGGGTGAATAATTTTCCAGCCGCGCTCAAACTGGCAGGTGTAGCCTTCGTTGCGCAGGATGGTCCAGGCTTCTTCGGTATTGACTTCGCGGGCGCGGCGCAGCAGGTCGTCGGAGATTTTGGGGCGACCGTCGGGGAAACGTTCGCCTTTCCATTCCGAGGTCAGGTACGTTAGTTCGTCTTTCGACAGGGTCTGCGCCCGCGCCGACAACGTACCCAGCGTGATTAAGGCAAAAAAGAGGATGGTTTTGGGTAAACAGGTCATAATTCGCGATACGGCGAGTGCTTTGTGGTACGGTATGACGTAAAGGCAACCCATTACCGAATCTGCTCATCTGCTGAGCCTTGCGGTAACGGATTGTTTCGAAAAAGCAGGTGAATGTCGAAGGAATGAGCGTCAGCCACTCCTCATGAACGGGGTTGCTGCGTGACCACGACCGGGTTGGCGATACCGTTAAGATCGTAGACGATGCGGCCGTTGCGGATGGTCATTTCGCAGCCCAGTTTCTGCTTGCCTTCGATCTTGTAGCCGGTGTAATCGAAGAAGCCAAAGACGCCCGTATCACGCACCTCAAACTTGCCTTCGTGCAAGTTCAGGATGGCCACGTCGGCCACGGAACCGACCGACAAGCTACCTAGTTCGGGCCGACGGATGGCCTGCGCCGGATGCCAGGTACTGGCCCGGATGACGCTCGGCAGGTCCATACCCATCGCCATAAACTTCGACATCACGTTGAGCATGTCTTTCATCGCATTGTTCATGCTGCCGGTATGAATGTCGGTGCTGATGGTGGTGGGCAGAAAGCCTTTCTTAATGGCCGGAATAGCCTGCGAAAAGGCGAAGCTGATGCCGCCGTAGCCCACATCGAAGCGGATGCCGCGTTTCTGCGCCTCCAGAACGAACGGCTTCACCTGCCCGCTGGGTACGTCGACGATGGCTTCCCGGGTTTTCAACTGCCCGAAGCAGTGCGTGTAGATGTCGCCGGGCCGGAGTTTCTTCAGGAACAGTTCTTCGAGGGGCAAAACGGGTTCGCTCCCGCCGAAGTCGATCATTACAGGTACGTTGGCGAGCTTACCGGCCTCCACCGCGCGCTCGGTGGGCGTCCAGTTGTAGCCGTTGAAGTGCGCCAGCTTCACCCCTACTACCTGCTCAGGGTATTTTTTAGCCATGTCCGCCGTTTGTTGGGCATCCATGTCGGCCACGTTCTGCTCAATGTCGCCGCCCCGCATCCCTTTCCCAACGATGTTGAGCAGAGCCAGCACACGCGTCTGCGAGCGATCGATGGTTTGTTTTTTGAAGGTTTCGAAATCGCGCCAGCCCGAGCAACCCGCGTCGACGATTGTGGTTACGCCGTTGCGGAACGTGAAGCCATCGGGCGGCAGGGCGTTGGGGCCGTTGCTGTAGGTCTGGTCGAGGTTGGTACCGAAAAAGACGTGCGTATGGATGTCGATCAGGCCGGGCGTGACGTAGAGGCCTTTCGCATCGACCACCTGCAAAGCGCCCTTGGTGTCGATGGTTTTGGCGACCTGCGCAATCTTGCCGTCGCTGATAGCGACGTCCATAATGGCGTCGATGTTGTTTTTCGGGTCGATCACATGACCGCCCTTGATCACGATACTGAACGGCTGGGCCAATAGCGAGCCGTTCAGACCCATGAGGGTCAGAAAAAGGAAGAGCTTTTGCATAAACTGAGCAGATAAAACAGTGTTCCCCGAAACGGGGAACACTGCACTGACCGTTGCGCCCGGCCGGGCTACAACCGGCGGGCGGTTTAGATGTAAGCGATACAATCCATTTCCACCAGCGAGTCGCCCGGCACGCCGCCATAGACGGCCACCGTCGTGCGCACGGGCGGTTTGTTGCCAAACCGACCTTTGTATACCTCGTTCATGGCTTTGTAGTCGTTCAGGTCGTGCAGAAAAACGCTCACTTTCAGCACTTTCTCCATCGACGATCCGGCTTTGATCAGCTCCCGCTCCAGTTCTTTGAGCACTTCATCGGTATGCACTTTGATATCGCCTTCCTTATGGTAGCCTTTACCCGCAACAAACACCAGATTACCGAGCTTGGTCGAGCCCGAGAACAGGGGTACGTCCTGCTGATACTCGACGTTGAAGACTTCTTTCTGAACCGCGGCTTCTTCTGAGGCGGCAGGTACGTTGGCGGCTTTGGCGGCGGCACCGAGGCCAACGACCCCGGCAGCCGAGGCAAACAGACGTTTGAGAATGGAGCGACGTTGTGGTTTCATAGACAATTAGAGACTTGGTTTTATTTGCGTTTTGATCGATTGGCCGGAGCGTCGGCGGGTTTGTTGAGGCTCAGCAATGAGGTTCGTACGCTGCTCACTTCTGCCGCCGTAACGCCATCGCCCGTGTTGCCAAAATTGGTCCGAATATGCGTCAGCACTTCGGCAAGATCGGTATCCGACAGAAAGTTGTGCGCGGGCATCACGTTGTTGTACGATTGCCCTTTCACCTCGATGGGGCCTTCAAGGCCTTTCAGCAATACGCCAATGAGTTTGGCTTTGTCGCCCAGCACCCACTCCGAGCCCGCCAGAGGCGGGAATCGCTGCGAGTCGCCCATGCCGTTGCGTTGGTGGCAGGCCGAGCAATAGATGCCGTAGATTTTGCCGCCCGCAATGGGTTTACCACGGTCCAGGTTATCGGCGATTTCGTCGGGATTACGAATATTTGACAGCTGCTTGCGGGCTTCCATCTTCGCCAGTTGCTCGGCTCCAAAGGCCTGCCGGTTGCCTTTGTAGGTTACCTTCCAGATTTTGCCTTTTTCGGTTTCGGCAATGTACAGCGACCCGTCGGAGCCCATCGCCAGCCCCATCGGGCGGTAAACGGCGTCGCTCACGTTCACGATCGGGTCGATACCCGCAAAGCCATCCGCAAACACTTCCCAGCCACTCGACAGCCCGTTGTTTTTGGCCGGCACAAAGCCAATGAAGTAACCTGCCTGCGGGTAAGGCGCGCGGTTAGTCGACCCATGGAAGGCAATGAACGCGCCGTTTTTGTAGTGATCCGGGAAGCCGTTGGTGGCCGTTACGCCCTGATAAAACAGCAGATCGTTAGGAGCCAGATGCGCTGAAAAACCGATCAGTGGTTTTTCGTACTGCCCGCACCGGCCCACGTTTTTGCCGTTGCCGCCGTATTCGGGATTCAGCAGTTTTTTGCCCTGTAGCTGATCGTAGTAGCAATAGGGCCAGCCGCCGTGCATGCCGCTTTTGACCTTAAACAACTCCTCGGCGGGCAACACGGCGCTCTGCCAGGGCGAAAACCGGTCGGCCCAGAGCATCAGTAAATCGTCGCGACCGTGTTGGAGCGCGTAGAGACTGTTGTCGGCGGGGTTCCAGTCGAGGCCCACCACACTCCGCAGGCCGGTGGCGTAGCGAACGCCGTCTTTCTGGGTCAGGCCGGTTTTGTTGGCCGGAAAACGCCAGATGCCACCGTGGTCTTTCAGCATGGGGCAGGGGTCGATGCCCCGCACGCCCGGTATGCGGTTCGACTCCTGACAGGCATTGGAGGCCGCCCCGAAGGGTACGTACAGATTACCCTGCTGATCAAAGGTGATGGGCTTGGCAATGTGTTCGTGCATGCCGTGCTTGTGGTCGTCGGTCAGTACGATCTCCATCGGGCTGCTGGGCACAAGTTCGCCGGGCGTCAGCTTGTAGCGGTAGACATACAGTTCGGAACTGAAATACAGATAGCCGTCGTGAATGCGCATGGCCGTGCCATAGGCCCGCTCCCGCGCCAGCCCGCCAAACTGCCTGATGACATCGGCCCGACCATCGCCGTTAGTGTCGCGCAGGGCAATCACCGACTCGTCTTTATCGCGGGCGAAACGCGCTTTCACGTAGATATCGCCGTTGTCGTTGACCGCCAGGTGACGGGCGCGACCGGGCAGGCTGTCGACCACCACCGTGGCTTCAAACCCGTCGGGCAGAAACAGACCGCCGTTTTCGGCTGTTCGAGCGGGCAATACGTGCCCCGATTCGCGCTGCACAAAGCCGACCATCACGATCAGCGACAGCAGAAATCCTTTTCGGTACAGGTGAGATCGCATAAACCAGTGCGTGATAAAAGTTAGATTATCAAACAGCTATTGCATTACGGCGTACTGATGGGTTTGGCCAGGCCGTTGAGGTCATAGACGACCTTGCCGCCTTTCACCGTCACTTCGCATTCAAGCTTCTGTTTACCCGTCAGTTTGTAGCCTGTTTTGTCGTAAAACCCGAAGTTGCCCGGCCGCAGGGCGAGCACCGTTACGTCGGCAATCGCGCCTTCCGAGAGGTGCCCCAGGTTTTCGCGTTTGATCACCTGCGCGGGTGTCCAGGTGGCGGCTTTCACCACGTCGGGCAGTTTCATGCCCATGACCATGAACTTGGACATAATCGACAGGATGTCTTTCATCGAGCCGTTCATGCTGCCCGTGTGCAGGTCGGTGCTGATGGTCGTGGGTAGAAACCCACTACTAACCGCCGGGATGGCCTGCGAAAAATTAAAGCTAGCCCCGCCGTAGCCCACGTCGAACACGATGCCTTTTTTGCGGGCCTCCCACACAAACGGTTTCACTTTTTTGGTGGCCTCGTCGACGATCGTCTCGCGCACGTTGCCTTCCAGGTTGGTGTAGGCGTGGGTATAGATGTCGCCAGCCCGCAGGTGTTTCAGGAACAGCTCGCTTAGGGGCAGCGGGGGCGTGCTACCGCCAAAGTCGATCATTACGGGCATATCAGCCAGCTTTCCGGCGGCAACGGCCCGGTCGACCGGCGCCCAGCTTGGCCCCTGAAAATGCGCGACCTTGAAGCCTACCACGTCGTTTTTGTTGTCGAGGGCCACTTTAGCCGCCTGCTTCGGGTCCATATCGGCGGTATCCTGTTCGTAGCGACCACCGCGCATGCCTTCGCCGACGATGTTGAGGAACGACAGCACCCGCGTTTTCGACGACAGGATGATGTTCTGCTTGAACGTGTCGAACGATTTCCAGCCCGCGCCGCCCGCATCCACGATGGTCGTTACGCCCACCCGAAACGTGAAACCGTCGGGCGAGACGGCCGTCAGCCCATTGCTGAGGTAATGGTTGGGTTCGGTGCCGTAGAACACGTGCCCGTGGATATCGATCAGGCCGGGCATGACGTACAACCCACTGGCATCGACAACTTGCTTGGCCTCTTTCGGATCAATGGACTTTGCCACCCGCGTCACTTTGCCATCAGTAATGGCCACGTCCATTGGGGCGTCGATGTTGTTTTTCGGGTCGATGAGCCGCCCGCCTTTAATGAGCAGCGTATAAGTCTGCGCCCGGGCAACGTACCCAGTCAGGATTAGGAACAGTAAAAGAAAACGTTTAGGCATAAGTCAATACGGTATTAGATCGACGGAGGCGGATGTAGTTGGCTGACGCGTGGCCCTTCGACCAGGCGTCAGCCAACTACACCACTTACACGGCGGCTTTGGTCAGTTCTTCTTTCAGCCGGGTAGCCACGATTTTATCTTCGCCGGGTTTGAGCATCCAGGCCGTTATGCCGACGCCCTTATCGTCGCCTACAGTTTCGATCGACGGCGAACCGGTACGCAGGGCTTCCCGTAACGCCGTGGGCGTTACTTTCACTTTGGCCGGGTCCCACGTAATGCGCAGCGTCGGCGTGTGGTTGCCCAGCGGTGGAGCTGTGATCGCGACGTCGACGCCTTTTACGCTGCGGGCGGCGCTGGCAATGGTGTTGGCGCGGTCTTCCAGCATCTTCCACTCTTTGTCGTGATCGCGGGCGACGAATTTCTCCAGCGCCACGTACATGCCCAGAATCTCCTCCTTGTTCACCTTCATGCCCCGGCCGATGGTCGACCCGCGCGGCGGCATGCTGAGCCGGGCCGCGTCAATGTACTTTTTCTTGCCCATCAGCAGACCCGCGCTTTGAGGGCCGCGCATGGCTTTTCCGCCTGATACACACACCAGATCGAAACCCATATCGTGGAATTTCCACAGGTTCTCGACCGGGGGTACGTCGGCGGCAATGTCGATCATCGTCGGGATGTTGTGCTTCTTGCCTAACGCCACCCACTGCTCGTGGTTGATCTTGCCCTTGTCTGACTGGATGTTCAGGAACCAGAGCATGGCCGTTTTCTCGTTGATGGCCTTTTCGACGTCTTCGATGGTTTCGACCTGCACGATGGTGCAACCCGTGTTGGTAAGCGCGTGCGAATAGCCGATGTCGTGTCCCTTTTGGGCAATCACCTCCGATTTCATGCCCGTACCTGCCAGATGCGGCAGTTGCTCTACCTTCTTCTGGTCCATGCCCGTCAGCACGCCCGCCAGTCCCAGCGTCATGGCCGAGAAACAGCCCGCCGTTACCACCGCCGATTCGGCATGCGTGATGGCGGCAATTTTCTCACCCACTTTTGTCTGCACGTCGTCGAGCATCATAAACTCTTTCGACGATGCCAGAATGGTGTTGACCACGTCGTCTTCCATGAGCGAGCCCGTCATGGCGGTGTACGTACCGGCAGCGTTGATGAACGTGCGGATTCCCAGTTCTTTCACCAGGTTACGCGAAGCAACGGCCGGAGCCGCCAACGCGCCGGTGAGCGGGGTAGTCGCGCCAAACAAGCCACCCACGAGCGGCATGGCCGAGAGCTGTTTGATTAATTTTCGTCTGCTGAGCATGGTTTGTTTTGATTTAAATGAGGGGTTAATCAATCGAAGCGTAAGGGGCCGTATTTGGCGACTTCATGAAAACTACCGCTTGTTTTGCGCCACGACCAGGTCTGGTAACCGCGGTCGTAATCAATGCGGTAGAGGTTACCGCGCCAGACCGTGCCGGGTTTGGGCGGCGTGGTCACAATGGGGTTCATCAGCTTATAAGGGATAAAAAACTCGGCCGTCCAGCCCTTGATCGGGGCTTTGCTTTCCTTCTTCCCGCCCTGCACCGACGTAGCGTGCTGGGTACGTTGGCCACCCGCGTAATGCCATGGTTTCCAGCCCAAAAAGTTGCCGTTTACGTTGGGCACCAGAATAGGCAGTTCGTAATTCAGCGGCGACAGTTCGTACTCAAAATAGATCGGCACCGACGGATCAGGCCAGAGGAAAACCTCAACGACGTCTTCATTGTACAACGCGCCAAAATCTTCGAGAATCGTGGCTGTGAGTTGCTCGTCGTCGGCCTGAAACAGGAAATAGAGACCGGTGTCGGAATACAGCAGTTTGACCTTCGTGCCCAGCGCCCGCCCGGCCGATTCCTGTACCGTAATAGGCACCCAATCAGCTTGTTGCCAATGGGCATTATCGCCCAGCCCGTTGACCGTAAAATCGGCCGTTTTGCGGATGCGCAGTGCTGTGGTGTCGTCGCCCGACGGCTTGTTTTGGGCCAGCAGCCCGAAGCCCGTAAGTAGCCACAGTATCAGCGTAAACACAACGCGGTTCATGGTTCTGGTTAATTGGGTAGGTGGGTAACTGCTAACTGTACAATACAGCCACTTACACGTGGGCAATGCAATCAATTTCCACGAGTGAATCGTTCGGAATACCGCTGCGCACGGCCACTGTGGTCCTGACGGGCGGGTTGGGCCCAAAGCGACCGCGATAGACCTCGTTCATGGCCTGATAGTCGTTGGGATCGTGGAGCAGCACCGACACCTTCAGCACTTTATCCATCGACGAACCCGCTTTGATCAGCTCTTTTTCCAGCTCTTTCAGCACATGATCGGTATGCGATTTAATATCGCCCTCGAAATGCGCCCCGATGCCGAACAGGAACAGCAGGTTACCGAGCCGGGTCGTGCTGGAATACAGCGGTACGTCGCCCTGCGTCACCACGCCGGTTGCCTCCGACGCGGGAGCGGGTTTGGCGGTAGCATTTCCTAAGTCGGCAACCCCGCCCCAGCGGGGCAGGCCGTACCCAACCGCGCCGAACAGGCGTTTGAGCAGGGATCGGCGTTCTCGTTTCATCGTTCGTTAAGCGTTTTCGTGACGGTTCGTACCAAGTGTTTTTTTGTCATCCCGACAACGGGGGGATCTTAACGTTTCCTGAGGAGTGAGTCAGGTTAATTCAAGATCCCTCCTACCGTCGGGATGACAAACATGGCGGCTATCGCTTAGGCTTATCTACTCATTGTAAGCGAGTTAAATATCCTTAGTCGACAAACCGAAAACGGTAATCCATTTACTTATCCCACCACACGACGCTCGACAGGGTATTGGACCCGCCCTGACGCGCCCGCGCTTCGAGGAAGTTGGTTCGGTTGTAGGTCTCTTCCGAGTCAGGCACCACGAAGCGGGTCGGAATTTTGCCGCCGGTGAGGTTGCCGGGATAGTTCGTCGGCGTCAGTTTGGGATAACCCGTCCGGCGCCAGTTGGCGAAGATTTCGTACTCATCTTCCAGGAAGAGCGACACCCATTTCTGCGTGGCAATCTGCTCCAGTTGCTCGGCTACGGTGCCGCCCGCCTTATACGGGTTAGTAGCCAGATAGCCGTTGATTTTCGCATCGGAGATGGTGCCGCCCGTGCCAAACAAAGCCCATTGCCGCATGCCAGCTTTCACAGCGTTGGCGTAGGTCGTGGCCGCAGAGCTACCCGCATACCAACCCCGCACAGCCGCTTCGGCCAGCAGTAGATTCGTCTCGGCGTTGCCCAGCACCACCAGCGGGGCGCTGTATTTCAGCAGCGTGTTGGGGTTAGGTTCCGAAAACGAGTTGAAATTGGCGGGCAGGTTGTTGTAGGCCGCGTTGGGCATCCCGCTTTGGAGGGCCGACGTCGTATCGGCCGTAAACGTCTTGTTATCGCTCGTTGTCCAGACAATCGACCACACGTTCAGGCGCGGGTCTTTGGTCGTTTTGAGGTAGTCGATCAGCGTTTTGGCCAGTTTGCCGCCTTCCACATTGTCGCCGCCGGGCGTGATGTAGTCGGTGCTGAGCAGGCCGTTGGCGATGAAGTTCCTGCTGGCGAGCTGCGAGCCATCCACGTACCCAATCACGGCGCGGTCGGCATCGTCGAGGATGACGCCTCCGGCAATGGCTTTCTGCACCCAGGTTTTGGCCGTGTTGGCGTCCACCTCCGTCAGGCGCATGCCCAGCCGTAGCATGAGCGAGTAACCGAATTTCTTCCACTTCGTCACGTCGCCGCTAAACATCAGATCAGCATTACCAAAGGTCGGTTTGGTGGCATCGAAGGCCGCGATCGACTCATCCAGTTCTTTCAACAGATCGGCGTAAATGGCCTGTTGCGTGTCGTATTTGGGTGCATAATTCTTATCCGACAGCGCCTTGCCCGCGTCGGAATACGGAATGTCGCCGTAGAGGTCGGTGAGGCGGTGGAAGAGGTATGCTTTCCAGATCCGCGCTGCCGAGAGCTTGTTCACATCGGCCGGGTTCGCAGCCACTTTATCGATCACCTGCCGGACGGAGATGACTGCCCCCTGCCCCGCCGACGTACCTGAGTAGGCATCCCAGCTGGCAGTCGAGTAGGTATAGTTGAAGTACTTGTCTCCCGCCGCCGGTACTTCTTTGTAGGTCGAGAAATGCTGCATCGACTGCCCGATGGTCAGGTACGCTCCGCCAGTGAAGTTGGTGCTGACGCCGTCGAGCTGGGCGCGGGTGAAGAGGTATTCGGAAATGACCTCCGCGTATTTGTTGGGGTCGACGTTCATTTGCTCGAAGCCCTTGTCGCAGGACGACACCAACAGCAGAAACGAAGCCGCCACGCTTATTTTTTGAAGAAAACTGGTCATAATGAGGTTGTTGGCTGGTTAGAATTTCACCATCAGGTTCACACCCAGGCTGCGGGTACGCGGCACACCGAAGGCTTCGAGGCCCTGGGCGTTGGTGCTCGTGTAGCCCGATTCGGGATCGAAGTACTGGTTCTTCTTATCCTTGTACAGAATGGCCAGATTCCGGGCCACAAACGAGATCGATGCGGCCTGCAGCTTCACGAACTTCACCTTCGTGACGGGGAGGTTGTAGCTCAGAATCACCTGCCGCAGTTTCACGAAATCGTTGTTGAACATGAACATGGCCGTGTAGTTCTTGTCGTTGTCATAGTACGTGTCCACGTCTTCTTTCTTCCAGAACTTGGTAAATGGGGCGCCCTCGGGCGTTACACCGTCCACCGTAACCCCCGTTTCGCGGCCGGGCAGGGTTTCCTGCGGCAGACCGAACCGGTAGGCATACTGGTAGAGGTTCGAGTACACGATGCTGCCAAATTTGCCGTCGACCAGGATATTGAGCGAGAAGTTTTTGTACCGGAAATTGTTGGTGATACCCATCGTCAGCGGGGGTGTACCCTGCCCGATTTCTTCCAGATCGCCGCGCACCGCGTAGCCGCTGGCCGTGTTGAAAATCACGTTGCCATTGGCGTCGGTTTTCTTGCGATAGCCCCAAACGGTGCCGTAGGGCCGGCCCAGGGCGTTACGCACCACGCCGCCGCCAACACCCGTCCCGATGTCGATGCTGGTGAGGCCTTCGGCGAGCCGCTCGATCTTGCTTTTGTTGTAGGCCATGTTGTAGCTCACGTCCCAAGTCAGGCCACCGCGGTTGATGGGCGTGCCGGTCAGCAACAGTTCGATACCCTTGTTGCTCAGCTCACCCACGTTCAGCAGCGCCGAGCGGTATCCCGACGACACGGCGATGTTGGTCGTCACGATGTCGTTGGTGGTTTTACGGTTGTAGAGCGTCAGGTCGAGGCCGAGGCGGTTATTAAAGAACTTGGCTTCGATGCCCCCCTCGTAGGTCGTCGAGGTCAGCGGTTTCAGATCGGGGTTGGGTACCTGCGACGACGACAGCACCTCTACCGGCCGGCCGTTATGGCCACCCTGCTGCATGGTGTAGTACTGATAGATCTGGTAGGCATTCACGGTTGCGCCGCCCACCTGCGCCCACGATGCCCGCAGCTTGGCAAAGCTAATGGCCTTGGGCAGCTGGAACGCATCAGACAGGATCAGCGACCCACCCACCGACGGGTAGAAGATGTTGTTGCTCTTCGGGTTCAGCACCGAGAACCAGTCTTGCCGCCCCGACAGTGTCAGGTACGCTACGTTTTTATAGCCAAAGTCGGCCGAGCCGAAGACCGAGTTGATAGCGCTCTTCAGGTACGTTGGTGTGGTGGTCGACGCGGCCAGGTTGGTGTAGCTGTAGAAGTACGGAATCGTGAATTCGCTACCCGCAATCGCCGTCTGATCGTAGATCGACTGCTGCGCATTAGCACCCAACAGGGCCGAGAACGTCAGGTCTTTGATCAGGCTGGTGTTGTTGTAGTTCATCGTCACCATGCCGTTGGTTTCCGAAGCGGTCACCTTGCGGGCATCATACGTACCCAGCGGCTGGTAGGCGTTGCCCGTTGGCTGCACGTATTCCGACTGGAAGCTGTAGAAATCCTGGCTCACGCTGCCTTTGATGTACAGGTTGTCGAGGATGTCATAGCGAAGGCTTCCCTGGCTGATGAACCGGTTCTTAACGTCGTCGTTTTTGAACTTGTTGACTACAAAATACGGGTTCGGGGCCGCCGGTACGGGGTTCCATTCCATTTCTTTACCTGTGGCGGGGTCGTAGCCCGGCGACAGGCTGCGGATGTCGACCACGTTGGCGATCAGGTACGTTGCCCAGTGCGGGTTCATGTCGGCGTAGCCCACTTTGGGCCGGTTGGTGCCGATTTCGCGGTTATACTGAAATACCGTTTCGAGGCTCAGCCGCTTACCCAGAAAGGCGTTCAGGTTGAGGTTGGCGATCTGCCGCGAGAACGACGAATTCGGGACAATGCTATTCGCCTGCGTGTTGTTGAGGCCCAGCCGGAAATTGACCGTTTCGCTGCCGCCCGTCAGCGCCACCGAGTTGATGTAGTTGCTGCCCGTGCGGTAAAAGTTTTTCAGGTTGTCTTTCTGGGGCGAGTAAGGGTGCAACTGCCCATCGACCTGAATCGTCGGCAGGCCGTCCATTTTGGCACCGTACGAGAGGCGGCCCGTGCTTTTGGCTTCTGTCAGCGTAGTTGGCTTTTTACCATCGACGCCTTGTCCGTATTCATATTGCCAGTTCGGAATTACGGCAATATCCTCGAAGCTGGTCGTGCTGTTTACCTCGACACCAAGGCCGCGCTGTCCGCGCCCTTTTTTGGTCGTGATCAGGATCACGCCGTTGGCGGCACGGGCTCCGTAGAGGGCCGCCGCCGGGCCGCCTTTCAATACGTTAATGCTCTCGATATCGTCGGGATTGATACCGCCGATGCCGTCGCCCCGGTCCACGTTCATGCCGTTGCCGTCGGCGAGCGTACCACCGCCGGGCGTGCTGTTTTCCATCGGCATGCCGTTGATCACGTAGAGCGGCTGGTTGTTGCCGTTCAGCGAGCCATTACCCCGGATGATGATCCGGCTCGACCCGCCGGGGCCGGTCGCCATCCCGGTGGCGTTCACCCCGGCGATTTTACCTGTCAGGGCGTTGGCCACGTTGTTTTCGCGAGCCTGCGTAAACTCGCTGCCTTTCACTTCCGATACGGCGTAGGCCAGTGCTTTCTTTTCTTTCGAAATACCCAGGGCCGTTACCACCACCTCGTTGAGCGTGCTGGCTTCGGGCACGAGCTTAACCGACAGGTTATCCTGATTGCCGACGGTCACTTCCTGCTTCTGGTAACCCACGAAGCTGAAAATCAGGACCGCGCCAGCGTCGGGCGTTTCGAGCGAAAACCGGCCATCGACGCCGGTAGTAGTTCCGCGCATAGTCTCTTTCAGCACCACGCTCACGCCGGGCAGGCCGTCGCCTTTCTCGTCGAGCACGATCCCGCTCACGCGGCGCTTAGGTGCTTCTGACTGACTGGTGGGTTTCAGGGGTGAGATCGCGCCCGGTTGCCGCCGCAGAATAATCTGCTGCTGCACCACCTCGTAGGCTACCCGGTAGGGCGTCAGCACCTTGTCGAGTACGCTCGACAGGGGTTCGTTCTGGAAGCGGTAGTTGAATTTCTGTGTCCCGTCGAAAATCTGCGGGTTGTACATGAACTTCACTTTGGTAGCCGCTTCGATTTTATCCAGCAGCTTTTCAACATCAGCGTTGGCGAGCTGAATAGTCACCTTTTGCTCAAGCACTTGCTGACCGCTTACCGTATGGGCGCGGGCCAGAGAGAAAAGGGCAACAGACAGAATGGCCTGGTAGAGTCCAATGCGCATAAGTTTCTGTATGTTCTTTTGAAAAAGTAGTCCTCTTGGCATAATTTTGAGGGTTGTCAGTTAAAAAATGGCACAATAAAGTCCTAATCCGCTGGGGCGGACGTCGTAATTGTCACTACACGAGGGCGGTTGAGAAGTCGGAGATGTTGGCGCATCTTCGACTTTGCTTTTTAGACGATGTACGGGTGTTCGTTCATAGGCATACGGGTGTCAAAAAGGGCAAAGCACTGCGGCATCAATCGCATCCATTGGCGTGGACAACGATATCGCCATTCACCTGTTCATAACTGGCATTGACCGTCCGGCAGATCAGGTCCAGCTTCTGAAAGAGGGGTTCATCCGACAGCGAAGCCGTCAAGTAGCAAGTACGCATCAGGTCGGCATCGTAGTTGATTTTGATGCCGTAGGCCTGCTCGAGGGCGGTAAACACCTCGGCCATGGGCGTGCGCTGAAACCGAAAGGCCTGCTGCTGCACGGCGGGTTTCAGCACCACCGGGTTAGCGACAACACTCTTCACGAGTCGGCTGTCCGTCGGCGAGAACACGATCTGCTGATTGGGCGTCAGCACCACGCCCGTTAGCTTCGTTTCGTCTTTGGGGGAGGCGGTTGGTTTCTGACTGGCGGCGTAGACCGAGACCCGGCCCGTACTGACCACGACTTTTACCTGTCTGTTTTTCTCGTATGTCTGCACCGTGAAGCTAGTTCCTAACACCTTGGTGACGAGGCTATTGGCGTAGACGTAAAACGGTTTCGCCGGATTTTTCGTAACCGAGAAAAAGGCCTGTCCCTGTAGGTATACCTCGCGCTTATTTCCGGCAAAGGCTTTGGGGTAACTTACCCGACTTTTCGGATAAACGACAATCGTACTCCGATCGGGCAGGGCGACGGTCAGGGGTTTGGTTTCGTTGTTTTCGACTTCGATCAGCGGGTTGGTTTCCTGCGCTACGGCTACCAGCTCAGCATACGTGACGGTCTGCGGATCGGGCGCGGTCGTCGGGCGCAGGCGATACCAGCCAAACAGCCCGAGCAGGAGCAGCACACTGGCTGCCACGCCATACCGAAGCGGCGTAAACCAGTTGGTTGACAAACCGCCCCGCAGTGGTTTGACCGGCGCTTCATCGAGCGACTGCCGAAGCCGACCGATTTCGTGCCGGACTTCGTCGTCTGAAATAGGCGGGTGTTGGCGGGCCACCTGCTCATATTGCTGGTGAATGGCCGTCAGTAGCAACGCCGCTTTTTCGACCAGCTCCTGCCGGTCAGGATTATGAATCAACCACTCGCTCCAGAACGCGCGGGCTTCGGGATCAGCCGTCAGTTTCCAGCGCTGAAACGATGGATCTGCCGCTAATTCGTCTGGTTCGGGGTCTCTATATTCCTGCATGCGCTAAGTACTATCTATGCCGTTCTGAGGGAAAGATGCTAGATACTACCGCCAATACTCACACTGATAAAACTTTATTTTTACGTAGGGCCGAACGGCAGATGATTGTAAATTAGTCGAACTGAATGGCTGAACCGGGCCTTATATCGCTTGTTTGCGGTTCGTTTCGCCAGAATTTTACTTATTAGTTTACACCAATAGCAGGAACCGGGCACTTGTGGAGTTAAAACAGCGACTCATCGACGAAAACGAATTTCTTCTGACGCTCTGGCACAAGACACAGGCCGGCGATAAGGATGCGTTTTGTCAGCTGGCCGACACCCAGTACCGTTCGCTGTTCACCTACGCCACCAATTTCACCGACGATCGGGAGTTTATCAAAGACGCCATTCAGGAGGTGTTTATCCGCATCTGGGAGCGCCGTACCACGCTGACGATTCAGGTGGTGTCAATGTATTTGTTCAAATCGTTGCGGAATCAGCTGCTCATGGAGCACCGGCGGCCCGTGCGTCTGTCGTCGCTGGCCACGCCCGAAGTAACCGAGCTAACCGACTGGCAAACGGCCGAAACTCATATCGAACAGCATGAAGCCGACTCCGAAAGTCAGCAGCGCGTGCAACAGGCGATTCACCGGCTGCCCAAACGGCAACAGGAAGTAATTTTTCTGAAGTTTTACAAAGGGCTGGAAAACGAACAGATTGCCGAATTGATGGAGATCAACCGGCAATCTGTCGCCAATCTGCTATTTCGGGCGCTGGGCTCGCTTAAAAACCAAATGGCCATCTGCACTACCTGGCTGGTGCTGTTGCTGATGGAGGGGTGATCGCGCCAGCCATGGTTATTTCAAACTCAAGGCCGTGCGTTTATAGCGGGCGGTGCGGGCATCGTTGATGACGCCTTTCCAGTTCAGACCGAAGCCAAAATCGTAGGTATGTCCTTCACTGTCGACGTAGGGGGCCATGTCGCGGGGTACGTCCTCGGCCTGGGCTTCCACGGTTTTCATATCGACGGGCATCTGGAAGGGCAACAGAGCCGACGGTTCGGCTGCCCCCGTCAGCAAGTCCATCAGCGCCTGATCCTGCACGCCGAAACTCACGAGCAAGGCGTTGGCTTGCTTTTCAAATTCGCTCACTACCGCCGGGTTCGAGGCGTTCATTGCCACAATCACCGGCTTGCCTTTCATGTTGGCGTAGGTGTCAGTGATCATGGTCAGATCGGTCGCGTTGATCGTTTTGGTCGATTTGCCGTTGTAGGTCCGGTTCGTGAATTTTTCCAGCGGGTCGCCTCCGGCGATACTCGGGTCGCGGGTACCCTGCGCCGTATAGGGACCGTATTGCAGGCTGATGGGTACGTAGCCCGTGCCACCTGCTTTGGCGTCGTCGCTATCATAGCCACCGCCTGAGTTCGGGCTGCGGACAAACACCAGCGCATAATCGGCTTCGGCGGGGTTGTCGGTCACGGCAAAATACCGCTTCACGATGTTCATGTTGACGGGATAATCCAGCTTTTCGGGGGTAGCCATGCCTAAGAAGTTACGCCCCGCCGGGGTGAACTGCTTGGGTACGTATACCGTCTTCTGTTTCGTCAGCGGCAACACATTGCCCTTGTTCTTCAGCATCACCACCGACTGCAACTGCGCCTGATAGCCCGCCTGCATATACTCGACCTTGCCAACCACGGCTTTCGTCTGCGCGGGATCGAGGTACGGATTCTCGAATAGCCCCGTCCGGAAGATGTTGGTCAGCAGCCGCATCGCCGACTGCTCGAAACGGGCGCGCATGGCTTTTTCGCCCATCTCCTTCACCCCTAACTGGTAGGCTGCGAGTACCGGCGCGGCATCGTTGTTCCCCCCAAACTGATCAACGCCTGCTTTCAGAATCTTGTAGTGCCGCTCGGCCAGGGTCAGTTTTTCGACGCCCCACGATTTACCCGTCAGGAACACATCGACGGCGGTTTCGTCGGCGGTGATGTTCCAGTCGGTGCAGACGACGCCATTATACTTGTACTTGCCCCGCAGCAGGTCGCCGATGATGTAACGGTTGTAGCTGTTGCCCACGTTCTCGCCGTTCTTTTTGTCCTGATTGGTCGAAATGGTGTAGTAGGGCATCACCGACGCTACCGTGCCCGTCTTGCCTTTCAGCTTGAAGGCGCCGTTGATAAATGGCAGCATGTGCGAAGCGAAATTGTTGCCGGGATAGACGGCGTATTTGCCGTAGCCGTAGTGAGCATCGCGGCCGCCCTCGCCCGAGCCACCACCCGGCCAGTGTTTTACCATCGCGTTGACGCTCCCGTAGCCCCAGCCGCCGTTGATCTCCGCCTTGCCCATGGACGTCTGGAAGCCATCAATGTAGGCGCGGGTCAGGTCGGTCGCCAGCAGCGGGTCTTCGCCAAACGTGCCGCTAAACCGGTACCAGCGCGGATCGGTGCCCAGATCGACCTGTGGTGACAGGGCCGTAGCGATGCCCAGCGCCCGGTATTCGGCGGCGGCAATACGGCCAAATTCTTCCACCAGATCGGGATTGAACGAGGCAGCCAGGCCCAGCGAGCCGGGCCACATCGAAATGGTGCCGCCTGCGCCGGCGTTGTACTCGGCGTCGGCGCGGGTGCCGTGGCGGGGGTCCGAGCTGTTGTTGGCGGGAATGCCCAGCCCCAGACTTTCGCACAGTGCCTGCACGTTGTTGTTCCAGCGGGCGGCGATTTCCGGACTCTGTACCGAAGTGACCAGCACGTGGCGCACGTTGTCTTTCGTCAGAAATTCTTTTTGCTGATCGGATAGATCAGCGGCATCGGCCCCACTTTGAGCAAATACCTTACCGCCATACGTACCGGCGAACGGCCCGCCGGGTGCGGCCGGAATAGGTTGGTGACGGCTGTAGAGCATCAGGCCGGCAATCTGCGCGACCGACAGCTGACTCGCCAGGTCTTTGGCCCGTGTGGCTACGGGTAGCCGCCAGTCTTCGTAGGGATCGAGCCGCCCGTTTCGGTTCAGGTCTTTAAAGGCAAACCCCTTGTCAGACAGGAGCTTCACGCCCGACGTGGTCGAGTAGCCCAGCGTTTGGCCACCTTTATTAATGACCGTCACACGCGTGTCTACCTTGGTTTCGGTCCAGTTTTGCGCCAGTACGTTTGTGGTCGTGGCAAGCCCACAGAGCCAGGCGATACATACGGTTTGTTTCATAGGCCGAAAAGCGCTGGTTATGTGGCGTTTTACTCAGCCGCCAATTTTCAGACCGCTAAGCATGTTACTGCCTTTCGATAAATTGTAAGGTAACTGTTGAGTAGGTGAACAGCAAGTTTTTGGTGCTGGGCTCTTTTCAATTAGATTACCCTCATTCTAACCCACATAAACTATGTACGCTCGTATTGTTCAGGTGCCCCTCAAGCCGGAGGCAGCCGAGAAAGCTACTGCTTATTTTCGGGATACAGTAGGCCCCGCGTTGAAGCAGCAAACCGGTTTTATGAACAGCCGGTTTCTGGTCAACTCCGACACGAACCGTTGCCTGATGGTGACGATCTGGGAATCGCCTGAAGCGCGACTGGCAGCCGAAACCAGTGGTTTTCTGCAAAATGTACTGCAACACATGAAACCTTTCTTCGCGGGTCTGCCGACGGTTGACTACTACGAGGTAGCTGTTCAGGTCGCCTGATTACCGGGGCCCGGTGTTTAAGCCGTGCGGCCGACTCCGTCGACTCACGCCTAAACGCCGGGCCTGAACAGTAAAAGCCGGGGCAGGCGGGATTTGCCTATAAACGCAATCATCATGTCTCGTCGGCCAGCTCGTCATCTCTTCCTTCTCCTCTTTCTTCTGGCCGCAGCCTCCGTTTCTGCTCAGGTACGTTCCAGCGCCAAAACCTATACGTACCTGATCTTCCACAAACTTGCACCGGGCATGACTATCCAGAACGCGATGCCAGTCGAGCGGGAATGGAAAGCCATCAACCAGGCCGCCGTGGACGAAGGCAAGCTTATTGGCTGGCACATGATGGTGAAGCAATTCAGTTCGAACCCCAACCCCGCCGAATACGACTACGTCACCTGCATTGTCTCGCCCACGATGGGCATGGGTGGCGCTTCCCCGGCGGCAATGGCCAAACTCTATGGCGACAGTGTGCAGGTACGTATGGCCGACCTCAACCGCCGCGACCGGCTGACCGCCCCGGTAGTCCGGATTGAGATCTGGGAGAACCTCGACGCCCTTTACGGACCGGAATTCGGCCCCGGTAAAACCCAGACTGTCGTGGTCGATTTTCTGAAACTGCGCGATCCTATGACCGATTGGCTGGGTACGTTGGCAACCCTGAAACAGACGGGGAGCACCCTCATCGAGCAGAAGCAGGCAGGCGGCTGGAGTTTCTCGGCCCTGAAAGTCCCCGCCGGCAGCGAAAAAGGCTACGGCTTTGCCCTCACCCGCCCCGTGACCAGCCTCAACGTGCTGGCCGACCCCACCGACCCTAAACTTGCCGCTGCGCAAAAACAGATGAACCGCCTGTTTGAGGTGGTGCGGCAGGAGGTCTACCGCTTCGAGCTGTTTACGACCAGGCCGACCGCCAAGTAAGCTGCCCTTTTCTCAGCGCCAACCCCGTTTCCACGCCGATGACGCACTTCGATCAACTCCGCCAGCGGTTTACCGAACTGATTCCCCTGACCGATGCCCAATGGCTCCGGTTTCTGACAATGGTGGAACCGGTCGTCTGCGCCAAACATGCCTTCCTGACCGAGGCGGGGCAAGTGGAACAGTACATTTATTACCTCGCCGAGGGAATGGTACGGGTGTCGCTCAACAATGACGGGAAGGATGTGTCGATCGATTTTGTCTTCAGCGACGATTTCACGTCGGCGTATTCGTCGTTTCTGACGGGGCAGCCGAGTCCGTTCAGTATTCAGGCGCTGACCGACGTGCACGCGCTGCGGTTTAGCCGGGCCAACCTGCTGCGTTTTTACGACGAATCGCACGCGGCAGAGCGCATTGGTCGGTTGATTGCCGAACAGGCTTTTTTGCGAAAAACCAGCCGCGAAGTCACCTTTCTGACCAGCACGGCCAAGCAGCGCTATAGCCAACTGCTAGCGCAAAACCCCCGGCTGGTTCAGCAGATTTCCGTAAAGCACCTGTCGTCTTACCTCGGCATTGAACCCGAAAGCCTGAGTCGTATCCGGCGCACGATCTGATTTGCTAACATTTGTTAGCAGCATGGCACTCGGTGCGGCAGACCTTTGTCTGGACATCAAACCAGGCAAAGACATGGCTTTCTTTTTCGGTCTAGTCGCTATTACCGCGTTATTTTACGGCATTAGCTGGGTGACCCAGCTCGATTACCTGCGGCCTGTTCAGCACGATATGTTGTTGGCGGCGGCGTTCATGTTTACCATGATTGGCGTTAGCCATTTGCGCAAACCCGATCTGATGCTGTACATGGTTCCTGAAGGGCTACCCGCCCCGCGCCTGCTGGTGTATCTGTCGGGTGTTGCCGAAATTGTATTGAGTGTTGGGCTACTGGTTCCGGCCACGCGCACGGTGTCGGCCTGGGGGCTGATTGTGCTGCTGATCGCTATTTTTCCGGCCAATATCAACGTGGCGGTCAACAACCTACCGCCGCCGGGAGGCCTGCCCGCCAAACCGTGGTACATCTGGTCGCGGCTGCTGTTTCAACCTCTCTACATCGGCTGGATCTGGTACGCTGCAATCGCCCCCTGATAGGCCTTGGCCTGCCACGAGCCATTTGTCCACGTTGCCGAATACCGTAACTTGTTGGCATGAAGCAGCTTCTTCTCGGCCTTACCCTCACGCTCGCCCTCAGCCAATCTGTCTTTTCACAACCCAACGCAGGTACGTTGCCGGGCGACGCTTTGCCCCGCATCGCCATTGCAGGTCTGGGCATCGAATCCAGTACGTTTTCGCCCGCTGTCACCCTCGAACCCGCCTTTCATGCCCGCTACAGCGGCGAGGTGTTTAGCGCCTATCCGTTTATGATGGGTGCGGCCCCGTTGCGAAAGCAGGCGCGGTGGTTCCCGACGGTGGTGGGCAAGTCGTTGCCGGGGGGAATTGTAGCGCGGGAAGCCTACGAGTCGCTGGTGGGAAAGATGCTCGATTCGCTCAGAAAATACGCGCCCTACGACGGGCTGTATTTCGACATTCACGGGGCTATGAGCGTGCAGGGGCTCGACGACCCGGAAGGGGATCTGATTACCCGAATCCGGCAGGTGGTGGGTACCAAAACGCTCATTTCCACGTCGATGGATCTGCACGGTAACGTGTCGGAACGGCTCGCTCACCATACCGACCTGATGACCTGTTACCGCATGGCCCCGCACGAAGACGCCATGCAGACCAAAGAGCGAGCGGTAACGAACCTGCTGAACCGGCTCAAAAGTGGCAAAGGCAAGCCAGCTTACAAAGCGCTGATTAACGTACCGATCCTGTTGCCGGGCGAAAAAACGAGTACGCGCATCGAGCCGGGCAAGAGCCTGTATCAGCAGGTAACACCCCTGGCCGATCAGCAGCCGGGCGTGGTCGACGCGAGCATCTGGATTGGCTACGCCTGGGCCGATGAACCCCGCAACCATGCCGCCGTGATGGTCGTGGGCGACGACAAGGCGAAGGTGATGCAAACCGCCGAAACGCTGGCCCGCGCCTTTTGGGCGGTGCGCAATCAGTTCGATTTTGTAGCCCCCACAGGTACGTTAGACGAGGTACTCACCAAGGCCATTGCCAGCCCCAAGCACCCGTTTTACATCAGCGACACCGGCGATAACCCCACGGCGGGCGGCGCGGGCGACGTAACATGGACAATTACGCAGATCCTGAAGCGACCCGAATTTAAGAAACCCGATGGCCCTACGCTCCTCTACGCCTCCATTCCCGATCCGGCGTTCATCCAGAAAGCCATCGCGGCGGGCGTCGGTGGGCAGGTGGACGGGACAGCCGGTGCGATGGTCGACCACCGCTTTGCGCCGCCCGTACCGCTGAAGGGTACCGTGACGGCTATCGTACGCGGCGACAAAGATGCTGAGGTGGAAGTGGTGGTGAAAGTGGGCAGCGCCAACGTGATCGTGACGCAGAAGCGCAAGCCCTACCACGAGGAAAAAGACTTTGTGCGGCTGGGCCTCAACCCGCGCACCGCCGACATCGTGGTGGTAAAGATCGGCTACCTGCAACCCGAACTCTACGACATGCAGAAAGACTGGATCATGGCCCTCACGCCCGGCGGGGTCGACCAGGATTTGTTCCGGTTGCCCTACAAGCGTATCCAGCGCCCGATGTTTCCCTTCGACAAGACGATGAAAACGCCCGACCTGTCGGCGAAGCTGATCCCGCTGTCGGGTACGTCGAAGTAGCGGGCCGCGCGGCAGGTACGTAAAAAGAACGGGCTGGGTACGTTGCCTGCGGAGCCGATTGGTCTGCTGGGCCATACTGTCCCGCAAAACCCTTTGCGCACAGGGTCGTTTACTGAACGGAGCTTTACCTTATCCGGCTCCGCGTCAACGGCATGAAAGCAGCAATCATCAACCAGTACGGCAGCAGCCACGAGTTACAGATTCAGGACGTACCCCGGCCCGAGGTCGACACCCACGACGTGCTCATCCGGGTGCATGCCGCCGCCATCAATCCGGTCGATACCAAGGTGCGCGATGGGTCGATGAAGCTGTTGTTTTCCGGCTCGTTCCCGAAAACGCTGGGGGCCGACTGTGCCGGTGTGGTGGAGGCCGTTGGGCTGATGGTGACCGACCTGCAACCCGGCGACCGCGTGGTAGCGTCGGTCGGGCCGACGGGTGGAGCCTACGCGGAGTACGTGTCGGCCCACGAGAAATTCGTCGCTAAACTGCCCGATGGCATCGAGTTCGTGCAGGCGGCTGCCATGCCCGTAGCTGCCGGAACCGCCCTGCAAGGCATGCGTGACAAAGGACATCTACGCCCCAACGATCGTGTACTCATCAACGGCGCGTCGGGCGGGGTAGGTACGTATGCCGTGCAACTGGCCAAAGGGATGGGCGCGTACGTGACAGCGGTTTGCAGCGCCGACAATGCCGCGCTGGTCAGGCAACTGGGCGCCGACGTGGTGATCGACTACAAAACGACCGATTTTACCAAACTGCCCGAGCAGTACGAACTCGTGTTTGACGCCGTCGGGAAAAGCTCGTTCGATGCCTGCCGCGCCATCCTGACCGACGAAGGCACGTACGTAACCACCACGCCGTCGCCGAAGCAACTGCTAGAGCAGGTCGTTACGATCTTCACGAAGCAGAAAGCGGAATCGATTCTGTTTTCGTTTACGCGCGAAGACATGAACTGGCTGCTGAAGCAGGCTGCCGCCGGTAAACTCCTATCCGTGATTGACAACACCTACCCGCTGGCGCAGGTCGCACAGGCCCACGACTACAGCGAAACCGGCCGGGCCAAAGGCAAACTGGTGCTGCTGATTGATTAGGAAATGAATCAGTCAGGTACGTACCCCGCCCGCCCGGCGGCACTGCCATTAAGCTTCATCGTCCCTCGGCTTTTTTGTTATCCTGACCGGGACGCGTAGCCTAGCCGAGCTTAACCAGGCATCACTGGCAGCTAGTGTTTACCTGACTCATCAACCTTATCCACAACGTTGTTTTTGCACTGAAAACTTTTCGGATAATCTATTGGTTGACATAGCAACTATATCTACCTTTGCCACATGATTGACGAGAATACACTTCGGGCGAAGTTTGCAGAACGCATGGGTTCCCAGTCGATATTTATGATTAGCCACGTGGGGCATTTGATGGCCAAAAAGGCCAATAGGGAACTGACGCGGCTGGGCTTTACCATTCAGATCGAACAGTTTCCGGTGTTGTTCGTCACCTACTTTGCGGGCGACGAATTGCTGTCTCAGCAGGACATCGCCAACATGCTCCAGAAAGACAAATCGGGCATACAACGCTCAATTCGCACGTTGGAACGCGATGGCTACCTGCGTGTCGTTTCCGACAGCATCGACCGGCGCAAGAACCTGATCCGGCTGACGCCTGCGGGCAAGATGATTATCGAGCAGGCTATCCAGACAACCGAGATGCTGGATCAACAGATTATGAGCCAGTTATCGGAAGTTGAGCGGGACGCTTTCTTGGCTACCACCCGCAAGATTATCGCCCTGATTGACAGCTAGTTTTTTTACCTCATTAGTTGATATATCTACTGTAGACGCATCAACGTTTGGATTTATGAAACGATTAATTGCACTTAGTTTAGGTTTGGCGCTATGGCTTCCGCTTGGCGGACAGGCGCAGACCACCCCACCACAAGCATCGCCGCAGGCTACTACCGCAGGCGGCTTCCGGCTGAAGGATTGCATCGATTACGGGCTGAAGAACTTCGGGCGGGTTCGCATTGCGCAGTATCAGGTCGAGACGGCCGATCAGCAGGCGCGGCAGGCGTTGGGTCAGTATCTGCCGCAGGTCAGCGCTACCGGTACAACGACCGATAACCTCAAACTACAGCAGAGCGTGATTCCGGCGGGCGTGTTCGGGCCTGAGCCACGGGTGTTCATCATTGGCCAGAAATACCAGACCACGCTGACTGGCCAACTGTCGCAGACGATCTTCGACCGCTCGCTGCTGATCGGGATCAAGGCCAACAAGCCTAATCAGGAACTGGCAGCGCTCAACACACGTCAGACGCAGGAAGACGTGATCTACAACATCACCAGCAACTACTACCAGGTGTTTGTGGCGCAGCAGCAGATTGGCCTCCTGCGCGACAACCTGCAACGTACCCAGCAGGTGCTGAACATCCTGAAACTTCAGCGCGACAACGGCGTGATTCAGCCGGTCGACTATACCCGGACGGAGGTTAGCTACAACAGCACGCAGTCGCAGCTGACCCTGGCCGAGAACGACCTGAATCTGGCCCTGAACCGGCTGAAATACCAGATGGGTATGTCGCAGGAACAGAACCTGGTCCTATCTGATTCGACGTTGCTCACTCAACTGCCGTCCATCGAGCAGGAACCCTTCGATCCCAAACGGCTGGTGTCGTTTCAACAGGCCGAAGCGAACCTGACGCTGCAACAACTTCAGTACCAGCGCATCAAGGCAGGCTATTTGCCCACGCTCAGCTTCACGGGCAACTACGGGACACTGAACCTTGGCGCGCAGACCATCGACAATCTGTTTACCAATTTCGTCGGGTTCGGTAGCATCGGGCTGCGGCTGAACATTCCCATTTTCGACGGTTTCCAGCGCGATTCGCAGCTGAAACAGCAGCGTCTTACCGTGCTGACGCAGCAGGAACAGCAGAAATTGAACACAGCCGGTTATCAACTACAGTTCAACAGCGCGCAGTCGCAGATTCAGCGCGCACAAACCAGCCTGCAAAACGACGAACGCAACGTGAAACTGGCGCAGGAGGTCTACAATATCACGACGCTGCAATACAAGCAGGGCACCAAACTGCTCACCGACCTGATCAACGCCGACAACTCGTATCGGGAGGCCCGTACCAACTACATCAATTCGCTCATCAATCTCTATCAGGCCCGCCTCGACCTCGAACAATCGAAGGGCAGCCTGCTAGGTTTTTACAATCAACTCTGATCAATACGACCAACCATAGATCATGAAAAAGACCACAATAACCGTTCTGGTCGCTACGCTGGCCATCATCTCCCTGATTGGTTTTCGGCTGGCTTCCAACAAGAAAAAGATCGACGAGCAGAAGAAGCCCGTCGTGGCGACCAACGTCGCAATTCCTGTCACTGTGGCCCCGGCCGTGGAGGGCACCGTCAGTCAGCAGTTGGTGAAAACCGGCAACCTCATTCCGTTTAAGGAAGCCGATCTGATCGCGACAACGGCCGGTAAAGTGGCGAAGGTCAACTTCAACCTCGGGTCGAGCGTTCGGGCGGGGGCCACGCTGGTGCAACTCGACAACCGGCTGAAAGAACTGTCGCTGGAAGCCACGCAACTCTCTATCGACCGGCTGAAAAAAGACGTGACGCGCTACAATACGCTGCTGGCCGGTAACGCCACCACCGAATTGCAGGTGAACGATACGAAGTACAATTACGAAAACGCGCTCAACCAGGCCGAGCAGATCAAAAAACAGATTGCCGACGCCAACGTGAAAGCGCCCATCAGCGGGCAGATCGTGCAGAAAGACATCGAACCCGGCGAATACATCACCGTGGGGAAAGTGCTGGGCCGGGTGCTCGACGTGAACCGCCTGAAAGTGCAGGTGCCCGTCAACGAAAGCGACGTATACCGGCTCCGCAACGGGCAGCCGGTGAAGGTATCGACCGACGTGTTCGCCGGACGGACCTTCAGCGGGCGTATCTCGTACATCGCGCCGCAGGGTTCCGACGAGCACAACTACCCGGTTGAGATCACGATCGACAATGCCAACGGGCTGAAAGCAGGTACGTTCGTCAACGTCGATTTCTCGCAGAAGTCGAACCAGAAAGCCCTCCAGATTCCGCGCGCGGCCCTGGTGGAAAGCATCAAGAATCCCTACGTCTACGTCGTTACGGGCAACACCGTAGCGCGCCGCACCATTACGGTGGGCCGCGACTTTGGCGACACCATCGAAGTGCTGAGCGGCCTCAACGCGGGCGATCAGGTTGTTACGACCGGCCAGTTAAACCTCAGCGACGGCAAACCCGTGCAAATCACAAAATAAGTTCAAGGTTCAATGCCCAATCGTATAAAGTCATCTGCTGTCGCTAATTGTCTTTTCCGTTGAACATTGAACCTTAGACATTGATCTATTCTTCCCCATGTCTATATCCGAAATAGCCGTTAAACGGCCGCTGTTGGTGACGACCATCTTCACGGTGCTGATTCTGTTTGGCTTTCTAAGCTACAAGCAGCTATCGTACAACCTGTTGCCCAAGTTCGAGGCCAACGTCATCAGCGTGGCGACGACGTACCGCGGTGCCTCGGCCGACGAAGTGGAAACCAACGTAACCAAGCGGATCGAAGATGCGCTGTCGGCGCTGGAAGGCCTCGACCGCATGACCTCGACTTCGCAGGAAGGCGTTTCGAGCGTAATTATCCAGCTGAAAAACGGCGTGAACACTACGCTGGCGCAGCAGGATGCCCAACGCAAAATCGAGCAGATTCTGAACCTGTTGCCCGACGGTGCCGACCGGCCCATCCTGAACAAATTCTCGACCGACGAAATCCCGGTCCTGCGGATGGGGGTCACAGCCAATATATCGCCCACGGCGCTGTATGACCTGATCAACAACAACATCAAGCCGCAGCTCTCCAACGTGTCGGGGGTAGGGCAGGTGAATATCATCGGCGGCAACGAGCGGCAGATTCAGGTGAACGTCAACACCGAGAAACTGCGCGGTTACGGTGTCTCGATCGGGCAGGTGTCGCAGGCCATCAACGCGGCCAACGCCAGCTACCCCGCCGGGCAACTGGAAACGCGGCAGTCGCAATACTCGATCCGGTTCGATGCGTCGGTACAAACCGTCAATCGCCTGCGCGACCTGATTATCGCCAGCCGGCAAGATGGCTCGCAGGTACTGCTGAAAGATGTAGCCGAAGTGGTCGACGCCAGCACGAAACCGACGGCCATTAACCACATCAACGCCCAGCCGTCGATTGGGGTGCAGATTCAGAAACAGTCAGACGCCAACGCCGTGGCGGTGAGTCAGCAGGCGCAGGTGAAGATCAAACAGCTCGAAAAGCAGTACAGCAACATCGGCCTGAAGTTCAACGTCGCCTCTGACCAATCGATCTACACGCTGGCCTCGGCCGATGCGGTGGTGTTTGATATGGGCCTCGCCATCCTGATCGTATCGGTGGTAATGCTCCTCTTCCTGCACAGCTTCCGGTCGGCCATGTTCGTGCTCGTGGCGCTGCCTTCGTCGATGATTCCGACGTTTGCACTGATGTACCTGATGGGGTTCTCGCTGAACCTGATGACGCTCATGGCCCTCTCGCTGGTGGTGGGTATTCTGGTCGATGACTCGATCGTGGTGTTGGAAAACATCAACCGACACCTTGAAATGGGTAAAGACAAGCGCACAGCGGCCCTCGACGGCCGGAGCGAGATCGGCTTTACGGCCCTCGCGATTACGTTGGTCGACGTGGTGGTGTTCGTGCCTCTGGCCATGACGGGCGGTTTGATCGGGAATATCCTGCGCGAATTTGCACTCGTGGTTGTCTTCTCGACGCTGATGAGTCTGCTGGTGTCGTTCACGCTGACGCCGTTGCTGGCTTCGCGTTTCGGCAAGGTCGAAGTTTTGAATCCCAACTCACTGTGGGGCAAGCTCAACCTCGGCTTTGAAAACATGCTGAACCGCCTGACCGAAGCCTATGGCCGCATGCTGGTCTGGGTATTGGGCCACAAGCGGTACATCTTCCTTGGGGTGTTTGCTCTGCTTATCGGGTCGATTTACCTCGTACCGGCGGGCTTCATTGGCGCGGCCTTCATGCCGCAGAGCGATCAGGGCGAAATGAGCGTGCAGATCGAATTGTCGCCCACCGCGTCGATTTACCAGACCAACGCCGTGGCGCAACGGGCCGAGCAGATCATCATGAAGCACCCCGAGGTGACCAACGTATTCAGCAACATTGGCTACAGCAGCACCGGGCTGGGTACGTCGGCCAACAGCAATCTGGCCGATCTGAACGTGAAGCTGATCGATAAAAAGCAGCGGAAGCTGTCGACCGAGCAATTTGGTCAGATGCTGAAAAGCGAAGTGAGCCAGATTCCGGGCGTTCGGGTGACGGTGGCGCCGGTCGGTATCGTAGGTGCCTCGCAGGCCCCAATCATGATTGCCGTAAAAGGCACCAACCTTGCCGACATTCGGAAGGCCGCCGCACTGGTAAAACAGGTAACGGCGTCGGTACCGGGCACACAAGACGTGAAATACTCGGTGAAAGACCCGAAACCGGAAGTCACGGTTAAACTCGATCGCGACAAGATGGCGCAACTGGGTATCAGCGCGGCGGAAGTCGGGCAGGCGCTGCAAAACGCCTTCCGGGGTAACGACCTGTCGAAGTTCAAGCAGAACGGCAACGAATACGACATTCTGGTGAGCCTCGATCAGTTCGACCGCACGCAGGCGGCTGACGTGTCGCGGCTGACGTTCGTGAACAACCAGGGCAAAACGTTCGAGTTGTCGCAGTTTGCTACCGTGCAGGAGCAGGTGGGCGAAAGTGTACTCGAACGCATCGACCGGCTGTCGTCGATCACGATCAACGCGCAGGTGGTAGGTCGTCCGGTGGGTACGGTCGGGGCCGATATTCAGGCCAAAATGGCGAAAGAAAACCTGCCCGAAGGCGTGTCGATCCAGTACCTGGGTCAGTTGCAGCAACAGTCTGACGCCTTTGGTAGCCTCGGTCTGGCGCTGGGCATCGCCATCCTGCTGGTGTATTTCATCATGGTAGCGCTCTACGAAAGCGTGGTCTATCCGTTCGTCGTGCTGTTCTCGATTCCGGTGGCGCTGATTGGTGCCCTGCTGGCGCTGGCCCTGACGATGGAGAGCCTGACGGTTTTCGCCATCGTAGGGATGATTATGCTGCTGGGGCTGGTGGCGAAAAATGCCATCCTGATTGTCGACTTTGCCAATCAGTTGAAGGCCGAAGGGCATGAGGTAGTCGACGCACTGATCGAGGCGGGCAAAGAACGGCTGCGCCCCATCCTGATGACCACGCTCGCCATGATTCTGGGGATGTTGCCCATCGCCCTGGCCAGCGGGGCCAGCGCCGAAACCAAAAACGGCATGGCGTGGGTGATTATCGGCGGTCTGAGTTCGTCGCTTTTGCTGACGCTACTCGTCGTTCCGTCGATGTACCTCGTCGTCGACCGGCTGATTGCCCGGTTCACGAAGAAAAAAGTGATTCCGCAAAAACCGCAGGACCTCGAAGTCGCCAAGGCGATCAGCTAGGTACGTTGGTTGTGCGTGTTATGCAGGGCGGTTGCTGTCGCCTGGCTTCGGTCGGGAGGCAGCAACCGCCTTCTTTTTTATAGAGGCCCATTGGGCACGAGCCCGCGCGAAATGGGGTTCTTTGTGCATGACTTATTTTGATGAGCAGCTCGCCCTGTTGAAGCGCGAACGGCAGGAAGACCGGGATCAGTACCAGCAACTGACCCAGACGACCTCCGTAGCCGAGCGGCGGGCCAATGGCCTCACCTGGTACCCCATCGCTATCCGTGGCTCAGAACTGGGCCGCGGCGACTACCTGACCGTCGAGGTCGAACGCCCCTCCCACCAGGACATCCCGCATCGGTTTCGGTTTGGTATGCCCGCCGTGCTGTTCAGTAATTACAACCCCAAAACCGACCGGGTCGAGGGCACCGTGTCGCACCAGAGTGGCAATCGGCTCAAGCTGACGCTGCGCGTCGATGAGCTGCCCGACTGGTCGCGCGATGGCAAGCTGGGCGTTGAAGTCTTGTTCGACGACAACAGTTACGACGAGATGGAGGCCGCTCTTAAAACGGCGAACACGCTCAGCCAGCAAACCAATCAGCGGCTTATCCCGATCCTGACGGGCGAGCAGGCGCCTACGTTCAATGCTCATACGCCCGCGCCGGTGCTGCCGCAGTTAAACCCCAGCCAGGTAGCAGCGGTGCACAAGATCCTATCGGCCAACGAGCTGGCGATTGTTCACGGCCCACCGGGTACGGGTAAGACCACCACACTGATTCAGGCTATCAAGGCGCTCATTCGTCAGGACCGACAGAAAATCCTGGTGGTGGCGCCCAGCAACACTGCCGTTGATCTGCTGAGTGAAAAGCTGCACGACGAAGGCCTGAACGTGCTCCGCATCGGTAACCCGGCGCGCGTGTCGGAACGGCTGATGGCGCTCACGCTGGACTATAAGGTGAACGCGCACCCGCACATGAACGCGGCCAAAAAGCTGAAGAAGCAGGCCAACGAGTTCCGGACGATGGCGCACAAATACAAGCGCAATTTTGGCAAGGCCGAACGCGAGCAGCGCAAAGCCCTCTTCGACGAGGCCCATCGGCTGCTGAAAGACGTGGCGCAGGCCGAGCAGTATGTGATCGACGATCTGGTGTCCAACGCGCAGGTGATTACCGCCACGCTCGTCGGGGCGAATAACTATACCGTTCGCGAGCTGACCTACCATACCGTCGTGATCGATGAGGCCGGACAGGCGCTCGAACCGGCCTGCTGGATTCCGATTCTGAAAGCGCAGAAAGTGGTACTGGCGGGTGACCACTGCCAGTTGCCGCCCACCATCAAATCGGCCGAAGCCGCCCGGAATGGCCTTGGCACCACGTTGCTGGAAAAATGCGTGGCGCTTCACCCCGAGGCCGTGTCGCTGCTCAACGAGCAGTACCGCATGCACGAGCACATCATGGGCTATTCGTCGCAGGTGTTTTATGGCAGTCAGGTAAAGGCGCACGCGTCGGTGGCCCGCCATGCGCTGTTCGACGACGATACGGCGCTGGCGTTTGTCGACACGGCGGGGTGCGGTTTCGACGAAAAACTCGATGGTACCAGCTCGACCAACCCCGACGAAGCCGCCCTGCTTATCCGGCACCTGACCCAGCTGGTGGGCGACCTCGGCCAACGCTACAGCCTGGGTACGTTCCCGACGATCGCCGTGATCTCGCCCTACAAGCAGCAGATCAATGTGCTGACCGAACAGCTCAAAAACAGCCCCGAGTTGCAGCCGTACAGCAGCCATATTTCGGTGAATACCATCGATAGCTTTCAGGGGCAGGAGCGCGACATTGTCTACATATCGCTGGTTCGCAGCAATACCGAGGGCGGCATCGGCTTCCTGTCAGACATCCGGCGGATGAACGTTGCCATGACCCGCGCCCGTAAAAAGCTGGTTGTCTTCGGCGACAGTGCCACCCTGGCCAGCCTGCCGTTCTACTCCGATTTCATCGCCTACGCCGAAGCGCTGGGTACGTACCAAAGCGCCTGGGAGTGGATGTAAGACCCCTCCCCAACCCCTCCCCTTGAAATAAGGGGAGGGGCTTATGCTGTCGCTGATATCAGCAACCAGTACAAACTCGACAGGAGTAAGCGCCTCTTCTAAAAAAGTAGGGTCTTTGGCTATAACCAAGACTGACGCTAATACAAACCTGATGCAAGCAAAAGCCCCTCCCCTTTTTTAAGGGGAGGGGTTGAGACGGTCGGCCGCTGCCGTGGGGTATACGCCTTCATACACACGCAGCCCCTGTTGAGTGAGCAGGCCGCGGATGAAGAGGTGTTTGATCACCTGCTCGTCGCCTTTGCTGGGTACGTCGCACTGGCTTTGATCGGCCCAAAGCCAAGCCAATACAGTCAGGTTCAGATCGGGTCGATACAGGCCCTGCTCGACGCCCGCCCGTAGATTGGCCACCAGAATGGTGTTGATGTACTCCCGTTTAGCCGACTGAAAGAGCGCCCAGGCTGCCGGGTAATGGCGTTCGATGTCGAGCAGCAGGCTGGGGTTTGTCGTTTGCTTATACTGAATCAGCCGATCCCAGATTTGCAGGGCGCCAATAATGGCGTTGGCCGACTCATGCTGGATCGCGCTGGCTTCGTGCAGGCTTTCGCCCAACTGCGCATCCAGCATCTGCCGCACCAGCTCTTCTTTGTTTTCGAAGTACTGGTACAACGTCTTTTTGGTAATCCCCAACTGATGGGTGATGTCGTCCAGCCGGACGGTTTTCACGCCGTAATGGTTGAACAACTGCCGGGCCCCTGCGATAATCTGCTCTTTCATTACGGGGTAAACCGCCAGAACGATCAGATGGCTACGCAACTTCGCGAACGTACCTACGCAACCTTTATCATTAGGGAAGCCCAGCCGTTACTCGACTTGTTTTTACAAGTTCATCCCGCCCGATACTTCGATGCGCTGGGCGTTGATCCAGCGGGCGTCGTCGGTGCACAGGAAGGCCACTACCCCGCCAATATCGTCGGGCAGGCCCACACGGCCCAGCGCCGTGATGCTCGCGATGTGTTTGTTTACCTCGGGGTTATCGCGCACCACACCGCCGCCAAAATCGGTTTCGATAGCGCCCGGTGCCACTACGTTGACCGCAATGCCACGCGGCCCCAGCTCCTTCGCCATATACAGGGTCAGTGTCTCGATGGCTCCTTTGAGCGACCCATACACCGCCCGGCCGGGTGAGGTAAACCGGGCCAACCCTGATGAAATGTTGATGATGCGCCCGCCATCGTTGAGCAGCGGCAGCAGTCGCTCGGTCAGGAACAGCACGCCCTTGAAATGGATGTTCACCAGTTGATCGAACTCCGCCTCGTTGGTCTGGCCAATGGGCGAGTTACCACCAATCCCGGCGTTGTTGATCAGGAAGTCGAACCGGTCAGCCGCAAAGGTCTCGCTCAGAACGGTCGTGAACTGCCCGGCAAATGCCTCGAAACTGCCGACGTTGCCCGTGTCGACTTGCAGCGCCGCCGCTTTTTGGCCCATCTGCTCGATCTGCGCCACCACCGCCTCGGCCTCGCCTTGCTGGCTATGGTAGGTCAGTACGACATCAAATCCTTTTTTGGCAATGGCAAGGGCCATGTTTTTACCCAGGCCCCGGCTGCCGCCCGTTACCAGTGCAATTTTCTTTTTCGCGTCCATGTGTGTGTTGATTTTGTCGGTCAATGTGGAAAACCAAAACTGACCCTACAAAGGTCGGGCAACCGATCAACGGGGACGTTGCGACGAACAATCGATTTGTTGCAAAAATCAAATCAGCTCCGAAACGCCACGGGTGATAGCGAGGTCTGTTTGCGAAAGAAGTTGGAGAAATGCGCCACTTCTTCAAAACCAAGGCTGTAGCTGATTTCGGAGATGTTCCAGTCGGTTTGGCGTAGCAGGATTTTGGCTTCCTGAACCAGCCGCCCGCTGATGAGGTCGGTGGTGGTTTTACCCGTATGTTCTTTCAACACCTTGTTGAGGTGGTTGACGTGAACGGCCAGCTGCCGGGCGTAGTCATTGGCCGTGCGCAACCGGATGCGCTGCCCCGGCGACTCGATCGGGAATTGCCGTTCGAGCAGTTCGATGAACAGCGACGAGATCCGGGCCGAGGCCGTGTGCGTGGGGTACAGCGAGGTAGCCGGTTGCAGTTTCTGCCCGAAATGAATCAGCTCAAGTACGTAGGTCCGCAGCAGGTCGTATTTGTAGGCGTAATCCGACGCCAATTCCTTGTGCATCTTGTTGAAAATGTACCGCAGGTCGTCGGCTTCGTCGTCGGTTAGCTGGAAAACCGGCACGGCACCGGGCTGAAAAAGCGGCAGATCATCGAGCATTACACCGCTTTTGGTCGACACCAGAAACTCATCGGTAAACACGCAGAACGAGCCGGCCTGTTGCTCGTCGAGCGGGACGTAGTGATAGGGGATTTTGGGCGTGGCAAAGAGTAGCGCGTTTCGCTCAATCTCGATCACCTTGTCGGCATACTCGGCCTTGTTGCGTCCGCTGATCAGGCTGATTTTGTAATAGGCCCGCCGGTCATAGGGCATCACACCCTTTTTGGCCCGGATCGCCATCAGGTCGGCAATACGGAAGACGTTGAAATGGCCAATTTCTTTGTTGATCTCCGCCGGAACAACCGCTGAAATGTCCTGATAAAAGTCGGCTAATGATTTACCCGTCATACGCTATCGTTGCAAAAATCAAAGATACGGCATGAAAAGCCTGGTTGGGCAAGATGCTATCCAACTAACCTGCACTCAATCACGACCCTACCGTTTACTCGCCTTGCTACCGCTCAGCGAAGAATACCATGTTGATTGCCAGCTATTTGTTACCATTACGCTTGCTTGTAGCCAACGCACACAAGTCAGCAATTGGCTGTCTAACAGGCAATTCAAGGCGACATACCCTATTGCTCTTTCCTACTCTGTTAAACCATTATACTCTATGAAAACCCTGAAATGCAGTGACGTCGGCTTCGATTGCCCCGCCCAGATTCATGCTGAAACCGACGAAGAGGTGCTCACTCAAGCCGCCGCGCATGCCAGTTCCGTGCACGGTGTTACCGTGACGCCCGAGATGGCCGAAGGCATCAAAACGCTGATTCGGGAAGAGCCCGCCTAACGCTGGGTACGTTCCCACGAATACAAAAGGCCCGCATCATGGCGGGCCTTTTGTATTCGTGGCTGATGCTGGGTACGTTACCGTTTCTGCGCCGCCGTCGTTTTGCGGGTAGGGCGCTGGCCCTGGTAGCTGATCTTGAAGATGGTGCCGTTCAGGTCGTCGGTGACGTAGAGCGAGCCGTCGGGACCCTGCGCCAGGCCACAGGGGCGATGCTGCACGGGGCCGGTGGGTTTGACCAGGTCCGTACCAGCGAAATTGTCGGCGAAGATCTCCCAGGGACCCGATGGTTTTCCGTTTTTGAACGGCACGAACCCCACCAGATAGCCTTTGTGCATGGCCTGCGACTGCCCGTGGAAGGCGATAAACGCGCCGTTGCGGTATCGCTCAGGAAAAGCCGTACCGGTGTAGAACAGCAGGCCGTTGGGGCCCATGTGCGCCGGAAACGCCGCCACCGGATCGATAATCTTGCCGGTCGCTGCCTTTTTGCCATCGCCGCCATATTCCGGAGCCATTATTTTCTTTTTCTGAATATGGTCATAATAGCTGTAGGGCCAGCCGGCATCGTCGCCCTGATGCAGTTCATACATGGTTTCGGCGGGGAGTTCGGCGCTTTGCTGCGGCGTGTAATACTGCGGGTAGAAATCGTCGAACGCGCCGCGGCCGTGCTGCATCACAAACAGGCTGTTGGTTTTGGGGTTCCAGTCGAGGCCGACCACGTTTTTCAGGCCGGTCGCAAACCGCACACCGCTGGCAAACGCCTGATTGGGTACGTTGGCGTTGAAGCGCCAGATACCCGCCGCCGAGTCGAGCAGGGCGCAGGGCATTTGTCCCTTGCCGCTGTTGGGCTCCCGGCAGCGGTCGTTGTCCGACGCAATGTTGACGTAGATATTGCCCGCATTGTCGAGCGCGATCGATTTCGATTTGTCGCGCTCTTTTTCGCGCAGGCCCGACACCAGTTTTTCCGGCGCATCGGGGTTGGTCACCTCGTCGCGCTCGTTCAGTTTGTACCGGAAAATGCTGTTGTTCGAGGAGGTGTAGAGGTAGCCGTCTTTCAGGAAAATACCCGTGCCAGGATAATCGCCGAAGCCAATTTTGTCGTCGGCAACGCCATCGTTGTTGGTGTCGCGCAGGCGGTAAATGCCTTTACCATCCTGTAGTTTACCCAGTTTCACGTAGATAGCACCGGTTTTGCTCACCACCAGGTGGCGGGGCGCGCTCAGCCCGTCGGCCACGATCGACGCCGCAAAGCCTGTCGGCATCTTGAGGTCGGTGGGCAGAATGGCCCGTTTTGTCACGCGGGGCGGTTTGGCAGGTGGAGCGGCCACAGTGGTGAGTGCCGGGCAGCAAGCTATCAGCGCGATCAGCGGGGTTAGCAGGGTTTTGTTCATAAAGAGGCGAAGAGCTCAGGAAACGACGAATCAATCAATCTGCTAAGCAAAGGCAGCGATGGACGTTGACTTACCCACAACCGCTGTAAGTCGTTGCGGGAAGCTAGTTAGCGTTGGTAAACCAGCGGCTGTATCCAGGCGCTGGTATGGCGCTGGCGCATTTCCTGTCTACAGTTGGGCCACCTAAACAGATTATGGGTATGAACGAACGCCACGTAGTTGTATCGGCAGACTAACCATATATGCTATGTCTCCGCTCAACGTACCTGGCGATGAACTGCCGCAATCAGCTGGCTCTTCGGGGCCTTTGATGAACCGAAAAGGATTTTTGCAGGTCGCTAGTGGCGCTATGGCCGTAGGGGCCGTGGGTAGCCTGATGGCCTCCTGCCAGACACAGGGGCAAACCCCGTCGTACCCCGTCCCGACCTCCGGTACCTACAAGGCCCCAACAGGGCAACAGGTGCCGACATCGCCGCCCTACTCGCCTCCGGCCACCGTACCGGGCGAAGCCGACAAACCCATCGAACTGGAAGCCTGGAAATCGGATGCCGACCGGAAATCGGGCCCTGTTCCCACACCCCTACCGGCTGACAAGCGGGTGGGCTACGCCCTGGTTGGGTTGGGTCACCTGACGCTCGAAGAGCTGCTGCCCGCGTTTGGGCAATGCAAAAAATCGAAGCCGGTCGCGCTGGTGAGTGGCAGCCCCGAGAAGTTACAGAAGGTGGCGAGCCAGTATGGCATCAAACCCAGCAGCTGCTACAGCTACGCCGACTACGATAAGCTGAAAGACAACCCCGAGGTGCAGGTAATCTACATTGTCCTGCCCAACTCCATGCATGCCGAGTTTACGATCCGGGGGGCGCAGGCGGGCAAGCATATCCTTTGCGAGAAGCCGATGGCCAATTCGTCGGCCGAGTGCCAGGCGATGATCGACGCCTGCAAAAAGGCCAATCGCAAACTGATGGTGGCCTACCGCATCCACTACGAGCCCTACAACCGCTATGTGCGCGAGCAGCTTCAGAAAAACGAATACGGCAAGCCCAAATTCGTGGATGCCTACAACTGCCAGTCGTCGGCCAATCCGCAGCACTGGCGGCACATCAAAGCGCTGGCAGGAGGCGGGGCACTACCCGACATTGGCCTGTATTGCCTCAACACGACCCGCTTTATTCTGGGCGAAGAGCCCACCGAAGTCTTTGCCTACACGCACAGCGACCCCGATAATCCGCTATTCAAGGAGGTAGAAGAGGTTTGCTCGTGGCAGATGAAATTCCCCAGCGGCGTCATTGCCAACTGCGCCACCCACTACAACGTGCACGACTCGCGCCAGTACCGGGTTATGACCGAACGCGGCTGGTATGAACTGACCAATGCCTATGCGTACGAAGGCCAGAAACTGACGACCTCACGGGCCGACGGGGCCATCGTACGCCAGGAAAATGTGAGCATTACGCCTAAAAATCAGTTTGCGACCGAAATCGACTATTTTTCGGAATGCATCATGGACGACAAAGCGCCCTACTCGACGGGTGAAGAAGGGTTGCAGGATCAGCGCATCATGGAGGCCATTTACCAGTCGGCGCGGGAGGGTCGGCCGGTTAAGCTGCCTGCCGTCGATAAAAAAGACGCCTTTCGGGGCCCGGAACCTCAATTACAGTAATGATTGCTCCAGGCGCATTCGTTGTGGGTAGTCGGGTGTTGTTAGTTAACCACTAACTCGCCCACCTCTGACGAATGCGCACGACAACCGATCGTATGAACGCTTTTCAGATCAATATTTCGCAGGCGGTGCTCGACGACCTGCAACTACGGCTTGGCCAAACGCGCTGGTCGAGCGAAGTAGCCGGTGCCGGGTGGCATTTGGGCACACCCCGTTCGTATCTGCAACCGTTAATTCAGTACTGGCAATACGATTTCGACTGGCGCAAGCAGGAAGCTTTCCTCAACCAGTTTGCACAGTTCAAAACCGAGCTTGACGGCTATGGGCTGCATTATATCCATGAACGAGGCAAAGGCGACAAACCCATGCCGCTGCTGCTGAGCCACGGCTGGCCCGATTCGTTTTATCGGTTCTACAAACTGATTCCGCTGCTAACCGACCCGGCTGCCCACGGCGGCAGGGCCGAAGACGCTTTCGACGTGATTATACCCAGCCTGCCGGGGTTCGGCTTTTCGGACAAACTGACGCAGAAAACCGGAGGGTATAATACCTGGACGGCAAATCGGCTGCACAAGCTCATGACCGAGACGCTGGGCTATGCACGCTATGGTGCGCACGGCGGCGACGTCGGTAGCGGCCTGACCGAGGCACTGGCGATGCAACACGCCGATGCGCTCACCGGCATTCACCTCTGCGACGTACCCTACTGGCGGCTCTTTGCGACCAACCCCGATGTGCTATCGGAACCCGAGAAACAATACCTTCAGGATGGGCAGCAGTGGCAAATGGCCGAAGGGGCTTATGCGTTGATGCAGGCTACGAAACCCCAAACCCTGGCCTACGGTCTCAATGACTCGCCAACCGGGCTAGCAGCCTGGATTGCGGAGAAATTTTACGCCTGGAGCGACTGCAACGGCGCGATTGACAGCCGGTTCACAAACGATGAACTGCTGACGAACATTACCATTTATTGGGCTACCCAAACGATCCGGTCATCGTTTGCGCCCTATTGGGACGAACCCGATCAGCAGTCGGGCGAGGTACCCCGCATCGACGTACCCACGGGCGTAGCTATTTTCCCCAAAGACATCGTACCGGCGCCCCGCGCATTTGCCGAGCGGTTCTATAACCTGCAACACTGGACCGAGCTACCCAAAGGTGGGCATTTTGCCGCGCTCGAAGAACCCGAATTGCTCGCTCAAGAACTGCGCGATTTCTTCAGGCCACTTCGTTGAACACGCCGTCGGCCTACTTAATCACCACGATGTTCGGCTCGTCGGGCGTTACGGTAAAGGTAGACTGACGTTGCAGAACGCGATTCTGGCTATAGACCAGCCGGTAGTTGCCGGGTTTGAGGGTTAGCGCCATCGGGAACGTATCTGTGCGCTCTTTACGGCTATCGGTTTCGTGCAATAGGGTGTAGCCGGTGCCGTAGATCTCCAGCCGCATATGCTCATTGCAGCTTTCACAACGGATCGTCACCGACTCGCCTTCGGGGCGGGGGCGGGGTGGCGCAGGCGGTTTGGGCGGGCGCGGCGGTGTAGCGGCCCCGCTAACGCCGAGTGAATCGAGTACACGGTCTTTCAGGGCTTCGCGCTGCCGTGTATTCAACCCTGCTACGCCAAACCGATGGTTGTAGCTGATCAGGCGACCATCCTGGGTGCCTGCTACGTCAATCGACATGTATTTGGTGTCATCGTCGATCTGGATGCTCAGGTTGTTTTTTTGAGCCTGCGCCAGTGTACACAGGCTGAGTAACAGGCAGGTCAGTATCGTTTTCATAGACGGGGTCAGCCGGTTCATGAAGGAAGTTTTGCCTACTCGACCAAACAACATGCCATGCCAGCAACCCACTGACTATCAAGTATATTAACGAATTTAATTGTCCGAATCTGGACAGCTCTTTATCAGAGCCGGACAGGTACGCACCCAACAACTAATCCCCACAAACGTCGACGCTGTGGGGATTAGCTGTTGGGTACGTTGCCTGATTAATTACCGACGACCACCCCGGCCACCGCCGAAGCCACCGCCGCCATACGACCGGCCGCCACCGTTGCTGAAGCCTCCACCAAATGACCGACCGCCGCCGAAATTGCCGCGGCCGCTGCTGTAGTTGCCACCGCCATAGTTTGGCGTACGGGTTTGGGGGGCGTATGTCCGTCCGCCGGGGGCACTCACGCCTGGTACGTTACCGGGTGCATAAGACCGGCCGTAGGTACGTGGTCTTGAATAGCTGTAACCGTTATTGTAGCGACCACCGGCCACACCACCCACCGGCCCGAAGGTGCGCCGGGCAGCTCCGAGGAAGCCCGGATTATAGGGCGACCAGATGCGGTTGGGCCGGTACACGCGGGTGTAAAAACCGTTGAACCGGTTGTATAGATGCGGGTAATAACCGCGGTAACCGTAGTTGAAGAACCAGTTGGAGAAGCCAAATGAAGGCAACCCAAACACCACCATACCGCCGCCGGGACCGTAGTAGAAGCCCGTGTTGAGCCACCAGGCCGACGGGTACCACATGGCGGCACCGTACCACCTTGGATAGCCAAACCAGTAGGGATACGGGTTCTGGTAGTAATACGGTGAGTTGACGGGCCAGGCCGGGTTAGGGTTGATCTGGTTGTTGTAGCCATTGGCCTGGGCGTAGGCCTGCCCCGCCTGCTGGAGTTCCTGCCGGGCTTGCGGGTCCTGATTCAACTCCTGCTGATAGGAGGCAATATCCTGATCGGTTTGCGCCGTCAGGCTGTCGTGCAGGGTAGCGAGCCGTTGCGTCATCCCGGCCGGATCGGCCTGGTAATCGCGGCCTAGCTGAGCGGTCTGGTCGAGCTGCTGCGTCAGGGTCGTCAGCACGTCGGGTAGGGCAATCAACTTACGGAAGGCCGCCTGCGTGGGGCTATCGAGCGGGGCAATGAGGTTGCCGAACGCCCCATCGGCTTGCTGATTAAGGTAATCGACCTGCACCAGATCGTCGTGGTGGTGACGATACAGGCGCCAGGCTGTTTCCTGCAAGTCGGTGGGCAGTGCTTTCGTCAGGCCATCTACCGTCGGACGGTCGGTGCCTCTGGGTAGCATCGCCAGGTTGTGCAGCACATCGGGAAAACGGGCGATGTCGTAGAACCAGCCCTGTTTCGTTTGGCCATACGAGCTGATGAGGTCGGTAAAAGCCTGTTGACTATTGGCCTGTTGCTGGGCTAGCTGGTCCAGCACCTGCGGCTGCTGACTAGCCAGTAGCACCGCCTGCCGCACATCGTCGCGGTAACCCGCCACCGCCGAGAGCAGCGGTTTGTCGGCGGTGGCTGTAACGGCCGGGCGGTTGTCATCGAACGTCTGCGCGAACGTAGGTTGCCATTGCGCTACCAGGAGGCCCAGTCCCAGCCAGAAGGCCTTGGCCGGGCGGAAATGTTTAAGCGCGTTCATGAGTAACAGCTTGATTTAATGTGATCGTGGGTTGGCCCAATTCGTCAGGAAGCCAGCGATCTATTGACGCTCGCGCTGACCCGGTGGGCGACCAATTAGATAACAAAAACAGGCTGCTTATTCGTATACAAAACGGTTAATCGTCCGTTAAAAAAAGCTCTGCTTTTTTGGGTACGCTCATCGCTATAAGTCGCTTACAGTGAACCTATTGCTGAGTACTTCCAGCATGGCTTGTGATCGATTACTGGTCTGGCTCGTTCTTATGGCAGGCAGCGGTTGACGCGAAGGCCTTCGTTGTTAACGGCGGTGATCAGGTACGTTGCCTGTCCGCGCCCCGTAAGCAACGCCGACGACCGGGCATCGCCGCGAATCACCAGCCCGCTCGCCAGCGGATTGACGGGGGTGAACCGACCTCGCCCGTTGCCCAGCAGCACCAGCCCGACCGAGGCATCTTCGCGCCCCATGTTCACTTCATTCGGGTAGAAATTACCCGTTAGCACCGCATCCAGCTTGCCATCGTGGTTAACATCGTGGGCAACGATCCCAAACACGGGCGATACCTGCGCCAGACGCGGCAGTGGGTGCAGCACAAAATGACCGTTGCCCCGATTCTCGATATAGGCACTTTGCAGGTACGTTGCCTGCGCTTCGTAGGCATCCTTGCGTTCGTCGGGGGTCAGCAGGTCGTCGAAGGTAACGGCGGCGTAGTCGGCAAACCGCTGGTACTTGCGCCGAAACTGAATCACCTGCTGATTAAGCGCTTCGCGCGGTGGCGCCGGGTAACAGGTTCCGTTAATGTAGTAGCCCAGCAGCGGATCGACGGTGCCGTCGTTGTTGATGTCTTTCGCCACGATTTTAACGGGCTCGGCCAGGGTGGCCTGATAGAGCGTATTCAGGCCTTCGTTGCCAGCGATGTAGTCCAGGTCGCCGTCGTTGTCGAAATCGCCCTGCGCCAGACTGTTCCACCAGCCCGTTGAGCCAGCCAGGCGTTGCGGAGCCGACCGGAACGCGCCTTTTTCGTTTTTCAGGATAGTCAGCGGCATCCACTCGCCCGCCAACATCAGATCGGGCCAGCCGTCGCGGTCACAGTCTGACCAAAGTGCGGCGCAGACCATACCCGCCTGTAGCAGCGCCGGCGCCAGTTGCGGCGTAACGTCGGTGAAACGGCCAGCGTCGTTTCGGAGCAGGTAACTCCGGGCAGGCAACGGGTATTGGCCGGGTCGCTGACGCCCGCCTACCAGCAGATCCAGATCGCCGTCGCGGTCGAAGTCGGCCGCGATTACGCACGAACCACTTCCCGACACGTCAGGCAAGGTATTGGCCGGGGCGGCACTGAACGTACCTTTCCCATTGTTCAGGTACAGGTCATCCTGATAAAAAGCCTTGTCGGTAGCCGGGCGTTCGCTCCCACCATGCACGACATACAAATCTTGGTCACCGTCGCCATCGGCATCGAAGAAGAGAGCGCCCGTTGCTTCGCTGTTCGGCTGGTTCGGGAACGGCCTGTTCAGCAGTGTGCCGTCCGCTTGCTGCACCAGCAGTTGGGCCGCGCTACCCCGGTAGGCATTCCCCACGAAACAATCAGACAGTCCATCACCGTTGACGTCGCCCACAGCCAACGCAAAGCCCGACCGCGACAGCATCTTGTGCATGGCGGCGGTTTGTTTGAAATCGACAAAGTCGGATTCCTGATGCCGGAAAGCCGGGACCTGCGCCGCCGTTACATCTGCAAACAGGGGTTTCGGGCTGGGTACGTTGGCGGGCGGCGTCGACGGCTGCGCCTGGGCATAGGTCAGGGTCAGCACCTGATCGGCAGGTACGTTCCGGTGCATGTCGGTGCGCCCCCCCGGCCAGTCGATGCGCAACGAATCAACTTTCGGGTGGCTTCCCAACCCCACATGTAGCGTGGGCTCAACCGACGATAAATAGCCCCGCACGGTCGATAGTTCGCTGTACTGAAGCTGACTACCCGCCCAGAGCGTGAGTTTTGCGCCGATCCCCTGCCGATTGGTGGAGTCGCCCCGAAGCCGGACGGTCAGGTAATGCACGTCGGGCGATTGGTCACGGCTGCGATTGCGGTAGATGAGCGCCTCGGCGTCGACGTTGTTGACGGCCAGATCCAGATCGCCGTCGTTGTCGAAATCGGCGTAGGCCGCGCCGTTGGCAAACGATTCGGTATTGAGCCCCCATGCCTTCGACACATCGGCAAACGACCCGTCGCCGGTGTTGCGGAAGGCGTAGTGCGCCAGCGGAATTTCAGGCACTTTTTCCAGCAGCGCGAGCCGCTTCTGGGTGTTGTATTCGGTGGTGCCAAAGCCCGAAAAGTCTTCGCTGAAATTGATGAAGTCGCGGTCGGTGACGTTTTTGCGATAGCCGTTGGTGATGTACATATCCCGCCAGCCGTCGTTATCGAAATCGGCCAGCAGCGTGGCCCAGCTCCAGTCGGTTTGGGCGACACCTGCCATCAGGCCCACTTCGCTGAACAGGGGTACGTTGCCCTGATTGCCCAGATTCAGTTGCAATGAGTTGCGCATGTACTGCATCTGATGGCCGTATTGCGCCGACACACTCATTTCCTTACGGTCGTAGTCCTGCCCGGCGAGCATCATCTTGAGGCGGGCGTTTTCTTTCGGCAGCATGTCGAGCTGCATCAGATCGGGGCGGGCGTCGTTGTTCAGGTCGGCGACATCCACGCCCATGCCGTAGAGGCTGGTGTGGGCCGTGGCTCCTTTGATGACGTTCGTAAAATGGCCGTTACCGTCGTTGAGGTACAGGATATCGCTGCTGGTGAAGTCGTTGGAGCAATAAATGTCGGGGTAACCGTCTTTGTTCAGGTCACTCACCACAACGCCCAGTCCCAGGCCGTCGAAGGTGATACCGGCTTCGCGGGATACATCGACAAACAGCGGGTGCCCGGCGGGGCCGTTGCCGGTATTACGATAGAGCTTGCCCGTGCTGGGGTGCGAGCCGTTGGGCACGACCGGGCGAAGGTGCGCCGGATTCTGCAAGTCAGGGGCCGTATTGAGCAGAAAGGCGTCGAGATCGCCGTCGAGGTCGTAGTCGAAAAAAACGGTCTGGGTTGTGAAGGCGGGCTCGGCAAGGCCATAGGCGCGGGCCATTTCGCGGAAAAACGGTTTACCGTTTCGCAGTCCCTGATTCACAAAGAGCAGGTTCTCGCTCTGTTTCATCGCTCCGTGTGCCGCCACCGATACGTAAATATCGAGCCAGCCATCCTGATTGATATCGGTCAGGGTGACGCCCGAGCACCAGCGGCTGGTGGTCACGCCCGCCGACTCGGTGATGTCGTCGAACGAGAAACCGTCGTCGGTTTTACCCTGGTTTAGATACAGGCGGCAACTGACCTGATTGCCGGTGAAAAAGACGTCGGTAAAACCATCGTTGTTGAGGTCGCCGACGCCGACGCCCCCGCCGTTGTAGAAATTGGTAAACGTAAAACCGTTGAGTTGCTCGCTGGGGGTCAGGGTGTTGGCAAACGTTACGTGCGTTTTGGCACTCTCCAGCTGTTCAAACCGGGTAGGCGCAGCACGCTGACAGGTCATCAGCACCAGACTCAGTAAGCCAATCCACCCTGTTTGTACTCGATTCATGGAGTCAATTTATTCTTTTTAACCAGAAAGACACCGGATATCCGGTGTCTTTCTGGTTTGTCATTCCTCCTTCGGGATGACAAAAACACGATAAACTTCCACCCGATTAATACCCCGGATTCTGGCCTTTCGAACCTACGTTGGGGTTATTGTCGATCTCCTGTTGCGGAATCGGGAGCAGCTCCGTTTTGCCTTTCTGGAAGTACGACAGGGGCTCGGTAGTCAGCTTACCCTGTTTCCGCCAGCGCAGGATGTCGCGGTTGCGAATTTCTTCACCGCTCAGCTCAACCCGGCGTTCGTGCACGATGGCTTTGAACACCTGGTCTTTGTTCGAAACGGGGTAGTTGGCCGTGGGGTAAGCGGGCATAGCCACCGACGGACGGGCACGTACCTGGTTCAGGTACGTTACCGCGCTGGCCAGATTGCCCAGTTCGTTTTCGCACTCGGCCATCGCCAGCAGCGCTTCAGCGTAACGCATCATCCGCTGGTTGATACCACCCGTCAGGAACGAGTTGTTGGTTTTGTACATGAGGCTGAATTTCCGCCAGCTCACTTTCTGCGTCACGCCGTCGACGACGGAGCTGTTACCATTCTGGGCGGCATCGGTCAGCACGTCTTTGTCGCCGTTGAACTTGTCGCCCGTCGTGTAGAACGACTTGGCGTAGCGGGGATCGAGTTTCGCGTCGCCTTTGCTAGGGCGCTCAAACTCGTTGAGCAGGCTGTTCGACGGGATGATGTTCCGCCAGCCTACGGCCGAGTATTCCTGCGTCCGTACGGTTTCCTCACCAGCCGTGGCGCCATCAGCGTCGCCATTCCAGTTGAACGACCCACCCGACGGCAGGAAGTTCACCTCCCAGATCGACTCTTTGTTGAACTCGGTTTCTTCGATGAAATTATCCGAGTATTCGCTCACCAAACTGTACTGCCCCGAGCTGATGATTTTCTGCAACTCCGTTTTTGCGTTGGTGTAGTCGCCCTGCTGCATGTATACACGGGCCAGCAGCATCTGCGCCGCGCCTTTGGTAACCCGGCCCTGGTTGGCCGCGTCGTAGGTAGCAGGCAATGCATCCTGCGCCGCTTTCAGGTCGGCGATGATGAAGGCGTATACGTCGGCCTCCGAGGCGCGCGGCTGTGAACCGGCGATCGTGGTCACGTAGTTTTTGTAGAGCGGCACGCCACCCCACATGCTCACCAGGTCGAAATAAGCCCACGACCGCAGGAACTGTGCTTCGCCAACGGCCTGTTTAGACACCGCTGGTGTCAGGCTGGTCGCGGCGGCCGCCTTGTCGATGACCACGTTGGCGCGGTGAACGACGCGGTAGGCCCCCGTCCACACAGAACTCATCACCGAGTTGCCGGTATCATAGGCACCCGTCAGCAACTGGTTACGGGGTGTTTCGAGCTGCCCCCCACCGGCGGCCACGTCGTCGGAGCGCAGGTCATGGACAAAAAACCACTCGCGGGCCACCAGGTTGGTCGCTTGTAGCGCGGCGTAGATGCCATTCACGGCACTTCGAATCTGCCCGTCCGTTTTGAAGTAGCTATCGGTGGTTACCGCATTCGGGTTCAGCTGATCCAGCGATTTCTCGTTGCAGCCAACGGCGAGGCTAAGCAGCAACGCGCCGGTAAGAATAGGATATCGTTTCATGAGATGTTCGGTTTGGACGTAATCCGTTAGAAAGTGATCTGAAGACCGGCCAGAATGGTCCGTGCCTGCGGGTAGTTCGAGTAGTCGATACCGTTGCGCAGCAGCGTGCCGTTACGCGACGCGATTTCGGGGTCGTAGCCTGTGTATTTGGTGATGGTCAGCAGGTTCTGGCTCGACACGTACACCCGTACCCGGTTCACGACGTTGTTGGTGAGCCCGCCGAGCGTTTTGGCCGGAATCGAGTAGCCGATCGTCAGGTTTTTGATCCGCATGTATGATCCGTCTTCGATGAAGCGGTCCGACGTGCGGCTGTTGTTGTTGGGGTCACCACTGATGGCGCGAGGTACGTCGGTGTTGGTGTTCGTAGGAGTCCAGGCGTTGAGCACGGCCGGGCCCGCGTTGAACAGACGCAGCATACCCTGCGTCACGACCTTCGTGCCGTTGTAGATTTTGTTACCCTGAACACCTTGCAGATACAGCGTGAAATCGAAGTTCTTGAACGTACCTGAGAAATTGGCGCCGTAGTTGAAGTTGGGCAGGTAGCTACCCAGGTACGTCCGGTCGGCGTCGGTAATACGACCATCGCCGTTGATGTCCTTAAACCGAATGTCGCCCGGAGCGGCTTTGTCCTGATACAGCGTTTTGTCGTCGCCATCCTTGGCATTGGCGGCGTTGATCTCGGCCTGGCTCTGGAAGATGCCATCGACCTGCCAGCCGAAGAACGACTGAACGGGCTGACCCACTTCAGTTTTGGTGATATCGAATCCGCCGTAGTCAGCATTCTGACCGGCGAAGATCGACGCCGTCGGTGTGGCGAGGCTCAGCACCCGGTTACGCGTGATGCCGATGTTAGCCGAAGCGTTCAGCCGGAAATCACCCCGTGAGTAGTTGTAGCCCGCCTGAAACTCGTAGCCCCAGTTTTTCATGCTGCCGATGTTGGCTACGGGCGCGTTGCTGTACCCGATCGAGTTCGGAATGGGGACGCCCAGAATCAGGCCGTCGGTAAACCGGTTATAGACTTCGGCCGAGAATGTGATCTTGTTGTTGAACAGGCCTGCATCCACACCCACATTGACCATGTCGGTAGTTTCCCACTGCAATTCGGTATTGCCCAGCGCGTTGAAGTACGAACCCAGGCTATTGGCGGCGCCAAACGGATAGGCCGTGGCGTCGGCCTGCACCAGCGATTGCCAGGCGTAGTTGCCGATGCCATTGAAGCCGGTTTTGCCGTAGCTGGCGCGCAGTTTCAGTTCCGAGAACTGCGGCATGGCTTTCATGAACGACTCCTGGTTGATGCGCCAGCCCACCGATGCCGAGGGAAAGTTACCCCACTTCTTACCCGGTGCAAACAGCGACGAGCCATCGCGACGAATCGACGCGCTCACCAGGTACTTACCGTCGAACTCATAGTTGACCCGACCGACATACGAAATCAGGTTGGTTTCGCTACGGTTACTGGTTACCGACGGGTTGCTGACACCCTGAATCACCTCCAGGTCATTGTTAGGCCGGATACCAGAGCCGCTCAGGCCGCTGAACTTAACATTTTGTTGCTCGGCTACCGCCAGCACGTTGATGGCGTGTTTACCAAACGTTTTATCGAACGTAATCTGGTTGGTGAGCACCTGCGAAATATTCGTGGTGCGCGTATCCTGCACGGTGGCCGAGGTACGTCCACCATAGCCATCATTATAGATAGGCAGGAACGTACTGTTTACGCCGTAGCCCAAATCAGCCCCGTAGTTGAAGCGGTAGCGGAGGTAATTGGTCAGCCGAACGTCGGCGTAGAACGTCGCAAACAGTTTGAGGAAGCGGTTGCGGGTGATGTCGAGCGCCGGATAGCGCAGCGGGTTTTCCGGGTCAGAGCCATCGAGGGCAGTGGGGGCACTGTAGCCACCGACTTTCGTGGGGTCCATCGTGGGCCAGTAGGGCATCATCCGCAAGGCGTGCATCATCTGCGAGCGGTCGCCGCCCTGCTCGGGGCGTTGGCTGCTGTAGGCACCCGTCAGCGTCTGGCCGATGCTCAGGAACTTGGCAATCTGGTGATCCGAGTTCAGGCGCAGCGAGCCGCGCTCGTAGCTCGTTCCCTGCATGATGCCCTGCTGGTTGAAGTAGTTACCCGACGCGAAGAAGCGCGATACCGAGTTACCACCCGACAGTGAAATCTGCTGCTGCTGAATGGGCGCGTTGCGGAATAGCTCATCCTGCCAGTTGGTTTCTGTCTGGGCGAAGGTCTGTGTAGCGCCGGTATAGATCGGCGTGTTCAGGTTGCTCAGGCGGCCGGGCAGCGGAATGCCAGCGTTTGAGGTCAGCGCCGTGGCATAGCGTACATATTCGTCGCGGTTCAGCACGGGGATTTTGCGCCAGGCGCTCTGCGTGCCCACATACGAATCGATCGAAACACGTACCCGGTTGTCGCGGCTGCCTTTCTTGGTGGTGATCAGGACGACCCCGTTGGCAGCGCGTGACCCGTAGATAGCCGCTGAGCTGGCATCTTTCAAAACCTCCAGCGACTCAATATCATTATTGTTGAAGCTCGTCAGGTCGCCCGTCGGTACGCCGTCGATGACGTACAGCGGACCCGATGCATAGTTGATCGAGCCAATACCCCGAATCTGTACGGTGGGTGCGGAGCCCGGTCCGCCGTTATTCACTACCGACACGCCCGGTACACGCCCCTGTAGGGCCTGCGCCACGCTGGGCACGGGCAGGGCCGTCAGTTCTTTGGGCGTCACGGTCGAAACGGCTCCCGTCAGCGACGAGCGTTTCTGGGTGCCGTAGCCTACCACCACCACTTCATCCAGCGCACTGGCATCGGCTTCCAGCGACAGGTTGATAACGGCACGACCACCAACGGTGACCTCCTGCCGTTTGTAGCCGATGTAGCTGAAGATCAGTACCGAGTTGGCATTGGGCACTTCGATCCGGTACGCGCCGTTGGCATCACTGGTTGCCCCCCGAGCGGTGCCTTTAATCTGGATGTTCACACCGACGAGGGGGCTTCCCTTTTCATCGAGCACAGTACCCGATACGGGTTGGTCCTGAGGGGCTTTGGCCCAGGCAGACGTAACCAACACGCTGAACAGCAGGGAGCAGTAAAGCCCCAACCGCAGCAATTTCGCGACAGAAACGTGAGTTGGTAATTGATTTAACATAGTATTCTGGATTTATTGGTTAAAGGGAGTACTTACTGGCAAACGGCTTTTATAGGTACTGATTGGGTAAACGCGTGACAGAGCAGGTGACAGGTAATCCTTAGTTATACGTTGACTATTGATCAATTCACTATCAGGCTGAGCGGCCGATGAAGCACTACTCGTTTTTGAAGCGGCGATCGTTGACAGGCCATGAGCAGTTCTACCAAACTGACCAACCGACCCGCCAAATCCCCTATCTACTTATGATGCAAACTTTACTTTATTGAATGCAAAACTAGTGTTTGTTTATAAAATTGCAATCGGTTGCAGGATTTATATTAAAAGACAGATTATTTTAGCTTAAATAAAGAGTTTTTTTACTGGCTGGTGTTGTCTGTAGCCGTTACCATTGTCAACGGCGCCGACGTATTGATGACTGCCAGTCAGTCAATAGGGTGATATTGGGCGATTTGCGACCCTGTACTCAGGGCCTAACCTACCCGTTAGTAAATCGGTTACAGTATAGGTCTTGTTAGCGAGGGTTCTTTACCAAATACAGGCGAGCTAGTAGTTACCTGCTTGTCTGCCCATTTACAGTACCTTAGGGTAAACCTGTAAGTAAGTCTGCCAGCACCCAATAATGATCGTTGGCCCATTTATAACCTAAAAACAGCCATTACCAGCCCTGCGATGAGGCTTCTGGCAATGGCTGTTCTATTGTACTAACGAATAAAGGAGGTGGCTGCTGTCGCCAGCCGGGATACCCGCTGAGGAGTGGCGCTAGGGCTTCCCTGGCTTAGGAAACACATGATGCGCCTGTGCCCACTGTTGCCAGCGTTTTTTTAATTGTTGCACTTTATCGGGATGTTGTGCCGCTACGTCCTGCCTTTCGGTGCAGTCAGCGGCCAGATTATAGAGGTGCCAGGTTGTGTCGCGGCTTGTCGATACCAGCTTCCAGTCGCCGGAGCGGGCGTAGCGAGCGCCAAAGTGCTCGTTAAATAGCGCCTCATGCCCCGGCACGACTTTGCCCTGAAACGAGGGCACAAGGCTAATACCCGTCGTAGGCGTGATTGGCTGCCCGTGGTGCGTTGTTGGGTACGTTGCCCCCGCCAGTTCCACAAACGTGCTCATGAAATCCATAACATGCCCGACCTGCGCGTTCAGGCTACCTTTCTTCGCCTTGATTCCGCGAGGCCAGAAGGTGATCATGGGTGTGTGGATACCGCCTTCATACGACTCGGCTTTCCAGTACTGATAAGGTGTATTGGCCACATTGGCCCATCGTTGCCCGATCGAGGCAAACGAGGTCTGCGGTCCCGGCATTACCTGTTTTTTCAGGTCGTAAACAATCGCGCGACCATCGCGCGTCTCGTTGGGCCGGTCGAAACCGGGACCATAAGCTGCGCAGTTTTCGGGGCTGGCGCCATTGTCTGATAAAAACACGATCAGGGTGTTATCCAGTTGCCCGGTTTCGCGCAGGGTCTGAATCAGGCGGCCGATACCCTGATCCATCCGGTCGATCATGGCGGCGTGCACGGCCATCGCCCGCGCATCCCAGGCCGAGTCGGGATTGTTTTCCCACTTGAGGTCGTCCTGCCAGCGGGTCGAGCGTTTGGTGTTGGCCGGGTCGATCAGCCCAAGCTTCACCATTTTGTCGTACCGGGCTTTCCGAATGACATCCCATCCACCTTTGTATGTGTGCTTGTATTTATCGATGTCCTCAGGCGGAGCCATCAGGGGCCAGTGCGGGGCCGTGTGCGCCACATACAGGAAAAACGGAGCCGACGATTTGGCAAACGCCTTTACGTAGGCCACTGTGGTATCGCTGATAGCATCGGTATGGTAATAGTTTTTCGGCACCTGCGTAATGGGTTTGGTGCCGCTCACCAGACTAAACGGATCAAAGAAATCGACTACACCCCAAATGTTGCCAAAATACCGGTCGAAGCCCCGGCTGGTCGGGTATTGCGCGATAGGCCCAAAATCACCAAAGTCTTTCTTGTGGTTGAGCCAGTCGAGTTGGGCTTTGGGATCTTTCTGTACGATGGTGTTCGAGACGTGCCATTTGCCCGTCATGCCGGTCTGGTAGCCCGCCGACTTGAGTACCTCAGCCAGCGTGACGGTGTTGGCGGTCAGGTGACCCCGGTAGCCGGGTTGGTCTTCGGCTTCGGTCATTTTGCCAATGCCCGCCTGCTGGTTATACAGACCCGTCAGCAGGCTCGCCCGGGTTGGGCAGCAGCGCGAGGTGTTGTAAAACTGCGTGTACCGAACGCCGCTGTTGGCCAGGTAGTCGATGTTGGGAGTTTTGATCTCACTCCCGTAACAACCCAGATCTGAAAAGCCCAGATCATCGGCCAGGATCACCACGATGTTGGGGCGCCGTTCCGCCGACGGTTTGCTATCGAAACGGCTGATGGATAGCAACGTGACTGCCGCCAGCGCTGGCAGCGACAGGAACAATACCCTTTTTTTCATAAACGCTAGCTAGGTTTGGCCGGTAGCGGAGACGCAAGGATGCGTCTCTACTTTTTTCCCGTCAGGGATTTGATGAGGTTTACTTCGTCTTCGCTGAAGGGCTTGCCATCTTTGCGGAAGATGTCGTGGAACCAGAGTTCAGGCTCTTTTCCGCTGGCAATGGGGGTGTCCCAGGCGAAAATGGTGTTGGTCTTCCCCGACACAAACCCCCAGTTGATGGCCCCGATGTTTTCGGCCTTCAGCATCGGCATCACCGTCTGAAACAGGCTACCGTTGCGGCGGGCCATGTATTCGGTGCAGATCAGCGGCCGGTTCTGCTTCCGCAGTTCCTTGATGCGGTCGCGGTGGTAATTGATATACTGGTACTGGTGATAGGTCACTACGTCGGAGTTCTCGATCTGGAACTTGTTCAGCTCATCAAACTGCGGGCCCCAGTTCCAGAGCCCCGCGCTGATCGGCTGCGACGGGCCCACCTCCCGCGCCCAGCCAAATACGGCTTTCAACAGGGGCATGCTTTTGTTGGTATAGCCACTGTTGCCCGGCTCGTTGTAGAGGTCCCAGAGCAGAATGCGGTCGTCATTTTTAAACGTCGTCATTACGTCCTTCACGTACCGCTCCAGCACGGGCAGGCTATCGGGGTGATTCAGGATCATGGTGCCGGGGTCACGTACCCAGCCACTGTTGTGCACACCGAGTTTGGGTTCGGGCTGTTTACCGGGGTGGTACTCGTCGTTCCAGCAGTCGTCAAAAAACACCAGAATCGTTTTGATGCCGTGCTTATTCGAAATCTGAAGATACTGATCGAGCCGTTTTTTGAACCCGTCGCGATCCGACGTCCAGAGAATGTGGTGCAGGTACACGCGCATGGCGTTCATGCCCAGCCCCTCGGCCCAGCCCAGTTCGCGGTCGAGGGTTTGCGGGTCGAACGTGGCCGCCTGAAACATTTCCAGCTGATTGATGGCCGTGCTGGGCTGGAAGTTACTCCCCCGCAGCCAGCCCTGTTTCTTATACCAGTCGTTGGCCTTGTCGGCGGTCCAGAGTTTGTTTTGTGCGTGCAGGCTCGATACGGCGAGCAGCAGGCCGAGCGATAGGCTGAGCAGTTTTTTCATGAAAAACGGATTTGTGGTCATTGTAACACCTTCACAGGCATTGGGTCTGGCTCTAGCGTAAACCCTATAACCGGCAAAGCCAGCTGCCCATGCGCGACTACCCATACCAAAGGTCAACGAGCAACCGAATATCCCTGGCCAACGGGCAGGTTTTGCGGGCAACGCTGCTTCATCGGTTGCTTTTTCCGGTTGAACGAGTTCAGCCAAGGTCTGCCAATAGGCGCGGCGCACCTTTGGGCCTCTAAACAACAGATACTATGCGCGCCTCGCTTTACCTCTTGCTGCTAACCGGCCTGATGGCCTGCACCAGCCCTACCCCCGAGTCGGTTATCCCCGAGCCGGAGGTCGATCCCCTACCCCCCGCTTCGTCGGCACCCGGCTTTGGCGATTCAAAAGAGCGCCCACTGGGTGCTCCGTTTACGTTTCCGACCGGAATTACCCTGGTGCAAAAGCCGCGAGCCGACAGCGATTGCTGGTACGAAGCCCGGGAAAAGAAAACGGTCAAAGGGTCGGGTAATGCCGTGGCGTTCTGCGTGTCGTTCAGGAACAGCACCAACGCGCCCATTCGGGTTGAGTTGCCGCCCGGCCTGATTTGGATCGCCGAAAAGAGCGGCGTTTACGAGGATATTTCGCAGAATGGCATCCTCGTCAAAACTATAGTAGTGCTGGTGCCCGCGCACGCCGTCGAGACCGCCTGGCTACTGGCCTATTGCATCAACTACGACCGCAGCGGCACCCGCCCCGGCGAGACCTTCGAAGCCCAGCCGATTCTGAGCAATCACCCCGGCATCAGCGCGTTGACGAAACAACTGGCGACGAAGAAAATCAACGAGGAAGAGTACGCCACCCCGCCCACCGAAGCCGAACGGCAGCAGCTGGCGTTTGTGGGGGTAGCGGTTGTCGACGTGGAAACCTACGGCACCGTGCAGCCCAGCACGCAGACCTACCTCGACAAGCTACCCAACGCCAGGTAACGTACCCAGCCGCGCCTACTCGCTACGCAAACTCGCCACAGGGTTCATGCGGGCGGCGCGGATGGTCTGGTAGCTGATCGTGAGCCCGGCCACGCCCACCGCCAACGTACCTGCCGCGGCTACCATCCACCAGCGAATATCAATTCGGTAGGCGAACCCGTCCAGCCATTGCTGCATGGCCCACCACGCCAGCGGCGACGCCAGCGCAATGGCTACCAGCACCAGCCGGAGCACGTCTTTCGACAGCAGCGCCACGATGCTGCCGACCGAAGCGCCCAGCACTTTCCTGACGCCAATTTCTTTGGTGCGCCGTGTTACCGCCAGCGCCACGAGGCCGTACAGCCCCAGGCCGCAGATCACCATGATCAACCCGGCAAACAGGTTGACAAGCCGCGCCAGCGTGGTTTCGGTCTCGTAAAAACGCGCCAGCTGATCGTCCAGGAAATCATACGTGAACACATCGGTTGGGTAGAGCTTCTGGAAAACAGACCGGATGTGCGCCAGTGTCTGCCCCGACGACGGCCCCGCCATACGAATGCCCACCTGCCGATACATGCCCGGAAACGACGCGATGAAACAGGGTTCGATGGGGTCGTGCAGTGATTTGAGGTGAAAGTCTTTCACAACGCCCACGATCGGCAGCGGCACCGCCGACAGGTAATACTGCATGCGTTGGCCCAGAATGGCCTCGGGTTTCTGGTAGCCGAGCTTACGCATCAGCGTTTCGTTGATGACGTACTCGCGGATGGAATCGCCCGCGACGATGTTGCGGCCCGCCAACAGCTGCATGTTGTACGTTTTCAGGTAATCGGCGTCGGCGAGGCGTTCACGCACCGGGAAGTTGGTCCAGTCGGGGTTGGCGCCGAATTTGAACGAGCCGCCGTTCATTTCGCGGGCCGAGGGCGGGCGGTATTGCAGCGTCACCGACCGGATGGCGGGGTATTGGCTCAGTTCGGTTTTGAGCGTGGTCCAGGCGTGTTTATCGCTGGCGGGCAAATTGACGATCAAGACGTTATCCTGCCGAAAGCCCAGATCCGTCTGTTGGGTGAAACGTACCTGCTTCACCACCACGAGTGCGCCCACCAGCAGGGCCTGACAGATCACAAACTGAAGCACGATCAGCCCCTGCCGCAGCGAGTAGCCCCCCACAGCAGACGCGGGTACGTTGCCGCGCAGACTCGCCTGTGGGCTGAAGCGGGCCAGCACAACCGCCGGATATCCGCCCGCCAGCAGTACTACCCCGACCGGCAGCAGCCCGATGAAGAGCAGCGTAGACAGGGTGGGCCGGAGGGTCAGCGGCGCGTGGACCCAATTGCGGAACATGGGCAGGGTGACCGCCGTCAGCAACAGGGCCAGTAGCAGCGCCACGCCGACAATCAGGCCCGTTTCGAGCAGAAACTGCCCCGCCAGCTGTGCCCGCGAACTGCCCATCGTTTTGCGGACGCCCACTTCTTTGCTGCGCCGGAACGCCTGTGCCGTCGCCAGGTTGATGAAGTTAATACAGGCCGTCAGCAGCAGAAACAGGCCGATCAGGCCCACCGCGCCCAGCAACGACCGCCGGATCACGCCCCCCGACCGTTGCACGTCGAAATGGATGTCGGCCAGGGGTTGCGTGTGGAACTGATAGACATGCGCCAGCTCGCCGTAATGCGTTTTCGACAGGGCGGGCAGCGAAGCCTCGATTTGCCCGATGGCGGTGTTTGGGGCGGTGGCTTTCAGCGTGAAATAGAGCCGGTTGGTGCTGTTCAGTTGCCCCCACTCGGTCACGTCGTAGGTCGGGTCGAGTTGCCGGATCGTCGGCATCGAAATAAACAGGCCGATTTGGGTATCGGTGGGATTAGTCGGGTCGGCCACAACGCCCGTAACGGTCGCTTTTACGTGGTGGTCCAGGTCAAGCACCTGCCCCAGCGGATTGGCCGCCCCGAAATAGCGCTGCGCCCACGACTCGGTGAGCACCACACTGTTGGGCGCGCGCAGGGCCGTTTTGGGATCGCCGCTCAGCCAGTGGTAGTCCAGAATGTCGAACAGTTGGGCTTCGACCAGCGCCGTGTTGTCCTGTTCGAGAAACCGCACCGACGCGCGCCCGTTTACCGGGTTCAGGTTGACCGTAAGCGAGCGGTTCACCCGCACAAAGGCGGCCTGTTCCACCTGCGGGTAAGCCGTGCGCAGTACCTGCGCCATCGGCAGCGGCGCTTCGGGGTAATATTCCACCACACCATTGTCGAGGTGCAGGTCGGTGGTGATCCGGTACGTCCGGTCGAATCGGGCGTGGTGGCGGTCGGTGCTGAGGTGGTGTTGCAGGAACAGGAAAATCAGCAGACCGCCCGCCATCCCGATGGTGAGCCCGACAATGTTGAGCGCGGTGTAGCCGCGTTGCGCCCGCAGCTGCCGCCCGGCGATGTGGAGGTAATGCTGTAGCATATTGGTACGTACCTGATGGAGCGACCAAGGTACGTACCCACCTGCTAAGCAGCCTGTTAAGAGTTGTTAAGGTAGGCCAGCGGGCCAATGCAAACAGAATCAGATGGCTTTAGCCGGCTGCTGTTTCGACAAGTCGGCCAGTAGCCGTTCCAGGTTATCGATCGACATCTTAAACCCGATTTCGAAGCCCATCTCGATCATCTGCTCCATGCGGGTCAGCGATTCGTTTTTAATGACAATCCGCACGGTAGTGATGCCGTCCTGCTCGCTGAACGTCGTATCCCATTCCGAACCGGGCAGTTCGGGGTTTTCGTGTTCGTCGGCAAACGTATTGTACATCCTGTAATGGGTCTTCGGACTGATCGACGTGTATTCCTGAAGCGACCAACGGGCCTGTCCCTCAGGGCTTACCATCGCGTAGAACCGGCGGCCACCGACCTTAAAATCCATGTACTTCGTCCTGGATGACCAGGGCTTGGGGGCTACCCATTGGTCCAGCAGTTCGGGCTTGGTGAACGCATCCCAAACCAGCGGGAGCTCGGCGGCGAATTCCCGGGTGATGACTACCGTTTTCTGGGGTTTGTCGACAGTGAAGTCGAAGAGCAAGTTGGTGTTCATTGGTTCTGTTGTTTAATCATGGATAATACCTCGTCAAGTTGATTGAACCGGGTTTCCCAAATCGTCCGGTATTGGGCCAGCCAGTTGTCTACTTCTTTCAGTTTGTCGATCTCCAGCGAATAATAAATCTCCCGGCCCTGCGGCTCCTGTTTGACCAGCTCACATTCCGTGAGAATGCGCAGGTGTTTCGACACGGCTTGCCGGGTTGTGTTGAAGTGGTCGGCAATAGCGTTCGGAGTCATGGCCTGCAAGGCGATCAGGGCGATGATGGCCCGCCTCGTCGGATCGGCGATTGCCTGAAAAATATCTCTTCGCATCGATGAATTACGCAATTAATGAAACCGTTCGGTTGCAAATATACGCGCAACCAATCGGTTTCACAACAGTTTCTCAATTTTTTCTGATTGGTGAAAAGTGGCCCCCAGCTAGATAGTCACGACTGCATCAAGCAGCGGGGGCGTCTAGGTACAGATACAGCTCTTTGATGAGGCCGTTCTCGATAATGGCGATATCCATACCGCTGGCGACAGGGGGGGCCTCCGCGGCTCCGAGTGTCCAGGCGACATGACTAACCCCGTGATTAATTACGGCGGGTCTGGTCAGGGAGAAGACAAAGTCAGGCGCCCATTGGCTTTGCAGTGTTTTGATCAGGGCATCGATCGCCTGATGGCCTTTGATGGCTTCGCCCTGATCGGTCTCGTAAAACACGATATCGGCGGCATAAATGCGTTGCATCACGTCGAGCCGCTGCGCATCATTCCGTTCACTCCACACCTTGAGGAGGCTATCCTCCAGTAATTGCTTATCCTCCATACTTGTCTGAGTCGGTTCAGCAGTTGAGCGAAACCAACCGCTGTTAAAAGACGAAACTATTTACGAACAAACCCAAACCTCGCCCCAGTTAGGCGCGCTCATTGTCACCGACTTCAGATGTAGGGCGGGCTACTGCCGACACTGACTTAGCTGTGCCTGTCTGGCCCTGCGTTGGGCACGCCAACACATGCCCGTAAACGTAGTTGTTGCCTACCGCGACGTGAGCCTACCGGGCCAGCCCTGGCAACCCGATTGCCATTCAGCGTACCGAATCGCCTTTGGGCCTTTTATGGCTTGGACGAAGCGATTCGGCGCGCCTACTTGGTCGCCTCAACTAAGGCATTATGGCTCCGTACTCCAGACGTTCATTCATCAATAAACTTGGGCTGGGCCTCGGTGCCTCGACGCTCTCACCCTCCCTTGTGGCCTCGGCCTTCGACGTACCTGGGGAGACTCGAAAGCTGAACATCGCCCTGTGCGGACTGGGCCGGTACGCCAACGTACTGAAAAGCGGGCTGACCGACTCGCGCTATTGCCGGCTCAACGGCGTGATTACCGGCACACCGGCCAAAGCGGCGCAGTGGAAAACCGACTTTAATCTGTCCGACAAGAACATCTATTCGTATGACCAGCTCGACCAACTGGCCAACAACCCGGATATCGATCTGGTCTACATCACGCTGCCCAACGGCCTGCACAAGGAGTACACGCTGCGGGTAGCCAGGGCCGGCAAGCACGTGATCGTGGAGAAACCCATGGCGTTTACGGAGCGCGACTGCCAGCAGATGATCGAGGCCTGCCAGCGGGCGGGTGTTCAACTGGCGGTTGGCTATCGGTTGCATTACGAACCGCACCACATCGAACTCAAACGGCTGGGGCAGGAAAAGGTATTTGGTCAGGTACGTTGGATCGAAGCGTCGTTGGGCTACCGGCTCGCGGGCATCCCCGCCGACGACTGGCACCTGAGCAAAGCGCTGGCGGGCGGCGGCCCGCTGATGAATCTGGGCGTCTATTGCGTACAGAGCAGCCGGTACGTACTGGGCGAAGAACCCATGGCGGTAACGGCGCAGTATGGCCCGGTGACGATGCCCGACCGGTTCCGGGAGGTGGAGGAAAACATCATGTGGCAACTGTACTTCCCGAGTGGGGCGGTCTGCACCTCGGCCACCACCGCCAACAGCAACATCGACCGCTTCTTCGCCTCGGCCGACGAGGGTACGTTTGAGCTGAGCCCGGCCCTGAGTTATGGCCCGTTTGCGGGGAAAACGAGCCGGAGCGTATTCAATTTCCCGGTCATCAACCAGCAAGCCGCCCAACTCGACGACATCGCCAGCCACATCCTGAGCAACAAACCGCTACCAGCCCACATTTCGGGCGAGGAAGGCCGCAAAGACATGCGCGTCATCGAAGCCATTTACCGAGCGGCCAACACGGGCAAGAAGGTGCTTCTCGGTTAGTCGAGCGGAATATTACCGCCTTCCAAAATTAATTGGTAGCGGTCCAGGATAGCGTCTTTGTCAGGCAATGAGGTGTGCAGAAATACAGAGGATAGCAGAGTGTACGATTCATCAGCTACTTCAAAGTCTACTTTCTCGATATCGGCTACATCAGCATCGTTAAACCACTTGGTAAACTTCCGCTTACGGGCTAACTCAGCCTGATCAGAGCTGTCGTACACCGTAATGACGACATTGTCAATGGCTTGAAAGATAGCGCTAAAGCAATTGACAACCGTATCGGCAATACGCTGATCTACCTGTGTGAACTTCGGTGGGCGCAGTTCACCAACTACCACCAGATCAAACGAATAGAATTGGCAGAGGAACGTGTGGCTACCGAACATGTAGCTGTAATCCGAGAAATAAGCCCGGTAGTGAACGTGCTGGTCGGTCACAAAGGCATATGAAATGCGACCAGCTTCCTCTTCTTTAGTGCAGGGGTAAGGATTCGGCGTTCGACTGGCCATTGGCAAGAGGTGTGGGTGCCTGACCGCCCGTTGCCCACCGCTCCCGCAGCGCCTTCTTGTCGGCAATAATGCGCTGGAAGACCGCGCTTGTTTTAGCCGAAGCGGCAATCGTGCGTTTGGTCGTTTTCATGGCGAAGCAGCCTATTAAGTGGCTGGTTGTCTACAATAATACGAAAATGAAACCAGATTTGTTCGGCGGCTGATCCAGCAACGCAGGTACGTTACCAGATTCGTATGAGTTAAGCCGCCCAACTCGACGACATCGCCAGCCACATCCTGAGCAACAAACCGCTACCATCGCATATTTCGGGCGAGGAAGGCTGCAAAGACATGCGCGTCATCGAAGGCATTTACCGAGCGGCCAACACCGGCAAGAAAGTATTTCTCGGCTAGCTGGGTACGTTCTGTTGACGGCGGTTGAGCTTATCGCTGCGGCCATTCATCCAGTGGACACACCAAAACTATGTTGTGATGATACGTAGTATTAGGTAACTAGCCCAACGGCCCAAGCGGTTGATGGTGTGGACGCCACCACCTGAACGAACGTAGCCTGCATCTTTCCACCCCCTGCCGGTTGGGCTGCTGTGCTTGATCTGGCGGCCTGCTGCCTGTCGCTCGTAAGTGACGCCACACGAAGCAACGACAAACGTACAAAACGATTAAACCCAGCGCGAAGCCTGAACACGCACCTAATCCGCTTTGCTAAAATTCTGTCTACTGAGCGGCCAACTTGTTAGAAGGAATATACCTGTGATGTTAGGCTGGTTTATTGATAAAAACAACCTGTGGAGTGGAATACACCCAGACTATAAAAACTTAGCCCAATTAACGCACGTATTTACACACGAAACAGTCTTTCTGATTCATCGTATATTCTCCGTCGAAAGTCATTACTGTCAAACTTGTAATGTTCGTCTAAATACCAATAGATCCTTTTATTGTTTTTTTCTTCCGCCGCCAAGACGAAGCACTCATGAAGTCTTCGATAATATATATCAAACTGCTCATTCGGATAAATTGGACTAATAGCAGCATGAAAATTTAAATTTATTTTTTCTCCTACAATTTCCTCAGTTTGGTTGGAGAATTTTTCAAACTCTTTCTTCACCCTATTAATAAATCCAATAGCTTCATATTGTTCTCCCCTAATCAGAAATATAAATTCATCACCTTTATTATACTTTCTGTATATTCGCTTTACAAAAGAATCTTGCAATCTTTGTTCTCTCTTATATATTTCTTCATCTCGACGCATGCTGCTGTATAAACTCTGAGCTATCAATTTCATAATTTTATCACCTTTGTCATGGCCGTATCTTTTATTAATATTACCAAAATTGTCCAAATCAATTAGGATCAGATGATACAACGTATTTTTCAAGTTTTGAATGTCTATTATGAACTTTTTCTCATTGGGTATTCCTGTATATACATCAACTATCTCTTTCTTCTTTTTGTCAGCTAATAAAAAATCAGCACGCTCTAGTTCTTTCTGGGTCATTTTGTGCTTCTCCTTTTCACTATAGTAATAAACATAAATCACATAAAAGGTCGCAAAGTTGGTAATTATGATTAGTAGAGAAACAGAATAAATATTTAATATATTCCCGTTCGGAAATAATTTAGCAAACAAATCATCTTTGTCCTTGATAATGCTGTACAAAGCAGTGATAATGGTAAGCGCAACAAGGATGTTGGCTATGAGCTTCTTGGGTTCCATGCAACTCTGTTAAACATTACAGGGGGCATCACTTGCCCTCCTATAATGTCAGGTTAGGAAGTGTACTAATTGATGGGTCCTGCTAGCACGAAGATAGCAAACACATTTTGAGAATATCCTTGTCAGTCGTATTTGCCCTGTCGCCCAGAAAGTTACGCTCATATCTTCGTTGAACTGGCCACCCAACATATTATTGGACACAAAATTTCGGAACTACAAATAGTTGATATATAGCTGTTTCTAGTTCTATGGTGAATATATTCTCCTCAGATTACACTGGAGATCTTACAAGTATCGGCTTTCGCGTGATGACAACAAAAGCAACAAATCCGAATTGACTAAGCGGTTACCTACTAATTAATCAGCTTCAAACCATATTAAGCTTAATGCAGCAAAGCGAGGAGGATGTATTGCTCCATCATCCGGTCGACCTGGGAGTGGGCGTAGGCAGTGCTGTATGCGGTGGCGGTCACGACGATGACCCACGGCTGATCCTTGAACACGAAGATCTTGTTGCCGCCGTTGCCCGTGGCATAGTACGTCTCGTAGGCCTTGCCATTCACCCGGTATGTCTTGTTCCAGAACAGGTAGCCGTAGTACTCGTTCGGTCGGCCGGGGATGGCTTTGTGGCGGGTCAACGTCTTGTCGACCCAGGCCTTGGGTACCAGTTGTCGGCCCTGCCAGCGACCGCCGTTCTGGTAGAGCTGCCCGTATTTGGCCAGATCCAGCGCGTTCATTCGGATGCCGCCCGCCAGGCTAACGGTCTGCTGCGGCGTGTAGGGCCACCGATACCGCCGAATCCTCAACGGGCCAAACAGTTGCTGCCCGGCGTAGCGCTCCAGCCCGCCCGGCACCACCTTGTGCAGCACGTCGCCCAGCAGCACCACGCCCGCCGTGAAGTAATGCCACGTGCCCTTGTATTTCGCCGTGTCGATCGGGAGGTTCAGCGTAAAGTCGACCCAGTTGGGCGTGGGGTACATGTTTTCCTCGTTGCCGGGCGAGTCGTTGTCGTCGTCGTTGCCGTCGAACGCCGAACTCATCGTCAGCAGTTCGCGAAGGGTGGTCTGGGCTTTTCTAGGTACGTTGTTCGCTACCACGCGCAGGTCGTAGAAGGCCGACAGGGGCTGGGTTTCGCTCGTCAGATGCCCGTCCCGGATGGCCATGCCCGTCAGCGTCGAGGCCAGCGACTTACCCACCGAGCGCACGTCGTGCAGCGAATCGCGGGTCGCGCCGTTGCCATATTCCTCGATCAGCAGCTTGCCCTTATGCAGCACCACCACGCTCGTAATGTGCTTAAACACTGCCGCGTCGATCATCCCTTTCAGCGTCTTGATCTTGTCCCGGTCAAACCGCTCGGTCGACACCGGCAGTCCCGGATAAGGCTTGGGTACGTTGAGCCGGATGGTGCGTAGGTCGATCACCGGCTTGCGGTTGACGAGCAGTTTCAGTTCGCCGCTTGCCAGCAGCCCGCCAACGATCGGGTTGGTCGGGCCGAGGTACGGACGGATGTCGAGCCGGAACCGGTGCGGGCCTTCGGTCAAGGCGGCATCTCCGCCGTTGTTCATAAACCGGTTCCAGGCCGATTGGCTCCACCACGCACCCTCTTTCTGGTTGTCGATCAGCGGCTTGCTGATGATCGTTTCCGTGTTTTTGACCTGTGCATAGGGCGCGCCGGGATGCAGGTTGCTCTGATACACGAGCCGGTCGTCGACAAAGAAATTGAATTGATAGCCGCCTGTTTTCGTGAGTACGTCGGCGGGCAGATCGGGGGCGAGCTGATGCAGGTAATTCGTGAGCGAGTTGCCCATAAACGCTGTCATGAACAGGTTGCTGCGGTTGGTAAGCGTATACGTACCCAGACAAGCCGTATCGGTCAGGTCGGCAGCGGGGATAGCCCGGTCCGTGAAGCGGATGCGCCCCACATTGGCCCCATGCAGCGGCGAAGTTATGCCCTGCGTCGGCACCAGATCGGGCGCTTGACCGAAGAGGTGACTGGTGACGAAAAGAAGGATAAACCGGAGTGAGCCAGGTACGTTCATCGGGCGACCGTTAAGGTGAGCCGAAAGCTAACCCGCTTTACGCCTTGCGGGGCCGAAATGGGATAAACCGCCTCAGTTATGGGTTGAAAGCGCCGTTTTTTGTCATCCCTCCTGACGGCTACGCGCCCCGGTCGGGATGACAAAAAAGCCCTTACTCGGCCCGTAGGCTCGTTACGGGGTTCATCAGGGCGGCTTTGATGGGTTGCCAGCAGGCGCTCCTTATTGCTGTAAACCCGTCGGGAATTAGCTTGGGGTTAGTTGCGTTTTAACGTAGGTTTGATCTAAATCCGACGGGTATGCAAACGCAAAAACTCAGCTCGCTTCAACTGGAATTGCTCAAAGTGTATTCATTTGAGCCCACTGACGATGACCTCCTGGCCGTACGCCAATTACTAGCGACATTCTTTTCGGAGAAATTGGTCAACAAAGTACGTCAGGCCGTAGAAGAGCGTACGATCAGTGAGGCAGACCTTGATCGATGGCTGAATGAATAAGCTGCGTCTGCTTTTAGATACCAATGTGTTCCTGGTTTCGCTGGCACCGCAGTACAAATACCACTGGGTGTATGAATGCCTTATCCAGGGCAAGTTTGAACTGGCGCTATCGAACGAAATACTAACCGAATATAGGGAGCAGGTAGCCATACGCTACGGCATAGACCGTACCGATGCGTCGCTCGACTACCTGCTCCTGCTGCCCAACGTCACGCTCATAAACCCGTCCTTTTTATGGCAATTGGTTGAGCAGGACAAAGATGCCCGACCCGTCGGACCGTAACAAGTTTGTGGACTGTTACTTTGCTAGTCAGGCGGATCATATCATCAGCAATGACCGGCACCTGCGCAATCTGATAACGAACGAATTTCCGCCGCTGTCTGTGCTTTCCTACGAGGACTTCGAACGACAATACAAGCCCTTACTCGGCTCGTAGGCTCGTTACGGGGTTCATCAGAGCGGCTTTGATGGTCTGGAAACTGACGGTCAGCAGGGCGATGAGCAGCACCAGCACAAAGGGCAGGATAAACAGCCAGCCGTTGAGGTCGGCGCGGAAGGCGTAGCTCTGTCGCCAGTTGTAGATGGCCAGCCACGCCAGCGGGGTCGCGACCACGAACGAAATACCCACCAGCACGGCAAATTCGCGGTAGAGCAGTTGCAGTATTTCGCCCACCGACGCACCCAGCGCCTTCCGGATGCCAATCTCTTTGGTGCGTTGCGCCGTAGTGAACGACGCCAGCCCGAACAGCCCCAGACAGGCCACCAGAATCGCCAGGCCCGTGAAGAAGCCAAACACCTGCCCAAACCGCTGGTCGGCGCGGTACTGCTCGGCGAAGTGTTCATCCAGAAAGAAGTACTCGAACGGATTGCCCGGGAAAAACTGGTTCCAGGCCGCCTGCAACGTACCCAGCGTTTTGGCCGCTTCGCCCGGTGCCATTTTCACCGAAAAGAATCCGCGCACGTCGGGAATCAGGCGAAGGATGAGCGGCTCGAACGCTTCCCGCAACGATTGCTGATGGAAATCCTCGACCACGCCCACCAGGGTGTAGGTGTCGCCCCAGAATTCGACCTGCTTGCCAATGGCCTCAGTGGGGTTGGCAAAACCGAGTTGCTTCACGGCCGTTTTGTTGAAAACAAGCGCTCTGGGGTCGGTGCCGAAGTCTTTGGCGAAGTTGCGCCCGGCCAGCAGTTTCATACCGTAGGCGCCGAGGTAATCGTAGTCGACGCCGATGACGCGGTATTGCTTACCCTTGCTTTCGTCGGTGCCCTTCAGCCGGATACCGCCCGCGTTCCAGCCCACCGCCTCGCCGGGAATCGACGTGGAGGCCGTGATGCTACGAATGGACGCCTGCCGAAGCAGTTCGTCTTTAAACGACTTCATCTGACTCATATAGGTAGAGTCGTTATGAACGATGGGCGGGCGAATCACCAGCGTCTGATCGATGTTGAGGCCCAGCGTCTGCTCGCGCATGAACTGAATTTGCCGCGACACCGCCAACGTACCCACCAGCAGAAAGAGCGACGCCCCAAACTGAAACACCACCAGCCCTTTGCGTAGCAGAATGCCCTGCCGCGTGTTGACCATGCGCCCTTTCAGCACCACCACCGGCCGGAAGCCCGACAGCACGAAAGCCGGGTACAGGCCCGAGAAGAACGTACCCACGGTAAATAGCCCCAGCAACGCCAGCCAGAACCGGGCGCTACCCAGCAGCGACAGCGTCAGGTGCTGCCCCGACAGGTTGTTGAACACCGGAATGGTCACCAATACCAGCAGAAACGACAGCACCACGGCCAGCCCGTTGAGCAGCACCGACTCGACCATAAACTGCTTGATGAGCTGACTCCGTTGCGAGCCGATGGCTTTGCGCACGCCCACTTCCCGCGCCCGGTTGATGGCCCGCGCCGTCGCCAGATTCACGTAGTTGACCCAGGCAATGACAACGATGAAGAAAGCAATGCCCAGCAGCAGATACACCGTTTTGCCGTCGCCGTTGGGTTCGGTTTCGCCGATGTAATGCGAATACAGATGAATGTCGCGCAGGGGTTGCAGCGTGTAGATCGCCGCCGAATTGTACTTCTTCAGTTCCGCCCCAACCAGTTTGTTGATCAGCGCCGGGAACTTGGCTTCGAGCGCCTGCGGGTCGGCGTTGGGGCGCAGCAGCAGGTACGTCAGGCAACCGTCCCACGTCCAGGCCTGCTCGGGATTGTTATCCGGCCCCATGTTCTTGACAAACGTAGCGTATGCGCGCAGGATGTCGGGCTTCATGTGGGCGTTGGCCGGAAAGTCGCGGTACACGCCGGTTACCTTCTCGGTCTTCTCCCGGTTGAGCTGCACGGTTCGCCCCAGCGGATTGGCCGCACCAAACAACCGCTTCGCCACGGTTTCCGACAACACAACCGTGTTGGGTTCGGTCAGGGCCGTGCGGGCATCGCCAGCCAGCAGCGGGTACGAAAACGTCGTAAAAAACGCCGGACTGGCGAAGTACACCTTCTCAATCTTCAGTTGCTCGCGCCCCGGTACGTCGGCCACGACCGAGCCCGAACCTACCACTTTCACGTAGGCTTCGATCTCGTTGAAGGCGTCTTTAAACGAATTGCCCACGGCATAGGCCCCCGACACCCACTCGGTGCTGAGCTTCCCGGCGTCGTAGCGGTCCTGCCGCACGCGGTAGATACGCTCACCCTTGTCGTGGAAGTTGTCGAAGCTCAGCTCAAAGGCCACGTATTGCAGGATGAGCAGGCAGGCCGCCATACCAATGGCCAGCCCAACAATGTTGATGGCGGAGAACGCCTTGTGCCGAAGCAGGTTCCGCCAGGCGATTTTGAGGTAGTTTGATAGCATAAGGGTAGAGGGGGAAAAGGGCAGGGGTTGCGGGGATAGCAGGGATGGCGGGGGTGGCAGGGAAATGCGCCCAGGTAACTTGTTCGTGGGCAACCTACCCAGCCGCCCCTGCGATCCCCGCTACCCCCTGCTATCCCCGCCCTACTCGGCTCGTAAACTCTTCACGGGGTCCATCAGGGCGGCTTTGATGCTTTGGAAGCTCACCGTCAGCAGGGCGATGCCGATGGCCAGCAGACCGGCCAGCGCAAACACCCACCACTCGATGTCGATGCGGTACTTGAAATCCTGGAGCCACTGACTCATGGCGTACCAGGCCAGGGGTGACGCAATCAGGATCGACAGCACTACCAGCCGGAGGAAATCTTTCGACAGCAGCGTGATGATGCTCGGCACCGATGCCCCGAGCACCTTCCTGACACCAATTTCCTTGGTGCGTTGCTCGGCGGTGAACATCGCCAGCCCGAACAGCCCCAGACAGGCGATGAAAATGGCCAGGATAGCAAAATAGTTGGCCAGCTTCCCGATCAGGGTTTCGCTCTTGTACTGCTCCTCGAAGCTGTCGTCGGCAAATTTGTAGTCGAACGGATAAGCCGGGTTGTACTTCTTCGCCAGCAACCGCATACTCGCCAGCGCCTTGTCGGTCTGCCCGGGCTGGGTACGTACAATCATCGTGCTGTTATAGGCGGTATCGAGGCGCAGAATGAGCGGTTCGATGGCTACGCGCAACGAGTTGAGGTGGAAGTTTTTCACCAACCCGATGATCTTACCTGGCTTGCTCCAGAACTTCAGGTACTGCCCCACGGGTGTTTTCATGCCCATCCGCCGGGCGGCCTCCTCATTGATGACGTAATTGGTGCTGTCGGTGATGGTATTCCGGTCGAAATCGCGGCCGTCGAGCAGTTTGATTTTCATCGTGTTCAGAAAATCGTAGCTCACCGGCATCTGCGTAAACAGTGTCTTGTCGGCGGGGTCTTTGCCCGTCCACTCCACCGCGATGGTCGAATTACCGATGTCCATCGGGTCGGAGCCCGACGAGCTGACGGCCTGAATGCCGGGGGCCTGTAGCAGTTCATCTTTATACAGCTCGAAGCGTTTCGACAACTCGCCATCAATGGACCCGTACACGACATTCTCGCGGTCGAGGCCCAGGTTTTTCGTGCGGATAAATTCAACCTGCCGACCGGCGATCAACGTACCGATGATCAGCAGCAGCGACAGGGCAAACTGGAACACCACCAGCCCCTGCCGGAACAGCACCGCCCCCGTGTTGAACCGCAACGTACCTTTCAAAATACGGACCGGCTGCAATCCCGACAGGAACAGCGCCGGATAACTACCCGACACGATGCCCGTGAGCAGGGCCAGCCCCAGCAGCGTCAGCCAGTAGAGCGGGTTGCCGTATTCGATCGCGATTTGTTTCTCGGTCAGCCGGTTGAAGGCGGGTAGCAATGCGAGCACCAGCCCCACGGCAAACAGCAGCGCCATACCCGCCGTGAGTACGGCCTCGCCCACAAACTGCCCGATCAGGTACACGCGCTCGGCACCCACCACCTTCCGAATCCCCACTTCCTTGGCGCGTTTGGCCGAGCGGGCCGTGGCCAGGTTCATGAAGTTGATGCAGGCGATCACCAGAATAAAAATGGCGACGATCGTAAACAGCCGGACGTATTCGATGCGGCCGCCGTCGGGTTGGCCGTTGGTGAATTTGGAGTACAGGTACGTGTCTTCAAGTGGAAACAGGAAGGTTTTGATGGTGGTCACCTTCTTGTCGTGCTCGTGTACCATGTTCAGGATTTTCGCATTCACCCGGTCGAGGGAGGCCGAGGGCTGTAACAGCGCAAACGTGCGGATGCCGTTGTTTTCCCACTTGGTCAGCCATTCGTTTTTAGCGATAAACGGGGCCAGAGGCAGCACAAAATCAAACTTGAGCGACGAGGTCATCGGGATGTCGCGCATCACGCCCGTCACTTGCCGGTTTTCGGTATTGTCGACCCGGATCATCCGGCCCAGCACGTCGGTTCGGCCGAAGAATTTCTGCGCTACTTTTTCCGAGATCACGATGCTGCCGGGGCCAACGATCGCGGTTTTTGGGTTGCCATGAAGGAGCGGAAATGAAAACAGCTGAAACAGATCGGGGCTGGCATAGCGGCCTTTTTCCTTGTACCCTTTCTCGCCGACGGTCAGCAGCAGTTCGTTTTCCCAGGTGATGCTGACCGACTTCGCCACCTCGGGCACCTCAGCCGTCAGGGCGGCGGCCATCGGGCCGGGCGTCGCCGAGGTAGTGCTGATTTCGTTGCCCGTCCACTGCTGATTTTCCAGCACCTGATAGAGGTTTGGCCCGTTGGCGTGGAAGCGGTTGATGCTGCGTTCGTCCTGTACCCACAACAGAATGAGCAGGCTACAGGTCATGCCCAGGGCCAGCCCCAGCACGTTGATAAACGAAAAGGTCTTACTCTTGACAATGTTGCGCCAGGCAATCTTGAGGTAATTGCGAAACATAACGTTAAGGGTTGGAGGAAACGACTGACATGTCGACGTGAAGACGATTGAAGGGCGCGGACATTACAAGGATGCGGAAACGAATCCGGACGTTGCGTGGGGGAGCGCGGGGCAGGGGGCGAGAGGGCCATTCCCTAAGCCCCTCGCCCCCTGCCCCGCGCCTATTTCGCTTTACGGACGTAGATGTTGCCGTTCATGTTTTTCATCATCACCTCGGGACCGCCGTTGTTGATCTTTCCGTTGACCCAATCCTCAATCGTGACGCGCTGCATGCCGTTCTGGCTGGAGCGCGCGGTTTTGGGCTGGCTTTTCTCCACGTCAATGTCGAAGTCGGTGAAGATCTCACCCCGGTCCGACTTTAGTTTGACAGTGGCTTTGACCGAGGCCGGGAAGGTTACGTCGACGTTGCCATTGAGCGTTGAAAACGCCATAGGTGTGTTGCTGTTCACCTCCCGAAACGTGGTCTTCAACTGCCCATTGACCGTCTGCGCCACCACCGAACCGGCAATGTTGGTGAGTGTGATCGATCCGTTCACGTTGTTGATTTCCAACTCGCCCGTTACGTTGTCTACCGTAATGTCGCCGTTATTGATCGTGTGCAGTTTCAGTGAACTCCGCTGCGGCACCTTAATCGTCAGGTCGACCGCATGCCGGTGACTGTTAGGATCGATCCGAACGCGGTTATTCGCTTCTTCCGCCGAAATATCAAGCGCGTTACCCGTGTTGATGCGCCGCATACCGCCCGTATTCGTTTGGTTTTCGTTTCGGTTAGCCCGATTCCGGGCTGCGGCCTCAACGACCACGTCTTTGCCCGAATAGCCAACCACATGAATGAACCCGTTGATCGACGACACCTCAATGAAGCCGGGCTTATTTGGATCACTCATCGAAACGACAAGTTGTTCTTTCGTATCGCTCTGCGCGAAGACGGGCACCGCCGCCGAAAGCAACAGAAAAGCAATGATTGTCAGTAGGTTATTCATGATATTCAGGATTGTTTTTTAATGTACACGTTACCGTTGAATGTCTCGAACCGGAGGTTGTTGCCGCCGCCCCCAATGCGGATGGCGGTCGTTTTATCCAGTTTATAGACCGTTTTGTCGCCCCGGTTCTCCTGCGTCTTGGTGACCCGGGCGGGCAGGATTTCCACCTCGGGAAAATCAGTATTGAAGTGGCCCTGAAACGTCTTGAATTGCAGGTCGGCCGCCAGGTTGGCCGGGTAGCTCACCTTGATATCACCGTTGAGTGTGTAGTACGACGACCCTTCGGGCGGGCTGGCGAGGTAATCAGCGATCAGGTTGCCGTTGATGGTGTGGGCGTTGGTGGCCCCCCGCACATTGTTGAGCGTAATACCCCCGTTAACATTGGTGACTTTCAGCCGACCCGCTACGTCGCGCACGCTCACATCGCCCTTGTTGACCGTCGATACCTGTACATTCATGGCCGCCGGCACCGTCACCGTGAAGTCGAGATTGAAATTATACTCGATGCGGCGTTCGTTACGGTGCTGCCAGTTGTTGCGATTGGGTCGCGAATCGAACGGCTCGGCGATGTAGGCCATGATGGTGTCGCCTCGTTGTTCAAACTGGAGCTTGAACTCCTGTTTGCCCGCTTCCAGCACCTTGGGGTCTTTGGCCGTCAGCTTCTTGTCGACCTCGAAACCAACCGTGTTGCCCGACGTACCGGCGACGTGCACGAAGCCCTGAATGTTGTAGATGACCAGTACGCTGGCCGATGCGCTGCCCGTCGGCGTAAACTGACGGCTGATGTGCTCGTTGTGTTCGGTCGATTGCGCTACCGAATGGGTACAAGACAGTACCACCCCCGCCAAAACGGGGAAAATAAAGTGTTTCATGGAAGTAATTGGTTTGGGTTGTAGACCCCACCCGCTGCGGGTGGGGTTTTACGACAATTCTTTAATCGTCTGTTCCAGCTTGCTTTTGACCAGGTCGTTGGTGTTGGGTTGCTGAAGGAGCTGACGCATGGGCTTCAGCGAGCGTTTCTCCTGCAACTTCACCATCACGTCGGCCAGCGCAACCTGCACCAGCGGCGACTCCTGCTTGGTCAGCGACTGCACCAGCCCTTCCCGCACGCGCGGGTCGTGGGCCAGATCGGCCAACGCTTCGAGTGTCACCAGCCGCACGTTCACGTTGGGGTCGTTGTTCAACGTCATCAGCAGGGCATCGATCACATGCCCGTCGACTTCGTTGATTTCTTTCGTATAGCTCACCGCCCGCAGCCGCTCGGTCGCCGAGGGGTTTTCGAGCAACGAGAGCATCATCATCTGGCGCATCTCCTGCACCTGCGCCGAGAGCGTGTCGATCTGCTGCCGGTAGGCCACATCGGGTCGCTGCCGCCCCTGAAACCAGTAGCCCGTCAGGATGCCCACACTCACCAGCAGCAGGCTGTAGGCGAGCCGTGGCAACCAGACCACCGCCGTTTGTTGCCGCCACCAGCTTTTCAGCCTCGCCAACGTACCCGACGGCGCGGTTGGCTGCTCGGCTTCGAACTGCTCGAGCATGGCGTAAAACTGGGTACGTACCTGCGGGCCGGGTTCGGGCACCGTCACGCTGGCCCGGTTGCCCAACTGCTGCCAGATCTGTTGCAGGGCCGCCACCTCCTGCTGGCAGTCGGGGCAGTTGGCCACGTGGGCGTCGAACGAGACCCGGTCAGGAGCCGGAAGTTCGCCGCTCAGCCAGTCGGGCAGCTGGCGTTGCGTGGTTTGGCAGGCTATGTGTTTATCGTTGGTGTTCACTGTTCAGGTACGTCGTTTTTAAGGCATTCAGCGCTCGGTGGACCCGCACTTTCACGGCTCCTTCGGTGGTATCCAGAATCCGGGCAATCTCCTGGTATGTCAACTCCTGGTAGCGGCTTAGTACCAGCACTTCGCGGTGATCGGGACTCAGCCGCCCCAGCGCTTCCTGGAGCAACGCCACCTCCTGCTCCCGTTGCAGCGACTCGTCGGCCAGCGGCCCGCCCCCGATGCGGTCGGCATAGGCGGCCAGGTCGTGGTGCTGCGCCGACCGTTTTTGCTGCTGCGCCGTATCGATCAGCACGTTGCGAGCCAGGTGATACATCCAGCTGCGAAACGAGCCGTCGCCCGTAAACGTGTGGCGGTATTTGAGCATCCGGTAAAACACCGTTTGAACCATATCGTCGCTGGCGTCGGGGTTGTGGCTCATGTGGTAAAGGAATCCGAACAGCTCCCGATGATACCGCTCGAAGAGCAGCCCCATCCTGGCCAGATCGCCCGCCTTTACCTTGAGCATGAGTGCGTTGTCCGTCAGCGAATCCAAGTGTGTAGCAAGCCGTGTTTTAGGAAGTTGACGTGGAAACCGGCGATCCAGCGCGAGGTTACAGAAACGGTGAAAAATTTTCGATTTATTTTTTCGGGGGGGTGAAATTCCCCGTGGCTGCCAAATCTTTTCCACCCTGATTCCCACAAAACAACACCCATGTAAAGTATAAATGGCCCCTTTTAAAATTTCCCTATAGCCAGCCCAATTGGGATCACTCGCCCTATCTTGTTTATCGTATGAAATCGTTACCGCTTTACCTCATCGCCCTGCTTACGCTGTTGAGCGCTCCCATCACCGCTCAGTCGAAAAAGGGCTGGACGTACCTGTTCGACGGAAAATCGACCGAGGCGTTGCGGGGGTACAAAATGACCACCTTCCCCAGCAGTGCCTGGCGCGTTGACGATGGCGCGCTGATGGCGATTCCCAACGTACCCAACATCGATCTGGTGACGAAGCAGCCCTACAAAAATTTCGAGCTAACCTTCGACTGGAAAGTCTCGAAGGCGGGTAACAGCGGCATTTTTTATTACGTCGTGGAAGACGCCGTGAGCGAATCGGGTAACGGAAACAGCCCCAACTGGCTCGACAACTTCGAGATGCAATTGCTCGACGACATCGACTTCAACGACAAAGCGCCCATCCGGTCGGCCGGTTCGCTCTACGACCTGATTATCCCAACCAACAAGCAGTTGAAACCCGTAGGCCAGTATAATCAGGCGCGGCTGATCGTGAACAACAACCACGTGGAGCACTGGCTCAATGGCCGCAAGGTGGTGTCGTACGACATCAACTCCGATGACCTGAACCGGCGGATCGAGCAGAGCAAATACAAAGAGAACCCCAAGTTCGGCAAGTCGACCAACGGGCTGATCATGATTCAGCACCACGGTCAGCAAGTGTGGTTCAAGAATATCCGGGTACGTTCGTTGTAAACGGCAGCATGCGTTCTCATCACTAATCAACAACCTGATGCACAAGTTATTCATCGTCATTACGCTGCTGTTTGCAGGTACGTCGCTACTCGCCCAAAACCGGCCAATCTGGAACGGCAAACAATGCGCCGTATCGCTCACCTACGACGACGCCATTCAGGAACACCTCGACAAAGCCATGCCGGCGCTCGACGCCCTGAACCTGCGGGCAACGTTTTATCTGTCGGGTATCTTTCCGGGTTTTACCAACAACCTCGACCGCTGGCGGGCTGTGGCTAAAACCGGCCATGAACTGGGTAACCACACGATGTTTCACCCCTGCGACGGCAGCGGGCCGGGCCGCTCGTGGGTCAACCCCAACTACGACCTGAGCAAATACACGCTCAAGCGCATGACGGATGAAATCCGGCTCACCAATGCCTTACTATACACCCTCGACGGGCAGAAGAACCGCACCTTTGCCTATCCCTGCGGCGATACCAAGGTGGAGGGCGTCGATTACTACGATTCGGTCAAAGACGCGTTTGTAGGCGCGCGCGGCGTGGCGGGCGAGCACATCAGCGTAGGTACGTTAAACCGGGCCAACGTGGGCTCTTACGTCATCAGCGGGCAGTCGGCCGAGCAAATGATCGAGCTGGTGAAAAAGGCGCAGGCGACGGGTACGTGGGTCGTATTTCTGTTTCATGGCGTCGGCGGTGGGCATTCGCTCAACGTCGATCTGGCCGAACACAACAAGCTGCTGACGTACCTGAAACAGAACGAAGCGACCGTTTGGACGGCACCGTTCCTCAACGTGCTGCAACACGCGAATCAGGCGAGTGCTGCGGGGCAAACAACCAGAAAATGACCAGCAAACTGACGGTACTGGTGGGTCTGTGGCTGGTGGCCGGAACGGTCCTGGCCCAACGGCTCGCCCAACGGGTGGCCCTTCGACTCGATGCCCCCTCGCCCCAAAGCCGATACGCCGCCCAACGCCTGACCGACGCCTTGACAGGGCGCGGGTACGTGGTCGGTACGTCGGCAAAGCAGCCCGCACAGACCATCCGGCTGGCAGCCTACGATCGTCAACTCGGCAGCGAAGCCTATACCATTACGCGGCAGGATAACCAACTGACCATTACAGGCGGCGATGCGCGGGGGCTCATCTATGGCAGCCTGGCCGTGGCCGAAGCGGTACAACAGGGCACACCCTTGCAACAACTGACCGCCCGCAACGAACGGCCGCATCTCCCCTTCCGGGCTATCAAATTTGACCTACCCTGGGATACGTACCGGCACAGCACCGCCCTCGACCTACATTATGCCACCTGCCGCGATACACTCTATTGGCGGGCTTTTCTGGACATGATGGCGACCAACCGCTTCAACGTGCTGAGCCTCTGGAACCTGCATCCGTATCCGTTTATGATCCGGCCGACCAATTTCCCGAAAGCCACGCCGTTTTCCGATGCCGAAATGCGCGAATGGCAAACGCTTTTCCGGTCTATCTTCCGCATGGCGGCTGAGCGGGGCATCGAGACGTACCTGATTCCGTTTAACATCTTTACCAGCCCCGAATTCTCGACCGCCTACAACGTCAACCCCCGGCTGAACAACCTCGACCACAAGCATTTTGTGGATGGCGACACGTCGGCGATCGTGAAGCGCTACACGCGCGAATGCGTCACGCAGGTGTTGCAGGAATACCCCGAACTCACCGGCTTCGGGCTGACGCTGGGCGAAGGCATGGGCGGCATGACCCCGCAACAACGCGAAGACTGGATGACGGCCACCATCATCGAGGGGATGCGGCTATCGGGCCGGAAAACCAAACTGATTCATCGTATCCCCTTCTCGAGCACCACCGGCTCGCTGGGCATCACGAGCGTGGAGACGGAAAAACTCACCCGCCGCTCGCTGGAACGCGAAGGGCAACTCGACTTTATCGACGGACCGGTCTGGGCTGATCTCAAATACAACTGGTCGCACGCCCACTCGACGCCTACGCTGGTGAAAGTGCACGGTGGCAAGCTCTACGACACCTATTTCCAGCCTACGCCGTCGGCCTACAAAATCACCTGGACGGCCCGCAACGAAGATTTTTTCTGCCTGCGCTGGGGCGTACCCGACTTCGTGCGGGCGCACATCGCCACCAATAATCAGGCGTACATGGGTGGCTATATGCTGGGCTCGGAAACATACATCCCGGCGGAAGATTACTTCACCAAATCCGGCAGCCCCGTCGACTGGCGCTACGCCTTCGAGCGGCAATGGCTGTTTTACCAACTCTGGGGCCGGTTGCTCTACAACCCCAATACGCCCGACGCGGTGTTCCGCAACGAGTTTGTGCGGCGGTACGGAAAAAGCGCCGAACCGCTGCTAACGGCCTACGCGCTGGCCTCGTCGACCCCGCTCCGGCTGGCCTCGGCTTTTGACTTTACCTGGGATTTTTCGCTGTACAGCGAAGGCATGATGGCCCACGATTCGGCCAAAAATGTCTCATATATCTCCGTCAACCAGCACATCACCCAGCCCACGCTCGATCCGAATTACGTGTCGGTGCGCGATTATGTGGCTGGCGTAGCAGCCGGTACGTCGTTCAAGCCAACGCAGGTCACGCCCCTGCAACTGGCCGATCAGCTCGAAGCCGATTGCCGCAAAGCCCTGGCGCTGGTCGCGCCAATTCGGACAGCGGGCAATCGGTCGCTTACCTACGAGGTGGCCGACGTACGTACCTGGGCGAACCTGGGCCTGCATCTGGCGGCCAAGCTGCGTGGTGCCGTGGCCTTGCACACGTACCGCACCGGCGGCAACGAGGCGCAGAAAACGGCGGCAGTGCGACAGCTGGAACAGGCGCTGCGCTACTGGGACGAGGTCGTCGCGATCACCCGCCCGCTGTATAACGACATGCCGCTGGTGCACCTGAGCGAGCAAAAGGGACGTACCCCGGCGCAGAACGATCAGCTTCGATTTCACTGGGCGCTGCTTCGCCCCGCCGTTGCCGCCGATGTCGAGCTGGCGAAGCAGGCCCGATCGGCACCTTAACAACTACCAAGATAGCACCTTTATTTATTGCTGTTCATTTAGACAATCGTGGTCTTTACTTTATGAATTACGTTACGTCGTCTACGCTAGTTTCTGCCGTCAGGCTGATTGGTTTTTTGTTGATTCTGGCGCTACAGGCTGAGCCATCGTTTGCACAAACCGTAGCGAATGGCGAAAAGCTATTTGAAGCCAACTGCGCCAGTTGCCATAATTTTAAACAGGACGGCATTGGTCCTCAGTTGGGTGGCTTAAAAGGCGTCGTTGATCCGCAGTATCTGGACCAATTCATCAAAAGCCCCAAAGCCATGATCGACAGCCGCGTGGCGCGGGCGTATGATAAGTTCCGGAAGTTCCGCACGGTCATGCCCAATTTCAACCATCTGGAGCAGCGGGAAATCGATCAGCTAGTCGCCTATATTCTCAAACAACCCGCCCCGTCGGCCAGCAATTCGGCGCAAAAAAATGCCGTCGAAAACCCGGTTGTCCCGGCAATCAGCCAGTCGGGTGTTGTGCTGAAGCTGGAAAAGATCATTCAGTTTCCGGCCACCCGAAAAACAGACCCGCTTACCCGTGTCAATAAAGTGGGGGTTCACCCGATTACGAAAGAGACGCTGGTTGCCGATTTACAGGGCCAACTCTATATCCTGAATAGCCAGGACCCAAACCGGTATCAAGCAGATGTGTATTTCGATGCAACCGTGCAGTTCCCCAACTTCGTCAATGAACCGGGGTTGGCGACGGGGCTCGGCAGTTTCGCGTTTCACCCCGACTTTGCCAGGAATGGCCTTTTCTACACTACCCATACCGAGCCGAACAACGCCGCCAAAGCCGATTTCGCCTATGCCGATAGCATTCCCGTCAAACTGCAATGGGTGATCGACGAATGGACGGCCGATAAACCCGCGGCCCGGGTCCTGACGGGCAAACGGCGGGAGGTGCTTCGGGTAAACGTGGTCAGTCCAATCCACGGGATGCAGGAAATCGCCTTCAATCCCTACGCCCGGCCAACCGATGCGGATTATGGCCTGCTGTACATCGGTATTGGCGACGGCGGTGCGGTTGAGCAGGGCTACCCGTTTATTCCCCGTGATAAAAACCACGTCTGGGGCAAAGTGCTGCGCATAGACCCCACCGGCCGCAACAGCCGCAACGGGCAATATGGCATTCCGCCAACAAACCCGTTTGTCGGCAAGGACGGCCTGGATGAAGTGTATGCGAGCGGCTTCCGAAACCCAAATCGGATTTCGTGGACGAAAGACGGAAAGATGCTCGTTTCCAACATTGGTCAGCGGCAGTTAGAGTCGCTGTATTGGGTCAAGCGGGGCAAAAACTACGGCTGGCCCGACCGCGAAGGCACCTTCGCCATTGAGTCGATGACCAACATCAATGTCGTGTCCCGCTTGCCAACCGACGACGCGAAATACGGCTATTCATACCCGGTGGCGCAATTCGATCACGACGAAGGCAACGCCATTATGGGCGGTTTCGCGTACATAGGGAGTCAGGTACCGGCCTTAAAAGGCAAATACGTCTTTGGTGAAGTGGTGAGGGGGCGCGTTTTCTATATAAACCTCAGCGAGATCAGTGAAGGAAAACAGGCCACCATTCACGAGCTGGCCCTCTCCCTCGACGGTAAGCCGACGACCCTGAAAGCGTTGACCAACGTCAACAAAGTCGATTTCAGGATTGGACAGGATGCGCAGGGCGAGCTGTATGTACTGACCAAGTCCGACGGGATGATGTATAAACTCGTCCGCTAGACCCGGCTCGCCACGGCTCCGCTGGCTAAGGGTAAAGAATTTACCAGTTTGCGCCTCCATCGGCTGACAAAGGCGGTCTACAAACGGTTAACTCCCAAACAGCATCCACCGCTAGCCTGTATGGCCTTCACGTTCCTGACCGCCGAATGGCGCAACCTTATTTTTGCCAACTACGCCATCGACCGCCGGGTGCTCGAACCCTTTATTCCCTACGGCACCGAACTCGACGAGTTCAACGGGGTTTGCTACGGCAGCCTGGTTGGTTTTTATTTCCAGAACGTGAAGATGCTGGGAAAAGTCGCCGTGCCGTTTCACCGTGAGTTCGAAGAGTTTAACCTGCGTTTTTGCGTGCGCCGCCGAACCGACACCGGCTGGAAACGGGGCGTGGTATTCGTGAAAGAGCTTGTTCCCAAGCTGGCGATTACGCTGGTGGCCAACACGCTCTACGGAGAACCCTACGCCACTCACCCCATGCGCCACAGTTGGCAAACCGACGGCGACCGGCAGACGATCAGCTACGAATGGAAAGTGGGCCCCAACTGGAATCATATCCGCGTGCAGGCCGACCGGACCGGGCATCCGCTCGCGCCGGGTAGCAATGAGGAGTTCATCACCGAGCATTACTGGGGCTATACCAAACGGTCGTCGCTGACGGGTTCGGGGGGGCGCACGTCGGAGTATGAGGTGGTGCACCCCAGCTGGCTCATCTACCCCGTGCATGACTTCTCGGTGCGCTGCGATGTGGCCACACTCTACGGCCCGCAGTTCGCCCCCTTTTTCGACGGGCCGCCCCAATCCGTTTTCCTGGCCGATGGTTCTGCCGTAGCCATTCAATCAGGGGCCACCATCCGGCAAGGCCTAACCCGTTGAACAACGTACCTGATCAACTAACCGACCCGATTCTACCTTTTTATCTATGAACCAATCTTCAGCAGAACACAGCATTTTGGCACTCTTCCGGCTGCACGGTCAAACGGCACTGGTAACGGGTGGTAACCGGGGCCTTGGGCTGGCTGTGGCGCAGGGGCTGGCCGAAGCCGGAGCCAACATTGTCATTGCCTCCCGCGATGAAGCCACCAACCAGCAGGCGGAGGAAACGCTCCGGTCGCGCTACGGCATCGAGTGTATAAGCACGGTTTGCGATGTGACAGACGAACAAAGCGTCAGCAACGCTGTGGCCCGGGCTGTCGACCGGTTTGGCAAGATTGATATACTGGTCAACTCGGCGGGTATCAACATCCGGGGGGCTATCGAGACGCTGTCGCTCGATGACTTCACCAAGGTGCAGCAGGTGAACGTAACGGGCACTTGGCTGGCCTGCCGCGCGGTGGTGCCGGTGATGAAAGAACACGGTTACGGCCGGATCATCAACATGGGCTCGATGCTGGCGCTGACGGCCATGCCCGACCGGACCCCCTACGCCACCAGCAAAGGAGCGATTCTGCAACTGACCCGCGCACTGGCCCTGGAAGTAGCCAAAGAAGGCATTACGGTCAACGCCATCTTGCCCGGCCCGTTTGCAACCGAGATCAACCTCCCGCTGCTGGACGACCCCGAAAAGTACCAGGCGTTCGTCGCCAAAATTCCGCTGGGGCGCTGGGGCGAACTCCACGAGATCAGCGGCATGGCGCTGTATCTGGCCAGTCGGGCGTCCAGTTACGTCACCGGCGCCTGCTTCTCCGTCGATGGCGGCTGGGTCGCGCAGTAGGGACCCCACCCCAACCCTCCCCTTGAAATAAGGGGAGGGGGTCTTCAGTGTTAATGTTATCAGCCCAATTCACGTTGGAGGTATGCTTATTCCCGATGAGTTCGGCTTGCCAATCTCCCTCCCCTCGGCAAGGGGAAGGCCGGGGTGGGGTGAAAGGCACGGCACTACCCCCACAACTCTACCCCGCACCTTAAAACCGTTAACCGTTCACATATTTCCGCCAGTTATGTTGCTCCTTGAAACCGAGCACATCGCGGATTTTGCGGTTCGAGAATAAGGCCTCGTGCTCGCCCAGTTCGCGCGTAATGGGCACACCGGGGAAGAACCGTTCGGCCAGTTCTTTGGTGGGGATAATGGCCCCATTGTGGTCGTTACCCGCATTGAACACCTGATAGCCCAGCCCGTCTTTTTGCAAACACAAGTCCACAATCTGCCCCAGGTCACGCGCATCGATGTAGCAGAACGCATTCCGGCGGCGCACTTCCGGGTGCTCGAAATAATACGGGAACAGCTCGGCGTATTCGTGCGGTTCGATCACATTGCCGATCCTGAGAGCGTAAATATCAAAGCCCGACCGGCGCTGGAAGGCGCGGGCCGTTTTTTCGTTGACCACCTTCGATAAGCCGTAGCTATCCATCGGGTCAACGTCGTAGTCTTCGTCCAGCGGCAGGGATTTGGGGTCGGTCGGGCCATCCGAGAAACAGATGCCGTAGGTCGTCTCCGACGAAGCGATAATAATCTTCCGAATACCGAGCTTGACCGCCGCTTCGATCACATTATACGTACCCACGGCGTTGACCCGGAACGTTTCATTGTCCGGTTTGATCAGGATGCGGGGTATGGCCGCGAAATGCACGACCGCATCAAACTTGGGGACGCCGTGGCCGGGTTCCAGCTCGGCCAGACTGGTGTATGACGTCATGGCGTTGAAGATCTGCCCCGAATCGGTAATGTCGGCGATCAGGTTATCGACACCAGGATGGTTGAGCGGCGTCAGGTCGATGTTCAGCACTTGGTGGCCCTGTTCGAGCAGATAGGGAATGACGTGCTTGCCCGCTTTGCCCGATCCGCCTGTAAAAAGTAGTCGCATGTTGGTTAAAGGACTTATTGCCCCCTCAAGGTAAACACGCTGCCGGTGATTCTGTTGCCGGGCAGCGTGTTTGAACTGGTTGGCTGGATATAGCGATCAACCACGTTAGCACGAACAGCAAACATGAGTAGCCCCGCAGCTAGCTTGGCCCGGCTACCCATCTGAGCGCAAATCAGCCCCTACTGCCGGACAAATGCTGTCCACTTTCGGACAGGCAACGTACCTAGCCAACCGCCAAAACAACTCAAAAAGGCCATTTTTCGGCTTTGGCATTGGGTTTGTTTTACAGAATTACAACTAATCAATTCATTCCTTAATCTGGTATGCGACGGGCCTTTCTGGGAGAATTTGAAGAAGTCGTTTTGCTGGTGGTGGCGGCCTGCCCCACCGATGCTTACGGCGTCAACGTGTGGGAAGATGTGCAGCAGCAAACCGGCCGCGCCATCACTATGAGTGCCGTACACACCACGCTCTATCGGCTCGAAGAGAAAGGCTATCTGTCGTCGGTGCTGGGCGGGGCTACGGCCGAGCGCGGTGGTCGGCGGAAACGGTTTTTCGCGCTCACGCCGACCGCCGTGCGGGCCTTGCAGGACATTCAGGCCGTGCGCGACCGGCTCTGGCAGGCCATTCCGCCCACCAAGCTCCAACTTATTCTTGGCTAACGATCGTCATGAACTCTTTTTCCACCGATCCGCAACCGCCGCGCCTGCCCGACCGCCTGCTCGAATGGTGCTGCGCGCCGCACCTGCTCGAAGACGTACAGGGCGATCTGCACGAGGTATTTCACCGCCGCCGGGCGCAGGTAGGTCTCGCCAAAGCCCGCCGCGAGTTTACCATCTCCGTGCTGCGTCACCTCACGCCGTTTTTCCTGCGTCGCCAACCCACCGACGTCCAGTACCCATCACCCTCCTTATTCGCTGGCAGTATGTTTCGTAACTACCTAACCATCGCCCTGCGTACGTTGGCCCACAACAAGGCCTATTCTATTATCAACGTCGTGGGCCTGAGCATTGGGCTGGCCGCCGCCATGCTGATCATGCTCTATACAAAAGACGAGGTCAGCTACGATCGCTTCCACGCCAACGGCCCCAACCTCTACCGCATCGTCAGTCACGAGTTCGACCCCAGCAGTCGGCAAACGCGTCAGAACTCCAATACGGGCTATTTTCAGGGAGCCAAATTCGGCGCGGGCGTGCCCGAAATCCGGTCGTTTACGCGGTTGCAGACCAACCACCGCGACATGAAACAGGGTAACGACGTGGTGAGTCAGGAGGTGTTTACGGCTGATGCCAGCTTCTTCAGCATTTTTACCTTCCCGCTGCTGAGCGGCAACCCAGCCACCGCCCTCACGCAACCCAAATCGGTGGTGATCTCGGCGAAAATGGCCCAAAAGCAGTTTGGCACCACCGATGCGCTGGGCAAGATACTGGCCTTCAAAAATACCGACGGTGCGAAACCCTTCTTCGAATCCTACACGGTAACGGGCGTCGCGCAGGACTGTCCGCAGAACTCATCGATCAAGTTTGAGGTGCTTATGCCGTTGGTGATCCCGGCCAATGAGCTCGCCAACAACGAGAACTGGTTCAGTTTCTTTCTCAACACCTTCGTCGTGCTCAGTCCGGGGGCCAACCTGCGGGCGGTGGAGGCCAAGATGAACCAGATTTTTCAGGCCGATGCCAAGCCGGCCATCAAGCTGATGGCCGAGAAGTATGGCTTCAACGAAAAGGTCACTTACACAGTACAGCCTTACACGGCCATGCACCTGAGCACCGAACTGCCCGCTCAGAACGGACTGGTTGACCAGAGCAACCCGAACTTTTCGTACATCCTGACGGGCATTGCGCTCTTTATCCTGCTCATCGCCTGCATCAACTTCGTGAACCTGACCGTGGCCCGGTCGCTCAAACGAGCCAAGGAAATCGGCGTCCGAAAAGTCGTGGGGGGCGGACGTACCCAGCTGATCGTTCAGTTTATGGGCGAGTCGTTTCTGCTGTGCGCGGTGGCGTTTGGGCTGGCGTTGCTGCTGGTGCTGCTGGTTTTGCCCACGTTCAACCAACTGGCCAACAAAGCGCTGTCGCTCACGTACCTGTTCGATGCCAGTCTGGTGCTTGGGTACGTGGGGCTGTTGCTGGCTACGGGCTTTCTGGCGGGCCTCTATCCGGCGCTGGTGTTGTCGAATTTCAGCCCGGTGCAGACGCTCTACAACCGCTTCCGGCTGGCGGGCCGCAATTACCTGCAACGGGGGCTGGTGGTGCTGCAATTTTCGCTGGCCTCGTTTCTCATCGTAGCCACGCTCATCAGCCAATCGCAGTTCAACTACATGATTAACAAAGATTTAGGCTACGACGACACCGGCCTTGTGCGAGTTGGCAAATCAAACCTGACCCGCCGCGAAGTGGCCCTGTTCAAACAGGAATTGCTGAAAAACCCGAACATCATCGACATGGCTCCCAAAAACGGCGGGCAGTGGATGACCATCGCCAAGGCCAACGGCACCACCGAGGTAAATTTCGCCTACGAAACCGTCGACCCGGCGTACCTGCCGCTGCTGCACGTGCCGGTACTCAAGGGTCGGAATTTCTCGCCCGCTTTCCCGGCCGACTCCACGCAGTCGGTACTAGTCAACGAAACGTTCGTGAAAAAAGCGGGCTGGAAAAATCCCATTGGTCAGCTGGTCGATTTCTGGTACAATCCCGGCGAGCGCTACACCGTTGTCGGCGTGGTGCGCGATCACCATTTCAATGGCCTGAATCAGAAGATTCCCCCGCAACTGTTCACCATGAAGCCCGGCAACGAATATGGGCAGGCGCTGATCAAGATTCGGCCCGGTACGACGACAGCCAGTCTGCACCATATCGAACGGACGTTCAAGCGACTGTTCCCGATCAATCACTACACTTATACGTTCATGGATGAAGAGAACGTGAAACGCTACGAATCGGAGATGAAATGGAAGCAGATTATGCTGTTTGGCGCCGTGCTGACCATCTTCATCTCGTGCATCGGCCTGTTCGGGCTGGCCACGCTCTCGGCCGAGCGGCGCACCAAAGAAATCGGCATCCGTAAGGTGCTGGGCGCGTCGGTGGGCAGCATCGTTCAACTGCTCTCTTCCGACTTCCTGAAGCTGGTAGTGCTCTCGCTCGTTTTCGCTTTTCCGGCGGCCTGGTATGCCGTCAGTCGGTGGCTGGAAAACTACCCCTACCGCGTCGACATCAGCGCCTGGACATTTATCGTGGCGGGTGGTCTGGCCATCCTGATTGCCTTCGCGACGGTCAGCTTCCAGAGCATCCGGTCGGCCCTGATGAATCCGGTCACCAACCTGCGGCGCGAGTAAGATTCGCCACGCCATACACTGCCGAAAAGGGCCTGTTCCGTAGGGTACTGCGGGGCAGGCCCTTTGTCCATTGAGGGACAGCCGGTGTCCATTTACGGACAGGGTTCCGTAGCCGCCACGGCCTGAAACAGCCCAATTCAGGCTGTTTCAGGGCTATTGATCGTTTGGCCGCCTATTTGTACGATAAAATGCAGACTAATCAAAAAACGGGCATGCGTCGGACGTACCTGGGCGAATTTGAAGAAGTGGTGTTGCTGATGGTAGCCATTCTGGATGGTGATGGCTACGGCGCCACAGTCAGTCAGGCACTGGAAGAGCATACGGGCCGGGTGGTCACGTTTGGAGCGGTGCATAACACGCTCATCCGGTTGGAGGAGAAAGGCTTTGTGGTCTCCGAACTGGGCGGGGCTACGGCCGAGCGGGGCGGGCGGCGCAAGCGGCTGTTTCGGATAACGGCCCTAGGGAGCCGGGCCTTGCAGGAGATTCAACAACTACGGCAGGAACTCTGGCAGCTGGTGCCGCCCCAGTCGCTTCAACTCAGTGGTTTATGAACGTACCTGAACTTGACCCGCAGCCTCAACCAACCCCGCCCCGCTGGGTACGTTGGCTGCTGACCCGGCTGCACCCCCACGACACGCTGGAGGAGGTCGAAGGTGACCTCGACGAACTCTACGCTTACTGGTACGAGCGGGCGGGCCAACCCCAGGCCACGCTCAGGTACGTGCTCAACGTGCTTTCGGTGCTGCCCCCCTTCGTGCGCCGACGTACCCGCCAACCCGATTATTACAGACGTCCGTCAAATCTGCATCCTGCTATGTTACGCAACAACCTGAAAATCGCTTTTCGCACCCTTGGCCGACATAAGCTGTACACCGCGCTCAACGTGGCTGGCCTGACGTTTGGACTTTCCTGCTTTCTACTGATTGGCCTGTACCTGTTCGATGAACTGACCTTCGATCAGCACCACAGTCGGGCTGACCGCATTTACCGGGCTATTCAGCACAAGAAGACGCCCACGGAAGATTTGACTATCGCCGCTTCGAGCTTCAAGGTGGCAGAGGAAGCGAAGAAGCGAATCGGTGAAATAGAGAATTCGGCCCGCCTAGTCAGAACGGGACGGGCTAATATCTCGAATCCGGCAAACAAAAACTCGTTTCAGGAAACGATTGCGTTTGGCAATGCTGGCTTGCTGGAGCTATTTGATTTTGAAGTCGTTGATGGTTCGACCAAGTCGGCGCTGACTGAGCCGAACACAATTATCATCGTGGAGGAACTGGCGCAACGGCTCTTCAACAGCACACAGGTTGTTGGCAAAACGGTCGATTTTGAATTGGATAAGCCACTCAGAATTACGGCCGTTCTAAAAAATCATCCCCGCAACTCGAGTTTTACCGTCAACGCGGTCGTTTCAGAGGCCACCATCAGTAGTGACAGTGAGTTTACCGACTGGATAGCCGATTGGGACGCTCAGACCTTCCAAACGTTTTTTCTGCTGAAAGAGCAGGCCAGTCCGGATCTGGCAGCGGCAAAAATCACTCAGTTGCTCAACGCCAATATGCGCCACGAGCCAGGTACGTCGGTGTCGTTTACGCTGCAACCTCTGGCCGATATGCACCTTTTTTCGGATAACATCGTCGACGGTGCCCGCAATGGCAATGTTGAAGGAATGAGCCAGGGGGCTTGGCTGTACATCAAGATTTTTGCGATCGTAGGCCTGTTTGTACTGCTTATCGCCTGCATTAACTACATGAATCTGGCTACAGCCCGGGCCTCTAACCGATCGAAAGAAATTGGCGTTCGTAAGGCCAACGGTGCGTTTCAGAGCCATCTGATTTACCAGTTTCTGACCGAGTCGCTGGTGGTTACTACGCTTTCATTTGTTCTGGCCGTAGGGCTCGTCAATGGGCTGCTTCCGTTTGTCAACGAGTTTACTAACAAAACGCTCTCACTGGGCATCCACAGCGATTACCGACTGTGGTTGTACGCACTGCTGGCGCTGGTGGTTACCAGCCTGGTATCGGGCAGTTATCCGGCGTTTTTACTATCGCGCTTCAGTCCGCTGTTGCTGTTAAAAAACATCAACCGCCAGAACAGAGGCAACCTGTCGTTCCGGCAGGGGCTGGTCGTGTTTCAGTTCACGATTTCGGTCGTCATGATCATCGCTACCATCGTGCTGTTTCAGCAGGTTCAGTTTGCCAACAACAAAGACCTTGGCTTCAACAAAGAACTGCTACTGGTAGTCGACATCAACAGTGGGGCTATCCGTAAGGGCGCCGAAACCATCAAAACCGAATTTAGCAGAATCCCGTCGGTCAGGCAGGTGTCGGCGCTCTCGCGGGTGCCGGGCGAATGGAAAATCATTCCGACGGTCAAAATCCGGCCCGTTGGTCATACCGACGAGCACAAGGTATCCTATTTCATCGGTGCCGACGAACAGTTTGTCAAAACCTTCGGCGTGCAGCTGCTAAACGGCCGGAACTTTGTCGGCGCGAGCGACTCGGCGGCCGTGCTGCTCAACGAAACGGCGGCTCAACTGCTCGGCATCCGCGAAGCCGCCGGACAGCGTGTCGATATACCGGGGCGGGCGATGGGGGGTAGCTTCCGGCCCCTCAACGAGGCCAATCAGCCCTTCAACGCGCAAGTCGTCGGTATTGTCAAGGACTTTCATTTTCAGTCGCTACGCGAGAAAATCGCCCCGATGGTGCTGGCTTACCAACAGAATCCGGTGCACAATATCGACTATTTCGCCGCCCGAATCGACGGAAAAGACGTACCGGCTACGCTGGCAAAGATGAACGCCATTCTGACGAGTATCGACCCGACGCATTTGCTCGAGTACCATTTTCTGGACGAACAGCTAGCGCGTTTCTACCTCGACGACCAGCGCCGCGAAACCATGCTAATCTGGGTGGCGCTGGCCACTATTTTCATCGCCTGCCTTGGTCTGTTTGGATTGGCAACCTACGCGGCCGAGCAGCGGATTAAGGAAATCGGCGTACGAAAAGTGCTGGGCGCCAGTGTGCTCAACTTGTCGACCCTGCTGTCGAAAGACTTTCTGAAGCTGGTGCTGATTGCCAACGGGATCGCGTTCCCGCTCGCCTGGTGGGCGACCAGTCGGTGGCTGGCCGAATTTGCATACCACATCGAGCTGCAATGGTGGGTGTTTGTGGCAGCGGGTGTGCTGGCGATGGCCATCGCGCTGGCGACGATCAGTTATCAGACTATCCGGGCAGCGCTGGTGAACCCGGTGAAAAGCCTACGCAGCGAATAGCCATGAACCCGACCCCGCCCCGCTGGGTACGTTGGCTGCTGAGGTGGCTGCATCCCGACGACACGCTGGAAGAAGTCGAAGGCGACCTCGATGAACTCTACGCCTACTGGTACGAGCGAGCGGGCCAACCCCAGGCCACGCTCAGGTACGTCCTCAATGTTCTTTCGGTGCTGCCGCCTTTCGTGCGCCGACGTAAACAAGCAAAACAACCCTACGAACAGCTATCATCCCTGCATCCGGCTATGCTACGCAATTATTTTATAATCGCCCTTCGCAACCTCACGCGCAACCGAGCCTATTCGCTATTGAACGTCGCCGGATTGACCCTGGGGCTAACCTGCGGGATCTTGTTGTTCACGCTCATCACGTATCACCTGAGCTTCGATACTTTTCACCCCCAGTCTGACCGAACGTATCGCCTTGTTACGGAACAACACCGGGAAACAATCAGCTACTCGCGGGGTGTACCGGCTCCCCTGGGCAAAGCCTTTCGCACCGACTATACGTTTGCCGAAAAAGTGGCCCGCCTGGCCACCTTCGATGCCATGCTGATCACGGTAAAGCAGGGGCAGGCTATGGACAAATACAAAGAGCCGGAAGGGGTAGCCTTTGCTGAAGCGGATTTCTTCGACATGTTCAATTATCCGCTCACCAATGGCCATCAGGTAACCACCCTGACCGAACCGAACACGGCGATCCTGACCGAACGGCTGGCCCGCAAGTATTTTGGCGCTGCCAGCCCGATCAACCAGACGATTCGGATGAACAACCGGGTGGATCTCCGCATTGTTGGTGTACTGAAAGACCTGCCCGTCAATACGGATCTGCGAGCGGAAATTTTCGCCTCGTATAGCACACTAAAACAATACGATGAGTGGTTAGCCAGTGATGACTCCTGGGGTGGCATTGTCAGTTCGATGCAATGTTTTCTGCGGCTACGCCCCGGCATCAGCCCACAGCAGGTTGAGCGGGTATTTCCCGCCTACGTCAAAAAATACCGGCCGACCAGCAAAAACGTGCACCACTACAAGCTGCAACCGCTGGCCGACATGCATTTTGATGCCCGCTATGGCGGCGCTATGACTAAAACCAATCTCTGGGTGCTGGCCTGCGTTGGCTTGTTTCTGCTCACTACCGCCTGCGTCAACTTCGTCAACCTGGCTACGGCACAGGCGCTCAACCGGTCGAAGGAAGTGGGTGTTCGGAAGGTGCTGGGCAGTATCCGGGGGCAGTTGTTCTGGCAATTTATGGCCGAGACCAGCCTGATCACCGTAACGGCGCTGCTGCTGGCTCTGCTAAGCTCATTCGCGCTGCTGCCGTTTGTCAATGAGTGGTTTGGAGCACGGCTGAGTCTCAACCTGTTGACCGACTGGCGATTGCCCGTGTTCGCATTGATCCTGACCGTGCTGGTAACGCTCTTTTCGGGGGCCTATCCGGGGCTTATTCTGGCTCGCTTTCAACCAATCCTTGCCTTGAAAGGGCGGTTATCGCAGCAGGCTATAGGTGGTTTTAATACCCGCCGGGCACTGATCGTGACGCAGTTCGCTATTTCGCAGATCCTGATCATCGGGGTCATTGTGATTGCCAACCAGATGCGCTACGCCCAACAGGCCGAACTGGGGTTCGATAAAGAGGCTGTCGTGATGGTATCGCTGGCTACCGATTCAAAACCGCAGACGCGGCACTCGGTGGCCGATCGGTTTTCGGCGCTGGCAGGTGTAAAAAAGGTGGCGCTCTGCCAGGCGGCCCCCGCTTCAAGTAGCAACTGGAGCACCTCGCCCCGGTATGACAACCGCCCCGAAGATGAACCGTTTGCCGTCAATGTGCGAGGGGGCGACGATCAGTTCATCCCGTTGTTCGGTCTACAACTGGTAACCGGCCGGAACGTGTACCCCGCCGATTCAGTCCGGGAGTTTGTGGTCAATGAAGCCTTCGTTCGTAAGCTCAACCTCGCCTCGCCCGACGCCGTATTGGGCAAAATGCTCAGCCTGAACGGCGACCGATTCAAGGGCCCCATCGTGGGCGTTATCCAGGATTTTCATGACAAATCGTTTCATGCCGACATTGAGCCAATGTGCATCAGTACGATCGCCGAAAACTACGATTATTACGCAGTGAAGATCGACTTGTCGATGGCGCAGTCAACCCTGGTGGCTCTGGAAACCCTCTGGAGCCAGACACACCCCGATCAGGTGTTTACCTATCAGTTTCTCGATGAGCAGATTGCCGAGTTTTATGAGACCGAATCGCTGATGCTGAAACTGATTCAGGTATTTGCCGGCATTGCCATTTTTATTGGCTGTCTGGGTCTATACGGGCTGGTATCGTTTATGGCCGCTCAGAAAACCAAAGAAATCGGCATCCGCAAGGTGCTGGGCAGTAGCCTGAGCCAGATCATCTGGATCTTCGCCGGTGAGTTTACCCGCCTGATTTTACTCGCGTTTATCGTCGCGGTTCCGGTGGCCTGGCTTGCCATGAACCAGTGGCTGCAAACCTTCAAAGACCAGGTAAGCATCGGGCCTGACGTATTCGCGTTGGCCATGCTGGGTACGTTCCTGGTTGCTATCCTTACGGTCGGCTATCGCTCAGTGAAGGCAGCATTGATGAACCCGGTCAAGAGCCTGCGGAGCGAGTAAACCGAGTACAAGGATCAAGTCTAGTCACAACGCAGCCCTTCCAGCCGGAAAGAGCGGACAGAAACAGGAAGGATAGCCGTCGTGTCGACGAAGCCTTTCAACGCGAACAGGCCAATGTACTTCGGCGTCATATTGACTTCGTAGGTTGCCACTTCTTTGAACGAAAAATTGTCGACCGGGCTGGCCGAATACAAAAACCGAAATTTCTGTCCCTGCTTCTCGATACGAAAGGCTACGTTTTTCAGGTTAGTGGCGGCAATACGCTGGTCAGCTGTAGTGCCAACCGGAAACAGCGGCTGGTGAATGAACTCTTCCAGGTGGTCGTCGCCGAGGCCGTGAGAGGCGATAGCCTGAAGCAGGACTTCACCCGGCTTTACGTACCCACCGAAATAGTTGTTATAGGAAAGAGACAGGCGAATACTTTTTCCCGTAAACAGGCTGTCTTCGAGCAGTAAAAGGCCCACCTGCTGCCAATTTCCGCCAGGAATAAAGCCTTTGACATGCAGATCGGTGCGGAAACAGTCATCGTGAATCTCCCGCAGCAGCAGGTTTTGAATGCGAGGTTTTTCGCCCGCCTGAGGCCAGTTATCGCCTTTGAGCGTGAAGAGGGTTAACTGGCCGGGCTGTTGCGCCCGTCGATTCCAGAAGCGCTCGTTCTTGTCTTTAAGAAACCAGCCATTACGGCTCATCGCGGCTTCGTCGGTGACCTGAAAATCATCCTGTACCCGTTCTAAATCGGCTCGTCGGAAAAGAAAAAAGCAACTGACCCCAATCACTACCAACAGGCCGACCAAGACAAGCGATACAGGGCTTTTTCGCCTCTTTTTTTCGGGCTGCTCAGCCATTGGCAGCAGACTGATCTGCTCGCGAAAACGGAACCAGTAGGGGAAATGCGGTTCCGTTTTCTTGCGTTCGGCTTCAGAAATAGGCGGCGCATCGAATACGTAGCGGGCCAATGTATCGAGTGTGGCTACTGATGGATTTTCCTGTTTGCTCAACGAGGGATTAAGCAGGAAAGCCACGTAATTCTTGATGCTCCGCCACCCGATAACCAGGCCTGTATGCGCTTCGATCTGGATGCTTAGGTGTTTGCTCTCCGGCTCCGAAAGTGGGGCATCCATCGGATGACCAAAGCACTTTACGACTACAGCACCCACTAAATCGGCAAATGCCCGCCGGTCAAGTTCATCCATTTTTACAGTAAACTAATATAAGCTGGTAGCTGGAACCTGAACAGGGCCCGCAGCATAGGCCTGATTGACCGGTATTCATAATTCCGTGACGTTTCCGCCCGAATACCGAGCTGTTTTTCTCGTGAGCCGAAGCTTTGCAAAAAGATCGCTCTTTATGAAAAACGTCCTGCTTTTACTTTTAGTCGGTTCCGCCCTGGCTGGTCGGGCGCAGCAACTTCAGCTTCATTATGATTTCAGGCATTCGATCAATGCCGATTTAAACCGACGAAATTTTGCGTCGATGACCTTCGAATACTTCAAGGGGAATGATTCGACAGGCTCATTTCTACTAAAAATGCAGGCCGACTTCACTGGCGAAAATAACAACATCGGCCAGCTTTTTTTGCAGGTCTCCAAGAATCTACGCTATTGGCAACCTAAAGTTTATCTGTCGCTCACGTATAGTGGCGGGCTGGGTGTGGCACCACCCGCCTACGGTTATTACCTGACCAATACGGCTGGCGTTGGTATAGCCTATCCGTTTCAATGGCGGGGTGCCTGGTTCAGTGCTAGTTTGGTATATCGACTCAGTACATTTCCCAGACCAAGTCATGACCCACAGCTTACGTTCTATTTCGGAAGAGGATTTGCCAACTACCGAATTCTGGTGGCGGGTAGTCTGGTTGCCTGGAGTGAGAACCGGAATCAGGGCACTGATTTCACTAAAGAATTGAGTGGCAAAAAGGTCGCTTTTTTTGGCGATCCGCAGTGCTGGGTCAAACTGACCAAAGCGGTCTCCGTGGGTTCACGAATTAATCTGTTTTACCATGTATTGACCAATGAAAACCAGGTGCAGGTATATCCGACACTCGCGTTGAAAAACCAATTCTAGGTAAAGGCACAGCCGTTTCTAACTGTCCGACCACGCCTTATAGTCATCTGAAAGCGGTGAAGGGGTTTTCTGACTTTGGCAGAGCATTTGACATACTGAAATAGATGATATCAGCTGTACCAGTTGTTTCTTATGCGACGAAGTGATTTAGGTGAGTTTGAAGAGGTAGTGCTGCTGGCTGTAGCCGTGCTGGTGCCCAAAGCCTACTCGGTAGCCATTGCCGAAGAGCTGGAACAGGAAACGGGGCAGACCATCAGCACCGGGGCGGTCCACGCGGCCCTGCAACGGCTGGAGCAAAAAGGCTACCTCCGATCGGAACTGGGCGAGGCTACCCCCGAGCGCGGTGGCCGACGGAAGCGACTCTTCACCGTGACGGCCTTGGGCGGGCGTGTGCTGAGCGAGGTACGTACTGTGCGGAATAACCTGTGGGACCGCATTGTGCCTCAGGCCAAGCTGACATGGACTTAACACTGCCACGCCATGCCCACTGACCCATCACAAGGCCCCCGTCCGCCGCGCTGGCCCGACTGGCTGCTCAACTGGCTGGTGGCGCCTCATCTGCGCGAAGAGGTGCTGGGCGATCTGCACGAGCGCCATTACCGACGTACCCAGCGGTTGGATACGTTCCGGGCGAAACGCCGCTACTGGCGCGACGTGCTCGCTTACGTACGCCCCCGCTTCATCCGCCGACAACCGTCAACGTTTTCTTACCCAAGTAATGCAATCATGCTACGCAACTATCTGACAATCGCTTTTCGGAATCTGGTAAAATATAAGCTCTTTTCCGCAATTAATATCTTGGGCTTAAGCCTGGCTATACCTTCAGCTTTAATGGCCTTGATCCAGATTGTTAATTATTACGAATACGATACTTTTCACCAGGATAGCGAACGAATCATACGAGTAATAACAGATGAAGAGCAGGCTAACGGTGAGCAATTAACTTGGGCCTCAAGCCCCGTACCACTGGGCAGGTACGTTAACGAAAATCTGGCAGGTATAGAGCATACGGCAACTATCGTACGAGAGCCTAAATGGCTTTTGAGCAGCACCATCAAAACAAAAAATGTACGTGCCATTTATACGGATACCTCCTTTTTTAAACTCTTTTCATTTCCGCTGGAAAAAGGGATCTATCCCATCGAACCCAATACGATTGCGCTCACGCATGAAACAGCACAGTGGTTTTTTAAAGAGGCCGATCCCATCGGCGCCGTTCTTGAGCATCCAGCCTATGGAAATTTCAAAGTTGTCGGCGTTTTAAAACCGTTTGATCAGCAGAAAACGCAATTTAGAACGGACGTCATTGCTTCATTTGCCAGTTATTCAGCTAAAACGGGTGATACAACAGATTGGTCTACGCTTAAGGCACATACCTTTATCAAACTAGCCAAAGGCAGATCAACCAGCGAGTTTGGCAAACAACTAACTAACGTGTCAAGTAAAATCAACAAACTAATTGAAAGCACGGCTGACAAAAAATTATATTTTAAAGCTCAGAGTTTAGCGGATATTTCACCGGCAAAAGAAGCGCTAGAAAACGACCCGTATGTTCAGGATATCAGAAGCATTTATATCAATTTTGCCTTTCAGCTAATTGTCATCTTGCTGGCTTCCTTAAATTATATCAATCTCACGCTGGCACGCTCGATCAACCGAGGCCGTGAAGTCGGCGTGCGGAAGGTGATGGGGGCTACAAAATTTCAACTTATCTTCCAATTTTTAACGGAATCTGTATTAGTTTCATACATAGCCCTTGGCCTTGGCCTGTTTCTGTTATGGTTCATAAAACAGGAAATTCACATCTCCTGGCTTACCTGGGATATTGACCACCTGGGCTATCTTATCCTCTTATTTTTCGTTTTCAACTTGATACTGGGCTTGATAGCCGGCGCATCCCCCAGTCTCATTTTATCGGCTTATCAACCAATAAATGTACTGAAAGGCAGTGTTTCACCTGCTAGTTTCGGCAAAATAGGCTTTCGTAAATCGTTGATTATTGTTCAGTTTACAATAGCGCTCGTTTATGTCTTTTTTATTGGGCACATGTATCATCAAATTGATTACATGGCCAATGACAATGAGAATTTTCAACGTACCGATATCCTCACTATAAACCTGGCAGGCAATCAGAACGAACGATTTGCCACCGATGTCTCTGGGCTTAACGAAGTACAACAAGTAGGCTACACGTCACTCAACTTCGGAATTGCGCCCGCTTATTCAGGCATAAAGAGCAAAAAAACCGACGCAGCAAAACCAGCCTTTTATTATGCCGTCGATCATAATTTTATAGACAATATGGGTCTGCATATAGTAGCGGGCACTAATTTGATTCAACGTCATTCGGCAACTCCGTCGCCGATGATCGTCGTGAACCAAAAAACCGTAGACGACCTCAATCTCGGTACTGAACAGGACGCTATTGGAAAAACCATCCTACTGAATGATACGCTTTCCGCTACTATCATAGGCGTCGTTGCTAATTTTTGCCACTACGACTATGAACATAAAATAGAGCCTGTCGTTTTTCAGTATCAACCGGCCTTGTTTAAGGTATTATGCGTAAAAACCAGCTCTGTAATTGACCGAAAATCACTCGAAGCAAGCATTAGAGAACTCTGGGCAAGGCACAATCCCTACCTGGAAATGAATGCGTCGTGGCTGGATACCGATATGTACGAACGGTATTATCCCTATGAAGATATGCAGTTTGCCGGCATGGAAACTATTGTAATTCTTGTCGTCGCCATATTAGGCCTTATCGGCATACTTACGTATAGTTTGGAAAAGCGGACCAAAGAAATCGGTATTCGAAAAGTGATGGGCGCTACTGTTTTTGACGTGATAAAACTAATGTCCGTCGACTTTATCAAATTACTGACGATTGCTACTGTGATAGCCATACCATTAGGTATAGTGATTGCCGTGTACGCGAATAGTTACCTCGTATTTAACAATGGCATAGGCTATGCAGCCATGGCTGTACTGTTGTTTTTTGTCATAGGTATTGCAATAGGCGCTGTGGGTTTCTTTTCGTGGAAAGCGGCCCAGACGAACCCGGCACGGACATTGAAAGCAGAGTAACACGCCTGGTTAGCCAGATACCAGCACCGGCAGGAAAAACAGATTAGGAGAAAGCCACGTCTATACCGTCTGTCAGGTCAGTTTTTCAGTAATGGCCAATTTGATGAGTTGAGCCGTGTTCTGTACGTTGTACTTGGCCAGCCTGTTTTTGCGGTGACTGCTGACGGTGCCTACAGCTACGAAGAGCTGATCGGCAATCTGCTGGCTGGTGAGGTCGGCGGCGATCTCGACCAGAATCTCGCGCTCCCGCCGGGTGAGGACCAGCAGCCCAATGGCAGCGGGTTTGTTGAGAAGTATCGAGGCCGACAGGCTGAAATATGTCTTGCGCCGCACAACAGCCAGTCGAGTCCTCCATCACGGGTCCCAACCTGTGTTGTCAACAGCAGGTTCGACTGGAAAGGCAAAAACGTGTGCTAAAGTTAACCGAGCTGTCTTTGCGGCGGGTATCTCGTAGTACAGGACTGATGCCCGTTCAACCGTAACTCAAAAACACGCTCTCAATCCCGCCAAGCTTGGCTTCTCAGCAAAGCAACTTCCGACGTTTCAACAAAGTGAAGAGCCGGTCACCCACGGATATTTGTCGAGTTAATGTTCCTGAAAAATGACAATGACAGACACGAAAGATTGCGTACTTGTAACCGGCGGAACCGGCTTTTTGGGCGTGCACTGCATTTTGCAACTTCTACAAAACGGGTACACCGTCAAGACAACCGTCCGATCGCTAAAAAGACAGGAGGCGGTCATCGACATGTTGAAAAACGGAGGGATCACCGCGTTCAACAAGCTGTCCTTTATTGAAGCTGACTTACTGAAAAACGACAATTGGGCCGCAGCGGCAACGGATTGCAGCTATGTACTTCACGTTGCTTCTCCCATTAGTTTGAACGTACCCAACGACGAGAACGACATGATTAAGCCGGCCGTAGAAGGCACCCTTCGCGTCCTGGGAGCCGCCCGGGACGCAGGTGTAAAACGGGTTGTGATGACGTCGAACTTCGGCGCTGTTGGCTACAGCCATACCGATACGACGAAAATCATCACTGAAGAAAGCTGGACGGATCCAAATGAGCAGGGTCTGTCGGCCTACAACAAATCGAAAGTACTGGCCGAACGAGCCGCCTGGGATTTTATCGAGCGAGAAGGCGGTGAGCTGGAACTTTCGGTCGTTAATCCGGTTGGCATCTTCGGTCCGTCGCTGAGCCCCGATCTGTCGAGCGGTTTCGAACTGTTGAAGCGCGTACTGGATGGGTCTATGAAACGAGTGCCGAACATGACTTTGAGCATCGTGGATGTTCGTGATGTGGCTGATCTGCACATCCGGGCCATGACTAGTCCGGTTGCCAAAGGTCAGCGGTTTCTGGCTATCGCCGGCGACGTTATGACCTTGCCCGAAATTGCCCTACTGATGAAAACCAAACTCGGCGACCGTCTCAAAACCATTTCTACCAAGCGCATGCCGGATTGGGTAGTTCGCGGGGCCGCCTTGTTCAGCCCGACAGCCCGGAATGTGGTTCCGCTGCTGGGTAGATACCGAACCGCCAGCAACGAAAAGGCTAAAAAATTGCTGGGCTGGCAACCCCGCAGCAATGAAGAAGCACTGCTGGCAACGGCCGACAGTCTGATAAAATTTGGTGCAGTCAAGTAATAAGATCGGGCCCCGATTAAGGCGACTATAATGAAGCACCAAAACAGATACTTGACCTAAGTGTTATTGCAAACGGGCCAAAGCCTACCTGGATATGATGAACCCAAGCACAATAGCCTCCTGCTACATCGGTCCTGAAATCTCGCCTGAGCAGTTCATTCCGGAGCACTTCTTTCTATATCTGACAGCGGGCACCATGATGGTCTATGACAGCCATAAAGAATACACCATCAAGGCTGGCAATTGTGGCATCGCCCGGCGAAACCAACTGGCCAAATACAACAAACTTCCCGTTGATGGGAAGTTTGAGAAGGTGGTTGTTGTTTTCGATCAGGCTTTCCTGAAGGATTTTCAGCAGCAGTACGCGATCCCGACCGACCAGACGAAATCACCCGATGCGATTATCAAACTGAGCCCGGATCCGCTGATCGAGAATTTTATTCAATCCCTCAACACCTATTTCAACGAAATGGGCACTGTCGATACCGATCTGCTCGACGTAAAGCGCCGGGAACTGCTGTTGATCCTGCTGAAGAAGAACCCGAGACTGGCCGCGTTTTTTTTCGATTTCGGTGCCCCTGAGAAGATTGACCTGGAAGCTTACATGAACCGAAACTTCCGGTTCAACGTAACCCTCGACCGCTTTGCGTACCTGACTGGCCGTAGCCTGACTAGTTTCAAGCAGGATTTCAAGCGAATTTTCAACGACACACCCAGCCGGTGGCTTGTGCAGAAGCGCCTTAATGAGGCGTATTTCTTGCTGGATAAAAAAGGCAGGAAGGCATCGGATGTGTATCTGGAAGTCGGTTTTGAAAACCTGTCTCATTTTTCTTTTGCCTTCAAAAAACAGTTCGGTCTTGCCCCCACTCAACTAACAGCCCTAAAGCAGTGAGTTGGCGTGGTTGAGTCTGAAATCGGATGAGGGGCCAGGTCTTAATCAAGATAGTGGCTATGGGTGGCTAACACCCAGCCTATTCTACCGCGTTTGCCAGCTATAAATCAGCACACACCCAACTAGTAGCGGCACTGGGCAGACAGGACATTGAAGAACCGCCACACTGCCAAAGCATCAACAAAAAGCCTAATCTGGCTTGTCCATCTGTGTACACCTGCCTGTCCGATTCTGGACATTTTCTAGCAGTCAGTTAGAACTCAAAAAGGCTCATTCTGTGCAGAATGAGCCTTTTTGAGTTCTTGGCAAGTCGTTTGTTATACATATACAGAACTAATCGTAAGCCATGAAGGGGACGTACCTGGGCGAGTTTGAAGAGGTGGTATTGCTGGCGGTGGCCATCCGGTCGGGCGATGCCTACGGGGCAGCTATCGTCAATGAAATTGAGCAGCAGATGGGCCGCTCGGTGAATTTGGGGGCGGTGCATTCGGCCTTGAACCGACTTCAGGAGAAAGGTCTGGTTAGCTCCGAAATGGGGGGCATGACAGCCGAACGGGGTGGCCGTCGCAAGCGGCTGTATTCGGTAACGGCCTACGGTCGCCGGGCGCTGGAGGAGGTTCGGCAACTGCGTAATCAGATGTGGGCCGCCATTCCGCAAACCACCTGGTCATGAACAAGCCACCCCAACCACCCCGACCCGTCGGTGATGCACCAACCCGACCGCGCTGGGCAACGTACCTGCTGCGCTGGCTGGTGGCGCCCCACCGGCTCGATGAGCTGGAAAGCGATCTCGACGAGCTCTTCCAGCAGCGGGCCGAGGCCGTGGGTACGCGCCGGGCCCGCTGGCGCTACGTCCGCGACGTGCTCAGCCTGCTGCGGCCTTCGCTGATGAAACGAGAAGAACAAACCTACCCCAAACCAACCCATACGACCATGATTCGCAACTATCTAAAAATCGCGTTTCGCACCCTGATCAAGAACAAAGGGTATTCGGGTATAAACATTGGCGGCTTAGCCGTGGGTATGACCGTAGCCATGCTCATTGGGCTATGGGTGTATGACGAACTCTCGTTCAACAAATCCTTCCAGCAGTACGATCGCATTGCGAAAGTGATGCAGGGGGCCACCGTCAATGGCGTATTTGGTGCCGGTGAGGCCCAACCCGTTCCGCTGGCTGATATCCTACGCACGGATTATGCGAGCGATTTTACGCACGTCCTCCTGTCGTCCTGGAACAATGAACACGTTCTGACGTATGGCGACAAAAGATTCACAAAAAGAGGGCGTTACATAAGTCCGGAAGCGCCCAACGTATTTACGCTGCCGATGATGAAAGGCACGCGGTCCGGGTTAAAAGATCCCGCTTCGATCCTGCTGGCCGCTTCCGTTGCCGAGGCCCTTTTCGATGATACCGATCCGATCGGCAAAATCGTGAAGATCGACAACAAGCTGAACGTCAAAGTAACTGGTGTGTATGCCGATTTACCGTATAACACAGAGTTGCACGAGATGCTGTTTATAGCCCCTTGGGATCTGTACGTCGCCTCGGAGCCCTGGATTCAGGCAAACGCCGGTTGGCACAACAATTCCTGGCAGATCTTCGCCCAGATTGCGCCCAACACGACGTTTAAAGCAGTTTCTGAAAAGATAAAGAACCTGAGGCTCGTTCATGTTCCAGAAACAGCGCATCTGAAACCCGTGATCTTTCTGCACCCCATGAGCCGCTGGCATTTGTACGGATGGGATCATTCGGGTCGTGAGGAAGGCCGGATTCAATACATCTGGCTGTTTGGCATTGTCGGGATATTCGTGTTGCTGCTGGCTTGTATCAACTTCATGAACCTCAGCACGGCCCGAAGCGAAAAACGCGCCAAAGAGGTCGGCATTCGGAAAGCCATCGGCTCATTCCGCACCCAACTGATTGGTCAATTCTTTAGTGAATCATTACTGGTCGTTGCGATTGCCTTTACCCTCTCGCTGCTGCTTACGTGGCTGGCGCTGCCCTTTTTCAATGACGTGGCCGACAAGCAGTTGTCCTTACCCTGGACAACACCCGTGTTCTGGCTGCTGGGCCTCGGTTTCTGCCTGTTTACGGGTCTGATAGCGGGTAGTTATCCCGCCCTGTATCTGTCTTCCTTCCAGCCAATCAAAGTTCTGAAAGGAGTCGGCGCGTTGTCACAGTTCCGGTTTGGGCGGCTGGCTTCACTGCCCCGTCAGGTCCTGGTTGTTATCCAGTTCACTGTTTCGGCAACGCTCATCATCGGCACCATTATCGTTTTTCAGCAAATACAGTATGCTAAAAATCGACCCATTGGGTATGACCGCGCCGGGCTGGTTACCGTTACCATGAATACCCCGGAGTTGTCGAGCCATTACAACGCCTTACGGAGCGAGCTTATCGAAGCGGGTGCCATTTCTGACATGACAACTTCTTCATCGCCAACCACCGAGCTTGGTTCGCGGCTGGTCGGATTCGACTGGCCGGGCAAAGACCCCACGTTTAAGGAACAACTGGGCGTGATGGCGGTCACCCATGATTTTGGCAAAACTGTAGGCTGGCAATTCGTTGCCGGACGCGACTTCTCCCGTGCTTTTTCGACCGATTCGTCCAGTCTGATTTTGAATGAAACGGCGGTCCGCTACATGGGTTTGACAGACCCGGTGGGGAAAACAATAAAATGGAATGGTAAACCCTTTCAGATCGTGGGTGTGATCAAAGACATGGTTATGGAGTCGCCGTTCGAGCCGGTTTACCAAACGGCTTTTCTGCTGAACTACGGCTGGTCGAATGTCATTACTCTCAAACTGAATCCTCGACTCAGTGCCAGCGAGTCACTCGCCAGGGCAGAAGTCGTTTTTCGAAAGTTCAACCCAGCCAGTCCGTTCGACTATAAGTTTTCGGACCTTCAGTATGCACTGAAGTTCGCCGCCGAAGAACGAATTGGTACACTCGCGTCGGTCTTTGCGGTGCTGGCTATATTCATCTCCTGTTTGGGCCTGTTTGGCTTAGCCTCATTTATTGCAGAGCAGCGGACCAAAGAAATGGGTGTCCGTAAAGTGCTGGGAGCGTCGGCGCTCAATGTATGGAGCCTCCTTTCCAAAGACTTTGTGGTGCTGGTCGTCATTGCGCTAGGTATGGCCGTTCCGCTGGCTTATTACACGCTGAATCAGTGGCTCCAACGGTATACGTACCGTACCGACATCTCTTGGTGGATCTTCGCTGCAACGGACCTGGGCGCGATACTCATCACGTTACTGACGGTCAGTTTTCAGGCCATCAAAACGGCCCTGATGAATCCGGTGCGAAGCCTGCGGAGCGAGTAGCCATGAACGCGAACGTACCCCGACCCCCGCGCTGGGCAACGTACCTGCTGCGCTGGCTGGTGGCCCCTCACCGGCTCGATGAGCTGGAGGGCGACCTCGACGAGCTCTTTCAGCAGCGGGTCGAGGCGGTGGGTATGCGCCGGGCTCGCTGGCGCTACGTCCGCGACGTGCTCAGCCTGCTGCGGCCTCAGTTCATCCGGCGAGAGAAGACTCTGTACTATTCAAAACCAACCAGTACGACAATGCTACGAAACTATCTCAAAATCACCCTTCGCACCCTGGTCAAAAACAAAGGGTATTCGGTCATCAACATCGGTGGGCTGGCCGTGGGCATGGCCGTGGCAATGCTCATTGGGCTATGGGTGTACGACGAACTCTCGGTCAACAAATCCTTCCAGCAGTACGACCGCATTGCGCAGGTCGTGCGTAACCGAACCGTCAACGGCGAAACCGATACCAAGATGGGTCTACCCATTCCGGTGGCGCAAAGCCTGAAAACGACCTACGGCGATCGGTTCAAACACGTTGAACTGGCTTGGTGGACAAGCTGGCACACGGTCTCGCTGCAAAATCAGGTGTTCTCGAAAAGCGGCAAATTCATCACGCCCGGCGCGCCCGATATGCTCTCACTGACCATGCGCAAAGGCAGCCGGGATGGGCTAAAAGAACCCGCGTCGATCCTGCTGTCGGCGTCGCTGGCACAGGCACTGTTCGGCGACACCGATCCGTTGAACAAAACCCTGACGCTCGACAATACCATGACGGTCAACGTAACGGGCGTGTACGAAGACATTCCCGCCGGAAACACCTTCGATGATGTGCAATTCCTGGCACCCTGGGACCTGTACGCCGCCTCGACAGACTGGGTAAAAGAGGCCAAAGACGACTGGACCAACACCTCGTTTGAACTATTCGTCGAACTGGCCCCGTCGGTCAGTTTAGCCGATGCCTCGGCGGCGGTTAGGAACCTGCTTGTGGGTAAAACGAATGGCAATATCGCCCAGAAGCCCGAGGTGTTGCTGTATCCGATGTCGCGCTGGCACTTGTATTCCGACTGGAAAAACGGCGTCAACGAAGGGGGGCGGATTCAGTTTGTGTGGCTATTTGGCCTGATCGGGCTGTTCGTGTTGCTGCTGGCCTGCATCAATTTCATGAACCTCAGCACCGCCCGCTCCGTCAATCGGGCGAAAGAAGTAGGCATCCGCAAAGCCATTGGCTCCGGGCGGCAGGAGTTGATTGCGCAGTTCTTTGGCGAGTCGCTGCTGGTCGTTACGCTGGCTTATGTCGTTGCGCTCGGGCTGGTCTGGCTGGCGATGCCGTTGTTCAATCAGGTGGCCGACAAGCACATGACGGTTGCGTTTACGAATCCCTGGTTGTGGGCCGTGGGCGTAGGTTTCATCGTGCTGACGGGGCTCATTGCCGGTAGCTATCCAGCCCTGTATCTGTCGTCGTTTCGGCCCGTTACGGTGCTGAAAGGAGCCATCCAAACCGGCAGGAGCATTGCTACGCCCCGGCGGGTGCTGGTAGTGATGCAATTTACGGTGTCGATCACGCTGATTATCGGTACGCTGGTGGTGTACCGGCAGATTCAGTTCGCCAAAAACCGCCCCATCGGCTATAGCCGCAACGGCCTTGTCTCGCTGCTCCTGAACGTACCTGATTACGGAAAACACCGCGAAACCGTACGGAGCGAACTGATCCGGTCGGGTGCGGTGCTCGAAATCGGCGAATCGGCCAGCCCGCTCACCGAAGTCCGGTCAACCAACGGCGGGTTCGACTGGGCGGGTAAAGACCCCACGTTGCAGGTCAATTTCGCGACCATCAACGTCTCGCATGAGTTTGGCAAAACGGTGGGCTGGGAGTTCAAACAGGGGCGCGACTTCTCCCGAAAACTGGCCTCCGACTCGCTGGGTATCGTGCTGAACGAATCGGCGGTGGCGTTTATGGGTCTGACCGATGTGCTCGGCAAAACCGTCACCTGGAACGGCAGCGGCTTTAACCTCAGCTTCCACGTCATCGGCGTGATTAGGGATATGGTGATGGACTCGCCCTACGAACCTGCTAAACCGTCGGTCTTTTTCATCGGTCCCAAACCCGGCAAATTCCTGACCATGCGCCTCAACCCGGCCCGCAGTTCGCAGGCCGCGCTGACCACCATTGGCGAGGTGTTAAAAGAGCATCTGCCCGATGCGCCGTTCAACTATACGTTTGTCGATGAGGAGTACGACCAGAAGTTTCGCAGCGAAGAGCGTATCGGTACGCTGGCGTCTGTCTTTGCCGCGCTGGCCATTTTCATTTCGTGCCTCGGCATTTTCGGACTGGCCTCGTTCATAGCTGAGCAGCGCACGAAAGAGATCGGCGTGCGGAAAGTGCTGGGCGCGTCTGTGCTGAACCTTTGGGCGTTACTCTCGAAAGATTTCGTTGTGCTGGTGCTGATTGCCCTGGCCCTGGCGGTGCCCATTGCCTATTACGCCCTCGACAACTGGCTTCAGGCCTATACCTACCACACCACCATTACCTGGTGGGTCTTCGCCCTAACCGGTGCAGGTACGTTGCTCATCACCCTGCTGACGGTTAGTTTCCAAGGCATCAAAACTGCCCTGATGGACCCCGTGAAAAGCCTGCGAAGCGAATAGTCAGGCCGTTCACGGGGCGCAACGTCAGCTTTTCTTTTCCTACTCGTGCATCTTTCTGGAAATGACGGATCACAACGTAAAAAGATTACGCGCTACGCCTCGTATGCTTGTGTCGATAAACCGATTCTCTATTGGTTAACCTTTATCATCATGCGATCGACCAGTAACACCATCGACGAATACCTCGACACCCTGCCCGACGACCGGAAGGCGGCGATCAACCAGCTTTGCGCTGTGCTCCGGCAGCACTTACCCGCAGGCTTTTCGGAAGAAATGAGCTACGGAATGATCGGGTACGTAGTGCCGCACGCGCTCTATCCGACTGGCTACCACTCAAATCCGGCTTTACCGTTACCTTTCATCAATGTGGGTTCGCAGAAGAACTATGTGGTTTTCCACCACGTCGGCCTGTATTGCGACGAAGCCTTGCTGAACTGGTTTGTGGGCGAATATCCGAAACACAGCAAAACCAAACTCGACATGGGTAAGGGGTGTGTGCGCTTCAAAAAACCGGATCAGATTCCGTATACTTTATTGGGCGAACTAGCCGCCAAACTGACCCCCGACAACTGGATCACGATATACGAACAGCAACGCAAGGGCATAAAGTCGGCCAGCTAGCTATCACGAGCCGTTCAGTTGGCCCTTACGTAATACCACACCCCCAAACGGCTACTTTTGCGGCAAACAAACCTGTCTGCTTCCGTGAAAACTGCTCCGCTGTTAGTAGTACTTTGCCTGGCTTGCTGGCCTGCACTGGCCCAGAAACGAACACCCAAAGCCGTCTTTGTAATCGTGGATGGCATTCCGGCCGATGTGCTCGAAAAAGCCAACACGCCTCATTTAGACAGCCTCAGCCGGGCGGGTTTTTACAAGCGGGCTTACGTGGGCGGGCAGCGGGGTACGTATTCGCAAACGCCTACCATCTCGGCGGTCGGCTACAACAGCCTGCTCACGGGTACGTGGGTCAACAAGCACAACGTCTGGGGCAACGATATCAAAGCGCCCAACTACCACTACCCTACGCTGTTTCGGCTGCTGAAAAACCAGTATCCCGAACGCAAAACGGCGGTGTTTTCCAGCTGGCTCGACAACCGCACCAAGCTTGTGGGCGATGGCCTGCCGCAGACCGGCAACCTGCACGTCGACTACCATGCCGATGGCTACGAACTCGACACGATGGCCTTCCCGCATGACCGCGAGAAGGCATACATGAGCCGCATCGACGACCGGGTGATCGACGAAGCGGTGGCCTGCCTGCGCACCCAGGGGCCCGACCTCTCGTGGGTGTACCTCGAATATACCGACGATATGGGCCACCGCCACGGCGATAGCCCGCAGCTAACCGCCGCCGTCGAGAAGATGGATGCCCAGCTTGGCCGCCTCAGTCGAGCCATACGTACCCGGCAGTTACAGGGCCGCGAAGACTGGCTGCTGGTGATCACGACCGACCACGGCCGCGACGCTAAAACGGGTCACAACCACGGTGGGCAGTCGGATCGCGAACGACAGACCTGGGTGATTGCCAACAAACCCGAGCTGAATGCCTACGGCCAACGTATCCAGCCAGCGATCGTCGACCTGATGCCGACTATTGCCCGGCACATGGGCCTGCGTATACCTACCGAGGTCGAGCGCGAAATCGACGGGGTGCCGCTCACCGGCCCCATCTCGCTGGCCGACCCACAGGTACAGCTACAGGGCGACAGCCTGCACATTGGCTGGAACGCCTTTACCCAAACGGGTCGCGTAAAGGTGTGGCTATCGACGACCAATGCGGTTGAAACCGGCGGCACCGACCGCTATCAATTGCTTGGCAACGTACCTGTGAGGCTTCAGAAGGCCGTTTTTTCGCTGAAAAAGTACCCGTCCTCATTCTACAAAATCTGGCTTGAAGGCCCCGCCAATTCTGTCAACCGCTGGATCGTGCTGAAGTAAGCGTGGAGCCTATGGGTAACAGGGGATTCCTTGTTTTTCTGGCCAACGAACACACAACGGAAAAAGGTTACGTGCTGCGGTTCGTATGCTTGTGTCGATCATAGCAGAACGTCGGCAGGTACGTGCTAAACCGGCTGCTCCAGTTTGTACCGCAGGCGTTCCAGCTCTCGTTTTCTGGCTTTGTAGACGTCATGCTCCCAGCCGCTGGCCAGGTACGTCAGGGCGAAAAACAGGCCGATCGCCAGCATGAGCCAGATCGACTGCTCGCCTTTCCAGACGCCTAACAGGCTTAGCAGCCCAATCGGCAGGCTATTCCAGCGCATCCATTGCGAAAGACGTACCTGATAGGTGGCAACAGAAACCGCCGCCCTGATTTCGCCAAGCATTGAGCGGTCAAACGAAGGGGTGTTCTTTAGTCGGCGCAGGCGATTGGCCAGCACAATGGCGGCGGTGCCCAGCATCCAGGTGGCCATCAGGTACAGCCATAACGCACCAGCCGTGGGTTTCACCATAGTCAGGCCCAGTATAAACACGCCCGCGCCCAGGTTAACGCCCAGGATAAGCCATTCACTGATATTGGTAATATGGCCTGCCTGCTTCTTCTTGACGACAATACGGTTGTGCAGGGCAGTTTCATTGATAACCCACTGTGGCTCTCTCGCCTGCGTATTCCAGATTCTTTGCAATTCGTCAAATTCCATGGTAATCCTGTTGTTTTGATTTGGTGATAAGCTGTTTTTTAATCCGGTTGATCTTCACGCCGATATGCGATTCGGAGATGCCCGTGATCGTGGCCATTTCTTTGTAGCTGAATCCGTCTAGTAGCAGCAGGGTGATCGAGCGGTCGATGTCGTCGAGCTGCTGAATGGCTTCATAGAGCCACGTTAGGCGCTCATCGCCCGGCAGGGGCGTCGCCTGTAAGATGGCCTGAACATTGTCGAGCGTTTCGTGGGCCTGGGCGTGTTTCCGTTCGCGGCTGCCCCACTTCAGCGCCGTGTTGAAGGCTATCCGGTAAATCCAGGTGGTGGTGGCCGACTGTTGTTTAAAGGCAGGAATCGAGCGCCACACCTGAATGCTGATTTCCTGAAACAGATCGTCCTGATCCATTGGCGTAGTGGCATACGCACGCACTACCTTAAACATCAGTGCTTTGTACTGGTTGAGCCACGCCCCGAAAATCTGATTCTGCTCCTGTTCACTCATGACCCGGCTATTTATTGCATTAGTACCGGTCAGTCGCTCAAATCTTACAGACGTCCTCACTTTTCGGATGTTTTCTGTTGTTGGGTACGTTCAGCAGGCCAGATTCCGGGTCTGTATTTTTGATTGGCATGGACTCAGTCAAGTAATTCGGTTGAATCAACAAACGGATAGAATCCGCAGGCTATGAGCAAGCAAGTGCTATTTATACAGGGTGGGGGAAACGATGGCTATGACGCTGACGCCAGGTTGGTGGACTCATTGCAACAAGCCTTGGGAGTGCCGTATTCGATCCGTTACCCCCGGCTTCAAACGGATGAGTCACTCCCAGATTTTGGCTGGCTACGGCAAATCGGAGACGAACTCGAAAAACTCAGCGACGAGGGTATTTTGGTTGCCCATTCTTTGGGCGCGGCGCTGCTGCTTAGATACCTGTCCGAAAACAAGCTGTCAACCAAAGCATACGGAGTTTTCCTGCTGGCAACACCATTCTGGACGGGCCAAGAGGATTGGGTGCAGGGCTTAACACTTCAGGCCGATTTTGCCCAATGCCTGCCTCCGGCCAGCCGGTTCTTCTTTTACCATTGCCGCGACGATGAAGAGGTGCCATTTGATCATCTTACGACCTACCGAAAAAAGCTTCCAACAGCGATGTTTCGCGAGATTGACCGGGGCGGGCACCAATTCGAAAACAGTCTTGACGTTGTAGCCCAAGACATCAAGGGCCAATCCAACTAGGGTTCACTTCGGCTCTGGTGTACAAAGATCTTTTTTAAGCGGGCATCTTGCATACCGTAAAAAGGTTACGTGCTGCGGTTCGTATGCTTGTATCGGCAAATCAACTTACCGCCAACCAAGTCATGACCAGCCCACAAGCTACCCTGAAAAATGCCTGGCCCTATCAGCAGGACCAGATGAACCTGCCCGTCGAAAACCTCGACACGGCGCTGCCCTTCTATACAACGTACCTGGGTTTTCAACTACGCTCCCGCACCGACACGCCCCATCCGGCAGCCACACTTGAGCGCGACGGGCTACAGATTGGCCTGGCCGAAAACGGCGGTGACCCGGCACAGGATGGCTGCTTTTTCGAGGTCGACAATGTAGCCAACGCCTTTGCCGAATTAAAAGCCAACGGATGGCCACAGGAACAACCCGGCTTCAGCAGGCAACAGCACGGCGACGTGCGGTGGAAGGTCTTCTTCGTGGTGGCGCCCGACGGCCTTTGCTACTGCTACGGCGAACGGGAGTTGTAGCCATCAGCGGCCAGCCGGGTAGTTGGGTATATTACGGCCGAGGTAGATGGGACGCTCAGCTTTATACATGTTGCCCACGTCTATGAGCGTCAGGATGCCGCTGCCGCCCCGGTTGTCCAACTTTTGGCGTTTCGCTGGCGTGAGCAGCGGGTCGTCGGCAAAGACAAACTCGTCGATGTAGTATTCGGGTAGGCCCGGCTCTTTCACCGTGACATGGATGTGAGCCGGTTCATCGGCGTCGGGGTAAGGCGCCGGCCGCAACGTCACAAATTTGTACTCGCCTTTTTCGTTGGTTCGCAGCCAGCCGCGCAACGAGCCATGCCGCCGCTCCCAGCCTTTGGCGCCCTTGTTGGCGACGTAGTGCCCGGTTTGATCGGTGTGGTAAAGGTAAAGCACCACACCCGGCGCCGGAGTCTTGCCGTCGGCCTTATAGACGATACCGTTAATTCCCAGCGGCTTTGTACCCTGCCAGGTGGCGTCGGGAAGCTTCAGGAAACTGTCCAGCTTCTCGAACGGGATCGGGCTTTCGTGGATGGCTTCGCAGCCTTCGCAAGGGCCACCCACCTGTCTGGATTGGCAGTACCCCGTCAGGCTCAGCAGCAGGTTCAGCGCGAACAGCGTGTATCGGTTCATGAACGTACCTGGTTTTCAGCACAATCTACAACCTTTCTGAACACTACCGGCCCCAGCCCTTCTACGCCAGCCGCGCCCGAATGCCCGCCACGGCGTCTTCGTATGACGCGCCGATGGGGATAACGTAGTGGGCCACGGTGATGTCCTGCCGCGCCAGTTTGGTGATCTTATCCACCGCCACGCAGTAAGATCGGTGAACGCGCACGAAACGGTCGGGCGGGAGTTGCTGCATCAGGTCGGTGAGGGTCTGTCGGGTGAGCAGCTTGCGGGTGGGTAATACCAGCGACAGGTAGTTGCCGTCGGCTTCCACATACAGCAGGTCGTCGAGCATCACTTTTTCTTCCTCGAACCCCGTTTTTACGAAGAGAAAGTCCGGTACGGTCGGCCCTGCCCGCAACGTGTGGATATCGAGGGCTTTGGTGCAGGCTTTCAGGAAGCGGGCGGGCGAAAAGGGCTTCAGCAGGTAGTCGACGGCATCGAGTTCGAAGCCCTGCACGGCAAAATCGGAGTAAGCCGTGGTGAAGATTATCAGTTGCGGACGCGGCAGGCAGTTGACTACCTCCACGCCCGAAATGTCGGGCATCTTAATATCGAGAAAGAGCAGATCGACGCGGTTGGTTTGCAGCCAGGCAATGGCCTCATAGGCGTCGGTAAACTGCGCTTTCAGGTCCAGAAACGGCACTTTCGCCGCGTGCAGCCGGATCACGTCCAGCGCCTGGGGTTCATCGTCGATCGCAATGGCAGTCAGTGGCATGGTTGATACGAAAAAGTGAATAAACGAAGCAGTAGACCGGTACCCGCCCACCTGTCGGCGATGGGTTACCTGGCCTTTTTGACCAATAACCCTACCCTGTCAGCCCGCACCGGCAAAGCTAGCGGTTAAGGGCGTAGAGCCGCGTTGCAGGCAGTGCGGAAACCTCCCCCAACACGGTTAACCGTTGCCTTGATCCCACCATTATGGCCCGCTGGCAGGTCAGCGATGGAGGGAGCTATTTGAAAGAAAAGAAGGCCATTGAGCCACTCTTTCACGTTTACATACTAAGTACAACCCGCTTGTAAGCCTATGAAGAGTCGCTGTTTTATTGCCTGCTGGCTGCTTATCTCCTTATTCCTGAGCGTTTTGCCCACCTACGGACAGGACACGACCAGCATCCTGTCGCCCGAATCTGACCAACAGATTCCCGATACGCTGCTATTCAGAATTCAGAAAGCCCAATCGATCATTACCGAGGTGAAGGCGGCGGGTCGGCGAGGGTATGGAGTTGCACGCATACGCACCGGCCTGGCGGATGTACAGACCAACGTAACACCCATTCAGGACGACATCAACCTGCAAAAGGGTAACATCGATGCCAAAAGTCTGGCCAATTACCGGCTTATTCTGAACGACGCGCAGACCAAGTTGGGCACCTGGCAAACGAGCCTTTCCAAAGCCAGTAACGACCTGCAAAGTCAGCTCAATCAGTTGCTTGCCCTGAGCAGTGATTCGCTGCTGGTCGTGGCCGGTAGCGACACTACCCAGAAGAAACTCTACAGCGACCAGTTGATTAGCCTGAAGTTACAGTTGCAGGAGGCTGGCGTCCGAACGACCGCGCAACTCGACACGGTAAGCCGCCTGCTGGCCAACGTATCAGGTACGTCGTTGCGCGTCAACGACCTGCAAACAACGCTGAACGAACAAGCGCAGCAATCGGCGACCGACGTCCTCCAGCAGGAAGCGCCCTTTCTCTGGGAGGCTCCCGCCGCAGTTACTACCAGTGAGTCACAAGCCATTGCTCGGTCGACGTATCAGGGGCAACAGAAAATCCTGACGTACTTCCTGGCCTCGACTTGGGACAACCGGTTTCTGCTGTACCTGCTCGCTGTCGGCTTTTTCGTCTGGGTCTTTACCAATCATCGTAAAGCCACCGAGCTGTCGATTGATCCCGAAAGCGATACCCTCCACCCCATTCCGGTTGTTGCCTCACTGATCGTGCTGCTGAACCTGATTCCGCTCTTCGAACCCAGTTCTCCATCGTTTTATATTGAATTGACCCAGTTTCTGTTACTGCTGGTGCTGACGGTTTATTTATGGCGCCGAATACCCAAATCCGACCTGCGACTCTGGCTCTTCAACGGTGTACTGTACGTGCTGCTGATTATAACCAACAGCCTGCTCAACGGCTCGCTCTGGTCGCGGCTCTGGCTCATCATCCTGAACATTTCCTTTTTGTACACGGGTTACCACTACGCCAGACACCTGCACTTTAGCTCTGTTAGTATCCGCATCGTCCGGCCGGTAACGCGGTTGTATTTTGTGCTGCACCTCCTCGCCATTGTCCTGAACCTCCTCGGCCGGATCAGCCTGGCCAAAACGTTCAGCATCACCGCCGTGGTGGCGCTGGTTCAGATTACGGGGCTAGTCGTTTTCATCGAAATCGTACTCGAAGCCCTGGAGCTACAAATTCGCATCAGCGCCTGCTCCAAGGGGCTTTTCTCGCGGGTCAACGTCAGCCATTCGCGTGCGTTTGCCAAAAAAGCGCTGATTCTGCTGGCCATCGGGCTGTGGCTGATGGTCTTCTTCATTAATCTGGGCATCGATAACGACGTCTTCAACTTCATCAGTGGTATTCTTAGCAAGCCCCGCACGTTTGGCAGCGTCACTTTCAGCCTGAGCAATATCCTGTCGTTTTCCATCATCATCTACCTGTCGAGTCTGCTTCAGCGAAACGTCGGCCTGTTCTTCGGCGAAAGTCAGCTTCCTCCCACCGATGGGCAGGTCGATCAGGTCAGCTCAATTCTGGCCCTGATTCGGCTGGTTATCATTGTCGGGGGCGTGTTGCTGGCGGTGGTAGCATCGGGGATTTCGATCGACAAATTCACGGTGGTGCTGGGAGCGCTCAGCGTCGGTATCGGCCTGGGTATGCAAACGATCGTTACCAACTTCGTATCGGGTATCATCCTGATATTCGAGAAGCCCTTCCGCATCGGCGACTACATTGAACTGGCCGACCGCAAAGGCCGTATCCTCGACATCGGTATTCGCTCCAGCCGCATGCTGACCGGGCAGGGGTCGGAGGTCATCATTCCCAACGGCGATTTGCTGTCGAACCGGCTCGTCAATTGGTCGTCGCGGGGTACGTACCTGAAAACAGAGTTTACGCTCAAGGTGGCCATCGACACGTCGGTGGATGACCTGCGGGCCATTATTCAGAACGAAGCGAGCCAACTCGGCGAATCCATGCAGATGCCGGACATCATGATCAGCAGCATCGGCGGCGACGCCATTGAACTGAAGGTCGTCATCTGGATCAAGAGCATTTCGAGCGAAGCCAGTCTGAAGAGTGAACTCCTGCAACGCCTGATAACCCGGTTCAATGAAGTCGGCATCAAACTGCTGTAGCCGCTGACTTCGTTGAACCCACCTTTGGCGATTAGTTCGTGAAAAAAGGCAGTGTCAGCGCCACGAAATAATCCTGATCCGACTGCTGAATGACCAGCTGATGCTGACCGGGGTAAATCAGTTCCAGCCGTTTCCTGACGTTGGCCAGGCCCACGCCGGTGTGTACAGCTTCGGGGTCGTTCTGCGGCTTCGGATGCCGGGAGTTATGCACTTTGAAATACAGTTGGGTGTCATCGAGCGTCAGCGTGACGGTAATCCAAGACGGGTGCCGCAGGCTAATGCCGTGCTTGAACGCATTTTCGACAAAGGGCGTCAGCAGCATGGGCGCAATGGACAACGAGCGGCTGGGCTCCTGAATGGTTACCCGAATGGCGATGTCGTGCGATTCGTCGATGCGCATCCGCTGAATCTCAATGTAGTTGCGCAGGTACTCGATTTCCTTGTCGAGCGGAATGCGGTCGCGGTTGTTTTCCTGCAACATAAACCGCATCATATCGCCCAGTTTCTGAATGCCGTCGGCCGTTTTATCTGCTTTCTCTTTCAGCGCGGTCGCATAGAGGCTGTTGAGCGCATTGAACAGAAAATGCGGGTTGATCTGCGCCCGCAGGCTCGACAGCTCGGCTGCTCCCGCCGACACCTGTGTTTGCAACACCACCTTTTCTTTATTGAGCACCTGCCGCAGATACGCAATGAACACCGAGCCGATAATGACGATGAGCGAAAAGACGATGAGCGGATCGAACGCCCAGAAGTAGAAATTGGTGGCGGCTCCCCACAGCGCCGTCGTCACGAGCAGGATGCTCAGCAGGTATGTGCCAATGCTGGCTGTCAGGGCTGATTCCGAAGTACGGGGTTGGGCCAGCAACGGGATGATCTGAGTATAGACATACTGCTGCAGGGCCAGAATCTGCCCACCCAGGCACAGGACGATCAGCAGATCGCGCAAACCGCTCCCCCGGTACCAAAGCGTTGGCGGCAGGGCGTCCGTCAGCGCAAACGTAACAGCCATCAGGGCCAGTCCACTCAGCAGCAGGTAGCTCACCAGCCGGAAATGGGCCGCCGACTCACGCGCAATCCGGTGCGTCAGAAACTGATAGTATTGGAAGGCCAGTTCATACGTACCCAGCAGTATCCCCAGCCCGATGGTGTCGGCCAGCACGGTTCGTTTTCGATACAGCGAATACACCGCCAGCCCGATTACGTTGTCCAGGCCGTCGTGCTGGTAGCGCACATACAGTTTCAGGTAATGGTACACCAACGTACCTACCAGCAGAAGCCCGGCCGCCGCGCCGGTCAGCAGCCAGCCTTGCTGATCATCAGCCTGTTGTTGCAGCTTCGGGTAGGCCAGTTGATGGAAGACAAACCAGGCCAGTAGCACCAGCAGCGCCCCACCAATGAGGGGTACGTTGTTGTTGAGGGTGTGGTCGTATCCGTTCAGCTGCCGCAGGATCCCCACCGACGCCCCCCGCTGACTGGCCACCGCCGACCAGTAGCGCCCCTCATATTGGTTGATTTCCTGAATTAGTCGCCTGATGATGTAAATGGTGACCGTTCCGACCAGCAAGTAGGTCTCGAACCGTCGAAAGCGTGTAGTATCCTGCATGATGTTCGTTGCTTGTAGGCCAAAACTAGGCAGGCTGCGGAGGCGCGGGGCCCCAATGGGACGAACTACGCGAAAAATGGGGCGAAACCAGCGGCTGCGGTGCTTCAGGTACGTTTCGGTATGAATGGTTCGCCTATTCACCTACTTCGCAGGCCATTGGTGACTAGATAAAGGCGGGTTACGTATGCATTGCAGACGCACAGGCCTTTCTTTTTTGAGCATTGAGCCGGGGCAGTGCAGCTTACCCAATAACTTAGGGCCGTTATACAACCAACCCATGAGAATCGCGCTGCTGCTGACCCTGCTCACTACGGCCTCCGTTGCCCAGACCAAACCCGATTTAACGACGCCCTACGAGCGAAGTGGAGGGCGGGAAACTGCAACGTACCCACAAATCATCGACTACTACGGGCGGCTCGACAAACAGTTCGATCAGGCGAAATTGGTTGAAGTGGGGAAAACGGATGTAGGCAAGCCGCTCCACCTGTTTTTACTGGCCGCCGACAAGTCGTTTACGGCCCGGCCTAACCGCGTCACGCTGCTCATCAACAACGGCATCCACCCTGGTGAGCCGGAGGGCATCGACGCCTGCATGATGCTGGCCCGCGACCTGTTGCAGGCCAACAAACTGCCCAAAAACGTGCTGTTGGCGATTGTGCCGGTGTTCAACGTGGATGGCTGCCTGAACCGGGGCGTCTCGCGCGTGAACCAGAACGGCCCCAATACGTATGGCTTTCGGGGCAATGCCCGCAACCTGAACCTGAACCGCGATTTCATCAAGGCTGATGCCGAGAATACGAAGGCCTTCCAAGCGATGTTTCAGCAATTGAAGCCGCAGGTGTTTATCGATAATCACACCAGCGACGGGGCCGATTACCAGCACGTGGTCACGTATTTCGCTACGCAGAAAGACAAGCTGCATCCCGCCGTGTCGGGTTATATGACCCAGACGTTCCAGCCCGCACTCGACAAAATGCTGGCCGATAAGGGTTTCCCAACGGCTCCCTACGTAAATCATCCGAAAGACACGCCCGAGAGCGGTTTGCTTGGGTACAACGATTCGCCCCGGTACTCCACAGGCTACGCGGCGCTGTTCAACTGCTTCGGCTTCACGCTCGAAACGCACATGTGGAAGGATTACCCGGCTCGGGTGAAGGGCAGTTACGCCTTCGACGAGGCGGTGTTACGTCTGTGCGAGCGCGACGCCAGCCCGATTCTGGCTAACAAACAGCGCGCCGATGCCGCCGTTACTAAACAAACGACTTTCGCGCTTAACTACCGGCTCGACCGCAACCGGGTCGATTCGATTACGTTTCTGGGTTACGAGGCGGCCTACAAACCCAGCGACGTTTCGGGCCTGCGCCGCCTGTACTACGACCGGAGCAAGCCCTTCACCAAGCGCATCCCCTACCTGAACCATTTCGTGCCCGACCTGCAACTGACTGCGCCCCGTGGGTACGTGATCCCGCAGGGCTGGCGGGAGGTGATCACGCTGTTGAAACGCAACGGCGTGACGATGCAGGCGTTTACCCGGGATACGCTGCTGACGGTGTCGGCCTATTACCTGGACGATTACAAAACGGCCCCGCGCCCCTACGAAGGGCATTACCTGCACACGGGGATCCGGGTACGTTCGGAGACGCAGCAGATTCCGTTTTACAAGGGCGATTACCTGATTCTGACCAATCAGCCTACCAACCGTTACCTGATCGAAACGCTGGAACCGCAGGCGCAGGATTCGTTTTTTGCCTGGAATTTCTTCGACAGCACCCTCGACCAGAAGGAGTATTTCTCGGATTATATTTTTGAAGACACCGCCGCCGAACTACTCCGCAATGACCCCACCCTGCGCCAGAAACTGGCCGACAAGCGCGCCGCCGACAAAGCCTTTGCGGAAAGCGCCAACGCCCAACTGGAGTTTATCTACAAACAGACCCCCTACTTCGAGAAAACGGTCAACCGGTACCCAGTCTACCGGCTGGAAGGCAATCGATGAGGAGCCGATACGTACCCAACTCGTTTACTGAAAAAACGCACTACTATGAACCGGAAGCTAACGTACCTGAGCGCCTCGCTGCTCACCATCGTCCTGTCATTCGCTTTTAGCAGCCCCACCCTGGCGCAGCAAGGACGCCAGCCCAGCAACCAACTGGTACGGCTCGCCCGACTGGTCATCGACTCGACGCAGCTTAACCAATACAATGCGTTGTTGAAGGAAGAAACCGAAACGTCGGTGCGGGTAGAGCCGGGGGTACTGACGTTGTATGCCGTAGCGGAGAAAAAGCGCCCCAACCACATTACGATTCTGGAAATTTACGCGGATTCGGCGGCGTACAAAGCTCATTTACAAACTCCCCATTTTATCAAGTACAAAACGGGCACAAAAGACATGGTTCGGTCGCTCGAACTGGTAGAGACCACCCCGCTCGTGCCGGGAATGAAGATCAAGTAAGCGCAACGAGGCACCGTCTGGCAATAGCTGTGTTCAACCCTGTCCTCGCTGTCGCCTGCGATGTCGTATCTTCGTTGGCTGAGCGACTACGGCACTGACCACGTACCCCTATGAACTACCTCCTTGCTGCCACCCTGTTCTTCGTCAGCCTGTGCGTACGGGCGCAGACCGTTTCCGTCGATACGTTCGCGACCCAACTGAAACAAAACCCGGCTGCCCAGCTGATCGACGTGCGCACGCCTGCCGAGTTTGCCGATGGCCATTTACCCAATGCCGTCAATATCAACTCGCAACGCGACGATTTCGGGCGGGCGCTTGCTTCGCTTGACAAAACCAAGCCCGTCTTTGTGTACTGCCTGTCGGGCGGGCGTAGCAGCCGGGCCGTCGCGCAGCTACGCGAGCTGGGCTATACCGATGTCCACGAGTTGAAGGGGGGGTATCTGAAATGGTCGTCGCGGATGATGCCGGTGGACGGCGTAACCCGCTCGACGGCCAGCCCGCAGTGGACAAAGGCGCGCTTCGACAGCCTGACGCGGGCGCAACCGCTGGTGTTGGTGGATGTGTATGCGCCCTGGTGTGCACCCTGCAAAAAAATGGCTCCCATCATCGATAAGCTCACGCAGGAACTGACCGGACAGGCGACGATCATTAAGCTAAATGCCGACACAGAAAAACCGCTGATGACGGCCTATCAGGTCGACGAGTTGCCAACCCTATTGATCTTCCGTAACGGCAAGCTGGCTGACCGCCAAACCGGTTTCCGCGACGAAGCTGCGCTGCGGGCGATGTTGAAATAAGCCTGGGGAGAGTGAGTATAGAATACCCTCAACGCATTACCTATCCTTGAGCAAAGTGGTCGTGCTTTTTTTGTCATCCCGACCGGTCCGCCGGTGCGGGCAGGAGGGATCTTAAAGCATCCTTATTTGTGAGTTAGAATACCTCAAGATTCCTCCTGCCCGCACCGGCGGACCGGTCGGAATGACAAAAAATCGGCTCAAAAGGCCTTTTCATTGGAAGGCTGTGCGCTAAACTAAATCGCTTTCAGCAGGCCGCGCCGACGGAGCAGGGGTTTGATGTCGGGCTCGGCGCCACGGAATTTACGGTAGAGCGTCATGGGATCTTCGGTGCCACCGCGTTCGAGCACGTTTTTGCGGAACGACTGCGCCGATTTAGGATCGAACAAACCTTTCTGCTTGAACACTTCGAACGCATCGGCATCGAGCACCGCCGACCAGATGTAGCTGTAGTAGCCTGCCGAGTAGCCACCCGAGAAGATGTGCTGGAAATAGGTGCTCCGGTAACGCGGCGGAATCTGGTCGATCAGGCCAATTTTGTCCATTGCCTGTTTCTCGAACGCCAACACGTCGGTGGGCGTTTGACCGGGTTTCAGCGTGTGGTACGACATGTCGAGCAGGGACGCGGCCAGGTATTCGCTCGTTTCAAAACCTTGGTTGAACAGACTGCTCTGCTTGATCTTGTCTACCAGCGCGTCGGGGATGACGGCCCCGGTCTGGTAATGTTTGGCAAACAGTTTTAGCATCTCCGGCTCCACGGCCCAATTTTCCATGATCTGCGAGGGCAACTCCACAAAATCACGCGGTACCGACGTACCCGACTGACTGCCGTAGTGCACATTGGACAGCAGGCCGTGCAGAGCGTGGCCGAATTCGTGGAAAAACGTGCTGACTTCGTTCTGCGTCAGCAGCGCAGGTACGTTGCCGGTGGGTTTCGAGAAGTTGCAGACGATGGATACGACGGGCGTGATCTTCTTGCCGTTCTCGACCTCCTGACGCCGGTAGCTGGTCATCCAGGCCCCACCGCGCTTGCTCGACCGGGGAAAGAAATCCATGTAGATCAGGCCTATGTGACGCCCGTCGGCTTCCTTCACTTCGTAGACCGTGGCGTCTTCGTGGTACACCGGTATGTCGGTACGGCGCTCGAACTTCAGGCCATAGAGGCGGCCGGTCAGCATGAAGATGCCTTCGCGTACGCCTTCCAGCGGGAAGTAGGGGCGCAGTTCCTGTTCATCGAGGGCGTACTTTTCCTTGCGGAGCTTTTCGGCATAATAACGCCAGTCCCAGCTAGCCAGCTTGGCACCGCCAGCGGCCGGGTCTTTGTCCATGATCGCCTGTAACTCTTTGGCTTCCTGCCGGGCCACGGGCACCGTGGCCGTCCAGAGCTGATTCAGCAATTCAGCGACTTTGGTGGGCGTTTGGGCCATGCTTTCTTCCAGTACGTAAGCCGCGTGATTGTCATAACCCAGCAGTTGCGCTTTTTCGGCGCGCATGGCAACCATGTTGGCCATGATGGCCTTGTTGTCGCGTTCGTCGTTGTGGTTGCCCCGTTCCAGGTATGCCCGCAGGAGTTGCTCGCGCAGCTTCCGGTTGTCGGCATATTGCAGGAACGGCATGATGCTCGGGTTCTGGAGCGTGAATACCCACTTGCCCTCCAGCTTCCGCCTTTTGGCTTCTTCTGCCGCAGTAGCCACCACTGAAGCGGGCAGCCCGCTCAGGTCTTCTTGCTTATCGATAACGAGTGTATACGCGTTGTTTTCGGCAAGCAGGTTCTGACCAAATTTCAACGTCAGCACCGATAGCTCGCCGTTAATTTTCCGGAGTCGCTCCTGCTTCTCACCCGTCAGAGCCGCCCCGTTACGGACGAAATTCTTATACATCTTTTCGAGCAGTCGCTGCTGATCGCCCGATAGTTTGAGCTTGCTGCGCTGTTCATATACGGCCTTCACCCGACTAAACAGGACCGGATTCAGCATGATGTCGTCGCTGTGTTTGGCCAGTTTAGGCGCGACTGTCTGGGCAATTTTCTGCAACTGATCGTTGGTGTTGGCCCCGTTGAGGTTGCCCAGCACCGTGTTGACCCGCCGGAGGAGGTCGCCACTCGCTTCGAGCGCCTCCACTGTATTGGCAAACGTCGGGGCCGACTTCTGTTGCGTGATCGTGGCGATTTCGGCGGTTTGTTGTTTGATACCTTCGTCGATGGCGGGCTCGAAATGCTCGGGCTTGATCTGATCAAACGGAGGTACCCCAAACGGAGTCGTATAAGCCGAAAAGAATGGGTTTCCGGCTGGCGGATCGAGGGCGGGTCGTCCCGACATGAGCGCAGTCATCACAACAGGTAACGCGAGAAGAAGAGTAACTTTCATTTGATGAAGATCGATTGTCTTTGCGTCTTTAAAAGTACGACATACTGGCCCGGTTTCCTGCCCAGGTACGTTGTCAAATGCCGTCTTTCTCACGCGCCAATCGGTGTTACTCCGCCCGCAGGCTCTTTATCGGGTTTACCAGCGCCGTCTTAACCACCTGTAGCCCAATGAGCACGGCCGTGATGAGCGCCAGCAGCAGCGCCACCAGCACAAACGGTTGCCAGCCGATGCTGGTGTGGTAGGCGTAGTCAGCCAGCCAGCCCGATATAGCCCAGTAGGCAAAGGGCCAGGCCAGCAGGTTCGCCAGCACCAGCATCCAGACATATTCGTGCAGGAACAGCACCACGATACCGGGCACCGACGCGCCCAGCACCTTCCGAATGCCGACTTCTTTGGTCCGGCGGGCTACGCTCAACGACACCAGCCCCGCTACGCCCAGCAGCACAATCAGCAGGGCCAGACCGGTGGCGACGTAGGCCGCTTTTTCCATCTGAAGCTCGGTTTGGTAGAGTTTCGCCAGCGTCTGATCCATGAAGGCATAGTCGAAGGGAGCATCGGGAAACTGCTCGCGCCAGGTTTGCTCCATCCGCTCGATGGTCGCCCGCGGGTTGCTGGAGGCCAGCCGGAACGAGAAAAACCGGTATAGGGGCCGACTGCGCAGGTGTACGATAGCCAGCGGGTTGATGGCCTCGTGCATGGTGCCGACGTGGAAATTCTGAACGACGCCCCGGATCGTGTACCGCCGTGGGTCGCCCTGAAACCGGACGATCTGACCCAACGCGGCCTCGGTGGCCGGGTAGCCTAAGGCCTTGATGGTCGCTTCGTTGAGCACGATACCGGTAGAGTCGGAACCGGCTTGCCCCTGATGGAAATAACGGCCGCCTTTGAGGGTAATCTGGTAAGTTTGGGCATACTGTTCGTCGGTTGTCATGAGCTTCACGCTCACCGCCTGTGTGGAGTCGCGGCCCTCGGGGAAGAGGTTAGCGCTGTTGCCCACGTTTCCGTTCGGGATTTCGTACGACAGACTCGCCGCCTGAATGCCGGGCAATCGGGCAAAACGGTCACGGGCGGCTTCCATGCGGGCGACTCCTTCGGGCGACCAGTTGCGGGGCAGCGACGACACCGTCAGCACGGCTTCTTTCTTGAAACCCAGATCGGTATCGAAAAAGAACGTGACCTGCCGCGACACCACCACGGCCCCCACAAACACAAACACAGCAATGGCAAACTGAAGCGTAACCAGTCCCCGCCGGAACAGGATGCTCTCTGACTTGCTTTTGCCTTTGAGCGAATCGACCGACGAATAGCCCGACAGATACAACGCCGGATAGCCGCCCGCCAGCGCGCCGACCAGTAACACCAGCAGCGGCAGCAGCCAGCCATACCGCCACGGCAGCGCCGTAAGCGAAGGCAGCGGTTTGCCCACCACTTCGTCGAATACCGGCCGTAGTGCTACGTAGAGGCCTACAGACAACACCGCCGCCAGCCCGGTCAGCACCATCGCCTCGATGAGGAACTGCGCCGTCAGTTGCCGACGCAGCCCGCCCAGCGCCTTCCGCACGCCAATTTCCCGCAGCCGCACCGCCGAGCTACCCGTAGCGAGGTTCACGAAGTTGACGACCGCCATCAGCAGAATGAAGAGCGCGACAAGGGCCAGCGTCACGATCATCTTGTGCACCAGCCCGTTGTTGCTTTGCAGGTAATAATCGGTCAGGGGGGTTACGTAGGCCGTCAGGTTTTGCGCCAGCTCAGCGGGGGCGTTGGTCGCGATCAGTTGCGCCATCGGTTTAGCCAGATCCTGCGGCGTCACGCCCGGCTGAAGCTCGATGTAGTTGACAATGTAGGGATTGGCCCAAACGGTGAGGTCGGCTCCGAAACTGGCCAGGCTTCCCGGCGACAGAAACACCTCGTTGGCTTCGGTCAGCAGATTCGACACCGAATTGGGCGGTAGTTCGTCGAGTACACCCGTCACCAGCAGTTCCTGCTTGCCGCCCTGCGGTGTTTCGATGGTCACCAACTGATTCAGCACGTCGGCCCGGCCAAACAGCTTCTGGGCTTTGGCCACCGTGAGCACAATGGCGTTGGGCGCCGCCAGCGCCGTGCGCGGGTTACCCTGTAGCAGCCTGAAGCCGTACATGGTCAGCAAGGTGGAGTCGCCAATCTGCATGGACTCCCGAAAGTGATTTGTCCCTTTCGAGAGCGTGGCGCTGACGCCGTGAAAACGGTAGTAGTTCGCCACGAGTTGTGGGTACGTTGCCCGTAGGGCCGGACCGATCGGCGCCAGCGAGGTAATGTCCATGCCCATGTTGTCCTGTTTCCAGCGGCTCTGGATCAGGCATTGGCGGTCGGCGTTGCGCAGGGATTGGTTTACCTGGTATTCGCCCCAGACGTAGCTGCCAATCAGGCCAAAAAAGGTGAGCCCGACGGCCAGGCCGATGATGTTGAGGGAAGCGTAGACTTTGCGCCGGAGCAAGTTTCGCCAGGCAATCGTGATGTAGTTCTGAAGCATAACGTGTCCGTACTAACGTGACGCAAGGTACAGACACGCCTGGCTGACAGGCTGTTAATGTATGTTAAGGTGTACGTATGGCCTATGCTCAGCTAAAGACATTTCTCAAACTCTTTAGGCTGACTACCAGGAAGAACGAGTATCAAGTTGGTTGGACTTATCGAGCTGACTGGAAAGCGCTCATCTTTAATCGGAAAAAGTCCATTGGTGATACCAACGTAACGAGTCACCAGCACATCGTTTTCAATCCAGTATGTATAGGGTTGACTTTCTGCCTGCCGACAGGTTTTTACCGTATCCTCAACTATGTACAGATAGTCTTTGTCAAACGTCCAGCGGCTGTACGGCCTTCCTGTCGATGACGGGGCATTCCAGGTCCCAATCAATTGATTTGGCTTAATCGACGAGCCTGGTCTATCGTGGCAAGCTGCTGTCAATAGCAGCAGCAAAGCAAGTTTCTTCATCTTCCCCTCAATGTCATAGCGATCACGTAGAATGAAGACCGTTCTTCACGACGAAGCGTTGGAACAGACGCTTTCTGATGAGTTACTCATACCAACTACTGCGCTCAACCGCCCTGTTGGCAGGTACTCGTTAAGGGGTCATACCAGCCACCCTGACCGTTTCGATTTGGCTATGCTCGAACGTCAGGTTGACGGATCGTGCGCCCTTGGGCCGGGTTTTGTGGATTGTATTCTGGGGAATCGTAACGAGCTGACCGGGCCGTAACTCGATCGTCTGTGTTTCCAGTTCGATGAGAAGGATACCCTCAATCATGACAAACGTTTCGTCCGAATTAGGGTGGTAATGCCAGTGGTAAGGCTCGGTCATCACGCTCACCTTCACAACATGATCATTGACCGACGCCACCGACAGGTTGGTATACGCTGTTACAGCGTGGGTTTGCTCGCCGATATCAAGCACCGTAAGCGGGTTTTCATTCATCACGGACAATGGCGTTTGGAGTCGATGGCCTGCTTATAATACAGACTCTTTCAACGTCGTAGTCGGGTTGGCGTATTGCAGGAGGCCGTTCCATTTTCCCAGTAGGTTGTACCGCTGCCCTGTCGCTGTATTCACGACGGTGCCCTCGAAGGAGCAGGTGAGCTGATACGTCGTAATCTGACGACTAATGTCCACTTTCGACTTGGGTGGAATCTTCACCGTTACCAGCCGATTGGGGTCAAAGCCGTAGGGTTTTTGCTGCTGAACAGCGCTCAACGGGTACGTGTCGATGGAGCGGTCAAACAGGCCATTTCCATACCAATGCTGCGGCACGCTTACCGCCAACGTACCCAGGTCAAGCCCGGCAGGTAACTGGCTGGCCGGATCAATCGTAAACCGCGATGTTTTCATCAAGCCACCGAATCCTTCGTCGACCTGCTGCGTGGCGGCAACTGAGCCTGCATTGTAGACGCTTACGCCCTTCAGTTGTATTGTTGTGGTGTCGACGCGATCACCCTGGCCGATGAAATACCGAATGGCTTTGAGTTCGTACCGATTGGGGGCGACCACAACCGGAGCGACCGGCTCAGGGTGTGAACAGGCGCTCAATAAACCCGCCACCAGAAAACAGAGCGTCGATAAATGCGAAACCGTTGTGTTGAAAGAGGGTCGATTCATCCTGCTGTCGCGGTCAAGTGGTCCTGTCAATACTGGTCAACTTCCCTCAGAAGGCCATCGTTGTTACTTCTTACTGTCTTTATACCACTTGTTATGTAGATCAACTTGTTTATTGATTACAACGTACACGTATTCCCCTTTTACCCGACGGCGGCAGGCGTTTTGCTTCAGCACCTACAATCGCCGGTGGTTACTGTTTCTTGGGTAAAGGTACAATTCGGCCCGATTTTTTCCGGTCAGACGAATCAGCCGGAAACCGTTCTGTCATGCCTTCTAGGCTTCGTAGTGCCTGCGTCAACTGTTCTTCCGAACGCGTTGCGGGGGAGTGGTTCGGCATGGCCACCGCGTTTCCTCGTTCGGTCCGCGTAGGCATGGCCACCACATTTCCCTGGTCCTTGAGCACGGGCATGTTATCGGCATTCCCAGTGGTATCGTCCTGCTTTTTGTCGAGGCGTTGCTGCGCCAAAGCCCCTGTTGCACACAGCAGGCCTACCAGCACCATCATTCGTTTCATAACCAACCGTTTGTGTCTGCACAGAAGGACCCATTTTATGGCTAAAGCGTTGCTTCTGAGATTTTTTTACGGCAAGCGGCAATGTGCCTACTCGCTACGCAGACTCTTGACCGGGTCCATCTGCGCGGCCCGGTAGGTTTGGCCGCTGATGGTCAGACCACCGATCAGCAGCAGGACACCCAGACAAACGCCCAGTGTTTCGAGGCCGAGCGTGACGTGGTAGGCAAACATGAAGAGGATGGAATAGCCCGCCATGTAGCCTAATGGCAGGGCAATCGCTGCCGCCAGTGCCAGCCACTGCACAAAACCCCGCGAGAGTAGCCACACGATCTGCGCCACGCCAGCGCCCATCACTTTCCGGATGCCGATTTCTTTCAGGCGCGTTTGCGTGGTGTAGTTGACCATGCCAAACAGGCCCAGCCCCGCAATGGAGAACGCTAGTACCAGCAACAGGCTCATAAAATTGGTGTCTTCGTCGTGCCGGTGCCGCTCATATAGGTAGTTGTCGTACCATTGACCCGCAAACGGATCGTAAGGGTTCACCCGTTTCCAGGTACGTTGCGCGGCGGCCATCACGCTGGTTTCGGCACCAGCCGCCACCGCCACGCTCAGGTAGCGAAAATCGGCGGGCTGGGTACGTAGCAGCAGCGGTTTGATTGTCCAGGAAAAGGTGGTGAACCGAAAATCGCTCAGCACCCCCACGACGTGTACGTCGGTGCTGTCGTCGAGCCAGAGGGTTTGGCCCACAGCCTCGCGGGGACTACCCAACCTGAAGGCCCGTACGGCTTCCTCGTTGAGCAGCACCTGCCGTCCCGACGAGTCGGCGCTCAGCGAAGGCAGATTCTGCCCGGCCAGCAGTCGCAGGTTCATCGTGGGCACAAACTGGTTATCGACCGACCAGGTGAAGGTCTGCATGGAATCGGGGCCGTTACGTTGGCGCTTTACCTGATTTTGGCTGCCAAACGACCCGAACAGGCCCGACGTAAACGTCACCCGCTCTACGCCCGCCAGCCGCCCCAGTTCACCCGCGAGCCGGTCGGCCGTTCCGGCGTTGAGGGGCAGGTTCAGGATGCGGTCGCGCCGGAAGCCGTAGTCGCCGGTAGCCATGTAATCCATCTGCCGCATCATTGTCAGCAGCGCGATCATCGCCACGAGCGAGATGGAGAATTGAGCCACGATCAGCGATTTACGCAGCGAAATGCCCCGGATAATCCGCAGGCCCGTATAGCTCCGCAGCACCTGAGCTGGTTGAAAGCGCGACAGCACCCGCGCCGGTACGAACCCCGCCAGCAGCCCCACACCGATACTAAACAGCACAAATACGCTCCAGAGGGTGGCGTCCCACGGCAAGGCACCCAGCAGCCACTGTTGCACAAACGCCATTGGCCGCACCCATTCGAGCAGGATCGCCGCCAACCCCAGGGCCAGCAGCGAGAGTATCACCGACTCGGCCATAAACTGCCCCACCAACTGCCAGCGCAGCGCTCCGGCCACCTTCCGGATACCCACTTCGCGGGCGCGGGCCAGCGAGCGGGCCAAGGTGAGGTTGATGTAGTTGAATGCCGCCATGAGCAGCGTCAGCAGTCCCACGCCCAGTTCGGTCAGCAGCCCACCAATTTGTGGCTCATAGGTCGCCAGCATCATCTCGTTGTAGGAAGGCGATAGCTCGGTCAGCGACTGCACCTGAAGGCTGTAGCCTTTCTCGTGCTGGAACGACAGGTTTCGGAGTACGCGGCTCGTCAGGGCGGGCAGCACGGCATCGAGTTGGGCCGCCGTGGCACCCGGCTTCAGCAGGGCGTAGGTATAACCGGCCTGATAGACCCGCCAGTCCTGAAAGATGCCGGGCCGTTGCGTTTGGGTCGATGGTGCCAATGAAAACAGCAGGTCGAAGCGGAGGTGCGAGGGCGTCGGTGTCTCGGCGAGCACGCCCGTGACGACGGCCGGGGGCATGCCTTCCTGCGTCAGCACTTGCCCGATGGGGTTTGCCGTACCAAAAAACCGGTCGGCGGTCTGCCGGGTAATCACCACCGTGCCGGGTTGGGTGGCGGGTTGTCCCTGTGCCAGCGGGTAGCCGAAGATGCGGAAAAAGGACGGGTCGACGGCGTAGCTCAGCAGTTGCAGCCGCCGGTTGTTGCCCGTAATCTCACCGTAGGTACGTGTCAGCCGGGCCGTTTCGTCCACCAGGCCGTAATCGCGTTTCAATACCTCGGCCAGGGGCATGGGTGAGGTGGCATACGTTAGTACGTTGTTGCCTTTGTCGGTCACCTCCGTTTGTAACCGCACGATCCGCGCCCGATTGGGGTGAAAGGTATCATAGGTAAACGCGCCCCGGATATGCGCCATCGCCAGCAGACACACCATCAGCCCCGACGCCAGGCCAAAGGTATTGATGAAGGTAAACAGCTTGTGTTTCCACAGATTTCGCCAGGCGATCGTGATGTAGTTGCGTATCATATCCGGTTGCGGTTAATCACTCAGGAGCGCATCGCCCAAAATAAGTGCCGAACCGACAGGCCACCATCAAAACACTCATTACCAAGCCCCTACTCTATTGAACAACACAGCCCATGTCCAGAATCGGACATGGGCTGTACCGTCGTGGACATCTGTCGCCGACAGTCGTTATTGACAATCTTCGGTTATTCCGTCCGCAGGCTTCTGACCGGGTCCATCAGAGCGGCGCGGATACTCTGGAACGACACCGTCAGCAGGGCGATGAGCATGGCCAGCAACCCCGCTCCGGCAAATACCCACCAGTGCAGGTCGATGCGATAGGCGAAACTTTGTAACCACTGACTCATGGCGTACCAGGCAATGGGCACGGCAATGAGCACGCCGATAAGCACCAGCTTAACAAAGTCTTTGGCCAGTAGTTGAATGATCCCCAGCACACTGGCCCCCAGCACTTTCCTGACGCCGATCTCGCGGGTACGTACCTGCGCCGTGTAGGTAGCCAGCCCCAGCAGCCCGAGGCACGAGATAAGAATGGCCATCGAAGCAAACACGTTGAACAGCAGCCCCGATTGTTGCTCAGCCCGGTAGAGGCTGTTGAACGAATCGTCCAGGAAGGTATAGGTGAAGGGGGAATCAGCGTTGTATTGGGTCCACGACCGCTGCACAGCGGCGATCGCCTGCTGCGCCTGGTTGCCGGTGGTCTTTACGTAAATCGCCCCCATGTCGCTGGGTTGGTAGAAAAAGATAGCCGGCTCGATCTTTTGCCGCATCGAGGCAAAATGGAAGTCTTTCACCACGCCCACGATGGTGCCCCAGCGTTTCCAGAGGCGAAACCGTTTGCCAATCGGGTTGCGGATTCGAGCCGTTTTTACGGCGGTTTCGTTCAGGATCACGTGCAGCGAATCGGCGGGCGTACCGGTGAAGCTGCTACCCGCCACCAGCTTCATGTTGAAGAACGCCGTAAAGTCCTTGTCGATCGCGACAGGCCGCATGAACATGGTTTCACCGGGTTGCTTGCCGTCCCATTCGTTGTCGCCAGTCTGCCCGTCGAGATTGACGATATTGGCGCTGGCGCGCGTTACGGCCTCCACCCCGGGCTGTTTAAGCAAATCGGCTTTAACGGCCTCGTAATGGGTACTCATATCGCGCATGAAGAAGCCAAACACGTGCGTCTTGTCGTAACCCAGTTCCTTCGAGCGAATGTAGTCCAGTTGGTTACTGATGATGAACGTACCGGCAATCAGAATCACCGACACGGCAAACTGAACCACCACCAGTGCTTTCCGAAAAACCGCCTCGCTCAGCCGACCCGATACGCGCCCTTTGAGAGCTTTCAGCGGCTCAAACGACGACAGTAGCATGGCTGGGTAAATGCTCGACGCCAGCAACGTACCCACGATCGTGAATCCGATCAGCTGCCAGATGTGGTAATCGGTGAAATCAAGCACAAGCGCCTTACCCGACACCTCGTTATAGAGCGGCAACAGCGCGTAGATCAACCCGCTCGCGGCCACGGCTGCCAGTGTGAAAAGCAGCGCCGTTTCGATCAGAAATTGCAGGAATAGCTGCCCACGGGCCGCGCCCACAATCTTGCGCATGCTGATTTCCTTCGACCGCAGTAAGGCCCGCGCCGTGGAGAGGTTGACGTAATTGATGCAGGCGATGGTCAGAATCAGCAGGGCGATGATCGAAAACATGCGCACCGTTTCGATGCCCCCCGCCGAGCCGTCGGCCTGGTAGAGGTGCATGTCGGGCAGGGGTTGCAGCAGGTACGTCAGGTCGGTATCGTCGGGTTTGTTGCGGAGGTGGATGGTCCGCAGCTTGTCGGCGAGTCGCTCAACCGACGTACCTGGTTGAAGCAGCAGGTACGTCTGATAATTGAACGTGTGAAAGTCGTTGTCTCGGGTAAGCCCATCGGCCTGCGACCGGTACATGGTGTCGAACCACAGCGCCATCGGCAGCACCATATCGGCCTGAATGCTTGAGTTACGGGAAAAATCCCGGATGATGCCACTGACCCGAAACGTGTTGGTTTTGTCGACCGTCAAGACCTTTCCGATGGGGTTTTCCGAGCCAAAATACCGCTGCGCCGTGCTTTCCGTGAGCACGATCGAATGGCTGTCCGGGAAAGGTTTGGCCGGATTCCCCTGGAGCAGCGGCAGGTCGAAGACCGAGAACAGGCTAGGGTCGGCAAAGGTCGTGTGCTCCTCGTTGATGGTTTTGTCGCGGTACTTAAACAGCGTGAAGGCGTTGTTGTGCGCCAGCCGAACGCCCTCTTTTATCTCGGGCAGCTCACGTTTGCCCATGTCGGCAATGGGGGCTACGGTAGTGGTCCAGATTTGGCGGCTGCTGCCGGTGCCGGCCCAGTTTTCGAGGCGGTAGATGGCGGCGGCTTTGGGGTAGAACCGGTCGAAGCTCAGTTCATCCTGCACCCAGAGCAGAATCAGGATACCCACGGCCAGGCCGGCGGTGAGGCCCGTCATGTTGATGAGCGAGTAGAACCGGTTGTTGACCAGATTGCGCCAGGCGGTTTTCAGATAGTTTCGTAGCATAACGGGACTCAGTAAGGAGGGGGAGGTGTACTCGCTGGCGTTTCGTTTGATCACATAGGGCCTGACGAACCCCAGCACATCGCGCCAGTAGCGCCAGCGGGCGCGGCGTTCGCCAATCCGCTCGGCCTGCCAGGCGAATTCTTCGTGCAGATCGCCTTGCAGCGCTTCGAGCCGGTGCGGGGCCACAAACCATTCGAGCAGGCGGTCGGCCCAGCGGGGCGGTTGGGGGGCTGGTTTCATAGGCTGGTGGCGAGTTTAGGGGTGGTGGGTACGTCGTCCCACAGCTGGGCGCGCACGGTTTTGATATCCTGCAAGGTTCGGTAGCCGTAGGCCGTCACGGTGAACAGCAGCTTCCGCCGACCGCCCCGTTCGGGCGTGGGGTCACCCAGCCGCGAGGCCACCATGCCTTTGTCTTCCAGCCGATGCAGGGCCGCGTGCACCTGATTAAGCCGCACCGAGCGGTCGGTTTGTTCGTTCAGTTTGTGCGTAAGGCCCACGCCATAGGCCTCGCCGTCGAACGCCGCCACCAGCAGTAACACAATTTCTTCAAACTCGCCCAGGTACGTTCGCTTCATGATTGTAATAACTTCCACTTTTGCTGATCAAATAAGCTGCCAGATTGGTCCAATGGCCCCTTGCAGGCTGAAATCGCCTTTTTTACACGAAAAAAGCGTACGTCCGCTGTCCGATTCTGGACAGCGGACGTACGCTTTCAGAGCAACGTGAGTTGTTAAAACTTGATTTCCTGCGTCAGGTACGTTGCCCGTTCGTCGCCGTTGATGCGCACGGTGGCGGTGAGCGGTTTCTGGTTCCAGTTGACGGTAATGAGGCCGTAGTTGAGTTGGGTCACCATCTGGCCGACGCGGTGCCGGTTCGGTTCTTCGTGGGGCTTCGAGACGTGCGTGAGGCCGCTGCTCGTGATGTCGTAGAGGTCGTAGGTCAGGCCGGGTACGTTCACTCTGGCTAGTTCGGCCATGTGGCGGTCGCCGCTGATGAGCATAGCCCCTTTGGGTTTGGTTTTACCGAGCAGGTCGAACAGGCGCTGGCGGGCGGTGGGGAAATTGGCCCACTTTTCGTAGACATGCTCTTCGGCCAGAAACTGAATGCCGCAGCCAATCACGTGCACGTCGGCATCGGAATTGGTCAGTTGCGTTTCGAGCCATTGCCACTGCGCCTCGCCCAGTATATCGCCCGTTGGGTCAGGTACGTTGTCTTTGCCGTTTTTCTTCAGCGGATCGCGGAAGTACCGGCCGTCGAGCAGAATCACCTTTACCCGCTGCCCTTTCGGCCCGTAGACATGCGCCGAATAAGCCCCTTCCTGGGTACGTAGGGGGCTGCTGCCGGGTACGTCCATGAAATCGAGCATCAGTTGCTGACTTTCCCGCCGGCGTGGGTATTCTTTGCCGCCATCGTTCACGCCATAATCGTGGTCGTCCCAAACGCCGATGACCGACGTCGACTGCCGCAGTTGCCCGTAAACGGGGTTGGCTTTCTGGCGGGCGTATTTGGTCCGTAGCGTGTCCATACTTTCCGAATCGCCGTAGATGTTATCGCCGAGCCAGATCCAGACGTCGGGTTTCTGGGCCACGATATCGTCCCAGAGGGGTTGAGGGCGTTTCTGGTCGCTACACGAGCCAAAGGCAATGATCGAGACGGGTTTAGCCGATTTGGTTATTGCGGCGGCGGGCGAGGGGGCGCTGACGGTAGCGGTGGGCTGATTCGGTCGATTCGTGCGGCAACTGGTCAGGAGCGAAACCCCCAACAGGCCAATGAGCAGGCGTTTTTGCATACGTGAAGCGTACTTATGAGTTGTAAAAGTAAGCAGCGACTGCTAGTCTGGGCTGTTATCAGATTGTGAAGGGTATCTGGCTTTCTCGTGGGTGTGTGTTTGGTTGCCGACACGGGTATAGTTGCTGGCTCCTGTTTCGCGCGAATAGCACTTTACGCAGAACAAATTAAGCCTATTGAATAAGGCATGAATGTGCTGCCGGTGCTAGGCGGTGAAGTGGTATCTTGTGGCTAGTCTCTTTTCCCAATATACCAACTCGCATGAGAACCAAACAACTACTAACCGGCTTGCTTCTGAGCAGCTCACTGCTGGCTTTCGGGCAGGACGAAAAACTCGACGCGGCCGCCACCGACAAAATCCGGCAGGAAGGCCTGCAACGGTCGCAGGTGATGGAAACGGCGTTTTACCTGACCGACGTCAACGGGCCGCGCATTCAGGGGCCGGGCTACATGAACGCAGCCAACTACGCCAAAGGCAAACTGGCGGGCTGGGGCCTGCAAAACGCCAAACTGGAAGCCTGGGGCGACTGGGGCAAAGGCTGGAACGTGGAACGCTGCTATTTCGCCATGACCGCGCCCTACTACAAGTCGATGATTGCTGTGCCCCGCGCCTGGAGCGGCAGCACCAACAAACTGCAAACAGCCGACATCCTGTTCATCACCGACTCCGACACGATGGCGCTGGAGAATTACAAGGGCAAGCTGAAAAACAAGGTGATCCTGCTGGATCAGTCGTACAAAGTGACGCCCTCGTTCAAAGCCGACGCCGACCGGTATACCGACGATGAACTGCAAAAGATGGCGAGTACCGAAGCGCCACGGGGCGGGGGTCAGCGCATGCAAGGCGACTCGGCCATGCGGCGAATGATGCAGACGATGCGGACCCGGAATGTCTTTAACCAGAAGATGCGCAAAATGGCGAAGGCCGAAGGCGCCGTAGGTATCCTGAACAGTACCCAGAATAGCAAAGACGGTACGCTCTTCGTGAGCGGCGACTACGCCAACGCGGCCCTCGGTGCCACGCCCGACGACCTGGCCGACTTGTCGATTTCGGCGGAAGATTACATGATGCTTTGTCGCCTGATGAAAGCCAACGTACCTGTCAAGCTGGAAGTAGACGTCAAAACCAAGTTCTTTACGGACGACATCAAAGGCTACAACGTCCTGGCCGACATTCCCGGCACGGACCCCAAACTGAAAGACGAAGTGGTGATGCTCGGCGCCCACCTCGACTCGTGGCACGCCGCCACCGGGGCTACCGACAATGCCGCTGGTAGCGCCGTGATGATGGAAGCCGCCCGCATTCTGAAAGCGATTGGCGTGAAGCCCCGCCGCACCATCCGCATTGCCTTGTGGAGCGGCGAAGAGCAGGGCCTGTTCGGTTCACGCAACTACGTAACGAACAACCTGGTCGACGCGACGACCAAGAAACTGAACAAAGCCGGGGAGAACGTAGCCGCTTATTTCAACGTGGATAACGGTACGGGCAAGATCCGGGGGATTTACTTGCAGGGCAACGAAGCGGCGGGGCCCATTTTCGGGCAGTGGCTGAAGCCGTTCAACGACCTGGGCGCGACTACCGTCACCATCCAGAACACGGGCGGCACCGATCACCAGTCATTTGATCGCTACGGCATTCCGGGCTTCCAGTTCATTCAGGACCGGATCGAGTACAACACCCGCACGCACCATACGAACATGGACACCTACGACCACCTGCAAGCTGACGACCTGAAACAGGCCGCCACGATCGTAGCCAGCTTCGTTTACAACGCCGCCATGCGCGATCAGAAGATACCGGCTAAACCAGTGGTCACCACCCAGCAATCGGGTCGGTAGTTCATACCCCCCGCCGGAATGCCGGACCACCTAAAGGGAGCCTGCTGGCGCATATTTACTCATGCGCCAGCAGGCTCCCTTTAGGTGGTCCGGCATTCCGGCGGGGGTATTTTATTACGGATACAACAGGTACTTCTTCCGCATTTTCTTGTAGTTGGAGAGGCCCGGCTCCCAGCTCTGGCGGATTTCTTTCTCGCTCACGCCCGCGATGATCTGCTTTTTGAGGTTTTCGGTACCCGCCAGCTTATCGAAGCTGCCGATCTCCTTGCTCTGGCTCATATCAAAGAACCGCGCTTTGTCGGGATAAGCCTTGTAGAGCTCCATGAGCCATTTCAGGTTGAGCTGCCGGGTTTTGCGGAAAATATTGGTGTCGTAGTTCCGCAGGTCGAGGCCGTAGCACTCCTGATCCTGATGCAGCGGGGCCTCTTTCATGCCTTTGATGCTGACCGGCTTAAACGAAAACGAGTAGATGCCTTTCAAGGCGGGTGCGCCCAGCACCGTGAACGGGATGTACGTACCCCGGCCCTGGCTGATGATGGTGCCTTCGAACAGGCATACGCTGGGATACAGCAGAATCGACTGGGGTGTGTTCAGGTTGGGCGAGGGGTTCACCGGCAGCACATACGGCGTATCGTGGGTGTAGTTGGCCACCTTGATGATCTTCAGTTTGCACTGCGCTTTATTGGGCAACCAGCCTTCGCCGTTGGCCATCTGGGCAAATTCGCCGATGGTCATGCCGTGCGTGATCGGGATTTTGTGCATCCCGATGCCCGAATGCAGGTGATCGTCCAGCATGGGTCCGTCGACGATGAACCCGTTCGGGTTAGGGCGGTCCAGAATCATCAACTCTTTGTTGTTTTCGGCGCAGGCCTCCATCACGTGCGTCAGCGTGTTGATGTAGGTGTAAAAGCGCGCCCCCACGTCCTGAATGTCGTAGATCAGCACGTCGATCTTGTCGAGCTGCTCTTTTGTGGGCTTCTTGTTTTTGCCGTACAGCGAAATAATGGGAATGCCCGTTTTGGCGTCGACTTCGTCGGCCACTTTGGCTCCGTTACTGGCGTTGCCCCGGAAGCCATGCTCCGGCCCGAACACCATCACCACATTGACACCCAGACTTTGCAGGCTGTCGACGCTGCTCTTACTGCCGATAATCGAAGTGGGGTTCACGACCATCCCGACGCGCTTGCCTTTCAGATAAGACAGGTACGTTGCCACCTGATCGGCACCCGTGATGAGCTTCGGGGCTGCCGCGACGGTTACGACGGCGTTTTGAGTGGGTTGGAAAAAGCCTGTTGACCAGGCAAGGCCCACCAGCAGCGGGACCAGAGCGAAAGAGCCGATTTTCATACAATCTGAGCAAGTAACTGATCGGCAAATTGCTCAGAAAAGCGGAGGTGTGCAACGAATGACCACCCGACGATGAACGCTCCCGGCCTGCGTTGGTGCTTTTGGTGACCAACGCCGTCAGCAACGTACCCACGAATCACGGCTTAGTCGTGGTTTTTCTCCAGTGTCAGCGTGTGTAGGCCGTCGGCGTACTGGTAGGTAACGGTTAGCCCGTAGGTCTCGCCGATTTGCCTGACGATGGCCAGACCCAGCCCCACCGACTCGTTGCCGGTCGCTTCTTTCCGAAAGCGCTCAAACAGGGCCATTGGGTCAGACATGAGGGGCGCGCCGGTATTGCTCAGTTGCAGTTGGTCGGCCGAGGAACGTACCTCGATACGGCCGTCAGGTACGTTGTGCCGGATAGCGTTGCTGACCAGGTTGGTGAGCAGGCTCTCGACCAGCAACGACGGCAACGACGCCCGAAAGGCCGCGCCCGGCACCAACCGAACACGGATGCCTTTGTGTTGCAGCACCTCGTCCATGTCGGTCAGGCGCTGAATCAACTCGGCTTGCAGGTCGACCGGCTGCGCGGCGGGAAACTGCCCATTTTCAATTTTCGCCAGCAACAACAAGCCCTGATTAAGCCGCGCCATTCGCCGCGAAGCCTGATAGATCTCGTCGATCCAGTGGGTTTGGCTGGGCGTAAGTGCTTCCGACTGAATCAGTTGCTCCACCTTGGCATTGATCAAGGCAAGCGGCGTCTGCAACTCGTGGGAGGCATTTTCGGTAAACTCTTTCAGGCTCAGATAATCATGCTGCATCTTGTCGGCCATCTTTTGCAGCACCTGGTTCAGCTCGCTAAACTCGGTGATGCCCGACCGTTCCAGTTGCAGCGGCGCACCGCTACTCAGGTTGAACCGCTTGATGCGCGAGAGTGTGTCGTAGAACGGTCGCCAGAGCCGCCCTGACAATTTACCCTGAAACCAGAACGTCCCCCCCAGCAACAGACCCAGAAAAACGGCCATCGTCAGCGAAATAGCTTCAATGAGTCGGTAGGTCTGAATGAGCGACTTCCGGATCGACACCCGGTGCATGACGCCACCAATGGGCGTATAGAAGGTGAGCTGCCGAAACGGAATCAGCTCATCGTTGTAGCGGTTGCGGATCAGCGTGTCGGTGAAGGTTTCGGAACGCTGCGCGGTGGGTGCCGGTACGATACCGATCTTGTTCTCGACAAAATACGGGCTGGTCGACCAGGTCGCGTGAATGCGGACGTAGGTCTGGAAATCGCGTTGTTCGACCTTGAGCCGGCTTTCCACTTCGTCGTAAATCAGCAGCCGAATGATCTGGTAGAACATCACGGCCGTGAGCAGGTAGATCACCAGCGAGAAACCCAGGTAGATCCGATTGGTTTGGCTAAGCAGTTTCAAGGTAGGCCAAATTTATAACCGATACCGTAGATCGATCGGATGTAATCGCCCGCCCCTTTCTCGATCAGTTTACGGCGCAGGTTTTTGATGTGTGAATACACCATATCGAGCGAGTCGGCCGAGTCGATGTTGTCGCCCCAGAGGTGTTCGGCAATGGACACTTTGGTCAGCGCCACGTCGATATTCGACAGAAAATAGAGCAGCAGATCGTACTCTTTGCGCGAAATCGGCGTGTGCTTCCCGTTTACGTAGACGTTGCGCGACTGCGGCACGACGGTGATGGACTCAAACCGGATTTCGGTATGCCCCGCAAACTGCCGCCGCCGCAACAGTGATTTCACCCGCGCGTTCAGTTCCGACAGGTGGAATGGCTTGGTCAGGTAATCGTCGGAGCCGATTTCCAGGCCTTTCAGTTTGTCTTCCAAGGCATTACGCGCCGAAATAATGATAATACCCGTGGTGGCTGTCAGCCGTTTTAGCGACTGAATTAGTTGGAAGCCATCGCCATCGGGCAGGGTCAGGTCCACGATAATGCAGTCGTACGAATACAGATAGATGCGTTCGTCGGCCTCGCGAAACGTGGTGGCCGTTTCACAGACGTAGCCCTCCCGGCTCATGTACTCGGTGATGCTCTCCGCCAGCCCCTGCTCATCTTCAACAACCAGTACTTTCATTGTGTCGTCAGCTACCTATTCAACGAAAGTAGCGGCCAATGTTGGAAAGATTTGGGAAATAAGTAGTCGGCCTCTACCTGGGTTATCAGCTCAACTGCGTGTTGGCAAACTGAATCATCGCTTTGTTGAGAAACGCCGCGAAGGCTGGGTTTTCCTGCCCATTCTGGCTGGTAAACCGCAGGTCGTTCACGTATAGGTGGGCCAGCCCTTTGTAGGCCTCTGCCATATTTTTTCCACGACAAACGGCCTCACCCCAGAAACCGCGGATGTTGGCATAATGCCGGGCGATCTGCTGCTGCACAGCCGCGCTGGTGGGGTCCTGCTGCATCATGCCCAGCAACGTCTGGCCGATGTCCTGCTGCTCGGCTTTTAGCTGCTCGAATCCCGCTTTGCCTAGCTGGCGCAGGTGCTGTTCGCTCAACTCGACTTCCTGCCCGTAGTGGGCAACGGCTTCCTGCCGGAAGGCTTTGGCTTGTTGGTCCGAAAAGCCTTCATACAACTCGTCATCTGTCATCATGATTGATTCTCCTTTTAGTTTAGAAATGGTTTTGTCAATCGTGTTTAACAGCGTCGTCAGCCGTTGCTGACGGTCGTGCAGGCGCTGGCGGTGGGTTTGCAACGCCCGCACCGCATCAAAATCCGGCTGAGCCAGCAACTGCCGAATGTCGTCGAGTGAAAAATCCAGTTCCTTGTAGAACAGAATCTGCTGGAGCCGGATCAGGTCATGCTCGCCATACAGCCGGTACCTGGCCTCGGTCCGAACCGATGGCTTGAGCAATCCCAGCCGGTCGTAGTGATGCAGCGTGCGCACACTAACCCCCGCCATACCAGCCAGTTGCTTTACCGAATACAGGCTCATTCGCGTTGTTCAAGTTGATTGACGAACCAAAGCTAGGCTATGACGTAAGGGGAGAGTCAAGCAAAACTTTCCCTTTTTTTGCGCTAACCTGCCTACCGTGCCTGATAGTCGTCGACGATGCCCTGCATCATCCAGTTGGCCAGCGCCAGCCGGTTCGAGGCCAGCAGAAACCGCCGTTGATCGAGCGGGTTCTGGATATTGCCCAACTCGATGAACACGGTGGGCGGATGGCTGTTGCGCACCACGTAGAGTGTGTTGCGGGTGGTGACGTTGCCCGAATAGGGCCGGTCGGGCTGGTAGCGTTTGTAATTCGCCTTAAAGCGCTTGTGAATGTGCTTTGCTAGTTGTTTACCCGCTTTGTTACCGCTGTGGTGGTAGAAAAACACATCGATCTTCTCGCCCTGACTGCGGCTATCGACATGAATGGTAATGAACCGTTGATAGGCCGCTTTGTGGCGGGCGTAGAGCCGGTTGACGGCCGTGGTGGTCTGGTTGAGGCGGGCCGTCTGGTTGAGCGGGATGGGTTGGCGCGGGTAGGCTACCTCGTCGCGGTCGAGTTTCAGCACGGCGTCGTTGCGGATTCCGTCGTTCAGGTCCTGCACCATCATGAACACCGTAGCGCCCTGCTGTTTCAGCAGTTGGGCCAGCCGAACCGTCACGTCGTAGGCGTATTCATCTTCGGGCAGCAGGTAGCGGCCATACTTGCCCAACGCCCCCGGATCGGGCCCGCCGTGCCCCGACGCCAGGTAAAACACCGTGCCGTCGAGCGGGCGGCGGGGCGCACTTTTAACCACGGCTTTTTTGGCCGCCCGCGCTTTCGTAGCCGTTTTTTTTGCGTCGGCCCGCTTTTCCTTATGGCTAACCCGGCGTTTGGGCGCGGGCTTGGGTTTGGCAGCCACTCGCGCGGTGCGTTTGGGCGAACGGCGGTCAGGTACGTTGGCGAACCCCTCGGCGTAGGGCAGACAAAACACCCACAGCAGGAGCAAGCCGATAAAAAGTCGATTAGGCAAAGCGTTGATTGACAGACGATACAGCGATTGATAAGGTACTTTCGAAAGCCTGACAAAAGTAGGCACCAGCGGCGCGGGGGCCAAGCCGCTGCCTAAGGCAGGGTCATTCAGTCGCTATCGTCAGGAATCCACTCATCCGCACGGCGGGTACATCATCACTGGGAAATGACCCATCCACTGTTCCTTTCTGTCTAAAACAACGCCGCCGACAGGCCAAGAGTTGGGTCTGTCGGCGGCGAGCTGGCTGATTACCGACTCACTTTTTTGGGGGCAGGTTTATCTTCCCGCAAGATCAGGAATGGGTCTTCCTGCTCCCGTTTCAACATGCGTTGGTATTCAGGCTCGGTGTATAATTCCAGTTGGTACAGATAACCTTCAGGCTGGCGGGCATTCTTATGCACGTAGCTCGACCAGAAATAGACAATGTCTGTACGTTTATATTTGGTATCCAACGGATTATCGCGCCGACGCTTTCCATCGACCCATAAGCCGTACTTCTTCGTGTTCTTCCAGTCGTTCCACTGGGCTTCGGTCGGCTCTAGCCGAGGGGGCGTTGGCACGTAGTGAACCCATTTTTTCTGTTCAGGTGTCAGATCACGGTACCGAATTTCCTGCGGTCTCCCGTTTATCCACGCAGCTATTTTTTTATCCCCGAACCGGCGTTCTATTTCGTCGGGCGTCAGCGGTTGTCCGGCTGGCGGCGCGGGCGTGCTTTTTTGGGGCGCGGGGCGGTTTACAGGAACCTGCTGGGCTACCGTCTGAACGGTTATTACGGTAGTTAAGGTACCGAAAAGCACTAGGGTGGCACCAGTAGCCAGCCACCGGCGGGCGGGAGAACTTCGTCGGGTCATCATGAGCAAGCGTTGTTTTGTGGTTTGGAAAGTCAGCGTGCTCGTCAGTGCAACGGGCGAAACGGCAGGCATCAGCTTAGCCAGCAACAGTTGCTGGTAGCTGGTTACGCTCTGATACGTGCTATTGACCGCTTCGTCGGCCAGGAATTCGTGATTCAGTTGCATGGCCCGTTTGAGCCAGAACAAGAGCGGGTTGAACCAGCCGAAACACAATACGATTTCCACCAGCAGCACATCGATCGAATGCCGCTGCCGGATATGAGTCAGTTCGTGGGTCATCAACTCCGGCTCGACCTTGCCACGGCTGTAGGCGGTGTCTGATAGAAAAAGGTAATGCAGAAACGTGTAGGGCAACCCCTCACCGGGCAACCTGACCAGTGTAGCGCCGGCTATCGGTTGCGTAGGGCAACGCCGGATCTGCTGGCCCAGTCGGTATAGATTGCGCCCGAATCGCAGCAGCATGAGAGCGGTGATAGTGCCGTACAAGCCCACAGCCAGCGCACCAATAGGCCACTGAGCGCGAGCAGGCGAGTCGGCCGGCTTGTAGCTCTCACTCTCTGGCCGGTGGTCAGGTCGTTGCTGCTCTAGCATCAAATTGGCCACGCTGCCCGGTAGTTGAGTCGTGGGGAGCGCATCTGGTGTTACTTCGACGGTGACGAGCGGGATCAGGAGCGACACCAGCAACGTACCCAGCAAATAAACCCGCTTGAGTTGGTGCATTGCCTGATTTTCCAGCCCCAGCTTATAAGCGCCCAGTAGTATTAGCAGGCTCAGCGTCCATTCCAGCAGGTACGTGATCATAATGGTTGGCGGTTGTCGTCGTACGTTTCGATCAGGGCTTTCCTTGAAGTCTGATGGTGCGCGGCGGTATTATCTTCTCAGCTGCCACCACGCTTCATTCTACATCAATAGTATTTGCTCTACAAATATAGAGCAAAAGAAAGTTCAAAAACGTGCCCGTTTAATCAATAATGAATGAGCACGTGCTATTGGCTCACCCTTGCTCAATTAGCTCTACCACCCGCTGTTTGCTCTGCCAGGCGTACTTCCCAAATGTTTCCAACATTGGGTTCGTGCTTTGCAACACGTATTCGGGAGAAAGCTCAAGCCTGGGTACGTTGTTGGATGAAGCACTTACGCGATAGAGTCACCCGGCGCCGAACCCGAACTGCCGCCCTGTTGCTGCTGGGTCTGAGCGGATTGACTGGTGGCGCCTCGGGGCAAAGCCTGACGCTCACGCAGGCGATCGAGCAGAGCGTGCGGCAGTATCCGTTGCTGCGTGCCAAACAGGCCGAAGTCAGTAGTGCCGAACGTCGGTTGCAGGCCAGCCAAACCGATTTACTGCCGGTGGTGATGGTGCAGGATCAGTACACCTACGCCACCAGTAATAGCCTTAACAGTTCCTTTTTCCCGAACGAAGGCACCAACATTTCTACCTCGGGTGGGGTGCGGCCAACGGCGGTGTCGCAGGCCAGTTTTGGCTCTTACACCAGCGCCAGCATCGAGTGGCGGGCCATCACGTTCGGACGGATCAAGGCGGGCGTCGCGGCCAGCAAAGCCGAACTGCAACGTACCCAGGCCGACTACGAGAACGAGGTGTTCCAGCATCAGGTACGTACCATCGACGCCTATCTGCTGCTGCTGATCAACCAGAAGCTGGTACAGATTCAGCGCAGCAACCTCGACCGGGCCGAAACGTTCAAACGCGTGGTCGATGCGGGGGTACGTTCGGGCATGCGGGCGGGCGTCGATAGCGCACTGGCCACCGCCGAAGCCGTTCGGGCGCGATTGCTGTTGCTGGCGTCGCAGCAAAACGAGCAGGTACAGCGCCTGCGCCTCTCGGAGCTGACGGGTGACCTCACCAAAAACCTGCGCGTCGACAGTATGCGGTTCTACACCAACCTGCCCAGTACGCCGTTGCTGGCCGATTCGGTTTCGCCCAAAAACCCCACGCTCCGCCTGTTTCAATCGCAGATTAACCTGTCGACGGCGCAGAGCCTGCTCACGCAGCGGTCGGGGTTGCCCGTTATCTCGCTCGTGGGGGCCGGTAATGCGCGCGGGTCGGGTTTTTCCAATCAGGGTGAGCTGTTACTGGCCAACCCCGTCAACGGACTCGGCTATCAGGTGGGCAACTACCTGCTGGGCGTGGTGGCCCGCTGGAACCTGACCAATCTGCTCCGTACCCACCACGAGTACAATGCGAATCTGTTTCTGGTGGAACGGTCGCGGCAGCTCTTCAACGAACAGCGGCTGCGCATCAACCGGCAGTATCAGGAAGCCGACACCCAGTATCAGGTGGCGCTGGAACAGGCCCGGCAGGCTCCCGTTCAGCTTCGCGCTGCCCAACAGGCCTACAATCAGGCCCGCACCCGCTATCAGAATGGCCTGACGGACCTGCCGACGCTGCTACAAAGTGTGGTCACGCTCAACCGCGCCGAAGTCGATGGGTACGTGGCCACCAGCAATGTCTGGCGGTATCTGCTGCTCAAAGCCGCCGCCGAAGGCGATCTGTCTCTCTTCATGAATCAGGTAAATTAGTTTACCCCCCGCCGGAATGCCGGCCCCCTTTAGGTGGTCCGGCATTCCGGCGGGGGTAAGCAAAGCTTAATGACAACCTCCTATGCAACAACTCATTCGTTCTGCCCTGCGTAAGCCCATTTCGGTGGTCGTGGGCGTGGTGGCCATCCTGTTTTTCTCGGTAATGTCGCTGTTTACGATTCCGGTCGATATTTTTCCGAACCTCGATCTACCGACGATCTACGTGGTACAGCCCTACGGCGGTATGGCGCCCGATCAGATGGACGGCTTTATTGCCACGCGCTACCAGGATCACTTCCTCTATGTGTCGGGCATCCGCGACATCGACGTGAAGACTATTCAGGGCCTGTCGCTCATCAAGCTTCAGTTTTACCCCGGCACCGACATGGCGCAGGCCGCGGCCGAAGTCGCCAACAACGTGTCGCGGGCGAAAGCCTATATGCCCGATGGCACCGTGCCGCCGCAGGTGGTGCGCTTCGACGCCAGTTCGGTGCCGGTGGGGCAGCTGGTATTTGAAAGTCCCACGCGCTCACTCAACGAGATTCAGGATTTTGCCTCGTCGCGGGTGCGGCCCATGTTCTCCCGCATTCCCGGCGTATCCAGCCCGCCGCCCTTTGGCGGTAACCAGCGGACCATCGTGGTGCGGGTAAATCCGCAGCTGATCCGGAGTTACCAGCTCACACCGGAAGAAATCATCAAGGCAATTGTCACCAACAACCAGCCGTCGCCAGCCGGTAACATCCGCATCGGCGAAAAAACGCTGATGACGCCGGTGAACTCGCTGGTGAAGAAACCCGAAGACTTCCTGAACATCCCCATCCGCGTGGGCAGCGGTCCCACGGTGTTTGTACGCGACGTGGGCACGGTGGAAGATGCCGCCGACGTCACGGTGAGTTATGCACTCGTCAACGGGCGGCGGGCGGTGTATATCCCGGTGGTGAAAAAGTCGGACGCCTCTACGCTCGATGTGGTGAACAACATCCGCAAAGCCATGCCCGACCTGCAAAACGCCGTGCCCGAAGACGTAAAGATTTCGTACGAATTCGATCAGTCGGTGTATGTGACCAACGCGCTGAAAAGCCTGGTGACGGAAGGGCTGCTGGGGGCCGTGCTGACGGGGCTAATGGTGCTGCTCTTCCTGCGCGACTGGCGAAGCGTAATCATCGTGGTGCTGACCATCCCGATCTCGATTCTGTCGGCGGTGATTCTGCTCAACCTGTTCGGGCAAACCATCAACATCATGACGCTGTCGGGCCTGGCGCTGGCCATCGGGATTCTGGTCGATCAGGCCACGGTGAGTATCGAGAATATTCACCAGCACCTGGAGATGGGCAAGCCGAAGGCCATCGCCATCTGGGATGCCTGCAAAGAGATCGTCTTCCCCGAATTTCTGATTCTGCTGGCGATTCTGGCCGTGTTCGCGCCTGCCTTCGTCATGAGCGGTGTGCCTCGCTCCATGTTTTTGCCCCTGTCGCTATCAGTAGGGTTTGCCATGATCGCGTCGTTTCTGCTGTCGCAAACGTTCGTGCCGGTGCTGGCCAACTGGCTGCTGAAAAGCCACGTTGCCCACGAACCCGCCACTCATACGCTCGACGCTTCCGAACGGCAGACGATGATCCGGGAAGCGGCGCACCCCGAACCCAACCCGACGGGTTTCGAGAAGTTCAAACGCCGGTATTCGGCCCTGCTCGAACGCATTCTGAACCGGCGCGGGCTGGTAGTGGGCGGTTACCTGGTGGGCTCACTGCTGCTGATCGGGCTCTGCTTCACGGTGATCGGCACCGATATTCTGCCCCACGCCAACAGCCACCAGTTTCAGCTCCGGCTCCGGGTGCCCGACGGCACGCGCGTCGAACGTACCGAGCTGGCCACCCTGAACGTGCTGGATATCATCAAGAAAGAAGTAGGTCCCGACAACGTCGACATCTCGTCGGCCTACGTGGGCACGGTGCCGTCCAGCTACGGTACGTCGAACATCTTCGTCTTCAACAGCGGACCGCACGAAGCCGTGTTGCAGGTATCGTTGAATGAGGCGCACCCGGTCAACATGGACGCGCTGAAAGAACAGCTTCGTCAGCAAATCGCGAAGCAACTGCCCAACGCGCGGATTTCGTTCGAGCCGATCGAACTCGTCGACAAGATCATGAGTCAGGGCTCGGCCACGCCCATTGAAGTGACGGTGGCGGCTAAAAACCTTCAGGAAGCGGGCCGGTTTGCCGACAAGATCAAGGGGCAGCTGAGCCGGATAACGTACCTGCGCGACGTACAGGTGGCCCAACCGCTGGCCTACCCCATCCTGAACGTGAACCTGAACCGCGAGCGGGCCGGTCAATTGGGCGTAACGTCGACCCAGATTGCCCGGTCGATGGTGGCGGCCACGTCGTCGAGCCGGTTTACGGATAAAAATCTCTGGCTCGACGAATCGAAAGGGCTGGCCTATCAGGTGCAGGTGCAGATTCCCGAATACCAGATGACCACACCCAACGACATCGGCAACATTCCGCTGCGGTCGGGCGAAATGCACCCGCTGCTGTCGGATGTGGCGACGTTTTCGGAAGGCACCACGGCGGGCGAATACGACCGTTCCGGCCCGAACCGGCTCGTGACCATCACGGCCAATTTGCAGGAGAAAGACCTCGGCACCGCCCAGAAAGACGTGTTGCTGGCGATTAAGGAAGCCGGTGAGCCACCGCGCGGCGTGATGGTTGAACTGCGCGGCCAAACGCGTCTGCTGGCCGACACGCTGAGCAGCCTGCAAACGGGTCTGCTGGTGGCCATCGTGATCATCTTCCTGCTGCTGGCGGCCAACTACCAGTCGTTCAAACTGTCGCTGGTAATTCTGTCGGCGATTCCGGCGGTGGTAGCGGGCGCGCTGCTGATGCTGCTGGCCTGCGGGGCTACGCTCAACCTGCAATCGTACATGGGCCTGATTATGTCGGTGGGCGTATCGGTGGCCAACGCCATTCTGATGGTGACCAACGCCGAAAACCTGCGCCTCGAAACGGGCGATACGTACCGGGCCGTCGTGATGGCCGCCAACAGCCGGATTCGGCCCATCTTGATGACGAGTATCGCCATGATTGCGGGTATGGTGCCGATGGCCTCGGGCCTGGGTGAAGGCGGCGATCAGATTGCCCCACTCGGGCAGGCCGTGATTGGTGGGCTGATTGCCTCTACGCTGGCCGCCCTGCTGATTCTGCCCTGCGTGTTCACCCAATTCCAGACCAAAGCCGCGCTTCAGTCGGTGTCGCTCGATCCCGAAGATCCCGACAGCAAATTCTTCAACCACGTGACACTAAACAAGGTGGGGGTCAACGGGGTGTCCGTCCGATAGCCATTCAGCAAACCAGCCTTCACGCATTCAGTCTTTCGCTCTTTCACGCTTTGCTTATGAACGTCTTTTTGAAACTACTTGGCCCCGCCTGCCTGGCGGCGGGATTTGTGGCCTGCACCTCGGCCGTGAGTGATAACAAATCGGCCAAAAAAGAACCTGAGGTCCAATCGGTGGTAGTGGTCGATGTACAGTCACTGCAACCCAGCAAGCGCGTCACGCTGCCTGGGGAACTGAAGCCCTGGAACCGGGTGAACATGTACGCCAAGGTGAAGGGCTACGTGCGCAGCCTGTCAGTCGACCGGGGCACGGCCGTGCGGAAAGGGCAGGTACTGGCCCGGCTCGAAGCGCCCGAGGTGCTGGCCGAACTGAGTGGCGCACAGGCGCAGTTACAGGCGCAGGAGGCCACGCTGGTGGAGCAAACCACCCGCGCCCGCGCCAGCCGACTGGTGTATCAGCGCCTGGTGCAGACTGCCAAAACAGAAGGCGCCGTATCGGCCAACGAACTCGATCAGGCGCAGGCCCGCATGCAGGCCGACAGCGCGATGGTGGCCGTGGCGCGGGGCACGGTGCAGGCCGCCCGCTCCAATTTCCAGGCAAAGACCGAACTTCGGCAGTACCTCACCATCACGGCCCCATTCGATGGCGTCGTGATCGAACGGAACATCAGCCCTGGCGCGCTCGTAGGGGCGGGCGATAGCGGCAAGCCTCTGTTTGTGCTGGAAGACAGTCGGACGCTCCGCCTCACGGTGGCCATTCCCGAAGCGTTTGCCAACCAGTTGCCCGCCCGGAGTGCGGTGTCGTTTACCGTCAGTGCCATTCCTGAACGGCGTTTCAACGCCCGGCTGGCCCGCACCAGCGAAAGCCTGATCGAAGCCAACCGATCAATGGTGGCCGAGTTCGACGTCAACAACGCGGGACACGATCTTAAGGCGGGCATGTATGCCGAGGTTACGCTGCCCGTTGAGCGTTCCGCCAAAACGCTGTTTGTTCCCACCACGGCCGTCGTCAGTTCAAGCGAGCGACTGTTCGTGATTCGGGTGAGCGACGGACGGGCGCAGTGGGTGACGGTGCAGAAGGGAAACATCGTGGATAGTCTGGTCGAAGTGTTCGGCGACCTGAAACCCGGCATGGCCATCGTGCGCACGGCGTCGGAAGAAATCCGGGACGGGCAGACCGTTTCGGCGCGGAAATGAGCGGGATAAGGGGGTGGTTTTCGGGTTCGGCCCGATGGCTGCGCTGGTTGGGATTTAGCCTGTTGATGGCCAGTCCCGCTATGGCGCAAATCGACAACGGCAACCTGCCTACCGACCCTATCCGTGTGGGCATTCTGATTGAACCGCATCAGCCCGAAACGCCTTATCAGGTCCACGCCCGGCTGATTCAGGAAGAACTTATCACCGTCGGCAAAGCGCTGAACCAGCTATCGACCGTCGACCCACCGACCTATTCAACGCTTCAGGAGTCGCTGCTAACGTACCTGTATCAGCTGAGAGCGATAGGTGCCGACTATGGCGAGCCGGCGGTGTACGAATCGGCCATGCTATTTCTGCAACGCATTCAGGAGCAGACCAAACGCAGCCTTATCGACTGGCGGCGAAGCAACGTACCCAGCCCCGAACCGCCAATCTGGGCAGGGGCTGGGTACGTGACGCAGGCGCATACGCCCCTGTTTCGGCGGCCCGATTTCCACTCACGGCGGCTGCACCTGTTACCGGGAGGCGAACCGGTTACGCTGCTCCAAACGGTGCCGGGCTACTATCTGGTGCAAAGCCGCCTGGGCCAAGGCTATGTTCCCCGGCGTATGCTTCAGCCCGCAGAGCCTGTGTCTGTCAGTGCGGCACCCTGATACGTTGGCGGCAACGTACCTACTCCGACCGCAGACTTTTCACCGGGTTCATCAGCGCAGCCCGAATACTCTGGAACGAAACCGTCAGCAAGACGATCAGGAGGGCAATCAGCAGGGTTAGGGCAAACACGCCGACCCCGATGGTGATACGATACTGGTAATCCTGAAGCCAACGTTCCATGGCGTACCATCCAATGGGCGCCCCAATCAGAAAAGCCAGCCCCATGAGTTGCACAAACTCTTTGGTTAAGAGCTGAATGACGCTGCCCACCGTGGCACCCAGCACTTTCCGCACGCCAATTTCTTTGGTTCGCTGCTGCGCGGTGAACGCCGCCAGTCCGAACAGACCCAGACAGGCAATGAAGACGGTCAGCCCAGAAAACAGGCCCGTCAGCGAGCCAACGCGCTGTTCATCAGCAAACTTGGCTTTATACGATTCGTCGGCAAACGAGTACTCGAAGGGATAGTCCGGATTGTGCTTCTTGAAAACCGCTTCGATCAACGCCAGATTGGCGGCCGTTGGGTTTGCCGGATTCAGCCGGATACTTGACCAACCCAGCGAAAGCGGACCGCCCGGCCCCGCCACAAGTACCGGTTTGACGGGTTCGTAGGGCGACGCAAAGATGAAATCCTTCAACACGCCCACCACATGCCAGTCGCGGCCCATGAACCGCACACTAGCCCCGATTGGATTGCTCAGGCGCATGGTTTTGACCGCCGTTTCGTTGAGCAAAACCGCCGTTGAATCGGTCAGGTACGTTCGGATGTCGATGTCCCGCCCGCTGTGCAACGCAGCCCCCGTCGTTTTCAGGAAATCGGCGTCGGCCCCAAAGCGGTCAAACTCAATATCTTTATCCGCCTTGGTACTACCCGGCCACGCCAGCCCCCATTGGCGGGTGTTGATGTCGGTCATGGGGCCCATTGATTGCGTGACCGACACGGCAGCACCGCTGCGAATCAGGTCTTGTTGCAACGTACCGTAGTGGCTTGGCAGATCGCCCGACAGGTACGTAAACAACAGATTGGTTGGGTTATAACCGCTTTCCCGGCGCTGGGCATGGCGAATCTGCTGCTGAATCACCAACGTGGCCATAATCAGCACAACAGCAAACGTAAACTGCATCACCACCAATCCTTTTCTGGGCGAAAAGGCGGCTTTCGGCGGGCGGTACGTGCCCTTCATCACCTTGATTGGCTGAAAGCCAGCGAGGAAAAAGGCGGGGTAACTACCAGCCAGTAGCCCCGTGAGCACGACGAAACCAACAGCTGCAAGCCAGAACCCCACTGAATCGATGTGCAGGGAGAGGGCTTTCCCCGTAAGGGTATTGAACGTGGGGAGGCAGACTACCATCAACAGCAACGCCAGCAGGCCCGCCAGGCAGGCAAGCATCACCGACTCACCGATGAACTGAACCACAAGCGACGATTTCTGCGCACCGGCTACCTTCCGGATACCCACTTCTTTGGCGCGTTTCTCGCTACGGGCGGTGCTCAGGTTGATGAAATTGACGGCGGCAATCAGCAGAATAAACACCGCCACCAACCCGAACAGCCGCACAGTCACGATCTTACCAGCGACTAATTGGCCGTTTTCCTGCTTCGAATACAGATGCCACTTGCTGGCCGGATGCAGAAGAAGCTGCCGGTGCGAAACGTCATCGAGTTTTCCTTTAAGCTGAGCGGCCGTAACCCCTTTGATCTTCGCGCCAACCGCCGCCGGGTCGGCCTTGCTTTTTAGTGTGACGAAGGTGTAATCGTTGTTGGAAACCCACTCGTCGGATCCCCAGCCTAAGGACACAAAATACGCATACGGAAGCAGATAAGACACCCCGTTAAACCGGGTGTTGTTTGGCAGGTCGTCTAGCACGCCCGTTACCGAAAAGCTGTCTTTATGGTCGATCTGGACGACCTTACCCAGGGCGTCGGCGCTGCCAAACAGTTTTTGTGCCAGCGTCCTGGTAATTACGATGCCACTCTTGTCGGCCAGCGATTTTAGCGGATCGCCCGCGCGGAATGAAACGTCGAACAGGCTCAGAAATGCGGGATCAACGAAAGCGCCATCCACATTGAGCGCCTTATCACCGGTGCCCAGCAGCAGGGTTGCCGGGCGGTAGCGGGCAGCCTCTTCAATATCGGGGTAGTTGTGTTTGAGCGTAGGCGCCAGCGGGCGTGGCGTGGTTTCCCAGACCTGCGCCTCGCCGCTAAGGACATCCTGGTTGTAGACCTGAAACAGCCGATCCGTTTTCTGGTAGAAGCGGTCGTAGGTCAGCTCGCTCTGTATCCATAAAAAAATGAGCGCAGACGCTGCCATTCCCACGGCCAGCCCAGCCATATTCAGAAACGTGTAGCCTTTTGCCCGCAGCAGTGTCCGGAAGGTGATCGTTAAATAGTTCCGCAGCATGTGTGTGTCAGAGTAGACGTTACTTATTCGGTACGCAGGCTCTTTACCGGGTTCAGCAGCGCCGCTTTTACGCTCTGGAAACTGACGGTCAGCAGGGCAATGCCAACCGCCAACGTACCTGCACCCGCAACCATCCACCACTCGATCTGAATTTTGTAGACGAAGTCGGTCAGCCACTCGGTCATGGCCCACCAGGCCAGCGGCGAAGCAATCACGATGGCGATCACCACCAGTTTCAGGAAGTCTTTCGAGAGCAATATTACCACGTTGGCGACACTGGCTCCCAGCACTTTCCGGATACCAATCTCCTTGGTTCGGCTTTCGGCGGTGAAGGTTGCCAGCCCAAACAGGCCCAGACACGATACGAATACCGACAGGATCGAAAAGTACAGGATGATCCGCCCCGTGCGTTGCTCAACGTGGTATTGCGCATCCAGCTCCTGATCGACGAAGCCGTAGCTGATGGGGCTGTTGCGCTCGTACTGGCTGTAGCGCTTCGACAGATCGGCGATGGTTTGCGGCATGGAGGCGCCCGCTTTTGTTTTTACGAGCAGGGTGAAATACGGGTTGTCGGGCCGGAACCGGAAGATAAACGGCTCGATCGCCACGCGCAGGGGCCGGAAGTGGAAATCCTTCAGCACCCCGACGATGATCCCCGACGGCCCCCAGAATTTGACCCGTTTACCAAGGGCCGTGGCGGGTGTCCAGCCCATCCGCCGGGCCGCCGTTTCGTTGATCATAAAGGCTCCCAACGTACCTGACGTATCCGACGGGATGCGCCATGAAAAATTCCGGCCGGCGGCCAGTTGCATTCCCGTCGTTTTCATAAAATCAGCATCGACGTTCATCTGCGTAATCAGGAACTTGTCGTTGGCGCGCTGCCCTTCCCATTCGATTTCCGACGAATTAGTAATGTCGACCAGGTTGCTGGTGGTAGCGGCGGCGCTCGCCACGCCGGGCAGTTGTTCGATCTCGCGTTTGAGCGTCAACGCCTTCGTCCGCAGATCGCCTTTCATCCGCACATATAGTAGTTGCGATTTGTCGAACCCGAGTTTTTTGGTTTGCATAAACGCCAGTTGGCGGTAGATAACCACACTGCCGATGACCAGCCCCACGGCCAGCGCAAACTGCCCCACCACTAGCGACTGCCGAAACGCCTGCCCCGACTTCACCGATAAACCCAGCGAGAGCGACGTGCTTTTCAACACCCGCGCCGGCCGGAACGACGACAGGAAAAACGCCGGATAGAGGCCCGTCAGCAGGCTCACCACGCCCGTCAGCCCGGCCAGCGTCAGCCAGAACCGAGGTTCATCAGCCGGAATGCTCAACTGTTTACCCGACAGGTCGTTGAATAACGGCAACAGGCTCTGCAACAACAGCAACGCCACCCCCACGGCCAGGCTCGTCATCAGCAGCGATTCGCCCAGAAATTGCGCAACCAGGCTAATCCGCTGCGCGCCGATAGCCTTGCGGACACCTACCTCCCGCGCCCGTTGCGAGGCCCGCGCCGTAGCCAGATTGATGAAGTTGACCACCGCAATCAGCAGCACAATAAGCCCCACAGCCAGAAAAATGCGCACGTAGAGAATGTCGCTTCGTTTTCCCCAATCGGTCTGGAAATCAAACTTCGACTTGAGGTAGATATCGGCCAGCGGTTGCAGATATAGGGTTGTTTCGCTGTCGCCATTATAGCGGTTAAGTTGGTGGCTCAGTTTGTCGGCAAAGGCGGCGAGGTTTGTCGACGTACCCACGCGGTCGGTGTTGAGCAGGATATAGGTGTGGTAATTGTTGCTGTTCCACTTTTGGCTCCACTTATCGTTTTTTTCCTGCCAAGCGTAAGGCAGCAACACGTCGAACTGAAGGTGCGACCGAACGGGCGGGTTTTTTACCACGCCTGACAACGTAAAGGTTTGCTCGTTGTTGAAGGAAACGGGTTTCCCGATAATGCCCATCCGCGCCCAGTTGGCGCCAAACAGCCGCGCCGCCATGCTTTCGCTGATGACCAGGTCGTTGGGGCTCCGCAGCACCTGCTGCCGATTTCCAGCTACCAGCGGGAAGTCGAACAGGCTAAAAAGCGACGGGTCGACAATCAACATGTGCTCCGCTTCGGCTACCTGCCGCCCCTGACTGAGCACGCCGCCCCAATTGCCAATCCGAAGCGTTTGAGCCACCTCGGGAAAGTCACGGGCGAGCGCAGGCGCGAGCGGTCCCGGCGTCACGACCACATCGTGCCAGCCGTCTGCCTGTTTCTGGTGCTCGGCAAGGCGGTAGATGCGGTCGAAATTGGTGTGGAAGCGGTCGTACTGAAACTCATCGACCACGTAAAGGCCGATGGCCGTGCAGCAGGCCAGACCCAGCGCCAGACCAACGATGTTCATGCCCGAATACACCTTGTTTTTCCACAGGTTCCGGACTGCAATTTTCAGGTAATTCCGTAGCATATTCGTTGGGGTTTAAAAGGCGGGGGAAAAGCAGGGATGGCAAGGATGGCAGGGAAGAGCACAGCGCGGGGATTGGGCCCGTGCGACCCATGCCATCCCTGCAATCCATGCCTTTTCTCCCACCCTACGCTTATTCGCTTCGAAGCGTTTTTACGGGATCCATCAGGGCGGCTTTGATGCTGTGGAAAGACACCGTCAGCAGGGCAATCAACAGAGCCGATACGCCCACGCTCATAAATACCCACGGGCTGATAGCCACGCGGCGGGCGTAGTTGGCCAGCCAGGTGTCCATCCCAAACCAGGCCAGCGGCACGGCAATCGCCAGCGCAATCAACACCAGTTTGACAAAGTCACGCGAGAGCAGCAGCACCAGACCGGGAATGCTGGCACCCAGCACTTTCCGCACGCCAATTTCTTTGGTCCGCTGTTCGATCATCAGCAGGGCGATGGCAAACAACCCGATACACGAGAGCATGATGGCAATACCGGCCGCCAGGCTCAACACCTGCGAAAGCTGCTCTTCGTTCTGATACCAGGCGTCGACGTTTTCATCCAGGAACGACCCCAGAAACTCCGACTGCGGTGCTACCTCGGCCCAGGCTTTTTGCAGCTTCTCCATCGCGCTTGCCAAGCTCTGCGGCGACACCCGAACAAAGACGTAGTGGATGGGTTCGTTGTTGGAGAGGTACATCATGATCGGGGTGGCCTGTTCGGCAACCGAGTAGAGCCGAAAATCGGGCACTACGCCAATGATTTGCAGCTTATCGGCATCGTCGCCGAGCAACGTACCTACGGGGTTGGCAACCCCCATTTGCCGGGCCAGACTCTGCGTGACGATGACCCGACGCGACGAATCGGCGGCGTAGGCGCGGTTGAAATCGCGCCCGGCCAGCAGCTTGATGTTCAGGGTTTTCAGGTAATCGTAATCGATCAGCAGCCCGTCGGTGCTGAGTTGTTTGCCCTTGTGCGTAAACCCGATCGTGCTGCGCGAACTAACCCGGTCTTTGCCCCGGCCCAGATTCACGCCCGTGCCCGTTACGGCCAGTATCGTCGGGTCATTGGCAAGGCGGTTACGCAGCCGGTTCAGCACCTGCCGACCATCTACCTGATTGCCCACCGGAATACTGATTACCTGCTCCTTATCAAACCCGAGCGGGCTACTGCGCAGATACCCCACCTGCTGAAAGGCGATGATGGTGCAGCAGGTCAGCAGGCACGACAGCGCAAACTGCGTGACGATGAGCGCATTGCGCAGCGCACCGGGCCGTTTGGCCGTCACGTTTCCTTTTAAGACCTCGATGGTATTGAACCGGGCCATTTGCCAGGCGGGATACCCACCGGCCACCAGCGTCACCAACGCCACCACCGCCAGACTCATCCCGATAAAGCCGGGCTGAAGCACGCTCTCCAGCTTGAGTTTAGCCCCAAACTGAGCGTTGAAAGCGGGCATCAGGCCGTTGGCCAGCGCGGCCCCCAATACAAAACCCAACAGGCAAACCAGCCCGGACTCGCTCCAGATCTGCAGGAACAGATTGCCCTTAAGCGCTCCCAGCGACTTGCGAACCCCAACCTCCCGCGCCCGCGTAAACGACCGGGCAATGCTCAGGTTGATGAAGTTGATGGAGGCAATCGACAGGATGAAAAAGGCCATCCCCATCAGCACGTAAATCACGGCGACGGGCGTGCCTTTGTTATCGCTCATCCCACGGCTGAAATGCACATCGGCAAGGGATTGCAGGCGAATGGCAAACAGATCGCCGTGCGCATCGGGCTGCGCCTTTTTCTGTTTCAACCCGTCGATATCGGATTGAAAGTATTTCTGGGTGAAGGCTTTGAGTCGCGTTTCCAACGTAGCCTGACTCAGTTGAGGCGACAGTTTGAGAAACACCTGTTGGAGCCGGTCTTCCCACCGGGTTTTGCTGCTGGCGTAACCCGGTGCGTCTTCGATCCGAACGAGCGCATCAAACCGGATCGTGGAATTATCAGGTACGTCGGCCAAAACACCCGTTACGATACAGTCACGCTGCGCCCCATTGCCACCGATGCGCAGCCGTTTCCCCACCGGGTTGGCCGCCCCAAACAGATCGTGAGCCATGTTTTCGCTGATGACAACGCTGCCCAGCTCGCGCAGTACGCCATCCTGGTTACCACTAATCAGTGGAAACGTGAACAGCTTCAGAAAATCAGGATCGGTATAGTTGATTAGTTTGTCGACATACTTCCCATTGGCCTCCACCAGCGTTTTGCGCCCCACCTGCACACGCACCACGGCTTCCAGTTCAGGAAACTCCGCCTTCAGCGTTGGGGCCAACGGCATCGGCATCGTGGCCGACTTCGTTGGGCGTTCGGGATCGTTGGCCGCGAAATACGTTTGAAAAATCCGGTCGCCATCGTCATGGAATGAGTCGTACGTCAGATGCACATAGGCCGTCAGCAGCAGAAATACGCTGATACAGAAAGCGACACCCAGCCCCACCACGTTGATGGCCGTATAACCCCGGTTTTTCCAGAGACTGCGAAACGCGATTTTGAGGTAATTCGTAAGCATAAGCCGCCCGTTAATTGATTTGATGAAAGTTAATCCAAACGCCGTACCATAATCACAACTATTTGAAAATCAATTTCTTGCATCACCAAAATCAAACGTATTTGTCCGCAAATGGACAGCCGAACGGCATTTACGGACAAGAGGCACCGAGTCACGACTTGGCCCGATGCCCCTGCACCTACTCCATACGCAAGCTCGTCACCGGATTCATCGGCGCCGCCCGGGCGCTCTGAAAAGAAATCGTGAGCAAGGCTCGTTTCAGCGTATAAAGGTGATTTTTTATCCGAAACGCCTGTCCGTTTCTGGACTACGAGCGGACAGTCTGTTGCCAGGGGCCACTGAGACTACTTGACAATAAACTCGACACGTCGGTTCTGAGCGCGGGCGGCTTCTCCCCCGTTGTCGGTGAGGGGCAGCGACCCGCCGTACCCTTTAGGCTCGAGCCGTTCTTCGCCAATGCCGTGCCGGACAAGGTAATTGGTGACCACCTTCGCGCGGTTCTCCGACAGGGCCATATTTAGGCGGGGATCACCCACACTATCGGTATGCCCAGCAATTTCGAGGCGCAGCGTGGGTTGCTGTTGCAGGGTGCGGACCAGCTTATCCAGTTCGGCGTAGGATGCGGGCAGCAGGCGGTAATCGCTCTGCTCAAAAAAGACGTGCTGAAGCACGACTTTCTTCCCCACCGTCAACTGCTCGAAAACGGGTGCCGACGGGGCCACCGCGCTTTCGGCAACAGGCGGTGCGACGGTGCGCGTTGGAGCAGGCGGCGGAGTTCGGGGGGTCTGCTGCCTGGCGGGCGGTACTGTAATCGTCGGTTTGGTGACAGGTTTAGTCGTTGACCGGGCAACGGTGGGGGGCGGAGTAGACGAGAGGGAGGCTGGTTTAGCCGGTTTCACTACTAATCGGACAGGCTCGCGGCCCAGGTATTCCGCTCCGATGAGCTGCCTCGGTGGCCCAACGAAGGGATTTGTCGATTTCTCGTCGGGAATAACCCAATACAGTTTGATTTCGCCTTCGAGGATGGCGTTGAAATAGTCGATGCGGAGATCGTAGTAGTGATTGGCAACGAGGTCGACACTGCCTTCAAACCGGTCGTTATTATGCAGCCCCCAAGAGTCGATAATCCGGCGCCCCCCTACCCAAAGGCGAATGCCGTCGTCGACTTCCACCGAGAACCGATAGCGACCGGTAACCGGCACAAAGAGCCGACCAACCCAGCGAATCGAGTAATACTCCGCCTCAAGGCCCGGCCCCGGCGGCTTATGCCACCACTTAAAATTGATGGCAGGATCAACCCGCGTGAACACCTTACGGTCGAAATTTTGGCCCATGTAATAGGTGCCCGTCAGGCCAGACACCGCCGTTGAGGCAGGCTTGGCCGACTGACCAAACGATGCCAGATAGCAACCCAGCAGAGCCATCGGTAGCAACAGGCGTGACAGAAGCATGGTCGGTCTGGTTACTTGACTATACCATAAGATACGGTAACCAGACCGATTCCACACACGCCAGCTATCAACCGGCGGAATTCGTTACGCTGACCGTAGACTCGGCATCAGCGCCGCCTGGCGGAGGCACCGGTAGCGCGACGAGACCCTCGGCCGACGTACCTACACCTGCAAACACCCGTCGTTTCACGCTAATGCGGCAGACGACTACGACTTAACCCAGAATGGCGCAAATCCAGCGACCCTTAACTGAGCGCCTCGACGCCCGCCTGCGCGACGGTATGGTCGTTTTCAACCGTACTACCCGACACGCCGATGGCGCCAATGATGGTACCGCTGGCATCCTTGATGGGAAGGCCACCGGGAAACGTAATCAGTCCGCCGTTGGCGTGTTCGATGTTATAAAGTGCCCCCCCCGGCTGCGACAGCTTGCCCAGCTCACCCGTCGGCATATCGAAATAGCGGGCCGTACGGGCTTTTCGCTGAGCAATATCGACAGAGCCAAGCCAGGCGTTATCCATGCGGGCAAAAGCGACCAAATTCGCTCCCGCGTCGACAATGGCAATGTTCATCAGCGTATTGATGTCAACGGCTTTCGCTTTGGCCGCCTTAATCGCCTTTTCAGCCTGTTCCAGTGTAATGTTCATAACGCGCTAGTAGTTTGGTTAGACAACAGAGTGTTAACAACCCTTTGTTGCGGATGCCTGTCAAACTTACCGTAGGGGCTTTATTCGGACCGCAAACTCGTCACCGGATTCAGCAGGGCTGCCCGGATACTCTGGAAACTCACGTCAGCAGGGCAACAGCGATGGCCAACGTACCTGCGCCTGCAAAAACTCACCACTCGATCTCGATCTTGTAGGCAAACCCCTGTAGCCAGCGGTGCATGGCCCGCCACGCCAGTGGCGGGGCGATTACGATGGCGATCACCACCAGTTGCACAAAGTCTTTGGAAAGCAGAACCACGATACTGGCTACGCTGGCACCCAGTACCTTACGTACCCCGATTTCTTTGGTGCGCTGCTGGGCCATAAACGTAGCCAGCCCAAACAGGCCCAAGCAGGCGATCAGGATAGCCAATGCCGAAGCCGCCGTAAAAACCTGCCCATACTGCCCGTCGCAACGACATCAACTGCGCCGATTTGGGGGTGGTGTACCTGATTTGTTTGGCTTGAACGTACCCAGCCAAACAACGTACCTGTCGGCGTTCATTCTACATCGTGACGGGGGTGTTGAAGCCATTACGACTTCATCGTCCCCGTTTTGCCACGTTAATGACTGTGGCGTTGGCTAAGCTAACCGCTTTCACCGTCTGCGCGTTGATCCGGATGGTGGCATTGGCCTGCGTGACTATGTCGGCAGTTTGGGTGGTCAATGTCTCTGCATGGACGGTTCCATTGGCCGAACTAGCCAGCTTGAAGGTATCGGTCCGGCCTCGTAGCGTAACTTCGCCGTTGGCTTCGTTGACCAGATCAAACGATTTGTTCTGCAAGCCGCTGATTACTACGTCGCTATTGGAACCGTGCGTGAAGCGATTTAGCTGCGGGGTTTTGACCACCACCCGGAGCGATGCCTTGCTGATCCAGAACCGTTTATTCTGCGCCTCCTCCACAAACAGCCGCAGCGTGCCGTTTTCACTCACAATCCGAACCAGCGGTTGCAGGTTATCGTCGGCGCTCAAGGTCACCGACGATTCCGTCGTCGCGCCGACCTCCACCGTGATCTGGGCCGGGAACTGCGAAACTTCGATGGCGTCGAACGCCGCGACGGTTTTGGTCGACCGAATAATCTGACCACTGCCGCGTAGTTCCGTTGCCGGATCATATTTCCCGCTTTGTGCCTGAAGCCCGAGAGGCAATGTCAAAGCCATTAGAATCGCTATCGTTTTCATAGAAAATGGGTTTATTCACTCCGTAGGGATTTGACCGGGTTCATCAGCGCGGCGCGGATGCTTTGAAAACTCACCGTGGCGAGGGTGATCAGCAGGGCTACGAGCGCGGTCAGCACAAAGACCGACGGACCGATATGAATCTGGTAGGCAAAATTTTCGAGCCAGCGCTGCATCACGTACCAGGCCAGCGGCGAGGCCAGCACAATGGCGATGACGACCAGTTTCAGAAAATCGCCCGACAGCATCAGCACGACGTTGCCCACCGTGGCACCCAGCACTTTCCGGATACCGATCTCTTTGGTTCGCTGCTCTACATTGAACGACGCCAGCCCAAACAGGCCTAGGCACGAAATCAGGATCGCGATGAACGTGAAATAGCCCACCACGGTTGCCAGCCGGGTTTCGGCTACGTAGTTTTTCTGAAACTCATCGTCCAGAAAGCTGTAAGCAAACGGCTCGCTGGGGTTTGTCTTTTGCCAGGCGGCTTCTACCGACCGCAATACGGCCTGTATATCACCTGCCTTAACCCGCGCCACCACGTAGTTGTAGTTACCGTCGCCGTTCAAGGTAAAGGCGTAGGGCGTGATGGGCAGGTGCAGGTCTTCAAAATGAAAATCCTTCACCACGCCTACAATCGTAAAACCCTCGCGGGTGCCGCTCCGCTCGGTGTAGGCTTTCTGACCGATGGCCGCCTGCGGCGACGCATAGCCCAATTCTTTCACGGCCCGCTCGTTCAGGATGACGTTACCGGTATCGGCTGGGTACGTTCGCGAAAATAACCGACCCGCTACGGGCCGAATTGCCAGCGTATTCAGGTAGTCGAAGTCGATGCGGTTCGTCCGGGTACGTTCGGCCTGCTGTACTGTCTGTCCTTCGCCGTAAAACGAGGCATCTTCGGGGTTGAAAATACCCGGATAATAGGCCGACGCCCCTACCGCCGCGATCTGTGTGTTGCTGGCTAGGGCATTTTTGAGCGCCGTGTAGCTGGCCTTGGCGTTGGCACTTCGCAGCGGAATTACCAGTTGCTGGTCTTTAGTAAAACCAAGGTCGGCCGAGCGTAGGAACGTCATCTGCTGCCCAATCACCAGCGAGGCAATGATCAGGATTGCCGACAGCGTGAACTGGAACACCACAAGCCCCCGCCGCAGCGACACGGTAGTCCCACCGCTGGCGCGGCCTTCGCGGCCTTTCAGCGCCAGTATGGGCCTGAATGACGACAGGTAGAAAGCCGGGTAACTGCCCGCCAGCACACCGGTGAGCAGACTCAGCCCGAAAAAGCTACCCAGCAACAGCAGCAACTGGCCCGTTGAGAAGTGGACCGTCTTGCCCGATACCTGTTCAAATACCGGAACCAAGAGCCACGTGACGCCCAGCGCCAGCACGAAGGCAAACAGGCTGACGAGTAGCGACTCGCTCAGAAACTGCCCTACCAGCGACCCTTTCGCTGCTCCCAGCGCCTTCCGGATCCCTACCTCTCCCGACCGCCGGGCCGACCGGGCCGTGCTCAGGTTCATGAAATTGATGCAGGCGATGAGCAGGGTGAAAACGGCTACCGAAAACAGAATGTACAGGTACGTCAGGCTACCGTTGGGGGTTACGTTGTGGGTCAGATCGGTATGCAGGTGAATGTCGGTTACGGCCGTCAGGAACTGCCGCTTATCGAAACCCGCTGCTTTCAGGTCTTTACGCATGTACTTCTCCACAAAGGCGGGCAACTTGGCTTCCAGCTTGCGGGCGTCGGTGTCGGGCTTTAGCTTCAGGTACGTAAAAAACATGTTGTTACCGGCCATACCGGTCTGGCTTTTCACGTATTGCTCCAGCCCGCCCCCCGCAAACGACAGGAAGAAGCGTGCGTTGATGTGCGACGGCACCGTACCCGGCCGAAACACGCCCGTGACGGTGTAGTTGTTGTCGCCGTTGGTGTTGCTTTCCACGTGCACCACCTTATTGAGCGCCGACTCGTTTCCGAACAGCTTATGGGCAATTTCTTCCGAGAGCACAATGGCATTGGGCTCTTTCAACGCTACCTGAGCCTGCCCTTCGACAAACGCGTAGTTGAAGAAGTCAAAAAATGTAGGATCGGCGAGGTAGCCGTCGGTTTCGTAAAAAACGCGCCTTGTGTTGGCGGGGCCGTCGTAGCGCAGTAAGGTTTTATCTTCGGCAAAAAGGCCTACCAGTCGCGTCGTACTGCTGATCTCGGGGTATTCCTGCCGGAGCGCATCGGCTACGGGATAGGGAGTGGCAGCCGTTTTGTTTTCCCCATCGGGCCTGACAAACACCGTCCCGATCTGGTACAGCCGGCTCACCTCCGGATGCTGCGTATCGTAGCTCAGTTCATCGAAGATGTAAAGGCTGATGAGCAGGCAACACGACAGACCTGCCGCAAGCCCCAGTACGTTGATCAAGGAAAAAGCCTTGTGCTTGGCAAGATTCCGCCAGCTGATTTTGATGTAGTTCGATAACATAAGGATGTAGGGGATTGGGGCTGGAGGCGAAGGGCTGGGGGCTTGGATTTGCTGATCTTCGTGCCCTCGGCCCCTAGCCCCATGCTATTCAGCTCGTAATGATTTCACGGGATTCATGAGGGCGGCGCGGATGCTCTGGAAGCTGACCGTGAGCAGAGCGATGGCCACCGCCAACGTACCGGCGAGGGCAAACACCCACCACTCGATATCGATCTTGTAAGCGAAATCCTGTAACCACTGGCGCATAGCCCACCAGGCGAGCGGTGTGGCAATTACGATGGCAATGACCACCAGTTTAAGGAAGTCTTTGCTCAGCAACGCAATCAGGCTGGGTACGCTGGCGCCCAGCACCTTACGCACGCCGATTTCTTTGGTCCGTTGTTCGGCCGTGAATGCCGCCAACCCAAACAACCCCAGACAGGCGATGAGCACGGCCAGCGCGGCGAAGGTTAGCGCCAGCGTACCGACCCGCTGTTCGGCGCGGTACATCTGGTCGAAGCCATCTTCCATAAACTCGTAGCTAAACGGTTGCCCCGGCACCAGCGTCTTCCATTTCGCCTCGATCTGACGCACCAACGCGGGTAGGTTGTCGCTGTTTATGCGGAACGCCGCGCCGCCCGAATTCGGGTTCAGCACCATGCTCAGGCCGCCGATGTTTTGCCGAAGCGATTCGTAATGAAAATTCTTGACGATCCCGATCACCGTGTATGTCTTGAACGTTTTGAGCTGATTATCAGCAAACGTGGCGATTCGTTTACCCACCACCGAGTTGCCGCCAAACAGTTTAGCCGCCGTTTCGTTGAGCAGAATAGCCGATGAATCGGAGCCAAATGAGCGGGAGAAATCGCGCCCCTGCACGATCTGCATGCCAAACGTTTTGATGTAATCGTGGTCGATACCCCAGTTCTGCATGTTGACGGCCTTGGCCTGTTCAACCTGACCTTCCGGGAAAAACGACGTGTTGCTTCGGTTGCTGGGTGTGGGCAAATACCCCGACACGGACCCCTGCACGACACCGGGTAGTTGCAGCACTTCCTGTTTGAAGGTTTCGGCGCGGTTACCCAGCACGTTTACCCCGTTGATGGTCAGCATGTGATCGCGCTGAAAGCCCAGGTTCTTGGTCTGGATGTAGGTGATCTGCCGGTACACGATCAGCGTGCCAATGATGAGCACCACCGACATCATAAACTGAAACACCACCAGCCCGCTTCGCAGACTAACACCCCGCCGACTGGTGTTGGTGGTGGTATTGCCTTTGAGCACCGCAATGGGCCGGAACGACGACAGAAACAGCGCCGGATAACTACCCGCCAGCAGGCCAACCACCACGGGCAGCAAGACCAGCATCACCAGCCAGTAGGGCGACAGCAATTGCTGAAGGCTAAGCGTTTTGGCCGCCACGTTGTTGAACAGGGGCATCAGCAGGGCTACGAGGGCCAGTGCCAGCACCATTGCCAAGCCGGTCATCAGCACCGATTCGGCCATAAACTGGCTCATCAGCTGGCTTCGCTCCGACCCCAGCACCTTCCGGACGCCCACTTCTTTGGCCCGCCCGGCCGAGCGGGCCGTTGCCAGATTCATGAAGTTGATGACCGCAATCAGGAGAATAAACAGCGCCACCGCCGAGAAGATGTAGACATACTGGATGTTACCGTTGGGGGCCAGTTCGATCTGCTGGTTAGAGCGCAGATGAATGTCTTTCAGCGGCGTCATCCAGAGATGGAACCGATTGCCTGCTTGCTTAAACTGGCTGAAGCTGGAGCCGATAGCCGCCTGAAACTGGGGCCCGCCGTATTTCTCCGTAACCACGTCCAGATTTTTGGCAAAAGCCTCGGCATCGGTACCGGGTTTCAGCACGATGTACGTATGGTGATTGTTGCTCAACCATTGCCCCCAGGTGTAGTCATCAGACACCATCGACAGGAAAAAGTCGGCGTGGAAGTGCGTGTTGGTAGGCATGTCGCGCATGAGTCCCGTCACTTTGTAATCCTGCTTGTCGAACAGCAGTGTTTGTCCCATCGGGTTCTGCTTTCCAAAATGGCGGCGTGCGGCCGATTCGCTGATCACCACCGTGTAGGGCTGCGTCAGCGCCTGTTTAGGATCACCGCTGATGAGTGGCAGTGTAAACACATCAAACAGCGTAGAGTCGGCAAACGTGATGTTGTCTTCACGCAGCATGTTGATCGTACCCGCCCGTTTAACGGGGTACGTACCCCGCTGATGGAGCCGCACATACTGTTCTACCTGCGGGTAATCCTGCTTGAGCGTTGGTCCGACCGGGTCAGGCGTTACAGCCATGTTCATGTTGTTGCCGCCGAACCGGATATCGACGTTCAGGCGGTAGATGCGGTCGGCTTTGGTGTGGTAGCGGTCGTAACTCCACTCGTCCACCACGTACAGCATAATCAGCAGGCAACAGGCTAGCCCAAGCGCCAGCCCAAACAGGTTGATGGCCGTATAGCCCCCCTGTTTGCGGAGGCTGCGAAAAGCCGTTTTGAGATAGTTCGTAAACATATGTGTTTGGGTTTAGAGCGTGGGGCAACGGGCAGAGGGCGCGGGGATTTTCCCCTATTGACCCCTTGCTCTAAGCCCCATGCCCCTAGTTAGTCGGCTCGAAGGGATTTGACGGGATTCATCAGGGCCGCGCGCAGGCTTTGGTAACTGACCGTGATGGCTGCTACCAGCACCGTTGCCAGCAGCGCAACGATGAACGTGGCCGGCCCGACATCGATGCGGTACTGAAACGATTCGAGCCAGTGGCTCATCACCCACCAGGCCACCGGCGCGGCTACCACAAAGGCTACGATGATCAGGCGGGCGAACTCGCGGCTAAATAGCCATAGAATGCTGGGCACACTGGCGCCCAGCACTTTGCGCACGCCAATCTCTTTGGTCCGCTGATTGACCATAAACAGAATCAGCCCATACAGGCCCATACAGCCAATCAGCAGGGCGATACCGGCGAAGAAATTGACCAGCCGCCCCATGGTCTGCTCTTCTTGGTAATTCTTCTGAATCTGGTCGTCGACAAACTCATGGATGAAGTAGTTGGCCGGGTAGAGGCGGTTATATATGGCTTCCAGTTGCGCCAGCACCCGTTGGTAATTACCGGCTCGCAGTTGCAGGCTGGCGCTGTAATAATTAGCGGCTTCGGTGCTGAAAAACGATGGGCCAATCGGCATTTTCAGGTCGTTCTCATTGTAGTCTTTCAACACACCCACAATCGTCAGCGGTGCGTGGCCGCCTTTGTGCAGGAATTTGCCGAGCACCTGTGCGGGATCGCGGTAGCCCAGTTTGCGCACCATCGTCTCGTTGACCAAGGCCTCGCGCATGGTGTCTGATGGGTTCAGGTTGCGACCGGCTACCAGTTTCAGACCAAAGAGCGACACGTACTTATCGTCGATCCAGGTTTGCTGTGGGCTGAATTTCTCTTCGTCGGGGCGCGTGTCGAACCGCACGCTCGTGGTGCTCCGCCAGCCCGACTGGGGTGCACCACTCATCGAGTAGCTGAAGCCCGTCACCTCGGGCAGCGCCGTAGCCAGGTTCCGGAAGGTGCTCATTTTGCTCAGGTCCTGTTGTTGGACGGACGGCAGCCGCACCGTCAGCAAAGCCTCTTTTCGGAAGCCCAAGTCTTTGTTCTGTACATAATGCAGTTGGCTAGCGACCACAATGAGCCCGATAATGAGCATCTGCGAAATGGCAAACTGCGTCACGACCAGGCCGCGCCGGATGGAGAAACCACCCGCCTGCCGCGTCGTGAGCCGACCGGCCAGCGCCACCACGGGCTTGAACCCCGCCAGCACCAGCGCCGGATACAGGCCCGCCAGCAATATGACGCCCGCCATCAGCAGCAACAGCCAGCCAACCACCGAAGGCGAAAAGTAGAACGTGAACCGAAAGGCCCCGTGCAGGTACGTCTGCGCCAGCGACAAGCCGTAGTTGAATACCAGCAGCGCCACCCCCATCGCCAGCGTAACGATTAGGGCCGTTTCGCCCATAAACTGACCTAGCAACTGCTGCCGGGTGCTGCCCAGTACTTTCCGAACGCCCACCTCGCGCGAGCGGTTCAGGGCCTGGGCCGTAGCCAGATTCACGAAATTGATACTCGCCGTAATGACCAGAAACAACCCGATCACGAATAGGGAGGCCAGCAGGTTTTTGCTTACCCCGCCAAATTCGGTGTTGAAGTGAAGGTCACGCAGCGGGTGTATTGGGTACGTCGTAATTTTCAGGTTATCGGGATTATGTTTTTTCAGAAAGGCCACCATATCCCGGTTCCAGTTGGCGGGCGTGTAGCGGTCGTTGAGCAACACGAAGCAGTGCGTACTGCTGTTTGTATTTTCGAAATTGTCGTTGAGTGGTCGGCCCAGAAAGTCGGGGAGCGTCGCCCGCGAGCCAATGATCTCGTAGGCATAATCGGTGTTGTCGGCATAATCGGTGAAGACTCCCACCACCCGCGCCAACGTGTGACCATCGAGCTTCAGCACGCGCCCCAGCACGTCGGTACTGCCCAAAAACTTCCGGGCCAGTTTGGCGCTGAGCACCACCGTTCCCGGCTCATTCAGCCCGGCAGGGCCACCCGATAGCCAGGTATAATCGAATAGCTTGAAATAGGTTGGCGTGGTAAACGCGGCTTTGGCCTCGGGCTCTCTGAATTTCGCGTCGACCCCGCCTCTGGTGTTACCGGGCACCACAACCATCGGCTCTTCCCACTCCTCGATCATCGCCAGCGCTTCAATCTCGGGATGGTCGAGTTGCAGCGCATCACCAAAGCGCTCGGGCACGCCAGGCGTGTATATATCGCCGTCCGACGTTTTGAATACCGAGGTAAACTGATAGATCCGGTCGTAGTGCTGATGGTGGGTATCGGTGCGGTAGTGATAGCGGACAAGAGCGAACAGCAACAGGGCGCAGCCAATACCTAACCCCAGCCCCGAAATGTTGATGAGGGCATACAGCCGATTGCGGCGAAGTGTCCGTAGGGCGATGGTTAGGTAGGAGCGAAACATAAACGAAACAAGTTGAGTAAACAAAAGAAGTCAACTGTTGTGCCACGACGCAAAAATGCCCTTTCTAAGCTAGAGAGGGCATTTTTGCTCATCAATCCTGTCCGATACTGGACAACTTGCTGTCCGAATGGGAACAGCGTCTTGGGTTAGTCGGCTCCAAGCGACTTGACGGGGTTCATCAGGGCGGCTTTCACGCTTTGGAACGAAACCGTCAGCAGCGCGACGGCGACCGACAACGTACCTGCCAGCGCAAACATCCACCACTCGATGTCGATTCGGTAGGCAAAATCGGCCAGCCAGCGGGTCATGGCGTACCAGGCCATGGGAGTGGCGAGAGCAATGGCGATCAGCACCGGTTTCAGCGTATCCTTCGAGAGCAGGCCAACCACGCTGGCAACACTGGCTCCCAGCACCTTACGTACCCCAATTTCTTTTCGGCGTTGCTCGGCGGTAAACATCGCCAGCCCGAACAGACCCAGGCAGGCAACGAAGATGGTCAGCCCGGAAAAGAGGCCCAGCACGCGGCCCGTTCGTTGCTCTGCCAGGTACGTCTGCATCAGACTTTCGTCCAGAAACGTGTAGCTGAATGGCACGTCGGGTTTGAACGCGGCCCACTGCCTGTTCAGACTAGCGAGCAACCCGCTCACGTCTTTTGTTTTCGCTTTAATGATGATCGACCCCTCGCCTTTTCCCAGCACCATAAGCAGGGGCGTAATGCGTTCGTGGAATGATTTGAAATGGAAATCCTTCACCACCCCAATGACCCGGTACGTTTGTCGGCTCCCGTCATTCTCGGCATGCGTAATGATGTGGCCCAGCGCATTATTTCCCCAACCATAAACACGGGCAGCGGTTTCGTTCAGGATCACGCCCGTTGAATCGGTCGGGAATTGCGGGGAGAAATTACGACCCGCCACCAGTTTCATGCCCATCGTCGGAATATACCGGCCGTCGATGTCATAGCGTAGCGTGGTAATCAGCTTCGACGAGTTATCATCGGCATACGAAATAAAGTTGTTGTTGTTGGTTGGTCCGGCCGGTAAATAACCTGACACGCTCACATTGGCCACCCGCGAATCCTGCTCCACTTGCTGGCGGAAAACGGCTTCGTTTTTACCCAGTCGCCACGCGTCGCGCAGCACCAGCACCTGGTCTTTATCGTAGCCTAGCTTGGTGTGTTGAATGAAGTTGAGTTGCTGGTAAACCACCGTAGTGCCCACCATCAGCAGCATAGCGATGAAGAACTGGAACACGACCAGTCCGGACCGTACGCCAACGCCCGACTTGCCTGCCCCACTAAACGGCGTACCTCCTTTCAGCACCGCAATGGGTTTGAACGACGACAGGAAAAAAGCCGGGTAACTGCCCGCCAGAAGCCCCACCAACGTACCCAGCAGCAAGATAGCCGGCACCAGCCAGTGTGTTTTCAGCAGATTCAGGCTTAATTCTTTTCCCGTCAGATCGTCGAAGAAAGGTAAGGATATGGCAACCAGTACAACCGCTAAAATCAGTGAAACGGCCGTCAGCAGCAGCGACTCGGTCAGGAACTGGGTCGTCAGGCTGGAGCGCAGCGAACCCAGCACTTTCCGAACCCCCACCTCTTTTCCACGTTTCGACGCCCCGGCTGTGGATAAGTTCATAAAGTTGATGCAGGCGATCAGGAGCATGAATACGGCGATGGCTCCAAAAATCCAGACGTACTGGATATTACCTCCCGCTTCCAGGTTCCCCGTCGTATCGGAATGCAGATGAATGTCGATTAAGGGATTTAGGAACAGGCCGATCTGATTCCCTTTTTGCAGGAACTCGTTCATGGTCATGCCAAACGCTTTCTGCAACTGCGGACCCATGTACGTGGCCACTACCTTCGGCAGTTTCGCTTCCAGTTGCGTATAGTCGTAGCCTTTGGGCAGCAGCAGGTACGTATGGTATTCCGACGTCATCATCGACGTGGAGTTGGCGTCGGGCACCCCAACCAGCGACGCGAAAAAGTCGCCGTGGAAATGCGAGTTCGTAGGTACGTCCTGCATTACACCGGTCACCATAAAGGCTGTTTTCCAGTCCTTTACCGTCAACCGCTTTCCAATCGGGTTTTCGTTGCCAAAGTATTTAGCCGCCGCCGACTGTGAGATAACGACCGAGTTAGGTTCTGCCAGCGCACGTTTGGCATCGCCAGACAGGAGCGGCAGGGTGAAGACCTGGAAGAAGTTGGCGTCGACATACGCGAAACGTTCGTTCGGAAACGATTTTTCGCCGTAGCTAATCAGCGACGGCCAGGCGGCGCGCAGCCGGGTAGACGCCTCTACTTCGGGGTAATTGGCTTTTAGAATCTGCGCCACGGGCGGCATCACGTGTGCCTCCCGAATCTTCTGCCCGTTGATCGACGCCCTGAACACCACCCGGACAATACGATCGGCCTTTTCGTTGTAACGGTCGTAGCTCTGTTCGTCGAGAATAAACAGGCCGATGAGCAGACACGTACCCAGTCCCAGGGCTAACCCAACGATGTTGATCGCCGAGAAGGCTTTATTACGGATCAGGTTCCGCCAGGCGATTTTGAGATGGTTCTGGAACATAAGATGCGGGCAAGTGCCATTAATTCACTAAGGGTTATCCAAATCGGATACCTCAATTTCAAATATCTGATAATCAGCTAACTAAAATCGATATTCTCTTTACACCTGTCCGCATTCGGACGTTTTGATTTTATAAACGGACAGCAGCGCAGGTGTTGTGTCAGGTTGATTTACAGGTCAACCGGCCGGGCAGTTCTCGGGTACGTGGCAGCCAAGCGGAATGAATAATCCTTAAAAAGTAATCAGTCATTAGAACCGTAACGGCCCGTCGGTACTCACTGACTTATCCCGTTCTGCTCTTTACTTCTCTTTTCACGCATGCTCGCACAACTCACCAAGCTATCAGGCGTTGGCAGGCTTTTCACCGGGTTAGCCATCTCGGCTTTCAGATTCTGAAAACTGACCGTGAGCATAGCAACACCAATGGCGAACGTACCTGAGCGCGCGAACACCCCCACCCGTCGAGGTCAACTTTACAGGCGAAATCGCGTAACCAACCGGTCATGGCGTTACCCGTTGCTAGTCGGGGCCTGAAAGCGGGCTTATTGCTCACTCCACGTTTTTCAGCGACTCGGCCAGCCGGATTGTGGCGATTTTCCAACTTTGCCAGCCGACCGACACCACCGCAGTGAACAGCACCAGCGCGTTGGCCACCAAAAACGGCCCCGCCTCGATCCGCAACGCACTCGTAAACTGCTCAGTGGCCCGCAGCAACGCCGCAAAACCCGCCATGCAGAGCGCATTGGCCAGCCCACTCGCCAGCAATAGCAGCAGCATGAATTCGCGGTTCACCAGCAACAACACCTGCGCTACCGTGGCCCCCAGCACCTTCCTGACGCTCACCTCCTTCACACGCTGCACGAAATGCTGCGTGGCCAGTCCGTAAAGGCCCATGCAGGCAATGAGCAGGGCCAGCCCCGACAGGTAGCCGAAGCTTACGGCCATCGTTTCCACCGCTGAATTGAACGAATCGAACACGTCTTTCTGGTAAAAATGCGATAGCGGTATATGCGGGAATTTGGCTTTCCAGGTACGTTCCAGCGCCGCCACGACACGCGGGCCACTACCCGGCACAAACCGCACGAGCATGTACTGATACCGCGCTGCTTCGGCCACCCGAAACAGGGCCGGGCGCATCGCTCCTGACCCCATCAGCTTCACATCGGCGAGCACACCCGCCACCGTTACCAGCTGACTATCAACCCGAATGGCCCGACCAATGATCGGCTCTTTCAGGCCAAACGTGCGCACAAACGTTTCGTTGATAAGCACCGATTGCTTGTTTTCGGCGGGGCGTTGCGGGCTGAAAAACTGCCCTTTTGCCAGTTCCAGCCCCAGCGTTTGTACGTATTCGGGGCTGACATCGTATCGCATTGCCCGCTTCTCGACGCCGCCCAGGGTTAGCTGCTGCGAATTCAGCGACTCGCCGACGTGGAATTCGGCGGCGGCCACCCCCTCAACAGCGGCATTCTGGAGGAGTTCATTTTTCAGGATTGTGTACTGCGTGCTATCGGTTAGGCGCAGCACGAGCGAGGGCGAGGGGTCGTAACCCCAGTGGAGCCGCTGCCACTGCCTCCCCGCGTTAGACAGCACCACACCGATGATAACGGCTACGAACGCCAGCGCAAACTGCCCCACGAGCAAGGCCCGCCCCAATTTACGCTTGCTACTAAACGTCAGCCTCCCGGCAAAGATCACGATCGGCCGAAACGACGACACGTACAGCGCCGGATAGGCCCCCGATGCCAGGGCCGTAAACAGCAGAATACCAACCAAAAACACCCAAATTGACTTATTTTGGCCGAAATTCATCGCGATGTCGAGCACCATAATCCGGTTGAAGAGGGGTACCAGAAACACCTGCGTGATGAGCAGCCCCAACCCCAGGGCGATGGCGCAGAGCAAGAGGTTTTCGGCCATAAACTGCCCAATGAGCTGTCTCCGCGTGCCGCCCAGCACCTTCCGCATACCAATTTCCTTCAGCCGCCGCGACACGCTGCCCAGCGCAATATTGACGTAGTTGGCGCACGACACAGCCATCATTACGAAGGCAATGGCCACAAACACCGCCGACGCATAGGGATCGTTGGCTTCGGCGGGGCGACGGCGCACCTCGTAGGCGTTGGGCGCGGGGTGGCGCAGGTTGTCGAGCGTAAGCGACCGGATGGGGTTTTCACGGTTTTTGGCATTGTAACGCGCTACATACCGGCTCATCTGTTTCGTAAGCGCGGCGACGTCGGTGGGTTGGTTCAGTTCCACAAACACGGCCTGGATGTGCGTGCTCCAGTCCTGGTTTTTCAGGGCGGTGTGGCTTGGGTGATAGCCCGTCAGGAAGTCGAAGCGGAAGCCGGTGTTGGTAGGGAACGCCTCGGCCACGCCCTGAATGGTAAATTGTTTGGCCTCGCGTGTACTTGTCACGAGGGTGAAAGGTTGCCCCACCGGCAGTTGGCCGGGAAAGTATTTTTCGGCCATTTCTGCACTGATAATGAGTGCATTGGGGTCGCGCAGCAGGACCGGAGTACCGTAGCGCAGGGGAAACGTGAAGGCATCGAAGAAGTTGGTATCGGCGTAGGTAAGCTGCTCATCGACAATGGTCTCTTTATTGAACACCTGCACGCCCTCCCGCTCGACCCGCACGGTCTGATTCACCTGCGGACAGTCGGTTTTCAGGGCACTGGCCAGCAGCGCGGGTGCATCGCCGTAGGTACGTAGTTCGCCGTTCTCTTCGGTCGTGTATTCAACCATAAACAGGCGGTCGCCTTTGGCATGAAAATCGTCGAGGGTGGAGAAGTTTTTGAGTATCAGGAAGGTAGTAATCGCGCAGGCCACTGCCACCGACAGACCCACAATATTAATCGTCGAGGTTATTTTGTTGGCAAGCAAGTGCCGCCAAGCTAATAGAGCGTATGTTTTCAGCATCATAAAGTCGACGTACCCACTATCAGTCGTCGGTAGTATGTTATACAAGGTACGTGCCAAAACATAAAAAGGCCACTTCTAATACAGAAATGGCCTTTAGTTTCAGGTAAGTTGTCCAGTTTCGGACAGATGGTTGTCCGGTTTGATCGGTAGAGGCCGGTCTCTACTCAGTTCGTAAACTCTTCACCGGATTCATCAGCGCGGCTTTGATGCTCTGGTAACTGACGGTGAGCATGGCAATGACGATGGCTAATGTACCGGCCAGCCCAAACACCCACCATGAGATTTGAATCTTGTAGGCGAACGTACCCAGCCATTGGGTCATGGCCCACCAGGCCAGTGGCGAGGCGATCATGATGGCGATGACCACCAGTTTAAGAAAGTCTTTGCTCAGCAGGGTCACGATGTTGCTCACACTAGCGCCCAGTACCTTCCTGACGCCGATTTCCTTCGTCCGTTGTTCGGCCATAAAGGTGGTCAGGCCAAACAAGCCGAGACAGGCAATCAGGATAGCCAGACTGGTGAAAATCAACAATAAGCGCCCCTGTTTCTGCTCGGCAGCGTAATGGCGGGCAAACCGCTGATCCAGAAACTGATACTCGAAAACGCCCGCCGGTTCGACCTGCTGGTATACCTGCTGAATCAACGCCAGCGCGGCTTCGGTCTGCCCCGCCCGTATGCGCACGTAGACGTTATCCTCGTCGTTGGCATCGGGTGGGAGTTGCAGCACCAGCGGCTCAATTTTGTGTTGCAGCGAGTGGGTGTGAAAATCCTTCACCACCCCGACTACCTGCCGCTCGGCAGGCCCTTGGTTCGAGAAAAACTTTACGCGTTTGCCGATTGGGTTTTGCCAGCCCAGTTCCCGCACCAGCGTTTCGTTCACCAGCACAGCGTGTTGCCGGTCGGCGGCCACGTTCTGGCCTGAGAAATTCCGGCCCTGCGCCAGTTTGATTTCCATCGTCGGCAGAAAATCGGGGTCGACTTTCAGCGTGCGCGTCATCCGGGTCGCTTCGCTCATCTTGCCGTCGACTTCGAAGAAATAACCGCTGCCGCCCAGATCGTTGGTACCAACGGGATTGCTCGCTGCTGCGACGCGCTCGATCAGGGAGCTGCCTAGCAGTTGGGCCTTGACAGCCGGGATTTGCGTGCGGGTCTGTTCCTGGTTGAGGTGGAACGTAAGTACCTGCTCTTTGTTGAATCCGAGCGGTTGGGCCAGCGCGAACCGCAGTTGCTGGTAGATAATCCCCGAGGCGGCAATCAGCGCCACCGTGATCACAAACTGAAACGTAACCAGCGACTTCCGAAAGGCCAGCGTCGCAGCCTGATCGCCCAACTGCCCGCGCAGAGCCGTAACCGTGCGCGCCCGCGACATAAACAGGGCCGGGTACGCGCCGCTCAGCAGCGTGGTCAGCAGCAGGAAACCCAACACAGCCAGCGCACTGTAGCCAGCCCCAAACCGTTCCAGCGACAGTTGCTTGCCGGTCAAGTCGTTGAATAGCGGTAGGGCGCTCTGTGCCAGCAACAGCCCCAGAGCCGTTGCCATCGTGGTCAGTAGCAACGTTTCGGCCAGAAAGAGCCCCACCAACTGCCCCCGGCCGGAGCCGATCGCCTGCCGGATACCCACTTCCCGAATGCGGATGGTCGACCGGGCGGTGCTGAGATTCATGTAATTGATGCTGGCCAGGAGCAAAATCAGACCGGCGATGATGGCAAAGACCCAGACCGTCTGGCTGCTGCCATTGGGGCCGGCTTCATAATCGAGGTTGGAGTGCAGGTGAATAGACGTGAGCGGCTGCAACTCCATTTTGTAGGCTATATCGCCCAGCTTTGCCTTAAGAATTTTCTGGAAGAAAGTCGGAAACTGCGCCTCCAGAGCGGCCCGGTTTGTTCCCTCGCGCAGCAGCAGGTACGTATACAGGCTCGACTCCTGCCATTCGCCCGAAAAATTGGTGGGGAGTGAACGGATACCGCTAAACGTCAGGTGCGCGTTGCTGGGTACGTCGTCGATCACGCCCGTCACGACGTTGCCGAAGTTATTCTCGAACAGTACCGTTTTGCCCAAGGCCCTGGCCGGATCGCCAAACAGGCGGCTGGCGAGTGTCTGGGTCAGCACGATGGATTGGGGTTTGCTCAGCGCCGTTTGCGGGTCGCCGTACAGAAACGAATGCGTAAACACCCGAAACAGGCTGGCGTCGGCGAATACGATATCACCAGCTTTAAGGGTCGTGTTGGCGTATTGCAGCGTACCGCCGCCCTCGGGCAGTATACGCACGGCCTCTTCGATGGCTGGGTACGTTTGTTTGAGGGTGGGCGCGAAGGGTGCCGACGTAACGGCAAGGTGCAGGTCGCCCCCCTCCCACTGCATGTGGTGTACTACCCGCACAATGCGGTTGGCTTTTTCGTTAAAGCGGTCGTAGCTCAGCTCATTGGCCACGTACAGCGCAATCAGCAGGCAGGTCGCTAGCCCCACCGCCAGCCCAAACACATTGATGCCGCTATAGATGCGGTTTTTCCACAGGTTGCGGAGCGCGATTTTGAGATGATTCCGAAGCATATAGCGGGTGGCGTCAGTGGTGAGCCGGTTGTGGTGATTATTCAGTCCGAAGCGACTTGACAGGATTCAAGAGGGCGGCGCGGATGCTTTGCAGCGAAACCGTTGCCAGGGCAATGGCGATGGCCAACGTACCGGCCAAAGCAAATACCCACCACTCGATCTGAATCTTGTAGGCGAACGTACCCAGCCATTGGGTCATGGCCCACCACGCCAGCGGCGAGGCGATCACGATGGCGATGACCACCAGTTTAAGAAAGTCTTTGCTCAGCAGGGCCACGATGCTACTCACACTGGCGCCCAGCACCTTGCGCACACCAATTTCCTTCGTTCGGCGGGCTGTACTGAATGTAGCCAAGCCAAACAGGCCCAGCCCCGAAATCAGCAAGGCCAGCGACGCGAAGCCGCCGAAGACCTGCCCCGTCCGGAGGTCAGACTGGTAGGTTTTATTGAAGGTATCGTCCAGGAACGTGTAGGTGAAGGGGCGGTTGGGGAATTGCTGCTTCCAGGTACGTTCGATCTGCAGAATCGTCTGCGGCAGGTTGCCCGCCTGTAGGCCAATAGCCATCTGGCTTTCCCAGCCTTCGGCTAGTGAATAAATCATCGGCTCGACAGTGCGCTTCAGATCAGCGTGGTTGTAGTCGTCGATCAGGCCCACCACCTCGCCAACCTGCGGTACCTCCTTGTAGCCGCCCGCGCTGTTGGGGTCGTAGGCAAAATTGTAATAGCCCGTTCGTTTCCCGGCGATGGTTGTCCAGCCGAAATATTGCATCGCAGCCCGGTTGACCAGAAAAGCCGTTTTATCGGCGGCCCGATTCCGGTCGAAGTTGCGCCCTTCCAATAGCCGGATGCCGAAGGTTTTCAGGAAATCGGCGTCGACCGTCAGGCGTTGGATACCGCCGGTTTGTGCTCCTTTCGGAACAAATTCGCTCACCAGTTTGGCCCCCATCGCCGCCCCGGACCCCGGCAGGCCAAAGGCCCGCGTAGCCGACCGGACACCCGCCAGCGTTTCGACCTGCCGTTTGAACTGGTCTTTGGCTTCGTTGGGCGCATCGCGCAGGTCAAGCGTCAGCACCTGCGCGCGTTGGTAGCCCACGTTGGTCTGTTGCACATACCGCAGTTGGGCGTAAACAACCAGCGTGGCCACGATCATGCCCACCGACACGGCAAACTGCCCCACCACCAGCGACTGCCGGATAGCCGCCCCCCGCGTGCCCTGCGCCGTGGCTTGCCCGCGCAGGACCACCACCGGCTGGTAACGCGCCAGCACAAAGGCCGGGTAGCTACCCGCCAGCAGTACCAGTAGCCCGATGCCCAATCCAAACGCCAGCAGCCGCATAGGTGTAATCAGCGCCAGCATCGATAGGTCTTTGCCCGCAATCTCGTTGAGCAGAGGCGTCAGCAGGGCTACGAACAGCAGCGCCAGTACCAGCGATACACCAATTGCCAGCGCCGCCTCGCCCAGGAATTGTCGCCACAATTGCTCGACCGACGAGCCCAGTGCTTTGCGGATGCCCACTTCTTTGGCCCGGGCCATGGCGCGGGCCGTGGCCAGATTGATGTAGTTGAACACGGCCAGGCCCAGAATCAGCAGCGCCACCAGCGCGAAGGTGTAAACGTAGGTGAGCCGGTTCTGGGCGATGAGGTTGGTACGCAGGTACAGATCGCGCAGGGGCACGAGGCCCATTTTCCAGATGGCTGCATTGGGATCGCCCAGGCTTTTCACGTAAGCGGGCAGTTGACCAGCCAGGTCGGCGACCTGTGTATTGGGGGCGAGCATCAGGTACGTATAGGTATCGCTGCCCCCCCAGTAGTTAGTCGTTACGTCAGCGCCAACCAGTTCATTAGCATTGGCATAGCTGACCAGAAAATCGGGCCGAAGGTGCGTGTTGGCGGGGGTTGGAGCCAGCACACCGGTCACGTGTAGCGTGGCTTTCGGCCCACATTTGATCAGTTGCCCCAGCGGGTTCTGATTAGGAAAATACTGCCGGGCCATCGCGTCGGACAGTACTACGCCGTATTGCTCGCGTAGGGCTGTTTTGGGATTGCCCGATGCCAGCCGGTACGAGAATACGTCAAACAGGCTGCTATCGGCAAAGAAGACTTGTGGTTCGTAGCGGGCCAATGCGGGCGTGGTCATCAGCAGGTTGGCGCGGGTCAGCCGGACCGCCTGCTCGATGGTGGCAAACCGGCTTTTCAGGTCGGTCGCGAATTTACCGCCACTGCTGGGCGCGTTGTCGAATTGCTGCAACAACACGATCCGGTCGGCGTTGGTGTGAAACCGGTCGTAGTCGATTTCATCAAGTACATAGGCCGTTACCAGCAGGCAACCGGCTAGTCCCAACGCCAACCCGATCAGGTTGATTGTGGATGTGGATGAATGGGTGCGCCAACTGCGCCAGGCTGAACGAAGAGTAAACCAGATCATGGGGAGTGGTCGTTACGCGTCGCGCTCATTGGCCCTCGGGACAAACGCCGTCGGGACAGGATCACAAAGCCAGTACAGGTTACCCAACAGCCGTGCCAGCAACCAAAAATGCCCTTTCTAGCCAAGAAAGGGCATTTTTGGTTAACATTCCTGTCCGATACTGGACACGTTTACGTCCGAAAGTGTACGGATATTGGGGTTGTTCGCGCAGCGATGAAACCTAGGCTATTTTAGCCCTACTCCGTCCGTATCGACTTGACCGGATTGGCCAGCGCGGCTTTGAGGGCCTGGAACACAACCGATACCAGCGCGATGCCAACGGCCATCAGCCCGGCTACGGCAATGTGCCACCATTGCGGTTGCGTGTGGTAGGCAAAGTAGCTCAGCATGGCGTCGCCCATCCACCAGCCAATGGGTGCCGCAATCAGGATCGCCAGCCCTACTAGTTTGAGAAAGTCAGACGACAGCAGCACGGTGATGTTGGTCACGCTGGCCCCCAGCACTTTGCGCACGCCGATCTCTTTGGTCCGCTGCCGGGCCACGAGCGTAATCAGCCCGAAGATACCCGCGCAGGCCGTCAGGATGGCGATGAGCGTAACGAAGCTCACCATCTGCCAAATGCTGTCGATGGGTTTGTACGCCTTCTCGACCTCGTCGGTCAGGTACGTATACGATAGTGCCCGCCGGGCCGGTATCTTCTTAAACTGGCGCTCCATATCCCCAATCAGGGCGGGAGCATTGGCTTCGTTGGCCAGGCGCACTGACAGGTACGTGCTGAGGCGTTCGCGGCCACCGTACCACTGCAACATCGGCCCAACCTTGTCGGTGAGGTCGCGGTAGTGGTAATTTTTGGTCACGCCGATGATTGTAAAAGCGTTGGGGTCGCTTTTCTGGCGGAGCTTTTTGCCAACGGCGGTCGTCCAGCCGAAGGCCTTCATCAGGGCCTCGTTGATGACAACGGCCCGGTTGGCCGAGTCGGCGGGCGTGGCCGATGAGAAGTTCCGGCCTTCCAGCATCGGGATGTTGAAGGTTTCGGTGTAGTTGACGGCCCCCTGCACGTGCCGAACGTTTACCTGTCGGCCCTCGTCGCCATCGGGGTAGTAGCTATTGAAATTATCCCAGTAATAAGCCGGTGTCAGATCTGAACTCGTGAACGACACCACGTTGGGGTTCTGGCGCAGGCTGTTCAGGATGCTTTGCCCCTGCGCGGCAGCCGTCTTTTCGTTGCGGTAGGCCAGATCGGTTTTGAACACCAGTACATTGTGGGGGTTGTAGCCCACATCGGCGCGTTTCATGTACTGAAGCTGCGAGCGCATACCGATGGTACCCAGAATCAGGAGCACGGCCAGCGTAAACTGCAAGACGATGAGCGAGTTCTGGCGCAAACGCCCCTGCTTGGGGCTAGCCGAGATCTTGCCCTTCACGGCCTCGGTCGTTTTGAGGCCCATCAGGTAGAGCGCCGGGTACGTACCGGCCACCGCCGCCACCAGCAACGCCAGCGCCAGTACGGTCAGGATGGTAGCCGAGTCGGTGGTCCAGTTGATGTCGAGCTGCATGTTGCCATCGCGCAGGGCGTTGAACCGGGGAATGAGGTAGTAGATCGTGAACGGCACGGCCAAGGCCAACGACGTCAGCACGACCAGCGCCGATTCGACCCAGAATTGCCCCAGCACCATCCATTTGGAGGCGCCCACCACCTGCCGCATGGCCACCTCTTTGGCGCGGGGCAGCGCCGAGGCCGTGTTGAGGTTGATGAGGTTGATGCTCAGGATCAGCAACAGAAAGACCGCAATGGCAATGGCCCCGCCGATCAGGTTTTTAAACGTTGGGTTGTTGGTATGGATGAAATCCTTGAAAGCAGCCAGACGCAGCGTGCGGTTCTGCGCTTCGGCGCTGAAATGCTTCTTCACCAGTTGCGGCAATTTGGCTTCCAGGCGGTTTTTGTCGGCCCCTTCTTTCAGCACCAGAAACATGGTAGCGAAGTTGTTGTACCAGTTGGCATTATCGCGAAAACCGGCGTCGGCCTGTAGGTTGGCGGTGGGCAGCATCACCTCAAACTGAAGCGATGAGTTGGCCGGAATCTGAGCCAGCACCCCCGTTACGGTGTATTGCAGCGTATCGTTGAGGGTCACGTGCCGCCCAACCGGGTTGACCTCGCCAAACAGTTTCTGCGCCATTTTTTCGCTGAACACGACCGAATATCGGTTTTGCAGCGCCGTGGTCGGATTTCCGTACTTCAGGGGCAATTTGAACACCTCAAAAAAGGTCGAATCCACGTAGTCGGTTGGCTCCTGCATGTCTTTGCCGCCGTAACTGATCCAGGGGCGGCTCCAGTTCTGCACGTGGGTACCGGCTTCGATTTCGGGGTAGTCGCGGAGCAACTGATCGAGCAGCGGATACACGCTCTGGTTATAGGCATTCTCGCCTTCCTGAGTCTGAATGGTGTAGATCCGGTCGATGTTGGGGTGGAATGAATCCCAGGTCAGGCCTTTTTGGGCAAATAGCACCAGCACGACCACACAGGCCAGCCCAACCGACAACCCCAACATATTAATGGCCGTAAGCAGGCGATTGCGCACCAACTGGCGCAGGGCGATTTTGAGGTAGTTGCGTAGCATAGAGGGAATCAGGTAAAGGGTTTATTCACTTTTCAACGACGTCACCGGGTTCATCAGCGCCGCTCGCACCGATTGGTAACCCACAACCAGCAGCGTCAGCAGCAACGTACCGCCAACGGCCGAGGCAAATACGCCTACGTTCAGGTCAATGTGGTAAGTAAATCGCTGCAACCAGGTGTGCATTGCCCAGCCGGCCAGCGGCGCCGCTATAGTAAAGGCCACCAGCACCATCGCCACAAACTGCCGGTCGAGCTGCCAAATGACGTTACTGATGCTGGCCCCCAGCACTTTGCGCACACCGATCTCTTTGGTCCGTTGCGCGACCACGAAGGTTACCAGCCCGTAGAGCCCCAGACAGCCGATCAGCAACGCGATTCCCGCAAACACCAGAATGAGACGCAGCATCTGATCTTCCAGTTGGTAAAACCGGCCGATATGCTCATCCAGAAACTGATAGTCGTACGGAAACGCCGGGAAAATGCCGTTCCAGGTACGTTCCATCGCCGCCAGCGTGCTGGGTACGTTGCCCAGATTGATCTTCACCGCACACAGGTTGTAGTCGGTTAGTGAGGTGGTCAGGCAAAGGGGTTCGATCACTTCGTGGAATGACAGATTGTGGAAGTCTTTGACTACGCCCACAATGGTGCCGGGTTGTTCATTGGCCTTCATGATTTTGCCAATCGCCTCCTCGGCCGAGCGCAGGCCCAGCTTCCGGGCGGTGGTCTGGTTGATGAGGTATTCCCGAACCGTGTCGGAAGGCATCAGGTTACGGCCAGCCACCAGCGTAAGCCCAAAGGTTTCCAGATAATGGTCGTCGACTTTTTTGAGGTTGATGTTAAAGGCCTCGCGGTTAGTGCGGCTATCGAACTGGAAGCTGGTGCTCTGGTTGTATTCGGAAGCAGGTGCTGCCGCGCAGAACGACATCCTGGTAACAGCCGGCAGTTGCGCCAGCTGATTCTGTAGGGTCGTGATGTTGGCCTTGTTGGCTTCGGGAATAGGTAGCAGCACAACCGCATCTTTGGTGAAGCCCAGATCGGCCTGCTTGGCATACCGCATCTGGCTCGTTATTACCAGCGTACTGATGACCAGCACCTGCGCAATGACAAACTGACCCACCACCAGCACCCGCCGCAACGAAAAGCCGCCAACCTGCTGCTGACTCACTTTACCCCGCAGTGCCGTAATGGGCTGAAAACCGGCCAACACCAGACCGGGGTAGCCACCTGCCAGCACCACCACCAACACCGCCAGCCCGGCCAGAAAACCCAGCAACCGCCCGTTCTGGAGCAGATCGAGGGAAATGTGGGTCTGGAACCATTCGTTCACAAACGGCATCGCCGTGTGGGCCAGCCCGTAGGCCACCATCGTGGCAATCAGCACCAGCAGCGCGGTTTCGGCCATGAACTGGCTCAGCAGTTGGCCTTTATGACCACCCAACACTTTCCGAACGCCCACTTCCTTAGCGCGCTTCAGGGCCTGGGCCGTGGCCAGATTGATGAAATTGAGGCAGGCCGTAACCACCAGTACCAGCCCGATCAGGCCCAGCGTCAGCAGGTATTTTCGCTCGACCCGACCACCGAAGCGAGGGTCGAAATGCATCTCGGCCAGCGGTTGCAGCAGGTATTTGTTGAACCGCTCGGGGGTGGGTTTGTCGTATTTTTTGGCGAATGCCGGAAAGATGCGATCGACACTCGCTGCCGATACGCCCGGCCGCAGCTTCACGAAGCACTGCATCCCGCTGTAGATGCCACCCCAGCTATCGTTGCTGGACAGCCATTGCATGATTGGATCTTTGGCCCCTTTGAGCGTCGAAAACGACGTGTAGAGCTGCTGCGGAAAATCGGTTTGGCTGGGTACGTTGGTCAAAACCCCGGCCACACGTAACTCCAGATCGTTGTTCCAGCGAATGGTTTTACCGAGTACAGTAGACAGCGGTGTGGTGGCTCCAAAATAGCGCAGGGCCACGTCCTGCGTAATCAGCACGGTGTTGGGCTCGGTCAGGGCCGTTTTGGCGTTTCCCACCAGCAGCGGGAAATTAAATATGGCAAAGAAGTCAGGGTCGACACAGGCAATGCCCGCTGCTTCGGTGAACTTCAGTAATTCGTTCTGGCGCTTGACCGTAATGGTTTGTTCTTCAAACTGAGCAGCGCGGGCTACCCGTTCGGCCAGGTCATAATCGGCCCGAAACCGCGCGCCCAGTGGAGACGGTACCGCCCCGACGTAGGATACGTCTTCACGATGCGACTCAGTCACAACCCGGTAGATTCGGTCGCTATCGGCATGAAACGTGTCGAAATTGAGGTGGTAGCCAACCACGGCAAAGGCCACGATGGCACAAGCCATGCCCAGGCCTAACCCAACCAGATTGATGAGCGTGTAGCTTTTATTACGCTGTAAGTTCCGACGGGCGATGTTGACGTAGCTGCGAAGCATAGTGTTGGTGCTAGTAGTTGACTAGCCGCTACACAAAGCCTATGCCGCCAATTTAATATCCTGACTATCAAATCTTTAATTAAACATATAGCACAAAAAAATGTCCGCTAACGGACGGCTTACGTTCGTCGGCGGACAGCAAAAATCGGGTCGTGTGGGTAGGCTAGCGGGTGCGCCGGAAGCTGATGGGCATACAGGCGGTAGCGTTGGGGTCGCAGGCTTCCTGCAAACCCGCATCGAGGCTGTTGTTTACCTCGCCAGGTACGTTGAGCCGGAACTGAATAACCGGTAGTCCGTTCAGCGCTGTCGACGACCCCGTCAGGATAAACGCGTCGGAGTCGTTGTACGTTTTATTATCGCCCGTTCCCTGGTTCCAGCCGGTCAGTTTGTACGCTTTATTGCCCACGCGCAGCAGCTGATTCTGCGTATCGAACTGCTGCGTAGCCAGATCGATCCCAACGGCGATCAGGTACGTTGCATTGCTGGGCAATGGCAGACTCGAGCTTGAGCGGAAGGTGTAGCGGCCTTCTTCGTTGGTGCGGGTCGACGCCAGCCAGTTGCCATCAGCCGTGTAAAGCGAGAGCCGTACGCCCGCCAGTGCCGGTTCGTCGGGATCCTGCACACCATCGCCGTTGGTATCAACCCACAACCGGTTGCCGATGGCTACCGGGGCCATATCGCAGAGGGCGCAGATCATGCCCACGCCGTTGGCCGAACCAAAAGTTGACCGGGGCGCCGCAGGATCGCTGCTGAGTCCATCGCGATAAATTTCGTAACGCCGGATCAGGTCTCCATTGTACATATCGAACATCGACGCCCCGCCCGACCAGGTCGTGAGCGGGTTATAGATCGAAGCGATGAGGTTAGTCAGGTTAGGATTCGCCAGCAACGAGCCGGTGAAGGTTTCCTGGTTGGTGATCGTAGCGAAAGGCGGGCTGTATTGCTCCCAGGCATAAAACTCCCCGCTACTGGTCCCATCGCTGGGCCCTTGTCCATTGCCTACGCCGCTACCTGAATGCGACCCCACCGAGCCATTGGCTTCGAGTGTATAGGCACCGCCGATGGGCGCGACCCGAAGCAGGTCGCCCCCCGAGTAGCCACTATAGAGTATGGCGGGTGATGCCGACGACTCCGTCGGCGACGGCTGGTTACGCGAGGTCTGGTGGCCCGTGCGGTCCATAAAGCCCAGCACCATTGCCCCTTCGGCATCGAAGACGATCGACGACAGAATGGGCTGCGGCCGCACCACGCGCAGTAGCTGCGGCGTACTGCTTCCGTTCAGCACATTGGTGCTGTAGTCGGCCCAGTTGTCGCTCCACCATTCCCAATGGTTGGCCAGCGACGACGGATCATCGGCTCCGCGCAGCGTCCATCCTTTCTGGTAAGCCAGCGAGATTGTCAGAATCGGCGTGGAGTTGAACTGTTGCGTAGCCAGATCGAACTGGTAAACATAGGCTTTCAGATCGTTCCGGTTGCGGCTAATGGAGGCATCGTTCACAACGCCCACGTAGAGTTGCCCCCGGTAATAGGTCACCGCCCAGGGTCGGTTGATGCCTTTATCCGTATCGAGTTGCGGAATGGCGTAACTGGTGAAATCACCCGCCCCAATCTGACTACCCGGCCGGGCCGGAGTGCCCAGATAAATACTGACGAGTGTTTTTTCGTACAGGTTGATGGTCCAGAGACGATCTTCCTGCGGCGTGAAGGTGGCACCGCCGAACCCAATTTTACCGATCATCGAGAACACCGACCCGTCGATGCTGGTGGTGCCAACCGAGGCCGGAAGCGTACGAGCGGCCAGCAAAGCTTTGTCGGCGTTAGACGCCAGCGCTAGAAAATTACCGGCGTCGACATACGAGACAGTACTGTTGTTGCCACTATTGGCCCAATAGATGCCGCCCAGCCCCAGCGGCCCCAGCGCCGCATGCCGTTTCAGCACACCGAGCGTAAACAATTTCTGCGACTGCCGCTGATAGGCCGTGCCCCAGACCGTGCCGATGCTGTTGCTCGACGTTATCTGCGTGGGCGATACGTTGTCGGCGAGTGCCGTGGTCAATACCGTGGCCGGAAACGAAACCATCCCCTGCGCATCGCGTAGCGCACCGCTCTGATAGACCGGAACCGCCAGCGGGGCGTCGGCCTGGCAATAATCGCTGGGATCGCCCAAGCCAAAAAGGATGGATGAGTTAGGAGCCTGTACAAACTGCACCGAGGAGCCAGTACCGGGCGAGTCGAAGGTGTAGGGGGATTGATTAGCCAGTTCCAGACGGACCCGTTTACCGCTGGCAATCTGGCTCGCATCGAATGCAAAATGGCCATCGAGACCGGTGGTTGCCGTGAAGGGTTGCGGGATGCCTTCCACGTAGGCCAATACCGACTTATTGAACACACCCAGCTCCGCCGGTTCAGCCGTTGACTGCATGCCGTTTCGATCAAAATCCCAGAAAACGATACCGCTGACCTGTGCCGATACACGCGGGGCACCCAAGCCACAAACGAGTAGCAACACGACACTGACCACCCGACACGTATGTTGCGAAAAGAACCTAGGGCACAGTCGAACAAGCGTCCGCCGGGCTAAGGCTACGAGGCCGTGATTCATGAATTTCCACATTTACAGATATATACAGGCCGTAGCCAAAACCGTGCCATTTCCAATGCCTCGTATTTTCGCCTATACTTGCGTAGCGCTTACCCCTGTTTTTACTCAAACGACTGAGCCTTCGCGGGTTGCCTACGCGCTTCCTGCTAACCACTGGCCTGGTTAGCAGACCTTAGGCCAAAATCAGTCGGGCGCGTTTTGTTGACGAATATGTACCACATCGTAACGCATGATCCTGCTTTCGCGTCGACCCTCCCCGCCTACAGCGAAGCAGGATTTCTGTTCAATGAAGAGGCCCAGCTTCGACAGCAGGATCAGGGTAATTTCCGGTTATTGACAGCGCATAACCCGCTTACCCGGCTGGCCGATGCCCGTTGCGCGCTGTTTATCGACGATCAGTTGGCCATTAGTCCCAAAGCGGCTCCCTTTGGGTCGATCGAATTCGTGGAAACCCTGCCCGATTCGGCACTCAATGCCCTGATCGATTCGCTGGAAGCCGAGGTGCAGCGCCTAAACGTACCTACCTTACGGCTTACCAACTACCCCCACGCCTACGCGGTCCGGCAGGCCGAGCGGCTGGTGAGTCTGCTACAGCGGCGCGGGTATCGGGTAGCCGATCAGTGGCTCAATTTTCACATCAATGTATCAAAGCGCCCGCTGGCCGAGCGGATGCATCCGTCGGAACGTCGGCGGCTGGCGAAATGCCAGCGAAGTGGTTTTATAGTGGGGCATTGGGCGCATCCGCCCGTCGACGAGGTGGTTCGGTTTATCGAGCAAAGTCGGCAGCAGCAGGGTTACCCGCTTACCATTGCCTCCGACCGCCTGAAGCTGCTACTACGGGCTTTTCCGGATCAATACCCCGTTTTTGCGGTTTGGGACGCCGACACCTTGGCTAGCCTGAGCGTTGCCGTGCGGGTCAGGCACGATATTCTGTATAATTTTCTGCCGGCCGATAATCAGCGTTACCGCACCTACAGCCCGGCCGTTCTGCTAACCCAAGGGCTCTATCATTTCTGCCAGCAACAAGGTATTACGCTGCTCGACCTCGGCGTTTGCCTTGATGCCCAACGAGCGCCCAAGCCCAGCCTGATGCGATTCAAACGCAACCTTGGAGCCGTAGCCAGTTGGAAACTTGTGCTGGAAAAACAGCTTTCTGTCTAAACGACACTGCAGGCAACGTACCTGATTCTAAAGGGTTTCGCTGATCAGCCGCCCAATAGCTTCCAGCCCCCGCACATCGATCGACGTGAAATCATCGAGCTGATCGCTATCCACATCAAGCACCATAGCGACGTCGCCCGCCTGATCGAAAATGGGTACTACAACTTCCGATTTAGACAACGAACTACAGGCAATGTGCCCCGGAAACGCTTCGACGTCGGGCACTAGCAGGGTTTCGCGGCGGGTGTAGGCCGCTCCGCACACACCTTTGTTGAAGGCTATGCGCGTGCAGGCAATAGGCCCCTGAAACGGCCCCAGCACCAGTTGGTTACCTTTTTTGAGGTAAAAACCGACCCAGAAAAATCCGAACGCTTCTTTGAGGGCCGCCGCCGTGTTAGCCAGGTTAGCAACCAGATCGGGCTCGCCAGCCATAAGGGCCTGCACCTGTGGAATCAGGCTATCATAAATAGCCGCCCGCGCCTGCCGGTCGGTCGGGTCTACCTGAGGAAGAATCAGTGATTCAGCCATTGCGATTCGTTACTGGTTGATGGGCGCCTGTATGAAATACCGTTTCAGCCAGGTCAACTGAGCCGGCACTTGCCACTGCGTCAGGTAATCGGCCTTGGATTTAACCAGTGTGTTGAAAACAGGCGTATCGGGTGTGAGTGTGCCGTCGGCAACAGCGGCCTTGATGGCGGGGAGGGGCAACGCCTGCACCGATCCGTCGGCCGCCAGGTACGTTGCCGAGCGATCCATAAAGTCGATGGGAGCGCCATTGCGGCTCAGCTGGTGACCAATGGCTTGCACAGTATGCACCGAGGAGTCGATAGAACAACCGCTCGGCAGACCAGCCCCTTCGTCGACCGCCAACAGCAGGAACCGCTTATTGACAACCTGCGCCGAAGCCAGCAATGGATGGCCGTGGGCAGCCCACGTATCCAAAGCGGGCCGGATGGCCGTTTCGATAGCCGATACTTCGGCAGCCGTCAGGGCGCGGTTGGCCTGATAGACCCAAAGCCGGGCGTTGGGCGTGATTTGATCGAATGGAATGAACATAACGACGAATGAACATGTACAGTGGACAATGTATAATGGGCTCGACTGGCTGTTTATCGCACAATATCCACTGTACATTATTCACTCCCTACAACCCCTGCCCTTGGGCGATGAGTTCCGAAATGTCGTAGACCCGGACGGTGTCTTCGCGGTTCTGGTTCTTGACGCCGTCGCTCATCATCGTCATGCAAAACGGGCAGGCTACGGCGATGGTATCGGCACCCGTGGCGAGCGCTTCCTGAGTACGTTCGACGTTGACGTCTTTTTTGCCCGGTTCAGGCTCTTTGAAATACTGCGCGCCACCCGCTCCGCAGCACAGACCGTTGGCTTTAACGCGCTTCATTTCCACCAGATCGGCATCGAGCGCGGCCAGTACCTCGCGAGGGGCTTCGTAAACCTTGTTGGCCCGGCCCAGATAACACGAATCGTGGAAGGTGATTTTGCGGCCCTTGAACGATTGCCCACCCTCGACCTTCACCCGGCCTTCGTTGATAAGCTGCTGCAAAAATTGCGAGTGGTGAATCACCTCGTAGGTGCCGCCCAGATCGGGGTATTCGTTTTTCAGCGTGTTGAAGCAGTGCGGGCAGGCCGTCACGATCTTCTTCACGTTATAGCCGTTCAGCACCTGAATGTTGCTGACGGCCTGCATCTGAAACAGAAACTCGTTACCGGCCCGGCGGGCGGGGTCGCCTGTGCAGGCTTCTTCGGGCCCCAGCACGGCGAACTTGATACCTACGTGGTTGAGGATGCGCACGAAAGCGAGCGTCACCCGTTTATAGCGGTCATCAAAAGAGCCAGCGCAGCCAACCCAGAACAAAATTTCGGGTTCCTCACCAGCGGCCATCATGTCGGCCATGGTAGGCACCGAGAAAACTCTTTCAGCAGTATCCATATCAATTCGTCCAATTACGTCAAAACAGCCCGTCGCCGGGGGATTTGTCGCTTTGTGACCATTTGTTGGAAGGATTTTCTGACGAAATACGCTACGCTCACCAGCATCAGCATACCCAGACCGTACTCGACCACGTTTAAGGGGGTTTGTATCAGGTCAAAGCGGGTATAGATAGGCTCGTTGATCAACCACCACAGGGTGGGATGAATGGCCGAGGTCGCCGACAAGGTCAGTAGCATCACCACGTCTTTTCGCTGCCGCCAGTCGATTACCAGAAGCACCAGCGGCAGGAGGATGATGTAGGCATAGTTGCCGAATGAGCTTTTATGCACCAGCATCAACGAGCCATAGACGAACATCCACAGCATGGGTAACGCCCGTTCGTAAGAGGCCGATGCCTGCCGGACTTTCCAGCCACCAACGCCGCAGATCAACAGCATGGCAATCAGTCCGATGGCGCTCACCTGACTCGCATAGGCCATAAAATCACCGATGATGGGGGCTGCTACCGTCCAGAGGTTCGGGGCGAAACGCATTTCGCCCATAGCCAATGGCGTGAGCATTTTTTCGCCCGTCAGCCAGACGGTCAGTGCCAGCGCGGGTATACCCACGGTAGCCAGCCCCAGCACATACCGCCAGGGACGGGCTATCCAGGCCAGCACCGCCAGCACTACAAATAGCGTCAGCGCTTTGGTAACAAGCAGCGCAACGGCCCACCAGATACCCAACCAGAAGGCATTACGCCAGCGCTGCCATACCTGTATGCTACCGACGGCAAATAACCACATCAGAATGTCTTCCTGTCCACCCAGCACGGCAAACACCAGTGGTGCCGGCAACATCAGGTACAAAACCGCCAGAAACGTCGGGTTCCGATCAGGCATCATTTGGCGAGCCAGCCGATAGGTCAGCCACCAGGCCACACCTTCCAGCAACAACATTTGCAGGGTGATCATCCTGACGTCGTGCCAAACCAGCAACGGTAGGGCCGTAAAATAGCTGAATAGAGGGCTATAGGGCGACCAGAAATCACGATAGACTACGTCGCCCCAAAGCGCCTGCGTAGCGGCTTCGTAAAAGAGCGGCACGTCGGAACGAGGTTCTAGCCCAAGCACCAGATAGATGCCAACAAATGGCACAATACGACAAAGAACAAAGGCGCCAGCCAGCAGGCGGTTGGCCTGTGGTGGCTTCAAAAGACCCAGGTACGTTCTAAACCAGCCAACGGTTAAGCAACCGATGGTAGCCAGCACAACGAGGGTAATTTTTAACAGAAGCGTATTCATGAATAAGCAGGTACTAGACGGCGATTGCCGAAAGTTACGCCTATTTTGATACGCGAGTACGCCAAAAGGTAAGTAGGTAAATACTAGGCCTTTTTACTTCGAAACCGGTTCGTTGACCTGTTGCGCCCAGTTGAACCGATCGCTGGGCGAGAATTTCCAGGGAGCCATGTTGTTCTCTACGTTGCTGAACATGGCGTTCCAGGAAGCGGGGGCCTGCGCATCTTCCATCACTTTATACCGCCGCATTTGCAAAATGATGTTCAGCGGATTGATGTTGACCGGGCAAGCGTTTACACAAGCCTGGCAGGTTGTGCAGGCGTTGATTTCTTCCACCGTCGTGTAATCACCCAGCAGCGATTTACCGTCGTCATGGTCGTTGCCGTGCTGCTGCCGGTTGTTGATAATTTCTTCGGCCCTCCAGCGCGTGTCCATCATGATCTTGCGCGGCGAGAGTTTCTTACCCGTGATATTGGCCGGACAAGCGGCCGTGCAGCGGCCGCATTGCGTACAGGAGAACGCGCCCATCACATCGACCCACGACAGGTCAGGTACGTCCTTCGCGCCAAATCGCCCGATATCCGACGGTTGCTCGCCGTTTTCGTTAGGCTGACTCCCGTCGGCTTCTACCGTTTCGTTTTGAATACCCAGCGCCAGTTGCACCTCTTTGGTAATGCTGGGCATGTTTTTCATTTCGCCTTTCGGCTGAAGGTCGGAGAAATAGACATTGGGGAACGCCAAGCCAATGTGCAGGTGCTTCGAGTAAGTTACGTAAGCGGCGAAGAACAGAATGCCTAAGATGTGAAACCACCACGAGAACCGTTCATAGGCTACCAGAGCCGTGTCGCTCAATCCCGTAAAGAGGGGTTTTAGGTATTGGCTAATCAGGAAATCGGGAACGACGCCTTTGAGGTCGCCATAGTAGCCAACACCCCGGTCGCGGAGCACGCTATCCGACGCGTTCCAGGTCAAGAAGGCAATCATGAGCACGATTTCGAAGACTAGAATAAGCGTAGCGTCAAGGCGGGGCCATCGCGGGCGCATTTCTTCGTGATTTTCGGCTTGTAGGCGCGGCACCCGGGTCAAATAACGGCGGCACAGGAAGACTACGCAGACAGCCAGCACCCCAAATGCCAGCACCTCAAATACATTGATCAGGAACGGATAGACAGGCGCAATGTAGGGCGCAAAGACCCGGTGCGTACCCAGCAACCCATCGATGATAATCTCCAGAATCTCCAGGTTGATGACCACAAACCCCAGGTAGATGACCAGGTGCATTAGCGCCACCGTGAGATTAGTAAACATCTTTTTCTGCCCAAACGCCACCAGCAGCATCACCTGAAACCGTTCGGCTGCGTTGCCGGAGCGGTCTTCCGGGCGGCCGAGGTTGATGGCACTGGCAATGTACTTCACGCGCCGGGTGATGATAACGGCCGCCGCCGCCAGCGCAACAGCAAACAGAATTTGTTGAACGATGTGCATGTAAGGATTTATAAAGTATGACTGACGATGTACAAAGTAGCGATCATTTTATGCTCTGACCAGACAACTAAACCCACTGACCAACAGTGTGTAGCGAGCCAGCCAGTCAAGGCGGACCGTGTATTACAAACTTTTTTTCGGGCTTAGGGTTGCAAAACCTGTATCTGCCCCCTACTTTTGCACCCACGTTTGACACACAGACGTCGCGGTGATGTAGCTCAGTTGGTAGAGCAAAGGACTGAAAATCCTTGTGTCGGCGGTTCGATTCCGTCCATCACCACCGCGCCGAGCCTCACTGCTCACGAAAGCCTTCCCCATCGGGAAGGCTTTTTTATTGGCCCAAGTGGCCGTTGCAGGCCACAGACCGGCAACAGAGGTTTGCGATGGAAGCGAATTACTGACACTAACTTTCATGGCAGCGAAGGTACATATTTTTTCGAATAGTATGCATGCATACTATTTCCGCTATATTTGTGCTTATTCCGAACTAACTTTTGTTACTACAGAAAAGACGTAACAGGCGGTCTGTCGATGAACGCAGACGGCAGCGGTTACGCCTCTACGAATATGGACGCATACATTGTTGCTGGCTATCGTAGCCCCGTTGGTAAAGCCCCGCGCGGTGGCCTTCGTCTGACCCGCCCCGACGACCTTGCGGCAGAAGTTATTAAGCATTTGCTGGCGCAGGTGCCTAACCTTGACCCCGCCCGGGTTGAAGACCTGATCGTGGGTAATGCCGTACCTGAAGCCGAGCAGGGCATGCAGATTTCGCGCTATATCGCACTGCTCTCACTGCCCAACAGCGTACCCGGCATGACAATCAACCGCTACTGCGGGTCAGGCTTGGAAGCTATCGCGATTGCATCGGCTAAAATCCACGCTGGTCTGGCCGACTGCATCATTGCGGGCGGCACCGAGTCGATGTCGATGGTACCGGTGATGGGCTGGAAAACGGCGCTCAACTACAACATCGCGCAGGCACACCCCGATTATTACATTGGTATGGGCCTAACCGCCGAGCAGGTTGCACAGCAGTTCAACATCAGCCGCGACGCGCAGGATGAATTCGCGCTCGAATCGCACCAGAAAGCGCTGAAAGCGCAAGCCGACGGCAAGTTTGCCGAGGAGATTGTGCCGATCAACGTAAAAGAAACGTACTTCGACGCCGACAGTGGCAAGAAGAAAACCCGCGAGTGGACGGTAGCGCAGGACGAAGGCCCTCGTAAAGACACAAGCGCCGACGGGCTGGCCAAACTGAAGCCGGTCTTCGCGGCGGGCGGTTCGGTGACGGCCGGTAACTCGTCGCAGACGTCGGATGGCGCGGCGTTCGTCATTGTGATGTCGGAACGGCTGGTGAATGAGTTAAACCTGAAACCGGTAGCCCGGATGATGTCTTACGCAACGGCGGGGGTTGAGCCGCGCATCATGGGCATCGGCCCCGTGGCGGCAATTCCCATCGCGTTGCAAAAAGCAGGTCTGAAACAGGATGACATCGATCAGATTGAGTTGAACGAAGCGTTTGCCGCCCAATCGCTGGCCGTTATTCAGGAACTGGGCCTCGATCGCAACAAAATCAACCACAACGGTGGGGCCATCGCACTGGGTCATGCACTCGGGTCAACCGGCGCACGGCTGTCGGTTCAACTGCTGAACGAGATGCGCCGCCGTGATGAGAAATACGGCATGGTATCGGCCTGCGTAGGTGGCGGGCAGGGCGTTGCCGGTATCTTCGAGCGCATCAACTAAGTCATACGCTTATCCAATAACAGGCCGGTCATCTGGCAGCACACGTTTGTGCTGCCAGATGACCGGCCTGTTTCGTAACGTACCTGAAAAGCCCTTTACCGAGCCGGCGGTACTGTTTCGTCGGGTGATTTGACCAGCCCCCGATGATCGTGTGTATCGTCGCTTCGTAGCTTCTTGCCGGTTTCTTTGATAGCCTCTTCTACCGAGTGCGATTTTCGTAAATCGCTGGCCTGCCGGGTCAGCTCGGCCATGGTATGGTAATGTTCGCACAGGATTTGTAGCTCCTGTTCCGTGAGTTCTTCAACCGAAACCAGCCGGTTACTGGCTCCTTTGGTAGCGGCAATCAGTTCGTTCAGCTTGAGTTGAACCGCCAATGATTCTTTATTCTGGGCTTTCTGAATCACAAACACCATCAGGAAAGTGATGATCGTGGTCCCGGTGTTGATAACCAGTTGCCAGGTTTCTGAATAATGAAAAATCGGGCCGGTAATAGCCCAGATCAGTACGGTGCCCAATGCCAGCAGAAAGGCCGTTGAACTGCCCGTGATGCGCGTAATCTTGAGCGCAAACTGATCGAACCGTTCAGACCAGTCTTTACGGGGCTTGGCGTCATGGGAAAGGGTCATGTCTGTCATACTCAATGGCTTATTTTGTTGTGAACGTTGGCTTACGTATAAACGCCTGCTCCGGCGAAGCCATCCGCCGCAATCCATTAAATTGCCCTTAAACCGAGTAACGAGTACCGTCGCTATCGCTTGTAAATGATTACTGACGCGCAATCCCTCGACAAGCTCAGGCTGACGCGTCAGTAATACATCAATCCCCCATTACTATTACTTAACTAATCAGGCAGACAGGGCCTCTTCCCGCTTCGCTTGTTTTTTACGATGCTGACGGGTGTAAATCAGGTCGTACATCACCGGCAGGATCAGCAGCGACAGGATGGTACTGGTGATCAGTCCGCCGATCATGACCGTGGCCAGCGGCTTCTGCGTTTCGGAACCGATGCCCGTTGAGAGGGCCGCCGGTAGCAGCCCCAACGAAGCCATCAGGGCCGTCATCACGATGGGTCGTACCAGCGAAATGGCCCCTTCACGCACGGCATCGTTGATGTTCATCTTGTTATGCTGATTTTCCTTGAAACGTCCCAGCAGAATCACCCCGTTCAGCACCGATACCCCGAAGAGACAGATAAACCCAACCCCTGCCGAAATACTGAAGTTGATGCCCGTCAGCCACAGCGAGAGAAATCCGCCAATCAGCGCAAACGGTACGTTCAGGATAACCAATGTGGCATCCAGGGCCGAGCCAAACGTGAAAAGCAGAATCAGGAAGATCATGACGATGGAAATAGGCACGACCATTTCCAGCGTTTTTTCGGCCCGGGTCTGGTTTTCAAACTCACCCGCCCAACGCATCCGGTACCCATCGGGCAGTTTTACTTTCTGGGCCACGGTTTTCTGCGCTTCGGCGATGGTGCTGCCCAAATCGCGACCCCGCACCGAAAATTTGATGGCGATAAAGCGGGCGCTGTTTTCCCGATACACAAACGCCGGACCCGATTGCGTACCAATCGTGGCAATCTCTTTCAGGGGCACTTTGGCCCCCGAGCGGGTGGGCACCAGCAGGTTCTCGATCAGCTCGGGTGAGTAGCGGAACTGTTCGCCGTAGCGCACCTTTACGTCGTACCGGCGTTCGCCCTCAAAATACTGCGTCACGGTTTTACCACCAATCGCCGTTTCGATGACCGACTGCGCCATTTCCGTAGGTACGTTATACAGCGCGAGTTTTTGTGGATCGAGCGTAATCCGGAACTCCGGCTGCCCCAGGTTGCGGAACACCCCGAGGTCTTCCACGCCCTTGATCGTCCGCATCACATTGTACACTTGAGTCGCTTCCTTATCGAGCACGTTCAAGTCCTGCCCGATGATCTTAATTGCCATTGACCCTTTCACGCCCGATACGGCTTCTTCGACGTTGTCGGAAATAGGCTGCGAGAAACCAAACGTGACCCCCCGGAACCGAGCCAGTTTCTGGCGCATCTGCTCAATCAGCTCTTCTTTGCTCACCGCTTTGCCGTTGTTGCGCTCGGGCCAGTCTTCCTTCGGGTACAGGTCTACGAAGAATTCGTTGTTGAAGAAGCCCGTCGGGTCAGTACCGTCGTTGGGGCGGCCCGTCTGCGAGATTACGCCGCGCACTTCGGGAAATTCGCTGAACACCGCCCGGAACTTGCGGGTATAGGCATAGCTTTCGTCGAGCGATACTGAGTAAGGCAGCGACGCCCGCACGTAAATCGAACCTTCGTTCAGCCCCGGCAGAAACTCAGAGCCCACACGCGTCAGGAATAGGAAACCCGATACCAGCAGGGCCCCTACGGCGATACCGATGATGGTTTTGGGCTTACGAATGGCCCAGTCGAGGGCGGGCGTGTAGCCTTTCGTGAGGCCTTCGACAAGCGGGTTGTGGCGCTCGCGTACGTTCTTCTTCAGGAACAGCGAGCACAGCAGCGGAATAAGCGTAAGGCTCACGATCAAAGCACCGAGCAGGGCAAAGCCGATGGTCCAGGCGAGGGGGCTAAACAGCTTGCCTTCGACTTTCTGGAAGGCGAAAATGGGCAGCAGCGCCGTGATGATGATAATCTTGGCGATGAAGATCGACTTGCCCACCTCGGTGGCGGTACCGGCAATCCAGCTTAGCTTCGCCCGCTTGTTAAACTGCATCATGCCGAGGTGTTCAGCGCGGTGAGCCAGCATCACAAACACACCCTCGACCATCACCACGGCCCCGTCAATGATGATCCCGAAGTCGAGCGCCCCGATGCTGAGCAGGTTGGCGGTCATGCCCCGCGCTTTGAGGCAGACAAAGGCAAAGAGCAACGCCAGCGGAATCACAATGGCCACGGTGAGCGTGGTGCGCCAGTCGGCCAGGAACAGCAGCAGAATAACCGTGACGAGGAAAATGCCCAGGAACACGTTCTCGCCCACCGTATGCATGGTGTAGTTATTCAGCGTGGTGCGGTCGTAGAAGGTTTTGATCTTCACGTCCTTCGGCAGAATCGAGTTATTTAGCTCGTCGATCTTCTCTTTCAGGGCCGGGATCACCTCGTTGGGGTTTTCGCCCTTCCGCATCACCACAATACACTCGACCACGTCGTCCTGCTTGTTGCGCCCCACGATACCCAGCCGGGGCTGGAACGACTCGCGCACCGTGCCCACATCACGTACCCGCACTGGTACGCCGTTGACGTTATCGATGATGATGCCGGCCACGTCTTCAGGTTTGGTGAGCAGGCCAATGCCCCGCACCACCAGCGACTGATTTCCCTGTTTGATGACATCGCCGCCCACGTTGATGTTGCTCTGGTGAATGGCGTTGTCGACGTCGAGGGTTGTGAAGCCGTAGTTGGCCAGCAACGTGGGGTCGAGACTCACTTCGATAGTTTTTACTTTCCCGCCGAAACTCACCACGTCGGCAATGCCAGGTACGCTCTTGATTTGCCGTTCGATGATCCAGTCCTGAATGGATTTCAGTTCGGTGATGTCTTTGGTTTTGCTTTCGAGCGTGAAGCGGTAAATCTCACCGGTAGGGCCATAGGGCGGCTGAATTTCGGCCTGTACGCCTTCGGGCAAATCGACGTTGGCGATACGGTTGGCTACGTTGGTCTGCGCCGTAAAGTTGTCGACGCCATCATCGAAGATCATGGTGACGACCGATAGCCCAAACAGCGACACCGACCGTAGGGTCGTCTTGCGCGGCACCGAGTTCAGCTCGGTTTCGAGCGGGATGGTCACGTAGCGCTCCACCTCTTCGGCCGATCGGCCCGGCCATTGCGTGATCACAATGGTGTTGGTGTTGGTCACGTCGGGAAACGTCTCGACGGGGGTATTGAGAAAGCTCACCACGCCGCCCACAATCAGGAGCAGAATGCCGAAGAATACCGCAAAGCGGTTCGTCAGCGAGAAGGTGATGATACTGCGAATGAACTTGTTCATGGTCGTTATGTAGAGACGCAACCGCAGCGGCGGACCGCCCGTTGCGTCTCGGCGTGCGTCAGCAATGGGCCTGTACCCACCAAATGAATTAGTATCGTGTAAAAACCATCCGGCAATGAGACGCAAGGGATTGCGTCTCTACGGGTATTAATCCGTTAAATCATTGTATAACAGCAGACTACCTTCCGTCACGACGGTATCGCCGGGTTTCAGATTGCCACCTTCCACGAAGGCATAGCGGGTGGTGTTTTTCTGCACGGTCACTTCCCGCACTTCGTATTTGTCTTTGCCCGTCTGTAAGATCACATAGTAATGATCGCGGTCGAACACAACGGCTTTCTGAGGAACAGCCAGCGCGTTGGCCGACGTACCGCCCGCCGGGCCAGCGCCGCCATTGTTGCCCACATGCACATGAATGGTGGCAAACATGTCAGGTTTAAGCATCCCGTCTTTGTTGTCGAGCACGATCCGCACCTTCAGCACCCGTGCCTGGTCATCGAGCACACTGCTGATGTTATCGATATGCCCCCGAAACGTCCGGTCGGGGTAGGCCAGCACCTGTACGTCGACGGCTTCACCCTGCCGAATCTGCGGAATATCCTGTTCATACACGTTGGCCATCACCCAGATCCGTTGCAGGCTCGAAATCGTGTAGAGCGGGTTCTGGTTGTCGGCCCGTAGGTCCTGCCCGGTATTGACGTTCTTCTCGACGATGTAGCCGCCAATGGGCGCTTTCACCGTAAAATACGGCTGCCCGTTGCTGGCGTTGGTACCGCCGTAAACCCGTAGCACGTTGGCCGATTTGCCCAACTCTTCCTGCGCTTTCTTGAGGTTGTTTTTGGCCGTCAGCATATCGGTCTGCGAGGCAAACCCGGCCTTAAACTGCGCGTCGGTATTCTTTACCGCCTGCTGCGCCACTTCCAGATCGGCCTTATCCGACTGGTAGTTGTTCACATAATTAGAAATGTCGCCCGAGCGGATCACGGCCAGATCCTGCCCTTTTTTCACGTAAGCGCCCAGCGTCACGTTGGCTTTCTCGACGTTACCCGATACCAGCGGAAACACCCGTACCACGTTGTCCTGATCGAAGGTAACGGTGCCGTTGAGCGTCAGCTCGTTTTCAGGATTCATACGCCGTACCGAATCCGTCAGGAAGCTGGCCGTGGAGTCGGCGGCAGACGTGGGTACGTTGGCGGCTTTTTCGTCCTGTTTATGCCCGCAGGCAGCCAGCAAGAGAAGTGCGGGGATGATGAGGTGTGTCGTTTTCATTCGTTCACTCATTAAAAGAAGCGCGTGTTGGTTACGTAATCGAGCTGTTGCTGGCTTTGAAACAGGTTATTCAGCAGGTTAATGTGGTTGAGTTGCGCCTGCTGGTAGGTCCTGATCTTATCGAGGTAATCGAGCAGACCAATAACCCGGCCATTGTAGGCGCGGGTCGCCTCCGTCGAGATGGTCTGAATGCGATCGAGGTAGCCAGGCGGGCGGGCGTTTAGTTGTTCGTAATAGGCATTGAGTTTATCATAGGCGTTGAGCACGTCGCTCTGCACGACTGCCTGCTGATTTTCAACCCCCGCTTCGGCCGTTTTGGTAGCTAGTTCGGCGGCCCGGATAGCTCCCTGATTACGATTTCGTACGGGCAGGTCCATGGCCGCCTGTAGACCCGTAAAATTGGTAAAGGCGTTACCGTAACGCTCGTAGAGCACGCCCAGCGTCAGGTCGGGTGTGCGGCGGGCTTTTTCCAGGGTCAGGCTGCGTTGGGCATTGGTAATCTGCTCCTGCGTCAGGGCCAGGTCGGGCCGGTTGGTCAGAGCCGAGTCGATCGCCGAAGCCAGCACAGGCATCGGTTTGGACGTTACGGGCAGTTCGGTTGGCAGAATGAACGTACCTGCACTTTGGCGAAGCAGCACTCGTAGCGTTGCCTGCTCGTCGGCAATCTGCGCCCGATAGTTCGAGATATTGGCTTGCAGATCGCGGTTGGCCACGTCGAGCCGGGTTACTTCATATTGGGCAGCCCCACCCGTTTGCAGCGCAATGCGCGTCGACTCAACCAGGCGCTGTTGCCGGGCCAATTCGGCCTGAAACAGGTTCAGCGCCTGTAAGTCGAAATACAAATCGGCATAGGTGCTATACAACTGGTATCGGATCGACCGCAGTACGTCGCGAAAGGCAATCTGCGCCAGACTCCGGTTGCTCTCGGCCAGTGCAATCAGTTTGCTGCGCTTACCGGCCAGCAGGATCACCTGCTGAAGTTGCAGGGCAACGTACCCACTGTTGAACGTCTGCGCGTTGAGTTCGGCCTGCGACGGCGTTGCCAACGGCAGTACTTTTCCTGTGTTCGGATTATACAGGTTGGTCTGAAACCACAGGTTTGGGTTAGGGCGTAACCCGGCCTGCGTGATGTTGGCCCCGGCAATGTCGATCTGGTACTTCTGAGCCAGTAACTGGTAATTACGAGCCAGCACCTGCGCTTCCAGTTGCGGCAAATTCAGGCGAATCGTGTCGGTAGCCGCTGGCGTGGTAGGAACATCAGTGGTGTGGGGCTGGGCCTGAGCGGCAAGGCCGACCAGCCAAAACAGATTAGAAAACAACCAGATTTTGGGGCCGCTTCCAATGCTAAAAGTCATAGTGATCACAGCGTTCAATGTAGTAGTCGGCTCTATGTAGAATTACATCGGCTTTCCGGCTGCAAGTACTCGTGGTGCTGTTAAGGGCCGCTTAAAGAGCTATTAAGCCTGTCTTAAATACCTTGTAGTTTCTCCCTAGTTTTATCATAGCCTTTTAATTAACCCCTCATCTGTCTTTAATACCACCCCGGTAGGTTGCGCGCTTTCGTCAGACACGCCAAGCCATGCGCTTTTTTATCAGTCGTACCCCTCTTTTTGCCAGTCTTCTTTTCGTGCTTTCCTATACCGCCAACGCGCAGAAAGACAATAACAACAACTACCTGGATTCATCGCGCAACTGGAGCTTGCATTACCAATTCACGACCATTGTGCAGGGCCATACAGGATTCAGGGGCGCTGGGTACGTTGGCCGCAATACGCTCAGCGACCTCCCCGACACCACGCTTTCGGTCACGACAACTCTGTTTGTGGGCCGTCGGCTCTGGAAGGGAGCCGGCCTTTATCTTAACCCGGAGATTGCCGGGGGGCGGGGGGTAGGTCACCGCGACCCGGCTGCGCCCTACGATGAAGACCTGTATAATGCGGCGGTGGGACTGGGGGGCTTTCCCAACGGCGAGTCGTTTCGGATCGGGAGTGCCAAACCCGCTGTATATGTGGCTCGCTTTTATATGGAACAGGTATTTGCGCTGCCCGGCGCTCAGCCCGAAAACATTGAGTCGGAAGCCAACCATGTGAAGCAGCAACGGCCCGACGCCCGCGTGGTTGTTACGGCGGGCAAATTTTCGGTGGCCGACATTTTCGACAATAATCGGTATTCGCACGACCCACGTACCCAGTTTATGAACTGGTCGCTGATGAGCTACGGCGCCTGGGACTACCCCGCCAACACCCGTGGCTACACCTGGGGGCTGGCGATGGAATACGTTCGGCCCGCCTACGAACTACGCATGGCATACAGCCTCATGCCCAAGACAGCCAACGGAGGCATTCTCGACTGGAACATAGGGCAGTCGGGCGGACTAACGGTTGAATTGGAAAGCCGGTATCGGCTGCTGAAACAGCCCGGTACGGTGCGGTTGCTTGGGTTCCGCAACACCTCGAAAGCGCCCAACTATGCCGATGCCACGCAACGGTTGCTTACTGGCACCTACAACCCGGACCGTCCGCTTATTATATACGGTGAGCAATACGGAGGCGTGAAATATGGCGTTGGGCTGAGTCTCGAGCAGCCTATCGCGCGGAATAGTGGTCTGTTTGCCCGCGTCAGCTGGAACGATGGTAAAACGGCTACCTGGGCTTTTACCGAAATCGACCGGAGCCTGGCAGCGGGTGCTTTTCTGGCTGGTCATGCCTGGGGGCGGCCCGAAGACGCCCTGGGTATCGCTGGGGTCGTCAACGGCTTGTCGCCCGAACATGTGGCTTTCCTGAATGCGGGGGGCACAGCCTTTATGCTCGGCGACGGCCGACTACCCAATTACCAGACCGAGCAGATTCTGGAAGTCTTTTACAAGACCCGCCTCACCCGTACTCTGTTCTTAACCGCCGACTACCAGTTGATCGACAACCCCGGCTACAACGGTGATCGCGGTCCGGTAAACCTGTTCGCCATACGTACCCACGTCGAATTCTAAAACAGTCCTCTGTTTGCAGTTCACAGTCTACTGTTGGCTAAAGCCGGAGTAAGCTTGCACCAGCCAACAGTGGACTGTGAACTGTAAACAGAGAACTGTTTTTTTACTCTTCTGCCAGCACGCGCGAGATGTTCATGCGGTAGACGCCCAGCGCGGGTAGGGCGGCAGAAATCACGCCAATGCCAACTGCCACGGCCAGCAGCCACCATTCGTCGGGCAGGATAGCGAGGTTGGCGAGGCTGTAGTGGTAATTGCCCTCGACAAACTGCGACAACAACCACAGCCCCAGCCGACTAATCGCCAGCCCGGCCACAAAGCCGATTAGCGCCAGCACCAGGCCTTCGAGCAATAACATACCGAACAACTGCGCCCGCGTGGCCCCCATCGAGAGCATCAGCGCCATTTCGTAGCGGCGTTCCTTGAGCGAATTGTAGAGCGATACAAACACGCTGATCCCCGCCACAATGATAATGGCCAGAGCCAGACCGCGCAGGGTTTGTACCCCAACGCCCAACAGTTCAAACAGCCGGTTTACTTCGATGGCAGGCAGGGCTGCCTGAAGTTTCGAGTTATTGTCGATGCCCCGCTTGAGCATCATGCCCATCGGGTTACGGAATTTGATCAGCATGGCCGTGATCTCGGGACCGGGGCCAGCTTCGTGCTCATCGGAGCCTTCGTCCGCCACCGCAGCGCCATCCGGCGCGGCCATGCCCGCAGGTACGTTAGCGGCTACCTCTTCATGGTGCGCCTCGCCCTCATGCTCGTCGTGGCCGGCTTCACCCTCTTCGTGTTCCTCGTGGTTGTGCACGGCCCAAATACTCGATACGTTGGTCAGGATGAGCTGATCGCAAACGCTGTTACTGGGAGCCAGCATACCCACTACCTTGTATTTTTTGTCGCCATGTTCTTCCCCATTGGCATCCAGCCCGTGCTGACTGGCAAACGAATCGCCTACCTTCAGGCCCGTAATGTCGGCCACGCGGGGGCCGATCACCACCTCCAGATCGGCCGAGAAGGGTTTCCCCTGCCCGACGGTAGCCCCGAAGTGGTCGAGGTATTTCTGGTTGGTGCCCACAATCCGGAAAGACCGGTAGCTGTCGCCCATCGCCAGCGGAATCGCCGTTTTAACAAGCGGGTTGCGCGTCAGGTGCTGGGCCTCTTCAAGCGGAATATTGCCCGTGGGCGAGTCGATCTGATAGATACTCGACAGAATCAGTTGCAGCGGCGAGCCTTTGGCCCCAATAACCATGTCGATGCCGCGCACGTTGCGGCTAAACTGATCCTGCAACTGCTTGTTGAGCAGCAGCAGCAACGAAATAATGGCAATACCCAGCGTCATCAGCAGCCCGCTCAGGAAGCTGCTCAGTGGCTTGTCTTTCAGGTTACTCCACGAAATCTTGGCGAGGTTCATAAGTAAAGAGTGAACGAGTAAACGGACGATCTATGGCGGGGCTTCGGTAACGTAACCCTTCGCGGACGTGGATTAGCCGTTGATGGGTAGAGAAAAATGATGGCTGCTAATCCGAAACCGCTTATTCAGATAGAGGCGGTGTGCATCGGCCCGGTTTTCGCCGTGCCCCGAATCCAGCGAAACCATCTGATAACCAGCCTGCCGGGCGTGGTCGATCACAAAGTCGAGCAGCGCACCCGCATAGCCATTGCCCCGCGCGGCAGGCAGCGTCGAGAGATCGTCGATATAGATTGTTTTTCCCGACACCAGCAAGGTCATCTTCCGGAAGGTGATCACCGCGGGCGCGTCAGTTTCGTCGCCGAGATCCACAAAAGCCACACTAAACCGCTCGTGGGCCTGCTGCTCCTGCACAAGCGACAAAATCTGTTCGGCGGTCAGGTGGGGGCGCAGGGCCAACAGGGCTGTCAGGCAACGGCGCAGATCGGCTTCGGTTTGGGCAAGACGAATAAGCATAACGATGGATGAGAGTCGTGTGAAGCCGTTACAGTGCCGCCCGAATGCTGCGCAGAATGTCGTCGCCACCTCGCGTCAGTACGGCTTCGGCGAGGTCGTGCCCCAGTTGCTCAGCCTCAGCGGGAGGACCAACAAAGGTTTCGCGTAGCCACTCGTCGCCATCAAGGCTGATGATGCCGCCCGTCAGGCTAACGTCGCCTTCACTCGTGTGGGTAGCCAGGGCAAACACCGGAATGCTGCACCCTCCTTCCAGCCGCCGCAGATAGGCGCGTTCGGCTTTCAGGCATACTTCGGTCGGTTCGTGGTTGGTCAGTCGGCGGACGGCGTCGAGTTTGTCGAGGGGCAATGTATCGGCGGCTTCGATCGCCACACTCCCCTGCCCTACGGCGGGCGTAAACTCGTTGGTGGGCAAATGTTCGGCAATCAGGTCGTCGTACTGCATCCGGTGAACCCCAGCGTAGGCGAGCAGCAGCGCATCGCATTGGCCCTCGTCGAGTTTACGCAGGCGCGTTTGCAGGTTGCCACGCATGTCTACGACTTTAATATGGGGACAATACTGCCTCAGCATGGCAACCCGGCGTGTCGACGACGTACCCACCACAAAAGGCTGCCCGCTTGTGAGCGAGAGTGTAGTATTACGGCTAACGAGCACGTCGTTTACCCGTTCGCGTTCCGTAAAGGCAATGATGCTCAGGTCGGCGGGGAGGCTCGATTGCAGATCTTTGGCCGAATGTACGGCGATGTCGATCTGTCCGGCGCGGAGCTGATCTTCCAGTTCCTGCGTAAAAACGCCCTTGCTCCCGATTTTCGACAGCGACCGATCCAGAATCTGATCGCCTTTCGTTTCAATCAATACCAATTCAGACGTTAATCCGCCTGCCTGAAGCAACTCCTGTATGTATTCAGCCTGCCAGAGTGCCAGCCGACTGCTACGGGTTCCAATCCGAATATGCATGGTGCAAAGGTACAACGCATTGGCTGATGCATGATGAGCCACAGCGGATTGTCGGCCGTCGTGGTCTCTACAATTCTGCGTAATTTCTGCCACACTGTTTCCGCACCCCCACACATACCCTAAACGAAGCAACATTCCGCCAAAAAGGCCGATTCTGAGCTACAAAGGCCATTTCGCCTGCCACATTGACGTTAAATCTGGTCATTTTTCAGGTCGGCACAGGATTTGACTATTGGGTAGTACGAACAGTAAACAACCAATACGATGAGAGCCATAGATCATGTGTTTAAAGGGAACGGCGGTCAGATCGACCTGCTGAACACCTTATATGGTGGGTCGAGTATGACCAGTATGGACGTAAAACGTGAAGACGAGCGTCTGGTCATCAAGCTGTCGGCCCCTGGTGTTAGTGCCAACGCATTCAATGTGCTGGTTGAAGGCAGTAAACTGGTACTGTATACCTTACTGGTACAGGATAGCGACGAAGCGTCGCAACGTCTTGCCGTACCGATGTTCCTGAAAGTGGTAGACATTCCTGAGTTTGTCGATGCCGAGCAGATCGAAGCTGAGCACGAACACGGTCAGGTGATGGTGTACCTGCCTTTCAAAGACGAAGAGCATCTGCACCGCAAGATCGATATCAAAAATCTCTTCTAATGTTTTGCCTCTCAGGGCTACCTAAGTTGCCCTGTCAACCATAGATGCGTGCCGCCCAGCCTTACGAGGTTGGGCTTTTTTTTGCCCGACGCACCAACGGCCCTATAGTATCCCATTCTACCGCCACCATACAGCCGATAAACAGGCCAAACAGGGCCAGATGATACGGTATGGCCAGCCAGAGGTTATGAATCTGGATGAACGACGCCAGGTAAATCAGCAGGCCCCCACCGGCAACGTACCCAACTGCCGACGCCACGTTGTAAGGTACCGGATAATGTTTCTCACCCAGTGCATAGCACAGGGCCATCATCACAAAACTGGAAATCAGAAACGCCCAGGCACAACCCATATAGCCCATTTGCGGAATCAGCAGCCAGTTGAGCAGGAAGGTTACCCCGAGCCCCACTACGGTGATCAGCGTGCCATACTTCGTTTTGTCTGATAGCTTGAACCAGAATGATATATTATAATACACACCTAGAAACAGATTGCCCAGCATCAGGAGCGGCACCACACTCAGCCCCACCCGCCGTTCGGCGTTGATCAGCAGCCCGGCCAGATCCATGTTCAGGCTCACGGCTACCCATAGCAATACGCACACGATGATAAACCACTTGGTGACCCGCGCCAATAAATCGGGAGCTTCCTTGTTTTCGGCCTGCCCAAAAAAGAACGGCTCGGCCGCAAACTTAAACGACTGAATCGCCAGACTGATGAAGACGGATAGCTTGAAGCATTGACCGTACACATCAAGCGCCCAGTCAGCCGAGCGACCGGGATAAAAGTTATCGGGCAAAAACTCGCGCAGGAAAAGCCGGTCAGTGAGGTTATTGAGCACGGCCGCCAGCCCCGTCAGCATAATGGGGAACGCATACGCGATGAGCGTTTGGGCTTCGGGCCACGCCAGCGTAAACCGAAAGCCCCGGAAGGCATTACGCAGAATCAGGAAATAAAGCGCATTGGCCAGCAGGTTGGCCAGCAAGATGTAGCCGGGGCCGATGCCGGGCCGATAGAAAAACGCCGCCAGCGGTTGCAGTTGAGGCAGGTAATCGCCCTCGGTGATGTCTTTGCAGAGAATCACGAAAAACACGTTTAGCAGCACGTTCAGGCCAATATTGATGAGTTTGGCAACCACAAACTGCTTTGCCTTCCCCTCGACCCGCAGCCGCGCAAATGGAATCGCCATGATGGCGTCGATCCCGACGAGCAAGGCCGCCCACTGAATGAACAGCACTTCGTCGGGGTAGCCCATTGCCTGCGCAAGCTGCACCGAAAAAATCAGGATAAGTGCGGTCGTCACCACGCTGATGGTCGCTACGATACTCAGCGTACGGCTAAAGACCAGTGTTCGTTCGGCTTCATTTTCGGCTCCTTTGTTGCGCGCCGCAAACCGGAAGAAGGCCGTTTCCAGCCCCAGCGTGTAAATTGTTAGCAAGACGCCGATCCACGCATACAGCGTCACGTTCGACGCCAACGTACCTGCCCGCTTGAACGCATAGGTTTGGATGGGCGTCAGCAAAAAATTGACCGACCGCGCCGCAATGGTGCTGATACCGTAGAGGGCCGTATCGCTGGCTAATTTCTTAAATGCACTCAAGGGAAGTAAAAGTCTCGTCGGGAACGTACCCAGCCCCGCCAGGTACGTTGCAAAAGTACACCATACATCAGCCCGATGACACATGCCGTCCGTAGAACTGGCTTCTTCGCGTCCACCAATACCGACGCCTTATGAAAAGAGAAAAATTAACGCATCCACTTGTCGATAACCCCATTCACGGGCCATGCGCTTCTGCCTCGTCTTGCCTATCGTATTGGTCCTTAAAGGCCACGCCGCAATAGCCCAGATTCATTTAGTACCCACAGATGGCTATTATACAACTTCAGGTTCTGAACAGGCCTACCACCGCACGGTACGGCAGAAATTGCTAACCGGCTTGAGCGACGACAGAGGACAGATGGCTTTAATCGTAGTTCGGCCTTCGTTTCGGCCAGAATATATACTCCTGTTGTCCCGGAAAGGGCCGGATTACACACTTGCGTTTCGTACTTGTCATCGCATCATTTGGTCCTTGTTAAAGCAACCGAATGGAACTGATAGCGTAGCTAGTTTACCGCTTGTCGAGCGACGGCGGTTGATCGACCCATCGCTGTTTGCGCAGTTAACCGAGTTGCTCATTACCTGCACGAATCAGGCGCATTACCCGAAACGCAAACGCCCAATCGCGATGGCAGGGTTACCGGCGTTACTCGAACTCGATGAGGGCGTCGATGGCATTACTTACGACTTCGTGGCTTCAGACGGTGGGCGCGTTTGGTCTGGCAAAACCTATTCGCCATCGCCGCACTCGTTGATGGGTGAACTGGTGGCCCTCACTGACGAGCTGGTTAATTTGGCCAGCGGAAAGCATACCGAAGCCGATCTGCGGATACGTACCCAGCGCTTATACAAAAAGATCGCAGCAGATTAGGTTATCTTTGTGGCCTGTTAATGAACCGGGTAGCGAGCCTGCCGGGTTCGGTTACTCCATTTTACAATCCTGATGAAAATTTCTGCTGCGCTGCTGTCTGTGTATTACAAAGATGGCCTCGAACCCATTGTCCGACTGCTTCACGAACAGGGCGTTACACTCTATTCGACGGGCGGTACCCAGACGTTCATCGAACAATTGGGCATTCCCGTTATTCCCGTCGAATCGCTCACCGGCTACCCGTCGATCTTCGGAGGCCGTGTCAAAACGCTACACCCGGCTGTCTTTGGGGGCATTCTTTATCGCCGCGACAACGAGGGCGACATTGCGCAGGCGCAACAGCACAGCATCCCCGCCATCGACATGACGGTGGTCGATCTGTATCCGTTTGAAGAAACCGTAGCGTCTGGCGCATCGGCTGACGATATCATCGAGAAAATCGACATCGGGGGCATTTCGCTCATCCGGGCGGGCGCCAAAAACTTCCAGGATTCGCTCATCGTCTCGTCACGTACCCAATACGCCGACGTGCTGCGCGTACTCACCGAAACAGACGGGCAGCCCGACCTGGAAACGCGGCGGCGCTATGCGATGGAAGCCTTCGCCACAACGTCGCACTACGACACCGCCATCAACGCTTGGTTTGCGGGAGTAACTCCCTCCCCTTACCAAGGCGAGGGCCGGGGTGGGGTCTCGTTACGCTACGGCGAAAACCCGCATCAGAAAGCGACGTTCTACGGCGACCTCGACGCCATGTTCGACAAGCTGCATGGCAAAGAGCTGTCGTTTAATAATCTGGTCGACGTTGACGCCTGCGTAGGCCTGATCGACGAGTTCCGGAACGACGGCCCCACCTTCGCGATCATTAAGCACACCAACGCCTGCGGCATCGCCTCGGCCCCCACGGCCGTGGAAGCCTATACCAAGGCACTAGCCTGCGATCCGGTTTCGGCCTTTGGTGGCGTGGTCATTACCAACGTACCTGTCGATCTGGAAACGGCGCAGGAACTGAACAAGCTGTTCATGGAAATCCTGATTGCGCCCGCCTACGCACCGGATGCTCTGGAACTGCTCAAATCGAAGAAAAACCGCATTCTGCTGACCCGCCGGCCTGTTGAGCTGCCTACCAAGCTGGTCAAAACCATTCTGAACGGGGTGCTCGAGCAGGATAAGGATAACGTCGCCGAAACCGCCGATCAGTTTAAGACCGTTACCGAAAAAGCCCCGACAGCCGACGAGCTGACGGCCCTCGAATTCGCGCTCAAGGTGTGCAAACACACCAAATCGAATACCATCGTACTGGCTAAGCCCGGTGTGTTGCTGGCAAGCGGCGTCGGGCAGACGAGCCGGGTCGATGCGTTGCGGCAGGCCATCGAGAAAGCCCATTCGTTCGGCTTTGACCTGACGGGTTCAGTGATGGCGTCCGACGCGTTCTTCCCCTTTCCCGACTGCGTCGAAATTGCGCACAAAGCGGGCATTACGGCGGTTGTGCAACCCGGCGGCTCCATCCGCGATCAGGACAGCATCGACTATTGCAATCAGCACGGGCTGGCCATGGTCACGACCGGCATACGGCATTTTAAACATTAATAAGACGTTCAACGTCCGGGAGTCAGCATCGACTCCCGGACGTTGAACCCGTTTTCTTCTATGGACTCCTTACTTCACCGCATTACACTCAACCCGGCAGTGTGCCACGGCAAGCCTACCATTCGCCATTCGCGTGTTATGGTGGCTACGATCCTGGAGTTATTGAGTGCCGGCTCAACCTTCGATGAGCTAAAAGAAGATTACCCCAATCTTGAAGAAGACGACGTGCGAGCGTGTCTGGCCTATGCCACGCGCCTGGTAAATTTTCAATTTATTCCACATATATCTGCTGCCTGATGCGCTTTCTGGTTGATGAGCAGCTGCCCCCTTTGCTTTGCGAGGTACTCATCAGTAAAGGGCATGAAGCCATTCACGCGTTGTCGTTAGGAACGGGACATCAAATTACCGATACAGCCATCATCCAGAAAAGCGTTGAAGAGGGCTATACCGTTATTACTAAAGACGCCGATTTCCTGGCTAGTTTTATCCTGCGTAATCAACCGCCCAAGCTGATCTATGTCGTGACCGGCAACATAAAAAACAAAGCCCTGTTAGACCTTTTCCGTCAGATACTTCCAGAGTTGATACAACAGCTGTCACAGAACAGTGTGGTGGAATTGAGTCAGGCCGGGATGCAGGTACTTCATTAAACTTGATTAATCGATGCTTTACACGGCCTGGTGCGTACTGGTCTTTTCGCTGACGTTTCTGTTGATGGTGCCGTTTGTGCTGCTGGGTAGCTGGCTGGCCTCAAACAAAAGCTCGTTCGGGCTGCGGCTAGCTCACGGTGCCATACGTACCTGGGGGTATCTGGCGTTTCCGCTGGTGGGTATGCCCATCCGGGTCGACTGGCGGTTCCGGCCCGAGCGTGGCAAGGCCTACGTCTACTGCGCCAACCATTTCTCCTACCTCGATATTGCCGTGCTGGGCGTGATTATCCCTGGCCTTTACGCGTTCATCGGGAAAATCGGGGTGAAAAAGATCCCGCTCTTCGGCTACATGTTTGCCAAGCTGCACGTGATGGTCGACCGGTCGAGCGCCGAGAGCCGCGCTTACTCGCTCGCTAAATGCATGCGGACGCTGGCGAGCGGGCGAAGTATCATTATTTTCCCCGAAGGCGGCATCAAAGCCCCGCTGAAACCCGATGGTTCGCCCCCCACGATGGTTTATCCGTTTAAAGACGGCGCCTTTACGATGGCGATTCAGCAGCAGGTGCCCATCGTGCCCGTCACGCTGCTGAATAACTACCGACACTTGCCCGATGCTAGTCCGTTTCGGGTGCATTGGGGGGCCGTCAAAATCATTGTCCACGAACCCATCGCCACCGCCGGTCTGACCTCCAAAGACGTCGATGACCTCCGCGAACGTACCTACCGGGTCATTGAAGAAGCATTACTAGTTCAAAGTCCAACGTCCAGTGTTCAACGTTGAGCCTTGCACTTTACACCTTGAACGTACCTATGAAAGTCGATACTGAAACCTTACACAAGATTGCCCATTTGGCCCGGCTCGAGGTTAGGCCTGACGAAGAAGCCGCCATGCTTAGCAGCCTCAACAGCGTGCTTGATTGGATGGAGCAACTCAATGAAGTAGACACTACGGGCGTTGAACCCCTCACGCACCTGTCGGAACTGAACGACGAACATGTGTTGCGCGATGATGTCGTGGCCAATCAGCTACCGCGCGAGCAGGCCCTCGCCAACGCCCCCGCCCACGACGAGCAGTTTTTCAAAGTAACGAAGGTTATGTAAGGGTTGGACCTTCGTAGAGACCGGTCCGCCGGTGCGGCAATCCCTTGCGTCTGCTCAGCGATAGCAATAACGTATTGCCAATCAACCAGATAGGAAAATTCTATTGCTGACGCGGGGGAGACGCAAGGGATTGCGTCTCTACAAGGGGCAAAAAATTTCTGAATTGGCTTGATTTTAGACCTTCCGGCTTGTTATCTTTGCACTCGCAAATGCGAAATAGCTCGATAGTATAAGGGTAGTACGACAGATTTTGGTTCTGTTTGTCTAGGTTCGAATCCTGGTCGAGCTACTTACAAAAGCCGATTCCTCACCGAATCGGCTTTTTTTGTTTTTCAACGCGAAGGCGCAAAGAGCATCGCAAAGGCCGCGACGTTTATCTTCTTGTAAAAGGGCTTTGCGTTCTTTGCGACATCCTTTGCGCCTTCGCGTTAAGATCAATAACCATGAATTACCTTTCAGCCGAAAATCTGTCGAAAACATACGGCGACCGGACCCTCTTCCGAAACGTCAATTTTGGCATTAGCCGGGGCGATAAAATTGCGATCGTGGGGGCCAATGGGTCGGGTAAAACGAGCCTGCTGTCGATTCTGGCCGGAGCCACCCCACCCGACGACGGGCTGGTGAGCGTTCGGAAAGACATCACGGTGGGCTACCTTGATCAGCAGCCTGACCTCAACGAGGCGCTGACGGTGATGGAAGAAGTGCTGGCGGGCGAAAGTGCCCAACTCGACGCTGTACGCGCTTATGAGAAAGCGCTTACCCACGATGACCCCGCCGCTCTGGAACGCGCCATGAACCAGATGGAGAAGCTCGAGGCCTGGGATTACGAAGCCCAGATCCGGCAGATTCTGGGCGAGCTGGGTATTCAGGACGTAGAGCAGCGCGTGGGTACGTTGTCGGGTGGGCAGCGGAAGCGCGTGGCCCTGGCGCGGGTGCTGATTCAGAATCCCGACCTGCTGATTCTCGACGAGCCCACCAACCACCTCGACCTGGAAGCCATCGAATACCTCGAAAGCTTCCTGAATACGCAGAACGGTACGCTGCTGATGGTGTCGCACGACCGGTATTTCCTCGATCGCGTTTGCAACCAGATTGTCGAACTCGACGGTGGGCAGTTATACGCTTACAAGGGTAATTACGCCTATTTTCTGGAAAAGAAAACCGAACGGCTGGCCGCCGATGCCGCCGAATTCGAGAAGAACAAAAACCGGTACAGTCGCGAGCTGGAGTGGATGCGTCGTCAGCCCAAAGCACGGGGCACCAAAGCCAAATACCGCGAGGATGCGTTTGAAGACCTGGAGGGCAAGGTAAAAGGCCGGCGCACGGAAGGCGAACTCGACCTGAACCTGCGTGTGTCACGGCTGGGCAGCAAGATTCTGGAAGTCGAGAACCTGAGCAAACGTTTCGGCGATAAAGTGCTGCTCGATCATTTCACCTACACCTTCAAACGGCAGGATCGCGTAGGGCTGATCGGTAAGAACGGCATGGGCAAAACCACGCTGCTCAACATGCTCACCGGCGAGTTGCGCCCCGATTCGGGTAAGATTGTGGCGGGGGGTACGGTTAAATTTGGCTACTACACGCAGAGCGAACTCGACATTCCCGACAATCAGCGGGTGATCGACGTGGTGCAGGACGTGGCCGAAGTGATGAAACTGGCCGACGGCCAAACCATCACGGCTAGCCAACTGCTTCATCACTTCCTGTTCGACCGGCAGAAGCAGTACGACTTTGTGGCCAAACTGAGTGGCGGCGAAAAACGGCGGCTGCAACTGCTGCTGGTGCTGGTGCAGAACCCCAACTTCCTGATTCTCGACGAGCCGACCAACGACCTTGACATCACGACGCTCAACGTGCTGGAAGATTTTCTGCTGAATTTCCCCGGCTGCGTGCTCATTGTGACCCACGACCGCTATTTCATGGATCGGCTCGTAGAACACGTGTTTGTGCTGGAAGGGCAGGGTAAAGTGCGCGACTACCCCGGCAACTACACTGATTACCGCGAGTGGCGCGATGCCCAACCGAAGAAAAACACAGCGACTAAAGAATCGGCTTCAGCCAGCCATAAACTGGCCCCGGCTGACCTGTCGGCAGCAAAACCAGAAGCGCCTACTCAGAAAAGAAAGCTAAGCTTTAAAGAACAGCGCGAATACGAGTCGCTGGAGGGCGAAATCGAGCAGTTGGAACAACGAAAGGCCGAGGTGATTAACTTGCTGAACGGCGGCGGCCACCACGAACAACTCACCGCCTGGGCCACGGAGATCGAGCAACTCGATAACCAGATTGCCCAGAAAACCGACCGCTGGCTCACGCTGGCGGAGTTTATTTAATGTACAATGTATGATGCGGTCCGCCGCGCGGCACAATGTACAATTAGGCGCTAAAGCAGGGCCGTTGTACATTATTCACTTTACATTGTTCATTCACTACGTATGCAAGAGATCGTTGACTTTTTCCGCTACCTGCTCAACTCGGAGGAGATTATTCGAACCGGAGGGCTGGTTGTTGTAACGCTGATCGTTTTCATCGAGAACGGCGTCATTTTCGGTTTCTTTCTGCCCGGCGACTACCTGTTGTTTCTGGCGGGTGTGTTTGCGGGCACCAAAGTGTTGGCGGTATCGCTGCTGCTGTTGCTGACCTGCATTTTCAGCGCGGCGGTACTGGGCGCATTGTTGGGTTACGGAGTTGGCTATTTCTTTGGGAGACGGCTTCAAAATCGGCCCGATTCGCTGTTTTTCAAGCAGGAATACATCACCAACACACGCAAGACGTTTGAGCGCTACGGCAATCAGGCGTTGATTGTCGCTCGGTTTCTGCCGGTTGTGCGTACGTTTGCGCCCCTGCTGGCAGGCATCATCCACATGAATTTTATCCGCTTCATGAGCTACAACCTCATCGGCGGCGCGCTGTGGACGTTCGTGCTGGTAGGCGGTGGTTATTACTTTGGCGTGCAGTTTCCGGGCATCATCAACTATGTTCACTGGATCATTCTCTTCTTTCTGGGTGTTACTACGTTTACAGTGATCAAGGGGTATCTAAACTCCCGAAAGCAGGCATAGCCCAAGAACCGCACGTGTACTTCTCTTCTTGTGGCACTGTGCCTGCTCAGTGTAAACCGTAGTAAAACGACAAAGAAGATGAACCAAGAACGCAGTAATGCTTCCCGGCGATTCGCCATTGCGCTCAGCGCAGGCTTGATTCTCGGCGTTTCGGCTCCGACACTCGCTCAGGACTGGATTGGTCCGACGCCCATGGACTACGCCAACATGACCATGAATACGACGAACACCGCCATCATGAATTATCAGATTGAGCGGATGACGGGCGCCGATAAGCTGAAAAGCAGGTCGCGCAGCAAGACCACTACGTCAAGCCCGAGCCGTACCGTGTCGGTGGCTACATACACCTACAAAGCGACCGACGCCCAGAAAGCATCGATACTCAATGGGTATATTCAGTCAGTGGCTAAAACGAACGCTAGTCTGGCCGCCAAGTTACGTGAGCAATTCACGAAGTACCGTTACGATGCTATCTTCAATGGGCTGCTTTCGGGCACTGGCCTGGCGACCAACAACTTGGCCGACGTGCTGGCTGCCTATACGGTGCAAAGCTGGATGATTGTCAATAATAAACAGACGGACTTATCGTCAGCTCAGATTGCGGGGGTACGGCAGCAATGGGCCAATGCCCTTGCCGATACGAAGCTGGCCAATGATGCCTCCGCCCGGACGGTCAACGCCGAGGAATTAAAAATCAGAACGGTGTTGCTTAATGCGGGCTGGAAAGACGCCATGAAGGTGGGCGGGCTACCGGCCTACGCCTCGCTGGTCGACAAGGCGTTTCGTTCGCTGTTCAAACTAGATCTGACCAGCCTAGCCATTACATCGGCGGGTCTTGCGAAAAAATAAGATGGGCTCAACGGACCTAGTCCCCGAGCCGCCAGTACATCATCAAAAAGGGCCTCGACGCGATTGTGTCGAGGTCCTTTTTAGTTTCATAACTATGCTTCCGGCATCTGATTTTCCAGCAGCCTGGACCTATTGTAGTTGACTGCACTTAAAAATCACCGCCCAGTGCGCGCAGCAGGGACACTACGTATTGTACTTCCTGGCTGCGTAGCTGAACGGCCTGCTGTTCGGCCGACAATACCGTCCGCTGAGCGTCGAGCACTTCCAGGTACGTGGTAAAGCCTTTCACATACAGTTCCCGGTTATACTGTTCGGTGGTACGGGCCAGCGCAACAGTCTGGTTTTGCAGGTTGAGTTGTTCGCGCAGGTACGTCAGGTTATCCAGTGCTGTTTCGGCTTCGCGCTGGGCGAGTTGGAGCGTCTGCTCGTACACCTGCTGACTCGTGCGGGTTTGCTGCTTCGAAAGGGCCACGGTTTCGCGGTTACGGCGCCCTTCATAGATCGGTACCGACGCATTGACGCCCAGCAGGTACGTAGCACTGGTCGGCACAAACCACGACGCGATCTGTCCCGACAGCACACCGCCCGATCCCACAAGCGTAACGCGCGGCTGCGTACTCGCCTGCTGCACCAACAGTTGGGCGTCAGCGACCTGGATGGCGCGCTCGGCCTGCAACAGATCGGGACGACGACGGAGCAGATCGGGCGGAATGTTGGCGTAAGGAAACGTAGGTACCGAGGCAGGCAACGTACCTGTTGCCAAGGTAAACGTAGCCGGGTCCTGCGCCGTGAGTTGCGCCAGCGCATTGACCAGCTCGACCCGCGCCCGTTGCAGGCCCGAGATTTGCACCCGCAGTTGGGCCAGATCGGTTTCGGCCCGCTGCACATCAATCTGATTGACCAGCCCCACCCGGAAACGCTCGCGGACGATCCGCACGGTTGAATCGCGGGCGGCGATGTTGCGCAGGAAAACAGCCTGCTCGGCTTCGTTCCCCCGGATCAGATAGTACGTCCGCGCAATGTCGGCGGCGAGGGTAAGGCGCAGCGCGTTCAGATCGGCCTCGAACGACTGTGCCTGCAACTGCGCCACCGTGACGCCCCCCCGAATGCGCCGGAACACGTCGAGTTCCCAACTGGCATCGACCGGCAACAACTGAAACGTATTGAGCTGAAAGCGCGGCAGCCGGTCGGTGGCGGTTGGAATGGCTACGGGGCGGTGCTCCGACAGGCTCTGCGTGGTGATGAGGGCGCTGCTGCGGATGGATGGTTGCAGGAACGACTGCGCAATCCGGATACGCCCCCGCGACTCTTCAATGCGACTGACAGCGGCGCGCAGATTGGGGCTGTTGGCCAGGCCCTGCTGCACCAGATCGGCCAGTATGGGATCGCTGAAACGCAGCACGCCGTTAGTCGGTAGATCACTAATGGCATTCGCATTGCCCGTCCCGTTCCCGACAGGTACGTTCGCCGATGTAGCGGGGGTCGAGGGCTGCACAGTGCCCGCACCGGGCTGCAAGGTCACGGCCCCACTCGGTGGCGATACCTGCGCGAACGTGACCGTGCCCGTTACTAAAAAGAGTAAAATAAGTCGATTCATAAGTCTCGGTAGGGCGCCGGATTCCAGGTCCGACACGGCATTACTCTTAAGGCTAGGCCGCGCTGGGCTTAGCTGCTTTTTGCTGGCGGAGGCGCACCTTCATGCCGTCGCGCAGGCGGTCGTTCGGGTTGGTGATCACGCGCTCGGAGCCCGTCAGGCCGGTGGTCACTTCGATCATGTTACCGTAGTCGCGGCCTAGCTTGATGGCCTGAAAACGTACTTTCATATCAGGCTCCAAAATAGCCACCTGTGCGCCCTGCGGCGTCATTTTCAAGGCGTTGGCCGGCAGCATTACGCTAGCACCAGCACTGCCACGGGGTGCGAATTTCACCTGCGCGTAGAGCCCCGCCGGAATTTTACGGCCCGGATTGGCAATAACCACTTCGGTCAGCAACGTGCGCGAATCGCTGCTGAGCGAGCCAGCTGTACGGGCTACGGTACCGGTGAGGGTGCGATTCTGCAATTCGGGAATCTGCACGACAGCGGGCATCCCCACGCTGATTTGCTGAAAATACGACTGGGGTACATCTACGAACACACGCAGCCGGTCGAGTTGGGCGAGTGTATACATGGGCTGCGGGCTCGTTGGCGAGATCAGATCGCCCACTTCCACACCCCGGGTGGTGATGATGCCCGTAAAGGGCGCCCGGATTTCCTGTAAGCCCCGCACCGACTGAAAACGGCGCAGGTTGGCTTCGGCTACCTGCACGGCGGCGCGGCGATTGTCGATATCCTGCTTCGAAATGGCCCCGGCCAGCGTCACGCTCGTTACGCGGGTGAGGTTGGTCTGAGCGAGATCCAGGTCGGCGCGGGCGCGGGCGATGTCCTGCTCAATTTCAGGTACGTCGAGAATGGCCAGCACCTGCCCCTGCCGAACGGTATTGCCAATGTCGGCTGTCCGCTTGCGCACAAATCCCTGTGAACGGGCGCGAATAGGGCTTTCCATAAATGGCCGGATTTGCCCGGGCAGCGTCAGGCCGGTCGAGTCGTTACCCTGCCGAAGCGGCACGGCATTGACAATCAGCTCACGGGTACGTTCGGCTTCGGCCTCAGCGCGAAGCTCCTGCTGGTTTTTGATGCGCGGCAGTACACCCACAAAGACAAAAAGCGCCACCAGGCCGAGCGGAATCAGGAAGAGGAGTAATCGTTTCATAGGACAGTAACGCCGACGCTTCAGCCCCGGCCATGATTCAATCGAAATGCCTTTATCACCGAAGCTGGAGCGTCGGCGTTATGGGTTCCACCTTCACTACGGCGTCTTTGTTGAGCGCCGCGTAGAGGTGCGGAAAGTGTTCGTTATTCGTTGCGACTTCGTAGCGTAGATCGCCGGTCAGTTTATTGGGGTCGACGTGCAACAGCAACAAGTCAGGTACGTGTTGATAATACCGGTCTAATACACCCGCGACCTGCTCTTTTGTCGACAGGTGAATGAACCCCTCTGTGTGCAGGCTGCCGGCTTCGTAAAGCAGTTCATTAGCCTGCTTTTCCCAATCCGTGCGGGTTGTGATGTGGTAGATCATATTGGCGAAAACCTATAAGGTCTCAGAAGACCTTATAGGTTTGGAAGTAGCTAAATAACTAAATACCGTGGGTACAAACAGCAGTGTGGTAAAGGTCGCCAGGAGCAGGCCGCCAATCACGGCCCGGCCCAGGGGCGCGTTCTGTTCACCCCCTTCACCCAAACCCAATGACATCGGCAACATCCCGATAATCATGGCGATGGCCGTCATCAGGATGGGGCGTAGACGCGTCCGGCCGGCTTCAAGGGCCGCTTCGTAAGCGTTGTTACCGACGTCGGGCAGGTGGTCTTTGGCGAAACTCACCATCAGGATGGAGTTGGCCGTGGCAACCCCCACGCTCATAATGGCGCCCATCAGCGATGGGATACTGAACGTGGTGCCGGTCAGGAAGAGCATCCAGACCATGCCGCAAAGCGCACCGGGCAGCGCTGTGATGATGATGAACGGGTATTTGAACGACTGAAAATTGACGACCATCAGCAGATACACCAGCACCGCCGCAAACACGATACCGATGCCCAGACGGCTAAAGGCACTTTCCATACTCTCGACCTGCCCACGAATGGCAATCTTGTTGCCCGGCTTGAGCTGTGGTTCGAACTCCTTGGCCAGCTTTTCCAATTCCTTAGCCACCGAACCCAGGTCGGTACGCTCGACGGCGGCGTATACGTCGTAGGTCGGCTGTGTGTTCACCCGGTTGATAATCTGCGGCGTGGTGCTTCGTTTGATCGTCGCTACGTTGCTGAGCAGTTGGGGCGTGAGCGTTTGCTGGTTGCTGATGAGCGGCGTGCGAAGCAGCTTATCGTAGGAATCGAGCTGGTAGGGCGGCGTCTGTACGGCGATCAGGTAAGGGAAGCCCGTGACCGGATCGGGCCAGAAGTTGGGACGTACCTGCGCCGTGCCGCTGAGCGAAATGTTCAGGTTGGTCGCCACGCGCTGCTCGGTCAGTCCAAACTGGGCCGCCCGCTCCCGGTCGACGGTCAGGAATAGTTCGGGGGCGTCGAGAACCTGGTGCAGGTGCACGTCGACCGTGCCAGGAATCTGGGCGATCCGTTGCCGAAGCTCCCGCGCAATCTTGAGGTTGTTACCCCGGTCGAACCCACTCACCTGCACGTCGATTGGCGAGGTTAGCCCGAAGTTTAGAATCTGACTCACGATATCGGCCGCCAGGAAGAAGTAAGTCACGTCGGGCATCTCGTCGCGAAGGCGGCTACGCAATTCACGCACGTAGTCGTCGGTAGGAAGTTCACGATCTTCCCGCAACGAAATCAGTAGTTCGGCATCACCCGGACCGGCTGCGGCATTATCAGTAAAGATGAAGTTGTACCGTTCCGACGTGATCCCGATGTTGCTGATAACCGATTCGATGGCCGATTCGGGAATGGTTTCGCGCACGATGGCTTCGGTTTCGGCGGCTACGCGTTCGGTTTCTTCGAGCCGAGCCCCCACCGGAGCCCGCAAGTGTAGTTTGATCTGCCCGGCATCGACGTGCGGGAAGAAATCACGCCCTACAAACGGCAGCATCACCACCGTAACGCCTACCATCAGCGCAAACAGCACCAATACGGTTTTGCGGTTATTGAGCGCCCAGGTCAGCCCTTTCATATAGTTGTTCTGGAAGCGATCAAAGCCCCGGTTGAAAGCGCTTTGGGCATGGGGTGCCTCTGGCGCGGGGATTGCAGGGGTAGCAGGGAGCGCAGGGGTTTCTTGTAAGCCATCCCCCGCCATCCCTGCGCCAGAGGCATTCCCTGCCCCGTGCTTCTTTTCCCCCCGCAGCATCAGGTCGGCCATCATTGGCACGAGCGTCCGGGAGAGTATATACGACGCGATCATGGCAAACACGACGGCCATCGCCAGCGGCCCGAACAGGAACCGCGCCGGTCCTTCCAGAAAGAGCACCGAGACGAACACAATACAGATAGTGGACGTTGCGACCAGCGTAGGCGTGGCAATCTGCGCCGCCCCGACCAGAATGGCTTCCCGGAGTGGCAGGCCCAGCTCTTCGTTTCGGTGGATGTTTTCGATGGTTACCGTGGCGTCATCGACCAGGATCCCGATAGCCAGCGCCAGCCCGCCGAGGGTCATAATGTTGAGCGTTTCACCCAGCAGGTACAGCGTTGTGAGTGAGGCCAGAATGGACAGCGGAATCGACGTGGCGACGATGAGCGTGGAGCGCCAGCTGCCCAGAAAGAGCAGAATCATGGCCGCCGTAAGTAAAGCCGCGATAATGCCCTCGACCACGACGCCCTTGATCGACGCCCGCACAAACACCGATTGATCGAACAGATCGACCAGCCGCAGCCCCGACGGTGCCGAGGCCCGCACGGTAGGCAGCACCCGGTTTTTGATTTCATCGACTACACGCGTGGTGGAAGCGTTCCCTGTTTTCACAATACTCAGCAGCACCCCCCGGCTACCGTCTTGCTTTACCACGTTGGCCTGCACGGCTGAGCCATCGTGTACGTTAGCGACATCGCGCATGTGAACGGTGGTGCCGCCAACCACTTTGATAGGTACGTCGTTGAGCGTCGAAATCACGTCGGGTTTGCTGTTGAGGCGCACGGTGTACTCGCGTTCCTGCATCCGCAGCGAACCACTGGGCAGCGTCAGGTTTTGGGCCGACACGGCGTTGGTCACGTCTTCGGGCGTAAGTCCGTGGGCCAGCAACTGCTCGGGTTCCAGATCAACCATGATTTGCCGGGTACGTCCGCCGAAGGGTTGCGACATCCGGCTCCCCGACACGGTGGCAATCTGCGGCCGGATGCGCGTAGCGGCGTAGTCGGTAATCTGCGATTCGGTCAGGCTGTCCGACGAGAGGCCAAGCTGCAACACAGGTACGTCGGTCGCGTTATAGCGGACGATGAGTGGGGGCTGCGTGCCGGGTGGCATTCTGACGATGATCGTCTGCGAGATTGCCGCGACCTGCGCCAGTGCTTCTTCAATCTTGACGGTCGGCTGGAAATAAAGCTTGATAACGGCGGTACCGTTGTAGGTCTGCGATTCGACCCGCTGGATATCCGACACGTTGTTAATCAGCGAGGTTTCCGAGAAGTTGGTCACCATCTTCTCCATCTCGTTGGTCGACAGGCCCGAGTAGCCCCACAGCACCGTCACGACGGGGATGTTGATACGCGGAAAGATGTCGGTGGGCATTTGCAGGCTCGCTACCGTCCCCATAATGAGGATTAGCAGCGCCATCACCGCAATGGTATATTTTTTTTCAAGCGCGAGGCGTACAATCCACATGAGGGCGTAGCTGGTTTATGAAAAACGGTGGCTAGGTAAAAGCGCTAACTGCATTTACTTAGCCGATAGCACCAGCGTAAGTAAATTTGTATATTTTCAAGAAAATCGATCGAAAATAATCTATTCCGCCAACAATTGATGGGCAAAAATGGTTGCCAGCGAAATAGTTATCTTAACAAGGAAAGAGCAGAATCGAAAAATATAATTGTACAATAACAAGAAAGAGTTGATAGCCTATTAACTGCATTGCTATGGCAGAGTCGGCGTTTGAGATAATTGGCACATGACCATATTTTGAACGAGAATTGATTTAAACGCAAAACACCCCGGATAGCCTGAGCTAACCGGGGTGTTTCTTTTCCTAACGTTGAGTTGATTGGTGCGTATCGGGCTAGTTTAGCCGATATGCAGGGAATTTTTTGCCTTATCGATACCGGATTTCAGGCCGTCGATCAGGCTGTTGGCTTTGTCTTCAGCGTCGTGGCTGTACGTTTTTACTTTATCCTGAACGCTGTCTTTGGCGTCGGCTAGTGTCTCGCGGGTGCGGGCAGTCGTCTTACGCCACGTTTTTTGCAATCCATCGGCTTGGTCTCCTGTCGCCTTGGCAATCTGCCGACGCAGCTTTTTACCTGACTTCGGCGCAAACAGCAGCCCGATAGCCACGCCTGCTACCAAACCGGTCAGGATGCCGGTTACGTAACCGCGATCGCTGCTGATGAGATCCGAGATATAGTCCTGTGGGCTTTTCCGTGATTCGAAATTCATGGTATTGTTGACGTGCTAGTGCACAGTGATGGTACGGTTACTCAGTCGTCAATATCGTGCCACACATCGCTTAATTTATCAACTCACTGACTAGCAACAATTTATATCCAAGTAGAATAAACTCTACAACTTACTAGTGTGGGTATTGTTACTCGATTTTGTGGTTTGATCGGGACAACAACCACAGATTGTGTCCGCTAACTAGCGAACAGCGCACTACCCGTCAAATTCAGGTTGATTAGTAATCAGCAGCGACCCCTCATCCGACCCTTACGCCGCCTGCCAACCAACGCGTTGCAACCTCCTGTCAGCCGATGTAGTTTAGTAGCTATAAACAATACATCGCCATGACACCCACTCGGCAATCCACTTTGATCCGGCGCGTAAAAGACATCACGCTGGGCGCTACGCTCTCGCTGACGCTGCTCGGGGGCGCGGCCATTACGCTGCAAAGCTGCGGTAACAATAACGACCGCGCCGAGGGCGACTACGACGATGGTGCCGGAGGCGATGTGGTTACCTATAAAAAAGGTGTGCGGTCGGTGATTACCGAAATGGCACCCGGCGAATTCAAGATTACCGACGAGGTCGAGGCCGATCCCAGTCAGTCGGGGGCGATTGTGAAGTACCGCGATGGGCACTCTGATACGCTGAGCGTGGAAGCCGCCCGCCGCCTCGTGCAGAACGACCCGTCGACGAAGCAGTATTTTAATAACCCAAACCAGTATGGCAGCTACCACCACAATGGCCTGGCCAACGCGCTGCTCTGGGGCGGTCTGGGCTATATGCTGGGCCGAAACAGCGCCAACTACAACGAGCAGCGCTATAGTTCGGGCTTTTATACCAACTCGAATCTCTACAACCGGTCGCAGCAATTGGGCCGCACCATCACCTCATCGCGGGTGGTAACGAGCCGCCCCAGCGGTGGTCGCAGCGGTTTCTTCCGCAGCCGAAGCGGTGGCGGCTTCAGCCGGGGCTTTGGCGGATGAGGACTAAGTTCAATGTTCAGGGTCCAAAGTCCAATGTGGCTCATGCATCAATAGTTGGGCGTCAGCTACATTGGACTTTGGACCCTGAACTTTAGACTCATTCTTTACCCTACGCCAGCAAATTGCGGCAGTAGTCGACGCACTTTCTGACTTCGGCAACGGCGGTTGAGCCTTCGGGCACTTTGTATTCCAGCTCGACGGTGGCCGGGAACGTGTATTTCTGGTCGCGCAGCAGCTTCAGCACGTCGGTCAGGGGTGTGTTGCCTTGCCCCCACGGCAGGTTGCCTTTGCCATGCGCCGGGTCTTGCCGGTCTTTGATGTGCATGCTGGCGATCCGGTCGTGCTTCTGGCGGATCAATCCTAGCGGATCGGGCTGACCAGCGGCCACGTAATGACCCAGATCGAAATTCATGGCGTTGCCGGGCGACTGCGCCAGCGCCGTATCCCAGAACGTCGGCGTTTGCTGCTCGTGGCCGTGGTAGCCTACGCGGATACCGTGCTTCTGCGCCATCTGCCCCAGCTTGAGCGTGTGCGCGTCGTTAGCCGGGTGTTCGAGCGTCACCTGGTTGGCGCCCAGCGTTTTGGCAGCCTTCATGCCGTAGGCAATTTCAGCATCGGAGTTTTGCATGCCAAACGCATCGGGCTTGAAGCCGTAGATGCTCACGCCGGCTTTGTTGTATAGCTTACGAAGCTGCTCAAACTTACTCATCGATGCCGATTGCCGCCAGGTAGCTAGTTCAGCCCGATAGGCTTTCATTTGCTTATCGGCTTCGGCCAGTTGCTTCTGTTCGTCGTCGGTCAGGGGCTGATTCTCCCGGCGCTTGCGCATTAGCGGGAAGAGCGCACGCATATCGACCGTGTTTTTGGGTGCACCGGCAAAAGTTTCGGCGGGGCCACCCATCAGTTCAATGGCATTGATGCCGCTGTCGAGCACGTATTGCAGCGTAGCCTCGGCGGTTTGGTCGGGCATGTCGCGGAACGAGTAGGTGATGACCCCGATCTGAACGCCGCTGATGAGCGAGTTGGGCTTGTCGAGGTGGCGCACGATGGCGGGGGCGCCAAACAACTTGTTGGTACCCAGAACGGCACCGGAGATGAGGGCCGCCGACGTACCCAGAAAATGACGACGTGACTGTTGATTATCCATGCGAGCAAGGCGGTTTATATGCTGTGTTTGACTGTCTTATTGTTGGGCGAATACTTTTAGCTGACGCATCGACCAGGGTACGTCATCGGGATTGCTGGGTACGTTCTCGGCGAGGCTCAGCCGCAGGTACCGGGTTTTGGGGGTATTGACCAGCAAAATATTGTCGCCATCGACACCTTTCTGATCGGCTTTAGCCACCTGCCAGTGCTGTCCATCGGTCGAGGTTTCGACGGTGTAGGTACGTGGGTACGTCTGGATCATCGGGGGCGGCGTGGGTGGTGCGCCAGGCGTGGGTTTCCAGCCCGGCCGACGAACCGGATTGGCCGTGAAATGCAGTTCGGCTACGCGCACATCCTGCGGTAGTTCAATCTGATACCACATGCCTTTCTCCTGCCGCCCCCCCGTCGACCAGCCTTCGTAGGTAAAGGCGCTGGCGGGCGAAACGTTGCCGCCGATACGCGTAGACGTGGTATGGCTGGCGGTGGCTTTCAATGTCTGGGGTTGCAACTCAAAGGGTGTCAGTTTAGTCAGGCTGGCATATTGGTATGATCCTTTCTGATCGGCGGTTTTGGCCCGAACGGCAGCCACCTGCTGCGGCGATACGAGCGGCGCATCGTTGGACAGCCCATTGCGGATGTAGGAGAGCACGTCGGCCACCCATTCGTCGGACTGCTCTTTCATACTCGCCATCATACCCCCCGCATAGGTTTTGCCTTCGATAGGCCCTTCCAGCCCGTGCAATACCACCCGAATGGCGTATTCGGGATGCCCCTGTAACCGCAGCGATCCCGCCAGCGCCGGGGCCAGCAGCCGCCCGTTACCCGCCGGTGTACCCAGGCCCGTGTTGCCGTGGCACTGCGAACAGAGTTCGTTGTAGATCAGCGCGCCCCGCTCGACTGATGCTTTCTGCACGGCACTCAGTTCTGGCGCACCAAACGGCCCCATGTTGCGCGGACGGGCCGGGGTCAGAATCTGCTCGCCCACCAGTTTGACACCCGCCGCCGTGTTGCTTGCCATTGCTGCCTTGATGCCGGTTTCCAGATCAGGTAGTTTCAGCACTTTGGCCGTCAGCATCGCCTGAATCTGCACGTCGGTATCCGTGTCGGCCATCGCTTGTTTGAAAGCGGGCTCCAGGGTTTTATCGACCGTTTTGTAAAGCGTCTCACCTGCGCGCAGGGCCTGAATCCGAATTTTCGGATCGGGGTCTTTCAGCAGTTGCTGTACAGTGGCAGCGGATAAAGCGCCGAGCCCTTCGAGGGTCCAGAGGGCGTGGGTACGTGCCAACTGGTTGGAACTCGTGCGGGCTAACGCCGTTAGTTGCGGCACCACCGACAGGTCTTTGCGTTGCACCAGCACCTGTTGGGCCGCATCGCGCCACCAGCCGTTGGGGTGGGCAAGGTGCTTGACCAGCGCCGCCGACGGGCTACCGTACATATTGGGCCGGGTTTTGTCGCGCTCCTTACCGGTGTAGGTGATGCGCCAGATACGGCCCAGACCCACCACTTTATCGAGTTGATACTGTTCGATTTTGGTGCGCAGGTACGTTCCTCGCTGCGTCCATTGCCCTTCCTGAATGATGCCGTGGTACATATCGGTAATGTACAGGGTGCCATCTGGCGCGGTAGTCATGTCGACGGGGCGGAACAGCGGATCGGTCGAGCGTAGAAACTCCGACTGCTGATCCTGATAGACGTTGTGCAGGGTAGTGAGGCCCTCGTTCACGACGGGGTTGATCTGCCGGACGATCCGGGCAACGGGTTCACCGTAGAAATATTGACCTTTCAGCTCAGCGGGCAGGCGGTCGCCCCGGTAGACGTCGTTACCGGCCGAACCCGTCACGCGCTTGAGCGACCCGTCGGGCTGACGCACTTCGTCCATCCCGCCCTGCATATCGGCCAGTTTGACGGCCGCGCCCCAGGGTACGTCGAAGCCCTTCGCAAACTCGTTGGGTACGTCGAAATTGCCGTAGTGAATCGGAAACTGGAAGTAGGAGGGCAATCCACTGGCCCCACCCTGAAACCACAGTTTGCCGTTATCGTCGTGCGTGACGCCCCACTGCGCCCGGTTGAAGCCCGTTTTCTCACGGATCACGCCGTTGGGCGTTTCCCGCACCCGAAAGGCGTTGACCGTGCTGTACAGCCAATTGTCCATGCCCCAATACATGAAGGCCTGTTGATGCTCGACGTTGCCCGACCGACCATATTTGTTCGTGAAGAACTCTTTTTTGTCGGCTTTGCCGTCGCCGTTGGTATCGGTGTATTTGTAAACATTGTCGGCGTCGGACTCCATCGTCAGGATGCAGTCTTTGCCGTAGGGCAGCACAAAGCGCGGGAAGATGAGGTTATCGACGAAGGTGGTGCCGGTTTCATAGACCCCATCGTTGTTTTTGTCTTCCCACCGCGAAATGCGGCTAGTGGGCGCTAATTCGCCTTTTGAGTCGGCGTCGAGCATGTAGGTACGTAGTTCCAGTACGTACATTCGCCCGTTGGCATCGAACGAGATGGCGGCGGGCTGCTGAATGGCCGGCTCGGTCAGGATAGGTTCGATCTGGTAGCCGGGCGGCAGCAGAAACTGCTTCGCTTCGTCGGCGGGCGACAGCGGCTGCACGGGTGCTTTCGCCTCCAGATCGATGTCTTTCCAGTCGGGATCGTTGGGGTCGGCGCCTTCGGGCAGGCTCAGTTTGGGGAGCGTATCGGCCGCCTGCAGCTGCCGGAGGCGCACCTGCCTGACGGGGTTGGTGTCGACGTAAGCCGATAAACCGCCGATGAGCAGGGCACCGGTCAAACAAAGGAGGTTAATAGGACGTATCAACATAATCCTGAATCAAATTTGTTACCGGATAGCCCTTGCGCCTGCGCGCATCGACCACCTTGAATTACCATTTATCCTAAGGAAAATACAGCCAGAAGCTACTATGATTTCACTACGATCCCTTACTCAATCGCCCAACGCGCAGCTTCGTCAGCTTGGCTGGGAATGGATGCTGGGCACCGACACCCTCCCCTATCTGACCAACGAGGCCGTAGAAGTCTCGGTCGCGCAGGCCGATGCCTATGCGGATGCGGCTAACGAACTGTTTGAGATGCTGGTAGCCGCGGGGCAGCAGGTGATCGATCAGAACCGCTTCGCCGAGTTGGGTATCCCGGCCAATCTGATCGACCTGATCCGCCACTCGTGGGACGACGACCGGAATATCCTGCTCTACGGCCGGTTCGATCTGGCCGGGGGTGATTCGGGTATCAAGCTGATCGAGTTCAATGCCGATACGGCAACCTGCCTGCCCGAAACGGCGGTGGTTCAATATGCGCACCTGCGGGCTAATGGTCTCGACGATGATCAGCAGTTCAATGGCCTGTTTGAGGCGCTGGTGAGCCAGTTTAACGAGCTGAAAGCACAGAACGCAGACCTGACGCCCACGCTGTTGCTTTCGGCCATGCGCGAAGCGCCTGAAGACGACACCAATGTGGCGTTGCTGGGTGAAGCCGCCCGGGAAGCCGGATTCGAGGTGGCCTTTGCCTACATCGATGAGGTCGAGTTTTCGGCGGAAGAAGGCATTTACCGCTTCGAGAAAGACCCAGACGGCCGTCCGCAGTTTACGCGCTACGATTTCTGGTTTAAGCTCGTGCCCTGGGAATACATCGCCGAGGATGAGCCCGAACTTACCCAATTGCTGACCCAGATCGTGAAAGGGCGGAAGGCCGTAGTGCTGAACCCGGCTTACGCGCTGCTCTTTCAGTCGAAAGCCATTTTGTCTGTTCTCTGGGAGTTATACCCCAACCACCCGCTGTTATTGCGTACCGAAACGAAGCCACTGGCCGGTGTACCATCGGTCGAAAAAGTGCTGTTCGGGCGCGAAGGAGCTAATATCCGGTTGCTCGACGCAGGCGGCCACCCGACCGAAACCGCCGAGGGTGACTATGGCGATTACCCCAAAATCTATCAGGAATACATCGATTTCCCCGGCGATGCAGCGGGACATCGGTATCAGGCGGGCGTATTTTTTGCGGGCGAAGCCTGTGCGCTCGGGTTTCGGCGGGGCGGTAAGATTCTGGATAACACGGCCCAGTTTGTAGGGCACGTGGTGGTCGACTAGGCGCTACTTACGCGGGTCTTGCCAGATCAACTCCCGATTGGTCGCTTCTTTCCCAAAATCAGAGCAGCGACCATCGCCTACACCACCCAGCCCTCCATCGGGCGCACAGAGCGAGGCGCAGTTCTCGTCGATTAACTCGCTGAACCCATCGCAACAGTCAGGAGGAATGTAATAGACCGTTTTGCCTTTGTAGGTATAGCGATAGATGCTCCCCGGCGGATTCCGGACGGGCGCGGCTTCCAGTTGCTGAATACGTTGCCGTATGCACGCAGGTACGTTGGCGAGGATCTGTTCGTTCTTACACGACAACCCCGCCAAGGCAACGAGAACCAGATAAACAACCAATCGACTCATCATCAACAGCTTATTGATTTTACATATAACGTTACTTGTTAATTTTTGGTTGAACGGGAAGGGCCACTTCCAGCGTATCGTCGTCGACGACGGTCGTGTCCGACAGAATCAGCCCATCGGCTACGCTGTCAGCAGCCGGGTCGGCGGGGTCGTTCGCGGGGGTCTGTTTGGGTGATGAGCAGGCAGCGCCTGCTAGCCAACCGATCAGGAGCAACAAAGCTGTGTAGCGAGGTAGTGTCTGCATGGTAGGTACGTTCTATGTGTGAACAAACCGGCGTCGTCGCGTAGGTACGTTGGTGTAGTTGCAACCAATACGCTGGCCCGTTTATTTTATTTAGCCGATGCCGGTGCAACGCGGCGCGGCGGGCTGGCATCTTCCGAATGGGCTGCGGGCCAACAATTCCGGGGCTACTCAGTACAAATGAAGTCTATATTCGCGGACGATCCTGCAAAAGGACGTCGTCAACTTATGAAACAACGAATGCTATGGGTTGGGCTAGTGGGGCTGTTGCTTTTTTCGGCCAACATCACCCGGGCGCAGGCCAGTTTACAAGGATTCAGTCATGTGGTGTTGCCCATTCGGGAGCTTGGGGTGAGTTTGCCTTTCTATCGGAATGTGCTGGGCCTGACGGGCGTGGCTGTGCCGGGAACGCTCTCGGGTAGTCAGGCCTGGTTTGATATTGGCGGGGGGCAGCAGCTCCGGCTGGTCGAGCGCCGAACCGACGTGAGCAGCCTGCGGACGAGCGGCGTACACGTGGCGTTGCAGGTTGGCTCGTTGCGGCAAGCCGAGCAACTGCTCAAACAGCATAGCGCCGCCGTAATCCGGCAAACGGGCGCGTCGGGTCTGCCGGTGCTGCAACTGAACGATCCCGACGGCTATCTGATCGAGCTATATGAAGGCAAAGCCAATAAACCAGGATTCATTCAGTCGGCCGGCAAATGGTTTTGGAAATCAATTACTTCCGTTGACTAAACACCGATTGTGCCACTTCCACCGGTAATCCTCTTCACACCTGTCTATGCTTGCCTTTCCGGCCTGTAAAATCAATTTAGGTCTTCAGCTTACCGAGCGCCGCCCCGACGGATTTCATAACCTGCTGTCGGTCTTTTATCCGATCAACTGGTCCGACGTACTCGAAATCATTCCCGCTCAGGCCGAAGCCAAGGCGGCGGTTCAGTTTACTACGAGCGGCCTGCCCATTCCGGGCGATCCGGACCCGAGCCGAAATCTGTGCGTACGGGCTTATAACCTGCTCCGGGCCGACTTCGACCTGCCGCCGGTTCAGATGCAGTTACACAAAGTAGTACCGATTGGCGCTGGGCTGGGTGGCGGTTCGGCCGATGCCGCGGCCACGATCAATCTACTCAACAGCCAGTTTTCGCTGGGACTGACGGCCGACCAACGCGAAGCCTACGCCCGACAGTTGGGTAGCGACTGCGCTTTCTTCGTTCAGAATAAGCCGCAGTATTGTGTCGAGAAAGGCGATGTGTTCGAGGCCATCGACCTCGACTTATCAGGGTATTTCATTCAGTTGGTGTATCCCAATCTGGCTATCTCAACCGCCGAAGCCTACGCGGGCGTGACGCCCCGTAAGCCAGCCGTTCCGCTACGCACGCTGATCGAAGCGCCTATCGACCAATGGCGCGATACGGTCCATAACGATTTTGAGGACAGCCTCTTTCCAAAATACCCCGTTTTGGCCCAAGTGAAACAACAGCTTTACGACGCCGGGGCCGTTTACGCGAGCATGAGCGGCAGCGGTTCGACGATCTACGGCATTTTTTCGTCGCCCCCGGATAGAACCGACGCTTTTTCGGGTTATACAGTCTGGGAAAGCAAGCTTTAAAATAGTTTCGAGTTTGGGGTTTCGGGTTTGACGTTGGCTCGCAGCAGTTTTTTTGATGCCACAGTTAACATCAAACAATGAACAACAAACTCGAAACTGTACACTATGAGTCGTCTGACAAAGCGGCGGGAGCCGTTTCGGTTTATGTTGTGGCTGGGTATCGGCGGCAGCGTATTGCTGTTTACGGTGCTCCTGGGTATCTATATCGTGCGGCAGACCGGTCCCGGCTGGGCCGACGTGGCCTTGCCGAACGTGTTTATTCTGAGCACGTTGGTCATTCTTCTCAGTAGCCTGACTCTGCACAACGCGACGCGCGCTTTCCAACACGAGCAATTTGCCAATTACCGCATCAACGTAGCTACGACGCTCATTCTGGGTACGTTGTTTATTTTGTTGCAGGCTTGGGGCTGGCGGCAGATGGTCAGGGCGGGCGTTGGACTGGAAGGCAACCCGGCCGGCGGCTTTGTCTATGTGCTATCGGGGCTGCACCTGCTCCATATTCTGATCGGCCTGATTTTCCTGACCATCGCGCTGATAGAAGCTTTACGCCGCCGGGCTTACGTCGAAGCGTTCGTGTACAGCGTCAACCCGCCCAATCAACTTAAAATCAAACTACTGACCCTCTACTGGCACTTTGTCGATGTGCTGTGGATCGTACTATTTGTCTTCCTGCTGTTCCACCATCGCGTCGACTGGCGGCTAGTGTAATGGGAATGCACAATGAATAATGTACGATGCACAATGGGCCGGGCGGCGGACCGCTGACGCGAAGCTGCTCATGCGCCAGCCCCCATTGTGCATCGTACATTATTCATTGTGCATTCGCTGGCGTTTTACCTTTGCAGTCTATGCAATACATTCTCTTTGATGAGCCGGGCATTCGAACGGCGCTCCTGCCGTTTACGTTTACCCGGCCCGTTGCACATATCCGCATCGGCATCTGGACGCTTACTGAAAAGTGGCAAAACTGGCTCGGGAGCTCCGTTTCGCACCTGACGGAACCGTATCTGCAAACCAAATTTCCGCAACAGACTGCCGACGATAACGTCTATATCAACGGCGCTATTTGCCCGACCGACGCGCTGGTAACGGCCATTCAGCAACTCAATGATGGACAGGCGCTGCTGCTTGCCGATCAGACGCTGGTAGCGGTACGTACCCAGCAACAGCTCGACACCGCCCCCACGGCGGCTGGGTACGTTGTGCAAACGACTATCGAAACCCCGACGGTGGTGCGCCAATTGCCCGATATTTTTCTGCAAAACGGCGATCAGATCCGGGCCGATTTTGCCAAACTCACGGCGGCCCACGAACGGGCTGGACGTACCTCAGCCCCCCTCACCGACCCTTATACCCGCGTCTACGGAGCCGAGAACCTGTTTATCGAAGAAGGGGCTACTATCCGCGCTGCCGTGCTGAATGCCGAAGCCGGTCCTATCTACATCGGTCGTAACGCCACCATCAGCGAGGGCACGATTATGATCGGCCCCTTTGCCTTGTGCGACAACGCTACGGTCAACTGGGGCGGTAAAATGCGCAATAACACCACCATTGGCCCCTATTGCAAGGTCGGCGGCGAGGTGGGCAATTCGGTCTTTTTCGGCTATAGCAACAAAGGACACGACGGTTTTCTGGGCAACTCGGTGGTAGGCGAATGGTGTAATCTGGGGGCCAACGTCAATAACTCGAACCTCAAGAACGACTACACCAACGTGAAGCTCCACAGCTACGCCACGGGCCAGTTGGAAGACACCGGACGGTTATTTTGCGGGTTAATGATGGGCGATTACACGAAGGCGGGTATCAGTACCATGTTCAACACGGGCACGGTGGTGGGCGTCAACGTCAACGTGTTTGGCGCGGGTTTCCAGCCGAAGCACGTCCCGTCGTTTTCGTGGGGCGGGGCTGCCGAAGGGTTCAGTCAATACCGGCTCGACAAAGCGTTGCAGGTCGTCCGCGAGACCGTAAGCCGCCGCAATGTGCCCTTTACCGAAGTGGACGAGGCCATCCTGCGGGAGATTTATTCAATGCATTCTAAATAATGCACAATGAATAATGTACGATGTACAATGGGGGCCGGCGCATGAGCAGCTTCGCGCCAGCGGTCCGCCGCCAGCCCCCATTGTACATCGTACATTATTCATTGTGCATTACTCATCATCCCTTAACCTATGCGTTTCGCTGACATTATAGGCCACGACGACACGAAACAGACGCTGGTGCGGGCGGTGCAGACCAACCACCTTGCCCATGCGTTGTTGTTCGACGGGCGAACGGGCAGTGCCAATCTGGCGCTCGCGCTGGCGCTGGCCACCTACGTCAACTGCGAAAACCGCAACGGGGGCGATTCGCTGTTTGGCAACACCGGCCCGGCTACCGACGGCTGCGGGCAATGTGCCTCCTGCGCCAAAATGGCCCGGCTCGTTCACCCCGATCTGCACATGGTGTTTCCGGTGGCCAATCTCGGTAAGGGCAAAAACACCAGCGAAAGCCTGCTCACCGAGTGGCGGAAATTTCTGATCGAAAGCCCCTACCGCACGCTTACAGAGTGGCTCGACACCACCGGCGGCGACAACAAGCAGGCGAACATCTCGGCTGAAGAAGCGCGGAATATCCTGCAAAAACTGTCGCTGAAGTCGTATGAGGGGGGCTACAAGATCATGCTCATCTGGCTCCCCGAGCTGATGAACGTGACATCGGCCAACGCGCTGCTGAAGGTACTGGAAGAACCACCCGAACGCACCCTTTTTCTGCTCGTGACTAACCAGCCCGATAAGCTGCTCATCACCATCTTGTCACGTACCCAGCGGGTGGCCGTTCGGAATTTCTCGGATACGGAAGTGGCAACGTACCTGCGGCAAACGCTCAATTTCGACGAAACCCGCGCCCGCCGCGTGGCGTATCTGGTCGACGGTGATCTGGCCGAAGCGATGAGCATGGCGCAGACCAAAACCGACGAAGGCGCGACCAACACGCAGCATACCTGGTTTGCCGACTGGATGCGCGCCTGCTACCGACAGGACCTAACGTACCTGGTAAAGCAGGCCGATGAGTTCGACAAATTGCCCAAGGAGCGCCAGAAAGGCTTGTTCGACTACAGTCTTCGCCTGTGCCGCGATCTGTTTCTATGGCAACAGGGAGCCGAGCAACTGCTGCGCCTACCCGACGACGAACTCAACTTCGTCCGTAATTTCGGGAAAGTGCTCCGGCCCGCTCTGATCGAGCGGATGGTGAGCGACATCAACGAGGGCGCTTACCACCTCGAACGAAACGCCCGCGCCAAAATGATCCTGCTCGATATGTCATTGACCTTTACGAGGTTGATTAAATAGGCATCATTGACTGTCAATGACCATCCATTACCGTTAGCCCATGCCCACCACCGCCCTTAGCCCCGACCTGAAGCGCGCCATTGCGCAGTTACCCGACAAAGAGAAAGACAAACTGCTTGTTCGGCTGATTGCCAAAGATCCGATTCTGGCCGAGAAGATGGAGTATGAACTGGTCGAGGAAAAGACGACGCTCGACCACCGCCGTCAGCTCATCCGCGACCTGATCGAACGCACAGCCCGCCTCGACCCCGACACGGCCGGTTGGCTGATGATGGACATGCGGACGGTGAGCGGCTACATCACCCGGCATGTAAAGGTGACGAAAGACACCTATGGCGAGGTCGACCTGACGATTCTGATGCTTAATCGGTTTCTGGAACAGCACGGCGATCTGTTGCAGAAGCTCAATAGCCGAACCGAGAAGTGCGCCATTTACGTAGCCAAACGCACCGACGCCATTCTAAAAAAGCTGACCAAGCTTGACCCGGATTACCACCTCGAATTTGCCGACGACATGAACCGGCTGCTCCGGTTTGTGCATCACAACGCGCCCCTTCACTACGCCCGGCAACTGGGTACTCCGAAGGAATGGTCCTAAACAATTAGGCATGTACAGGGTATAGTGTACGATGTATGATGGTGAACGTAGGCCAGCGTTTGTCCGGCTATCGGCCATTATCCATTGTCCCTTATACATTGTGCATTATGAACACCGTTCTCATCACGGGCGGCACCGGCACCATTGGTCGGCGGCTCACCCAACTGCTATTGCAACAAGGGTATACCGTAACCCATCTGAGCCGAAGCCCGAAAGCTAACCACGATGGCGTGCAGACGTACCAGTGGAATGTCGATACCTCCGAGCTGGACCCGCGGGCCATTGAAACCGCCGATCATATCGTTCATCTGGCCGGTGCTGGCGTGGCCGATGGTCGTTGGACCGATGCCCGCAAGAAAGAAATTCTGGAAAGCCGCACCCAATCGACAGCCCTGCTGGCCGAAGCCCTGCGGAGCACGAATCATCACGTCAAGAGCTTCGTATCGTCGTCGGCCATTGGGTATTACGGCAGCGATACCGGCGACCGCCCCCTACGCGAAAACAGCCCGGCTGGTAGCGATTTTCTCGCGCAGGTAACGCGGGCCTGGGAGCGCTCTGTCGACCCGATTACTGATTTGGGCATTCGCACTGTGCGCATCCGGACGGGTGTTGTGCTGGCAAAAGACGGCGGAGCACTGCCTAAGCTGGCGCAGCCGATTCGCCTGGGCGTAGGCGCACCCATTGGATCGGGCGATCAATACATTTCCTGGATACACCTCGACGACATCTGCCAGCTCTACATCGAAGCGATTCGAAATGAACAGTGGAGCGGCGTCTATAATGGCGTAGCTCCCGGTCCGGTCACCAACGCAGACCTGACGCGCCGCATCGCCGACGTCCTCGACAAGCCCCAGATTTTGCCCAACATCCCGGCGTTTGCTATCAAGCTGCTGTTTGGCGAAATGGCTATAACCGTGCTGGGAGGCAGTTACGTACTTAATAAACGAGTTGCCGACGAAACGAATTTTCAATACAAATTCCCCGATCTGCGTAAAGCGCTGGAGAATTTGTTGACATAATCGCTGGATCGTGCGTTTACCACAGAGCCAAGGAGAGCACAGAAGTATTACCATCAACTCTGTGCTCTCCGTGGCTCTGTGGTGAATTTTCTTTAGAAGCGCCGTTTCAGGATCTCAACCAGTTCACTTACTTCGTCGCTATCCATGTTCCACATAAACTGGTTGGCGTAGCGATACGAGATCAGGTCGAGCGCCTGCCCGTAATTAGTGAGCTGATCAAGCTCGGCGATGGCTTCGTTGTAAGCGTCGGCACTACCGTTGAACAGTTGATTGATAAACCGGAATTTCTGGTTCAACGAAATACTCTTGGCAATACTTCCTGAGGCTTTTTGCAGACTATCACCCAGCGTGGCTACCCCTTCGGGCGTCACGGTCGGTGTGCTCACCGGCGTAGACAGGGTAGGGGCGGGTGCATTGGTCGACAGCACATTGGGCTGATTGGCCGGGGCCGTTGGGTCAGCCTGGTAGCCCCCTCCATTGATCGCCACCGTTCCGCTCGTATGTACGTCGTCGTCGGAGGGCGGTGGACTTGGCGGCAACGCGCTTTGAACCGCGGCGGGCGGCGCAACCGGCGCTGGCGGTGGGGGCGGCACCAGTATGGGGTTTTGTTTGGGGGCTTCCTCGTCCAGATCAAAAAACGATTTTGCCGTAGGCGCGTAATTGTCGACTACGTGCCCACGGAGCAGCGTCGAGAGGTCCATCGCCACCTTTTCCGAGAAGAGTTCGATGTATTTTTCGGGGCGTTCGAGGTCCTGCGCCCGCTGCGTCAGGATTTCGTCGAGAAACCCAAGTGCCTGATTGACGTACACAAACGGGCGGCCGTTCATCTTCTGCTCCAACGTCAGCGGAATCAGCTTGTTGACCTGCGTATAGCGATTGATGTGCTTGAGGTTATCGGCCGTCAGGGTGAAATCGGGCTGATTACGCAGCAGATCGTCGTAGTAAAAACGTGGGTCGAACAGGGCAATGAGGGTGCGGCGGGTGGCGTCGGCGAGCAGCGGTTCGAGGTGTTCGCGGCGCACGGCAATGTGCTGAGAGACCACGTTCATAAACGACCGCAGTGCCTCCTCCACTTCCGGGTTGCTGAAGTCGAAATACGGGCTACGAAACTTCTCGACCTCCCCTTTCCATTTGTCGAACAACGTGCTTACAACGAACAGATTAACTTGCTGAATAGGCGTCAGATTCAGGATTTGCTTACCGCTGATAGTCGTATGAGCATGGTAAAAATCGGCCGTCACGCGCCGGGCGTAGGACTTGCTGTATTCGTTGAGGGCGTTAGTATTGAACTTGTTCGACATTGGGTAAATGCTTTGCTTTGTAAATATATTGGGATTTACGACTTACGATATACGAATTACAATTATGTGCGCCTAATTCGGCCAGTAAGCCTTTTTCCGGCGATAAAATCGTAAGTTGTTTCCGGGCCTAACTTCGTCAATCAGTACATGTTTATTGAACCCTCGCGCCACCGGGAGCCGCCTCATCTTCGCACCGGCTGGATCGAAGTGATCGCCGGATCGATGTTTTCGGGCAAAACCGAAGAGCTAATCCGCCGACTCAACCGGGCGCGCATTGCCAAGCTCAACGTTGGTATTTTCAAACCGAGTCTCGACACGCGTTACGACGCCAACGACATTGTGTCGCACAATGCCTCGGCGATCGCGTCGATTCCGGTACCGCAAGCTGCCGATATCCTCTCCCTAGCCACTGATTGCGACGTCGTCGGTATCGACGAAGCGCAGTTTTTCGACCCGAATGTGGTGCACGTCTGCCATCAGCTAGCCGACGAAGGCAAACGGGTGATCGTAGCAGGGCTCGACATGGATTTCTCGGGCAAACCGTTTGGCTGCATTCCGCAATTAATGGCGATTGCCGAGTTTGTGACCAAAGTTCATGCCATCTGCGTCGTCTGCGGCGACGTAGCCCATTATTCCTATCGGCTTGTGCCATCACAGGAGCGCGTGTTGCTCGGCGAAACCAACAGCTACGAAGCCCGCTGCCGCCGCTGCTTCAACCTCGGCACCGAAGCCACCCACCGGGAGTGGGTGTACGAGTAGTTGATGCTCAAAGTCCAGGGTTCAACGTCCAAAGGTGGCTAACGTACGATTACCAACGCGCCAGCCAACTTTGGACGTTGAACCTTGGACAGGGGACGGTAAACTACCCTTTCCACTCAATCACCAGGCCGTCGCGTTCAAGTTTGCGGAAGAAGGTCATCTGGCGTTTGGCAAACTGGTGAATGGCGGTTTCGAGCTGCGACACCATGGCGTCGTAGGGCAATGTACCCAGCACATATTCCGTCACAAACTTGTATTCCAGACCGTAGAAAATCAGCTTTTCGGGCGAGATACCTGCATCTAGCAGCCGGTTGACCTCCTCGATCAGGCCGTGGTGCAGGCGGTCGCGCAGGCGGCGGCTGATACGCTCCCGGCGAACCGGCACGGGCGGGTCGAGGCCTATTACCCGATACGACGGCAGGTCGCGGCGCAACGCAGGTACGTTGCCAGAGCCTTCAACTGCGTTCAGGTACGTTCCGATTTCGATGGCGCGGATCAGGCGTTTGCGCGTGCTGGTGTCGGCTAGTGGTGTGTGAGGCGACGGATTGCCTCGAAAGCGGTCGAGTAGCTGGGCGTCGGTGAGCTGGTCAAGTTCGGCACGCAACTCGTCGTTGGGGGGAATGGGCAGCATCGCTTCGGGACGCAGCGCCGCCTCAATGTACAGGCCCGAACCACCACAGATGATGGGCGTTTTCCCACGGCTTAACACATCAGCCAAGGCTACATCAAAATCGCGCTGATACCGAAACACGTTGTAGTCGTCGCCCGCATCGACAATATCGATGAGGTGGTACGGTATCGCCGGGCCCCCGACACTGTACTCGGCCAGATCTTTACCTGCACCGATGTCCATGCCTCGGTATACCTGCCGCGAGTCGGCGCTCAGGATCTCGCCGTTCAACTGCCGGGCCATCTGCACAGCCAGCGCCGTTTTTCCGCTAGCCGTTGGCCCCAGGATTACAAGCATAGGGGTGTGAGTTCGTTCAACGGTCAAGGTCCCATGTTCAAGGTTGGCTGGCGCACAATCACTAACGCGCCAGCCAACCTTGAACATGGGACCTTGACCGTTGAACGCCTTTGATCAATGCGTGACCATAATCTTTTTCACCTGGCTGGCTTCGCCTGCTTTTAGTTGCAGGAAATACATGCCGGTGGGCAGTTGACTCAAATCCATCTGCTCGTTGATCTGCTTGCCATCGCGCACGGCTATCGATAGCTGGCGCAGAGCCTGCCCGGTGGGGCTGCTCAACGTGAGCGTGCCGCTGGCGGCGGGTTGCGTTAGTTCGGCCGTTACGCGAACGGTGTTGCTGACCGGGTTCGGGAAGACGTCGAAATTGGCAACGGGCGTGGGTTCGGTCGCCAGCACCACTGGTGCCGGTACCTGAATCTGAAGGTTGTCGATCTGCCACCCCCAGCCGTGGGCGAGCTGATCGGCGAAGAGCCGGAACCGGATCAGGATGACGTCGTTAGCCCGGAACAAGCCTTTGTCGTAGATACCAATCTCACGGCGCTTGAGCAAAGCGGCGGTACCAACAGCGGTTGAATTCACTTCGCCTGTAGTTGGGTCCTGCGCCGACGACCGCGAATTCCAGGCCGTTAACCACTCCGATCGGCTGGTGGCGTCATACCCATCGATTAGCGGCAGCCAGGTACGTCCGTTGTCTTTGCTGGCCTCCACGATCACGTAATCATAAAATCCCTGGTCCAGGTACGTTGTTCCAGATTCGCCCGGTTCTACCAGTACGATTTCGTCAAACCGAATCTTAGCGCTGTCGGGGTTAGCCTTCACCCGAATCGGTGCCAGCAGTGAGTAGGTGAAGTTGCTCTCGTTGAAAATATCCGCGCCGTTGGCATACGGGTGGTCGGAGTTGATGCTGGGGTTGGTAAAGCCCGTCGGTGTTTCGATTCGGAAGTTGTTACCCGCAAAGTCAGATGCCGTAGCCGTCGAGGCAAAATCATTGACGTATTGCGACCGAACCGTGGCTTGTGGCCCCACAATGGTAATGTCGTAGAAACCGGTAGCCGGGCTGATGGCCTGATTTCGCGCTGCCGACAAGTCACGGGCGACAATGCGGTAACTGATTTTGTCACCTGCTTTCAGTGAATTCTGGGGCAACGTGAGCAGCCCAACCCAGGTGCTGTCGGGCACCAGATCGGAATTGAAATACCGTAGCGGTATCGCCGGACGTGCCACGCCGTTTACCTGATACTCCACGTAGGCCGTATCAATGCCTTGCTTGAACCGCGTTCCTAAGCGTCGATCGTCGACGATTTTGGCGATAATCGGAATGGTATCGGCAGCAGCGGCAAATAGCACCGTCTGATCAGGTACGTGGGTAATGGTTGGGGCTTTGCGGTCGGCACCCGGCACAAACGAATAGAAGAACTGGTTGTCGTTGACGTCGCGACCCGGGTTTGAATAAATGCGACCAGCTACGTCCTGTACGCGCAGAAAGTAGGCGATCCGGTTGGTCAGCTGGGCGGCGGGAATGGTGTAGCGGTATTCGTTGGTGTTACCTACCCGCGTCATATCGAATCCCTGGAAGGTATTGTCGAGTTGAGTCGGGTAGCCCTGACGGTAAAAGAATTTAGGCGGGGCACTGCCCAGCGCCGTATCGCTGATGATCCGGGCCGACACGATGATGTCGCTGGGTGATTCGGTGTCCAGAATGGGGTCGTGCAGCAGCGAGGTTGTTTTCCACTCCATATCCTCAAAAAAGGCCAGCACAATGGGGCCAGGATTATGGATAGCTTCCGCGTTGTTGACGTTGGGGGTCATCAGCGAGTTGGGCGTTCCCTGTCCGTAGGTTGCTTCGTCGAGGTGGTAGAGCGTAGACCCCGCGCTGTAGGTAGCTGGTGCATACAGCCTGGCTTTGCCCCCGGTTTTCTGTTGCAGTACGGGTCCGTTGAGGAACAGGTTACGGCCAATCAACTGATTGTAGACCAGTGCTCCTGTGCTGAAAGCGGTCGGGTCGGTTAGCTTGGCACCGGTATTGGTCTCGACAAACCGGTCGAACACGACGGGTGACACCGACGCGCTGCGCGCATCTGCATCACCGAAAATCCCCCCGGTGAAGCCCAGCCCGTGGCCCAACTCGTGCAGGATCACCGTCACGAGGTCCGACGTACCCGCGGTGGGTTTGGCATCGAGGCCCCGATACCAGTTGTTTTCGCTATTAAAGTTGGCAACGATGTCGGCACTGTCGGGGTGGTTCAGGGCGCGGCGGGCGATCTTCTCCGCCAAAGCGACCGGATAGAACGTTTGCGCTTTCTGGGCACCGTCCGACGAATAGAAATAGGTGGCCGGGCGGGCGCTACCCAGCGTCACGAACCGGTCGCTGCCATTGCCCAGCGGTTGCCAGGTCGCTTTGATCCGAATGGGTACGGGACTGCTGATGAGCGTAGACCAGATATCGACCGCCCGCTGAAAGGCCGCCTTAGCATCTTCGGGATAGCCGATGTAGTCGACGATGAACGTAGACGTGGCCGCCCGCCGTGCGCGCCCGTCGCCAAAGCCTTGTGGCGCACCAATGCTGGTGAAGGCATTTTCTTTGAGGCCGTAACAGATAATCGGGTCCAGTTTGGCCTGCCGCTGCCGGAAAGCAAACTCCTCGTAAGTAGTCCGGGTCTTGATCGACGCCGGTTTCTTCTGCGCCAGCAAAGGCGACGTCAGCAGGAGCAAGCAAGCCAGCAAACGCAACGCGTAATAGTTTGTCATAAACGTAGTTGGGTCATCGGAGTAATAAGTACTGGGCATCAGTCAGTTGTGCCTGTTATCTTCACGAATGACGAATGCGCAATACCCACTACTTATTGTTTCAATAATAAAGATACCGAATTGAGGCAGTATCGCAAGCCCGTTGGCGGGGGGCCATCGTCGAACACATGACCCAGGTGCGCATCGCATACGTTGCAAAGCACTTCGACCCGGTACATGCCGTAGCTGTAGTCCTTTTCGAGGCGAATTCGCTCCGGGTCGATTGGGTCCGTAAAGCTCGGCCAGCCCGTGCCCGATTCAAATTTGCTCGTTGCCTCAAAAAGCTCGGTGCCGCAACAGACACAGGCATAGATACCAGGGTCTTTGCTTTCGCAGTACTCGCCCGTAAAAGGCCGCTCCGTCCCTTTCTGGCGGGCTACTCTGAATTGCTCCGGCGTCAGGATGCGCCGCCATTCTTCTTCGGTTTTGATCACCTTTTCCATCGGTTACTCTGTTTTACGTAATCTATACGGGAAACGTTGATGGCGGGTTGCCATCTTTTGCTGATAAATACCGTATTGGCCTCACTTTGTTCTATTTATCCAACCTGCCAACGTACCTGTAGCCGTGTGGGCGGTTCGTGCCAAAAAGAAACCCCGGCTCGTGGCTGAACCGGGGTTTCGATAACGCTATTTTTTTCGCTTGGCAACTGGCGGCGCGCCTTTAGCCGCCCCGCCTTTTTTAGTCATCGTAACGGGGTCCCACTCCACCACTTTCTGCTCGAAATAGCTTTCGTTACAGGCCAGCACTGGCGCAGCGGCGCGGAAACCAAACACTGGGTCTTCGATGGTACCCTGGCTACCTTCACGCACGTTCTTGAAGAAATCGGCAAAGTGGGCGGCATGCGCATCGTCGTTTTTGGGCGACTCAAACTTGATTTCCTTCACCGGTTCAGCCGTGCGGGTTTCGGGCGGGTACTGCGTGTCGTACTGTTTCTTGAATTCTTCCTGCACCTGCGGCGTAAAGGTAAAGAAGCTGTCGTACCCATTGTAGCCGGGTGCTTTGGGCAGCTTTTTCTTCGTCAGGATAAGGTTTTCTTCCGAAAACTCGATCGTCCCTTCATTGCCGATGATACGGGTCACGTTGCTGATTTTCCCGGCGTTGGCAAAGTTTACCCGCAACACCATCTGGAAGGCGTCGTGCTGATCGGTTTTGGGGTAATCCATGATGCTTGTCATCACGTCAGGTACGTCGCGGCCATCTTTCCAGTAGGCCAGATTCCCCGACGAGAAAATGCGCGTGGGGCCGAGTGTGTTGGTTACGAAATGTACGCCCGTGATGAGGTGGATAAACAGATCGCCGGCGACACCCGTACCGTAGTCTTTGTAGTTGCGCCACCGGAAGAACCGTTTGGCGTCGAACGGCCGCTTCGGCGCGTCACCCAGGAAGCGATCCCAGTCGAGAGTAGCAGTCGAAGCGTCGGTCGGAATAGAGTAGTTCCAGGCCCCGATGGCATTGAATCGGTCGTTGTTCGACTCGACGTAGTTGATCGGCCCGATCTCACCCGCCTGCACCATCCGCTTCGCTTCCTGAAAGGCCGCGCTACTGATCCGCTGACTACCCACCTGCATGGTCTTACCCGATTTTTTCCACGCATCGATTACGGCTTTCCCTTCGTTGAGGTGTTGTACCATCGGCTTCTCGCAGTATACGTGCTTACCCGCCTGCAGGGCCGCGATGGTGATGTGATCGTGCCAGTGATCGGGTGTCACGATCAGCACGGCATCTACGTCGGGGCGAGTGAGTATTTCGCGGTAATCGCGCGTGGCAAACAAGTCTTTATCTTTACCAAAGGCTGTTTTGGCGTGTTCGAGCCGGCCGTCGTAGAGGTCAGCCACGGCTACCAGCTCCACGTCGGGGTTGCGCAGGGCGGCCATGGTATCGTAGTTGCCCTGAATGCCCATGCCAATGGTGGCGATGCGAATTTTGTCGTTTGGACTAACGCGTCGTAAATTAGGAATGTAAGCCGGGGCCGTATTGCCCAATACGGTTTGCGCGCCCCCCACGGCCGTTAGTGCTGAAGCAGCCGAGAGTGTCTTGATAAATGTCCTGCGTGTAGCGGTCATAACAGGGTCTTTTTTCGTAAAAAGCGTGAGTTTCCAATTACTACCCCGATTGCTGTACCGCAAGCTGGAATATTGGCTCGCAGGCGGTAAAAACGACGTCCTTATCCGTTTGGCTATATACCTGTCAGACCAATCCCGTTATGAAGCGACTCTCTCTGTTTCTGCTAGTTAGCTGGGCCATGGCCTGCTGGGCAGCGCCCGCCCGGGCCAATTCGATCCTGATCCCGATGGACGATCAGCAGACCGATCACCTGAAAGCCTACGGCATTGCCTACGCCGTACTTCAGGCCGACGGCGACGTCGACTGGCTGCTCAATTACCGGGGCGGCAGTTTTCTTATCGACTTCAGCACCAAATTCGAATCGGAATGCCGGATTCGCGGCGTCTCGTTTCAGTTGTTGACCACCGGCGGGGCCGCCTCGCTGAAGCAACAACTCGCTAACCCCGACCAGAACACCGACGTGGTGTCGCTCCACAAAGCGGCCAAGATTGTGGTGTATTCGCCCATCAAAACCAGTCCGGCGGCCTTTGAGAATACCGACGCCGTCCTGTTGGTGCTCACCTACGCCGAAATCCCCTACGATGTGGTCTACGATCAGGAGATATTGAGCGGCGACCTGCCCAAATACGACTGGCTCCACCTTCACCACGAAGATTTCACGGGGCAGTTTGGCCGTAACCTCAACCGGCTCAGCCCGGCCGACGTGAAAGCGCAGGAAGCCATAGCCAAGCAGTTTGGCTACGCCAAAGTTTCGCAGATGAAACTGGCCGTTGCCAAAGCCATCAAGGCGTTTTGCGCGGGAGGTGGTTATCTGTTTGCCATGTGTTCGGCCACCGAAACCCTGGATATTGCGCTGGCCGCCGAGGGCCTCGATATTGTGGGCAGCAGCTACGACGGCGACGGCGAAGATGCCGACGGGCAGGCCAAGCTCGACTTCAGCAAAACGTTTGCCTTCCAGAACTTCAAGCTGGAGAGCGACTACGGCGGCGGCTTCTCGACGTTTTCTGACATCAACGCAACGTCGGGTGGCGGCTACGGCCAATCGAGCGGGTATTTCCAGCTGTTTAATTTCTCGGCCCGCTACGATGTCGTGCCGGCCATGTTGACCCAGAACCATGAAAACGTGATCAAGGAATTTTTTGGGCAGACGACCGCTTTCCGCAAGGCATCCGTCAAATCCAATGTGCTGGTCATGGGCGAAGGCAAAACCTCGGACCGCTATCTCTACGGTGAAATGGGGCGCGGCCAATGGACGTTCTACGGTGGCCACGACCCCGAAGGCCTGCGTGGCGGTGGCAACTGGCGCATTCCCACCGACCTGCACCTACACCCCCACTCGCCCGGTTACCGGCTGATCCTCAACAACGTGCTGTTCCCCTCGGCCAAGAAAAAGAAGCGTAAAACGTAAGGTAATTGCCTACTTAGCAACGATTTGCTGATGACTGCCTCTGCAACGGGCCAAGGCGTCAGCAAACGCCTGCGGCTTCTGTTCGATTAGTAAAGCGCGGGGGGCGGGTACTTTCCCCGTAAAACGTACCTGCATGACTTCTTTTGCTCCTACCCGACTGCTGACGGCCTGTTGTCTACTGATGTTATCTCACCTTGGCCTGAGCCGTTCGCTGGCTCCCGGCGACTCTGTTACAGCACCGAGCGCGGCGCTGAAGTTGGTGGCCCGGCAGTTTACCTTCACCGAAGGGCCCGCTGTCGACAAAAAGGGCGACGTTTACTTCACCGATCAGCCCAACGATAAAATCTGGCGCTACGACACCAAAGGCAATCTGTCGGTGTATATGGACAAAACGGGGCGCGCCAACGGCCTGTACGTCGATGCAAAAGGCAACCTGCTCGCCTGCGCCGACGAAAACAACGAACTCTGGTCGATCAGCCCGGCTAAACGCGTAACGGTGTTGCTGAAGAATTATCAGGGCAAGCACTTCAACGGGCCCAATGATCTGTGGATAACGCCCAAGGGCGGCATTTACTTCACCGACCCGCTTTACCCCCGCGATTACTGGACCCACAAAATGCCCGAACTCGCGGGGCAGCACGTGTATTACCTGCCGAAAGGGGCCGCCGAAGCCCGCATTGTCGACAGCACGCTGGTGAAACCGAATGGCATTGTCGGTTCGCCCGACGGTAAAACCTTATACGTAGCGGATGCTGGTGCCGGGAAAACGTACCGCTACACCATCCAACCCGACGGCCGACTAACCGACCGGCAGTTGTTTGTCGAACAGGGATCCGACGGCATGACCATCGATCAACGGGGCAACGTCTATCTGTCGGGGCGGGGCGTAACGATTTATAGCCCGGCGGGCGTCAAACTTCAGGTCATACCCGTGCCAGCCCGGTGGGTGGGTAATCTGTGTTTCAGCGGAGCCGACCGCCGCACGCTCTTCATCACGGCCACCGATGCCATATTCACCATCGCCATGCAGGTACGTGGGGTGGAATGAGCAGGGAATGCCTTCGGCGCATGGCTAGCAGGGGCTATACTATCCCCGCGCCTAAGGCCTTACTTCGTTGCGATGTAGAAGAAATCGAGGCTTCCGGCCGGGTCGTGGCTTGTCATGTAATCGGTGACGGCGATTTCGGCGGCAAGGCCATCCTGTTTCAGCAGGCGATTCCGGTTCATCCGGTTCATCAAATCGTAAGGCACTTGCAGCAGGCGGCGGGGCAGTCGGTGTTGCAGGTTCAGGAAGTCCCAGCGTGTGAATTTGGCGACCGACGCTTTGTTCTGGGCGTAGTAGGTCATCACTTTCTCGTTACCATGCACGCCATCCGTGACCACCGTCGGGAAGTACTTCCCGATCAGCGCTTTCAGCTCATCGGCCAGGTATTCGCGCACGTGCCAGGGGTTACGCGTCAATGAAAACGTCTTGTTGACGGTCGTCAGCAGCAGTTTACCACCGGGTTTCAGTACCCGGTAACATTCGCGGATAAACAGGTCGTCGTTCTCAATGTGTTCAATCACCTGAAACGTCACGATATAGTCGAACGAGTTGTCGGCTAACGTACCGAGCGGGGGAATATTGGCCTGAATAAACGTCGATTCGGGGTACGCTTTGCTTAGGGCGGCAATCAGCTCGGCGTTTTTGTCGATGCCGGTGTACCGATCGGCGGCTTTGGTGAGCAGTTCCAGACCACGCCCCCAGCCACAGCCGATTTCCAGCACATTGCCGCTCACCAATTGCGCAGCTTGTGTATACGGATATAATAACCGCTGGTGAACAGGGTTGTCCGACGTAATATCAGCGGAAGTAATTTCAGTGGTCTTGTACATAGGGGCAAAATTACGGGTCTAAGCGGGCAATTCCGAACGTACCCAGCCTTTGGAATGTTGCCACTCGTAGAGACGCAACGAATTGCGTCTCACCGGCGTCAGCTAATAACGTACCTGTCATTCGTAAGTGGCAAACCCGTTGCTGATGCTTGTAAAGAGGTACGATCTTGCTGCACCTGCATCCAGGCACGACCGGCCCTCCCACAATACAATCAACAGACGTATTTTTGTAGTATGATCACAGTTCGCGAGAGGCCGATTACACATTGGTTGCCCATTACGAAGAAAGAGGTTGAGCAGCGGGGTTGGGACGACGTCGATGTGGTGCTGATCTCCGGCGATGCTTACGTCGATCACCCGTCGTTTGGCACGGCTGTAATCGGGCGGATCATTGAGAGTGAGGGTTTTCGGGTGGCCATTGTGCCCCAGCCCAACTGGAAAGACGACTTCCGCGACTTCAAGAAGTTTGGGCGACCCAAGTATTTCTTTGGCGTAACGGCCGGCTGTATGGATTCGATGGTGAACCACTACACCGCCAACAAACGCCTGCGCTCCAACGACTCCTACACGCCCGGCGGCGAAGCGGGTTTCCGACCCGATTACGCCACCATCATGTACACTAAAATTCTGAAAGAACTGTACCCCGACGTACCTGTACTGATTGGAGGCATCGAAGCCTCGCTACGGCGCGTCACGCACTACGATTATTGGCAGGATCGCCTGATGCCGACAATTCTGGAAGATTCGGGTGCCGACCTGCTCGTGTATGGCATGGGCGAACAACCCCTGCGCGAGATTCTGCGGCTGGTGCAAAGCGGCGTGCCGCTCAATCAGGTACGTAACGTCAATCAGATTGCGTACCTCGACGAGACTCACAACGTACCTGAGCATGATGCCTGGAACACAGTGGAGCTGGCGAGCCATGAGGTCTGCCTGAAAGACAAGCTGAAATACGCCGCCAACTTCAAGATCGTCGAGGTGGAGTCGAACAAGTGGCAGGCCAACCGCATTTTGCAGAAAGTGGGCAAGCGGACGCTGGTGATCAACCCGCCGTTTAAGACAATGGACGAGAAAGAAATGGACCGTTCGTTTGATCTGCCCTATACGCGCCTGCCCCACCCCAAATACAAAAACCGGGGGCCTATTCCGGCCTACGACATGATCAAGTTCTCGGTCAATATGCACCGGGGCTGTTTCGGCGGCTGTAGCTTCTGCACCATTTCGGCGCACCAGGGCAAGTTTGTAGCGTCGCGCTCGCAGGAGTCGATCATGAAAGAGGTTGATGAAATTGCGAAGCATCCCGAATTCAAGGGGTATATCTCCGATTTGGGCGGCCCGTCGGCCAACATGTACAAGATGAAAGGCAAAGACGAGTCGATCTGCGCCCGTTGCCAGGCCCCAAGCTGCATCAACCCGGTGATCTGCTCGAACCTCGATACGTCCCACACCCCGCTCACTGAAGTCTACAAGATGGTCGATAACCATCCGTCGGTCAAGAAAGCGTTTGTGGGTTCCGGGGTACGTTACGATTTGCTGGTCGATGATTTCAACAAGAACAACGCCGACGGTAACCACGACGAGTACATGGAGCAGCTCATCACGCGCCACGTATCGGGTCGGTTGAAAGTCGCGCCGGAGCATACGTCGGACGCGACGCTCAAGGTGATGCGGAAACCGTCGTTCAAATATTTCCGCAAGTTTAAGGAGAAGTACGATCAGATTCAGGACAAGCACAACCTGAATCAGCCGCTGATTCCGTACTTCATCAGCTCGCACCCCGGCTGCGAAGAGCAGGATATGGCCAACCTCGCCGCCGAAACCAAAGACCTCGGTTTCCGGCTCGAACAGGTGCAGGATTTCACGCCAACGCCTATGACCGTCGCCGAGGTGATCTATTACACGGGTGTGCATCCGTATACGCTCCAACCAGTCTACACGGCCAAAACGCGCGAGGAGAAACAGAACCAGAACAACTATTTCTTCTGGTATAAGCACGAGTTTAAGGACTGGATCAAAAACCGGCTCACCAAGCTCAAACGGCCCGATCTGGCGAAGCAACTGCTCGGTAATTACCAGCCCAACTACCAGCAACGGAACGCGCAGAAGAAGGGCGGGGGCAAGTTTCGGAAGTAGCGCGTTTTGCTGTGACTCGTCGGCTTGTTCCTGATTTAGCTCGAATTGTAGCCGGTCCCGCTCGATAAGCTGCTTCAGTTCTTCTTCTTTGGGCAAATAGAGACGGTATTTGCTGGCGAATAGGTGTGCGTTATCGGCCAGTACACTGTACTTCACGATAGTCTCGTCTTTTTCGGTGCAAAGGATAATCCCGATGGTGGGGTTGTCGTCGGTGCCTTTTTTAAGGTCATCATACATCCGCACATACATATCGATCTGCCCAATATCGGCATGCGAGAGTGCACTCGTTTTCAAATCAATCAGGACAAAGCATTTCAGGATGTAGTTGTAGAAGACGAGATCGATATAGAAATCGGCTGTATCGGTGACGATGTGCTGCTGACGAGCCACGAAGGCAAACCCGCGGCCCAGTTCCATTATAAACTGCTGAATGTGGGTGATCAACGCCTTTTCCAGCGCACCTTCATATAGTTTGCTTTGAGTCGGTAAGCCAAGAAATTCAAAAATGTATGGGTCTTTGAGTAGGCTTTGCGGCTGAGGCGTAGCCGCTTAGGCGGTTGGCAACATCCGGCCGACATACTGCGATTGAATGTTTCGTTGCAACGTACGGGTGTCCCAGTTCCCTTCAGCCGCTAATTGAACATACTGATTCCGCTGCGTCGCGCCCTCGACCCGGCTGATAAGCCGATAATGTGTCCAGCTCAATTCGTGACGCAGTGCGTCACGAATTGGAAAAGCCAGAAAAAATTGGCGGATATTCCGAAGATTACTTTCATCGAAACCGGCTCCGAATTCGAGCGTCAATAATTTCGACAGCTTTTTGAGTGTACCTTTCCCGTAGGTAGCCTTTGTCTGCCCCTGCTGCTCATCTTCGACAATGAGTCGCCCTACCTGCCAGTACATCGTTAACAAAATGGTGTTGCTGGACCTGTAAGCCGCCTGCCGGGCCTGACTGACTACATCTTTTATGGCATCGAACAACGGACTGGTTTCCTGAGTCATGGCTGATAGCCGGTTTGTGTGGGCAGCTAAAACTAGTATTTAATCTTGACTGTCTATTATGCTCCCTTTCCTGCGCGACAACTGGGCTAAGCTCACCGACCTGACGCTGACACACATCGGGCTGACGATCGGGTCGTTACTGCTCGCCTTGCTGATTGGCCTGCCACTGGGTACGTTGATCGCCAAGCGCCGGCGTAGCGCTACGGTGGTGCTTGGCATCGCGGGAGTGTTGCAAACCGTACCGAGCATTGCCCTGCTGGGCGTGCTTATTCCGCTCCTGGGCATTGGGGCGGGCCCGGCGCTGACGGCGCTGTTTCTGTATGCCCTCCTCCCCATTATCCGCAATACCTACGTTGGCATCACCGAGGTGAACCCCAACACCACCGAGGCCGCGCGGGGTATGGGCATGACCGACCGGCAGGTGCTTTGGCAGGTCGAACTGCCGCTGGCGTTGCCGGTCATTTTTGCGGGTATCCGCACGGCGGCGGTCGTCAACGTGGGCGTAGCTACGCTGGCGGCTTACGTGGCGGCGGGCGGGTTGGGCGAATTCATCTTCGGCGGCATTGCCCTCAACAACACACCCATGATTCTGGCCGGGGCTATTCCGGCGGCGCTATTGGCGGTATTATTTGATGTGGGGCTAGCCCAGTTACAGCGCGTAAACTGGCGAGGCGCAAAGCGTTTGGGGCGCGGAGTGAAAGTGGGGCTACTCGCGGTGCTGTTGCTAGGCTCGGCGGCGGTCGTGTGGCCAGCGGGGCGGCAAACGAAACTACTGGCCGGTTTTGCCCATGAGTTTGGCGGGCGGGCCGATGGCTACCCCGGCTTGCAGAAGACCTACAACCTTCAGATTACCCACCGCCTGCTCGATCAGAACTTGATGTATGAGGCTATCCGAACGGGCAAGGTCGACGTGATCAGTGGCTACTCGACCGATGGGCGCATCCGGGCGTTCGACCTGCGCGTGCTGACTGACGATAAACATGCGTTTCCGCCCTACGCCGCCGCTCCGGTCGTGCGCGAAAAGACGCTGGCAACGTACCCAGCCCTCGGTCCGGCGCTCGATTTGCTGGCGGGTCGCCTTTCCGACTCGGTCATGACTGACCTGAACTACCGCGCCGACTATCTGCATCAGTCGCCCGAGCGCATCGCCCGCGAGTTTCTGCAACGGGCAGGCCTGTGGCAGCAGCCGACCGGCGAGCGTGTGGGACAGGTGGTGATGGGCTCGAAGGTTTTCACCGAACAGTACATTCTGGCCGAAATCTACCGGCAACTCATTGAGGGGCATACGCCGTTGCGCGTGGTGCTGAAAACAGGCTTCGGCGGCACCCAACTCTGTTTCGACGCCCTACGCACCGGGGCCATCGATTTTTACCCGGAATACACCGGCACGGGATTGCTGGTGATTCTGCAACCAGGCCAGGCCACACTCGACTCGATCGGTAGTACGCCCGATGCCGTATATGGGTACGTTCAACGCCAGTTTCTGCAACGCTATGGCCTGCGATGGGGTCAACCCCTTGGGTTCAACAACGCATATTGCCTGATGATGCGTGGTGCCGATACTCAACAGTTGGGCGTCCAGACGATCTCGCAGCTGACCCAGTACCTGGGGCGTTGACGCCAACTACCCCTTGCGACCGATGTTACCGGATAGCTGAACCGTTGTCGTTCAGGCACTTTCGACAAACGGCCTAGTTTTTGCTTTTACTATAGCGAAGTACTATAGAATAGGACGAAACCCGGATAATTTACCATCTAACGGCCACGTAAGGTGACGTTATCTGCCTAAATTTGTAGTATAATAGCTAATTGCGTTTTACTAACTCATAAATAGTGCATATGAATTGGACGCTTACCTGTCGCCAATTTCTGGGAATTCTTGCGCTGATGATGGCCTTCGTGGGTCATTCGCTGGCGCAAACTATCACTGTCAACCAGAACATTTCGCCCACCAATGGCCTCTGTACCGGCTCTACCGTAACGCTTACGTTTACCACATCAGGTACGTTCACGGCGGGCAACGTGTTCAGACTGGAGCGTTCTGAAGCCGATGGCACTTTCCCTGCCTCACCCGTCAGTGTCACCACGTTGACGGCCTCGCCTGCCAGCGCCAGCGCTACCACCCTGTCGATAGCTGGTACGTTGGGCAGCGTCACTTACGGAACGGGTTATCGGTTCCGTGTAACGTCAAGCGCACCAGCGCGCACAAGCGCACAAACCCCCGCGGGCGTAACCATCGGTACGACCCTCCCCGGAGGTGACGCCACCTTTGCCGCTTGTAGAAACAGCGGCTCTCTCAGCCTTACGGCAAGCGGTTCAACCCTTGAATGGTACAACACCTCGGCGGCAACAACACCGAATTTCTCAGGGACAACTTACCCTGTATCGACCTCTGCCGTGGGCACTTACTATGTCACGCAGACAGTAGGCGGGTGCAAAAGCGAGAAGCGTCCCATTAATGTTGTCTTGACCGATCCACCCAGCACGACACCGACCGTGTCTGGGTTGCGGGAATACTGCCCGGGTGCTGGTGGGCAACTTACAGCATCTGGCTCAGGTACGTCGTTTCGGTGGATTAACCTGACCGATAACAGCGCGCAGACGACGGCGACGATCAATGCTCCATCAGCTACGACCAGCTATTCTGTCAGCCAGTTCAATACAGCCAACGGCGTTACATGTGAAGGACCGCGCGGACAGGTAAACGTCACCGTCTACGGTATTCCTGATAAACCCGTTCTAAACACAACGGCTGCCGCGTATTGCCAGGGTGACACCCCAACGAGCCTGTCTGTAACAAACCTTGGCGCGAACAACACTGCGCTCTGGACTTTCCCAAACAACAGCCAGCTAACCACTACGGGGCCTGTTTCTGCCACGGCATCAGGTACCTATTCGGTCGTTCAACGTAATAGCAATGGCTGTTTTAGTGCAGCAACTACCGTAACGGTAACGATTAATACGCCGCCCAACAACCCTGCACTGACTAATGGCGGTCCGTTCTGCCAGTTTTCGGGAACAAACAACGTGCAAGCAATCACGGCCTCAGGGGCAGGCACGATTTTGTGGTACGACTCGCCTACGGATACAACGCCTACCGAAGGCAGCAGCTACACAGTATCGACAGCCAACAGCGGCGACGTCGCTATCTATTTCCGGCAGCGTAGCATACAAGGCTGCTTCAGCAGTGCAACACCTGTTTCGGCAACGGTGCGGATCAACCCTACGCCCGCCGCGCCAACGGCAATCAATGCGCCCAATAACTACTGCGCGAATGATGCTGGGGCTCAACCCCGGCTGAACGCTACACTAGTCAGTGGGGCTACGATCAAATGGTATAACCTGACAGACAACACAACCTCAACGGAAGCGACACTGGCCGCTCCGTCATCGACCAAGCAGTATCAGGTGACGCAGTTACTAGGTAGCTGCGAAAGTCCTCGTAGCGCTACGGTTACCGTTACGGTAAAAGGCAATCCCGGTACGGCTTCGCTGCGGCTGACCAGCGCTACCGCTTTCTGCCAGAACTCGGGCACTGGTAGTGTTCAGACCATTACCGCTGCTGGTGACGCCAACGCAACGATCGAGTGGTATGCCAACCTAACGTCCTCGACTCTTTTATCTGCCAGCAATAGCTTCACAGTCTCAACTGCTACAGCCGATCCTGACCCGCTGGTTTATTTTCAGCAGCGCGTCGATGGCTGCGCCAGTACCCGCATTTCACGCGCTATCACGATCAACCCCACGCCCGCTAAGCCGTCGGTGAGCCAATCGTATTCAGCCTGCCTGAACGCCCAGGCCGAGACGCTGAGCAATGTCTCTACGGGACAAGGCTTGCGCTGGTTTGAGGGTAGCACCGAACGGTCAGGTACGTATCGGCCCGCCACGAGTTCGGTGGGTACGTCGACAACCTTTGCCGTAACGCAGACTATCAACGGTTGCGAAGGCCCCGCCGAAACGCTACGGTTAACGGTGTATGGATTACCCGACAAGCCGACGGTTGGCACCTACAATTATTGCTCGGCGCAGTCACCAGCGACGCTGTCGGCATCGGGAAGCGCCATCCGCTGGTATACGCAGGCCGGTGGGTTTCTAGCCCCTGGCAGTACGTACCCAGCGCCAAATACAGCCAACACGTATAATTACAAAGTTACCCAGACCGACGCCCGGAATTGCCAGAGTGAATTTTTGGACGTGGTCGTGGTTGTACGCCAAACACCCGGCGCGCCCCTTGTGGCCAGCGCCAACCCCATTTTTTGCCAGACGCGCAGCGCGCAGCAACTAGTCGCTACGGGCGAAAACCTGGCTTGGACCGATGCCACTGGAACTGCACTTCCGGGCGCGCCAACACCATCGACTACCAATCTGGGTACCCAGCGCTACTATGTGACCCAGACCAACAGTGCCAGTTGCACCAGCACCACCGCTTTGGTATCTGTGACGATCAACGCTGTGCCGGGGCAACCCACCTTTACGACGCCTCGCCAGTATTGTTCGGGCGAAACTGCCGATCTGCTGGCCGCTAACGGCCAGGATCTGCGCTGGTATGATGTGGCAAGCGGCGGCAACGGCAGCACGAATGCCATTCGACCCAGCACGTCGCCCAACCCCAGCGACGTGACGGCCGTCCGGTCATACTATGTGACGCAAACCGTTGCCTCCTGCGAAAGTGATCGCCGCGAGATTCAGGTAACGATCAAGCGGAAACCCGGCCTGCCCGGCAACGTACCCGGCAATCCCGAATTCTGCCAGACCTACGGTGCGCCAACGCTGACCGCCACGACCGAAAACGGTGCCAGCCTGATCTGGGTGGTCGATGGTCGCGAAACGTCCAACGCACCAACCGCTCCCAACGACCGCGTTGCCACCTACAGTTACGCCGTGGCCCAAACGCTGAACGGCTGCCGCAGCGACAACGCGCCCTTCACAGTCCGGGTGAAGCCAACGCCGGGACAGCCGGGCGTCAACCTGTTTACGCTCTGTCAGGGAGGACCGTCGCGGCAATTGAGCGTGCAGGGAGAGCGTCCTAAGTATTACGATAGCAACAACAATCTGCTGGGTGGCAATCCCACACCCAGCACGGCGCAGGTGACAACGGTTGTTTACAAAGTGAGCCAGACCAATAGCGAAGGCTGCGAAAGCCCGAAGGTCGACTACCCCGTCATCGTTTACGCCGTACCCGCCCCGCCTTCCGTGCGTGACATTCAATACTGCCTCGTGCAGCGCGACCAGCCTCAGCAGGAAGTGAAGCCGCTTACGGCTGAAGGAGCTAACATTCGCTGGTACAATTCGGACAATACCGTGCTGGGAGGTGCACCCAATCCACAACCCGATGGCCTGCGCACTGAGCGGTATTTCGTGACCCAGACGGTCAACAATTGCCAGAGCAACAACGCTACCGTTACCGTCCGGATCGTGACCACACCAACACCCATTCTGGCCACCTCGCTGCTGACGTATTGCCGCAACGACGTGTCGCGCCCCATCGATGTAACGGCCGCCAGTGGCTCAACGCTTTACTGGATCGATCCGAATGGGTTTGTGAGCACGCAGACGCCTACGCCGCCCACGCTGAACGCGACCAAAGGTGGTGAGACCTATCAGGTGTATGCGCAGGGCAACAACGGCTGCTTCAGTTCACGCGCCACGGTGGGGCTGGTCGTCAACACCAACCCGACGCTTAGCCTGTTTGGCTCCACCACGGTCAACTACGGCCTGACGACACAGCTCACACTGCGCTTTACCAGCCAGCCGCCTTATTCATTCACGCTCTCTGATGGCACCACGGGCACAACAACCGACTCGGTTTACCGGCAGACGGTGAAGCCCCTGCGCACAACAATTTATCAGGTAGCCAGCGTCTCAAACGTCTGTGGCATTGGCCTATCGGGCAACCCGGCCACGGCGACTGTATTCGTTAACATCCCGACGATCACGACTCAGGCGCTGGCAGGATCAACCAGCCTTTGCGCGGGCACGAACCTATCGGTCGCTTTCTCGACCGCAGGTACGTTCAATCAGGGTAACCGTTTCAAAGTACAGATTGCCGATTCGACCGCAAAAGTGTACACGGATATTTCGGCAGAAAGTGCAACCAGCCCTATCACGGCTACGATTCCATCGTCGTTCAAAGGCGGGCCGTATTTTATCCGGATCTTGGCCACTAACCCCGGTGCCGAAGTCCCCGGCGAGCGAAGCCCGACGATCCTGACGGTGAAAGGGTTACCCGCGGCTACTTTGACCGGTACGCAGGATGTGTATGAAACGTACCCAGCCAGTTTGAGCATTGCACTGGTTGGTGACAGCCCTTGGGCCATTACGTATACGATTGATGGTGGCCAAACGAGCACCATTAACACCAACGCAAATCCGCATATTCTGACTTTCCAGCCGACCAAAAACACAACTTATACGCTGACTTCTGTCACCAACAACTGCGGATCAGGCCCGGTATCCGGTACGGCAGTCGTGACAGTGTTGCCGCTGTTGGCGGTTGAAGACCCGCTTACGGGTGCGCTCTCGCTGTACCCGGTTCCGACCCAGAACGTGTTGACGGTTTCTATCGACCTGCCCTTGTCGGCGCAACAACCAGCCGAACTGTTACTGAGCGACTTTAGCGGTCGCCCTGTCCTGAACCGCACCACCGAGACCCGGCAGACGCAGCTCGATCTGAGTCAGCAACCCGCCGGTATTTATCTGCTCAACGTGCAGGTCGGTGATCGACGTGTTGTCCGGAAGGTGATGAAGTTATAAGTAGTCTGAAGAGTTGATTAGAAAAAGAAGTCCGAAGTCTGGAAAGTCGGTTGAGTGGAGAAAAAACAATCACTCAACCGACTTTCCAGACTTCGGACTTCTTTTTCCTACGACTTTTCCCACATTTACGTTTATGTTTTCCGACGAGTATTTCATGAGTATGGCGCTGGCATTGGCCGAAGAGGCGGGGGAAGCGGGCGAGATTCCGGTGGGGGCGCTGGTCGTTTGTCGGAACCGTATTATCGGAAAAGGGCGTAACCAGACAGAGCAACTCACCGACGTAACTGCCCACGCCGAGATGCTGGCAATTACGGCAGCCACGCAGACGCTCGGCGGCAAATACCTCACCGACTGCACCCTCTACGTAACCCTCGAACCCTGCGTGATGTGTGCGGGTGCCCTTTTTTGGGCACAGATTGGCCGCATCGTGATCGGCGCCGACGACCCCAAACGCGGCTATTCGCGTCTACAGCCCTCACCCCTGCATCCCAAAACCCGACTCGAGGCGGGTGTCCTGGCTGACGAGTGTCGGGCGTTGTTGACGAACTTTTTCGGCCGTCTAAGAACATAAACCAGAAGGGCCGTGTTAGTTCCGGTGAGTTGCGCTAGTGCCCTAAGGTGCTTTTGGCCAACATGAATCGTCAAACCTTAAACCGTGCCGGCGTACCGGTTATACACAGTTTTATGGCTTTTGTATTAGACCCGCTGCCCTACCCGAGCGATGCGCTCGAACCGAACATCGACAAGCAGACCATGGAAATTCACCATGGTAAACACCATAACGCATACGTAACGAACCTCAACAACGCAATCGCAGGGACCGAAATGGAAAACCTGTCGATTGATGAGCTGGTTGCTAACGTAAGTAAGTACCCCGTAGCCGTTCGGAACAACGGCGGCGGCCATTTCAATCACACCCTTTTCTGGAACATTCTCTCGGCCAACGGCGGTGGTCAGCCCACAGGTCAGCTTGCCGAAGCCATCGACCAGAAGTTTGGCTCATTTGATGCCTTCAAAGAAGAGTTCACCAAAGCGGCTACGACGCGTTTCGGTTCAGGCTGGGCGTGGCTGATTGTGACCCCTGCTGGTGAATTGGCCGTGACGTCGACACCCAACCAGGATAACCCGCTGATGGATGTGGCCGATACGAAAGGCACGCCTATTATCGGACTCGACGTGTGGGAGCATGCATACTACCTCAAATACCAGAACAAACGGCCCGATTATATTGCCGCTTTCTGGAACGTAGTTGACTGGAATGCCGCCGAAACTGCTTACCAGAAGGCCAAGGCCGCCTAGAATGAAAAATGTAAAATGAAGCATGTAAAATGGTCTAGTCGAAAAAAATGACTAAAAACCTCATTCTACATGCTTCATTTTACATTTTTCATTAAATTTGCACTCCCAAACACACGGTGGTTGTAGCTCAGTTGGTTAGAGCGTCGGATTGTGGTTCCGAAGGTCGCGGGTTCGAGCCCCGTCTCCCACCCCCAAAGTCCTGGCAGTCTTGTCGGGACTTTTTTGTTGACCTTACCTGCTGTGCGTTACGAAAAGCCGATAACAATCGTTCTGGTTCTAGCCTATATCGCAGGGCTAATAGGGCTGCAAATTCCGGCCGTAGCACCCTTGTTCAAGCTGCTCACGCCCCTCAACCTGCTGGGTACGTTGGCCGCCCTGCTTTATTTCCATACTGATTGGCAGCGCTCCTTTTATTTCTATATCGCGCTCGCTATCCTGACGGGTTTTTTCGTTGAAGTATTGGGGGTTGAGACAGGCACTATCTTCGGCGGTCCTTATGTGTACGGGGCGGGACTCGGCCCCAAAATCCTCGGCGTGCCCCCCGTAATTGGTATCAACTGGCTCGTCTTGACGTACGCCTTTGGTTCGGTATGCGACCGGCTTCCCTGGCGTGTCTACGTCAAAACGGCCATCGCGGCAACGGGTATGGTCGCGCTCGATCTGATCATTGAGCCAGTAGCCATTCATCTTGACTTCTGGAACTGGTATAGTCGGCCGATACCTATTCAAAATTATGTAGGCTGGTGGCTGGTAGCTTCCGTGTTGCTCAGCATCTGGTACGGCCTGCCTTTTCGCAAGGAAAATCGACTGGCTGGTTTACTAATTGGTTTGCAGGTTTTCTTCTTCGCAGGTAACCTGATCCTGCTTCACCTGACAAAATGATTGAACAAACTAGCCTTCTACTAAGTTGTTTACAGAAAAAACGTACATAAACGGTTGATTCTATAGGTCGCTATTGCAAATGTTTGACCTGCTGATTAGCTTAGACGTTGCATTCTCGTATAAAGAGCAAAAACTAGTTAAAATCGCTTGCTCTGCGCTCCTCTCTCTCCTTAGTGCACCGTTCTATAATCCGACTGCCCCATGAGTAATTACTCGATAAAAGATTTAGAGCAGCTTTCTGGCATCAAAGCCCACACGTTGCGGATCTGGGAGCATCGTTACAATATCATTTCGCCCAAACGAACGGATACCAATATTCGCACTTACGATGATCAGGATCTTAAACTGGTTCTGAACATTTCGCTGCTGAAAGATCACGGTTACAAAATTTCGGAGATATCGAAGTTATCGGTTGAGGAAATGTATCAGGAGGTTATCAAGATCTCCGACAAGCAACTTAACTACCCGGATCAGATTCATGCGTTGACGATTTCGATGATCGACCTTGACGAAGATCGTTTCGAGAAGATCATTAGCACCAATATCCTGCAATTCGGTTTTGAGAATACGATGATTCATATCATCTACCCGTTCCTGAGCCGTATAGGTACGTTGTGGGTGACGGGGTCGATCGGGCCGGCGCAGGAGCATTTCATCACGAACCTGATCCGGCAGAAGCTCATTGTGGCGATTGATGGACAGGTGAGCAAGCAACGGCCCAACGGCAAGAAATACATGCTATTCCTGCCCGAAGGCGAACTGCACGAAATCAGCCTGCTTTTTGCGAACTATATCATCCGGGCACGCTACAACAAAGTAGTGTATCTGGGGCAAAGCCTGCCGTTTAACGAGCTTGTTTTCGCTTATAACGTGCACAAGCCCGACTATATCTTCTCGGCCATTACGTCCGTACCGGCCAACCACGAAGCCCAGCTTTACGTCAATAAATTAGCGGCCCAGTTTCCCGAATCACACCTGCTTCTGACGGGTTATCAGGTAGTTGGGCAAGACATTCAGATGCCTGAAAATGGCACCATCGTCAATAACATCGACGATCTGATCCGAATAGCCAGTACGTAGGTTTTCAAAGTTTAATGAAATGAAAAAGCCCGGCTACTTAGCCGGGCTTTTTCATTTCATTAAACTTTGATTTCAACATCAACTCCGCTGGGGAGTTCGAGTTTCATCAGAGCGTCAACCGTTTTGGCTGAAGTCGAGTAGATGTCTACCAGCCGCTTGTAGGTGCAAAGCTGGAACTGCTCGCGGGCCTTCTTGTTGACGTGCGGTGAACGCAGCACCGTATAAATCTCTTTGTCGGTCGGCAGGGGTATAGGCCCGCTTACCACCGCACCCGTTGATTTAACGGCTTTAACAATTTTTTCAGCCGACTTATCAACCAGCATGTGGTCGAACGACTTCAGTTTGATGCGAATCTTCTGATTCATAAAAATGCGGCTCGTTTAGCGATAAAACCTGCCACCGAAAGAGCCATTTACTCCGGGGCGGGGATATTTTAAATTCAAGGGTCAATCTCTACTCGTTAACGGTAGAGATTGACCCTTAAACACAACTAGTTTCCTTTCTCTTTCTTCACAACGCCGTCCGCGATGTTTTGCGGAACGATTTCGTAGTGTGAGAACGTCAGGTTAGCCGTAGCACGGCCTGATGACATCGTCCGGAGTTCGGTGATGTAGCCGAACAGTTCCGACAGAGGTACATCGGCTTTGATCACCTGCGAGCCAGCGCGGGTGTCCATGCCTTTCATGATACCGCGGCGGCGGTTCAGGTCACCTGTGATCGGACCGGTGTACTCTTCAGGCGTTAGTACTTCAACGGCCATGATCGGTTCGAGCAGTTTCGGGCCCGCCTGACGAGCGGCTTCACGGAAGCCCATCCGGGCAGCCAATTCAAACGACAATGAGTCTGAGTCAACGTCGTGGAATGAACCGTGGAACAGGCGCACTTTCATGGCATCGACCGGGTAGCCAGCCAGCGGGCCGTTGCTCATCGCTTCGGCAAACCCTTTCTGGATGGCAGGGATGAATTCGCGGGGGATAACACCACCCACGATAGCGTTGTCGAATTGCAGACCAGCTTTCACTGAGCCATCTTCTTCGGGGTCACGCGGCATCAGTTCAAACACGATGTCGGCAAACTTACCACGACCACCCGTTTGTTTTTTGTACACCTCGCGGTGTTCAACTTTCTTGGTGATGGTCTCTTTGTAAGCCACCTGCGGCGCACCCTGGTTCACTTCTACCTTGAACTCACGACGCATCCGGTCGATGATGATTTCGAGGTGAAGCTCACCCATACCCCGGATGATGGTTTGGCCAGTTTCTTCGTTCGACTCAACCTTCAGCGTGGGATCTTCTTCGATCAGCTTACCAATGGCTTTCGAGAAGTTATCCTGGTCGGCCGTTTTCTTCGGCTCGATGGCGTAACCGATAACGGGATCGGGGAACACCATTGATTCGAGGATGATCGGGTTTTTCTCATCCGACAGCGTATCGCCGGTTTTGATGTCTTTGAAGCCCACAACCGCACCGATGTCGCCTGCTTCGAGGCGATCGATTTGGTTCTGCTTGTTGGCGTGCATCTGGAAAATCCGCGAGATACGCTCTTTGTTGCCCGAGCGGTTGTTCAGGATATATGAACCCGACTCCAGCACACCTGAGTATGACCGGATAAAGCACAGACGACCAACATAGGGGTCAGTAGCGATCTTGAAGGCCAGCGCTGAGAACGGATCAGAAACCGACGGCTTACGCACGGCTTCAGCACCCGTATCGGGGTTTGTACCAACGATGTTGTCTTTGTCGAGCGGCGACGGCAGCAGGGCCATCACATAGTCGAGCATCGTTTGTACACCTTTGTTTTTGAACGACGAACCGCAAAGCATCGGCACGATCTTCATCGCGATCGTTGCTTTACGAAGGGCGGCCAGGATTTCGTCTTCGCTGATCGACTCGGGATCTTCGAAGTACTTCTCCATCAGCGTGTCGTCGAATTCAGCAACGGCTTCGAGCAGTTTTTCGCGCCATTCGGTCGCCTCGTCCAACATATCGTCGGGGATGGGCACCTCACGGAAGGTCATGCCTTTGTCGTCTTCGTTCCATTGGATACCACGGAAGTTAACGAGGTCAACCACCCCTTTGAAGCTATCCTCTTCGCCGATCGGCAATTGAAGGGGTACAGCGTAGCTACCCAGCATCTCCTTCACCTGACGGCAAACGTTCAGGAAGTCGGCACCGGCACGGTCCATCTTGTTGACGAAACCCAGACGAGCTACGTTATAGTTGTTGGCCAGACGCCAGTTGGTTTCCGACTGGGGCTCAACGCCATCTACAGCACTGAACAAAAACACCAGCCCGTCCAATACGCGCAGTGAGCGGTTTACTTCAACGGTGAAGTCAACGTGGCCGGGGGTGTCAATAATGTTGATGTGATATTTCTGATCGCGGTAGGTCCAGTCAACGGTCGTAGCAGCTGAGGTGATCGTGATACCACGCTCCTGCTCCTGCTCCATCCAGTCCATGGTGGCGGCTCCATCGTGAACCTCCCCAATTTTGTGGCTTACCCCAGCGTAATAAAGAATACGTTCGGTGGTCGTTGTTTTGCCCGCATCAATGTGAGCGGCGATACCGATGTTTCTCGTCAATGATAGATCGCGAGCCATTAGCTTGTTAAACAGAGAATGTTTGTAAAAATAAGGTAGTTCAAAGGGCTTCAGGCAGTTGCAAAACAAGCCACCCCTTCAAATCAGGACGCAAAATTACTGACTTACAACGACAAAATCAAGCAAGTTGTATAAAGGTATCATCAGGAAACAACGGCAAACAGGCCCTTTCCCAACCGCCGTTTGCCGCTCGTCAAACTTCTTTATACCCAAACAAACGGATCGCTTTGCATCAACGTTAATATTCCGATAATCAACAGCACTGGTGGGCTTATTTCCAAGCCAATCAAGCCCTGCCCCATCGCCCGCAGTGCCTGTTCAACGTCAGTAACCAAACTATGAAGTCTTTCCTATTGTCTGTCTTCTTCGGCTGCCTAAGCCTGCTGGCGACCTTGCCGGCCCAAGCGCAGCTGTACTCGTCGGCGGATTTTGATAAGAAGTATGATGGCCTGCTGAAGCACCCCGGCGTGCAGATTGAGTCGGCCGAAGCCATCAACTACATGTATAACTACAAATTCGCGCTGGCCGACCGCGAGTTTCGCTGGCTCCGGGTACGTTACCCGAGCCACCCGATGCCCTATTTCCTGATGGGCATGGCCGAGTGGTGGAAGATTGTGCCCAACACCGACGTCGAGGATTATGATGATCGCTGCTTAGCCCTCATGGATACCACCATTACATTGGCCGAAGAGCTGTACGACAAAAGCGAAGACAAGCTCGAAGCGTCTTTCTTTCTGGCGGGCGCCTATGCGTTCAAGGGGCGTATCTATTCGGAGCGGAAGAAATGGACCAAAGCCACCTTCGCCGGTAAAAACGCGCTGAAGTATTTCGAGAAGTGCAAAGGCAACGGCGATCTGAACCCCGAGCTGATGTTTGGCGATGGCCTGTACAACTACTACGCCAAGTGGATCCCCGAAAACTACGCGCTGCTCAAACCGATTCTAATGTTCTTCCCGAAAGGCAACAAACAGGAAGGGATTCAGCAGTTGGAGAAAACGGCTAACAATGCGTTTTACACTCGAGTTGAGGCCCGGTACTTCCTGCTACAGATCTACAGCATGGAAAACCAGTATGACAAGGCCTACGACATGGCCAAGTTCATGGCTGAGCAGTATCCTGATAACCCCTTTTTCGAGCGCTATTACGCCCGATCGGCCTTTGTGCGTGGGCGGCTCACCGAGGCGGAAACCATCTCAAAGGATATTCTGACTAAGATCTCAGCGGGCAAGGATGGGTACGAGGGCGTAAGTGGTCGAACGGCGGCCTACATTCTGGCGTATATCTATCAAAATTTTTACCGCAACGTACCTGAAGCCAAGAAGTATTATCAGCAGTCGGTCGATTTTGCGTTGAAGACCAACCAGAAAGGCACTGGCTACTATTGGTCGTCGCTGCTGGGTCTGGCACGGATTGCCGACAGCGAGAAAAATTACGATCAGGCCCGAGTCTATTACACGGAGGTGATGGACAACGCCGAGAAGAAATCGGCTCAATACCAGGAAGCCAAAAAAGCCATCAAAGAAGGCAAACAGGCCCGCCGCGACGAACGCCGCAAGCGGAGGGAGTAGAATTAATGCACAATGAATAATGCACGATGCACAATGGGCCGGGCGGCGGACCGCTGACGCAAAAACATCTAGCGTCAGCGGTCCGCC
>NZ_JBGGWD010000005.1:0-723048 GCF_041321105.1 Fibrella musci | reverse complement strand
GCGCGAAGAACGCGAAGAGTCATTTTCTAAGAAAACTCTTCGCGTTCTTCGCGCCCCCTTTGCGCCTTTGCGTTCTCTTAAACTTCGGAAGTTGGCTTTTTCAGGATGGCGAAAAATTCGATGATGAAGCCAGCCGCTACAACCAGTGGGCCGAGCGTGAGACCCATGAAGCCAAAGCCGAACTCTTCCGAGTCGAGCGTCATAATCAGGAAGCCCGCCAGTATCGCCACAATGCCCGCGATCATCAGCTGGTAATTGGCTTTCCCAAACGGCATTTCCGACGCAAACGCCGGTTCAGTTTTGCTGCCCAGTGGCGTCGTGTAGGTCGTCGCCTGCGGGGCTTTTGGTGTTTTTAAATGAGTCGTTTCCATAAGGACTAGTTTGATATTTATCGTTTGATGTTTGTCGTTCGGGTGCAAGGCAAAACCTTAAACGTCAGACGACAAACATCAAACAAAGTTTAGTACAATTCATCCAGTGACAGGCCGAGGTAGCGGTTTACGGCCTGAAGCGTGCTTAAAAAACCAATCAACATACCGAGCACCACCAGCGCACCCGCCAGCATCAGCAGGTGCAGTGGATCGGTTAACGTACCCAGTTCGGGCAGGCTCACCAGGGCGATGTACCAGAGGATAATCAGAATCGTCGAGGCAATCACACCCGCCATCAGGCCTTGCGTAAGACCACGTAGCAGGAACGGCTTGGTAATGAAGCCGTTGGTTGCTCCCACGAGCTGCATGCTCCGAATCAGCATCCGCTGTGAATACAACGCCAGCCGGATCGTGTTGTTCATCAGCACCACGATAATCACCAGTAGCACCAACGCAAAGCCAGCCATCACGGCGTAGATTTTGGTAATGTTCCGATTGATATTGTCGACCATGTTTTCGGGGTAGACGACCTCAAAAACACCGTCAAGCTTTTCGACACTTTCCTTCACTTCCTTCAGTTTGTCTTCGGCGAAATAATCCTCGCGGAGCCGAATCCGATAACTGGCGTGTAGCGGATTGTCGGTCAGGAATTGCGTGAAGTCTTCCTTCGTTTCGGCAATAAACTCCCGGGCGGCGTCATCTTTCGAGACGTACCTGATCTGCGGAGTCGAGCCTTCAGTGACGACAAATGGTTCATTGGCCAGCTCTTTGGCCAGTTTTGTTCGGTCACTGTCGCTAAGGTCACTGTCCAGAAAGGCCCGCACCTCGTTGCTTTCCCGCACCTGCGTCACCAGCCGTTTCGACTGGATAGCCAGCAGGCCACACGCCCCAATCAACAGCAGGGCCAGCGTCAGGCTGAACAGGATTCGTCCGGTTGGGTAGCCACCCACATTACTCTTTCTACGCGCCATTGAGCAAAAATAGGCTTTTTCCGTACAACGCCGGGAAACACGCCTTCGTGTGTGGTATTGAATTAGGAAAAATTAACGGCCATGTATCGTTACAACCTCTTGCGGCGCACACCTGGGCGGCCCATTGAGTGGCAGCAAGAAGTCCTGATTCAGGTACGTTATGGTGCTGACGCGTGGGAGACGCAAGGGATTGCGCGGTCCGCCGCCGCGGTCTCTACTTTTTTGCTGTGGCACCAGTCGCCGGTGCCGACGTACCTGCTGGCGTGTTAACCAGCGCCTGGTACACCAGCATCTTAAACTTGTCGTTCAGATCGTTGTAGGAGTTGGGCACTTTTTGGGTCATCACCATGCCGATGATGCCGGTTTGTGGGTCGGCCCAATAACTAGTGCCGAAAAAGCCGCCCCAGTCGAATGTGCCTTCCGAGTTGGGTAGCCGGGCGGCGGTTTGGGCAGTAGCCAGCGCAAAGCCAAGGCCAAATTTGCGGTCGCCGATGCTCAGGTTACCGATCTGGTTCGACAGCATCATCCGGACGGTGGACGGAGCCAGTAGCACTTTGCCATTATACTGCCCGCCATTGAGTAGCATTTGCAGGAAAATGGCGTAGTCGGAGGCCGTCGACACCAGGCCCGCGCCCCCCGAGAAATACTGCCCCGCCTGATTGGGGTAATCGGGCGATTGGTTTCCCTGCATGGTCATCGCGATGGGTTGACGTTGCTGATTTTCGGAGTACAGCGTGGCGAGGCGGGCGTGTTTGGCGGGGGGCAAATAAAAATACGTATCGTTCATGCCCAGCGGCTCGAAAATGCGCGTGCGGAAAAACTGGTCGAGTGGTTGCCCCGACAGCACTTCAACCAGCCGGCCGAGCACGTCGGTGCTGAGGCTATACGTAAAACGTTCGCCGGGGTTGTGCATTAACGGCAGCTTGGCCAGCGCGTTGACACTCGCCGACAGGCTGAAAAACGGCGTACCGATGCCGCTGGGAATGTTGACCTTGGCGTAAATGGCGTTGGCTTCTTTGGTGCCGATACTGGTGTAGCTAAGCCCCGATGTGTGCGTAAGCAACTGCCGGATGCTGATTTCGCTGCGGGCGGGTTTGGTGGTATAGCTCGAATCTTTCTCGTTGAATTTATCGAGCACAACAGGGTTTCTAAACGCCGGAATATAGGCCGAAATGGGGTCGTCGAGCAGAAAACGGCCTTCTTCCAGCAGCATCAGTACCGCCAGGCTGGTGATGGCTTTGGTTTGCGAGGCAATGCGCAGGATAGCGTCGCGCTGAAGCGGTTGGTCTTTTTTCGGACCATTTTTCCCAAACGCCTTGTAATAAATAATCTGTCCGTTGCGGCTGATGAAGCCAATGACGCCCGCCTGTTTCTGATCAGCAACGTACTGTTGCAGAAAGCGGTCCATGCGTTGCAGCCGCTCGGGGCTGAAGCCAGCCGCTGCCGGGGAAGCGACTTCTTTGACGGTATACGGTTGGGCAACAGCGAGTTGTAGGGTGAATAGAAGGGCTCCCAGTAACAATATGTAGCGTGTCATTCGGTTTAGGTAAAAACAGTTTAGACGAAGCTACTGGTTTTTTAACTTGTCTCCATCAGCGGCCCATGGCTTCTGCCCGATTGCTACTTTTGTGCCATTAGTCAGCCGCCCGACCAACGCCCTATCACCAATGATCAAGCTAAAAGCCGTTCATCACATTGCCATCATTTGCCGCGACTATGAGCGGTCGAAACAGTTCTACACCCACATACTGGGGTTCAACCTCGATCAGGAGGTGTATCGGGCCGCGCGTGAATCTTACAAGGCCGACCTCTCGTTAAACGGGCAGTATGTGATCGAGCTGTTTTCGTTCCCGAATCCACCCAGCCGCCCCAGTCGGCCAGAAGCAACGGGGCTGCGGCACATCGCGTTTGTTGTCGACGACATCGAGGAAAGTATTCGCCTGCTCAACGCCAAAGGCGTTCAGACGGAGCCGATTCGGGTGGATGAGTTCACCAACCGGCGGTTCACGTTCTTTGCCGATCCCGATGATCTGCCGATCGAACTGTACGAGCAACAATGAAAGAAGCGCGTTGGTAACCACCAACGCGCTTACTGGCCGTTAGGCAACGGTTTCCCGCCAGCGGGCCACGTCTTCCGGCGTATCCAGATCAATGCGACCTTGCTCGAAAGGCACAGACGCTACGTCGTCGGGGTTCTGCTGAACGAGCAGCCGCGCACCGGTGTCACCTGTGAGTTGTTGCAGGGCTTCGTAATAGGCAGGACGAAACAGAATGGGCACGCCAAGTGTATCACCGTATTGGCTGGCCACAATGGGCTTATGCGTCGAACGGGCCGTTTCAATTAGTTGCTCCACCAGCGCCCGACTCACATAGGGCTGATCGGTCAGCAGAATCAGGATGGCCTCGGGCTGGGTAGGGGCCAGCAATGCCACACCCGCTTTGATCGAACTCGCCATGCCCGATTGCCAGTCGGGGTTGGGTAACTTCCGTACTTTGAGGTCGTGGAGCGCCTCGGAAACAGCCTCGGCATGAGCGCCTACCACCACTACGATTGGCCCGGCGTTGAGGTCAACGGCGAGCTGAGCCATGTGGCGTACCAACGGCTGTCCGTTCTGTTCCAGCAATTGTTTGGGCTCGCCCAGCCGCGACGATTGCCCGGCTGCTAAAATGATGGTTCCGATCGTCATGAGAAGATAAGTTTTGTCAGGGGGCGACTAACCGCTTAGGCTTCGCCTTCCAGCATCAGGGCTCCGACCGTCACGTTGCTGGTTTCGTCGATGAGAATGGCGCCGCCGTTGGCCCGGTTCTGCGAATACGGATCGAACGCAATGGGTTGAGCCGTTTTCAGCACCACCCGCGCCAAATCGTTCAGTTTCAGACTCTCGACGTCGGTTACCTGTTCGTAGGTTTCGATGTTAAGTTGATACGGAATCTCGCGCACCACACAACGCGTGCGGGACGTACCTACCTGCAAGACATACTTGCTGCCGACCGAAAACGTCTTCGTGTCCATCCAGCAAAGCATGGCCTCGACGGTCTGGCTCACAACGGGCTGTGTCGCCGATGGTACGATCAGATCGCCCCGGCTCACGTCGACATTATCGGCAAGGTGCAGAATAACCGACTGGTTTACTGTAGCCTCCTGAATGTCCTGCTCGTTGCTCTCAATGCGCGAGATGGTCGACGTTTCGCCCGAAGGGAGCACCGTAACGGCCTCGCCCAGGCGGAACGTACCGCTCGTAATTTTACCCGCATAGCCCCGGTAATCGGGCAGTTCGGCGGTCTGAGGACGCAGCACGTATTGGACAGGGAAGCGGCCCAGCGTGTGGTTGGTCGTATCGTCGATGTCGATGGTTTCGAGGTGATTGAGCAGCGTCGTGCCATCATACCAACTCATGGCCGTCGACCGGTCTACCACATTATCGCCGTTGAGGGCGCTGATGGGGATATACGTGATGTCGGGGATGTTGAGTTTCTGCGCCAGCTCGGTATACTGAATGCAGATGTTGCTGAATACATCCTGTGAAAAATCGACGAGGTCCATCTTGTTCACAGCTACCACCACGTGCTGAATTCCCAACAGCGACGCAATGAGCGAGTGCCGACGGGTTTGCTCCACCACGCCGTGCCGCGCATCGATCAGAACGATGGCCAGTTGGCAGTTCGACGCGCCCGTCACCATGTTGCGGGTATACTGAATGTGCCCCGGTGCATCCACGATGATAAACTTGCGCGCGGTAGTCTGAAAATACCGATAGGCTACGTCGATGGTGATACCCTGCTCGCGTTCCGAGCGGAGGCCGTCTGTCAATAGGGCCAGATCTACATCGCCGTTGTCGCGGCTTTTGCTGGCTTTTTCGACCGCTTCGAGCTGATCGGCCAGAATGGATTTTGAATCGTAAAGCAGCCGACCGATGAGGGTACTTTTCCCATCATCCACGCTGCCACAGGTAATAAATCGTAGTAAGTCCATGTAATGTAAATTGTGTCAGGTTGGGTCGAAGAATCGTGTAAAGCCTTTGCGCCCCAAACCGTCTTTAAGCATTTGGTCACGAGTCCATATTAAAGCGTCGTATTCTAAAGCGAGGGCTACAAATGGGGCGTCTTTCTCGTCAATCCCTGAGCAAAGGCGGTAGGCCTCAATGATGTTGCCTAACGAAATAGATTCTTCATTTACAAACCGTACTTTTTGCAGCGTGATGGCCAACAATTCATAAAGAGTGGCTTCCTGCACTTTAGATTTTTGCAGAATGGTGTCCTTGTGAATGAATATTTCGACTACCAAGTAGTTTGGTGCAATGAACTGCAGATCATCACGCTCGATGATATCACGAACATAATTATCGGCAGTGCGTAATGCACCAAAGAACAGATTGGTGTCGATGACAATTGTAGTCATTCGGTTCCGCGCAGAAAGCGGTCTTTGTTCTTTGCCCACCAATCTGCCTTAATCTGCTCGCCCAGTTCAACGATTGATTCGTCAAAATCAGCCTTTTCGATCAAGTGCTCCCACTTTAATCGATCAATCAGTTTTGTGATGATATCTTTCCTGAGATAACTTTCTTCAATACTGATAATTAGTCGATTGTCTTGCTTTTCAAGGGTTATTGGGTCCATGTCGCTTCGCTTTTAGTTTGTAACAACTAAGCTATTAAAAATAGCCACCTTTCTTGCGGTCTTCCATGGCGGCTTCGCTGAGCTGATCGTCCATACGGGTTTCGCCGCGTTCCGAGATGCGCGTCGCCTGAATTTCGGCGATCACGTCCTCAAGCGTGTCGGCACCCGACTCCGAGGCGGCGGTGCAGGAAATGTCGCCTACGGTGCGGAAACGTACCCGGCGCGTCACGATTTCGTCGTCGGCTTCGCGCTGAATTACTCCGTTGGCCGTTGCCATTAATTTGCCATCGCGGAGCAACAACTCGCGGTCGTGGGCAAAATACAGGCTCGGCAGGGCGATGTTCTCGCGGCGGATGTAATTCCAGACGTCGAGTTCGGTCCAGTTAGAGATAGGGAACACGCGCACGTTTTCACCCTTGTGGATGCGCCCGTTGTAGAGGTTCCAGAGTTCGGGCCGTTGGCGTTTGGGGTCCCAGGTGCCAAATTCGTCGCGCACTGAGAATACTCGCTCTTTAGCGCGGGCTTTCTCTTCATCGCGGCGGGCACCACCAATGCAGGCATCAAACTCGAACTCTTCGATCGTATCCAGCAACGTAAACGTTTGCAGGCCGTTGCGGGTGGCGTTGCGGCCGGTGGGCTCTTTCAGCTTCCGGGTACGTATGGTATCTTCAACGTACCTGACGATGAGTCGTTCGCCAAGGCTGTCGGCCAGCCAGTCGCGGAAATCGAGGGCTTCCTGAAAGTTGTGGCCCGTGTCGATGTGCACGAGCGGAAACGGAAATTTGCCGGGCCGGAACGCCTTGCGGGCCAGGTGCACGAGCGTGATCGAATCTTTGCCGCCCGAAAATAGCAAAGCGGGCCGCTCAAACTGACCGGCCACTTCGCGCATGATGTGAATCGCTTCCGATTCGAGTTGATCTAGGTAATCCAAAGTACGTTTTTAGTTTACCGTTTTCAGTTTTCAGTTGCTTCGCCTGTGGTCGCGATGAAACGGAAAACTCAAAACTCAATTAAGGTTTAAAGGCCTCCTCGTGCGTGTGGAGGCCGCATTCTTTCTTCGAGTTGTCTTCCCACCACCAACGACCCGCGCGGAAATCTTCGCCGGGTTGAATGGCGCGGGTACAGGGCTGGCACCCGATGCTCACAAAGCCCCGGTCGTGGAGGGGGTTGTAAGGTACGTTATGCGCTTTCACATACTGCTTCACGTCGTCGAAGGTCCAGTTGAGCAGCGGGTGAAACTTGAACAGCTGATGGGCCTCATCCCATTCCAGCTGCGTCATGTCGTGGCGGTTGGCCGACTGCTCAGCGCGGATGCCGGTGATCCAGATTTTCTGACCTGCCAGAGCCCGGTTCAGGGGCTCGACTTTGCGAATGAAGCAGCATTCTTTCCGGTTCTCCACCGACTCATACATGCTGTAGGGGCCTTTGGTGGTCATCAGTTGCTCCACTTTCTGCTGATCGGGATACATGGTCTCGATGGGCAGTCCGTAACGACTAAGCGTTTTGTTCCAGACTGAATACGTCTCACCAAACATGCGGCCGGTATCCAGCGTGAAGAGGCGAACCGGCAACTCGTTGGTGGCAATCAGGTCGGTGATGACCTGATCTTCGTAGCCCAGACTGGTTGAAAAAACAACCTGACCGGGAAAGAGCTCCGTCAGTTTGCGAAGCGCGTCGACCTCATTCAGGCCCGCCAATTGGGCTGAAAGCGATTCGAAGGAGGAGGTAACTGATTCGGTAATCATACGTATTGTAGGTACTTCTTTCGGATTAAAAAGGCAGCAAGCGTGCCCAGCAAACACTGACTGTACCCCGCCACGATCAGCCAAAAGGCAAAACGTTCACTTTCCAGTTCGGTTTCAGGATGAACCAATAAGCGAATCAACAGGAAGTAGATAAAGACAGCTGCTATGTGGCTAAGCACATACCGCCTGAAATAACGCCACGGATAGACTAGCAGAAAACTCCATACGAACGCGCTGATTGGCAGAACAATCAGAAACAGCCAAAGTATGAGTTGTGGGCCTATCATAAGCTACTTCAGGACTACCGCCTTCCCCGTTTTGGCAGACTGGCGGGCGGCATCCAAAATCTGGACGACAATCAGGTTGTTTTCTAATGACGTAAGCGCGTCGGGTTTGGTTTCACCACGAAGCAGCCGGGCCAGGTACGTAAACGGGTCGGTAGCAGGGGCTTCGGTCTGAGGCGCTTCCATCGCGCGCTCGGCTTTATCGCCTTTGTAGCGAGCCCGCATGCGCGTTCCGTCGATTGTGTGAACGTACCCAGTTTGGCCATATACTTCCATGTCTTTGCGACCAAACGGCCAGTTCCACGACGCCTGAACAATCGCCTGCGCCTTTGGATACGTCAGAATGATGGTGGCTTCGTCATCCACTTTCGGGTAAATGTCGGATTTAATCTGCTGGGTCACCGCCTCTACCGCGATGGGTTTCTGGCCCTGCATCAGCCAGGTTGAGAGGTTGGCGCCGTAGCAGCCAAAGTCGAACAGCGCCCCGGCGCCGTTGCCGATAGGGTCGGTCAGCCAGGCCAGAAACTCGGGGTTACAACCAATTTCTTTGGGACCTTCGTGACCGTCGTGCACGACAATTTTGCGGATGTCGCCAATCGCCTTGTCGGTGTGGGCTACCGTGTAAGCGCGGTGATTACTGCCATACCAGGTGGTTTCGTAGTTGGTCAGCAACTGCACGTTGTGCTTGCGGGCCAGCGCGGCCATCTTTTGCGCATCTGGGTACGTTGTCGCCAGCGGCTTTTCCACCATGATATGAATACCCCGTGGTGCGGCGGCTTCTACGGTTTTCCGGTGATCGACAATCGCGCCGAAATCAAGTACGGCTTCGGGCTTGGCTTTGTCGAGCATGGCGTCGAGCGAAGGCGAAACCAGCGCCATATCGAATCCATATTGCTTGGCCAGTTGCTGAGCCCGGTTGCGATCGGTTTCATAGATGCCAACCAGCTCCAGGCCAGGGCGTTTGAACCGACTCAGAATCTCATGTACGTGAGCGTGCGAGAGGCCCGAAATGGCTACGCGTAACGGTTTTTGCGTTGACTGCGCCATCACGACTTGAGCAGTAAGGAGGGTCAGTAGGAGTAGTACGTGCTTCATTGATCGATAGTGGTGGAGGTAGGGAAATTGAATCGTCGTACGTTAAGAAACTGGTTATGCAGATGATCAAAATCTTTGTCGACAGTGACTATGGTACCGCTAATTACTGAAGCAGTTGCCGCTATCCAAAGATCATTTTTGCCCATGTTTCGTGCCGATGTACCTAGCGGCTTGCCCGCCAGCCTGTTTTGACTGAATGCATCGATCTCCGCATACCGATCAATGAGTCCTTCACGTTATTAATATCGAGGGTAATAAAGCGGCTCAGGTACGTTTCTAAGGCGGCCAGGCGAGTGTCTCCCCACTTGTTCTGAAGGCCAAGGGACCGAATTTCCCCGATTGACACAACCGACAGGTAAACATCGTTGGTGTCGCTGCTCAAGCCCAACTCGTCCCGAATTTGATACGCCAGAGGCTTCTTTTGTAAATTCAGAATGATAATGTTGGTGTCGAGCAAATAGATCATGCTTGAAGCTGAGCCAATAGCTCAACCGTTTCGTCATCAATCGCGATGGTATCAGCTAATTGATCTAACTGACCCCAGTCTAGACCTTTGTAGGAATGCGACTTCTTTAGCGCCTCCAGATTATAACTGGCGATTATCGGGCGAGCCAACTGCTGGAGTTGCCGATCCGACGCTGTTCGTGGTTCGGCCAATGCCAGAAAGACAGACACGTTCAGACCCGCGACTTCTGCGGCTTGCGAAACCGACAGCTTGCCAGTCTGATACCAGCTCCGGGCTAGTGCCTGCCGTTCGGTGGGCACATCAAACGTATCAGGTACGTTGAATGTCAGTGTTTTCATGTCAAGACCGTTTTATATATAAAGCCACTGGCAACGAACGAGTTCCTACACACGCTCCCGCACAACGTCGGCGCTGACCGCGACGGCCTGCTCAAAGTCGGCGATCAGATCGTCGATGTGTTCGAGGCCTACCGAGATACGAATAAGGCCCGGTGTGATACCCAGCGCGGCTTTCTCGTCGGGTTTCAGCTTGGCGTGGGTCGTTGTGTTCGGGTTGGTCACGATGGTGCGCGAATCGCCAAGGTTCGATGAGAGCGTCGGAATTTCCAGCGCCTCCATAAACGCCTGCACCCGTTCAAAGCCGCCGTCGAGTTCGATGGTGACGATGGCTCCGCCCGCGTTCATCTGCGCTTTGGCTAGGTCGTACTGTGGGTGCGACGGCAGGAAGGGATATTTCACAAGCGCCACATCGGGGTGCTGATCGAGCGCCTGTGCCAGCGCCAGCGCGTTCGAACAGTGCCGTTCCATGCGCAGTTCGAGCGTTTCGAGGCTTTTCGACAAGGTCCATGCGTTGAACGGCGACAGCGACGGTCCGGTATGGCGGGCGAAAAAGCGAATCGGGGCGATCAATTCTTTCGGTCCGACCACGATGCCGCCCAATACACGGCCCTGCCCATCCATGTATTTTGTGGCTGAGTGCACCGACAGATCGGCGCCAAAGTCCAGTGGCGTTTGTAGAATGGGCGTGGCAAAGCAGTTGTCGACATTCAGGATGAAGCCGTATTTGGCTTTCAGCCGGCCGAGCATCGCTAGATCGACCAACTCCAGACCGGGGTTCGAGGGCGTTTCGAGATACACCATGCGGGCGGCCGGCTTTCCGGCACTGGGCTGTATGGCGGCTTCCCACTCTGCCTCCGTTGCCGTGGCATCCAGGTACGTATGCGTGATGCCCCACTTGGCCAGAATCTGCGTGATGATCTGGTGTGCCGAACCGAACAACGCCCGGCAGGCCACAATGTGGTCGCCCGATTTGAGCAGACCGGCCATCGACGCAAACACCGCCGCCATGCCCGTTGCGGTAGCAATGCCATCTTCGGCCCCTTCCAGCATGCACACTTTATCGACAAACTCCGTTACGTTGGGGTTCGAAAAGCGGCTGTAGATGTTGCCTTCGATGGTTTCTTCAAACAGCTCTTTCCCTTGTTCGGCGCTTTCAAACGTAAAACTCGATGTCAGAAATAGCGGCGTCGAGTGTTCGCGGTACTGCGTTTGCTGCGTCTGGGTACGTATGGCTTTGGTTTGCTTTTTCATAGGAAAATTGTCATTGGGCTTCGCCGCCATTGCTGGTCATTCATTGTTTTTACAACAAATGACCAGCAATGGCGGCGAAGCCCAATGACTAAAAGAACAATAAAATTTTACGCAAACTTACGAGGATGACCACGATGCCAACCAGTACCATCATGGTTTTTACAGGAAGGCGTTGTGCGAGGCGGGCGGCAATGGGCGCGGCGATGCTACCGCCCAGGATGAGGCCCAGAATGACCAGCCCGTAGTTGCCAAGCCCCACGTACAGGGCAAACACCACCGACGAGGCAAAGGAGATGAAAAATTCGGCCAGATTGACTGAGCCGATGGTATAACGCGGATGCCGCCCGCTGGCAATCAGCGTCGAATTGACGATAGGCCCCCAGCCACCGCCACCAATCGCGTCGAGAAAGCCGCCCGTCCAGGCTAGCAGACCAATCTGCTTCACCGGCTTCTTGACGATTCGTTTGACCAGGGCTTTACGGATAATCAGGATACCCAGAAAAGCCGTATAAACCGAAATGATTGGCTGTAAGACTTTGGCATACTGCTCAAAAGCCGTCAGCTCCGAGATAAGCCACGCACCCAGGGCAGCACCGATAACGCCCGGAATCAGTACGGCTTTGAAGAGCTTGCTGTTGATGTTGCCAAACTTAAGGTGCATATAGCCCGATACGCCCGACGTGAAAATTTCGGAGCTGTGCACGCTGGCCGTGGCGTGGAGCGGGCTAATGCCTACGCTCATCAGGAAAGTGGTGGCTGTAACCCCATACGCCATACCCAGTGCGCCATCGATCATCTGCGCCACGAACCCGGCCATCAGAAAATAGAAAAACTCGGGCTCAACCCGCACGGATGTCGCCAGCAGCGTGATCCGATCAAGGGTGAAATAGCTGAACAACAGATGCCCTACTACCATCAGCGACAAGGCTGCCGTGGCATAAATGGCGATTTCCGTGCGCGTTCGTTTACGCCACAATGGCGCTTCTGGCTGGGTACGTACCTGCGCCGCCGGGAAAGCAGTACGCAGGGCGGCTGCCTGCTGATCGGCCGCTGCACCCTGCACGGTTACGGTCAGTCCGTTCAGATTAAACGGCAGGGCGGGCTGAGGGTCAGGCGGGGAATCGGGCAGGAATGCCGAGTCTGTTTGCATAGTGTATTAACTATATAGACTTAATAGATTATTGCTTTTATGAAAAACGCCACAGCAATGTGGCGCGTCGTTTGTTGGGTGAAGTGCTGCAAATGTACAAGAAATGTAGCGAACTTTACGCACGTTGCTTTCGGCAAATAAGGAGCCGTGGTAAGTAAACTCCCGACTGGGTAGATTCTCGCACGCTTGGCAAAGAACAGGCGTACAGACCTGTTTGCGTTTGCTGTTGATACGTTGTTTTTACCGGTCGTTGCTATTGAAGCGATGGTGGGTTAGTGACGCAGCTTATACCGAAGCGCCAGATTGACAATCCGTCCTTCCTGTGGTGCCCAGAGCGGTGCCGTATTGGGGTTATTGCGTGGCCCCGTCACGACTGGTCCATACTGAATCTGTTGCACGTTAAAAAGGTTTTCGGCATTCAATACCAAGCTGACTTTTCCAAACATCCGCTCAATGGCGGCTGCCCAGAACCAGTAATTGGGCACTCGCTGGTTGTCATACAGGTACTGATTGCCCACCCAACTCGATTCAATACCCCACCGCCATTTATCGGGAAGGCTGTAGGCTAGCGTAAGCGAAAATTTGTCGCGTGGGCTGTAAGGCAAAAACGTGTTGGCGCCCACCGTTGTGATGTCACTGCCCTGCCTGACCGCTCCACCCCGGCGAACGGCAGTGTGGTTATAACCCAGATAAAATTCAAGCTCGTCGTATTCCATCCGCAGGTACGTGTCGGTCCCCAGGCTGGTAATGTCATATGCCGCATTCTGCAGGATTGTCTGTGCCGGGCTGCCAGTCGGCGTGATCGCTACTACCGGATTACTGATAATGGTATAATAAAACGCCTGATCGAGCTGGATGGTCAGGTGTTCGCCCACCGTGCCCTGATAAGCCACATCCATGTTCAGGCCCAGCGAGCGTTCGGGGCGTGTACCAACGCTGATGGGCAGTAAGTAGCGATAGCTGAGGCTGGTTCGGGCATCAGCTCCGGTAAGGTTGGCGAAGGTATTGGGCGTTTTATAACCTGTACCGATGCTGGTCCTTATGCTCCAGTGCTCACTGGGCTTCACCAGCACCGACAGGCGGGGAAGAACGAACGTCCCGAATACGTTGTGTTGATCGAGCCGCAGGCCCCCTTGCAGGGTAATTTTGGGCGTAAGTAAATAATCATCCTGCACAAACAGGCCAAGCGTCTGGTACGTATAATCGGTAATGCGGGTGCTGTCGTTGGGAGCCTTATGGAACTGCTCAACGGTCAGGTTGGCACCAGCCACCATCGTGTGCGGACCTTTTTCTACGTAATCGGCTATTTCTGCGTAGCCCGACAGCTGGTTGCCGGCAAACCGATAACCGTTATCGACCTGCGTCCGGTCGAAGAAACTAAGTGTTCCCCGGCCCGTCAGAGTATTTCCCGGGCTGATCGACTGGTTGAGGGTGGCATCTACAGTGTGTCGCATCGATTGGTTGTCAACCACATAGGTGCGGTTGGCGTCCGGCCGATAAATAGCTTCGACATCACCTCCGGTACGTTGTTCGCGGATGAACGTATACCCCACGTTTAGATTCGTACGGGCCGAAGGGGTGAGAAACAGACGTGGGTGCAACGTAAACTGTTTAATGAGTGGTGAGTCGGCATAACCATCGCCGTTGACATCCACGGCGGGCTGGTCGGTGTAGCCGCTGAAGAGCGTCAGCCCGGCTTTGGCCTTCCATTGCTGGGCATAGTAGGCATTCAGGTTGGTTTCGCGGAGCGTGGAACGGTTCAGGACAACGGTTACTTCGGGATCGGTGCTGGGTCGGCGCGAAACAAGATTGATGAGGCCGCCGATGGCCCCGCCCCCATAGAGGGTCGAGGCAGACCCTTTCACAATTTCGACTTGCTTAAGGTCAAGCGGCGGAATCTGCAACACGCCCAAGTTGCCCGAGAACCCCTCGAACAGCGGCAAGCCATCGCGAAGAATCTGGGTATATTTTGGGTCGAGGCCCTGCATACGTATTCCCTGGTTGCCGGTCGTCAATGAGGTTCGTTGCACATGGATGATGGAGATGTCGCCCAGAATACTGCCTACATTGCCCGGTACTACGGCTGCTTCCTCGTCCATGTCTTCCTGCCCTAGCACTTCTACCTTGATGGGCAGGTCTTCGATGCGCCGATTGGTGCGCGTAGCCGTTACGACGACCTCTTCCAGGGCAGCCTGTACCGGAGCTAGTCGAATCGCCAGTACCGAATCAGGCGCTGATAATGGGAGGGTTAATGCAAACGGCGTGTCTTTATAGCCGACCAAGGTAACCAGCAGGTTGGTGGTGCCCGGTGGCAGGTTGGTTAGTCGAGCAAGCCCGTTTGGGTCAGCGACTGTGCCAGTGGCAGGGGCGCTTTGTACACGAATGGCAGCACCTGCAAGCGGTTGGTGGGTCAGGCTGTCTTCTACCCGAAGCCGGATCGATTGCGCCAGCAGGGCCGGGTTAGCAACAAGCACCAGGCAACCGACCAGAAAGAGCAAACGTAATCGTAGCATAAGCAGCAACTTTCGGGTAAATGTAGTTGCCTTTTCGGATGCAAATCGGGAGCGCTTCTGTATGTTAACTGGCTTTTAATCGACCATTATGAAAGTAATTGGTGTGACGCCATAACTGATAGTCCACAAGAAAACGGTATTTGGGAGAGCCCGGAATTCCATTAGCGCAACGCTTCAGCCACCAGAATGCCCAGGTATGTACCGATGGCATTCCCCAGCGAGCCGACAAGCACCGCTGGCAGTTGCAGGTCGGGCCGATTTAAGCTTCGTGCCAGCGCCAGCGCCGAGGTGGCTCCGCCAATGTTGGCCTGTGAGGCAATGCCCAGTACATCCCAATCCTGACGGAACAACGCCCCAATACCAAATACGATCAGGGCGTGAATGAGCACCAGCGTGCAGATCATCCCGAAAAGGACAATAGCCAGTTGTCCGTCGCGCAACAGCGCCGCCAGATCGCAGTAGGCCCCAATCACGGCCAGAAACAGATAAACGCCCAACAGCCCGAGCAGTCGGCTACCCGGTAACCGGTTGACGGCCCGAAACTGGGCGAGCACCAGCGCGAGGGTGGTAAGGATCAGGACAAACGGAACCGACGGCCACACGGCAGATACGGCCTGGGAGGCCACGATTGCCCCTGTACCCAGGGCCAGCAGTAGTGCCAGATGACTGGGGGCAACGGTTTCGTCGTCGCGGGAAAACAGCCCATCGTTGCCGTGGGTATCTGCCTTTATGAGTCGACGCGGGCGCAGGCGTTGCAGTGCTTGCGGAATAGCCAGGGTGGCAACCATCCAGAGGGCTGTCAGGATGTTGTCGGCGGCGGTGGCGGCGATAAACAGATTCCCCGCTTTGGAGACGCCGTAGTGCAGCGCCACAGCGTGGAAGTTGATGCTGCCACCAATGTAGGTGCCCGTAAACATACCAGCCAGGGCGTAGTAGAGCGGCCCCACTGTTTGCGGCCCACGGAACAGCCACATACTCACCACCACACCCAAGACAGTACCCGCCGAGCCGACCAGGAATAGAGTCAGCATGGGCAAACCCGCCCGGCGCAGATCGCTGAGGTTGACACTGAGCAGCAGTACAAAGAGCGAAAACGGCGCTACGTAGCTGAAAATGCCCTCGTAAAGTGGCGTTTCGCCCGTTGGCACCAGTCCCAGGTTGGCTTCGATGGCCGTCAGGATGATAACCAGCAAGGCCGTGCCAAGGTGACGGAAAACCGGCTTGGTTGCCAGCCACTCGCAGACAACGACATTCAGCAGCAGAACGGAGAGGATGAGCAAGGGCGGGGCGGTTAACGGGTTTACTGCATCAGTTTCAGGTCGGGGATGGCCAGGCGAAACAACGTACCCATATGTTCTGCAACCAACAGCGGTTCGTCGCGCAGGCGGGCGACTTGCCGGGCTGAGCGTTTGGGCATTCGATTTTCTACCGTAAGGATGCCGCCGGTCTGTTCGCTCAGCCCTTTGATAAGCCGTTTCCCGAACGAGGTCGACGGCTTGTTCCAGAGGTCGATGTTGATGCCGGGGCCATTGTCGGCCACTTCCAGCAGCAATCCGTTTTGTTTCAGTAGGGAGATCGACAGACTCGGATCAGGTACGTTAGGGATGGCGTACTTAAAGCAGTTGGTTAGCAACTCGTTGATGATCAGGCTAAGCGGAACGGCCATGTCGATATCGAGGACTTCCACATCGCTGTTGATGTTGAGCTCGATCGAGCCGGGTTGGTACCCATACGCAAGCATGGTGCTGAGGGTGAGTTCTTCCACAAACTGCCCCATATCGATCGCCGTCAGCTCCTGCGATTGGTAAAGCCGCTGGTGAATCAGCGCGATGGCTTCGATGCGGCGTTGCCCTTCCTGAAAGGCCTTCATCGCCTGCTGATCTTCCAGCCGGTTGAGTTGCAAACTCAACAGTCCCGACACGATGGCCAGGTTATTTTTGACGCGGTGGTGCAGTTCGCGCATGACTGTTTGCAATTGCATCGACTGCTCTTCAATGCGGGCTTTGTCGGCCCGGAGCTCGGCGGTGCGGTCGGCTACCTGCTCTTCCAGCGTTTGGGCGTAGCGCGTCAATTCGGCATGGGCGTTGTGCAGCGACTGAGTCATCTGGTTAAAGTGCTGCGTCAGAATGCCCACTTCATCCTGCGTCGTCTGCACGACCTGAATGCTGAGATCACCCGCGTTGACGTGCTGCACCCCCGCCAGCAGCCGCAGCACCGGATCGGTGAGGGTTTTCTTGATCAGGTGGGGCAGCAGCACGATATTGATAGTGGCTGTACCGATGATCAGGAGCGTGATTTTGAGCAGGCTGGGCTGCTGAAGTAACCGCGGTGGCAGATCCAGAATGTCGACGGGCGGACAAAACACCAGCATGACCGTCAGCAGAATGGACGCGACCGTCACCTGGGCAAAGCCAAGCTGTTTGGTTTTCAGGTTAATCGGTACGGCGGCAAAGTTCAGATACACCACAATCTGAGCCAGGTTCCCCGACCAGAGTAGCGAGCAGTAAGTCCAGTAGCCGATGGTAGAGTAAAAGCCAAACGTCACGACCAACACGCACATGATCACGAAAATGATATTGACGAACGTCAGCCAGCGGATACCGTCGCTGTCGGGGTGTTGCTGACGGTGCAGGGTAATGATTTTGCGGATGCAGACGATGAGCGCCCAACTGTTGCAGATCGTGCCATAGAGAAATCCGGCGAAGTTGAGCAGGCTGATGTTGCTGTCGTTACTGAATTCGTTCCAGGCAATGAATCCGCAGAAAAGCACGCTCATCACCGTCATGGCGCGCAGCATAAGCCGCCGCTCTTTAGGGTAACTATCCTGGATAAACAGGTAGTTTACCTGCACGTAGGCCGTTTCGAGCAACGCCAAGGCGGGCAGGTCCCAGCCAGTCAGTAACAGCTTGTAAGCCAGGCTGCCTACGTAGTCGGGGTGTATGCTATAATGAAAAATTTCGCTGAACTGCCAGACCGTTTGGGCGAAGTAAAAGAGGGTTAGCCAATTCCGAATGGGGGTTCTGACACTCGACTTTAGCAGGAAAAGCCACACGCTGCCCGTAATGATAGTCAGGCAAAGCGACATGATCGAATTCGTGTGCAGTAAAAAGTACGGCATAGGCCCGGCGGCAGCTCAGTGGCGATAACGACTCGTTCAGGAAATTTCGATGAGCAAGATGCACAAATGGGACCAAAGTTTGCCCATTTGCCGACCACAATGTTGCCTTACCAGCGTATTTGACAACCAAATGGAAAAACGAACGTACCTGACGAAGGATAAGCCAGAAAATAAGCTGGTTGTCTTCTCTTCGTTGGCTGCCCGATGCTATGAAACAGGCGCTTCTTGGTCAGTGGGTACTAGTCGAAAGCTGGCTTCAGGACGAATGCGGGCGGGTGACCGTATCCCACCAGTAATTTTTTATCTTTTGAATCAGATCCTGCCAGCCTTGCAGCGTGGTGGGCTTGACCAGATACGACGAACAACCGGCCTGATACATTTCCTCAACGTCGCGTTCGTCGCTGGAATCGCTCAGCACTACCACCGGAATCAGTGAATAATCGGTATTGGCCTGTTTAATCTGTTGGAGGAGGTTCAGGCCGATTTCGCGCTGGGGCAGATACATATCCAGCAAAATCAGCGTTGGGAGGGCCTGAGTTTGCGTAATGCACACGTTCAGATAATCGATGCTCGCCTTTGCCTCCGACAGCCGTACCGTTTTCAGGTTGGGCAGCTGCTGTTCGAGAATTGGCTGAATAATGGCCCAGTGGTCTGGGTTATCGTCAATTAACAATAAGCGGCCGCTCTGGCTAGTTGAGTGTATCTGCATTTGCTATTGTAAAGGAGAGGTGGGCCTACAACTACCAAAATTAAGACACTATCCATTTGTTTTCAATTTGCCGGATTGGATTTGTCATTAAGTTTAAGTATACAGTATACAAATGATTTTTATTCTTATGTGACTATATTTAATTAATTGTAATTTATGTGTTTGCGTATTGGATCTAATGTAGATAAATGCGTGTCTGAAACGGGTTTCACTGTGATAATTGTTGCATAATCTGTCTGGAAAATTAATATCAATATATTTTCAGTCGGTTTGGCGTTGTAGCCTGTAGATAAATTTTGTCTTATAATAACATGAATAGTTTATACTTTAAGTTATTACAAGATAACACTCTCAACATCGTGATGAAAACTGCTCAACGTTTCCTGCTAATAACCATGGTGACGGCCGCATTGGCTGGCTGTAAGAAGACAACTGAGACGGAGCCTGGTATGTGCGTGCCGCCATCAACGCTAGTGGCACAGGCCTCCTGCCAAAGTGGATACTCGGGTGTGCAGTTGATTGCTTCCGACTACAACGATTCGGATGGGTCGATGCAGTTCATCTACTATATCTATCCGCAGAAGGATACCCTGTCGAGCGACATATCCAAAGCTAGTTATGCGAATGCATCGAATGAGCGGATCATCATTGACGAAGCTGTGCTGAACAATGCGCCTAAGTTTGCTGTGCGGGTAACTGTAAACTGCAATGGTCGCGATGTTGGGTCGCCACTTTTCGCCTTTGTGAAGCGCCCAACGGCCAGCCCCGGCTGTTATGTATGGGCGTTGCAGAAGCAACCTTGATCGTCAACAGGTACAGTTAGTTAGCGCCGATTGGTAGGCACAGGGGCGCACAGGTACGTCCATTTTTCAGCAGCAGTTTCTACCTGAAACCCGGTTAAAACTTCACCTCGGCGTTGCCCGTTCCTCAGGGGTTTGCCTAAATTTACCAAACAGACCGTCTGCACAAGCAGGCGCTCTTCGGTACATCTATGCAGTTTTCGCACCTTCATTGCCATACCCAATACTCGCTGCTCGACGGGCAGGCCGATATTAAGAAGCTCATTAAGAAGGCCAAAGCCGACAATATGCCCGCCGTGGCCATTACCGACCACGGCAATATGTTCGGCGTGTTTGAGTTTGTGGCCGAGTCGGCCAAGCAGGGTATCAAACCGATCGTCGGCTGTGAGTTTTACGTCGTTGATGACCACACGCGAAAACAGTTTACCAAAGAGCAGAAAGACATCCGTTACCATCAGCTGCTGCTGGCCAAAAACCCTGTTGGCTACAAAAATCTGGCGAAACTCTGCTCGCTGGGTTATATGGAAGGCCTCTATGGTAAATACCCGCGCATTACCAAAGCGCTGATCGATCAATATAAAGAGGGCCTGATCGCCACCACCTGCTGCATTGGCGCGATCGTGCCCAAGACAATCCTGAAAAAGGGCGAAGAAGCAGGCGAGGCCGAGTTCAAATGGTGGCTCGACCGCTTCGGGGAAGACTATTACGTGGAACTGCAACGCCACGAAATTCCCGATCAGATCAAGGCCAACGAGGTGCTGGTGAAGCTTGCCCGGAAATACAACGTCAAGATTATCGCTTCTAACGACTCGCACTACGTCGACCGCGATGATTGGGTAGCGCACGATATTCTGTTGTGTGTCAACACGGGCGAAAAGCAAAGTACGCCGTCGATGAAGGAGTTCAACGACGAGGAGGCGATGCCCAAGAACACGCGCTTTGCGTTCTTCTCCGATCAGTTCTATTTCAAGAACACGCAGGAGATGACCACGCTCTTCCACGACCTGCCCGAAGCCATCGACAATACCAACGAGATTGTCGACAAGGTGGAGACGCTGAAACTGAAGCGCGATATTCTGCTGCCCAACTTCCCGATTCCGCAGGAGTTTCAGCAGCATACCGACGACGTACTCAACCAGTGGGAGTACCTCAAGCACCTGACCTACGAAGGGGCGAAGAAACGGTACGTCGACATCTCGCCCGAAGTGCAGGAGCGGCTCGATTTCGAGTTGTTCACCATCCGGACGATGGGCTTTGCGGGCTACTTCCTCATCGTAGCCGACTTCATCAAGGCCGGGCGCGACCTGGGCGTGATGGTCGGGCCGGGGCGGGGCTCGGCGGCGGGCTCGGCGGTGGCCTACTGCATCGGCATCACCAACATCGACCCCATCAAGTACAACCTGCTGTTTGAACGGTTTCTGAACCCCGACCGGAAATCGATGCCCGATATCGATACCGACTTCGACGACGAAGGCCGGCAGAAGGTAATCGACTACGTAGTCGACAAATACGGCAAGCAGCAGGTGGCGGCCATTGTTACCTACGGTACGATGGCGGCGAAATCGGCGATCAAAGACGTGTCGCGGGTGATGGATCTGCCCCTCAACGACGCCAACGCCCTTGCCAAACTGGTGCCCGACAAGCCGACTTACAACATGACTCTGAAGCGGATTTTTGAAGATCCGATCGATGGGCCGGGAGGGCTGAGCAACCTCATTACGCCTGATGAAGTCGAGAACGTCCGGCGCATGCGGGCGCTCGAATCGGGCGATCAGAACGTGGGGCGCATTATGAAGCTGATCGACACCGAGAAGGTGCAGAACGTGCTCCAACAGGCGCGGCGGCTTGAAGGTACCGTGCGCAACACGGGCGTTCACGCGGCGGGGATCATCATTGCCCCCGACGATCTGAGCAACATCGTACCGGTATCGACGTCGAAAGATACCAACCTGATCATCACCCAATATGAAGGGAAGGTGATCGAAGATGCGGGCGTTATCAAGATGGACTTTCTGGGGTTGCGCAACCTCACCATCATCAAGGAATGCCTGCGCCTCATCAAACAGAACTACGGTCTGGAGATCGATATCGACAGTATTCCGCTCGACGATCCGAAGCCCTACGAGCTATTCCAGCGGGGGGAGACAAACGCCATTTTCCAGTTTGAATCCGACGGGATGAAGAAGTACATGAAGGACCTGAAGCCCGACCGGTTTGAGGACCTCATTGCGATGAACGCCCTCTACCGCCCTGGCCCCATTCAGTACATCCCGAACTTCATCAACCGGAAACACGGTCGCGAGGAGGTGAAGTACGACATGCCCGAGATGGAGGAGTATCTGGCCGACACCTATGGTATTACGGTGTATCAGGAACAGCTGATGCTGCTGTCGCAGAAGCTGGGCAACTTCACTAAGGGCGATGCCGACGTGCTGCGTAAGGCGATGGGTAAGAAAGACCGCGCCACGCTCGACAAGATGAAGGGCAAGTTTATGGAAGGCTGCGCCGCCAACAAACTGCCCGTCAAAACCTGCGAAAAAGTCTGGACCGACTGGGAAGCCTTCGCCTCCTACGCCTTTAACAAATCGCACTCGACCTGCTACGCTTTCGTAGCCTACCAGACGGCCTGGCTCAAGGCGCATTACCGCTCGGAGTACATGGCGGCGGTCTTGACGTCCTGCCTCGGGAACATCGAGAAAATTACCTTCTTCCTGGAAGAGTGTAAGAACATCAACATTCCGGTGCTGGGCCCCGATGTGAATGAATCGGAGCGGGTGTTCGGCGTGAATAAAAAAGGCGAAATCCGGTTTGGGCTAGGTGGTATCAAGGGCTCCGGCGATGCAGCCGTTGAAAACATCATCGCCGAACGTACCCAGAACGGCCCTTACCAGGATATCTTCGATTTCATCACGCGGGTAAACCTTCGGACGGTCAACAAGAAAACGATCGAATCACTGGCCTATGCCGGTGCGTTCGATGCGCTCGATCCCGATATACACCGGGCGCAATATTTTGAAACGGCCCCCGGCGATACGAGCACGTTCATCGAGAAGATTATTCGGTACGCCAACACCCACCACGCCGAGAAATCGGCTTCGCAGCAGTCGCTGTTTGGGGGAGGGGCTGGTAACGACGTAGCCATGCCGCGACCCAAACCGCCGGTGGTAACGCCATGGAATCAGATCGAGAAGCTGAAGTTTGAGAAGGACGTCGTTGGGTTCTATATCACCGGCCACCCGCTCGATGAATTCACCGTCGAGCTGGAAGGGTTCTGCAACTGCACCCTCGACCGTGTCTACGAAACCAACGCGCCCGAACTTCGTATCGGCGGGATCGTATCGAGCGTGCAAACGCGCATCGCCAAAAACGGGAATCCGTTCATGATCTTCAAACTCGAAGATTATCAGGGGTCGATGGAAATGACGCTCTTCGGCGAAGATTACGCCCGCATGGCGCAGTACGTGGAGCCGGGACTATTTCTGCACGTAACGGGCAAGACCCAAAACCGCTGGAACTCCGATCAACTGGAGTTTAAGCCCACCAACATCAGGTACCTAAGCGACATTCGCGAGAAGATGTGCAAGGAGCTGGCCATTACTATCAACCTGGCTTTCCTCAGTGAAGAGTTGATTGGTACGATCAACGAGCTGGTAAAGGCTCACCCAGGTACGTGTACGTTGTCGATGAAAGTGAAAGACCCCGATGAACCCGTGGAAGTAAACTTATTGTCGCGCCAATTCCGCGTTTTCCCCGACAACCGATTACTGAATGCCCTCCGCTCTATGGATGGCGTACATTGCAAAGTGGCGTAGCAGACCAACGTACCTACCCCGTAAATGCCCGGCTCAGGCCGGGCATTTGTCGTTTATAAGGGTTGTGAGAACCATTTAATAATAAAAAATAACCAATATGCCTACGAAATAATATTTGGCAATTCGAAAATATATCAAAATTTTTTGAAAGGACACTTTTTAAGGTCGATTATAGGATAATACTGTGATTTTCTTGCTAATATTAGAAGAATATTGGATTTTTTAGGTGTTTTTACAAAAAAATTAAACCAGAAATATTGCAACAGTCATTTTGTTCAATAAAATTTGTGCCAAATAAAACCACATTCTATTATACACCTGACAGAATAAAACACATGAAAAAAGCACTTTTACTTGCTTCTTTATCGAGTGTGGCTGTTATAGCCCAAGCCAACGACTCAACTCGGGTTGAGCAACCAAAAGCAGCGGCAGTAGTTGCTACGGCACAACCTGCGGCAACGGCCCCCAAGGCCGAAGGTGACGACGGGAAATTTACGTTCTCAGGTTACCTGGACACTTATTATTTCGGCAACTTCAACAACCCCGCTAGCCAGTCGAACCTGGGGCTGGGCCGTGCTGCCGACGGGAGCGTTATCAACGGCAACGCCCGGGCCTTCGATCAGAAATCAGGGCAGTTTGGTATCGGTCTGATTCAGGCTAAAGCCACGTATACATCCAGCAAAGTCGACGCGGTGATGGATATGGCGTTTGGTCCGTTCGCCGATTTGGGTAACTACGGTAACAACGTGGGTTTCCTGGGCGCAGGCTCAACGTCGCTGGCGATCAAGCAGGCGTACATCTCGCTGAAGGCCACGTCGAAACTGACGTTCACGGCCGGGCAGTTCGGCACGCACATTGGCTACGAGGTGATCGACGCCCCCGCCAACTACAACTACTCGCTCTCGAACCTGTTCAACAACGGACCTTTCTACCACATTGGTGTCAAAGCGCAGTATGCGTTCAGCGACCGGGTGGCCCTGATGGTGGGTCTGGTGAACAACGTGGATAACCTGTTCGACAACAACAAGAAAAAAGGGCTGATTGGCCAGTTGTTTGTCTCGCCGGTATCAGGCTGGAACGTCTACCTCAACGCGATTGCGTCGAACGAAGCCACGGCTGATCTGCCTGACGGTACTAAAGCCGATGACGCTATCTACTCGCTGTTCGATCTGACGACGACCTATCAGATTACACCCAAATTCTTCTTGGGCCTCAACGCGGCGGCTGGTTCGCAGAAAGGTGATTATCAGGGGTATGGCGGCCCTACGACGGCAAAAAGCTGGGGCGGTGCAGCCGTGTACTCAAACTACGCCTTCACCGACAAATTTGGCCTGGGTGTGCGTTACGAGATGTTTGACAACAAAAGCGGCGTTCGCGGCCTGACCGACGCAGCTGGCAACGGCGCGAGTGTAAACTCGATCACGGTAACGGGGAACATCACGGCTGCTGACGGCCACGTGCTGCTGAAGCCCGAGTTCCGCCTCGATAGCTATTCGGCCAACAAGTTCCAGAAAAGCGATGGGTCACTGACGCCCTCGCAGGCTACCCTCGGTATGGCCGCCATCTTCAAATTCTAATCACTCTTTAGTACAACAAAAACCAGTTAACTACCATGCAAAAACCTGCAATAATTCCGCTGCTTATTCTGCTGGCTATCAGCGTGATGGGGGTGTTCGTGCCTAGCGTGCCTACCACCATCGTGACGGAAGGCATCAACTCTGGCGATACGGCCTGGATGCTCATGGCGACGGCCCTTGTGCTGCTGATGACCCCCGGCCTGGCGTATTTCTATGGCGGGATGGTCAACAACAAAAACGTGATCTCGACCATGCTGCAAAGCTTCGTAGCGATGGGCGTGATCAGCATCATCTGGGTGGTTTGTGGCTTTAGCCTTGCCTTCGGTGATAGCATCGGTGGGTTTGTTGGCAACCCCAGTACGTTCTTCATGTTCAAAGGGGTGCTCGATGGCAAGCCCTGGTCGCTGGCGGCTACGATCCCCCTCGCGGTTTTCGCTTTCTTCCAGTTGAAGTTTGCCGTGATCACGCCTGCCCTCATCACGGGGTCTATGGCCGAGCGGATCAACTTCCGGTCGTATGTACTCTTCATGATCCTGTTCAGCCTGTTCGTTTACGCGCCGCTGGCTCACTGGACTTGGCATCCTGAAGGTTTCCTGTTCAAACTCGGTGTGCTTGACTTTGCTGGTGGTACGGTTGTACACATGTCGGCTGGTTGGGCTGCGCTGGCTGGTGCTATCTACCTGAAGCGTCGGAAAAACCACATGGAAGCTAACTTCCTGCCACCCGCCAACATTCCTTACGTGCTGCTTGGCACGGGTCTGCTGTGGTTTGGCTGGTTTGGCTTCAACGCCGGTTCGGCAGTAGGCGCGTCGCCGCTGGCGGCTACGGCCTTCGCCACGACCAACACGGCCGCTGCGGCTGCGGGTCTGGGCTGGGTGCTGTTCGATGCCGCTAAAGGCAAGAAAGTATCGGCGCTGGGCTTCTCGATTGGTGCAGTTGTTGGCCTCGTTGCCATCACGCCGGCGGCCGGTTTCGTCACGGTTCCGCAAGCCATTTTCGTAGGTACGATCGCCTCGATGGTATCGAACTACATTGCACACCTCCGCTCAAAATCAACGCTTGACGATACCCTAGACGTATTCCCCTGCCACGGTGTAGGCGGTATGGTTGGTATGATCATGACGGGCATCTTCGCCAGCAAAGGCGTGAACGCAGCCGTGGTCGACGAAGGGTTGGCCTATGGTGCTACGAAACTGTTCATGAACCACATGATCGCGCTGGTGGTGGTGTCGGCATTCGCCTTCGGCATGTCGTTCCTGCTGCTGAAAGTAACCGACCTGATTCTGCCCCTGCGTGTGTCGGAGGCCGATGAGAAAGAAGGTCTCGACGTTAGCCAGCACGATGAGTTCCTGATCGACGCGTAAGCGGTTTGTCGACGACTGTTTTCTCGTTGCGGATGTGTGTTCACAGCGCAACGCCAAACTTCAGAACAAACTAAAAAATAACAGCAGACCCACAGGCTTAGGTGTTGAGCGCGTAGCCCTGGTTATCGCCCATCGGACTGTGGTTTTGTTGTACTCGTGGAAGGTATCTGCCCTTGGTGGATACCTTCTTTGTTTAACGTTTGACGTTTAAGGTTTGATGTTGGCTGACACCCGAATGATGCGTCAGCCAACATCGAACCTTAAACGCCAAACGTTAAACATTTTTCACGCCGCTGCCCGGCGGAGGCGGTCGTTGATGGCGCGGCCCAGGCCCTCGTTAGGAACGGGCTGAATGTAAATGTGCTCAACGGGCATCGCGTCGAGCTGCCGGAGGTAGCTGAACAGATTCTTGGCGGCTTCGTTCAGGTCGCCGGTGGGGGAGAGGCGTAACTGCTGCTCCGTAGGGATATCGGGCAAATACGTCTGAAAGACCAGCGCACCAGCCGTTGGGCTGGCAACGTACCCAGCCGCGTCGCTGAGTAGCGATGTAGGCTTTCGGGGCGCGTAATGGCTGCTGAGCATACCGGGTGCTGCCGGGTTGGAGGCCGAGTGACTTTGTACCCGAAACGCCTGACCAGTAACAGCTTCCAGCGCTTCGAGCGCCAGGCCACCCAGCCGATAGACGGTTGGTTCGCCCTCGGCATCGAAACCGATAATGGTCGATTCGAGCCCAACGCCACAGGGACCACCATCCAGAATATAAGGAACCTGATCGCCCAGTTGCTGCTCGACGTGCCGGGCCGTGGTTGGGCTGATGTAGCCAAACGGATTGGCACTAGGCGCCGCCAATGGGAAATCAAGCTGCCGTAACAGGCTCAGCGTCAGTGCGTGGTTGGGGATACGGACGGCCACGCGGGGTAGACCCGAGGTGGTGAGGTCAGGTACGTTCGGCTGCTTGGGTAACAGCAGCGTCAGCGGTCCCGGCCAGAAGGCCTGCGCCAGCGTTTCGGCCAGTGGCGGTAGTCCCGTCACCAGCGTGCGCACTTTGTCGAGCGAATCGGTATGGACGATAAGCGGGTCGAAGGCCGGCCGGTTTTTAACCCGAAAAATCGTAAGGACGGCATCGGGGTTCAGCGCATTCCCGGCCAGTCCGTAGACCGTCTCGGTCGGAATACCCACTACGTTACCCGCTTCGAGGTAGCGTTTAGCCGTTTGAAGGTCGATGCCAATCATAGGAACGGTGAGGCCGAAGCCCCCGCTTCGGTATTACAAAATATAGATCCCGTCTGCCTTGATGTCGATTTTGCGGTCTTTGTACAACGTACCTACGGCTCGTTTGAACGCTTTTTTGCTCATTTCTAGTGTCCGGTAGATGAGTTGCGGATCAGAGGCATCAGTAAGAGGCAGGAAACCATCGTTAGCCCGAAGTTTGGCAAGAATGGCCTCGGCGCTGGGTTCCAGGCTGGCCAACCCGATAGGTTGAACGCTCAGGTCGACGCGGCGGTCGTCGCGGATGCGCTTCACGTAGGCGCGGAGCCGGTCGCCGTTTCGGAGCGGTTTGAAGAGTTCGTTGGCATAGAACAAGCCCCGGAATTGGCCGTTCACGATGGCATTCAGACCGAGGTCGGTGCGTTCATACACCAGCGCCTCCACCTCGTCGCCTTCGTTGACGGTATCCGGAGCTTCGTCGTCGATGAGCGTGTTGATGCGTGTGGAGCCAATGAGCCGCCCCGACTGCTTGTCGTATCCGCAATACACTACGTACCAGCGCCCGATGGTCAGCGGCTCCTGTTGCTCCTGAAGCGGCACAAGCAGGTCTTTTTCCAGTCCCCAGTCCATAAACGCACCGAAGGATGTGTTGGCTACGCACTGCAACGCCCCAAACTGATCGCGCTCAACGGCGGGCCGGCGGGTGGTGGCGATGGGCCGGTCTTCCGAATCGGTATAGACAAACACCTCGATTTCGTCGTCTTCACGCAGGTCGGCAGGTACGTATTTGTTGGGCAACAGAATGTCGTTGCCTTCATCGTCGCCCAGAAACATGCCCACGCTGGTCATGCGCAGGGCCACAAGCCGGTTCTTCCGTCCAATTGTAATCATGGCGCAAAGGTACTGCGTGGGCTGATAATCAACAGTCAGTCCCTACTCACCGAATCCTGAGAATACGAAGCCATTTTTCGGGCCGGTAGACTACCCGGCGAACTACGGTTCCGCGATAGGGAGCCTCAATTAAATATCCGTTACCAACATAAATGCCGATGTGGCGCCAGGCGCCTCCGTGTTGACGAGCTAATAGATCGCCCGGTAGCGGAGCGCCAGCCACGGTATAAAAGCGGGGACTGTTCACGATTCCCTCCGTAGCGCCGCTGCCCGAGCCCCGTGGGTACGTTACGCCTGCATCAGCCAGCGCCAAATTGACCAGTCCCGAGCAGTCGAGCGTACCCTGGTTGGTTTTTGGGTTGAAAGTAGGCGGGCCGTACCGAACGCCTACATACCGATACGCCGCGGCGGCCACCCGGGTGGCAAGCGACGTCGGCGGAGCGGGCGGTATTGGCGTGGCCCGTGGAAGTACATAACGCAGCAACGGATACACCACGGTGGTCGCCAGCCGGGCTGCTTCGGCCTGATTACCCCGCTGTTGGGCCAGCCAGACGGCAAGCGGAGGCTTAATTGATCGGAAATAACTATTGGGTTCAACCTCAGTGTGCTGCTCATCGAGGATGTAGCCCAGCAATGCCTGAATCTCGGCTGGGGTAGCCGTCTGCCCAAGCAACTGGTGTAATGCCAGTTGATGCTGCTGATAAAACTGGCGACTAACTGACGGGCGTTGAGCACTAAGAAAAAACCAAAGCAGAATAAACGCGATACGATACATAACTGCTTAACAACAGACTAGAAAGTACGAGTTGCCGGTTACGCCCGTTGAGTCGTGATAGACTGCGCCATGGCCAGGCCCGACAGGAACGCGCCCTCGACATTGCCCTTGCCGAAGCCGTCGCCACCGAACAGCAACGTACCTGAGCCGGGTAAGATCGCTGCCAGTATCGGCTCCTGGTGTCGCTCGGTGGCATTGCTGTAGCGCCAGCGGTGAATCTGGCTATCCACGATGCTGTCGGCAGGTACGTAGTCGGTTACGGCGGCGAGCAGTTCAGGAATAAGCGCGCTCAGATCGGTATCGTCGAGGTGTTGCTGGCTGTAGGTGTGGCTAGCATGAATCGTTACAGTCGGCTGGTCCGATACGCCTTTCTGCTGGTTATCGGCCAGCCATGAAACCGGGCCATCCGACAATTTCAGGCCGCCGGGGCTGGGCAGTTGGCTGGGTCGGTTCAGACGGAGCAGCACGGCAAGGCAGGGTTCGTAGTGAATACCAGCCAGTGCCTGTTGATCGGCTTCGGTCAGCGTAATCCCCGACTCGCCTAGTAGCGACATCGCCTGCGGGGCGGGCAGGGTCAGCAGGAGGGCATCGGTCGTGAGCGACAGGCCGCTTTCACAACGTACCTGCCAGCCGGTTTCGGTTTGGGCCAGGTACGTTGCCCGCTCGCCCGTGCGGATGTCAAGCCCCTGCGCGAGGAATTTCGCCAGTTGGCTCATGCCCCCGGTTACGGCATAGCGAGCATGTTGAAACGAAGCCGGGTTCGACTGTTCGATGTGCCACTCCCGCACCAGTCCCTGCGCCTGCCAATCGTGTACCAGCGCCTGCAATTCGGGCGAACGAGCCGAAAAATACTGAGCCCCATGATCGGCCCGGCCTGCTTCGGGATCGTGACCCATGCGGCGGGTAGCCAGTCGTCCGCCTACGCCGCGGCCCTTATCGAGAACAGTAACGCTATGCCCGTTTCGTTGTAATTCGCGGGCGGCGGTGAGGCCCGCAAGGCCCGCGCCAATAATAACAATAGTCAAAGTAGGTTCAACGTTTAAGGTTCAACGTTTAACGTTGGCTGTCGCCCGATTGCCAGTGCGCGGCTCAACGTTAAACGTTGAACCTTAAACGTTAAACTTAGTTTCATTCCCACTCCCAGGCGTCGTCGTTGATGAGCTCGGCCACGACACCCGTCCAGCCGGTTTGATGGCTTGCTCCGATACCCTGCCCCGTATCGCCGTGGAAGTACTCGAAAAACAACAGCAGATCGGCGTTTTCGGGGCGCTGATAGAACGGACTAAACGGACCGTGAACGGGGCGGTGCCCGTTGGCATCGCGTTCAAACAGGCAGACAAACCGCTGAGCGAGCTGATCGGAGACCTGCTCCAGATTGAGCCAGTTGCCCGAGCCCGTGGGGTATTCCACGCTGATGGTGTCGCCGTAGAACTGATAATATTTTTTCAGTGCCTTGATAAACAGGTAGTTGATAGGCATCCAGACGGGGCCCCGCCAGTTTGAATTACCACCAAACAGGTTGCTGTCGGAATCGCCGGGTACGTATTGAATCGAGTGCCGCTGCCCGTACAGATCAATGTGGTACGGGTGCTGCTCGTGGTATTTAGACAGCGCCCGGATACCACCCGGCGATAGAAACTCCGACTCATCGAGCACGACCTGCAATAACTTTTCGAGCCGCTCTTTCGACACGAGCGACAACAGGATGTCGCCATCGGGCGTAACGCGCTGATCGGGCATGGGCAGGTCGAGGCCCGTCCGGTATTTCTGAAAAAACTGCACCCGCTTCAGAAAATCAGACAGGGGTTGGCTCTTGTGTCGTTTGATGATCGAGACCGCAAAGAGCACCGTCAGGCCCACTACCGAACGTACCTGAAGGGTTTGCGGCGGGCCGTAGGTCGAGTAGAAACGGTCGTAATAAAAATGATCGTCTTCGTTCCAGAGCGACTCGTTGAGCGATTCGGCAATCAGCACAAAATGCTCGTAGAATTTCGTGGCAACGTCTTCAAACGTAGGGTCGTGACGGCTGATTTCCAGCGCCATATCCATCATGTTCAGTGCGAACATGGCCATCCAGGCGGTGGCGTCGGCCTGTTCGAGCCGCGAGCCGGGCGGTAGGTTGCTACGGTCGATGACACCGATGTTGTCGAGCCCCAGAAAGCCGCCGCTGAATACATTGTCTTCTTCAACGTCCTGCCGGGTGGTCCACCAGGTGAAGTTGATGAGCAGTTTCTGGAAAGCGCGTTTCAGAAACTGAATGTCCTCGTTTTTATAAATCGCCTTTTCGAGCCGATACACCGACAGCGCCGCCCAGGCATGAACGGGCGGATTGACGTCGGAAAACTTCCACTCATAAGCTGGAATCTGCCCCGCCGGGCTCATGTACCACTCGCGCATGAGCAGGATCAGCTGGTTTTTGGCAAACACCGGGTCGACCATCGTCAGCGGAACGGTGTGGAAAGCCAGATCCCAGGCCGCATACCAGGGGTATTCCCACTTGTCGGGCATGCTCATGACATCCTCGTTGTTGAGGTGTTTCCAGGCGTGGTTGCGGCCCCACCAGCGCTCGGGCGGTGGAGGCGGCTGACCGGGGTCGCCGCGTAGCCAGTGCGGAATGTCGTAGTGGTAATATTGCTTGCTCCAGAGCATACCGGCCAGCGCCTGCCGCTGAATCAGTTTCTGGTCGGGTGTGGCGTTGACGGGCGCCAGCGGGGCATAAAACAGATCGGCTTCGCGCTGCCGATCGGCAAACACCTGCTCAAACGCCGCATCGAAGGGTTGCGTCTGAATACTCTTGCTCAGCCGGAGCGATACCGTACGGGTTTGGCCCGGCTCGATGCTCAGGCTATACACCGGGGCGAATTTGGTGCCGGTCTCGTTTTCGCGCAACAGGTCGCAGAGGTAATCGTTGTGCTCGGCAATGGCTTCGTGGAAGGCGTCTTTGACAAACGGCGTCGCATTGGGTTGCCCGTAGAGCCGCTTGGTGTTTGTCTCGTTGTCGGTCATCAGCGACAACTCCGTCGGCTGATAATAGAAGTAATAATGGCCTGTTCGGAAATGCGTGATGTGTACGTTGCCCGCCGTGGGGCCTTCGGGCCGGCGGCTGATGGTTGGCTTCTGAAAGTCGGGTTCGAACGCCCATCGGTTGCGGCACCAGATGGTTGGCAACAGCGTCAGCGGGGCGTTGTCGGGGCCGTGATTCGTGGCCGAAATCCGGATGCAGATGTCGTCGGAGTCGACTTTGGCGTATTCGACCAGTACGTCGAAATAGCGACCATCTTCAAAAACGCCGGTGTGCAAAATCTCAAATTCCGGGTCGCTTTTGGTGCGTTGGCCGTTTTCGTGGATCAGCCATTCGTAGGGAAACCGGGCCTGCGGGTATTTGTACAGGCCCTTCATGTAGGAGTGCGTCGGCGTGTTGTCGAGGTAGTAATACAACTCCTTTACATCTTCGCCGTGGTTGCCCTGGTAGTTGTTGAGGCCAAACAGCCGCTCCTTCAAAATCGGGTCCTGCTCGTTCCAGAGCGCCAGCCCGAAACAAACGTTCATGCGGCGGTCGGCAATGCCCATCAGCCCATCTTCACCCCAGCGATATACCCGGCTACGGGCCTGATCGTGCGGAAACGCGTTCCAGGCGTCGCCGTTGGCGCTGTAATCTTCGCGCACCGTGCCCCACTGCCGATCGGCGAGGTAAGGGCCCCAGTTTTCGAGCGGGACCGTTTTCTTGGCGTTTTCGTGGAGGCGATCTAATTCAGGATTGATTGGCGTTCGTGGAGTCGAGGTCGGTTGTGGTTTCTTCGCCATGATTCAGGTACGTTGACTCTTCGTAAACCGGTCAGCCGGTGGGGTTGTTGCTGCCAGAAGCGGTTCTAACCAACGATTAATGTAGGCGGTTGGCCTCCACGGCGGGAAAGCCAACCGCCAATTTGACCCGCAACTGATTGTTGGGTTGTAAACTGAGGCGATCAGCCGCCTGTGGCGAATCCTTCAAAGACCGTCATGCCGCCGTCGATGAAAATGCTGGCACCGGTGATGTAATCAGAAGCATCAGAAGCCAGAAAAACTGCCAGGTTGCCAATGTCTTCCGGCTGCCCGATGCGGTTGTACGGAATTAGTGTCATGAGCGAATTCAGGGCCTGCTGGGTGTTCCAGGCGGCCGTGTTGATGGGCGTCTGAATGGCACCGGGGCAAATACTGTTGACCCGAATCTGCCGGTCGCCGTATTCCTGCGCCAGCGACTGCATCAACATTTTGATGGCGCCTTTTGAGGCGGCGTAATTCACGTGCCCTGCCCAGGGAATCAACTCGTGCACCGAACTCATGCAGATGATTTTTCCGGTGGCTTTCGACACTTCGGGGCGGGGACCCCGCCGCAGAAACTCGCGTATGGCCTCGCGGGCGCACAGAAACTGCCCCGTCAGGTTTACGTCGATCACTGTCTGCCACTGTTGCAGCGTCATTTCGTCGAATTTGGCGTCGCGCTGTAACCCCGCGTTATTGACCAGAATATCGACGGTACCAAAGTGCGCCACGGCCTGCTGGAACATGGCCTGCACCTGATCCTCTTTGGAGACATCGGCCTGAATGGCCAGGGCGTCGACGCCGTAGCTTTTGATGGTGGCTACGACGGCTTCGGCGTCTTCGGGTTTCGATACATAGTTCACAATAACGTTGGCGCCCGCCTGCCCTAGTGAGTTGGCTACGCCCGCGCCAATGCCCGAATTAGCGCCCGTTACAAGCGCCGTCTGACCGGCCAATTGCTTCTCTGCCATATAACTGATGATGGTTTACCTTGTCATTACTCGCTAAACCGCACTTTGGTTACCGGGCTGACACAATTTAACAGACCGTTAACCTTTTAAGATTGGGGTAGTTGTACTTGAAAAGACAACGTTATGATCGAACGCAAGGAAAGTGGGCAGTCGCCCGACGAACAGGACCCCAAACCAGGTACGTTCCTGAAAGGTGAAAACGAAGATACCGACGTTGATGCGTCGGAAGTCGACGACCAGTCGGATGGGATGCCGGAACGGGATTTTCTGGGTAAGAGCAATTTAAGAAATCGCGACAAAGACTCGGAAGAGAACGCGTAGACCCGATAACCGGTCCGTTGGCATTATGCCTGAGCAACCCGCCATCAACGTTTTGTGGTTCAAACGTGACCTGCGCCTGCGCGATCACGCCCCCCTACAGGCGGCGGTGGCCGCGGGACGTCCGCTGCTGTTGCTCTATTGCTTCGAGCCGTCGGTTATGGCCGACCCGAACTACGACCTGCGCCACTGGCGGTTCGTGACGGAATGCCTGGCCGACCTGAACCGGCAACTGCCCCGCATTGCTTCGGAGCCAACCCGGCCTGCTGCCGAACCGTTGCAGCACGAGTGGCTTCCTTTTCAGTTCGACGATGAGCCACTTGATTCATCAACGGATGGGAGCAGGGGAGAACCCCGTGTCTGGCTGTTCCATCGCAACGTAGTTGATGTGTTGACTGCCTTGCAGCAATACGTACGCATCGACACGCTTTTTTCGCACGAAGAAACCGGCCTTCTGGTAACCTATGAAATTGATAAAGACGTGGCCCGTTTCTGCCGCGATCAGGATATCACCTGGCGCGAGTTTCAGAGCAACGGGGTCATTCGCCGCCTGAAAAACCGTGATACCTGGACTGCCGACTGGCAGCGCACGATGCGGGCCGAACAAGAGCATCCCGACCTGACCCGATGGCACCCTGCCGACTTGCCCACCGATTGGTACGAGACAAACCGGGGCCCCGATCTGCCGACCGACTGGCAGCAGCCCGACCCGCTTTTTCAGCCCGGCGGCGAGCAGAATGCCCACCGCTACATGGATAGTTTCCTCACGGATCGTATCACGCTCTACGCCCGGTCGATCTCCAAACCGCTCGAAAGCCGCCGGGGCTGTAGTCGACTATCGCCCTACATCGCCTGGGGTTGCCTCAGCATCCGGCAGGTGTTTCAGGCGCAGTTGGCGGCGGCAAAACACCCGGTTGGTCCAGGATTGGGGCGTCAGTTTAGTGCGTTTGCGTCGCGGTTGCGCTGGCATTGCCACTTCATCCAGAAATTCGAGAGTGAAGACCGCATCGAGTTTGAGAATGTCAACCGGGCGTTCGACACGCTCCAGAAAAACGAAAATCCGGCGCACTATGCCGCCTGGCGCGATGGCCACACCGGCTACCCGCTGGTCGACGCCTGCATGCGCTGCCTGACGGCTACGGGCTACATCAATTTCCGGATGCGGGCCATGCTCATGTCGTTCCTGAGCCACCATCTGCTGCAACACTGGAAGGAGGGTGCGTTGCACATGGCCCGGATCTATACCGACTTCGAGCCGGGTATTCATTACGCGCAGATTCAGATGCAGTCGGGCATGACGGGAACAAACACCGTGCGGATTTACAACCCGGTGAAACAATCCCAAGAGCACGACCCGGAAGGCGTTTTTATTAAACAGTGGGTGCCTGAGTTGGCAAATTGCCCTACAGCCTACATCCATGAGCCGTGGACGATGCCGCCCCTCGAGCAGGATATGGCTCATTTTCATGTTGGCGTCGATTACCCGGCTCCCATTGTCGACATCGTGCAAACGGGCCGGGAAGCCCGTGTGAAGCTGCACCAACCCCGCCGCAGCGACGTAGGTAAAGCCGAAAAAGAACGTATTCTGGCCAGGCATACAATCCCTCAAGCAGACGTACCCAGCCCTACGGTCCGGAAAAAAACGAAGCAGGGCCCGCCCCCGGAGATCCCTGCTCCAAACGCAAGCAAACTTATAGCAGGAGGGGCATAGCCAGGCTCGTTGGGTTGTGATCCATGCAGCAACCTCTTGATCATATTACGGCAGGTTACCCAAACCATGGTCTGCTTCCGAAACGTGGTTATCTTGTAGCGACAAGTCTGGTTGCTATGTATACCCGCAAGCGTGTTGCTCTCCGTCATATCTGGCCTTTTGCCTGGCGGTCTGCCCTATTCTTTGTGCTCTACAGCGGAGTGATCGTCTCGCTCTACGTCTTTTTCCGTTGGCCTTTCCTGACGGTCCCTTTCATACCCATTGCTACCATCGGTACGGCGGTGGCTTTCTATGTGGGGTTCAAAAACAACTCCGCCTACGACCGGCTTTGGGAAGGCCGGCGCGTGTGGGGCAGCCTGACCAACGCCAGCCGATCGTGGGCGATTATGGTGCTCGACTACGTCACAAATTTGCAAACGACAGACCCGCTGCCCGAAACGGCACTACGCGAACAGCAGCGGCTGCTCATCTACCGGCATCTGGCGTTTCTGAATGCCTTACGGATGCAACTGCGGAGCAAAGTGGTCTGGCAGGAACACCACGGATCGGAACTGCGGATCGTCGAGCAGATCGAAGCCTTTAATCTGGGCCGCATGGACGAAGAGCTATGCCGGTTTCTGCCCAAAGGCGAGTCGGCAACGTACCTGAACAAAGCCAACGTCGCTACGCAGCTCATCCGGCAGCAATCGGCTCAATTGCGTGAATTACGGGCTCAGGGCCTGCTCTCCGATATTTATCACAACGAGCTGGAGCGAATGCTGGTTGAGTTATATAATCAACAGGGGGCTGCTGAACGCATCAAATCCTTCCCGTTTCCGCGTCAGTATGCGTTTTTCAGCTACGTTTTCGTCTGGTTGTTTATCCTGCTGCTGCCCTTCGGTCTGATCACCGAAATGGCTAAAGTTGGTGGATGGCACGTCTGGCTGACGATTCCGTTTTATACGATCATCGCCTGGGTATTCAACACGATGGAAGTAGTGGGCGATACCTCCGAAAATCCGTTTGAAAACTCGATCAACGACGTACCCATCTCGGCCATCTGTCGCAATATTGAAATCGACCTGCGCGAAATGCTGGGCGAAACCGACTTACCTCCCAAACTACAGGCTGTCGACAATATTCTGATGTAAGTTGCCGCCTCCCGCTGCTATGGTTTCTTCTTCACCACCAACTCCCGGTAGCCGAACGTCGGGTCGGGTTCACGAACGTACCTGACACCGGGTAGCATGCCCAGCACGATCTCGGCGGTGGTGTAAATGGTATTGCCCGCCATCAGATGCCCGCCGATAGTGCGTCCCGTCGAATCCGACACGGCCAGATGCAGGTGGCTGCCGTTGGTCGACAACGTACCCACGAGCGCCACAATCTCGAAATGCCCGTGATAGGCCGTGGCCCCTTCCTGATTCGCCAGCCGCAGCGAAACGTCGGTCAGGCTACCCACGCAGGTCAGCACCAGCCCCGCCTCGATCCGGTGCTGTGTCACCAGCTTATCGAGTTCCGTTTTTAAATCCTGACCAGGTCGTAACCTGACGGAAAGCGTGGTCATGGGAGAGGGCATGGGCGTGGCAGTCATACGCGTCGATTGTGCCTGCAAATCAGGCGAATTTATTGTGTTCAGCAGGCAAAAAAAGGTAAACAATAAAAAACGTGACATAGCGGTTAATGGGTTGTGTGATTGACTTGTTTTATGCGAAAGTACACCCTACCCGCCATCCTGGCAGCGCTGCTTCTGACTGGTAGCAGTGCCTACACGCCCTCTCGCCCTGCCACAGGTACGTATGCGGTAGGGCTCGCACCGACGGAGTACGAGGTTATCGATACCTATGCCCGGCGTACCCCCGAAGCCAACGCGCGCAGCCTGAAAGCGCTGAGCGCCTACCTGACGGCCCCGGCCCGTACTGATTTTGCCAAAGTGCGGTCTGTCTATGCTTGGATTATGTCGCACGTGAAGTACGACGACCGGGTGTTTACCGGTTCGCTCTATTCGTCGGAGCCGCAGTATGCCGCCAAGATACTGCAAACGCGAAAAGCCGTCTGTACAGGATTTGCCCTGTTGTTTAAGCATCTGTTGGTCGAAGCGGGGGTCAATGCCGTGACGGTGAAAGGCTACTCGCGCTACCTGGATTCGCAGGCCGGTTCGCCTACGGGGGGGATCGACCATGAGTGGAACGCCGTGGAGATCGATGGCGACTGGTATTTGTTCGACATCACCTGGGCGAGCACAACCGCTCAGCATGGCAAACCCAACGATTTCTATTTCCTGACCGACCCGCAGGCCTTCGTATCGCAGCACCTGCCCATCGAGTCGCGTTGGCAGCTCCTGTCCCGGCCCGTCAGCAAAGCCGACTTCGACAGATTCCCCAAATATTACGACGCTTATTTCCAACTAGGCTTCACGCCGTATTTCCCGAAGCAGGGGGCGTTGCGGTCCTATGATGGATTGACACTGAACCTGACCAACGAGGAGAACGTCGAATTCTATTGCGCTGTCGGGCCGCGCGGCGGAACGAGTTACACCAAAGTGCCTCATACCACGAACCACGATGGCGACAGTTACCAACTCCGGGTTAGAATCCCGCAACGAGGTACCCAAACGCTCTACGTGTTTGCCAAACAACGGGCCGCCCGCAACGAGCGCTACAAACAGTATTCGGCCATCGCCTCTTTTACTGTCATGTAATGCCCGGCTCCAGCGGGTAGAAGTAAATGAGTTGATCAACAGTTAGTACCCAACAAACTACCCGGCTGGAGCCGGGCATTACAGATTACTACAAACAACAAAAAGGCCCGGATCATCAGATCCGGGCCTTTTTGTTGACTACGATTACCGATTACTTGTCGCTATCGATGCTTTCCGTACCGAAGCTTACGTCCCGGCGACCGCTGCGGCCACCCCGGCGCGGTTGCTTCGGAGCAGGCGGTGTCGTCAGTTTCTGATACTGCTGCGCGTTGAGCGGCTTCAGATCAGTGATCGAGTACGTGTTGTCGCTGATGATCGTGTTGAACTGACCAACTACGCGCTCAGGCTGACCGTTGCACGGCAGTTGCGTTACGCTGAACACAGCGCGGAAGTACTGCACTTGCGGACGTACCCGGCGACCTTTGTAGCGGATAGCGCGGCCACTTTCGATCGTTGATTTCTCCTGTTGCAGCTGACGAGCCAGTTCACCCGGCAGTTCGCGGAAGTCGAGGATCAGCGCGGTGCTGTCGAACTCGAACGGTTGCGAAGCCAGACGACGGTTCAGCGTGCGGTAGCGCAGACGGGTTACCGTGTCACCTACCGACGTTACCTGACCGTTACAGTAGCAGACGTTAGCCACCTCACGAGTATACGGGTTGCGGTAGTAAACTTCCAGACGCTCCAGACGGTGACGGAACTCGCAAGGACCACCCACGGCTGCCAGCGGTGCAATGCGGCTACCCAGGAAGGCAAAGCTTGTTGTGGCCACTTCGCTCATACACTCGCCGCACGGGGCTGTCTCGTGGTTGTGTACCGTTACGTAGTAGAAACCACGAACCGGCTTACCATTTTGCAGATACTGCGACGGGAACGCGAGGGTTGTGTCTTTCGTGTCAACCGCTTGAGCGATAACCTGATCACCCGTTGCTGAAGCCGCCGGATCGTCAGGACGGAAGTACAGACGGGCCGTGAAGGTTTCGTTTTTCGGGTTGATCGTCGTGCTGCGCCAGCTGATGGTCGGAGCCGTTACGTTGTCAGGAATGCTGTCGGCAACCAGTGTCAGACCGTTAAGCGGTGCATTGCGGAACCGAACGGTGAGTTGCGGAATAGAGTCGCAAGTCGGGCAGAAGGTCGGTGCTTTCGGGATCAGACGCTTCTGGATGAAGCTCTTCCGCAGGCCCAGACCCGCCGTGAAACCGCCGTGCATCCGGCTGAATTCGTAGAAGCTGTTCGTTACGTTCTGCGAGCCACCATCTACAATCACGTAGTTGAGCCGCGTATAGTAACCTTGTGCCTGAACACCCAGATTCCAGTTATTGCCAATGGGGAAGAAAACACCCAGTGAGGCGTTGCTACCCAGTTGAATCAGGCGGTTGCTTGGCGCAACAACCCGAACAACCTGCTCACCCGTGATCGCTACACCCGTCGGGACGGTAGCGCTCAGGAAGGCCGACTCGGTGCGGTACAGACCACCACGAATAGCTGCTTCCAGGAAAGCACCGGTGCGAACGGGGTTTTTCCGACGGCCAAACTCCCATGAAATGATGGGACCGATCGTCAGGAAAAAGTCTTCCTGCGGCTTGTTACGCAGGGCTACCCGATCCGTCGGGATGCCGCGTGACGTTGCCAGATTCAGGAAGTCGGTGCGCCATTCGTTGCGCGTGTAGAAATTCTGGTAGCCAAGCGCAGCGCTCAGACCAAATTTGAACAACCGTTCTGGTTTTGAAAAGAAGTAATCGGCGTTAAACGTAACGTTGACCCCGGTTCCATTATAAAGCGAGTTATCGCGTTTGTTGGGACCGAAAGTAGCGTCGAACGAGCCGCAGTAGGCGAAGGCAGGGCCCACAAAGGCACCTACACGCCAAGGCGAGAGACGGCGAACCAGTGCAAAGGTCTGCAAAGTCGTGTCGCAATCTTCTAGTTCCGTCAGGGTGCTATACTGGCTTTTGAAGGCGGCGCGCTGAACAGTGTCTGCGTAGCTTCCCCGGCCGAGGTTGAAGATGCGTTCACGTGGGGCATAACGATCAGTAGGCTGATTTCGGCGCAGGGTGTCGCCTTGTTGTGCATAGGTGAACGTCGTACCCGCATGTAGGAACGCAATGCCCGCCATGAGTCGGATAAGTCTGTGCATACGTACAGTTATTTTTGTTTCGTTGGCAAAATACAACTTCACTAACTTAAATCAAGAAATTGTTCACTGAAGAATTTAGGCAACGGTCCGGCAACTAAACCGATTTTGGTCAATCAAAGTCGTCGTAAGAATCTGGTACTGCGTTGGATAGGTATTCTCGGGGTGGTAGCTAAAAAAAGTTTACCCGTAATTCGAACAAATACCGCTTTTGAGCCGGTACAGCCACTTTTTAGTACCGTCAGTTGCAAGCCCCGATGACACCGATTTACGCTATTGATTAACTCAAAATCCTGTTGAATGGCTTTTCATTTCACCTGTTTTTTTCAAAATGACGATTGGGTTTGAAAAAGCTTCGTTTAGTGAATTCTTAATTTCAGGCCAAGGTACTCTAAAAAAGTTGTGTTTTTATTCTATATATATAATAGGGTATTTATTGTAAGAAAAGTCCATCATCTACAGAAAGGTGGGGGTACGGAGAATGGACAAGGTTACGCCGATGCCCTACCTTTGCGGCATGAAACCATCCGTAGTTAAGGGGACGCGCGATTTCGGGCCGGCACAGATGCAGAAACGGCTCTTTATCTTCGACACCATCCGGCAAACATTCCGCCGGTTTGGCTTCCAGCCCCTCGAAACCCCCAGCATGGAAACCCTCCAGACGCTCACCGGCAAGTATGGTGACGAGGGCGACCAGCTTCTCTTCAAGATTCTTAACTCTGGCGATTTTGCCGACAAGCTCACCGAGGCCGACCTGGCGCAGGGCAGCAAGAAACTGACCCCGAAGATTGCCGAGAAAGGCCTGCGCTACGACCTCACCGTGCCTTTCGCCCGGTACGTGGTGATGAACCGCCACGCCCTGCCCATGCCGTTCAAACGGTATCAGATGCAGCCCGTATGGCGCGCCGACCGCCCGCAGAAGGGGCGTTACCGCGAATTCTATCAGTGCGATGCCGACGTGGTAGGTACCGACTCGCTGCTCTGTGAAGCCGAGATCGTGCTGATGGTGCACGAAGTATTCCGGAACCTGGGCATTCAGGATTTTACGCTGAAGATCAACAATCGGAAAATACTGGCGGGTATTGCCGAAGCCATTGGCCGGCCCGGCGAGGAAGGGACATTAGCCGTCGCCATCGATAAATTGGATAAAATCGGTCGGGAAAAGGTGATCGATGAGCTGCGTGAACGGGGGTTCGACGATACCAATATCAGCGCACTTGAACCGCTGTTTACCAGTTCAGGTACGTTAGACACGGTGTTGACTGGCCTACGTACCTGGCTCGCTGAGTCAGAACTGGCGCAGTTGGGGCTGGCCGAACTGACCGAAACCCTGCAACTCGCCGATGCGCTCGGCCTGACCGATTCGCGGGTTGAACTGGACGTGACCCTGGCCCGTGGTCTATCCTATTATACAGGGGCCATTTTCGAGGTGAAAGCCAACGGCGTTTCGATTGGGAGCGTGAGTGGCGGCGGGCGTTACGATAACCTGACCGGTACGTTCGGGATGCCGGGCCTATCGGGTGTGGGTATCTCGTTTGGCGTCGACCGGATTTATGATGTCATGGATGAGCTGAATCTCTTCCCGGCGTCGGCGGCACAGGGGACGCAGGTATTGCTCGCCTGCTTCGACGCCGACGGGCGCGCATTGGCCTTACCGCTGCTGAGTCAGCTCCGGGCCGCCAACGTAGTCGCCGAACTCTATCCTGACCTGGCTAAGGTGAAAAAGCAGCTTGACTACGCCAACCAGAAGCAGATTCCGTATGTGGTGCTGATCGGTTCCGACGAAGTGCAAACGGGACAATTGTCGGTGAAGAACATGAACACGGGCGAACAGCAGAAGCTCTCGGCTCAGCAGGTTGTCGAGGCGATGGTGTCGATAAACGGATAAGGAAACGTACCTGAACTCTACAGGTTGATGGCTTCGGTCAGCACTTGCAGGTACGTATCAACGTACTGCTCGACGGCTTTCGACTTATACTGCAAAATATAACGCGGGTGATCGACCGACACGATCCGCTCAAAGAAGGCTTCCTGCTCATTTAGTTTGTGCAGGAAGCTTTCGTTTTTACGGCCCAGGCAGATGGCAATGTGCCGGTCGCAGCCAAAAGTCTGTTGCTGATGCAGTCCCTCGATCATTACTGGCCAAAGAGCCTGCGTGGTGGCCCGGTCGTCATAAAAGTTGTAGTTTTTCCCGTCTTTGATCAGCGCCAACGGGTAAAGCGACGACAGAAAGAACCGGCCGTAAAACGCCTCGACCCCGCCGAAGGCTTCGATGACCTTGTAAATGAACCGGCTCGATAGCTCGGGAGTGGGCGCGAGGTCGTTAGGTATACCGCAGTAGCGGGCCAGGTTCTGCGGGGTCGTAAACGAAAGGCCCGTCACCCCCGCTCCAAACCGACCCGGATTGATGCCTAGGATATAGACGCGGGGGCGGTTATCGCTGTAAAATTTGGTATAAAACTGCCGCACGATGTCCTGCACAGTTGGATCGGCGTAGGGATTCATCGCCGATACGCCAGCGGGCAGGTTGTCAGGTACGTTCAAACCGAGGTAATACGCAATGGCACGTTGCGCGAAGCTGTCTGTTATGCTCACCGCTCTATCCGATAATTAATAAGGGTCAGATCCTGACCCAGCCCACCTGTACCATCGTATTGGCTGATGATGGCCGCCCCCAGCGATTCCGGAATTTTACGGCTGACGATATTGCGCGAATCGACGGGGTAGATCAGGTATTCGTAGGCCAGGTGCTCATCGGCCCAGCGTTTCAGCGTATGAATGGCTTCGCGCCCGTAGCCGTGCATCTGCGCCGACTGTTTCACCCAGATGCCAAATTCGGGGCGCGGGCTGGCCAGTTTGTGCAAGCCTACGCATCCCAGAAATTCGCCCGTTTCACGCAGGGTCATCACCATGTTCAGGTTGCTGCCTTCGCGGTTTTCCTGTTGGGCAGCTGTTACAAACGCTTCCGTATCGGCCCGATGACTCGCCGGGCGTGGATACATGTAGGTAGCAATCGCTGGCGTAAATTCCCGGTAAATCAGGTCGATGTACGCGTCGCCGATCGGGCATAGCCGCAGCCGCTCGGAGTCAAGTACAAGGGTAGATAGGTCGGGGAGCATAACAGGAGCTATTAGGATAAATGGCTAACGGAGGCTTTCATGGCTTCCGTCTGTCGTTTCTTCTGCAAAACGGTAGGGGGGGCCACCCGTTCGCGGCAGTCAAAAATACCACAGCGTTCGCAGGCTTCATTGACCGTGCGCTCAATGATGCTGGGCGGCGTTTTTTGCAGGAATTTCATCTTGCTCCGTAGCGTATCGTTGACGGCGAAACACATCGAGACGCTCATGTTCTGCGCCGCGCTGCCATCGGTGCGGTCGGTCCGGTGAGGATGTGCCACCGAGATAATCAGAAACGTATTGCCCGTATCGGCGTAGGTCGATAGCTGCGCCTGGCAAAGCGAACCGGTAAACCCCTTGTGCAACTGCATGAAACCCAGCTCCTGCAAGATCGTGAGGGCTACCCAACGGCGGCAAAAATGCTCGTCGACCATACCGCGGGGGCCCTGCTGCCGCGAGAGGTGCATCTCCTTCGTAAGGGCGAAGGTAGTTTGTCCGGGCGTATGGTTGAAGCGGTAGAAGAACAGTTGGTCAATGCCGAAATCGCGGGGCAGTACGTTGCTGAGCCGGTAGAAGAACCGTTCGGGCGTAGCGCCAAACGACTCGATCAGTTGCAGAAAGCGCTCGTTGCTCCAGGTGTCGTGGGCAAATAACTCGGTCAGTCGCTCCACCAGCACGTCGCGTCGGATAAGCACCGCCCCGGCGAAATACGACGCCTTGTAATTGTTGAATACCTGCTCGAATGAATCGACTTCCACATACGAATAGGTATAAGGTCGGTTCTTGATGTTCAGGTATTGAAAGCCCACTTCCCGCGCCATCACGTATTGCTGCTGCGCCGCCGACAGCGTGGTGTTCAGGTGCAACGTACCCCGCCCCGCCGTACCCGACTCCGGCCGGAAGACCGACCGTAGCGAACCCAACTCGGGTTGAACCGCCGGATCGAACAGGGCGATGTTGACGTTGAAACGCGTCTTCAGCAAGTTGGTCAGCAAGCTCACCGACACCACCTGATTGCCGGGTACGTATTCATCCAGAAACCGCAGGGCCTCGGTTTCGATATCGTCGAAATGGTTGTCGTTGATTTCCTGATAAGACCGCAGCATGGTCATATAGAGCCGCTCTACGCTCATGTTGTAGCTCAGCGCGATGTCCATAAACGTACGGATCATGGCGCTCACCTTATCGGGTGCCCCCGCCAGCAATTCGAGCAGGTCCGACGGGTCGATGCCGAACAGTTCAAGGGGTATTTCGGTCAGGAATTTGGAGCGAAGCAGATCGGCAATCGGCGCCAGTTTCTTGCTGACTTTCAACGAAACCAGCGTATCATAGTCGACGTCGAGTGCGCCGGCCAGACTCGAAATCTTGTCGGCCTTCGGGTATTTGCGACCTTTCTCGATTTCGGAAATATAGGAGATCGCCAGCCCCGACCGTTGAGCCAGTTCACTCACAGAAATGCCTTTTTCAAGGCGCAGTTGACGAAGTTTCAGCCCGAAAAGCAGGCGAATATGATCGGAAGATAGCGACACGTGCGGGTGATTAAACGGCTATAAAGATACAGTCATTCGGGGTCTCTTCACGCTACGCAACGGCTGACTTTCACGATAGTACCCGCGCTCTAATCCGCTGCTAATGGGCCAGCGCCGCCAGAATGGCATCCAGCTTCTCGACAATCTCCGTATCGATGTCGGCAGGCTGCAATTGACTGATAAGCTGATAATAATCGCGCTTGTAAAAATCTTGCGGTAGCCCCAGTCGGTTGTAGAAATCAGGGAAGATCAGATCCAGCCAGTCATCGGATAGTTTGGCCGTTAGCCAGAAGGAAGCTGACAAATCACGCAATGCCGCCGGGGCCGTATGTTCAGCAATAGCAGCCTGCATAGCGTCTGTAAGCTGCTCTACACTGAAAGTAGGGTGTTTGACTTGCAGGGACTGCGCAAAGCGAAGCAGAGCATCGGGCCGTGCAAAATAATTTTCCAGTTCGCGCCGCTGCCAGAAATGAATGGGTATTGGTAGTGATTGCTGATCGTACTGTTTCTCTTTTTCTAATTTGTCAAAAAGCGCAAAGCCGCGCAAGTCCGGGATGAATTCGTTTAAGGCTACATAATTAGCGGTGGCCTGATGCGGTACGTTATTGGCAGTGTAGTGCACATTGGCCTGTTGCAAAAAAGCTTCGGCTGGATGCTGTAATTGATGCGCAAATTGCTTGAGCATTTGCAGATCTGTTGAGCCTTCCAGATACAGAATGTGTTTTTTTAATCGAGCTAAATAATAACGCTCCCAACCAATATCGGTTAGCGCTTTTTTTAAGTAATTGATCTGCTTCCGCTTCTGCGACTCAGACGAATTTAATTCAATCGCCTGACTGTCGATGACGGCGATGATATTCGAGGCATCAGCCGCTTCGTCCAGCACAACTTCTGAGTGAGAAGCAATAATGAGTTGCGAACCCGTTTCGTTGGCAACGGCATTGATGAGTTGAAAGATTTCCCGCTGCCGAATCACTTCCAGATGAGCATCAGGTTCATCGAGCAACAAAGTCGTACCGGGGTTGGCGTACATGTAGGCTAACAGCAGTAACGTTTGCTGAAAACCGCGTCCTGCCGATGTAATGTCATATTGTATATTGTTTTCAGTATAAGTAAGTTGTAGAAGACCATTGGCGCGGCTATAAGTCGGTTCTTGCAGCTCAGCGCCAAACATTTTTTGAATGGCAATACAAAGATTCTGCCAGCTTTTCACTGGATCAGGCAATGCTTGACTAACTGTTTCCGGGTGCAGAATCTGGTAGCATAGATTACGCAATACTTCGGCGGTTCGTCCCTCGCCCAACCGGCGGGCAATGGCACCCGGCGTTAGTAAATCTTCTTCCGTTGCTAACCCCGACATAGGTTGCAAGAAACCGAAATGGGGAAGTTGATGATCGTGATATAATTCAGTAAGTAACTCAATAGATCCCGATAGTTCACACTCAATCGACTCAGTATTATTGAATCTAAATATTGCTTGACAAAGCCAATTTAGATTCTTGTTGTCTCCAAATATATTAATTTTTATAGGTATATCTTGTGAAATAAAGTCGATCTCTTCGTCATACTCAGCATGATTCTTTTCTCGCCACAACAAAGCTGTGTCATTGATAGGATTATTAAGTAAATCTTTTCGATTTAAAGTAGCTGAATAATAATCACCTATATACTCATCGTAATTGTATAGGTGGTGAGAGAAAAGTTTTCCGCTTTTCTCCGCTTCTATATAGCTTATAACTGCTAGCTCCCATAGACACAACGCCTGAAAAATGGTCGATTTTCCGGCGTTGTTAGGGCCAATCAGAACAACGGATTGCGACAAAGAAAACTCTACGTATTCTAACTTCTTAAAATTCTGAATGATAACTTTTGTCAGCATTGTTCAGGGCCAGTTACAAGGCAACTACGCTCAAATATAGTTGGCTGACCTGGAAGTAGCGAGTATGGCTTAGGCCCCTGAACTCCGCTATCGCCGCTTCGGCCAGATCGCCAACGTACCCAGCAGCGGACCGGGCAATAGCAGCCAGAACAACCAGACAGACGGGCCAAGCTCCGCAACCAGCCAGGCCATGAGTTGGATCGACAGCACCGTCAGCAGAAAGCCGATACTGACCACCAGCGTAATGAGGCTGCCTCGTTGATCGGGTGGCGTGAGGCTGGCTACCAGCGTAGAAAACTGAGGCGAATCGCCCGCGGCGGCCAACCCCCAGATGAACAGGAACATGGCAAAGGCAAACGGCGGCAGGTCGAGCAGAAACGGCACCAGCAGCAGGCACAGCCCCGACGTAATGAGCAACCCACGGGCCACCCGTTCACTACCCACCCGAAGCGCCACGTACCCACCCAAAATGCAGCCAACCGCCCCGGCCGCGATCGCCCCAAACGACCAAAGCGATGCATTGATCGGCTGCGTGGGGTGGTGAGCAGCATACAGCGAAACCAGCGTGGGCAGGAAGGCCCAGACCGTGTAGAGCTCCCACATATGCCCGAAATAACCCAGCATAGCCGGGCGAAAGGCCGATGAACGCGCTAAGGTTTGTAAGGAATCGAGCCCAAATGACTGGCTTTTTGTTGCGGTCATTGTTGACGAAACTGGCTTCGACGGGATGAAAAGCAGTAGTAACAACCCGCCCAGCAGTGCCAGCCCGCTTACCGCACCCGTAATGAGCGAATAGGGCAGCGACGTACCCAGCCCACGCAGCAAGTGCGGGAAAGCCGTGCCTACCACGAGTGCTCCCACCAGAAAGCCCATGGCCCGCCCCAACACCGGCCTGAACCAGTCGGCGGCGATCTTCATGCCTACGGGGTATACGCCCGCCAGAAAAAAGCCCGTCAAAAAGCGGCTGACCAGCACGGTTTCGGCCCGGAGCGGCAAGGCCAGCCACCCCACGTTGACCAGCGCCGCCAACGCCACAGACACCATGAAGACGCGGGTGGTGGGAAATCGGTCGGGGATGGCGAAGAGCGCATAGAGCAACGTACCCAGCACAAAGCCAAGCTGCACCGCCGACGTGATCCAACCGTTCAGGGCGGGTACGTTCAGTAACCGTTGCAGATCGGGCAGGACTGCGTTACCGGCAAACCACAGCGACGTACCCGCAAACTGCGCGAAGACAATAATGGCCAGGTGCCCGTTGGAGAGGGTTGTTGGTGCGGGAGCAGGCTGCATGTTGCAGAGGGTTAACGCGCCAACCCCTGACCGGCAACGTACCCAGTGGTCCAGGCGTTCTGGAAGTTGAAACCGCCCGTAATGCCATCGACGTCAAGCACTTCACCCGCAAAAAATAGGTTGGGATGGGCCTGACTTTCCAGTGTCTGCGGGTCGATGCTGCCCAGCGAGATTCCGCCGCAAGTCACAAATTCGTCTTTGAATGTGCTTTTGCCCGCTACCTGAAACTGACTATTGCCGAGTCGTTCGATCAGCCGGTTCTGGGTTTTGCCGGGCAGATCGGCCCAGCGGATGCCTTCGGGCACACCGGCGTCGGCGCAAAAAGCATCCCAGAGGCGAGCCGGCAGACCAAACGGATTCAGCGAGGTCACCTGCTTGCGGGCATTGTCGTGCCGGAAGGCCTGAATGGTATCGCGCACCTGTCCTTCGTTGAGGTCGGGAAGCCAGTTAATGCGGAGCGTAAACTGATAGTCGCGCTCGGCCAGCTCCCGCGCCGCCCAAGCCGACAGCTTCAGCACGGCGGGGCCACTAAAACCCCAGTGCGTAATCAGCAGCGGACCACGCTGTTGCTGTTTGGTGCCCACCACCTGCACAGCGGCCATAGGCACCGATACGCCCGCCAGCTGAAGCAGCGGATTGTTGGGCGTGTTGAACGTAAACAGCGACGGTACGGGCGACATCAGCGGTTCACTTTGCGTGGGCATCCAGCCGTAGGAGGGCGCCTGCGGGTAGCCTCCTGTAGCCACCAGTACCCGGTCGGCACGCTCCGGTTCGCCCTCGCGGCTGGCGAGCAGATGCAGCGCATAGGTGCCGTCGGGCAGTGGCTCGAGGCGGTCGACGCCGCTGCTGGTCTGAATGCGAATATGGAGGAGGCGGGCCGTATCGAGCAGGCAATTGATAATCGTTTCCGACGAATCGGTTGTTGGAAACATACGCCCGTCGGGTTCGGTTTTTAAGCGAACGCCCCGGTTTTCAAACCAGCGCACGGTCGCCGCCGCGTCGAACTGCCCAAAGAGCGACCGCAGCCAGCGGTCGCCGCGGGGGTAGTGGGTCGCCAGCTTTTTAGGGTCGAAGCAGGCGTGGGTTACGTTGCAGCGACCGCCGCCGGAAATCCGTACTTTCTGGAGCACCGTTCGCCCTTTTTCGTAGATGGTAACCTCGGCAGTTGGGTTGGCTTCGGCGGCGGTGATCGCCCCAAAAAAACCAGCCGCCCCACCACCAATAACAGCAATGCGCAACGTAGACATGATACAAAGTTAGTTCAAAGTTCAACGTCTGATGGCCAAAGTTGGCGGGTAGATCCTGGCTTGGACGTTGATCGTTGCACAATGAACTTTGACCATTGAACAGTAAACTTTAAGCTACCTTTACCCGATGTTCGTTCGACCCAAATTTCGCGCGTCAAAGCGCTACGTGCAGCGTGGTTTCCGATTGCGGGGTAACACGCTGATTCTGTTGTTTGGCTTTTTTTTGCTGGGGCTTTTTTTGCATTACAAAGGGCGCACCGAGCCCGTAGTGGCTTTCTGGAATGATGTGCGTAGCCTGCTGGGCATTCGGCACGATCGCACCGATCGGTCGTCGTCCGATAATCCGTACAAAGCGCCCGAACCCAACGAAGACGTCGCTACCGACGACCGGGCGAGCGACCGGGCTGGCGAATCGGAAGCCTCGGACAAAGCCGGTGAACGCACAGGGCGGAGCGCCGACCAGAAAACGTCAAGTACGCTTTTTGCCTTCGAAAAAGAAGTCGATTTTTTGCTGCCCACCGGCAAAGCCAGCGACGAGCTGGTTCGTCACGAAGGCTACACCCTTCGGTATGATGAAGACCTGAAAAACCCGGTTTGGGTGGCTTATCCGCTACTGGCCTACGAGATTACGGGCGATGCCGAGCGCGATAACGAACGGTTTATGCCCGACCCCGCCGTTGATGGGGGCACGGCGCTGCCCAGCGACTATACACGCTCGGGCTACGATCGGGGGCATCAGGCACCGGCTGGCGATTTTAAGTTCTCGCAGCGCCTGATGCGCGAATCGTTTCTGATGAGCAATATTTCGCCGCAGGCTCCGCAGTTTAATCGGGGTATATGGAAATCGCTGGAAGATCAGGTACGTAGCTGGGCCTACCGCGATGGGGGCCTCTATGTGGTGACGGGCCCCGTGCTGAAAGCGGGGTTACCGACCATCGGGAAAACCAACGAGGTGGCCGTGCCCGAATACTTTTACAAGGTGATTCTGTATTGCCACAACCCCGACATCCGCATGATCGGGTTTCTGCTCAAAAACGAACCGTCGGATGAGCCACTATCGTCGTTTGTGGTGCCCGTCGATCAGATCGAACAGGCAACGGGGCTCGATTTCTTCCCCAAAATTCCCGACGATCTCGAACGGCGTCTTGAAAGCCGGAGCGGCCGCGACGTGATTGATAAGTGGTTTTTTCGCTAAAAAAAGGCGTCGCAAGCTGCAGCCTACGACGCCTTTCGAACTACTAATCACCAGTTATTATTTCTTGAATTTGCCGGCTGTTTCGGCAACGCGTTTGCCCTGGAAGCGGGCCGATGCCAACGCCGTCTCGTCGGGTGAAACGGTACCGTTCTGGCTCGTAAACGACGTGCCGTACGGGTTGCCCGCCTGGAACTGGATAGGATCGGCATAACCCGGCCCAACGATGATCGAACCCCAGTGGTAAAACGTGTTGCAAAGCGCCAGAATCGTCGATTCGTGACCGCCGTGTGCGGTAGCTGCACTGGTAAATGCCGATGCGATCTTGTCGACTAACTTACCCTGCCCCCACAGTGGGCCGGTGGTGTCGATAAACTGCTTCAACTGAGCGGCGGGCAGGCCGTAGCGCGTGGGTGCACCCAGCACGATGGCATCGGCCCATTCCAGATCGGCGAGGGTCGCTTCGGGTACGTCCTGCGTTTCGAGGCGGTGCTTGGTCCAGCCTTCGTTCGACGCAATTGCTTCTTCGGGAGCCAGCTCACGCACCTTCAGGAGGCGGGTTTCGGCCCCGGCCTGTTTGGCGCCTTCTTCAACGGCTTTCGCCAGTTCATAAGTCGTGCCGGTAGCACTGTAGTAGATAATCGCAACTTTAGCCATAATGCGTTCTGAATGAAGTAGAAAGTTTGGTTTTGCTAATTAAATGTATCTACATGTAATTTTGTTCGAGCGTTCTGTGAAAAAATCATGAAATCAGAGGGAACGGTCAGGCTGGCGTGGGAGGGTGTCAACTTTTTTTGCGAAAAAGAATGACAAATCGCCTTCACGCTTGATATATCGGCGAGGTAATTGTTGCCAAAACCGTGTACATTGCATCAAACGGATGTTCCTGAAAAAATAGCTATGAAATTAACAGCTACTCTTCTCCTTTTCGGCGTGCTACCCACAACGGCTGCGTTGGCCCAAAGCCAGATCGTTGTGCCAGATAATACCCCCGTGGCTATCAGCGCCGATAATGGCACTAACAACCTGTTCGTCGGGCAAAGCACTACGCTAGCCAACGGCTCAACTGCCAATACTTTTTTGGGCGCTCAGGCCGGGCAGGCCAACACCTCGGGGTCGCGCAATACCTTTCTGGGTCTGAGAGCGGGTTTCCCGAACACGAGCGGATCAAACAACACCTTCGTGGGCTTCGAGTCGGGCAAGAACAACACCGACGGGAGCGATAACGTGTTTATGGGCTATAACGCCGGGCAGGGGCTGCAACGGGGGCGCGGCAACACAGGCATTGGCTCGGGCGTGGGCGCGTTCGACGGCGAGCAAAACACCTACCTCGGTTACAATACGTCGGGCGGTGTAAAAGGCCTGAGTAACGCTACGGCTATCGGGGCCAACGCCCGGGTGCTGACAAGCAACGCGCTGATCCTGGGCAACAACGTAAACGTGGGCATTGGCAACTCGGCCCCGCAAAGCCTGCTCGAACTGACGGCCCGCGCCGACAACCAGAGCGGCCTTCGCTTTACAAACCTGACGGCCAATTCGCCAGCGCAGAAAGATGTAGCGCAGAACTTCCTGACGGTATCCGAAAAAGGCGACGTGGTGTTGGCTAATAAACTGACAACGAACCAATTGGTGGTGCGTACGAAAGCCGCCAGCGAATGGGCCGATTACGTATTTGAACCGGGTTATGCGTTGCAACCCCTGGCCGAGGTGGAGCAGTACATTCGCCAGCATGGGCACCTGCCCGGTCTGCCTGCGGCCGCCGACATGAGCGCGCAGGGTATGGAGCTGACCAAACTGCTAACGACCCTCGTGCAGAAAAACGAAGAACTGACCCTGCACCTGATCAATCAGCAAAAGCAGATTAAGGCGTTGCAACAGCAACTGAAGCGCAAAGCCCGTCGGTAATCGAAACAGATAGTGCCTAATTAGAGCGCCCGTAGGTTAACGCCTTCGGGCGTTTTCGTGTTAGAGGCTACAGAGCGCAAAGCCATTGCCAGACAACCGTCCCAAACCGAGCGACAACCCACTGACTGGCAACTTCCCGTATCTTTGCGGCCCGATATGAGTGAGAGCCTGAAAAAGACATTGGTCGAGGAGACCGAATCGCCCCGTTGGCGCGACGCCTGGAAGCACACCCGTTTTCGCCGACTGGCTATTGGAGGCCTGCTCCTGTGCGCGTTTCTGCTGTCGATCTGGCCGTGGTATCTGGGGCGCATCGAGGCCCGGCACGGTATCTTGCTCGACGATGTGGTGCTGCGGATGATTCCCGCCCGCGATGTCTCGTTACTCGTCTTTATCAGCTTGTGGGGGGCGGCGCTGCTGCTGATTTACCGGGTGCAGCGCCATCCGATGATCTACCTGAACTTTATCTGGAGCTATGCGCTGCTGTTCATCACCCGGATCATCAGCATCGGTCTCACGCCCCTCGAACCACCCGTTGGCCTGATCGAACTGCGCGACCCGCTCAGCAACTATTTCTACGGGGCTAAATTCATCACCAAAGACCTCTTTTTCTCGGGGCATACGGCCAGTATCTGCCTGATGGCGTTCTGCCTCATACGCCCACTCGACCGGTGGCTTGTCTTCGTGGGTACGTTCATTGTGGGGTGTGGTGTACTCATTCAGCGGGTGCACTATACGGCCGATGTAGTAGCGGCCCCCTTCTTCGCCTATGCCACCTATTGGCTCGCCCAGCGTATCACCCGCAACGCACTCAGCTAGCTTACACGATTAGCAGCACGGTCAAGGTGATCCAATGTGGCGCATTTCATACGTATAAGTATGTGATATGCTGCATTTTATAAACCGATGGTTAACTTGTTTTGCAATGAGTATGCATTGATTAGTATCTAGTGGCCGAATTTGTCGATGGATGATGAAGACACGTTACTGGCTACTTATACTGGGTTTGCTGGGTGTTGGCCCGATGGCTACCGCTCAGTCGTCGCGGACGCTCGATTCGCTGATGACGTACCTGAAAACGCACCCTGCTACCGATACGGCCTACGTGAAGGTGATGGATAAGGCGGCGATTGAACTGATCTACAAAAAAGCCGACTACCCGCGTGCCGATTCGCTCAGTCGGCAGATGGGGGAGGTGGCTACTAAGGCAGGCAATTGGACTAAAGTAGTGGCGTCTCACCGAAACCGCGCCGCCATCTATCTGCTGAAAGCCGACTATGAGCAGGCGATGGTGTTTTTCCAGAAAACGCTGGAAACGGCCGAACAGCATAACCTGCCTCGCCAGGTGGTTTACGGCGCCATGTGCAACCTGATTGTCGGCCACGATAAACTCCAGCACAACGAACAGGTCATTCAACTGGCTACGCAGGCCATCAGATACCAGGAACAGTATCAACTCAAACCCCGCGCCCCGCTGCCACATCGGTTGATCGGGGAAGCCCTGGTGCGCCTCGGTCGGCCACAGCAGGCCATTCCGTACTACCAGCAGGCTGGGGTTATTTTCCGGGAACTTGGCGACGAACGCGGCATTGCCATCTTCGAAAATCAAAGTGGCGATTTTTATCTGGCCTTGAAACAGCCGCAAGAGGCCCTGGCCCACTTCCGGCAGTCAATGCAACTGGCCGAGCGGCTTCAGTTTGAATTGCTTCAGGCCGACGTTCTGGATGGCATCGCCAACGCCCTGCGGCTGCTGAATCGCCCCGCCGAGGCAATGCCCGCTGCCCGCCGCGCTCTGGTAATTGCGCAGAAACAAAACAATGAGTTGGGAATCAGTACGGCATACGGGACGATCGGGCAGCTCTATCAGGCACAGCAAGACTACCCGAATGCCGAAACGTACCTGAAAAAGGCCATTGCGCTGGCCGAGAAGAACCAGTACAAAGACGATCTGAAACGCTACACGCAGGCGCTGGCCGATCTGTTTGCCGAGCAGAACAAGTACCAGCAGGCCTATGTGGTGCAGCTCCAAAACAACAAACTGACCGACTCGACAACGGCCGTGCGTACCAACGCCGAAGTACAGCGCCTGCTGGCCAGATACGAAGCCGACAAGCGGGAAACACAGATTCGCCTGTTGCAGAATGAGCGTAAACTTCAGCAACAGGAAGCCGACCGGACCCGTTGGCAGCGAAACGCACTGCTGGCCGGTGGCGGGTTGCTGGTGTTGCTGGGTGCGGCCGTCACGGCCTGGCTGCTTAACCGCGCCCGGGTACGTCGGTTACAGGAGGCGCAGCAGATTCGGAAACAGATTGCCCACGACCTGCACGACGAGGTCGGTAGCACCCTCAGTAGTATCTCGTTGCTGAGTGGTATGGTCAACGACCTGATCGCGCAGAAACGCCCCGAATCGGCGGAACGGGCCATCCAGAAAATCAATACCGATGCCCGGCAGATTCTGGACGCGATCGACGAGATTATCTGGACCATAAACCCCGGCAACGACTCACTGCAACGGGTGGCCCTGCGGCTGAAAGAATACGCACAGCCCCTGATGGAGTCGAAAAACATTGCCTTTTCGCTCATCGACGACGCGGAGTTGGAACATCTGCCGATTTCAATGGACGTACGCCGGAATTTGTACCTGGTGGCCAAAGAGGCGATCAACAACCTGGTCAAATACTCGGAAGCAACGCAGGCGACGATGCGCTTTGAACATCAGAACAAGCAACTCAAAGTCGTGATCGAAGACAACGGACGCGGCTTCGACGTGAACCAGACCAGCCTGCGCACCGGGCAGCAAAGCATGCGCGACCGGGCCTCGGCCATGGGTGGATTGCTTACCGTGCAGTCAGCGGCAGGAAGCGGCACCAAGTTGGAATTAGTTGTCGATCAGTAGATTTAATGACCCTTCTTTTCTACTATTTTATCGTTTTATAGTGAAATGAGCTAGCTTAAAGGCTTTTCCTGATATACGCCTGAACCTAGCTGAATGAGTCGTTTTTCTACGTTTTTGCTTCTGTCTTTCTGGGCAGTAGCCTTAGGGGCCTACGGGCAATCGAAACCCGTCTATTCCCTCACTGGGTACGTTCGGCAGGCAGGTACGAACGCGCCCGTCGCCGGGGCTACCATTTTTGTGCAGAGCACTCGGGTGGGCACCACGTCGGGCAAAGACGGCTACTTTGTGATCCCGCTCGAAGCCGGGGTCTACCCCGTCAGAATATCACACGTAGGGTTTATGGCACAAACCCTGACCATCACGCTCGACAAGCTGACGATGCTGAACATCGAACTGGCCGACGACACGAAGTACCTGGAAGAAGTGGTGGTCCAAACCGAAGCTCCGGATAAAAATGTGCGTAAAGTGGAGCTGGGTGTTACGCAGTTGAGCATCAAGAACATCCGGCGCATTCCGGCGTTTATGGGCGAGGTCGACGTGGTCAGGAGTTTGCTGCTGCTGCCGGGCGTTACGACGGTAGGGGAGGGGGCCACCGGCATTAACGTGCGCGGCGGAAGCATCGACCAGAACCTCGTGCTTCTCGACGATGCGCCCCTCTTCAACACCAGCCACCTGCTGGGGTTCTTCTCGGTCTTCAACCCCGACATTGTGCGCGACCTGACGCTGCACCGTGGTGGCATTGCCCCGGCCTTTGGGGGGCGGGCGTCGGCGGTGCTCGATATTAAGGTGAAAGAACCCGAAACCGAACGTTGGTCGGCCTACGGAGGCATCGGGCTGGTGTCGAGCCGGGCGGGGTTTGAAGGACCCATTGTCAAGAAAAAGCTGACCGTGCTGGTGGCTACCCGCCTGTCGTTCAACGATTTCCTGTTTGCGCTTGGCCCCGCTAACCTGAGCGGTACCCGCGCCAATTTTTACGACGTCACGACCAAGCTGAAGTGGCAGCCTTCCGAAAAACATACGCTCACCAGCACCGGCTATTTGGGCCGCGACATTTTCAAACTGCCGGGCGACTCACTGTCGGGTCAGGAGATCAACGCCTCATCGACGCAGTTCGACTACCGGAGTATGGCCGGCACGGTGCGCTGGAATTTCTTCATCAACAGCCGCATCAACCTTAACACAACGGCTATCTGGAGCCAATACCGCACCGAGACGTCGTCGGCCGATTCGGCCAATCAGTTTAGTCTGGTGGCCGAAGTGCTGCATAAACAGATCAAAAGCGATCTGTCGGTGATGATCAACGACCGGCACTCGGCGCAGGCGGGGTTGAGTGCCATCGATTACTATATACAGCCCAACCGCCTCACGCCCGGCCCTTTCTCCAACGTGCTGCCCTTCGCGTTGCCAACCGAACGCGCCTACGAACTGGCGGCCTACGTGCAGGATGAATGGAAAATCTCGGAAGCCACGTCGATCGTGGGGGGGCTGCGGTACTCGATGCTGTTGAATGCCGGCCCCGCTCAGGTACGTACCTATGGAACGGAGTTGCCTCGTTTGCCCGGTACGGCCCTCAGTACGACCAACGCCGATGCTGGATCGATCTACAACACCAACGGCGGGCTGGAACCCCGCCTGGCAGTGCGGATGACGGTGGGCGAAGGGCGGTCCATCAAAGCGGGTTACAACCGGATGCGGCAGTACATTCAACTGGTGTCTAATACCACGGCCGCGCTGCCTTCGTCGCGCTGGGTGTTGAGCAACGCGAACATCAAGCCGCAGATTGCCGATCAGTGGTCGGTGGGGTATTTCATGAATGGTAAACAGAATGAATACGAAGCCTCGGCCGAGGTGTATTACAAAACCCTGACCAACGCCATCGATTACCGCGACGGGGCCAACCTGCAACGCAACGCCTTGCCCGAAACCGACGTGTTGCAGGGTAAGGGGCACGCCTACGGCCTCGAACTGCTGGCGAAGAAAAACAAGGGCGCCTGGACAGGCTGGGTCAGCTACACCTACGCCCGCACGCTGCTGACGATCGATAGCCGTTTTGCCGATGAGCGGGTCAACAGCGGGCAGGCATACCCCGCCAATTTCGACAAACCGCACACGCTGAACGCCACCACCACCTACCGGCCCAGCCTGCGGTTTAGCCTGTCGCTCAACTTCACGTACAGCACCGGCCGCCCCATTACGCAGCCTTATGCCCGCGCCCGCTTGAACAACACCATTGTGCCGATCTACGTCAACCGGAATCAGGAGCGTATTCCCGATTACCACCGGCTCGATTTCTCGATGCTGTTTGAGCAGGACCCCGCCAAAAAACGCAAGGTGCAGCAAAGCTGGAATTTCTCGATCTACAACGTTTACGCCCACAAAAACGCGTATTCCGTTTTCTACCGCTTCGACCCGCGCCAGGACAGCGACGCGTTTAAACTATCCATTTTCGGCACGGCGTTTCCGTCGCTTACCTACAACGTCCGCTTTTAACGACGCCCTGACTCATGCTTACCGTTCAACTCAAACAGGCTACACGCGCCCTGGCCCACCTGCTGCTTTACGTACTGGTGATGTCATGCGTGACGCCCTATCAGCCTGAAACCAAATCGTTGCCCAACCGATCGCTGATCGTTGATGGCTACATCACCGATCAGCTGGGGCCGCATCAGGTCACGCTTACTTACACGGCTGATTATACCAATACCGCGGTTAACTTCATTGTTTCCGGTGCCACCGTTTACGTCACCGACGATCAGGGCAACCGGCAGTCGTTCAGCGATCTGGGGCGGGGCATCTACCGCACGCCTTCAACGTTTAAAGGTCAGACAGGACGTACCTACAAACTCACCGTGATCCTGCCCGACGGCCGCCGCTACGAATCGCAGCCCGAAACGATTCGCCCCGTTCCGGCGATCGACAACATCTATGCAACTTATACCCAAAAGAACGTAGCCGGAACGGCCACCTTCGATAAAGGCTTCGATGTCTATCTGGACACGAAGGACCCGGCTACTACCGGCGATTACTACCGCTGGGTCTGGACACACTATGAGTTTCTGGATTTCTGTGAAGTTCGTTCCCGGCTGGTGGGCAGTACGGCGGTCGAGAATAGCTACAGCTGCTGCCAGAAGTGCTGGGATATCATCCGGTGCACGGGGGCCAACTGCAACAATGCCATCTCCGACGAGGCGATCAACGGCAAGGCAATCAGCGGGCAGTTGATCATGCGTGCGCCCTACTCGTCGCTGACGAGCTATTACCTGGAAATTGAACAGTTGTCAATTTCACGGGATGCGTATGTGTATTACAAATCAATCGAAAACCTAACGCAGAACAACGGCGGCATTTTCGATGCAGCGCCTTCTAGTCTGCGGGGTAATATGGTTTCAGTGTCGGATCCCGGCGAAACTGTATTTGGCTACTTCAGCGCCTCTGGCGCGCAGAAAGTGCCGTATCGGGTCGACCGGACAAAAGGCGATGGCACGCCCAATCTGATTATCCGTCCGCCACTGCCCCCGAGCCCGCCCCCACCGCCTTGCGCAGAATGCGTCGAAAGCGACTACCGGACCCGCATCCAGCCCCGTTGGTGGGATTTGTGAGTTTGAGGGTTTAGAAGTTTGGAGTTTGCAGTTTTCAGTCAGTCTATGTGTGCCCATTAACTACCAAACTCCAAACTCCAAACTACTTTTGCGGCATGGCCACCAAGTTTCTCATTCTTCGGTTCTCGTCGATTGGCGACATTGTGCTTACGACGCCCGTTGTTCGTTGCCTGAAACAGCAGGTGCCGGGAGCCGAAGTGCATTTTGCTACCAAGCGCGCCTTCGCTACGCTGCTCGAGCATAACCCGTATGTCGACAAAGCTCATTACTACGATGGCTCGTTGCCAACACTGGTGCGCGCGCTCCGGGCCGAACGGTTCGACTACGTCATCGACTTGCACAACAACCTACGTACCCGGCTGATTAAGCTACAACTGGGCGTTAAGGCCTATTCGTTTGAGAAACTGAACTGGGAGAAATGGCTGCTGGTCCGATTCAAAGTAAATAAGCTACCCAACCTGCACATCGTCGATCGGTACATGGCGACTACGGCGTCGTTCGGGGTGCTCAACGACGGCGCCGGACTCGATTATTTTATTCCCTACAAAGATCAGGTCGAGCGCGAGTGGCTGCCAACGTTGCATCAGGCTGGGTACGTTGCCTACGCGATTGGGGGGCAGCACGCCACCAAAAAACTACCTGTTGACCGGATGATCGAGCTTTGCCGGAAGATCAACCGGCCCATTGTGCTGCTCGGCGGGCGGGAAGATCAGGCGGCGGGTGATACCGTTGCCGACGTGCTGGGCTCCGATATCATCTACAACGCCTGCGGGCGTTACAACCTCAATCAGTCGGCCTCGTTGCTGCAACAGGCGCAGGTTGTGTTCAGCCATGATACGGGGCTGATGCACATGGCCGCAGCACTCAAAAAGAAAGTGTATTCGATCTGGGGCAACACCACACCCGCCTTTGGCATGTATCCCTACCAGACGCCCTACGTGGCGCTGGAAAACACGGCGCTCAAATGCCGTCCCTGCTCAAAAATCGGGTATGACAAATGCCCGTTGGGGCACTTTCGCTGCATGAATGATATTTCATTCGACTTCGTATTGAAGGAGCCCTCCGGGCATAAGCCCCATTCGTAACCGTGCAGTAAATTAGGCTGCTGAAACAAGACATTACGCTTGTTTCTGGCGGAGACCTGCCGGTAATATCGGTGAGTTACGGCCAAAAAAACGTATATTTACTGAGTAGATACTTAGTAAAAAGCTGATAAGTAAACATGGCAGACGAGACACCATCCATCTGGTTGGTCGATGACGATGAAGACGACCTGCAGCTGATACGGGCCGCTTTTTATCGGGCGGCACCAGATCTGGCCATAAAGGCTTTGCAGGACGGAGACGAAGTACTGGCCCAATTGCTATCGTCGCCCGAGTTGCCCAGCCTGATCATGCTCGACCTGAACATGACCCGCACAGGTGGCTTTCAGGTACTCGAAGCCATGCGCTCGGATGAGCGCTATAATCAATTGCCCATTGTGGTATTAACCACGTCGACCAATCCGGCCGACAAAAGCCGGTCGCAGAGTCTGGGCGCGAGTGATTTTTATTCGAAACCAGATCAGTTTGATGCCCTTACGCAGCTGTGTCAGCAGTTGGTACGTCATTGGTTAAGCAAACAGGTCGATTAACGCTCCGCCGTCTCCAATGATTGCAGACATTCTCCGACAGCACAATGTGACTATCAGGGGGCAGGGCGCCCAGCCCATGCTGTTTGCGCACGGATTTGGCTGCGATCAGCACATGTGGCGTTATGTAACCCCCGCGTTCGAGCCAACCCATCGCGTAATCTGTTTTGATTACCTGGGTCATGGCGACGCTTCACTGGAAGCCTACAACCCCGAGCGGTATGCCAGTCTGCACGGCTACGCGCAGGACATCCTCGACATCTGCCGTGCCCTCGATCTGCGCCAGGTGATTCTGGTCGGGCATTCGGTAAGCAGCATGATTGGGTTGCTGGCCTGCATCCAGGAGCCCGATCGGTTCGAACGCCTCATTATGGTGGCCCCGTCGTCCCGGTATCTCAACGACGATGGCTATTTCGGCGGCTTTGAACGGGACGATATCGACGGACTACTCGAAACAATGGATGGCAATTTTCCCGGCTGGGCGTCGGCCATGGCCCCGGTAATTATGAGTAATGCCGACCGGCCGCAACTGAGTCAGGAACTGACCACGAGCTTCTGTAAGACCGACCTCGAGGTCGCCCGGCAATTTGCCCGCGTGACTTTTCTGGGCGATAACCGGCGCGACCTGCCCAATATGCCGGTCCCGGCTCTGATCATTCAGGCGCAGGACGACGTAATTGCACCGGTCGAGGTGGGAAATTACCTGGTCAGCCACATGCCTCACAGCACATTGCGCATTATACCGGTGATGGGGCATTGCCCACACCTGAGCGCTCCCCAGCTAACCATCGACGCCATCCGCGATTACCTGACCATCAGCCATTAACCTTTGTTCTTCTCTCCGTATGCCAGTTAGCCCATCGTCTCTGCCTTGCGGCGTATTGGTGCTGACGAACGACCTGCATATCGAGTCGGTGAACCCATATGTGAGCAATCTGCTGCGTTACGAGGCCGACGAACTGGTGGGTAAACGCCTCGATACGTTGTTGACCATGCCGAGCCGGGTCTATCTACAAACGCACATTTATCCGTTGGTGAACCTGAACGGGCAGGGCAACGAACTCTACCTGACGCTGCAAACCCGCCAACGCGAGCAGGTGCCGGTGCTGCTCAACGCCATCCGGCAGCAGGACGCCGATCAGGTACGTTACGTGTTCACCTTTATGCCCGTCTTTCAGCGGCGGCAGTATGAGCAGGAGCTGTTGGCGGCAAAACAGGCCGCCGAAAACGAACTGTTACGCAACGAACGACTGCTTGGCGTACAAGAGGCCCTGCAACAGCAACAGGTCGAATTAGACCGGCAGGTGGGGCAGCTCCGGCAGCGCAACGACGAGCTGGAACAGTTTGGTAAAATTATCTCCCACGACCTTCAGGAACCGCTGCGGAAGATCTCGGTATTTACCGATATGCTGCGAAATGAGGCGAGCGGAAGCCTGCCCCACATGACGCAGACGGCGTTGAAAGCCCTCGAAAAAGCCAGCTATCGGCTCCGGGCGCTGATCCATGAATTGCAGCTTTATTTCACGCTGCCCAACGATATCGACAATATCTCGCCCATTAATTTAAACGATTTACTGTCAACGGTTTACACGGAGTATGCCAGTCCTACGGCCACTTTCGAGCTAAAGCCGCTGCCATCGATTCTGGGAAATGAAGTTGAGATTACGATGCTGTTTCGGCACCTGATCGATAACGCGGTAAAGTTTCGGCGCACCAACGTACCGCTGCTGGTGCAGGTGAGTGGCTCCGTGGTTAGCCGCAATAGCTTTCGCCATTTACCCAACAAATACAACTACGTGGATTTTGCCCGGATCGTACTGAGCGACAACGGGATCGGTTTCGCCAGCGAACAACGCGAAGCGGTATTCCAACTGCTAAAAAAACTACAGAGCAATACGCCCGGTATCGGCCTTGGCCTGGCAATGGCCCGAAAGATTGTTGAACGGCACGGGGGGCAGATTTCCGCTGAATCAACGGTGGGTGGCGGAACAAAAGTCACGGTATTCCTGCCCATTGCGTAGTTTTGGCCCTGATAACGGCCACCTCGCGGGCCTACGTCACATTGGCTTCAGGGCCGCTAACTCGCCTCGTTTATGTCTCTACACGTGAATGGCCGGATCTGGCTGGAAACCGACGATGAGCGCTTTATGGGTATTGGCCGGATCGAGTTGCTCGAACATATTCAGCGAACCGGCTCGATTAATCAGGCTGCCAAAGCGATGAGCATGTCGTATAAGCGAGCCTGGGAACTGGTGAACTCGATGAACCGGCAAGCCACGCAACCCCTCGTCGACACCCAAACGGGAGGTACCCACGGTGGGGGAGCGGTGGTCACTCCAACGGGGCTAACGTACCTGGCCCATTACAAAGCGCTGCACCAGCGGTTTCGTGATTTTCTGGAACAGGAAGCGGCCCAGCTGCCTGTTTTATAAGCTTAAACTAGTACCGCAGGCATAAAAAAGATCCTGATGTAACGCTGCTTGAGCAAGCCCACTTTATAAAAAACGGGGGGGCGATTAGTAAAAACGATGAGCGTTATATTTCTTTGGAAATAACGCTTCTGCTATGCTCAACGGTTTACTCCTGCTCACCCTGCTGACCCCACCCGACAGCCTGCCAACGCGGACTCCCATCCGGCCTGATTCTGTGCTGCTGAATGAGGTGATCGTTGTGTCGGCCTCGCGCACGGCAGAGCGGCTGATGCGGTCACCGGTGAGTATTGATGTGCTCGATTCGCGCAGCATCCGGCTGTCGGCGCAACCGTCGTACTACGACGCCATTGAGAACCTGAAGGGCGTTCAACTGCTGACGCCGAGCCTGGGTTTCAAGGTGTACAATGCCCGTGGCTTTGCCAACCCGACCAACGTGCGGTTTGTCCAACTGGTGGATGGACGCGACAATCAGGCCCCGCATATTGGAGCACCCATTGCCGGTGCATTGGCCCCGTCGGATCTCGACATTCAGCGGGTCGAGCTGGTACCCGGTGCCGCTTCGGCCCTGTATGGCATGAATGCGCTGAATGGCCTGATCAACCTGCTGACCAAAAATCCCTTTACATCGACGGGCTTGAGCATCAGTCAGAAAACGGGCGTTAATCACGTCGCCGAGGGGGACATTCGGCCGCAGGTGTTCAGCGAAACGAGTTTGCGTTATGCGGCCCTGCTGGGTACGTCATGGGCGTTCAAAATCAACCTTAGCTACCAGCGCGGCTACGACTGGATTGCCCGCGACGCTACCGATCTGTCGCCCGGTCTGAACGCCTCGCTGGGCTTGACGGGCGCCGATAACCCTGCCCGTGACCCGGTGAGTAGTTACGGGAACGAATCGGCTAACCGGCGCACACTCAGTCTCAACGGCCGCAACTATGTGGTGGCCCGCACGGGCTATTACGAAGAAGAGGTCACCGATTACCGGCTCAGTAATCTGGCGGGGTCAGTGGCGCTGCACTACCGACCGTCGCGCACGACCGAACTGGCCTACGTGTATCAGGGCAGCTGGCTCGACAACGTGTATCAGCGCACCAATCGGTTTCGGCTCGAGAATTACCGGCTCGATCAGCATAGCCTTACGTTCACGTCGCCATCGGTTCAGCTGCGGGCCTACCGCACGAGCGAGAACACCGGGCAGAGTTATAACCTGCGTTCGATGGCCGAGAACATCGACCGGTCCTTTAAGCCGGACAATGCCTGGTTTGCCGATTTTTCGCAGCAGTTCCGCAGCAGCGTGGCGGCGGGCGCTTTAGTCACCGATGCGTTGCAGGCCGCCCGTACCCGCGCCGATCAGGGCCGCCCGCAGCCGGGAACGCCCGCTTTTGCCGAGGCCATTGCCCGACTGCGCGACATTAACAACTGGGATATCGGCGCGGCGTTGCGCGTGCAGTCGTGGTTGTATCACGTGGAAGGGCAGGTAGAGCCTACCCAAAAGCTGTGGACGCGATTTCGACAGCAGACCGGCATCGACTTGCTGGCCGGGTTTGATTACCGCACCTACGTGGTCTTCCCCGATGGCAATTACTTCATCAACCCGCCCGATCCCGGCCATAACCTGATTTACACCAAAGCGGGCGGGTTTGTGCAGGCCACGCGTGCCTTCTTCGCCGATCGGTTGAAACTGACAGGTACGTTGCGCGTCGACAAGAATTCGTATTTCAATACCCGGCTCAACCCGCGGGTGTCGGTGGTGTATTCACCCGTGGCGGCGCACAATATCCGGGCGTCGTACCAGACGGGTTATCGTTTTCCATCGCTGTTCGAGGCGTTTTCCAACGTCAATTCGGGTGGGGTGAAGCGCGTGGGCGGGTTGCCGCTGCTGGCGCAGGGGATCTTCGAGACGTCGTACTTCCGCACGTCGATCGATGCCTTTCAGGCGGCTATCAACACCGACGTGAACGTGAACAAGCTGACGACACAGCAGGCTATAGAAAAGAACAAGGGGCTGTTGAAAGCAAATACTTACACCTACATCAAACCCGAAGAGGTGAAGGCGTTTGAGATGGGCTACAAAGGGCTCGTGGCGGGGCAGCGGTTGTTTATCGACGCCGATTTCTATTATTCGACCTACCGCAATTTTATCGCGCAGGTAGAGGCCAACGTACCCCGCACCAACGTACCTGACTCGATACCCTACGCGCTTGCCGACCGTACCAAACAAGACCGCTATCGCCTCTGGACTAACTCCAAAACGGTGGTGCGCAACTACGGCGCCAGTCTGGGGCTGCGCTATGCGCTGGGTACGTCGTGGATCGTATCGGGCAATGCCACCTACGCCCAACTCGACCGCACGGATAGCGGCGATGGGCTGGAAGAGGCATTCAATACGCCAAAATGGATCACCAACGTCGGGCTGGCCAACAGTCAGTTGCTGACCAATTTGGGTTTGTCGGTCAACTACAAATACCAGAGCACCTTCCTGTGGCAATCGTCGCTGGCAACGGGCCTGGTGCCGGCGTTTCATACCGTCGATGCGCAGGTTACCTACCGCCTGGCGGCGTTGGGCGTAACGGCCAAACTGGGAGCAACGAACCTGTTTAATCGACCGTATACGACGTTCGTGGCCGGGCCCAGCGTGGGCGGGTTCTACTATACCACACTGATTTGGGGGCTGTAAGACGCGCCCACTTCAAAAACGGGCGTTTCGGCGTAACGGGAAGCTACCACCACCTGAACCCCGTCGGCATGGGCGTTGAACAATTCACTAACCACCTGCGGCGAATTGTTGTCTTTCGACAGGTGAGCCAGCAGTAAATGGCTCATGTGGGCGGGCCGGTGTTCGCGGAAAAGGTTTAGTGCCTGTAGGTTCGAGAGGTGGCCTTTGTCGCTCTGGATGCGCCGTTTCAGCACATAGGGGTAACGGCCCAGTGCCAGCATATCCTCGTCGTAGTTGGTTTCCAGGAAGGCCGCGTGGCACTGGCTGAAATGGCGCACCACGTGTTCGCAGGGCGCCCCGATGTCGGTAAACACACCCACCTGCACCCCGCCCTGCGTGACAATGAAACTGTGCGGGTCGGAGGCGTCGTGCCATTTGGGAAAGGCCGTCACGCAGAGTTCACCCACGCAGATGGGGTCGTAGGCCCGCAACGGGTAAACCGGGTAGCGCGGCTGCGGAAGCCGGGCGTGCTGCCAGGTCTGCTGGGTCATGTACACCGGCAGGTAATGCTGCTTGGCCAGTTGCGGCAGCCCCCGGATGTGGTCGCTATGTTCGTGCGAAATAAAAATGGCCTTTACCCGCTCCATCGGCAGGCCCAGCCGCTTCATCCGGCGTTCGGTTTCGCGGCACGAGATACCCGCATCGATCAGGACCGCCTCGGTATCGTTGCCGATGTAGTAACAGTTGCCGTTGCTGCCTGAATTGAGCGAGGTAATAAAAAGAGACATGGAGGAAGGTTACGGTTATAAGCAGAACGTACCTGAGCCGCGAAGCCGTTCCTGGGCTACGGAATAAATGCCCAGAAAGTAATACGTTGCTCTGTGGAATCGGTCGCGCTGACCAACAACTAATAGGCCACGGCCACCAGCCCCGGCTCCACGTGCTGGCAGTGGATGGTTACGGCTGTGTAAGCGTCGGGCAGGCGCACGTGGCCGGTTAGCTGGGTAGCGCCGCTGGCAAACGAATCGACCAGCAGGTGTTCGCGGAAGGTGAGCTGCCGTTTGCCATACAATTTGTACATCGCCTCTTTGGCGCACCAGTATACCGCCAGTCGGTCGGGTTGGCCGTTGGCATCGGCGATCTCGGTGGCCGAAAGTACCCGTGGCACCACGCGGGTAAACTGGTCGCGGATGGGTTCAACATCCACGCCGATGGGCCGGGCAAAGTGCCAGGCCGCTACCGCCCAGCCGGGCGTATGGGACAGCGATACGTGGCCGGGCAGGAACGTACCCCGCACGCTGCTATACAGGTGCGGTTTGCCCCACTCGTCTTTATAAAGGCCCATGTATGGGAAACCGGCGTCTTCGATGAGACTTTTGAGCGCTACCCGGCACGCCAGCCACTCGACCCGCTGCCCCGGATGCGTGATGCCGTCCAGGTCGGCCTGTTCGTCGGCCGTCAGTACCAACTGCCCGGCCAGCGTCGGTTCATCTTCGGTGATTTGCCAGCGCACTAGTTGACAGTCGGGGGAAAGCGTATCGGTGGAGAGGAGCGGCATGGGTAATTGGGCGTTCAAAAGTCAAAGTTCACCCTTCGGGGGCCACCGTCCAAGGTTACGGCGCAAATTGGTAGTCCCGTTTTGATGGGTGAACTTTGGCTCGCCAAAACGGCTTGCTCTCCATAAAGAATGCCTAGTTACGTCCAGGTCGAACGCATCGATACATTCGGTGGCCATCGCGATAGTGTTTTTGCCCTCATCAACGCCGCCCAACCCGATCACTTCTATTCGGCCGGTGCCGACGGGCAGGTAGCCGACTGGGATGCCACCCGGCCCGATCTGGGTACGTTGATGGCCCGCATACCCGCGTCGGTCTATGCGCTGGCCCACGACCCGGCCAGTGGCCTGCTCTGGGTCGGGCAGAACTACGAAGGAATCCAGTTTATCGATCCCGCCGGTAAACAGGTGGTTGGGTCGCTTAAGCTGACTACGGGGCCCATCTTTGCTATTCAACTGTATCAGCAAACGGCCTTTGTGGCGCTGGGCGATGGCGTGGTGGTCGTGATCGACGTACCCACGCGGGCCATCCGTAAGCACCTGAAAGCCTCCGACCAGTCGGCGCGCTGTATCGCCATCAACCCTATCGAGCGTGAAGTGGCCGTCGGCTACAGCGACAACCAGATTCGGATCTTCGATCTGCTGACGTTCGACCTGAAACGGGTACTCACCGGCCCCGCCAATTCGGTGTTTACCGTGGCGTATTCGCCCGATTTCCGGCAGTTGCTGGCGGGTGGGCGCGATGCCCATTTGCGCGCCTGGGAGGTCGAGGCAGGTTACCAGCCAAGCCACGATATTGTGGCGCATTTGTACGCTCTGAACCACATGGCTTACAGCCCCGATGGACACTGGCTGGCGACTGTCAGTATGGATAAGACCATCAAGTTGTGGAACGCCGATACGCTCCAACTCCGAAAAGTGATCGATCGGGCGCGTCACGGCGGGCACAGCACGTCGGTAAACCGTGTGTTGTGGCTCTCGGAAACCCGCTTCGTTACCGCCAGCGACGACCGGACAGTCATGTTGTGGCAGGTCGTTGGTTAAGTATTTGCCCCGAAACGTATGCTTTCCCCGAATTTTGTTGTTATTTCCCACCATAGATGCCCAGGTTGGCACCACAGACACCCATGAAAATTACACCCATCGAAATCCGCCAGCATACGTTTGAGAAAAGCCTTCGCGGTTATCGGGTCGATGAAGTCGATGCGTTTCTGGCATCGCTATCCCAGGAGTGGGAGCGCGTGGTAGGGGAGAGCAAGATGCTGAAAATGCAGCTCGAACTGGCCGAAAAAGAGTTGAACAAGCTCAAGGAAATCGAACTAACGCTGTTCCGTACCCTTAAAAACGCTGAAGATAACAGTTCGCACATTGCCGAGCAGGCCAACCGGCAGGCCGAGCAATATATGGCCGAAGCCCGCCAGAAAGCCGACGAGCAACTGGTCGCTGCCAAGAAAAAATCGGCGGTTATGATTCAGGACGCCGAAAATCAGTCGCGTTATGTGCGCGAAACGCTTTCGGTCGAGCTGAAATCGCTGGAGCAGGATTTCAAGGCCATGGAGCGGTATAAAGACAACCTCATGGTGCAGATCCGGGCGTTGGCTACCAACGCGATGGAAAGCGTCGACCGGTTTGAGAAGAAGTTTGCCAAGCAACAGGCCAAGCAGAAGTTTGACGAACTGGTCGGTGAATCCGAAACAACGGGGTCGCAACCAACAGAGCCACAGCTCACAGCGCCTGAGGAACCCGTTGCCGAACAACAGGCCGCGACCGAACCTGAGCCGGAAACGCCCGTTGCGAATACGGCCGAAACCGTTGAAAGCGAGGCCCCTGCCGAGGAGAAATCCGCTGAACCGGCGGTGTATAATCTGCCCGCTGATGCGGAAGTTCCGGCAGACCTACCCGAGGCAACCAACGCTCCGAACTCACCCGACGAGCCCATGGCGGTGGCCGGTGCCGAAGCCTCGGCGCAGTCGCACACCGAGGAGCCAACGTATGAGCAACCCAGGGAAGAGCCCGAGCAGCCGGTTCAGCAGCAGGCAGAATCGGCTGAAAAGAAAAGCGGTGGTTCGTTCTTCGATCAAATCTAAATCCGTTTGCGAGTTATCGGTTGCTGGTGCCGCGCACGTCAGGACCGGCAACCGATAACCCACAGACAGCACTTATTTTGGGAGTCATCGCTTTAGAAGGGCTGGAGTTCTTCGCTTACCACGGGTTCTACGACGAAGAGCAGAAGATCGGGAACAAATACGCGGTGGATATTCTGGTCTACGCCGATTTTTCAGAGGCTGCTGAGCAGGACCGCCTTAAGGCAACCGTCAACTACGAAGAGCTTTACCAGATTACGGCGGCTGTGATGAAGCGCCCCGCCCGCCTGCTCGAACACATCGCACACAACCTTATCAACGACATAAAAAAACGCTTCCCCGGCGTGGAAAGCGTAGAAGTCAGCGTCTCAAAATTCAATCCGCCCATCGGTGGCGTTTGCCACCGGGCGCGTATCACTTTGAAGGAGTAGTTGATGAATGAATAATGTACGATGTATAATGAACAATGGCTGTTATGCCGTCTTTAGGCCCATTGTCCATTATACATCGTACATTATTCATTAATTACACCGCCTGTTGCAGGAGTTGAAAGGAGATATTCATGTGCGAAGCGTCGTATACGCACTCGCCGTTCTGAATCAATAATACCTGCGGCGACTGATGGTCAACGCCGAAGGTGTCGGCAATCTGGTTGGAGATGGGCCGGTAGGCCAGCAAATCCAGGTAGTAGGGCTTAATACCAGCGCTGTCAGACCAGTTGCGCTCCATTCGGCTAAGGGCCATCGCGCTGATCGAACAAGTGGTGCTATGCTTAAAGATCAGAACGGGCTGCTCGGCCGATTCGGCTTTGATTTGATCAAGTTGAGCAGCAGCGGTTAATTTATTCCAGTTCATACGTACGTCATCAGTAGTACTTCGTAAAGCTTTTCTGGATTCCGAAAAGTTCACGAGCACGCTCTTCCCCATCCGAATACAACCCCTTTCTATGCAGGATCTCGATTTACTACGTTACCCGATTGGCCCAATGCCGTCGGGCCTGACGCATTCGCCCGGTGAACTCGCCGATTACGTAACCACCATCGAAAAATTCCCCCGAAAGCTGGCGGCCCTGGTTACTGACCTATCCGACGGGCAGTTGAATACACCCTACCGGCCCGGTGGCTGGACGGTGCGGCAGGTAGTACATCATGTAGCCGATAGCCACATCAACGCTTATGTACGTACCCGGCTGGCCCTGACCGAAGAACGCCCGACTATCAGCCCTTATGAGGAAGCCGAATGGGCTAAGCTGCCCGATTCGGCCTTGCCCATTGCACCGTCGCTAAGCCTGCTGACCAACCTGCATTGGCGGTGGGTAGTGTGTCTGAAAAGCCTGACCGACGAACAATTGCAACGTACCTATTACCACCCCGGCAATCAGGCTGTGTACACCGTGGCTGATGTACTGGCCGTGTATGCCTGGCACGGCGAACACCACTACCAGCACATCATGCGGCTGGCTCAACGGAACGGCTGGATCTTGTAAGGCGTTGCATAGAGAGGAGCGGTGGACGCCCGCTTCACTCATGCGTATGCAAACGATACTGATTTTTCTGCTGTTTTTGGTGGCCCTAGGCTATCTCGGTTGGCGAGCCTATCGAAGCTTGAGTACCCGGCAGGCGGGTTGCGGCAAAGGCTGCGGTTGCAGTAAAGGGTCGGTGCATAGAATTGAAAAATAGTTTTGCGTACCGACCCTTTATCTCAATCTGGTAATAGTAGCTATGTAAAATACAAATACAGAAGAAGCAAAATAACTACTGAATATTCTCTGAGAGAGGTAATTGTAAGCCATCAGTAAAAGTGACGTTATAGTTCATATTTCCTGTGAAGCTGTGTGTCAACGCGCCTCTTGAAGTTCCAGAATAACCTATTAAGTTGTGAGTTACATAAGCGGCGGGAGCAGTGGCAGTCACGTATGGCCCTATATTGACAGGCACAGGGTAATATGTATCAATACAAGGGCCAGAAGAGGTTGGGCAGTAATGATACAGGAAAGTTAGATTACCTTGTACGGTTGCCGTATTATTATAATAAACCACACCTGCCGCTTTTTTAATCCAAAGGGAACGTATTGTCAAATCCATCGTATAGAAGCTGTTTGCTACCTTACCAATCAGGTCTACAGAGTAATAATGCTTGTTTTCGTCATTATATCCTGTGCCAATTATAGGAGACTGCAAAGTGTAAGTGCCAACACCTCCGCGCGCCCTTTTGTCAAGCGTTGTCTCATTTAATTCTTTAAACTCATAAGTGGTAATGTTATCCGTTTCATTATTACTAAGCTTTTTAACATTAGGTATAATGTTTGAGCTTTTACCTACAGGCGTTGCTTTTAAAACATTGGAGGTGAACTGATAGAGGGTATCATCAATTACTACCATGCCATCTTTATTAATAGCACACGAGAAAGCTCCATAATATCTTGCCGAAAAAGGAGTTGACTTTGCTATCTGATCACTTTGATAAGAATTGTATGTTTTAAATTGAAACGTGTTTTCTAATTGGCTCACGACTTCTTTCGAGATAGAATTTTTGCTTAATACAAAAGAATTGAAATGATCTCTAGATTGAAATTTAAGTACTCCTGATATAGAAGTTAAACCTTCAAAAGGCTCACTAGGCATAATGGAGTTATTGTTCTCTTTGCATGAAATGACGCAAATAAGAATAAAGATGATTGAAAGGGATTTCGACATTTTCATGGTAATTTAGTTTTTTTTGTTTGATTAGAGTTTATGAGCGTGTTTGGAAATTATGTTTGGCATTGACGGCCAATCCGTTGCAGCATGATCCGAATGTTGGCTAGATGCAGCCAATTGACCGACGATGATACGATGCGTTCATAATCTTTGACAACCCGTCGGAAGAAATTAGCCCACGCGATCGTCCTTTCGACAACCCAGCGCTTGGATACTGGTACGAACTCTTGAGCGGTTTCTACCCGCGAGGCTTTCTGGGCCGGTCAGCGGAGTTCACTGTTTGGTCATGTTCTTGCTGCTAGATCGCTACAAAGTTGACAGGACTCTCAGCCTTTATCAATTCCCCGATATGTTCTAAATTTCAAGAAAATGGTTCATGTCTGAAAGGTTCTTTTGCTTTAGTTTATCAAGTCGTTAATATAAAAAGATTTGTTTCCGGCGTCAGTAGATGTATATACTACATTACCTGTATACCATTTTCTCTCTCTACTACTTGCTGATACTGTAATCAGCATATAAGTCCTTATATTTGGGATAGACTCATTAATACTTATGTTCAGAGGGTACTTTATTTCACTTGAGCCTCCTGGAGCCCACTTGTAGTGTACGAAATCTATATATCCATTGGCAGTGACAGTGCCACTATGATATGATGTATGATATATGCAATTAGGACAATCTAGCATATATGCATAAGGGTCTATCGATATGCTTAGAAAGGAAAAACCATTGGCTTCTCCAAGTGTGTAAGTAATCTCTAAATAGTGTCTATTACTAAATCCCCCTCCCGCAAGATACTCTATAACATTAGATCTAATTACAGTAACACCTCTCTCTCTAGTATTCTTAAATGTAGTCTTGTTTATCTTAAAAGAATGAATCTCGGAAGTTTTACTGACATTATTTTGAGATACGGCTTTAATATCTTGTATATACTTGGACAAGTATTTGTATTCTTTTATGGGAGCAGCGTATAAAAATTGATCTTCGAATTTGTAAAGAGTATCGGATATTACAATTAATGCATCTTTATTTAAAAAATATGATGTAGGATCATTTATACTGGTATTGAAATTTGTATTTTTTCGGAATTGATTCTTTTGGTAAGTATTTAGACTAACGTAGTTGTAACTTTCTTCCAATTGTGTTGTTGGATTGTCAACTGATTTAGATTTCTTTAAAATTAGTGAATTAAAATCATTACGTGATTTTATAATTAGTATTCCATTTTGGGAACTTAACTCAACTGGTGTGTCAACTAAAGTAGATGGAGAAATAGATGACAATTGGCTACTGCAAGCTGCAATAAGTACAGTTGCCAGAACATATAAACAATATTTTATAGACTTCATGTTATAGTTGTTTATTAGTGTTAAACTAGACTCATATATAAATGTACTAATTTATTTATATAAAAAAGTATGTATACAAAATCTTTTATTTAACGGCAGTATAATTTGACTATGCTATTAGCGCCTAGTAATATGCCAGTTAGGATTCTAAGCAATGTATTAAGACAGATACATAAAAAGCCTACAGCTAGCTGTAGGCTTTTTATGTATCTGTCTTAATGATCCGTGCATTGGTCTGTAAAGGCGTTGCGTTATAGAATTCCCTTGGACTTATCCAAAGCTATACCTCTCTGCTACAAACTTCACGGACTTATTCACGTATCAAAAGTACATTGTTTAGAAAAAGAGTCCCAACGACAGCATAACGTTTGTACGGGCGTTGCTGGTGGCCACTGTAGGCGTATCGGCGTCGTTCAGGTAATACGGCGACAGTCCCTGTTTGGTCGTGTAGTATGACCCCGACACGTCGGCGAAGAAGCGATCGTTCCGTACGCCAACCCCGCCTGAGAAAACCGTACGCGACCGATCAGCACTGTTGACGCGGTCGAGGTCGATGCGGTAGGCCGATGGCAGATAGGCGATACCTGCCCGAAGGCGCAGAATCGAGGCCCGGATTTCGGCCCCTGCCCGCAGGTTCACTACGTTCTGGTACGTGTCCTGTACCACCTGCCGGACATCAGCCGTGAAATCTTCGTTCGTCTGGGTATCGGCGTAGTCGGTGCTGGTGCGCATACCCCGGTACGCTACGTAATCGGCCGTGGCGGTAATAAAACCGATCTTGCCACCACCTAGAAAATAAGTAAACCCGCCCGATGCCCGGAAGGGCGTGGTCAGCGAATATTCAAAATCGTTGGGGTCAACATTGACCGTAGACAGGTTACTCAGTTTATTCCGCAATGTTTGCGACCGACCAAAGGCAAACAACGACTGGCTGAATGTCTCCTTCATCTGGTAAAAGGTCGGCGTGGAGGCGGATAGACCCACCTGGAAGCTTTGTACGGGCCGATAAATGGCCCCCGCCGTCAGGTTGAAGCCCGTTCCCCGAACCGTCAGTTGGTCGGTGCGGCCGTAGTTGTCAAAGTCACCATTAATGGGCGATTCGCGTAGCGTCTGCTGCATGTCGTAACGCAGGCTGGCAATCGACCCCGAAATGCCCAGATAAAGCTTATCCTGTAGATTACCGGCATAAGCGAACGTCCACTGCGAGTTAGCGCCTGTTTGGGTCTGCGTCAGTCGCTGATTCCGCACTACGTTTGGCTGGTCAATGAAGAACGGTGAGCCGTTTTCCTGCGTTGTCTCCCCACCGTAAAAAGTTGGGCTAATGAGGAAAAGGCCATAGGCGGCGGCTTCAGGCGTGCGTGCTGTCGCAACGCTACTTACCTTGTCCCATGTAAAATCCTGCGATAGTGCCTGCTCCCGTACACTCTGAGGACCACCCGAGTTGAGCCCGATCAGGTATTCGTTGATGAACGTCGAATTGTTGTTCTGGTTCGTGCCCTGCGCGTCGACAAGCGTACTGAAGTTACTGTTCTGCGAGTACGAAATCCCGAACGACGACCGACGCCACTCGCTGCTGCGAGGCCGCTCACCGGCAAACACCAGGCTCAGGTTGCCAATGTTGACGTTGGTTTTGTCGGCGGTGCGGGTATTGTTGAGAAAGCGGTTGGTCGTGCTATTGAAATTGAGCGACGGGCTCAGGCTGAACTCCGAACGGTTGTAGAAACCAAGGCCAGCCGGGTTACCCGTAATGTTGCTGGCATCGCCACCGAGGGCTACCTGATTACCGCCCGTTCCCCGAAACCGAGCCGTTCCCGACTGGGTGAAATCGCTGAACCGATAGGCATCGTCGGCATAATTGGCAAAATTGCCCTGAGCCAGTAGTGTAGTAGAAGGGAGCGCCAGCAAGAGGCCGGCTAAAAAGCGTTTCATGTGCGTATGTCAGCTAAGTGAGCGGAATATCGGCGCGTTAATTAAGGCCAGTGTGTTGGTTAGAACACGCCGGGCTTCGATGGTTTAACCAGCAAGACCGGGAAACGATTATTCCATCTATATAAACGAAAAATCCCCGCCAGATGTCGGTCTGAGCGGGGATTTTAATAAACGATTCATGCTATCGTCGTCAGCCCTGGTGGCTGGGTAGCCAATCTACCGTGGTCCACGCGAGCTACCGGCACCGCTTGAGTAGCTGCCGCCACCACCGCCTGACGACGAGTGGCTGGGAGCGCTGTAGCTAGGAGCACTTGGTGCACTGTAGCTAGGGGCGCTGTAGCTCCGGTTGTTGTTATACGACGGCTGTGAAGGCTGCGAGTAAGCGGGTTGCGACGGCTGCGAATAGCTGGGTTGCGAGTAGCTACCCCGGCTGCTGCCAGTACCGCTGCTGTAAGGCTGCGAGTACCCGCGGTTCGACGGCCGCTCGTAGTAGCTGTTGCCCGATGAGGTACGTCCGCCCGCCGGGCTCGACGGCGTGTAGCTGCCCGATGAGTTGCCGTAGGTACGTCCGCTGCTGTACGAACCGACGCCCCGGCTGCTGCCCCGGCCTGAGCCGTTGCTGTAGTAGGTGCCATCGCCCGTCGACGAATTGCTGTAGCCTGACGAGTAACTGTTGCGGCGGCCACCCCGGTCGCTGGGGGCGTTGCTGAAATCACCGTTGTACCGTGCCGATGACGAGCCAGCCCGCGGGCCGTAAGTACGGCTGTTGCGGTACGGATCGGCTCCGCTAACGTAGTAGTTGTTGTTGATCACCGTTGGGCGATAGTAGCCACCCCACGCATAGGGGTTGTAGCCATAGCCGCCGCCGAATCCATACGGGCTGTACCACGAATTGTAACCACCAAAGCCATAGGGGCTATAGAATGGATCGTAGAAGCCGCTGTAGGCGTATGGGCTGTAGCCATAACCGCCGCCAAAGCCGAACGGGCTATAGCCGCCACCCCAGCCCCACATAGAACCAACGCCTACGCCGAGGCTCAGGCCGTTCCAGAAGCCGGTGTTGTTCCAGCCCCAGCGGTTCCAGCTGTTGGCACCATAGAGGCCAGCGTTGTAGCCATTCACAAAGCCGCTGTTATAGCTGTTGTTGACGTCGTTCCAGCCCGGATCGGGTGAGATGCCGCGTTGAACGTTACGGGCGCTCAGTTCGGTGTAATATTCGTCGCGGTTGGCATCATAGCCAGCTTGCTGATCATCCGCGTAATCCGGGTTCAGGTTACTACCCCGCTGCTGCCGCCGGTCCAGCCGACTTGCCCGGCGCACGTCCTGTTCAGACGTTTTCCGGTCGTCGCCCGCAAAGACGGCCGCATTGCCCGAATTGCCGTAGAGGTCGTCAACCTCAGCCGCATTCTGAGCCGTTTGGCGGCTGGAGCTACAGGCTCCGGCACCCAGCAGCGCAACCATTGCGATGTAGTGCCATTTCATATTGCGTACCATGTGTTGTAGAAAGTTTTGCTAATCAGTGAGGGTTCAAGCGATGCGTACTGGTGGCGGTTGTCACTATAACCATGCAGAAGACTGATTGATTACAAAAATAGGATTAAAACCTATCTTTGCAACCCCTTCTGCCCATTAGACCCGGGCTTCTAACAAAGGTTTAATCTACTTATAAAAAAGGTCAAGGTTCAAGGTTCAAGGTTCAAGGTTACACCGCTGAAGTAATCGGCAAAGCAACATTGAACATTAAACAATGGACGTTGAACCTCGTTCGCATGGCTAAAGCAATTCCGTCGCGTGCCGAGGACTACTCGGAATGGTACAACGAATTAATTAAGAAAGCCGAACTAGCTGAGAATTCAGCCGTTCGGGGCTGTATGGTCATCAAACCCTACGGTTTTTCGATCTGGGAAAAAATGCAGCGCGCCCTCGACGATATGTTCAAGGAGACTGGCCACAGCAACGCTTATTTCCCGCTCTTTATTCCCAAATCGTACCTGAGCAAAGAGGCGTCGCACGTGGAAGGGTTTGCCAAGGAGTGCGCCGTGGTTACGCATTACCGCCTGAAAAATGCCGAAGACGGATCAGGCGTGATCGTCGACCCGGACGCCAAACTGGAAGAAGAACTGATTGTGCGCCCCACCTCGGAAACGGTGATCTGGAGCACGTACAAGAACTGGATTCAAAGCTATCGCGATTTGCCGCTGCTGATTAACCAATGGGCCAACGTGGTTCGGTGGGAGATGCGGACGCGGATTTTCCTGCGCACGGCGGAGTTTTTGTGGCAGGAAGGCCACACCGCCCACGCCACCGCGCAGGAGGCGCAGGACGAAACCCGGCAGATGCTCGACGTGTATGCCACCTTCGCCGAAGAGTGGATGGCTATGCCGGTGATTCGTGGTACCAAAACGCCCAATGAACGCTTTGCCGGTGCTGACGACACGCTGTGTATCGAAGCCATGATGCAGGACGGTAAAGCCTTGCAGGCAGGTACGTCGCACTTTCTGGGGCAGAACTTCGCTAAAGCATTCGACGTGCAGTTCCTGAACAAGCAAAATACGCACGAATACGTGTGGGGTACGTCGTGGGGCGTCTCGACGCGGTTGATGGGGGCGCTGATTATGGCGCACTCGGATGACGACGGGCTGGTGCTGCCGCCTAAGCTGGCGCCGATTCAGGTGGTGATTGTACCGATCTACCGCACCGATGAGCAACTCGACGCCATTTCGGCTAAAGTGAAGCCGCTCATGCAGGAACTCCGCAAGGCTGGTATTTCGGTGAAATACGACGATTCGGATGCCAATAAGCCTGGCTGGAAATTTGCCGAATATGAGCTGCGGGGCGTACCTGTGCGGCTGGCGATGGGTGCCCGCGATCTGGAAAACGGAACCGTCGAGATTGCCCGCCGCGACCTGAAAACCAAAGAGACTGTACCGTTCGACGGCCTGACCGCGCACATTCAGGCCTTGCTCGACAACATTCAGCAGACGATTTACCAGAAAGCGCTGGCTTTCCGCGAAGCCAACACCTTCCGGGTCGACACGTTCGACGAGTTTAAGGTGCAGATCGAGAAAGGCGGCTTCATTCTGGCGCACTGGGATGGCACCTCGGAAACTGAAGAGGCCATCAAAGAGCAAACCAAAGCCACGATCCGCTGTATCCCATTGGATGCACCCGACGAAGATGGCGCCTGCATTTTCTCGGGTAAGCCGTCGCGGAAGCGGGTTGTCTTTGCCCGAGCATATTAATGTAGAATGAATAATGGACAATGTATAATGGGCTGGCGCAAGGTTGTTAATGCGCCAGCCCATTATACATTGTCCATTATTCATTCTACATTATTCCTTTATCCCTTACCCCACCGACACATGACTATCCGCCCTGCTACCGTTGCCGATCTGACAACGCTCGTTACTGTTGCCCGTCAGGCCATTTATGAAGCGTTCAGTCCAGTAAAATATCCGGGTAATCCGGTCGAGGCTTTTCTGGATGAAGCCATCACGTTTCCCCATTATGCCGTAGCCATGAACGATAAGCGTACCACTTTCTGGCTGGCCGAAGAGGCGGGCGAGTTGGTTGGTTTTCTGAAGCTGCGCCACCATGCGCCGCCGCGCCGTATGGCTGAGCGCAATGCCCTCGAAATCGTGCAGATTTATCTGCTTGAACAGTGTATAGGCCGCGGTTGGGGGCGTCAGCTCATGACCTTCGCGATCGATTATGCCCGTAGTCAGGGGCACCGGGCTGTCTGGCTGGGTGTGTGGGAACACAACCTGCCCGCCCGTACTTTCTACGAAAAAATGGGCTTCACGCCCTTTGGCTGGCATGTCTTTCCTTTCGGTGGAGAAGATCAGCGCGATATCTGGATGCAGCGGACGATATAAAGACGAGTAGGCGGTTAAACGATCAAATCACTAACTTGTCTTATCAACATACTAATGAGCTGCGTTTCGTGAAACAACTGGTATCGATCTGCCGACTGGTCTGTCTGATGGGTGGCCTGCTGTTGGGGGCAGGTACGTTGGGATGGGCGCAGGAAAAAGCGGATACGACGCAACCGGCTCCCCCTAAAAAACCGCGTCGGTCGTCGGCCGATTCGCTGGCAACACCGTATGGAACGATGGTGGCCGACAGTGCCGAACGGGCCCGCGACAGTTTGATGTACACGCGGCTGAAAACGCGGATGTACAAGCGCAACCTGACGCGGCAACTTTACGATGCGCTCTTTCGCGATGTGTATAACAGCCGGCCGTCGGGTGAAGTCAACAAGATCGAGGTAAACCCGTTTCAGCCCTATGCCGGGCGGATTATCGGCAAAATTTACATTCAGCGGCTGGGAGTTTTCGGCAACAGCGTATACGATACTACCCGGCGCCCGATGAACTGGCTGGAGCGAACCGGTAACAACCTGCACGTCAATACCCGCGAAAACGTGATCCGGCGCTCGTACCTGCTTTTTCAGGAAGGTGACCCGGTGAATCCAACGCAGCTGCGCGACAACGAACGCCTGTTGCGAAATGTGGGGATCTTCCACGATGCCCGGATTCTGGTGCTGCCTCGGCTGGGTAGTCGGCAATTTGTCGATGTGTACGTCATCACGCAGGATGTCTGGTCGTTGCTGCCCGACGGTGGTTTTGGCGGATTCAATAATTTTCAGATCGCGCTCGAGCAACGCAACTTTCGCGGGTTAGGGCATCAGCTGCGCAACCGGATCGCCTACAACGGTACGTTTCCCGGCCAGAAAACCGAGTACGAAGGCCGCTATCTGATCCCGTATATCGGCAAAACCTTCCTGACCGGACAGGCCGACGTGGTGCTGTTGCGCTACCAGAAATTTCTGTCAGTCAAGGTGTTCCGGCCGTTTCTTAACCCTGATACCAAGTGGGCGGGGCAGGTCGAGTTGGGGCGCTACTGGCTCAACAACCGCATCATCACCCGGCAGGATAGTTTAGTGATGTTTCCGCTCAATTATTACTATTCTGATATCTGGCTGGGGCGGTCGTTTCCGTCGCCGTTTCGGGTACGTAACCCCGAAGACCGCGCCCGGATTGTGGTGGCGGGGCGCGTGACCACCTACGACTACACCCGCCGCCCCGAAGTGCGGGCCGATACCAATCAGCTCTACCAGAACCGGCGCACTACGCTCTTCAGCGTGGGGTATTCGCAACGCCGGTACGTGCGCGACGTGCTGATTTATGGCTTTGGCCGTACCGAAGACGTACCCTACGGAACGGTGGCCTCGCTGGTGAGTGGTTTTGAGCGGGCCGAACTCGGCGAGCGATCGTATCTGGGCATCAACTTCTCGCGCGGGCAATACATTCGCAAGGCGGGTTACCTGTATGGCCTGGCCAGTCTGGGTACGTATTACCGCAGCGGGCAGCGCGAACAAACCGTATTAGGGCTGGAAACCAACTATTTCAGTCCGCTGACGAAGCTGACGCTGGGGCAGATGCGTCATTTCCTGAATACCCGCCTGACACTCGGTGCCGACCGATTTACCAATGAGTATGTAAACCTGAACGGCAATAATGCCTTCGGGGCGGGTAACGATTTGCTGATCGGCACCAAGCGGCTGGTTGTGAATTACGAAAACCTGCTGTTTTCCCGGCTGAATGTGCTGGGGTTCCGGGTGGCCTTTATCACCTTCGCCAATTTTGGGTTGGTTAACTTCCCCGAGCAGTCGCTGCTGGCGGGACCGCTTTATCAGGGTTACGGCCTTGGGTTTCGGCTACGCAACGAGAACCTGACATTCAACAGTTTCCAGGTTCGGCTGGCCTATTACCCCAACCTGCCCAACACGCCGTCGGCTTTCCGCTTCGCGTTTGAAGGGGTGCCGGTGTTGCGCTTCCGCGACTTCGACATCAATTCCCCACAGATTACGCCTTACGAATAGGCTGAAAAAATTTCTGGACGCAGCGAACTAACTTTCCTTTACGCTTGTAATTAATGTACCAACATTATATTTGCATCGAAAAGAACAACGCTGCTACACCATGCGGATTGAAGACGAAATCAGACAAGCCACTTTTCGGTCGCCACTACATCGGGTCATTGTCAACCTTATGTTTACCAACAACTGGTTGGTTCATAGCCAGATGCGGTTGCTCAAACCTTTCGGGCTGACGCTCCCTCAGTACAATGTATTGCGCATCCTGCGGGGCCAACATCCCAATCCGGTGCGCATCAATGACATCACCGAGCGGATGCTCGACAAGATGTCAAACGCGTCGCGGCTCGTGGATAAACTCGTCGACAAAAAGCTGGTTGACCGCACCGAATGCCCCAGCGACCGCCGGGCCGTCGACGTGATCATCACCGATAAGGGGCTGGCGTTGCTTACAAAAATCGACGTGGCTCAACAGCAATGGGAACAGCAGTTCAATGCCTATGAGTGCACGCATGCCGACGAGCTGAACAGCCTGCTCGACACGTTCCGTGGCAGCACCGACGGCGACTAAAACGAATTCATTTTTTTACTTTACAATTAATACATGCTATGAAAAGCAACCTGATTCTGGCCGGCCTTGCTGCCGTTGCCCTCACCACAACTACCTCATTCAGCGGCCCCGGCAAAAACACCGTAAAAGCCGTTGCTCCTGCCAAAGCAGCTGCCTACAAAGTGGATGCTGCCAAAAGTGTGCTTACCTGGAACGGTAAGAAAGTAACCGGCGAACACAGCGGTAACGTGAAGCTGAAAGATGGTTCTTTCGTTGTCGATGGCAGCAAAGTGACTGGCGGTGAGTTTACGTTCGACATGAACAGCATCACCTGTACGGACCTGACCGACGCGGGCTACAACGCCAAATTTATCGGCCACATGAAGAGCGAAGACTTCTTCAACACGGCTAAATACCCCACGTCGACGTTCAAAATCACGAAAGTGACGCCCAAAGGCGGTGAGAACTACGACATCACCGGCAACATGACTATCAAAGGCATCACCAACGCGGTGACCTTCCCGGCTACGGTGAAAATGGCGGGTAACACGGTGACGGCTGAAGGCAAAGCGACCCTCGACCGCACGAAGTATGATATCCGTTACGGCTCGAAATCATTCTTCGAGAATATCGGCGACAAAGCCATCTATGACGACTTCACGGTTGGCATGAAGCTGGTAGCGAACAAGTAAGGAATGAAGATTGAACGCGGATGGAACGGATTTGCACAGATTAATGATCACGTTCGGTAAAATCCGTTTCAATCCGCCTCATCTTTTCATCCGCGTTCAATTTCAGGAAACCCCGTCGTTTGATACATTGTCAAACGGCGGGGTTTTTCGTTATGTATCTTGCAGCCTCTTCGCTTAGCTCATTTAGTTTATGAAGCCTGAAACCGTCGCGCTACTCTCAACGCATTATTACGACCGAAACGCCGGCGCTGTGGCCCCGCCGATTTACCTCTCGACTACGTTTGAACGTGACGCCGACGGGACGTTTAAACACGGTTACCTCTATGCCCGCAATGCCAACCCCAACCGCGATGCGCTAGAACGGAGCCTGACCGCGCTGGAAGGCGGGTTTGCGTCGGCGGCGTATGCCTCCGGGCAGGCGGCCACGCTCAACCTGTTTCTGGCGCTGGCCCCCGGTGATCATGTCGTTATCCCGACTGACGCCTACTACGGAACGCCCACCTTGCTGGAGGAACTGATGCACCCCTGGGGGTTGACGTATAGCCGCGTCGATATGACCGACCTCGATCAGGTACGTGCCGCCATGCACGACAACACGCGGGTGGTGTGGGTCGAAACGCCGTCGAATCCGCTGCTGCGCATTGTGGACATTCAGGCGATCGCCGACATCGCGCACGAGGGCGGGGCTATTTGCGTTTGCGACAACACCTGGGCGTCGCCGGTCTTGCAGCGGCCGCTTTTGTTGGGTTGCGACGTGGTCATGCACGCCACGACCAAATACCTCGGTGGCCACTCCGACGTGCTGGGTGGCGCGCTGGTGTTCAAAGAAGACGGGCCGCTTTACCAACGGGTACGTCGGTTGCAGTCGGTGGGTGGGGCCGTGCCCTCGCCGTTCGAGTGCTGGCTGGTGCTGCGCGGTATCAAAACCCTGACCGCCCGGGTACGTATGCAAACCGAGACGGCCGCCAAAGTAGCTGAGTTTCTGGCGACCCATGCCAACGTAGAGGTGGTACATTATCCCGGCCTGTCAAATCACCCCGGCCACGAGATTGCCAAAAAACAGATGAGTGGCTTTGGGGCCATGCTATCGATTCAGGTACGTGGTGGTGCCGAGGAGGCCATGCGTGTGGCGGCTAAAGTGCAGATTTTCACCCGCGCTACGAGCCTCGGCGGTGTCGAAAGCCTGATCGAGCACCGGGCCAGTGTAGAAGGGTCTAACAGCCTCACGCCACCCAACCTGCTCCGCCTCTCGATCGGTCTCGAACACGCCGACGATCTGATTTTTGATCTGAAACGGGCGCTGGAGTAGGAGGGGCGTGCAGCGTAGGGAAAGCCTTACCCTGTGCCTTACGCAATCAAAAAGCTCGGAATCACTTACTGGATACGACGACGGTGTAGGTCTTTCTGACTTGTCCATCGCCGCTGCTGCCCGCTTGTTTTTCCGAAAAGACCACGCGGGCTGTGCCCACTGTAACGCCTTTGATGAGAAAAACAGCTGGCCCCGTCGCGCTTGCCTGGGGACTACCAGTAGTGGCTATTGGCTGCTTGCGCGACACATCGACTACCTCCTGATTGTCGGACGTGGCGGTTAGTTGCCAGCTGGTGTCGGCGCGCGTTGTCATGGTTATTTCCTTGATATCGCCCACCTGTAGCCGGATTTTAGGACCAGTTGCCCCGTCGGTGCGGCCGGTTGTGCAGGCCATCGTCACGGCGAAGAGGCTGCCCAGCAACATGCACAGTTGAATCGGGCGAGATGAGCAGGGTCTCAGGCGACTGGCGGGGGCAACGGATTGGTTGTTCATAGCCCATCAACCCAATTTGTGCACCTACAGTTTTGCCAGTACCCCGGCCTGACCTATGGCTTGCGGGCGGCAATCAACCCGTAATCGAGTTGGGTGGGGATGGTATTGGGCAGGGGCGTCAGACCGGCCTGCGCAAACCAGCTTTGGTACTCGGCCCGGCTGTAGCAGCGGCCTTTGGTCGCCCAGAAGAGTTGCGCAGAATAATCGGTAGCCGCTAGGGGGCCATCGAGCGAATCGTTCAGGTACGTGTCGTGCACCCAGATTTCGCCACCGGGGCGTAGGGCCGCGGCAAACCGTTGCGCCAGTTGCTCGCAGGTTGGCGTTGGCCAGTCGTGGAACAGGCTGGCAGCCAGCAGCAAATCCGTCTGGGGCAGGTCATCGGTCAGCATATCGCCCGGCTGGAAGGTCACCCGATCCTTTACCGTATCGGCCCCCGGTCGGCCGCAGTCGGCAAACTGATTCAGCAATTCGGCGGCTACGGCCAGCACGGCCGGCCGGTCGAAAAGGGTCGCCGTTGCGTTGGGGTTGGCCAGGAGCCACTCATAGGTATAGAAGCCCGTGCCGCCAGCCACGTCGAGCAGATGCCCGTCATGGTTCGGGAGGTTGGCCGCCACAATGGGCGAAAGCAATTGAGCCCGACCCGCCAGCCCCAGCGTGAATTTGCGGGCTAGTTCGGCATCGTCCATCGGCGACGGACCATCCCCTTCTTTCACGAACGAAATACCCTGTGGCGCGTCTAGCGGGCCATCGTGTCGGAGTCGCTGTGCCATCTCTACGGCTCCCGGATCGTCTTGTTCAAGTCCCGTGTAACCGGTCAGGTTTGGCGTCTGGTGTTGCGTTACAAAACGTCCCAGATCAGTGATTTCCAGACGGCCATGTTCGTCATACCGAAGCAGCTTCATCGCACACAGTGCCGGGAAGAGTACCATCGCCGGGCGTTCGGCCAACCCCAGCCGGTCGCATAGTTCGGCCAGCGACAATGGCCCGCCGCTGAGCACTTCGAATACAGTCAGGTGATGAACGGCGGCCAGTAATAGCCGTGAGCCAAACATGGCGCGCAATTGACGGGTGATGGGAGCTGGGTCGGGCTGAAAAGGCGTCATAACGGGTACTAATCGATCAGGATTGAGTCGTAAAGATAACGGGTCAGGGCCCGACCCGACCGGCGTGAGTAGCTTAGTTCACCGGGTTTCTTACTACTCAGCCACTTGCCAATTCCGAAACCGTATGACACCTGCCCGCTACCTCTTTTTCATCTGTTTATTGCTCTCGTTCTCCGGCTTTGCCCAGTCCGTAACTGTCATCACCGAATCGGCCAGCCGGTTTCTGGGTACGTTAACGGTGGAAGAACGGCAAAAAACACAGTACGCCTTCACAGATTCGCTCCGGTTCAAATGGACGAACCTGCCCGTTGGCCTGGTGCCCCGACCCGGTATTGCCTACGGGTCGCTGTCCGACAACAGCCGGCTGGCTTTTCATCGGGTACTGTCGGCGATGCTGAGTTCGCAGGGGTACCTGAAAACCACCAGCCTCATGCACCTCGACGATATCCTGAATACCCTTTACCAACAGGCGTTCGACAGCGGTAAAATTGACCAGCGCATGCTGACGATGATGCAAAATATGAAATGGGCGCACGGCAACTATTTCATCTCGATCTGGGGGAAACCGCAACCGGGTGAGGCGTGGGGGCTCAATTTCGGGGGGCATCACCTGGCTCTCAGCCTTACGTCCAATGGCCGGGCTATCTCGATGTCGCCCTACTTCATTGGCACCGATCCGTCCGAAGTGAAATCGGGGAAGTATGCGGGTTTGCGGGTGCTGAGCAAGGAGGAAGACTACGGTTTTCTGCTGATTAACGCCCTCACCGACGCGCAAAAAGCAGTGGCTATGCTCAAACAGGACGTACCCAAAGACATCATCACGTCGCCGCAGGGCAGCCAGCGAATTACCAGTTATTACGGCATCGCCGCCAGCCAGTTTACCGCCGATCAGAAGGACATTCTGACCCTACTGATTCAGGAATACACGCATAATTTCGAGCACCAGAAGGCGCATCAACTGTTCGACAAGATCATGAAGTCGGGTCTTGATAAGGTGTATTTTGCCTGGGTAGGCAGCCTCGAAAACAACAAGCCGCACTACTACATTATCAACGGCCCCGACTTCCTGATCGAATACGATAACGTTGGTTTTCAAAATGATGGCAACCATATCCACGCCATCCTCCGCGAAAAAGGTAATGATTTCGGTGATGACCTCCTGAAGCGCCACTACCTCGAAACCAAACACTAACCCTTCCCCGCCTGACGAAGAAAACCGATTGGGGGCGCTTTACAGGCCTACCAACTCGGCACTCAGGTCCCAGAGGCGTTTGGCGTAGAAATTATTCTGGGCGTCTTTGGTCGGGGTTTTCGGCTTGCTATCGTCGAAATACAGGCCCGTAACGTGCTCGACCTGGGGCGAGGCGGCCAGAAAAATAGAGGTAGCGGCTCCCTGTTCCGGGGTTTTCAGGAATGGCCGCGCCAGACTGAGAATCGCCCCGAATACAGCCCCCGAATCGGCCGCGAAATTGGTGCTGACGGTTCCGGGATGTAAGCTGTTCGAGGTGATCCCGTCGTCCATCAGTCGGTCGGCCAGTTCTTTGGCGAACAGAATATTGCACAGTTTCGATTTGCCATAGGCCTTCATCGCGCCATAAGCGGCTGGCCGGGCCAGTTCATCCAGCCGGAACCTACCGGCGAACCGATGCGCCTCCGACGATACCGTCACCACGCGGGCATCCTGGCCTTTGCGCAGCAGATCGAGCAGCAGGTTGGTGAGCAGAAACGCGCCGAGGTGATTGGTGGCAAACGTTAGTTCGTAGCCGTCGGGCGAGTATTGCTCGTTGGCGATGTATAAACCGGCGTTGTTGACCAGCACATCGATATGGTCGTAGCGTTCCTGAAGTTGGGCCGCTGCTGCCCGCACCGAGGCCATGCTGGCTATGTCGCACTGGATCAGGTCGATGGTCACGGTCGGGTTTGCCGCCTGAATGGCCTGCTGAACGGGCCGGGCTTTGTCGAGATTACGGCAAAGCATAACAATGTCGAAGCCTTTCCGGGCCAACTCCTGTGCCGTGATTTTACCAATTCCCGAATTGGCACCGGTGATTACGCAAAGGCGATTCGTGTTCATAAAAGCAGGTTGTTTGCTGATGTATGGGGGGTAAACTATCTGCCTAACCTTGTGGTTTCACAGGAAGACCCGTTGGGCATCGGATCGCGGCCTTGTCTACACCATCGGGGCCGCTAATCGCCTAAGAAACAACACTGATCCATGAAAATTGCTATTCTTTCAGGCTCACCACGCGCCAACAGTAATACACTCCGTTTTTCAAAATTCATCCAGAACGTTTTACAGGAAAGTGGCGAGCACGAGGTGTCGCTGATCGACTTCGCTCATTACGATTTACCGCTTGTTGGGTCGGCCTGGCTTAGCCCCGACAACCTAACGCCCTTCCAGCAGGAACTCGTTGCGGCCTGGCGAGACGCTGACCTGATCTTTCTGACTTCGCCCGAGTACAACTGGACGGCCACCCCTCAGATCGTTAACACATTCCATCTGCTGGGTACGCCCGCCTTCAAGCAGTTGTTTGATGGAAAAGTCTTCGCTACGGTGGGTACGTCCAACGGGCGGGGTGGGCGCCAGCCGGCACTCGATATGATGACGGTTGTGAACAAGGTGATCAGCTTCACCAACAGCTACTCAATTGTGTCGCCGAAGCTCTACGAATCGCACGAGACGGACAAGAACCTCGATGCTGACGGGCAGTTTATCGGTAACGAGGTCTATGACCGTACCGCCCGCGCCTTTGTCCACTACACGCTGGCCGTTGCCCAACGCTGGCAAACGCCCGTGGAAGCGTAAATAGCGTTCAATGTCCAACGTCCCATGTTCAAGGTTGGCTGATGCGTCTTACTCGGGCGTCAGCCAACCTTGAACATGGGACGTTGGACATTGAACGTTATTTACTTTTCCCTCCGCTGGCGACCCAGGCGCTGGCCCGCGAGATACCTGACAGTATGGCGAGCAACGTTGACATCACGAAGGTGAAAACAGCGATGAACGGATAGGCCAGAATAAACAATACGTTGAACGTCTTGAAGCCGACCGACGCCCGCATTTTCTCGTCGCGCTCTCTATGCCGACGGGCTACTCGTTCTTCTTTCGTTTCCATAAGTTGTTAGTCAGTTGCCTTCGGCGTCATTGGTGATCATTGATAGTCATTCGTCGCTTTTTACAAGGAATGACTATCAATGATCACCAATGACGCCGAAGGCAACTGACTATTTTGTATAACTCACTTCGGCCCGAAAACGCTGGCCATTTGGCGAAAGTTTCTCAAAGGCCCGGTTCGAGAGGCGGATCAGCACCTGATCGTTGAGGCCCGTGTCGGGGAGTTTACCCACCACTTTTACGTATAGGCTCTGGTTGCTGATGTCGTTACGTACCTGCACCAACGTACCCACCGGAGCCGACCGGTGCAGCGCCAGAAACTTGCTCGACTGGCTATCGCCCTCGATTACATCAGCAAAACCAACCTCCGACTGGATGTGTACCGATCCTTTGGCTTTGGTGGTGGCGGCTACGGGTTCATTGTCTGAGCTGGGTTCCGTGGTCTTGGGAGTGGCGGGCCGGGTTTCGGCAACGGGCTCAGCGCGACGAGTCGGCTGGGTACGTTCCTCGGGCTCGGCGGCTGTACTGCGCTCGGCTGTTTCAGTCGTTGTCGGCTTAGGCTTTTGTTTAGGCTTACTGCCGGGGGCCAACGGAGGGTCGGGCGTAATCAGGGGCTTGGTGTCGAGCGGGGCGAGCTCCGGCGTTTTCGTTTTGGTGGAAGGCGCATACAACTCGGCCGACTCCGCCTTGCGTGGTGCGGGCTTTGTTGAAGCACCTGATTTTGCCTGATACGCTTTCGCACTGACAATCAGCGTCTGGCCAATCCGGATGCCATCAGCCCCGAGGTTGTTCCACTGCCGCAGGTCGGCCATCGAAACACCATAGCGAGCGGCCAGGCTGTAGAGAGTCTGGCCTGATTCGACTACGTGGGTGCCGTTGCCCGAGTTCGCGTCTGGGCGCGGGCTGGGTTTGGGCGGAGTCGGTTGCGCCGTTACGTCGGCGGCGATGGTCCGCTCGGTTTCGGTGGTCAGGCGGGCTTTGTCTTTGGCGTCTTTCCGGGCGGCTTTGTCGGCCTCGCGCTGCTCTTTTTTCGTCGGGACCGATTCGCTCATCGGTACATGAAGCAACTGATCGTAGCGAACACTACCGGTGCCGATGTCGGGGTTCGCCTCGCGAATGGCCTCGACGCTGGTGTGATAACGGCGAGCAACGGCAAAGAGCGTTTGCCCCTGATCGACGCGGTGCAGCACAAACCGGCGACCCTCACGCCGCTCGACACCGATGGAATCGAAGGGAGAGGTTGTGCCGCGAATATAGTCGGTGGATGGCGCTGCGTCCGCTAGCTGACTGACAATCAGTAGCGTCGGCACAGCAAGCAGCCAACGACTGGTTAGGGGTATGTTCATATACAAGTAAGACAACGTTTTCGACTGGTAGGTTTCGGTAAGTCGACCGGGCCGAAATTTTCGCAAAACCGGGCATATTTGCAAGAAAACGCCTTCATGGAGATTCTTGGTATAATTCCGGCGCGCTACGGGTCGACCCGTTTCCCCGGAAAAGCGCTTGTCGATATTCACGGAAAAAGCATGATCCGGCGGGTGGTGGAACAGGCCCGGCAGGCCGCTTCGCTGACCGACGTGGTGGTGGCGACCGACGATGAGCGTATCCGCGAGCATGTGGCGGCGTTTGGCGTGACCGTAGTGATGACGAGCCCGCACCACCAAAGCGGCACCGACCGTTGCCAGGAGGTGGTGGCGCAGCTAGGTGGCGCGTATCAATACGTGGTGAACATCCAGGGCGACGAGCCGTTCATCCAGCCCGAACAGATCGACCGGCTCGCGGCGGTCCTCGACGGCACGACCGAACTGGCCACGCTCATCAAGCGCATCACCGACCCCGCAGTGCTGCTCAATCCCAATTCGCCTAAGGTAGTGATTAGCGCCGGAGGCATTGCCGAAGCCGCGGCCGAAGCACTGTACTTCAGCCGACAGCCGATCCCGTATCAGCGCGATCGCCCGCAGGCCGAGTGGCTTCAGCACCATACTTATTTCAAACACATCGGTCTGTACGCTTACCGCACCGACGTACTGACGCAGATCACCCAACTGCCGCCTTCGGCGCTCGAACGGGCCGAGGCGCTAGAACAGCTTCGCTGGCTCGAAAACGGCTTCCGCATCCGCGTGGTCGAAACCGAACTGGAAACCGTGGGCATCGACACGCCGGAAGATTTGGCCCGTGTAATGCCCGGCTCCAGCCGGGTCGTATAAAAGCAGGAAAACAGATACATTAGCCATCGCTACCTGCTGCACCGACTTCCAGTTCCGCCTTCGGTTCCTGATTGTAAAAAGCTTGCTTCTCTCTAACCTGCTCGACAATTATGTTAACCGTAGGCGTTACATCCGGCGGTATTCGGAGCTGGAAGTTCTCATCTGCCTGATCGCTCAGAATCTTAACAGCATAGTAGAGCGGCGTGTATGCTTCCTGCAGATCTACCCCAATTTTTTCATCCTCAAAAAAAGAATGTACCAACTGAGTCTGCTCCAGCCACAAAAGAAATTCAAGAAAAGCACCACTTACACCACTGTTCAGATGAGTAAGAAACCATTTGGCTCTCTTGTCAATATCAACAAACAAATCGTTCCATAGTTCGATCACGAGTTGTAGTGACTGCCCCTTAAGGTCGTCTGTTTCTTGTTGCGTATAGTGCTGAATTAGGATAAGAGCTTTTTGCTTCTTTGCGTTTTTCATAAAACACGACAAGGCTAGGTTAAACAAGGCCTTTACGTCTCCTTTGTCAATAGCTCGTAAATAGAAAGCTTCGGCTTTCGCGGCATCTCCCTGATCGTCATATAACAAAGCCAGGTTGTTCAAAGCTTCCACAAAGCCTTTGTCAATGGCCCGCAAGTAAAAGATTTCGGCTTTTTGTGTCTTCCCTTGCGTTTTATACAGCAAGGCTAGGTTGTGCAAAGCATTTACGTCTCCTTTGTCAATGGCCTGCAAGTAAAGGGCTTCGGCTTCCACGGTCTCTCCTTGATTGGCGTACAATGAGGCCAGGTTATTCAATGCATTTACTTCTCCTTTGTCAATGGCTCGCAAATAGAAGGTTTCAGCTTTGTCAGCCTCTCTCTGGTCGGCATACAACAAAGCCAGGTTAAACAAGGCCTTTACGTCTCCTTTGTCAATAGCTCGTAAATAGAAAGCTTCGGCTTTTGCGGCATCTCCCTGATCGTCGTACAAGGAGGCTAGGTTGTGCAAGGCCTTCACTTCTCCTTTGTCAATGGCCCTCAAATAGAATGTCTCGGCCTTTTTCATTTCGCCCAACTCGCTATGCAGATAGCCTTTTATAAAAAACTTTACCCCGTCTTCCTCATTCTCAACACTACCTACTACGTGTAATGCCTCTTCGAACTTGCCTTGATCGATTAGTTGGACTATGCGGTTGCTAATCTCATTGTAGCTTTCGGGCAGGTCTCCTATGCGTGGGTCACAGCCTGGGAGTTGGTGCGTAAGTGTCAGGATATAGTCGCGTTGTGCCGTTGTGACGTACCTCGATTGGCTGAACGCTTTGCTCAATACCACCGCCTGATCATACCCCATGCCTGCCTGACTCAGCTTTGAGATATGGTCGTTGGTAAGCGCCTTGATCTGGGCGGCATCATACCAGGTTTCCAGAAAGATGGTGAGATAGCGAGCCCTGCGTTTTTGATGCGGGTTACCCTGCGTCATGATCAGCCACATGTTGAAAAAACGCTCCGATAGCCGATAGAGGTGGTTTTTGGTCTTAGTCTTCAGCGTCTCCACCAGCCCCAGTTCGGTCAGTTGCTTTAAAAAGGAAGAAATTAATTTGCCTTCCATACGGCACACGTCCACCAACTGCCGGGTCGAACAGGCTTCCCACAGAAAAGCCATTTCCAGCACTATTTTGCGCTGTGGTGGTGTCAGGTTGTTGAGGCGTTCCTGATAGAGCGGCGAGGCCAGGTCCATAGTCTGCCGGATGTGGTCGAAGCCGGTGAGTGCTGAGTTCTGCAAAAAGACACGGATAAAAAACTGTAAGGTTCGGGGCAGTCCGTCGGTCAGAATCCTGAGCGCTTCAATACGGCCCCGGTTACGGAGCGCGTAGTCGTGCAGTTGAGGTAAATCCAGTGCTGCTGCCCATTGGTTGAGCAGGAGGTGAATGTCTTCGAAGCTCAGTGCTTCCAGCCGTTGAACTCTGAAAAATTCGTAGAAAGGCTGATCGTACTGCCAGAAATGCTCACTCATGCGGGTACTGCCGCCGATGAGTTGCACATCCTGGTAATTGAGCAGAAACTCACGGAGCAGATGCCCGTCGTCACCAACGTTTTCCAGAATGCGATCAATATTGTCCAGCAATAGCACGGCTCGTTTGCCACGTTCAGCCAGTAGCCTGTGAATTTCAGTATAGAGATAGCGTGTATAGTCCTGCTCAGAGGCGAAGCTGGAAAAAGGGGACAGCGATAAGCTACGATCACACCGACGGCTGATTTCCTGCAACGTTTCATACCACAAGTCAGACAGCCGATAAATGCCCGCCTGCTCTTCGGCCAGATTAATGGCCAGATAGCGTTGACTTAATTGAGAATCTTCGTCAATCTCAATCTGAATACGGCGCAATAGCGTGGACTTACCGCTCCCTCGTCGGCCCAACAGCAGTTCGTGTTGCACCGGATCGTTCGCTTTCTTCTGGCGGATATCGCTCATAATCAGCGCAAATTCTGCGGTACGTACCACAAAATTCGCCTTCACCGAACGGCCATCGTTGTTGGCGTTCTGGTAGAGCCTTAACTGATTGACAAAGTCACTGCTGATCGTTGAGTTGTTAGTTTCCATCGTAAACAGGATTATTTCGTTTCCAGTACGCCTGCAAAAACGGCGATAAAAAGACGTAGTTACCGGCGTGCTCGGTGATGTATCCGTCGCGTTCGAGCCCATCGACAATCTCGATATAGTCGCGGGTTTGCTGGTGTTTGACTGCCAGATCGTAGAGTTGGCGGGGCGTAATTTCTTGCTTATGGGCTATGTAAATCAATACCTCGTTCATGAAATCAGCTTCTGTCGAGAAATAGTCGAACAGACGTTTTTTCCAGTCAACAAAGTGGCTGTTGTCTTTTACGATTCTGTCGAATGCACTGTCGATTTGCCCATTCGTGAGGATTGGGTTGTTGCTTTTCCTGGCGATTCGATTGAGTTCATCCAGCAGCAGATTAATAAAGTAAGGTATTCCGTAACCGCCCATTTTAGCTTTCAGCAGACCGCGCTGCTCGTCGGTATATTGCACCGTAGCTCTGGTTACAGCCCACCGGATGTACTCATCCACCTCCTGATCGGTCAGCGAATCGACGGGAACGCGGGCCAACTGATTAATGTCGGCCAACCGACCGCTGATTCGCTTCACGACGTGATCAATGCCCACTGACCCCGCTAGCACCATCGAAAAGTGATTTTTCAATCGCTGGTCTTGTTCCCACACACGTATGTTGCTGATAATACTCAACGCCTTGTCTCCGTTGCCAGCCTTGTATAGTGTGTGAAGTAGTTCGGGCAGTTCGTCCAGCAGCAGCACCACATGTACGTCATTATCGCGGAGTTTGGGAAGCATGTCGTTGAGTTCCGTCAAATAGTCAGGCACTTTGCGCTCCGCAAACTCAATCCCTTCAAGGGTAATCGACTTGATATTGAGGCCTTTCAGGAAAGATCCGACACGAGTGTTGGTTCTGGCGAATCGACTCAAGCAGTGAACGATCAGCGTGTAGAGTGTTTTGTAGAAGTCCTGCTCGGTTTTTAATCCCTCGATATTTTTGTAAACACATTCGATACCTTCGGGGCTATAAGCCATCATGTTTTCCATGATTGACGATTTGCCCACTCGACGAGGGGCCGCTAGTAGTACGTAGCACCCTCTTAGTAATTGATCCCAGATCTCTGCCTCTTTACCTTCCCTACCGAAATAGTAATCACCAGTAGCTTTCGTGCCAATGATCACCTTGGGATTGATCCAGCTCATATTGACAATATTTTTGTTGTTAAATCTTGTTCGCAACAAATTTATTGTCAAAAAATTTTAACAACAAAAGCATTGTTAGAAAATAATTGGCAAAATTCGCTCGAGAAACGTAAGTAACCATGCTCACTCGCATTGCCCCAACGCCCTCTGGTTACCTGCATTTGGGTAACGCCGTCAACTTTGTGTTGACGTGGCTGGCGGCGCGGCAGCGGGGCGGCCAGGTGTTATTGCGCATCGACGACCTCGACGCCGACCGGAAACGGCCCGAATATGTGGCCGACGTTTTCTATACGCTCGACTGGTTAGGACTCGACTACGACCTCGGCCCCAGCGGCCCCGATGACTTTGAGGCCAACTGGTCGCAGCGGCACCGGCTGGCGCGCTACGAGGCGACGCTGGATCGGCTGGTGGCGGCGGGCGCTGTCTATGCCTGTGGCTGGTCGCGGAAGCAGTTGGCCGAGTTGGGCGACACGTACCCAGCTGCGATACGTACCCAGAACCTACCCCTCGACGCCCCCGACGTGGCCTGGCGGTTTCGGGCCGACGATGGTAGTGATTTTGTGGTGCGCCGCCGCGACGGATTGCCCGCTTACCAGATTGCCTCGCTCACCGACGACATTGATTTTGGCGTAACGCACCTAGTACGCGGGCAGGACCTGTACGACTCGACCCGAATGCAACGCGAACTGGCCGAACGGCTAAAGCTGGGTACGTCCTCACCGGACAAATCCATCACGGATCCAGGTACGTTCCTGAGGGCGCAGGTCTGGCACCATCCGTTGCTGCTGGATGCATCAGGGCACAAACTGGCGAAATCGGCGGGGAGTGGTGCGGCGGGGCCAACGTCGATCAGGGCGATGCGGCTGGCGGGCGAAGGACCCGCAAGGGTGTTTGAGCAGGTAGGTACGTTGCTACGTGGATCGCAAGGGATTTTACTCGAATCAGCCCAATCATTAGCTGATTTGCTGGCTATCAACGCGATATCCGACGCACTTTTCAGCGCTGTACAGACTGTTAAATAGTATTAAAATCGAACGCCCTGAACAGAAGGAGGCGTTAGGTGTTTAAACAAGCATGGTTTGACGTGCTGAATCAGCTGCCTGTCTCCGGTCCATTCAATGACGGCTGACTGGTAGCAAGAGCCGTCAGACCCCGAACGCCAACTGTTTATTCCTTCCATGCAGAACTACACGATTCTCTGGGCTGATGACGAAATCGATCTGTTAAAGCCCCATATACTTTTCCTGAAAAACAAAGGATATACCGTTACGCCCGTCAATTCGGGAGCCGATGCGCTCGATCAGGTCGAACAGGCTCAGTTTGATCTGGTACTCCTCGATGAGATGATGCCCGGCATGACCGGCCTCGAAACGCTCGCCCAGATTAAGCAGATGCGGCCTAACCTGCCGGTGGTGATGATCACCAAAAGCGAAGAAGAGCACATTATGGAAGAGGCGATCGGGTCGAAAATTGCCGATTACCTTATCAAGCCCATCAATCCCAGTCAGTTGCTGCTGTCGCTGAAGAAAAACCTCGACAACAAACGGCTGGTAACGGAGCGCACCAACATTGGGTATCAGCAGGATTTCCGGAATCTGGCCATGCAGTTCAATGACCGGATGGATCATGCCGAATGGGCCGACGTGTATAAGAAGCTGATCTACTGGGAACTGGAACTGGATAGCGCCCAGGATAACAGTATGTCGGAGGTGCTGAACATGCAGAAAACCGAGGCCAACGCCAACTTCTGCAAGTTCATCATGGAGAACTACGAAGACTGGCTCAACGATCCGAAGATTGACAAGCCGCTGATGTCGAACAACCTGATGCGGAAGAAGGTATTTCCGCTGCTGTCGTCGTCGGAGGCTCCGCTTTTCTTCGTGCTGATCGATAACCTGCGCTACGATCAGTGGAAAGTAATCGAGCCGATCATCGCTGACTTTTACACGGTACAGGAAGAATCGTCGTACTACTCGATTCTGCCCACGACAACAAGCTTTGCCCGAAACTCGATTTTCTCGGGGCTGATGCCGAGTGAGATGGAGCGTCAGCACCCCGACATCTGGGTAAACGACGACAATGAGGAAGCTGGACTCAACAACCACGAAGACGAATTTCTGAAGCGACAGCTCGACAAAGCGCGGCTGAACGTGAAGATGTCGTACAACAAGATTCTGAATATCAACCAGGGTAAATCGCTGGTCGATAACGTCAATAACCTGATGCAGAATCAGTTGAACGTAGTCGTGTACAACTTCGTGGACATGCTGAGCCACGCCCGTACCGACATGGCGATGATCAAGGAACTGGCCCCGGATGAGTCGGGTTACCGTAGCCTGACGCGCTCGTGGTTTCTGCACTCGCCGTTGTTTGAACTCCTGAAGAAAATCGCCGATAAAGGCGGTCGCCTGATTATCACCACTGACCACGGTATGATTCGGGTACAGAAGCCGGCCAAGATTGTGGGCTACCGCGAAACCAACACGAATCTGCGTTACAAGCAGGGTAAAAACCTCGGTTTCGACGACGCCCACCTGTTTGTGGCCCGGAAGCCGGAGCGGTTCTTCCTGCCTAAGCCCAACGTCTCGACGGCCTACGTATTCACGACGGAGTATTACTTCTTCGCGTATCCGAACAACTACAACTACTACGTCAACTATTACCGCGACACGTTCCAGCACGGGGGGGTCTCGCTCGAAGAGATCATTATTCCCTTCGCTTACCTGACGCCAAAACGGTAGAGCTATACCTTCAAAACGGTGCGCCCGACTTTCGCTTCTACTGAAAGTCGGGCGCACCGTTTTGAAGGAAATCAGATAGCCTTATTGACAATCAGATCTATTGGGCCGGGTTTTCGACGTGCATATCGGTAATGTTCCAACAGGTTGTCGTGGCGGTGTCTTCGCACTCGAAGAGGGCAAACTCGTTGAGGCCGGGAGTCAGACGCTCGAAGTAGAGAATGAACCGGGCCTTGTCGGCAGCCTGGACATCAAGGTGCTCGGGCGTTTGCGGGATGCCTTCTGCTTTGACAAACGCAAAGGTAGACTTGCCATCGCGGCTTACCAGCTTCGCTTTCGGGTCGATCGAGATCTGGGTTGACCCACCGGCGTTTTGGCCCACACCATGATCAAACAGCATATACAGCACCGTGTATTGATTGGTCAGCCGGATGTCGGTGACGCGAAGTTGGATGTCGTTGCTGTGGCCCAGCCCGCCGATGGGGTCGGGCAGAATGCGCCGGTTCAATTCTTCCAGCGGCGACGCCTTCACGTAATACTCCGACGGGTCGGTGGGCGTATGGCCCTTCATGGGGCGGTTCGAGACGCAGGCCACGCAGCCTAGTAGCAGACCTATGGATAAAAAGAACCGGTTCATGGCACAGCAGACAAATTGAGTTGTTACACTAATATACGCCAAATCGGAATTTTGTTCGTTTTTCGCGTAATCAACCTCAACATATACCTATGCATTTTGCCCAATTGATACTGGTTGCCGCCCTTTTTATAGGCGCCGTTTCCTGCAAAAAAGACAACGGAGTTGTTACGCTCGAAAGCCGCACCGAATTGCTGGCTGCCAACAACTGGCGACTCGACCGTATCAACGATGCCAACGGCGGCAACATCGCCCTGAACCGGCTGGGTGTGCAGGCACTGGCGCTCAATTACGCCGATATTCAGTTTACGACGAACAACGTGGCGCGGGCCATCGACCGTAGCAGCAAACAGATCATTAATGGTGGTACGTGGTATCTGGTCGAAGACAATGCCTCGCTCGACGTGAACGTAACGGGTTTCAAAGGGGTCTTCCCCATCATTGCGTTGAGCCGTACCCGCTTTGCGATTCGGCAGACCACCAAAGTCGATGGTGTCGACACGCCCGTTAACCTGGAGTTTGTACCCGCAATCTAGACAGTATGCAGTGAACAGTATGCAGTTAGCTTAGGCAATGGACACTGCATACTGTTCACTGTATACTGATTTCTTATGCCTGCTAATATCAAAGACCTTTTCACGGTGATGCCACAGACCGGCCGGGTGGAGTGGATTGGGGTGCGTCCGGCGCGGAACGTACCTGTAACGGCCGTTTCGTCGGTACGTGTCGACACGAGTGGCGGTCTGGCGGGCGATCATTACAGCGGGCAGAGCGGCAAGCGCGACGTGACGCTGATTCAGGCCGAGCACCTGCCGGTGATCGCGTCGTTTCTGACGGGTGGACAGCCAGGTACGTTGCCGATCGACCCGGCGCTGTTGCGCCGTAATCTGGTGGTGTCGGGTATCAACCTACTCGCGCTGAAAGGGCAGCAGTTTTGCCTCGGCGACGAGGTTATACTGGAATACACGGGCGAATGTTACCCCTGTTCGAAGATGGAAACGGCTCTCGGCGAAGGCGGTTACAATGCCCTGCGTGGCCACGGTGGCATCACCGCCCGCGTGTTACAAGGCGGCACCGTGCAAGTGGGTGATGGGGTGACATTGATAAAGGTAGTTTGACGTTTGGCGTTTGAAGTTTAATGTTGATTGGCGCAAGCGAGAACGCGTCAGCCAACGTCAAACCTTAAACGCCAAACGTCAAACTCATTTTATCACCTCGGCTTGGTCAGCCGTTCCCAGGTCATTTCGGTGAAATCGGTGATGACATCGTTGGTCAGTTCGGCGAGCTCGTCAACGCGGTGGGTCGTAGCGACACCGACCACCTTGGCGCCTGAGGTACGACCTGCCCGGATACCCGTCATCGAATCTTCGAACACGATCGACTCTTCGGGTGAAACGCCCAGCATCGTCATGGCTTTCAGGTAAATTTCGGGGTCGGGTTTGGGGCGCGTGACCAGCTTTTCGTGCAACAGTTCGTCGAAAAAGGGGCGGAGTTGCAGCGTATCGATCACGAAATCAAGGTTTTCGACCGGGGCCGATGTTGCCACCGCGGTTTTGATGCCGTGCGCTTTCAGCATAGCCAGAAAGTCGGGTATACCGGGAACGGGCTTGATGTCGGGGGCGTAGATTTCGCGAAAAAGGGCTTCTTTTTCGTAACCCAGCCGGTCGACGTCGTCCAGCGGCAGCTCTTGCCCCGGAAACAGGTGCCCCACGATTTGCCGGTTGTGTTTGCCCGAAATGAACTCGACAAACTCATCGTTCGAGAGCGTGCGGCCGTGTTGCTCGTAGTATTTCCGCCAGGCGATTTCGTGGTGGGGGTTGGTATCGGCGATAACGCCGTCCATGTCGAAGATGACTGCTTTTAGCATGAAGGAAAGGTTCGCGTTTTTCGGTTTGCCGCTTCGTCGTCTACGTCGGTCAAACGTGAATACGTTTATGACCTCGTTGACTGGAACGGATGGAAAAACTCAACTCTAAAACAAATTAACGATTCGGCTCAGACCCGACGAAATGAGTAGCGAGGCGGCGACGAAAACAAGCCCCCAGGGGAGCCCGAAGGCGTCGGCTACGAACCCGATAATGGGCGGACCAGCCAGAAAACCAATAAAACTAAACGTGGCAAAGGTAGCCAGGCCAGCGGCAGGGGCAATGCCTGGCACGCGCAGGGCGGCCCCGTAAAGAATGGGGGCCCCCAGCGAACAACCCGCGCCCAGCAGCGCAAAGCCAACCAGCGCCACGGGTGGGTAGGGGAACAGCACGGCCAGCAGCAGACCCACAGCCCCGATGATACCACCAATGAATAACCAGCGTCGGCCACCGATATGCGGGATAATCACGTCGCCGGTGAAGCGGCCAAGGGTCATGGTCAGCGAGAAGGCACCAAAGCCCAGCGCCGCCACCTGGCTGCTCGCACCGAGGGTTTCGCGCAGGTAAACGGCACTCCAGTCAAAGGCAACGCCTTCGCCCATGGCCAACGCCAGCCCAATCAGAATCATCAGAAACAGGTCGATGTTGGGCCGCACAAACGAAGACGCTTTTTCGGGGACATTCAACGGAATGCGTTGTAGCGTAGGACGAACCAGGAACGTCAAAATCAATATCAGCAGCGCCATCAGGGCCACATGGACGCCCGGTGGTATGTGCTGCGCGATGGCGAGTCCGGCAACGCCCGAGCCAACCATGCCACCTACGCTCCACATCCCGTGGCACGACGACATAATAGAGATGCCGTGCGCTTTCTCAACGTCGGTGGCGAGGGTATTCATGCCCACGTTAATGAGAGCAGCGCTCAGACCAACGCCATACAGCCCACCCACCAGCACCAAAACATTGGGGGCATTGACCGGAATGCACATGAACAGGCAGAGAAAGACAGCGGCCCAGAAACAGGCCTGCACCGGGCCCAGACGGCCAATGAGCCAGCCCGTAAGCGGGTTCATGGTGATCAGGCCAGCCGGCATCGCGAAGAGTGTCATCCCCAACTGGGCGTCGTCGAGTTGCAAGCTCGCTTTCACGTGAGGGATGTGCGATACCCAACTGCCAAACAACACACTGTCCGACGCAAATACCAACCCAACAGCCCGCGCCTGCGCGTTGCCGAAAAAGGTGGCTACATTACGGACAAACGGGTTTTGTGATCGTGAAACGGTTGTATTCATGCTAACAAAGGTAGGGAGGATGCTGGGTACGTTACTGCTACCCGATTTACGCTTTCTAATGCTGGATTAATCGATTTATGTACGAAAGTGCGCTTTTCGCCGGTTTTCGTGTTAACTAGGCAATAGTAACTACAGATTATATTTTTGGCCGTTATGCGCCTTCAATTTGAGAAAATAGATAAACAACCTCACAGCTCGTTTAAGGTTGTGCACCTGACCCAGCCACAAACCTGCTGGGTGTACTGGCATTATCACCCCGAATACGAGATTGTCTATATCCCCGAAGGCAACGGGCGGCGGCATGTAGGGCAGCACGTGTCGGCCTATGAAGACGGGGAACTGGTCTTTATTGGACCGAACGTACCCCACCTGAATTTCAGCTACGACAAAGAAGGGCCTTACGAAGAGGTGGTGGTGCAGTTGCGCGACGATTTTATGGGGTCCGACTTTCTGCAAAAACCGGAGCTGGAAGCGGTGCGGCGCCTGTTCGAGCGGGCCGGACAGGGACTGGCTTTTGGCCCCGACACAAAGCGGGCGGTGGGGCCGCTGTTACAGCAACTGCCCTACCAAACGGGCTTCGACCGGCTGCTGACCCTGCTGGCAGTATTTCAGCGGATGGGGCAGGCGCCGGATATGCAGCCGCTACAAGCTGAGGGCATTCAGTTTGCAGTCGACCCGAAGGAAGAGCAGCGGATCAACCGGATCTATGGGTACGTTGCTGAGCATTACGCGGAGGCCATCGACCTACGCACGGTGGCCGATTTGGCCAACCTGACGGTACCGGCTTTCTGCCGTTACTTCAAACGAATGACTCACCTGACTTTCACCGACTTTGTCAATGAATACCGCATCAGTCAGGCCCGGCAGCGGCTGCATACCGATCAGCCCATCGCGACGATTGGCACCGATGTAGGGTACACCAACCTGTCGCACTTTAATAAGACATTCAAAACCCTGACCGGCCAAACCCCCAGCGCCTATCGGAAGGGGCTGGTGTAGTTTTCAGTATACAGTGAACAGTATGCAGTTAGGCTACGCCACAGCAAATCACTGTATACTGTTCACTGTATACTGCATACTGAAAGAAACTACCAGCGGATTAGCGCTGAGGCCCAGGTGAAGCCGCTACCGAAGGCGGCGAGGCAGACGAGACTGCCCGGTTGGAGCAGGCCCGCATCGTAAGCCTCGGTGAGGGCGATGGGGATGGAGGCGGCGGTAGTGTTGCCGAAACGATCGATGTTGTTGAACACCTTGCTCTCGGGCAGGTTCATCTGCTGCCGCACGTACTCCGAAATACGAATGTTGGCCTGATGCGGCACCAGCAGGTCGAGGTCGTCGGCGGTGTTGCCGTTGGCTTCCAGTGCTTCGTTGATGACTTCCATGAAGCGCACCACGGCATGTTTGAAAACCGCGTTGCCGTTCATGGTCACGCCATACTGGTTGTCGGTCAGGGTTTCGGGGGTTACCCAACGATCGGCGTGGCTGCTGCTACCGGGCTCTTTCACCATCAGGTCTTCGGCATAGCGGCCGTCGGCGTGCAGGTGCGTGCTCAGAATTCGGTGTTCAGGGTCGGTCGTGGCCTGCACGACGGCGGCACCCGCTCCGTCGCCAAAAATCACGGCTACATTACGGCCCTCGGTGCTCTTGTTCAGGTACGTCGACTGGATTTCGGAGCCGACCACCAGCACCGTTTTGTAGGTACCGCTTTTGATGAACTGATCGGCGATCGACAGCGCGTACACAAACCCCGAGCACTGCTGACGGATGTCGATGACGGCGGTGCCTTCGAGGCCCAATTCGCGCTGCATCAGAAACGCCGAGCCGGGGAAATAGTAATCGGGGGTGATGGTGGCGTAGACGATCAGATCGACATCGGTGGCTTGCAGGCTGGCCCGTTCGAGCGCCATGCGGCTGGCTGCCGTAGCCATGCTGGCGTTGGTGTCTTTGCCGTACGTGAAATACCGACGCTGCCGGATACCCGTCCGCTCCTGAATCCAGGTGTCGGAGGTTTCCATGTACTGCGTCAGGTCATCGTTGGTGACCACGTTGTCGGGTACGTAGTAGCCCAACCCCGTGATGCGTGCATAAATCGGTGTCATTGTTGATGAAAGGTGTTTGCGGTTTCGAGTTGTTCGTTGATGTCAGTATAACTAAAAACAACGTCAAACGAGAAACACGAAACCGCAAACGTTAACTACGCCGCCTTCAGCGTAAAACTGTATTCTTCCATAATCAGGTTGGCCAGCAACTGACGACAGGCGGCATCGATTGTCGTGCGGGCTTCTTCTTCACTGGCCGCATCAACCTCCAGCCGGATGTGTTTGCCGATCCGGACGTTGTCGATGGTGTCCATGTTCAGGTTGTGCAAACCCAGCTTAACGGCTTTACCCTGGGGGTCCAGAATTTCTTTCTGGGGCATGATGTCGATTTCAGCGAAGAATTTCATGATATACGTGAAAGAGTGAACTATTGACTGAGTGAAAGCGAAATTTCGTGCGGGCTTTTTGAGCCGGTTAATGACTTGTTTTCGCACCTTCCTGCCGGTTGGTCAGTATCGAAAGCAGAATGTACAACAGGATGATGAGCGGAATGGCGGCGTACTGAAGGAGGACAATCAGCAGCACCGAGGCAATCAGGAAGCTGTATTTAACCTTGTTATCCGCCCATTTAAATGACTTGAATTTAAACGCCATCAGGGGGAGTTCTGATACCATCAGCAGCGACATGACCACGATGTAGCCATACAGGAAGAGGGGGCTCAACACGATGGACGCATATTGCGGCTGGAAGGCCACGATCATAGGAAACGAAGCCGCCGTGATGGCATTGGCCGGAATGGGCACACCCAGAAACTGGTCGGTCTGGCGGGTATCTATGTTGAACCGGGCTAACCGCAGGGCGCCACAAACCGCGATGGCAAATGACAACAAAGGCCAGCTAAACGAGATAAGTTGGCCCGGTGTGTCGCCTCGTAGCAGTTGCAGTAAGATGAAAGAGGGCAGCACGCCAAAGGTGACCACGTCGGCGAGCGAATCGAGTTCTTTACCAAACGGCCCCGACGCGCCAACAGCCCGCGCCACAAACCCGTCGCCAAAATCGAGCACCCCCGCCAGAATGATGAGCCAGGCAGCCGTGACGAGCTCGCCCTGCATGGTGAAGAGGATGCCCAGACACCCGCAAAGCAGGTTGCCGCAGGTCATGGCGTTAGGTACGTGTTTGAGCATGGTTTTAATGTACGATGAATGATGAACGATGTACAATGAATGGATGAGCACGGATGGGTACGTTGGCAAGGAGTTCCATTGTACATTGTACATCGTTCATTTTACATTCCTTTTGTGAATGGATTCGACCGCTTTTCCTGACCGATGGTGGTGGGTTGCATGTGGCCTGCATACACCACGTAATCGTCGGGGAGCGTGTAAAATTTGGTTTGAATGCTGGTCAACAGCGTGTCGAAGTCGCCGTAGGGCAGGTCGGTGCGGCCCACACTACCCCGAAACAACACGTCGCCACCGATTACATACCGCTCGGCATGGTTGATGAACGCCACGTGTCCCGGCGCATGCCCCGGCGTTTCGACTACCGCCAGTTCAATGTTGCCAAACCGGATGACATCGCCCTCGGCCAGATTCTGATCGCGCTCGACCAGCTCGTAGCCACGCAGGCCAAACATCAGACAGCGGTTGGGTACGTCGGTCAGGATGGGTACGTCCTTTTCGTTGAGGTAAAGTTCGACGCCGTATTTGCGCTTGACAAACGCTGCCCCAAACACATGATCGAGGTGGGCGTGGGTCAGCAGCAGGTAGCGAACGGTCAGGTTCTGGCTGGCGATAAACCGGGCCAGTTCCTCTTTTTCGGCCTGCTCGTAGCAACCGGGATCAATAATGACTGCCTCGCGGGTCGTTTCGTCGGCGATAACATACGTGTTTTCCTGAAACGGCGAGAACTCAAACGAGTGTACCATAATGCGGGGGCAAAAGTACGAAAAGGAATGAAGGAGGGCACCACAGAGGCCCAGAGCGTACAGAGATTATGACAGGTGTTGGCGAAAACGAACTGCAAGTTGCTCCCTGTGTGCTCAGTGGTTTTATGGTAAGACCTACTCTTAACCCAAGACGAAGATGGTTGGTTTTTTGTGGAGATCAGGTACGTTGGCTTTCCACTGCTTCAGCGTTTTGGTTTGGATGAGGGCGTCGGGGGCCGTTACGTGGCAGGCGATGCAAAGGCGGGTATCGGGTTGGCCAACCGCCAGCAGATCGGCCAGAAGGGCGTTGTTGCGGTAGGGCGTTTCCATGAAGAGCTGCGTTTGCCCTTTCCGGCGGGCATCGGCCTCCAGCTGTTTCAGAAACTGGGTACGTTCGGGCCGGTCGATGGGTAAGTAGCCGTGAAAGATGAACGACTGGCCGCTCATACCCGACGCCATCAGCGCCAGCAGAATGGACGACGGCCCCACCATCGGCTCGACCCGAAAACCGAGTTGGTGGGCCAGCCGCACGGCTACGGCACCGGGGTCGGCCACACCAGGGCAACCCGCCTCAGACAGAACACCCGCGTCGCGGCCCTGCGCCAGCAGATCGGTCAGCTGCCGTTTGGTATCGGCTTCGGGCGTGTCTTTGTGGAGTTCGTAAAACGTCGTTTCGTCAATAACCCGGCCCGTGCGCAGGCTGCTGATAAACCGCCGGGCCGTGCGCAGTTCTTCCACAAAAAAGCAGTCGGTATGGGCAATTACATCGGCGATGGGGGGCGTCAGCACATGGGCGGCCGTATCGGGCGCCAGCGGGGTCGGAATCAGGTAGAGCGTTGGCATAAGGAGTCACAAAGTTTGTTAAAACTTTGGTGATTGCCGGTCGGCGATTGACGTTTGTAATGGACTGGCCCGTTAAAAACACGGTAGCACCAGCCACGTCAGCCGTTCCACCTTAAGCATCAACCGATATAGTGAACCTCGCCATTGACTGGGGAAATACACGCATCAAAGCCGGCTGGTTTGCCGGAGAGCAGTTGCAGGAAACCGCCCGTTATGCGTCGCCCGACGAACTACGCGACGCCCTTCAGCGCGAGCCGCCGCAGCACGTGATTGTCTCGTCGACCAGCCGCCCCGCCGACGAAATGCGGCTGGCGCTGGATGAATTCGACGGTGGAGCCGACTGGCTTTTGCTATCACCTACGCTGCCCGTGCCGGTCAAAAATGGCTACGAAACACCACATACGCTGGGTGCCGACCGGCTGGCGGCGGCGGCGGGCGTAGCAGCCATTTGTCCCGGCGAGCCCTGTCTGGTACTCGATCTGGGTACGTGCATCACCGCCGATTTCGTATCGGTGACGGCTGGGGAATCCTCAGGTACGTTCGAAGGAGGCCTTATTGCACCGGGTTTGCAAATGCGACTGCGGGCGATGCACACCTTCACGGCCCGCCTGCCGCTGCCCGAGTTACCCGCTCCCGGCGAATGGCCCCCCATTACGGCCCGCAATACCCGCGACGCCCTGCTGAGTGGCGCCATGAACGGAATGGCGCTCGAATTGAACGGCCTGATCGACCGATATACCAACCAATATCCGCATTTACGGGTCATCGTCTGCGGTGGCGACGCTCCGCTGTTCGTAAACCGCCTGAAACCGGGTATATTTGCAGTTCCTGATCTGGTGCTGCTGGGCCTGAATCAGATTCTTTTATACAACCTGTCGCGTCAGAATCACTGACGTGTAACCAGCACGTGATACGCTTCTATTTGTGAAAAAGTCATTCTTATTCGTCGCTGGCCTTAGCCTGCTGATCGCCGGGAACGCATCGGCGCAGGGTCTCGGCAACTCACCTTATTCGGCACTGGGCCTGGGCGAACTGCTACCCGCCGCCAACGTCACCAACCTGGGTATGGGCGGCATCGGCGTCAGTTACGCCAGTCCGTTCTACCTGAACAGCCAGAATCCGGCGCTGCTGGCCCGACGGTCGCGGTTTACCATCTTCGAGGTGGGTTTGCTGGGGCAGCAAAAGGCCCTCAGCCAGATTCGGTCGGGCGATCAGCAGACACAGCGCGATTTTGGGGGTAACCTGAGCTATCTGGCGCTGGCGTTTCCGCTGTCGTCGCGCTGGAATACGGCTATCAGCCTGCGTCCGTACAGCTATGTCGACTATCAGACCAAAACCTATGGCCGCGTACCGAACTCGATCTACGAAACCGAACTGATTTACAGCGGAAAGGGTGGTCTGAACCGGGCGTCGATCAGCAACGGGGTGCGGTTGGGGAAAAACATTTACCTGGGTGCCGAAGCCTCGTTCCTGTTTGGTAACATCACCACCAACTCAACGTCGCGGGTGCTGATCAATACAAACGAGGACATTACCGTGGCGCGGGTGAACCGGGTTAATTACTCGGACATTGCCGTGAACTTTGGCGCTGCCTGGCGGCCCAATCTGGGCAAAGACCGTGCTCTGAACATAGGTCTGACGTTTGCGCCCCGTACCAACCTGAGCGCCAGCGAAACCGACGTGTACCAGCAACAGCTCAGCGGTAGCCTGGTGTCGGGCGACGATACGCTCCGGTCGAACACGGCTGCCCGGTCGGTGTTGCCGCAGCAGCTTCAGTTTGGCATTACGTACGAAAAAAATAACCAGTTGGCTATTGGGGCCGAAGTTGGTTTCCAAAGCTGGTCGCAGTTCCGCACGGTAACCGATCAGCCGGGTAACCTGCGCGACGGTCTCCACACGGCGGTTGGCGTTGAATATACCCCCAAACCAACCTCGACGCGCTACCGCGATCTGATTACCTATCGGGCTGGTTTTCAGTACAATCAGATGCCTTATCAGGTCGATGGCAAGCAGGTGACGGATATCAATGGCAGCCTTGGGTTCTCGATTCCGGTAGGCGCTTATTTTGTAAACCACATCAATCTGGCGCTGGTTGGCGGTCAGCGCGGCTCCCTGGTTGGTTCGCAGATTCGGGAACGGTACTTCAAAGTGGCGTTGGGCTTCTCGCTCAATGACTGGTGGTTCCGCAAAACGGTAATTGATTAATGAATGTACAGTGTACAATGGACGATGTACAATGGAGTAAACGGGGACTGAAAGCGGCACTGTACATCGCCTACTGTACTGCTTTCATCAGCTTGACCGCCTGTGAGGAAGAGAAAAAGCCGACGCGGGTCGAATACAAAGGGGCCATCGAGGAAATTCAGAACGTGAAGCTGCTTTACAGCGAGGCGGCGGCCCTGAAGGTGAAATTGACGACGGCCCGCCAGCTTCGTTACCTGAACGACGACCGAAAGTACCCCAAAGAAGTATTCGTTGATTTCTATGACCCCACCGGTCAGCAGGTCGTGACGACGCTCCGGTCCGATTCGGGGCGGTATGATAAAGCGAAAGACCTGTACACGGTGATGGGCCATGTGGTGGTGATCAACAAACAGAAGCGCGAGAAACTGCAGACGAACCTGCTTCACTGGAACCCCAACACCAAGAAGGTATTTACCGAAAGCCGCGTCATCGTGTCGAGTCAGCTTACCGGCGAGCGGCTGTATGGATTAGGGCTGGATGCCAATCAGGATTTCTCGCGCTACTCCATCCGTAAACCCACTGGTGTTTTCAACCTGGAAGGCGGGTTTTAGGGTAAGGTCAATGTCTAAGGGCCAAGGTCCAACGTAGTTAACGCAACAAAGAACGCGTTAGCTACGTTGGACCTTGGCCCTTAGACATTGACCTTATTTCTTACAATTCGCCAGAATGGCTTCGGCTTCCTTGCCGGTTACGAGGCGTTTGTCATCGCCCCACTGACTGTAAATGTAGGTGGTGATCTCCGCCACTTCGAGAGCACTGAATTGCAGCTGAGCCGGCATGGGGCGGTTATACGTTTTACCATTCACCACGATGGGGCCCTGCTGTCCATGCCGGATCGAACAGATTACGGCGTTTTTGTTGGCTTTCAGGTAATCGGAGTTCGCGATGGGCGGGTATAGCCCCGCCAGCCCGGCACCGTCGACCTGATGGCAGTTGGCGCAGTTATTCCGGTAGAGCATGATGCCTTCCGTGATGTATTTCTGCCGTTTCGTTTCCTCGTCCGACTGGCAGGCGGAAAGCAGGTACAAGGCACTGAGAATGCACAATGAACGATGTACAATGTACAATGGGGCTGTAATGGCTGACCAACTTAGCATGGAAAAGAGCTTATAAAGGAGTGAGCGAAGCGTCATTGTATCGCGTCGGTGGGCTGAAACGACATTGTGCATCATACATTGTGCATCGTACATTCTTCGTCGTTCATTGTCCATTTTCCTTTAATAGCTTGTCCATATCGATCATGAGCTGATCGACGCCTTTTCGAGTGCTACCGTTTTCCGTTACGTTCTCCTTGATCGTGCCATCGTAGATGCCCCGGATGTGTCGTTGCTTGTCAACCAGAATGAAGGCGCCACTGTGCACCACCCCGCCGGGAGCCGACGCGTCTTTCTGTGCGGTAACCATGTAGCTCTTTTCGCCGATCTCGTAGATCTTATCGCGGTCGCCCGTGACGAAGAGCCAATTTTTACCCTTTACGCCTAATTCGCTGGCAAATTCGCGCAGCACCGCGACCGAATCGTGTTCCGGGTCGATGGTGTGCGACAGGAGCAGCACGTTGGGATTGGTATTGAACCGCTCATAGACCCGCTTGAGTTGCGTTTTCATCTTGGGGCAGATGGTAGGGCAAGTCGTGAAGAAAAAATCGGCCACGTAGATTTTGTCCTTTACCGCCGCCGCCGTAACCGTGTCGCCATACTGACTGACAAACTTGAAAGCGGGGATGGTGTGGTAAACGGTATCGGTTACGGTTTTCCCGTCGACCTGCTTTGTCACCGCCTCGCGCTCGCCAAGAATGGGTAGTTGATCGCCTGCCTGCGAACAGGCCAGCAACGTACCTACCAGGAACGTACCTACAGGCAACGTACCCGGCCAGCATTTACTGTTTGAGGTAAGCCTGTGCATCGCCCACACTCTGGTTAATCTTTTTCTTAACATCGTTGATGATCTCTTTCTGACTGTTGAGGTAACGCACTGCGTCGGCTTCCGGGAGGGCTTTGAGCGTGTCGCTGTTGTAGTGGTGCATCCAATCCCTCATCAGGCTGTCGGCTTCGGTTAGGCGGCGCACGATCAACCGACCTTGCTCTTTCTGCTCGTCGATGCGGACCGCTTCGCTGGGCGACGCCTGTTGCAGGCTGTCGAGCGATGCCAGCTTACCGTTGAGCTCTTTTTTCAGTTTCATGATGTCGCTGATGCGGGGCATCACGTCATCGTGAACGGCGAAGACGTCTTTCTCTAGCTGTTCAACAGAGGCTGTCTGCTCGTTGCCTTCGTTCTTGTCTGAAGTAGATGGACCACAAGCCAGCATCAGCAAAGCCAGCGCGATAGGGTAGTGGGAGATTTTCATTAAAGTGACGTTCAATGGTTGTAAGGTCGACGTCTAAAAGTAGCCTTGCATCAGCAAGCTGCGTTGCTGTCGATCAGGGTAGATTGAGGGGTAGTTGTAGTGGCCGTCAAGCCACCGCGTTCTGTTCCAGAATCTCGCGGGCTGAGTTGACGGCGCTGGGGGAGGGCGTTTTGCCACCGATCATCTGCGCAATCTCCTGCACCCGTTCCTCGAACGACAAGCGACGTACCCGGCTGACTGTTTTGGCGGCCGAATGGTCTTTGTAGACGAAGTAATGGGCCGTGCCCTGAGCAGCGATCTGCGGCAGGTGCGTAATGGCAATCAACTGGTGCGTATGCGCCATATCGCGCATCATGTGGCCCATTTTGATGGCAATTTCGCCCGAAACCCCCGTGTCGATTTCGTCGAAAATAATCGTTGGCAGGGAGCGCTTGCTGGCCAGAATATATTTGATCGCCATCATCAACCGCGAGAACTCACCACCCGACGCGACATTCTTCAACTGCTGGGGCTTGACACCCTTATTGGCTGAAAACAGGAACGATACCGTGTCGATGCCCGAGGGGGTCGGGCGGCCTTTCTCGGCGCTGATCTGCAACGAGGCGTTGGGCATGCCCAGATCGTCGAGCAGGCCTTTGATCTCTTTTTCGATAGGTTTCAGCACTGCCATGCGGGCCTTCGACAGCGCCTCGGCCGACGTCAGCATTTTCTTCTGCGCCGCCTCGGCTTTGGCTTTGGCCTTGGCCAGTTCATCGTCGAGGTTGAGCACCTGACTCACTTTCTGGCCCAGCTCATCGCGCAGGGTGATCAGCGCCGCCACATTGCTGGCCTGATGCTTGGTTTGTAATTGGTAGATGAGGCTAAGCCGCTCACGCACCACTTCGGCGCGGCTGTCGTCGATATCGACGCTTTCCTGCTCGGTACTGATTTCGTCGGCCAGATCGCGGAGTTCAATCAACGCACTCTGCGCACGCTCCTGTAAGGCCTTATACTGCTCGGCCACCTTGGTTACCTGATTGAGGCAACCGACCGCACTTTTCAACTGCGACACAACCGACTGTTCGGGGTTGTCGAGGTATTCGAAGGCCATCAACAGCCGTTCTTTGATCTCGCCCGCATTTTCCAGAACGTTCAGTTCCTGTTCCAGCAACTCCTGCTCATCGGCCTGGAGGTTGGCTTTCAGCAGTTCCTGGTACAGAAAATTATTGTAATCAAACTCGCGGCGCATGGCCCCGGCCTCGTTCTGGAGGTGGTCGTAGGTCATCTGCCGGTCGCGGTAGGTCTGGTAATCGGCCCGGTAGGTACGTAGCCGGTCGTCGTCCTGCGCGTAGGTATCGACAATCTGCAACTGATATTCGTTGGACCCCAGCATGACCGAATCGTGCTGCGAGTGGATGTCCATCAGCTGGCTGGTTACGCGCCGCAGCGTTTCCAGATTCACCGGCGTGTCGTTGACAAACGCCCGCGATTTTCCGCTGGGGCTAATCTCGCGCCGCACAATGCAGAGCTCGGCGTAGTCCAGTTCTTCTTCGTCAAAAATGGTTTCGATCACGTACCCAGCCACGTTGAACGACCCTTCGATGACGCACTTCTGGGTGGGGTCATACAGCACCCGCGTGTCGGCCCGGTGTCCGAGCAGCAATCCAATAGCACCGAGCATAATGGATTTGCCCGCTCCCGTTTCGCCCGTAATGATATTCAGGGCCTGATCAGGCACCATCTCCAACTGCTCAATCAGCGCGTAATTCTTGATCAATAAGTGCGATAGCATACGAAAAAAGAACAAGCATTTTCAGCTCTCTGTTCACCGTTGACCGTCCTCAGTTACGCTACTTTCGCCAAACTTTTAAGCTTGAGCAACGCAACTGAGGACGGTCAACGATGGACAGAGAACTCGTTAATTCAGCAGCCGTCTATAATTCTCGGTTTTGCTGGGGTCGAGAAACGAGAGCAGGTCAAACGCCCGCTTGCGTTCGTCGCGAGTGCCCTCGGCCATGATATTCAGCAACTCGTCAGATTTGGCGTCGAAGAACGAGTTCAGCAAGACCGCACCGGGCTTTTGCAAGGTAATCTGCCGCATGTTGGTCAGCAAATCCATCGTGTATTTTCGAGCCTGAACCGGGTTACTGGCGAAGGCATCGAGCCCTAGCCGGTGGTAATTGTAGAATCCGTCGCGGAAGGGAATCACCTGCTGACTTTGGAGATTCTCGACGAGCCAGAACCGGTTGCGCCGCCCATTGTCGGTATTCGACCAGTCGCTCTGATTGGGGCTCGACGCCTGCGCCAGGTTCACTACCTGGTAGGCCCGCTGAATGTAGGGATTACCACCCTGCCGCGAAAACGAGTCGTAATCGACCGCCAGAATAATGTTGGCGTAGAAGGCCAGAATCTGCGTCAGGTCGTCGGAAAACTGATTCTCGCGGTAAAAAATGGGCTGCGTAGGTAACCAGGAGAAGTTAAAGCCCCGGTCGACGTAGCTCAGGATGATGGTCTGGTAGTTGGTGCCGTAAACCGGCCGGCTGACCGTCAGCTGCGCGTTGCCCTGAAAGACCCCCTGGGTTTCGGAGCGCAATAGGTTGACCGTCAGCGTGCAGTTGATTTTTTCGTTTTGCCCAAACTGATCGTTGGTCCAGCGGCGGTTGTTCATCAGGTCGCTGATGACCGTTTTCAACTGGCTGAAATACGAAAAATCGGTCTTCTGCACGGCCACCAACTGATCGGAGTTGAGATTCACCGTACAATTCAATTCCTGCGCCGGAGCAAGGTGGGCAGCGAGCAGGCAGACAGAGAGAAACAGATAGCGTTTCATAACTCTTTTCATTCGTTTTGGGGAGGCAGTTTCGTCATTAACTGCTCAGCAATAATCGTTAGCAAATCATCGGCCACTTCGTCTTTGCTTTTGAGCGCAAATTCATGAACGGCCTCCTGCCTGCTAATAACGGTAATCTTGTTGGTGTCGTGCCCAAAGCCCGCGCCCGAATCGCGCAGGGAGTTCAGCACAATCCAGTCGAGGTTTTTGCGGTGCAGTTTGCCCAGCGCGTTGGCGTGTTCGTTATCGGTTTCGAGCGCAAACCCCATCATCAGCTGATCGGGCCGTTTCCGGGCTCCGAGCGTCGCAGCGATGTCGACCGTTTTGGTTAGTTCGATGGCAAACTGCGCGTCGTTCTTCTTGATCTTCTTGTCGGCCGGATGAGCAGGCGTGTAATCAGCGACGGCCGCGTTGAGAATCGTGACGTCGGCGGTGGGAAAAACTTCAGCCGTGGCCTCGAACATTTCCTGTGCCGACCGCACGTTGATGCGCCGGATGGCGTCGTCCGGCGTGGCCAGGTACGTTGGTCCGGCTACAAGCGTCACGTCGGCACCGGCGCGGGCAAAGGCGTGTGCGATGGCGAAGCCCATTTTGCCGGTGGAATGGTTGCTAACGTACCTGACCGGGTCGATGGGCTCCTGCGTGGGGCCTGCCGTAATCAGGATGGATTTTCCCACCAGCTCCGGGCGCCGACTAAAGTGTCGTGCCAGCGTCTGCACAATCGTTTCCGGCTCGGCCAAGCGGCCTTCACCAACTAATCCACTCGCCAGTTCGCCGTGGGTGGCGTCGATGATCTGGTTGCCAAACGACCGCAGCCGGTTGAGGTTGTCGACCGTAGCCGGGTGGTGATACATGTCGAGGTCCATGGCGGGCGCAAAAAACACGGGGCATTTGGCCGACAGATAAACCGCCGACAGCAGATCGTCGCACAGGGCGGTGGCGCAGCGGGCGAGCGTTCGGGCCGAAGCCGGGGCAATCACGAGGGCGTCGGCCCAAAGCCCTAGCTCGACGTGGTTGTTCCAGGTGCCGGTGTCGTCGGCCACAAAGCGCGACAGCACGGGGCGTTTGGACAGCGTAGCGAGTGTAAGGGGCGTAATAAAGGCCGTAGCCGATTCGGTCATAACAACCTGCACCTCGGCACCGGCTTTCACCAGCAACCGCACCAGCAAGGCCGCTTTGTAGGCGGCTATACTGCCCGACACACCAAGCAGAATGCGTTTTTTGTGAAGTGGATTCATCGACAACAAAAAAAGCAAGAAACCCGACGCGGGCAGTACCTGCGGTCTGGTTGCTTGCTTTTAGCTAGACGGGTCAACTACTTACTGGGCAGTACCTTCGCCTTCTTCGGGATACCGATGGTAGACTTTACCCTGCAAAAACTCGTCGGTGGCCAGCGTCGTTGGCTTGGGCAGACGCTCGTAGAATTTCGAAATTTCGATCTGCTCGCGGTTTTCGAATACTTCTTCGAGGTTATCGACCGCCGACACAAACTCCGACAGTTTGTTGCTCAGTTCCTCCTTATTGCGGGTCGAGATCTGACGGGCACGCTTCGAAATAAGCGAGACCGACTCGTACAGATTGCCCGTTACTGCTGCGATCTTGTCGGTGTCGCGCGTGATGATTGACGGATTTGACGTTGCCATAATCGATTACTGCCCTGAGGTCACCTTGGCGGGTGCGTTGGGGGCGGGTTGTTGTTGCTTTTTAAGTTCTTCGCGAGCCTTCTCTTCTTTGGCAATCCGGTCGAGTTCCTTCTGGCTCCCTTCGACCATTTTGTCGGCCTGCTTCAGGTACTTGCTGTTGGGGTACTTCTCTTTGAATGCCTGATAAAACGCCAACGACTCCTGATAACGTTCCTTCTGCTTCGTATCGAGCGAGTTTTTAGCCAGGCTGTACTGTGCGTCTACTTTCAGATACGCCAGTTCTTCGTTGAATTCCGAGTCAGGAAATTCGCGCTGAAAGTTGTTGATGGCTACCACCGCCGATTTGTAGTTGGCGATGCTGAAGCCACTCACCTTGTAATACTGCTTTGCCCGTTCGTAGGCCTTGCGTTCCAGCCGCTTCCGCAGGTTCAGAATCAGGTCGGTACAATCTTTAACGTGTTCGCTCTCCGGGTACGTGTTTACGAAGTCCTGCAACGCCGACATAGCGCCAATGGTACCCGACTGATCGAGGTTGAAGCTTGGCGTACTCTTGTAGAGCGCAACGGCATACATGTACATGGCCTCGGGCGCCTGCTCACTACGGGCAAACGTTTCGTAAAACCGTTTGAAAAGCTGAGCAGCGGGCTCATACAGACCCTGATTGTATTGGGTGTAGGCGTAGTTGAACTGCGACAACTCTTGTTCGGCGCTACCCCGCAGTTTCGGGATAATCTCCTCAAACAGAACCCCGGCCCGATACCAGTCCTGCTTGTTGTAGTACTTCAGCGCGGCTTTGTACTTGTCGTCGTCGGTGCCGTTTTTCTGGATCTTCGAGAAGTCAGAACAGGCCGATAGGCTCACGAGGAAAAGCCCCAGACAATAAACAAGGATACGGCGATTTCGCATAAGGGTGCAAATATACAAAAAAGAATGGCTACCGGCTAGTTAACGTGCCGGTAGCCATTCTGGTGCAGGGATTAACGTTCTTTAAGAGTCTGGTAAGTCGTATGCAAGAAGTACTGGGTCTGGAAAGTCGTTTTATGCAGAAAAAGCTGAACGGACTATCCAGGCTTAGCACTCCTGCGGCACGACTGACTAACCTATCTCACTGATGTTTCACCAGTAATTTCTTGGTGGCGACTTTGGTGCCTTCTACCGAGAGTTGATAGAAATAATAGCCTGAAGGTAGATCGCGGGTTTGCAGGCGTACCTTGCGTTCGTTGCGATCAAGGGTATACTCGGCAATGGGCGACCCCAAAATATTCAACAGGGTGATGCTGGCGCTGCCTACGCTGTTACTCATGGCGTAGTCAATGTCGGCGAAGTCGTTGGCAGGGTTCGGGTAGATGTTCGACACCGTGAGCTGATCGCTGGCATACATCCGTTCTTCCGAATGCAGCGTGTTTTCCGACAGGTTACGGTCAATTACCGGCGTCGCAGGAGTTTCAGCAGCTGCGGCACGCGTGCTGCTGGTAATGCGGGTTGCCTGCGCACTTGGTGCAATCAGGATCGACCGATAGTAATCGCGAATGGCCGAGTTCTTGCCCAGCGTCAGCAGGCGGTCCATCGGAGCCATTACGTACGGGCGAGGCACCAACAATCGCTGGGGCTTGCTGACCGACGTGGTGGCGGTTGGTGAGTTGGCAGGTGCCTTGCGACCCAGGTTAAGCCGACTCCGTCCGGGATCCTGCGCCCGTAGCGAAGTGGCCACCAAGAGGCCCAGTAAACACCCATATATCTGTAAAGTTTGTTTCATGCTTGACAATCAATGCGTTACCATTGCTTACTACAAACGTACCTATGTGAAAAGGGAATGTCAACGCGTTCGTACTTAAAAAATTGTTAATTCTGCTTGCGATTTACTGCTTTTGACCCGGTTTGGGGGTGAAAGGTTTATTCAGAGCGTCAATTTTAATGCCGTTCCTATTTACCGGCAGGCCAGTTGTATTAACTTCTTTCTGGAGGGCGGCCGCATTGATCGATGCAGGTACGTTCGTAGGTACGTTAATTGGCCCCGCTGTGGTTTGTGCGGCGGGCTTCGGCTTAGGTTCCGGTTGCCCCAACACCTGCTCTTTCGTGGGTTTATCTTTTTCGCGCCAACGGAAGCCGTCGAGCTTTTTCTTGTCCTCAGTCAACTGTTTAGGCGGAATCAGCGTCCCATCGGGCTGTCCGTAGAACCGAATGGTGCCCACACGATTCTTCTTAAAGTCGATGGTCATCTTGCTGCAATCCACGCGGTTCATACCCGTAAAAACGTTCTTATCGTCTATTACGAAATAAATGCTCTGACCGTTGCCTTCAACCACCACTCGATCCAAAACAGTTTTCTCTTCGACCTTCGGCGGGCCTGCAACGGCCGTCGTTGACCGCGGTGGTTTGGGGGCGCTTGCCGTACGAGCGGCCGTTCGACTCCCCGCCTTCACGACGCGTTTGGCTACCGGGGGGCGCAACGTATCGCGCACATCGCGGAAGGTGGCCGTGATTGACCGGCCTTTGATCTGATTGAAATATTTGAGCGTATCCTGCGATACTACAAAGGACTTGCCCCGCAACAGCATGGTGTTGATGCGGTTGTTTTTCAGCTTGGCCGTCAGGGTGTCGGCCTCCATCTGGTAGCTCTGACTCCAGACGATGGGCTTCTTGTAGAAATAGAAGGTTGAGTCGGAGACCGAGTACACCAGGGAGTCACAACGGCTTTGCAAATCCGATTTATAGACGAGCACATTTTTCTGCCCGATCAGCTTACGGGGCCGTTTTTCTTTCGAGCCCGATGGCGTATCGTAAGAGAAGAGCGTGTCGGCCCGCATGTAGAGTGTGTCTTTGCTGACGACGGATCGTACTACGGCATGACCTGTTACCCGCGATACGCCCGCTTTGCCGTTGTAGCGCCCGTGATCGCCGGTGATAACGGTGTTGTTTTCTTTCCCAACCAACACCACGTTGCCCCGGGCAATACCCAACTCGGTCTGATTGTCAAAGTTCAGCGTGTCGCCGGTGAGCGTGTACTTGTCGGTGTAGGCGGTGGCTCGCTGCCGAAAATTCGAGACGCGCGTCACGGTGTTGTACGTACCGTTACGCGCCAGCAGGGTACCGTCTTCGTTGACGATCCGGGTTGGGCCCTGGAAGGTGGCGACTTTGGTAAAGCTGTTGTAAAGCAGCGAATCGGCCGTGAGCAGGCTTTTGGGGCTGACGAGCCGCACGTTGCGGATAAACGTGAACTGCTTCAGCCGGGTATCGTAGTAGCCTTCGTCGCTGGTGAGGATATTTTCCTTGTCTACGATGCGGCCTTTCACCGGATAGTGAGCAATACCATTGGCCAGGTCATAGTCGAGGCGGGCCGTAGTCAGCGTCATTTTCCGGTCTTTGAGCGAGACTCGCCCCAGCAACGTCGATGAACGCGTGTTGCCATAGTAGTACATCGTGTCGCCGCGCACCGTGATGGTATCACCCTGCAAAATCCGGACGTTTCCATAAGCCTCGATCACGTTGGAGGTGGCGTTCTGGATAGCGAGGTTGCAGTACATTAGGGCGCCTTTGTGCCGCAGCCGCACGTTATTTACCAGGCGGCGGGTCACGTTGCCCGGCGTTTGCAATACCTCCAGACTATCAGCGTTTAGAATTTCGACCTGCTCGGTGCCGCCTGCTGCCGGCGGGCGCCCCACCTGCGCCAGCAATGGGCTGGTGCCGCCCAATAGCAGGGCTAGCAGCGCGATTAAACGGACAGAAAGGCTATATTTTTGCAATTGTGTCATCGAGAAGTGGGGCATCGGTCATCAGCAGACGAATGGGTCAGGGGTGTTTTGGCAACCCATGACGACGAAAGACCAACGACGAATGACCGACAAAGTTAGAACGTACCTGGCGGATGGAAGGCTTTTTAGCATTTATTAACGAGCACCGCCTCTTCAATAAAACGGATCAGCTGCTGGTGGCCGTCAGTGGTGGCATCGATTCGATGGTGCTGACCGACCTGCTGCATCAGCATGGATTTTCGTTCGGCATCGCCCATGTAAACTTCGCCCTGCGCGGAGCCGAGTCGGAGGCCGACGCCGTTTTTGTCGAAAACAGGGCCAGGCACTACGGGGTTCCGTTTCACCTGACCCGGTTCGAGACCGAGGCCGAAGCCACCAAGCGGGGCGAGTCGGTGCAGGTAACGGCCCGGCAGTTGCGCTATATCTGGTTTGAGCAAGTGCGCCAGGCCCATGGGTACGTCGCCATAGCTACCGCCCACCACGCCGACGACGTGCTGGAAACCATGCTGTTGAACCTGACGCGCGGCACCGGCCTGACGGGCCTGACGGGCATTCCCATCCAGACAGAGCAGGCGGTGGTGCGGCCGCTGTGGTTTGCCAGCCGTGAGCAGATCGAAGCCTATGCCCGCGAACGGGACCTGCCGTGGCGCGAAGACGCCTCCAATTCGACTGATAAATACGCCCGCAACCGCATCCGACATCAGGTAGTGCCCGTGCTGAAGACGATCAATCCGGGTTTGTTGGGGCATCTTCCCCGAACGGCGGGCTACCTGCGCAGCGCCGATGCGATTGTGCAGGAGGCAATGGCAACTTCCTGGGCGGCCGTGGCCCGGCTGCAACCAATGGGGATTGAAATCAACCTGGCTGCGGTGCGGGACTTGTCGGAACCCCTCTTTCGGCTGGGGGAGTGGCTCCAGCCCTATGGCTTTTCGGCGCAGGCGCTGACTCAATTCTGGCAATCAGTTGACGCCGAGGGGGATAAGTCCGTCAAAAACGGGCAACGGATTCAGTCGTCTACGCATCAGCTCATGCATGAACGGGGGGCGATCTGGCTGATTCCACGGGAAAGCCCGCCGCCCGCGCCGATGTTGATAGCCAACTGGCCGGAGCAACGTATCGACGTACCCGGTGCTGGGTACGTTACCGCCGAACGGTTTGACCGGAGGGCGTGGGATGGTGAACTGAACATGCCGCCAACGGTGGCCCTGTTCGACGCGGCACAACTCTTGCTACCCTGGGTTTTTCGTCGCTGGCAACCAGGCGATCGATTCAGGCCACTGGGGCTGTCGGGTACGCAACTGGTGAGCGATTTGCTTACTAACGCGAAAATACCCGCGCCGCAACGGTCGTCGGTATGGGTGCTGGAAGTTGGCGGCGAGGTGATCTGGGTGGTAGGCGTGCGTATCGCGCACCGAAGCCGGATTACCGAAACGACCGAACAGATCGTTCGGCTGAGTTTGACTCCAATAACCTGAATTTTGGCACTTAATTTGATGGACTACAGCAATAGTCGGAATACCCATAGAAAAAACGCTTACCAGATGAACCGATACCTGCGGGTTCTGCTACTTGTTGGAGGGCTTTTGGCCACTTCGCTGACGCTACAGGCGCAAAGCATGCGGCTACGGGCAGCCAATAAGCAGTTTGACAACTACAGCTACCTCACCGCCGTGCGGATGTATGAGGACTTTCTTCGTGGCCGCGTTGAACCGGCGGAATCACGCGAGGCCTTAACCAAATTGGGTATTTGCTATCGCAAGCTTCAGGACTCGCGCAATGCCGAGCGCGTCTACGCTGAATTGATCGCCAACTACCCCGATCTGGAAAGTGAAATTTATCTCTACTACGCGCAGGCACTGGTCAGCAATGGCAAGACGCGCGATGGGCAGAAGATGTACAGCGAATACGGACGCCGCCAAACGGAAGACCTGCGCGGCAAAAAGAATACGATTGGCCTGATGGACCCGAGCCGGTTCTACCTGGACTCGTCGTCGTTCCGGGTGCAAAACCTCGCCATCAACTCACGGCAGGCTGATTTCAGCCCGATGTACTACAAATCGGGTCTGGTGTTCGTGTCGTCGCGCGACGAAGGCGGGGTAATCAAGCGGGTTTTCAACTGGAACCAGACGCCGTTCCTCGATCTGTATTTCTTCCCCGATACCAATCAGTTGCGTATTCCCGGTTTCGATCAGATCGTCCGGCCGGCCGGTACGGCAGTGTTGGGCGGTGGTGGACCCGCCGGCGATCAGTCGGTTGAGATTGAAGCGGAAACCAAGCCGACCTCAAAGGCGGAAAAATTCAGCCGGACGCTGAACACCAAGTACCACGAAGGCCCCATGACCTTCACGAAAGATCAGACTTTCATCGTCTTTACGCGGAACAACGGGAGCAAAGGTAAGTCGGGCAAAAGCACCGACGGGGTACGTAAGCTAAAGCTGTATTCGGCGGTGATGCGTAACAACAAATGGCATGACGTTACCGAATTGCCATTCAATAGCCCCGAATATTCGGTAGGGCATCCGGCTTTCTCGCCCGACGATCAGAAGCTATACTTCGTGTCGGACATGCCGGGTGGCTATGGCGGCACAGACCTGTACGTGGTTGAGTTCAACAACGGACAGTGGGGGACGCCCGTGAACATGGGTAAAGAACTGAATACGGAAGGCAACGAAATGTTTCCGTACGTGGACTCCGCGGGTAATCTGTATTTCGCGTCGGATGGGCACGAAGGCATTGGCGGGCTGGACATTTTTTACGCCGAAATGCGCGACGGTGTTGCTTACCGGGGTGTACAGAACGTGGGGTATCCCATTAATTCCGAGAAAGACGATTTTGGCCTGATTACCGATCGGGGGCGCACCACCGGCTATTTCAGCAGTAACCGACGGAAAGGAGTGAGTGATGATGACATTTACTCGTTCCGTCGTGCCTGCAAGCAGCTGAACATCCTGGTGTTTGATGCAAAAACGGGCCGCCCCATCGAGTCGGCCGACGTGCGGATTGTGCGCAACGGGTCAAACCAGGAGCTGAAGATGACAAGCCCCGAGGGTAAAACGGACCTCTGCCTCGATATCAATACGGAATATGAATTCAAGGCGCTGAAAGAAGGCTACGCCTCCAACAGCGCTCGTTTCTCGACCTTGACCCAGTCGAACAAGCCCGAGATGAACATCTCGATTTATCTGGAAAAGAGCGAGAATACCATCATCCGGGGGGTCGTGAAAACCGAGGTGAACCAGAAGCCAGCCGAAGGTGTGAAAGTGACGCTGCGTGATGACAAGAACAAAAACACCCAGACCGTGGTGACCGGCCCCGATGGCGGCTACGAGTTCAACGTGAAACCCAACGCGGGGTACTCGCTCACGGCCGAGAAAGACCGGTACGCCACCAAGAAAGCCAAGATTGGTAAACAACCCAAACGGGTGGTGGCGAGCCAGAAAACAACTCCTGACTCGATCGGGATTTATGGAGAGGGCGACGTCTTTCAGCTGAAGAATATCTACTATGATCTGGGTAAGTTCTTTATCCGCCCCGATGCCGCTCGTGAACTCGACCGGGTGGTGTCGTTGCTGAAAGAATACCCGACGATGAAAATTGAGCTGCGATCGCATACCGACGCGCGCTCGGGCGATGCCTTCAACATGCGGCTGTCGGAAAGCCGGGCGCGGGCCGCCATGGATTACATGGTGTCGCGGGGCATTCAGGCCGGGCGGCTAGCGGCCCGAGGGTATGGCGAAAACGAGATTGTTAACGGCTGTACCGACGGGGTTGAGTGTTCGGAGAACGAGCACCAGCAGAACCGACGAACGGAATTTAAAATCTTAGCTGTTCAGTAAAGCAAAAAGCGCGGAGCCTACACTCCGCGCTTTTTGCTTGATCAGGTACGTTGCCTCTGAATCATGGGGTTTGTAAAACGGGTTTGCCTTTTTGCCAGCCTACCATCACGTTGGAGAGAAACCACGTTCGGCCTTTATCATTATTGCCCTGAAAGAACACGTACGTTCGGCCGTCTGTATCCGTGAATACGTTGGGGTGCCCTGATTCGCTACTGTTCCAGCTGCCCGGTGCCCCATGTCGCAGGAAAGGGTCATGTTGCAGGCGCTGCCAGTGGATGCCGTCGCGGCTATGCGCTACCCCGATCTGCTGCGGCCAGTTGTTATAAGCGCCTGCGTAGAACATGATCAGTTCCCCGTTGCGCTCAGTTACCGAGGCTCCCTCGATGCACTCGCCTTCCCAGGGTAGTTCGGGTTTCAGGATTGGCCCATCGACCGATAGTTGTTTCCAATCGTCGCGGTTAAACGCAGTGGTTGCAGGCGCCACCGCAACGCCCAGCTGCTGAATCTTATAGGCCGGGTCGCGGGTCGCAAAGTATAGAAAATACTGGTTTTTGAATCGATAGACCTCGGCGTCGATGGCTCGCCCACAGTTCCAGTTGCCAGTGGGGTGGAAGATGGGGTTGGTTGGGTTTCGCTCAAAATGCAGCCCATCCGCTGACACCGCGTGGCAGATCGCGTCGTTGCGGCCATTGCCGTAGGTCTGGTAAAATAGGTGCACCTTCCCATCACGCACCAGCGCGCCGGGTGCACAAATACCCTTCTTTTCATACTCCGCCACAGCGGGTATTTCGCCAATCTTGGCCCAGTCGAAGAGGTTTTTGCTTTGGGCTACACCAATGCCCCACCCGTGTTTACTGCCCTGCTGGTCGGTGTATTCGGGTACCGAGTAATACATCAAGTACCGACCGTTAAACCGGATGACGTGTGGGTCTTTGGCCATGGGCCGCCCGAGCCGCGACGAGTCGGCGTAGTACATCCTGGGCGTGTCGACCAACAGCAACGGGCCGGACATGTAACTCGTCAGGCCGAGCAGCAGGGTCAGAAAACCAAATGTTGACAGGGACGGGCGCATCGGCTATACCAAGTTGATTCGTTGAAAGCACGAAGCACGTGGTTACCGATTTCTACCAGAGAAAGGCTCGATCGCTGGGTTACTTCCACTGCATCACTTCGATAACGCTGGAGGACGCTTTGTCGAAGAACTCGTATTCGCTGGGTTGGTTGGAGCCGATCAACAGCAGTACATCGGGCGGAAGTTGCAGCACATGTTCGTTGTACCAGGCGGCTCCCTGCCGATCCAGGTTGGCCGTTGGTTCGTCGAGCATCACCAGCTGGGCTTCGGAGAAAAACGCCAGCCCCAGCTTGACCCGCTGCTTCATTCCTGACGAATAAAACTTGATCTCTTTATGGCGGGCGTGGCTCAACTGCATGCGGTCGATGAGCTCAGGTACGTTGGCGTTCTGCCGAAAGGGCTTAAAGCGGCGGTGAAACGTGAGCAGTTCGGTTAGCGTCAGTTCCTCGATCAGTTCGAGATAAGGGGCGGCCAGCACCATGTGGCGGTACCAGTCTTCATCGGCCAGCGGCTGCCCGTCGAGCGTGTATGTCAACGTACCGGCCGAGGTGGGCTGCATGCCCGCCAGTACCTGCAACAGCGTTGATTTACCGCTGCCGTTGGGCCCAACAAACGTATAGCGATTCCCCGCCGTCAGCGTCAGGTCGACACCGCGGAAAATCCATTCGCGGCGGTACTTTTTACCAAGCTGTTGAGCGGTGATGATCATTGAAAAAGGAATAAATAATGCACGATGAACAATGCACAATGGGCCGGGCGGTGAACCGCTAACGCATTAGTAAATCATTGTGCACTGTCCATCGTGCATTATTCATTCAAAATTACTCCCCGCTGCTGCTGCCAGGGCCTTTCATGATGCCCCGCTCTGAGTTGCGGATAAAATTGAGGATTTCGTCGCGTTCGGCCGTAGCTGGAATGTCCAGTTCGATCCGGTTGAGGGCCTCGGCGTTGTTGAGGCCCCGCAGGAATACGTACCGGTAAATTTCCTGAATCTCGTTGATCTGCTCGTTGGTAAAGCCCCGCCGACGAAGACCTACCGAGTTGATCCCAGCGTAGGAGAGCGGCTCGCGGGCGGCTTTGGTAAACGGCGGTACGTCTTTCCGCACCAGTGATCCCCCCGAAATCATGGCGTGCGCCCCGATTTTGGTAAACTGAAGCACCGAACTCGACCCACCGATGATGGCCCAGTCGCCCATGTACACATGGCCGGCCATCTGCACGTTGTTGGTCAGGATACAGTGGTTACCAATGCGACAGTCGTGCGCTACGTGCGCGTAAGCCATGATAAGACACTCTGAACCGATTTCGGTTTTCCAGTGCTCTTCGGTGCCCCGGCTGATGGTGGCGTATTCACGAATGGTGGTATTGTCGCCAATGATAGCCAGCGTAACTTCGCCCTTAAACTTCAGGTCTTGGGGCGTACCTGCAATGACAGCGCCCGGATACACCTTGCAGTTACGACCAATGCGAGCGCCGGAATTGATCACCGCGTGGGAGCCAATCCAGGTACCTTCTTTTATCTCAACGTCCTTGTGGATAATGGCGAAAGGCTCAATGACCACATTCTGAGCAATCTTAGCTTCGGGATGGACGTAGGCTAATGGTTGAATCATCTGTACTGTTAAAAAAGTCCGCTGTTCACTGTCGTCAGTTGCCTGTTGGGTAGGGGAAGCAACAGCCGACAGAGAACGGTGAACAGTGAACTATTTCTTTTTCACCAGACTCGCGATCATGTCGGCTTCGCAGACAAGGTTGTTGTTCACGTACCCACGTCCCTGCATTTTAACGATGCCGCGTTTCATGGGCGAGGTGAACTCACACCGAAAGATTACCGTATCTCCGGGCAATACGTTGCGGCGGAACCGGCAGTTTTCGATCCCGATCAGGTAAGGCCAGTAATTTTCGGGGTCGGGTACGGTGCTCAACACCAGAATCCCGCCCGTTTGCGCCATCGCCTCCAGCTGCATCACGCCCGGCATCACGGGGTTGCCGGGGAAGTGGCCGGGGAAGTAGGGCTCGTTCATCGTCACATTTTTGATGCCGATGACACTGCTCTCGTCCAGCGCAATGATCTTGTCGACCATCTGGAATGGGTAGCGGTGGGGCAGCAACTGCGCGATGCGGTTGATGTCGAAAATAGGCGGCTGTTTGGGGTCGTACTGCGGCACCTGATTCTGCGCATTCTTCTGAATCAGGCTCTTGATTTTCTTGGCAAACGCCACGTTGGCCGCATGGCCCGGCCGCGCCGCCAGAATTTGTGCCTTGATGGGCCGCCCAATCAGAGCCAGATCGCCCAGCATGTCGAGCAGCTTGTGGCGGGCCATCTCGTTGGGGTAGTGCAGTTGCAGGTTGTTCAGGATACCCGCCTGCTTGTTGACGCCCACCTTCGATTTGTTGAGCATCTTGGCCAGATGATCCAGTTCGTCTTCATCGACATCGCGGTCTACGATCACGATCGCGTTGCTCAGGTCGCCGCCTTTGATCAGGTTTTGCTTGTAGAGCATCTCCAGCTCGTGCAGAAACACAAACGTGCGGCACGAGGCGATTTCGTCGGCAAACAGGGTGAGGTCATTCAGCGACGCATGCTGGCTGCTGATCACCTGCGAGTTGTAGTCGACCATCACCGTGAGGCGGTAGTCGTTGAGGGGCAGGGCCGCAATCTCGATATCTTTCTCCGGGTTGCGATAATGCACAAACTCGCTGACCTCGAAGTATTTACGGTCGGCGTTCTGCTCTTCGATACCGGCAAACTGAAGCGCCTCGACAAATTTGATCGACGAACCATCCATAATGGGAGGTTCGGGACCATCGAGCTGAATGAGCACGTTGTCGATCTGCAGACCTACCAAAGCGGCCAGCGTATGTTCGACGGTGTGGACCCGCGCCCCATTTTGTTCGAGCGTTGTACCGCGCGACAGATCAACCACAAAATCGACGTCGGCGTCGACGGTGGGTTGGCCTGGCAGATCAATACGCTGAAATTTGAACCCATGATTGGCCGGGGCGGGCATAAACGTCATCGTTGCCGACACGCCGGTATGCAAGCCTACGCCCGATACTGAAACGGCCTTCTGGATGGTTTGCTGTTTAATATTCATGTTTGTTTAGTACGCAGTCACTGAGGGGAAACGTTGAACAGTCAGGAGCGGGAATGCTCATGCCTGCCCGGATTCGGTACGTTGCTGACGCTGCACTTCTTTTTCTAGGTCAATAAGTCGCCGTTCCAGATCGGGCAGTCGGCGATGAACGGCTGCCGCCCGCAGCGAGTCTTTCAGATCAAAAGCGGGCGAGCCATTGAGCGAATGCCCTTCTTCTTTCACTGATTTTGATACGCCCGTTTGGGCACCAAATCGGGTGTTGTTGGCGATGGTAAGATGCCCGGCAAAGCCGACCTGTCCCGCTACCACGCAATTTTCGCCAATTTTGGTCGATCCCGATACGCCGGTTTGCGCGGCAATTACGGTGTTGCGGCCAATCTCGACGTTGTGGCCAATCTGAATGAGGTTGTCGAGCTTGGCCCCTTGCCGGATGATCGTCGAGCCCATCGTGGCGCAATCGATCGTGGTGTTGGTGCCCACGCTAACGTAGTCTTCAAGGATTACGTTGCCCAGTTGCGGGATGGTCTTGTAAGTGCCATCAGGCTGCGGTGCAAAGCCAAAACCATCGGAGCCAATAACGGCATTGGGATGGATGACGCAGAATTTACCCACCACCGTGTTGTCGATGAGCTTGGCTCCCGAATGAATAACGGTATTATCGCCGATGCTGACGTTATCGCCGATATAGACGTGCGGATAAATCTTCACGTTGGACCCAATGCGGCAATTTTTGCCGACGTAGGCAAACGCGCCAACATACACGTGCTCACCGAGTTGGCTACTTGCATGCAGGTACGTTGGCTGTTCGATGCCCACGCGGGCAAATGTGAGCTGCCGATGGTACTCTTCTAATAATCGAGTGAACGCGGAATAGGAATTTTCGACCAAAATAAGCGCGGCAGAAACCGGCTCACGGGGCGTAAAGGAACGATCTACAATAACAGCCGACGCGCCAGTGCTGTACAGATAGGGCTCGTATTTTAGGTTGGAAAGGAAAGAAATGCTGCCCGTTGTTGCTTCTTCAATTTTGGCTAAACGGCTGACTGTTAATGTGTCGTCTCCGTTTACTTCCCCATCCAGTAGAGCGGCTATCTGCCTGACTGTAAACTCCATTTGCGATTTATGCCCGAAAAAAACAGTGCTTGTCTGGGCCGACATTAGGGTCGCAAGGTAACCAACAAATTGCACTATTCGTATAAATGGCCAATTAATTCAATTTATTGTTAACCCTGTGCAGGGTTTGACGTTTAAGGTCTGACGTTGGCTGACGCCAGTTTGTTGTATCGCCGACGTTAAGCGTCAAACCGCAGCGGCAGACCGCACCAAACGTCAAACCTGTTTTGCCTCCCAGACCAGCTCGCGGGCCCAGCAGACGTAATGCCGCCGCACGATGGTTGAGAGCGCCCCGATGTTGGCCAGATCGGAGGCGTCGGCGATGTCGCGGACGTACCCATTCTTGGATTTGATCCGAATGGAATCGATAGCGGGCAGATAGGCCGCATTGGAGGCCTGCCCTTCTACCAGAAAATACGATAGCTCGTCGTCGGAAAGGCCTTTGCTACGGAGTTGTTGCGCCAGTTCGTCGACCAGCGTAGGGGCGAAGGGCTCGGTCGACAGCATAATTTTGAACAGGTGCCGATCGAGCAGCATCCGGCAGAGGGTCGACAGCACCAGGTCGGAATGGTTGGCCCAGGCTTTCACGCAGCCCCAGATATCATAATCGTCGAGGCGGGTAAAGGCCTGTAGGTACGTAGCATCCGACATGAAATCGGTCAGTGAAATGGTACCTCGCAGAAACAGCATGAAATCGGGCAGGGCGTCGATGGGCTCACTACTGATCTCCGGATTACGCGCCAGAAAACGGGCTCGCCGCAGAATCTGCACCAGCATCGACTCACAGCAGATCGATGTTTTGTGGAGGTACACCTGCCAGTACATGAGCCGCCGGGCATTCAGGAAGTTTTCGACGCTCAAGATGCCTTTGTCTTCCACCACCAGTTGATCGTCGGCCAGGTCGAGCATCTTGATGATGCGTTCCGCACCGATGGCGCCCTCAGCCACGCCTGTATAAAAACAGTCGCGGTTGAGGTAGTCCATCCGGTCCATGTCGAGCTGACTTGAAATCAGCTGATGGAAAAATGGCCGTGGGTACGTTCCCTCAAACATCTGGATCGCCAGAGACAGTGCCCCGCCAAACTGCCGGTTGAGGTCGTGCATGAGCATGAGCGAGATCTGCTCATGATGAACGTCTTCCAGAATGCAGCATTCCAGCACGTGCGAGAAAGGGCCGTGCCCGATGTCGTGCAACAGAATGGCAATCTGCGCGGCTTCGCATTCAGCCTCCGAGAGTTGGTGCCCTTTGCTGCACAGCGTTGCGGTAGCCTGTCCCATCAGGTGCATAGCCCCTAAGGCGTGGTGAAAGCGGGTATGCAACGCGCCGGGATAGACGTATTCCGACAAGCCTAGCTGCTTGATACGCCGTAACCGCTGGAAATAAGGGTGTTCGATCAGGTCGAACAGCAGCGGCGACGAAATACTGATGAAGCCGTAGACAGGATCGTTGAGTAACTTCTTTCGGTTGGTCATGAGACGGAGGCCAGTTTGCGACGTGTGATCGGATAGCGTCAGGTACGTTACCCACTGTCGGATAACCTGTCCCCGCCTGCCCAAAACCGGCCAGCCGACCCTATTAGCCCATAAAATTCCACCAAATCGCGCACAATTTAGCGAAATGGCGTATTTTTGTGCCGTCTTACTGATTCGTTAGTCAAGACAAGGGCTTGTAACTCAGTTGGTTAGAGTAACTGACTCATAATCAGTAAGTCCTTGGTTCGAGCCCAAGCTGGCCCACAAAAAACGCCCTGCAGCTAGTTGAGTTGCGGGGCGTTTTTTGTGGGCTAATCGATGTGTAGTATACAGGCCACTAGATTTAGTGGTAGCGCTTTTACCATTAATACTTAGTTGCTATCTGGCGATTCTACTGATATGTATTCATATAGATATGGACAGCTATAGATGAATGACGCCACCGTTTTATGTGATGATAAATATCATTGGAGGAATAAATAGCTATAATGCGGACTTATGGTTATAGATAAGTAATACCCTATTTGGTGAGTCAATTTCAACAGGAATTTAGGCCCTCTGGCGATATTCGATTGGGAGCACGAATCACAACGCCTGATTGGGTCGTCCTGTATTGTACCGTAATATGTAGATGTCCAGATTAGCCTTTCTGAATACTGTGCCCTACTGCGTTGCTATGCACGCCGCACTGTTCACAGAAACTTTCGGCTTGCTCATGGATTATCGAGCGGACGATCGTCTTAAAAATCTGCCGGTCGTGGTAGTCAAGTGGCATACCTCACTTCGAATATTGGCTGCTTTACCGGGTTTGCTCCTTAATTGTAGTTATGGCATTGCTAAGCATGGCTATTAACAACTCAGTTTCGTTTGGAGTTGCTGGGTTGTCTTCGAGACAGAGAGCCGTTTTACAGGCGTTTTCAGTGGCATCGTACACCGTTAGCAAAAACCCGTGAATCTTGATCATAGGTTAGCTGTAAAAGCAAGGAACGGATTCATAACTGATGATTTCCCTCTCTCACCAATTTATCAACTAATACGGTATTGGATTTTTATAATAGAAAATGTCGATTAAGGATACTAATTAATATAATACTTAGACAAAACATATACGTTATCTAACGGCTCTCAATATATTGATACATACATATGAAATTGTTCCCACTGATAAATATGTCAGTGAAAACTATACATTCATATGTTAAGGAAACTTTTTACATCAAGGCAAAAAAAGCATCTGCTTTTGGCTACGCTCTTAGTGAGTATCAGCAGTCTTTCAACAGCTGATGTTAGTTTTACTACGCCCGGATCGGAGGGCCCACCTCACTCGGAGAAGCCAAAACAAGTCGTTAACTCCCGAAGTACTTCACCGCCAAAAACAAAATCCAGAGTAACGAACGACCCCATTCGATTTACTATTCAAGGTAATAAGCAAACGGCGTCGGTTGGTGAACCAGTTGAGCTAACAATATCAGCTGAACTACTAGATATACCCTCTTCGCTGATGTTTTTTACCGAAGAAGCATCTGCCTTTCGGATCAAAGTACTGCTTCCAACTGGTTTCGTGATTACAGGTGGGACGTATCGAGATTATATTGGTGACAAGTTATCGTTGAAAAACAAGGCACGGGTTTCTTACACGCTCCAAGGCGTCTTTGAGTCAGTGACCCCCAACATGTGTTTTCGACTTCTGCGGTCGGGTGGGCAGGCCGACCAAAACAGCACGTTTGTGGAAAAGACGGGTTTCTGTGTACGAGGTACTACCGTTGATGAACCCGCTGCCTATAATGCCTTAGCGGATAGGGGGAATACAGCGGGGGCACCGAATGCGCGGCTGGACAACTGTTCTAGCCTCAGCCTAGCGGTTACCGCCAATCCTACTAGTGTAGGGACCGGGGGGCAGGTCACGCTCACCGCCTCCTGCCAGGGCTGCACCAGCAATGGCTACACCAGCGGGCAGGCGCTGAGCTTTGATGGAATCGATGATCAGGTGGATGCAGGTTGGTATTACGCCAACATCAGCAACAACTTCACGGTAGAAACTTGGGTCAAGCCAACTCAGCCGCTGGGGGCCAATGGCTTCAGTGATCGCTATGCCCTGCATCCGGTTTACGGAGGTGGGATTCAAAGCGCAGCTTATACAGGCGTAGGCTTGGCTGTAGGCACTAACGGCATTCGGGTCTATGAGCATTCGGATAATTACCTGAACAGTCAATTAGAGCACTTGGTGAGTGTGTCAGACTGGACACATGTTGCTGTTGTTTACGAGAACAACGTGCCTAAGCTATACATCAACGGTACGCTGGTAAAAACGGGGACGGCTAGCGGACGTATCCCCAAGCCTGGTGTAGCCCTTGGTGGTTATAATCTGGGTCATTACGCTGGCAGTATGGACGAAGTGCGCTTGTGGAGCGTTTCCCGAACTGGTGCTCAGATTGCGGCGGCGTATCAACAGACGCTGGGGAGCAGCGAAGCAAATCTGGCGGGCTACTGGCGTTTTGAGGAAACGGGCAATACCGCTTTCAATACCATTAGTAGCGGTATGCAGGGGAATCTGCAAAATGGCACCTCGCGCGTTACTGGTCTCAGCGGGAGTGGTAGTGCCGCTACGTATGCCTGGACTGCTCTGCAACCGAACAGCTCCATCACCTTTCCTAATCAGGCTAGTACGCCTGTCACCGTTCCATCCACGGCAGGAACCTACACCTACCGGGTGACGCTCACCAGTGGGACGTGTACGCTGACATATGACGTTCCTGTCAATGTCACTGGTGGGAACTGTTCAGGTATCACGCTTGGGGCTGTTGCCAGCTCAACGACTGTAAACGCGAACGGGCAAGTCACCCTTACCGCCTCCTGCCAGGGCTGCACCAGCAATGGCTACACCAGCGGGCAGGCGCTGAGCTTTGATGGAATCGATGATCAGGTGGATGCAGGTTGGTATTACGCCAACATCAGCAACAACTTCACGGTAGAAACTTGGGTCAAGCCAACTCAGCCGCTGGGGGCCAATGGCTTCAGTGATCGCTATGCCCTGCATCCGGTTTACGGAGGTGGGATTCAAAGCGCAGCTTATACAGGCGTAGGCTTGGCTGTAGGCACTAACGGCATTCGGGTCTATGAGCATTCGGATAATTACCTGAACAGTCAATTAGAGCACTTGGTGAGTGTGTCAGACTGGACACATGTTGCTGTTGTTTACGAGAACAACGTGCCTAAGCTATACATCAACGGTACGCTGGTAAAAACGGGGACGGCTAGCGGACGTATCCCCAAGCCTGGTGTAGCCCTTGGTGGTTATAATCTGGGTCATTACGCTGGCAGTATGGACGAAGTGCGCTTGTGGAGCGTTTCCCGAACTGGTGCTCAGATTGCGGCGGCGTATCAACAGACGCTGGGGAGCAGCGAAGCAAATCTGGCGGGCTACTGGCGTTTTGAGGAAACGGGCAATACCGCTTTCAATACCATTAGTAGCGGTATGCAGGGGAATCTGCAAAATGGCACCTCGCGCGTTACTGGTCTCAGCGGGAGTGGTAGTGCCGCTACGTATGCCTGGACTGCTCTGCAACCGAACAGCTCCATCACCTTTCCTAATCAGGCTAGTACGCCTGTCACCGTTCCATCCACGGCAGGAACCTACACCTACCGGGTGACGCTCACCAGTGGAGCGTGTACGAGTGACAAAACCGTTTCCATTGTAGTAAACAGTACACCAACAACTGGATGGCCTAGTTTGACGGCAAAACGCTGGCTGGGAATGCGACTTTATGGCTTTGACCGATCGACAAAATCAGCCGGAGGTATGGCGGATTTTGAAAAAGAGATTGTAAAGAATACTATAGGTAGAGGGGCAAATATGTTTTTCTGGCAGGCGATGTGGCATCATCACGACACGGGGAATAGCCCGGCGGGTAGCAACGATGCCGCTTACGATTGGCGGATGCTGGATGATGCTCTGAGAATAGCTGATTCAATTCAGTGCAAAATCGTGGTGGTTATTAACGCAAGCCGCAAACCTGAACTTAATAATGATAACTTCATTCCAGAAGCAGGTCGGTTGACTACATCGGAGGGGGTGACGATTAAATTCCAAGGAGACGTGTCGGCTGGATATTACCATGAACCCACGTTGGCACGGATCGAAGCTTGGGTTCGGGCGGTGGCCAGACATCTCCGTGATTCACCCTACCGGAATGCACTAATGGGGGTAGAGTACGCTCACACAACGGGATCTGAAAGCGAAATGCATATGGACGGTAGCTATCGGCCGTTGGATTTTTCTGCGGCGGCTCAGGCTTCTTACCGGAGCCGTATGCAGGGCGTATTTTCAGGGAATCTATCGAGCTATAATACTGCTATGGGAACGTCGGCAGGTACCTGGAACGACGTTTCTATGCCTCCGATAGATAATACTAATGCACCGTATTACAGTTTCGTTAGCCGTTATCAGCAAAGCGGGTTCGACCATCGCGAATATGGAGTCGCTTCAGTAAGTAAGCGAATGTTGCTCGCGGTGAAGGACATTCTTCCAGGATGCCCTGTGATGGCTGGCTTCGGATCGGCATGGGATGATGCATCTAACTTCCGGGGTACAATGAGTATTCTGAGCGACCTCAATGAGATTGACGGTATCAAGCTAAATGATGGGTTATGGGGCCAAGATCGTTGGCGCTTTTCGGTGGCGGCATCGCTACGCGATCGGGCTGAGGGCCGCTTCGCAGTCAACGAAGCAGATGGCATGTATGATCCCAGTGAAGTCAATTTACTGGTACAGCAGTGCGTAACACAGTTTGGCGAGGGCGTGAGCATTATGTCGCTAGCCAACCTGAACTACTCCCCACTTTCTCGTATCTACGGTATCATAGACGGCGTACTAGCGCAGGTAAATCTCAATACTCCTCGCCCTAGCATTACGCCCCTTGACCAAATGACCGCCGACCGTAGTGTGCTGGCACAAAGTGGATGGTCAGCAGGAGGATACCTAAACACGTTCAATACGAAGCGAGCGCAGGGGCCAGGGGTAAAGGTGATTATCAATCGCGATGTGTTCTACGATCCAATCAATCATACCTACGGGCCTCAACCATGATTCTTAACTCACACCCTGCTGGAGAAAACTGAGAACATGCCCATATCCGGCCAAATTTGACTCTCCTATATGCCAGAGGGTCTCTTTGTTGCAATTAACAGGTTCCAAAGTTTAGAATTCACATGGGCCCAAGCTGGCCCACAAAAAAAAGTCCCGCAGCTAATTGAGTTGCGGGGCCTTTTTTGTGAATTGCTTTGCCGTTGGGGCAGCCGGTACTATCAGGGACGTACCCACAACGCACCATTCTTGGTGACTACTTTTTCGAGTTGCCCTTCATCGGCCAGGCTTTGTAGCTCGCTATCTACGTCCTGCCGATTGCGGCCTGAAAGCTCGGCAAATTCGCGGGAGGTGAGGGTGCGGAAAGTCGCAAACAGACGATCCCAGGCGGGGTTTATCGGGGTTTTGGTTGCTGTGGGTAGTTGACCGAGCAGCGCCTTTTCGTAGGCCGCGTACGGTTGCGTGCCATATACTTTTTCCAGCTGCCCGTGGCTATCGACAAAAAACAGCGTGGGGAATCCGCGTACGCCCAATTGCCTGCCTAAGGCCAGGTCGGCTTCAAACAAGGCCACGGCCCTTCCCCGATAATCGGCTTCGAACCGGGCCATATCCAGCCCAGCCTGTTGTGCTGCCGTCGCCAGATGCTCCCATTTGGCAATGTTCTTTTTGTGCAGAAAAACCAGTTCCCGGGCTGCCCGCAGGAAACGGATGGCTTGCTGGTTGCCCTGCAACTGAGCGGCCTTGAACGCAATAGAAGCCGGATACGACGAATCCAGCGGGTCTTCCAGCCACACATCCCCGTCGATGGGCATGTCATAATGCAGGCTTACTTCGTCCCAGTGCGGCGCTACATCAGAGGGCTTGCTGATGCCGCCGCTGTTATAACTCCAGTCGGGTAGTAGCCCACCCATGCGATACTCAACCTCGATATAGGGTCCATACTCAAGCTTTAGCCGACGTAGTTGCGGCTCAATACCCCAGCACGATGAGCAGATTGGATCGGTAAAATAAATAACCCTGACGGGTTTATGGCTGGTCGGAAACACCTCTTGCGGTGCCGCTGCGGCCGGGTCGGGGAGTTCGCACAAACCAGACTCGATATCACACAAAAGGGGATTGATACGTTGAGTTTCCATGATCTTCTGTTTAGTTGTAGGCCAGCCGTTACGAAATTTGTAGCGGGCTCACTGGCTGTCTCTGGCTTCGCAAAGTTGCGCTGAAGCGGCGGCTATAGTCAATTAGTAAAAAAAAGTAGACCACTCGATCATGCAGAAAATGGCCATTCAATGCCCGGCCGAAGAGGTGCTCAAACTTCTGTCGGGGAAATGGAAGCCCCAGATTTTTCGGCTGGCCCTCGATGGCCCGTTGCGGTTCAATGCGTTGTTGCGCACCATCGAGGGGGCAAACAAACAGGCGTTGGCCATCTCGCTGCGCGAACTGGTCGATGAAGGATACCTGGATAAGTTGACGATCAGGCAAAAACCGTTGCACATCGAATACACGTTGTCGGAAAGAGGGCGGGCGCTGATTCCCGTCTTTCGGCAGCTAGAACAACTACCGTAACGGCAGTTCGGTTATGGCAGCAGAGAGCTCTACGCGCTGTTGTGGGCGAAAAGCCCCCCAGGGCCAACCAGGTGCGGGGCGTTTTTCGTTTTGAGTTCTGTATGTTCACGGCACGAAAGAACTCCGCTGTCTGGCGGCCTGAACCAATAACTGATCGTATGCGAATCCGAACCCTTGATACGGGACCGCTGCTGCTCGATGGCGGCGCTATGTTCGGCGTGGTGCCGAAAACCCTCTGGCAGAAACTCAACCCGCCCGATGCCCTGAATCGCTGCACCTGGGCCATGCGGTGCCTGCTCATTGAAACCGGAGATCGGCTGATTGTGGTCGATACGGGCATGGGCGATAAGCAGGATGATAAATTCTTTGCGCACTACGTACCCAGCCGCCAGCCCGGCAACCCTATTCGGGAGGCCGTCCGGCAGGCGGGCTACGACGTGGCCGACGTAACCGACGTGCTACTGACACACCTTCATTTCGACCATGTGGGTGGAGCCGTCGAGCGGGTAGGGGAGCGGCTACAGCCCACGTTCGCCAACGCTACGTACTGGACGCATCCCGAGCATTGGGCGTGGGCCATACAGCCAAATCCGCGTGAAAAAGCGTCATTCCTGGCCGAAAACATGCTGCCGTTGCAGGAGAGCGGCCAACTGCGGTATTTCGGCGAGACAACGTACCTGAACGGCCTGCCCAGCCCTGTCGGGGTACCTGGCCTCGAATTGATCTACGTGGACGGCCATACCGAGAAAATGGCGCTGCCCAAGCTGACCGTCGGAAACCAGACGATGCTGTACTGCGCCGACCTGATTCCGTCGTCGGGGCATGTGCCGCTGCCGTATGTGATGAGCTACGACGTGCGCCCGCTGCTGACAATGCAGGAAAAAGAACGACTACTTACGCAGGCTGCTGCCGAAAAGTGGTTATTGCTTTTTGAACACGACCCTACGGTTGAAGCAGCAACGGTGGTACAGACCGAACGCGGCGTCCGGCTGGGTGAGGTGCGGCGGATCAACGAGTGAACCGTATGCGCTATTATCTGGCATACATCCGTGACGGTCTGGGTAATTTGTTTGTTGTTAGATAGTAATCTGACTCATTCACTCGTTACTAGCGTAACATCCAGCTATGAAAATCGGACTCGTACTTTCGGGCGGTGGGGCACGCGGCTTCGCCCATTTGGGTGTCATCAAAGCCTTGCTGGAACAGGGCATTCAGATCGACCGCATGGCCGGCACAAGCGCCGGTGCCATCGCGGGCGCGCTCATTGCCACCGGCTACTCACCCGATGAGGCCCTGCGGCTGATCGAATCGTCGGCGTTTGTGCGGCACCTGCGGCCCGCATGGACCCGTATGGGCCTGCTACGCATCGATACTATCATCGACCTCTACAAAAAATATATCCCTGAAGATCGCTTCGAGGCGTTGTCGATCCCGCTGCACGTGGCGGCGGTGAACCTCACCGACGGCGAGCTGGTCATTTTCGACAAAGGCGAGCTGATCCGGCCAGTGCTGGCGTCGTGCTGCCTGCCCGGTATTTTTGAGCCGTTGCTCATCAACAAAAAACAGTATATCGACGGGGGGGCGCTCAACAACCTGCCAGTTGAGCCGGTGGTGGACAAGGTCGATTACCTCATTGGCTCCCACTGCAACCCGTTTCCGGCGCATAAACCCATCCGCACGGCGCGGGGCGTGCTCGAACGGAGCCTGGTGCTCTCGGTACAAAGCAAAACCCGCGAACGGGCCGCGCTGTGTAACTTTTTCATCGAGCCGCCGGAGCTAACCAATTTCTCGGTTACCGACGCAAAGCGGGCCCGCGAAATCTTTCAGGTCGGCTACCGGCACGCCAAAACACTCAAGGTGGCTGAGGCGATTGAGCAGGGCGTTGGTTCCATGTAAAACGAAGGGTCGTTCAATGGGTAAGGCCCAACGGCCAATGTGGCTGACACGTCTTACTAGAGCGTCAGCCACATTGGCCGTTGGGCCTTACCCATTGAACGACCTTTTCCCTACATCAAATATTTCAGCTTGATGACTTCCTTCGGTTCGAGGAAGCGCCATTTGCCACGGGGCAACTCTTTCTTGGTGAGGCCGGCAAATACGGTGCGGTCGAGTTTCGTGACTTCGTAACCCTGCGACTCGAACATCCGGCGCACGATCCGGTTGCGGCCCGAGTGAATCTCGACACCAACTACCTGGGCATCGGGCGTAACAATGGCCAGATCATCGGGTTTGATAAAGCCGTCTTCCAGCTCCAGACCGTTGCGGATCGCTTCGAAATGCTCTTCCGAGATAGGCTTGTCCAGTTCTACCTGATACACCTTCTTCACGTTGTTCGACGGGTGCGTGAGCTTGCCCGCCAGTTCGCCGTCGTTGGTCATCAGCAGCAGGCCCGTGGTGTTGCGGTCGAGGCGACCAACCGGGTAGAGGCGGAATGGACCCGCGTCGGCGACCAGATCCATGACCGTATTGCGCTCTTCGGGATCATCGGTGGTGGTAATGACGTCTTTCGGCTTGTTCAGCAGCACGTATACCATTTTCTCCGGGTTCAACACTTTGTTGCCGTACTTCACCACGTCGCCGGGCTTCACGCGGTAGCCCATCTCGGTGATGACTTTCCCATTCACCTGCACGTCGCCTTTGCCAATCAGTTCGTCGGCTTCGCGGCGCGAGCAAACCCCGGCATTCGCGATGTAACGATTCAAACGGATCGAATCAGGGTCGCTCTCCCGCTTCAGATTCTGCGCGACTTTCTTCGTACGCGGCAGGTTCTTCTTCATCACGTCGAGGTTATAGTTCGGCGCTTTATTGTACCGACCCGTACGCCGGTCGAAACGGGGTTCGCCCGATTCGTCGTTGTTCCGATCGGCACCGGCATTCCGGTCGCGATCGAAGGAGCGAGGCCGATCCGAGCGCTCGTTGCGGTCGCGGGGGCCGGTATTCCGGTCAAAGGAACGGGGCCGGTCACCACGTTCCCGGTCGAACGAGCGAGGGCGATCACCTGAGGGCCGGTCGTCGCGGTTCCGATCCCGATCAAACGAGCGGGGGCGGTCACCCGACGGGCGGTCTGCGCGGTCGCGATCAAATGAACGCGGCCGCTCTGAGCTTGCATCCCGATCCCGATCAAATGAACGGGGCCGTTCGTCGGATGGCCGCTCATCGCGATTGCGGTCGAACGTGCGGGGGCGATCACCACCCGATGGGCGGTCATCGCGATTGAAGGGTTTACGGGGGCGGTCTGAACCACCATCCCGGTCGAACGAACGACGACCTTCAGAGCGGTTGTCGTCGCGGTCAAAGGAGCGGGGGCGATCACCTGAGGGCCGGTCGTCGCGGTTAAAACGGGGACGGTCACCTGACGGGCGATCTGTACGGTCGCGATCAAAGGACCGGGGCCGATCGGAGCTTGCATCCCGATCAAACGAGCGGGGACGCTCGGTGCGCTCGTCACGATTAAATGGTTTGTATGGACGGTCACCACCCGATGGGCGGTCTGTGCGGTCGCGGTGGCCAGCATTCCGGTCGAACGAACGCGGCCGATCACCTGAGGGCCGGTCGTCGCGGTTCCGATCCCGATCAAACGAGCGGGGGCGGTCACCCGACGGGCGATCTGTGCGGTCGCGGTCGAATGAACGGGGCCGATCGGAGCTTGCATCCCGATCCCGATCGAATGAACGCGGGCGGTCTGAACGCTCGTCGCGGTTAAAACGGGGACGATCACCACCCGATGGGCGGTCATCACGGTTAAAGGGTTTCCGGGGGCGGTCTGAACCACCATCCCGGCGGTCACTGGATTGATTACTACGAGCAAACGGACGGGCATCGTCTCGACGGCCATCCGAACGACCTTCACCATCCCGGCGCTCAAAGCGGTCGTTGTTATCCTGATTACGTTTCATGGAAAAATGCAGTAAGCATCTACTGCCTGTTTTGCGTAAAATCCGTTGAGCATCAGCTATAATGCATAGCTTGACTGGGCAACGGGGGCGCAAAGATACAACCTTTTGTACTATTTAGTATAGATCAGGCGGTGGTAACAAAGCTAAAAGCCAGTATGAAGGCTAGTTGGCGCATAAGTACCTGCTGTGCAGGCGTGTAGTGGTAGCCAGTGGCAGCGATTGGCAGTGTAGGTACGTAGCTATTTATACGTGACCCGTAGATGATTCATACGCCCGGCTCAATCGGGAATGTGATCCACGTAGGCGGGCTGAGTTTGGTGGGTCAAAATCGTTGCTCGTTGCTCCAGAAACCCCGTAGTTGATTTCGTCGATTGCAACGGGGGCTGTACTGACTAGTACTGCCCCCGTTATGGTTATCGAGCTACTTTCCTGACGACAAACGGTGCACATTTGACCGGCGGACACTGGCACAGCGCGGGCGGAATTACGACCACTGTATCGCTGTAACAACCGTTGGGTGCGTAGACACGAATGGTGTAGCTATTGCCCGGTGCCTGCCCCGGATTGGGCTGCCCTGATAGTAAGACCCCGCCAACCAGGCCCGATAAAGGCTGATTAATGGCAAACAGCTGAGCCGAGGCGGTGAAGCTATTGCCCATACTGATGTTGTAACTCACTGCATTGGTGGAACTGCTCACCAGTGTGATACTGGCATTGGCAAGGGGCGTTGTGCCCGAACAGGTAGCGGCCACGCCCACTGCCGTCAGGCTGGGTACGTCATCGGCCACTATCACAAGGGGGCAGCACGAACCATTGGGACAGCCTTCGTTGCTGGTAGCATTGACCGAATACTCACCTGCAACCGTTGCCGAGTAGGTAGCTGCGGTTGCTCCTGCGATGGGCACGCCATTGCGCGACCATTGATAGGTGCTAAGGCCCGTCGGGGCCGATAATTCAATCTCAAATGCCGTGTTGGCGCACACGTGGAGGGGCACTGTCACGCAGGCTGTGGCAGTCTGTCCATTGGGGGCCGTGGCTGTGTTGTAGGTGATACCCTCCTGATTGAGCTGTACCTGAAAACGCAGCGTAGCTACCTGGTCGGCGGCCAGGGTGGTAATAGTCCAGCTGCCGCTGTTGTCAGCCGGCGTGAACGTACCTGTCGAGGTGGTGGCACTGCCGACGAAGGTGACGGCGGTAGCACTCAACTGATCGGTGACCACAAGGTTGGTTCCAGTAGCGTTGCCCGTGTTGGTCAGCGAGAGGGTGTAGGTGACGATGCCGCCTTTTTCGACCCGGTTCTGGCTAACGGTCTTGGTGATGGCATAAGTGGGTGCGCCTGCCGTGCAGGAAACTGGGGCCGTGTAGGTGGTCATCAAACTTGAACAGCCCGGTAGCGAGACGGTTACGGTGTGGGTCGTTCCGTCAGAGGGTAGCCCGTTGAAGATCGCCGGGGCGGTGATGGTTCCCGTTGTGGCGGGTACCGCAAAGGTCACGCTACGCAGCCCATCGCTAACGGTCAACGTACCGGCCGTTGGGTTGGTCATGGTCACCGTCACGGTATTCGAAAACATATTAGTGGCCGTTGCACACTCACCTGTGCTCACCAGCGCACTGAGCGAGCAGATTGGTGCCACCGAGCAGGAAGCCGGGGCCGTATAGACGGCCGAATAACTGCAACCGGCGAAAGTCACCGTCACGATATGGCTGGCTCCATCAGAAAGTAAGCCCGTCAGTGAATAAGGCACTGAGGCTGCCGATGCCGCAACCGGTACGGTGGTGCTGGTTGTTCCGTCGACAAGCGTAGCTACTCCGCCGGTCGTGTTGTTGGTCAGGCTTACGGTGCCAGAGACCGAATACTGATTGGTTGTTGGGTTGCAGATTGTTGGCGTAGCATTTATTGCGAGTGCTTTAACCGTTACGGTGGTTGCTACACTGCAACCGTTGTTATCGGTGTAGGTAATGGTGGCTGTGCCTGCTGCGATACCGGTTACCACCCCACCGTTTGTAACCGTAGCCACGGCGGTGTTGCCCGATATATAGGGGGTGCTGGCAGCGGGGGTGCCACTGCCAGTTAAGGTTATTGTTGATCCAACGCAAAGCTCGCCGCCTGCCAGCGTAGGTAGTGGATTCACCGTAATTTTTATTTCCTGCACCGGGCGGCAACTCGTACCTAGATCAGGGTTTAAAATCGCATACACATAGTAGGTGATCGGCGCGGCTGTCGTGTTGGGGAAATCGGCTGGGTTAAACGTATAGCTCGCCGTATAGGGGCTGGTGGCTCCAGAAGGTGTTGCTGTGCCAATAAACGACGTACCTGAGTAGATGCCTGCCAACTCGGCGGCTGTTTCTGAACCATTCACGGCGCTCTGGTCGCTGGTGAACTTCACAAACCGAATCCCGTTGGCCGCGCTGGAACTGGTCGATACGGTTATGTTTGCGCCGGAGGCACCCACGCACAGGGTTTGCGACCCACTGCCGTTGGTCAGCGTGGGGCAAACTACCTGCCGGATGCCAAAATTTCGGTCAACGACATCAGTTGTTGCGACTGTAAATACCTCGCTTGTGCCGTTTATAGTGCCGTCGTTGCCTGTATTCGATGCCCCGTTAAACTCGCCCGTATTCGACCAGCCACTTGGTAACGACGGGGTTGGGGCTGCCTGCCCCTGCACGCCCTGTGTGGTGCTGATATTGACCGTATAATCACCTTCGCCGATAGCGCTGAAGCTGAACTGACCGGCCGTCGTGCCTGCGTTGGGCACCACTTGACTGTCTACTACATTCCCGTCTGTGTCAATCAGATTGGCATAAATGCCAGCAGGAATCGGCGTGGCGCTCGAACTGTTTACGTTGCCTTGATCGGCGTCGTGCCAGACGTGACCACTCACCGTAACGGGCTTTTGCAACCCGATGGCCAGGTGGATCAGGTCGCCCGACACAACGTTGATGCCCCCCGCTGGTGTGCAGCCTGCCGTGCCATGGCAGGGCGCAAAACTGCCCTGCACCGCCCATTGCACAAAATTGCCGAGTGTCGCCGTACCCGGTCCCCCGGTCGTACCGATGCTGTTGCGAATGGCCCCGCCATCGCCTCTTAGCTGAAGCCGAAACGTTACCGTCGTGATATTTTCCCCCACCACCACTACCGACCCCGTCGCCGCTATGCGGGTTTGCCCACCCAATTGAATGCCCTGCGGACCCGTGCCAAACAGAGACGCACTGTTCTGGATGGTGGTGGGGCTCACCGCCAGCGTGCTGTTGCCCGAAAGTTTGTTGAGCGTCAGACCCGGCGTAAGTAGCTCGAAGTCAGTACTGAAGCCCTGGTAGTAGGCTGCCACTGTACCGCCGATGTTGGTATTGTAATAGACCAGCCCCCCGATGTCGGTAAAGTGCAAAACCGGATTGCTCACCGGTCTGTTGAAGGTAATTTTCAGATCGCCGTAATAGAAGGAGCCCGACAGGTTGGGCTGTCCGTTGGCGTCGACGTCGGTTATGCCCGCCCGTGCCTTCCCGTCCGAGCCAATCAGGGCGTCGCTCCACAGCATGAAGTTCAGCGATCCCAGGGTAGTGTAGCGAACCCCGTCGCCCGTTGCGGTGGCCGAACTATTACCCACCGTACAGGTATTGCAGCCCGTATAGAGACCCGTATACGTACCTGGAAAAGGGTAGCTGCCCGGTGCCAGCGACTGCCAGTAGGCATTGGGCTGCGCGGTATTGAGGCTACCTGAACTGGTGCCCCCAAACGACATGCCCGGCACGGATGGGTTGCCTTCAATAGTAGCAAACTGCTGGTTTTCAAGGCTGACAGTAGCCGTAATGGTTGGGGTATAGGCCGCGCCAGGCGGGGTGGGCACCGCCTGACTCTGGTGAAAGGTGATAGTTTTGGGGGTAGAGGTCGGCCCGTTGCCGGTGGGTGCTGACCCACTGGCTGCGACTCCGGAAAAGCCAATGGTTGAGACTTGGGCAAGGACCGTATTCAGGATGAGCTGGGATGCTAAAAGGGCTGTAACCCATAACGTCGGTCTCAGAATTGTCCCTTTGCTGGTACATCCTTCGGGCGTAAAGACAGCCGCCGAGACGCGACCGCCCATAAGCTTAGTCGGCATTGAGCCAGCTGCCACCCGATTGCTGTTTAGCTTGGGGTCTGCCAGTAAAAGCCAGTTACGGGTAGATAGTCCTGCCAGCAGAGAACAGATGGAGGCAAGTGTGCGGGGTAGACTTGTTTTCATTGTTTTGGCTTTTGGTCAGGTGGGTGGCCCTGGAGATACTGTAAGCGGGTTCGTTGTATGCGTAAGGGCTTTGCGTACAACCAGCCTCAGACCGCCTAGTCAGGGTAGGGGTGTGGTATCTAAACGGTTGATAGTATTAAGCATGACCGCCTCCTGTTGGGTGATGCGCTAACTATCCGTCTGTCTCAGATAGTGTTGTAATAAATCAGGCACCGCACTGTATAGTTAACTAGTTGATACATACAAAAATGTTACTGCATTATTACTTATATAAAATGATGCCAGATAGATATGATGCGTTTATTAACATAATAAAAATTAGTTATATATACTAAGTATTTTGTTGTGATGCCTTACTGAAATAGCTAATTCGTCAGGTTATGACGTAACCACATGACCTTTGCTTCGGTACGAGGTGAAGTTTGCGATGGAAGGAGACACGAAGCCCTGCCTTCGTGAAAGGCAAAAGGGGAACCGGTTAGCCGCAGGGATTTCGCGATGGAAAGAATGGCCGGGATAAGATAAATGCCTGGGAGGCTTCATCGGCTACCAGATAGCTGTCCCTCAAACATAGCTGGCCGATTACAGCGCCGAAAACGTTATATGGCAATAGTAGTGCCGAGGGGATTAATGTATTAAATGAGTATTTCTATGGTGATTTTTGGTTGATAAAAACAAGCTTTTCCGCTGAGTTAGGCCCACCTTCAGGCCGGGCAACAGCCTCATACCTTTATCCGATAGAACCGAATAGGCTGGGCCATTACATTTGCAGATAGACTATGTACATACCATGATTCGGGTATCGATCTACGACGACAACGACTCACTGCGGCAGACGCTGGTGATGCTGCTTGACACCACGGAGGATTTGCTGCCGATTGGGGCCTATCCCAACGCGCTGGACGTACTGCAGACAGTCGTTATTGATCAGCCCGACGTTGTGTTGATGGATATCGACATGCCCGGCCGATCGGGTATCGAGGCCGTGCGGCTCATTCAGACCTTGCCCGAGCCACCACCGATTCTGATGCTGACTGTCCACGAAGAACCCGAAGCCGTTTTTGAGGCGGTATCGGCTGGAGCGATGGGCTATCTGTTAAAGAAAACGCCCGCCAACCGGCTCACCGACGCCCTGCGCGATGTGGCCGCGGGCGGTGCCGTAATGACGCCGACGATCGCGGCTAAACTGCTGGGTACGTTCCAGCCACCCAAACGCCCGACCGCCGCCAACACCTTCGAGCTGACCGACAAAGAGCAGGAAGTACTTCGCCGCCTGGTTGAGGGCGACAGCTATAAGCTGATTGCGGCTCATTGCCACATCAGCATGGGTACGGTACGTACTCACATCGTCAACATCTACCAGAAGTTGCACGTCAACTCCAAATCGGAAGCGGTGGCTAAAGCGCTCAAAACAGGCCACTATTAGGCAGGCCGTTTTGCCCAGTCGGCTGCTCCGACGCAGCGACTCCCATATTCATGGTATAGTCTCCCGACACCGGCCCGCAGACCTTTGTGGTGTTCCTTAATGCCGTTGTAATCGGGTAGTTACGGGTTGTATGCGTGGTGCAACCGTTGGTGAAGATCATACATTTATCCGATTGATGGACATGGCATAAGGGCTGTAGTTTTGACCATTCTTCGACGTGGTTCACGCTTCGCCAAATCCGATGCTCCGCCTTCTATCCATTCTGTTCTGGTGTTTGTTCTGTTTGGCCATAACGCCCGTTTATGGCCAAACAGACTCGCTGACCAAAGTGCCTTCCCTGCTGGCCAGGTACGTGAAGGTGTCGGGCGGGCTCAATGCCTACGCTGGCTTTTACACAGCCAATGGCATTGCGGCCCGCAACCAGACAGCCCCACTGGGACTAAGCGGGCAGGTGACCATCGCACTGCCGCAGGGCATCAGCATCCCAATCTCGGCGGTGCTGGGCAATCAGGGCGCTAGTTTCAGCGTCCGGCAGCCGTTCAACCAGTTTGGGCTGTCGCCCACCTATAAATGGATCACGGTGCACGGTGGCTACCGTAACGTTACCTTCTCGCCGTTTACGCTGGCGGGGCATACGTTTCTGGGCGGTGGCGTCGAACTCAACCCCGGCAAACTGCGGTTGGGGGCCATCTACGGCCGCTTCAACAACGCCATCTCAGGTACGTTGGCCGACGCCAATGTCTTGCCCAGCTACGGGCGAATGGGCTACGCCGTCAAAGTCGGTTATGGCAAACCCAACAACTATGTCGACCTGACCATGCTGCGCGCCAAAGACGATTCGTCGTCGATACCCTCGGTACCACAGTCAGCTACGCAGATCGTGACGCCCGCCGAAAACCTGGTAGTTGGCGTTACGTCGCGACTGCTGATACTAAAGGCCTTTACGGTAGAACTCGACGCCGCCCTGAGTGCCTACACACGGGATGTCCGGGCCGGTATGGTGTCGGCCGAGGGGCGCAACCCGGTGGTGCGATTATTCGGGAACTTCTACACGCCGCGCCTTAGCACGCAGCTCACGCAGGCGGTACAGGCGTCGGTGGGATACCGGGCCGACTGGGGTGGACTGAAACTGCAATACAAGCGCATCGACCCGAATTTCCAGACGATGGGGGCCTATTATTTCCAGTCCGACATCGAGAGCTACGCGATTGCGCCGTCGCTGAATCTGCTCGACAATACGCTCCGGCTGTCGGGAAGCTACGGGGTACAGTTCGACAACCTGGCCAACTCGCGCAGCGTCCGCACGGGTCGGAGCATTGGCTCGCTGATCGTCAGCTACAACCCGGCCACGAAATTTGGTGCCGACCTGCAACTAAGCAACTACGGCATTAGCCAGCAGGCGGGTTTGCGGCCTGTCATCGACACGTTGCGGCTGGCGCAAAACAACCTGTCGGCTACTCTGAATCTGCGCTACCTACGGCAACGCGAAGAGATCATGCAGAGCTACCTCCTGACGACCACCTACCAGCAGCTCAGCGATCTGAACGCCCGCACGGCAGCCCAGACGGAGAATAAGAACCTCAACGTCAACCTGACGTACCTGTACCAGCAAACCGTAACGGGCTGGGGCGCCACCGCCATGCTGACCTACACGCAAACCAACCTGCCCGTGGCGGCCACGCTCGGCCTGCGCGATAGCACAGGTACGTTGCTGCCTACCAACGATGGCATCGTCCGGTTTTATGGCCCTACTGTGGGGATGAATCAGGCGTTTTTCGACAAAAAACTGACGACGGCTTTCAACGCCAGCTACCTGGTGAACCAGCAGATGGGCGTAACGGGCAAGGTGATCACGGCTTCGGTGACGGGAAACTACCAACTCGCCAAACGCCAGACGCTCAATGTGTCGCTCTATTACCTCAACACGGATACCGGCGTGGCCGAACAACGATTCAATGAACTCAGAGGCAACCTTGGCTATGGCATCTCTTTCTAATTTTTCAAACGCAAAGACGCGAAGGAAGGGCGCAAAGGACGCGAAGATTTCCTTACGCTTATCGGTCAACTTCTTGACTAAACCCTTAGCGGTCTTCGCGCTTTTCTTCGCGCCCTTTGCGTTGAAAGAAGCCGCCGCGCAGAACGATGTGCAGATCACCATCAGCGTGTTGCCGCCCTACAGCGCCTACTTGCAGGATTACGCAGGCGCTGGTAAGCAGGTGCAAGTGTTCGTGCGAAACACTACCGCCAACCGCTTGCAGGTACGTTTGCAGGGAAGCGTGACCGGCGACAACGGCGTGCTGATTCAGACCTTACCCAACTACCGCCCGCCGGTTCCGCTCGCGCTGGAGCCGTTTCAGAACCGGCTGCTCACCTACGCCGATCTCTCGGGGCTGTTCGACCTGAATCAGATCGACGTGCAGGGTGTTGATCGGAACAACCTCTACAAAGGCCTACCGCTGCCAGAAGGAAGCTATCAGCTCTGTATCCGAGCGTTTGATAATGCCACGAGCCGACCCCTCTCGCCCGAGAACCCGCTGGGTTGTTCGCCGCCGTTTCAGGTCCGGGCCGTTGAGCCGCCCATCCTGATTGCGCCCCTCTGCGATGCCGAGGTGCAACCCCTGATGCCGCAGAACATCGTCTTCACCTGGACGCCGCCTATAGGTGTGTCGCCCGCTACGGTCGATTATACGCTGCGTATCGTTGAACTGCCGCTCGAAACCGCCGACCCCAACGTGTTTATCGACGCCGTGGTGCTGCCCAAATCGGGTATCGAAGTAAAAGGCCTGAAAACCAGTACGTTTCTGTATACAGTGGTGCATCCGCAACTGATACCGGGTAAGAAATACGCCTGGCGGGTGCAGGCGCGCGACCTGAGTGGCAAAACCAATTTCCTGAACGACGGCAAAAGTCCGGTTTGTGCCTTTCAGTACGGTCCGCTGCTGTCGGCGGGCCTTGATTCGCTCAAAAGCGCGCCTATCGTGGTCCGGAGTGGGAAAATCAGCCGGGCCGTGCTGGTGGCCTGCGACGACCTGAAAGCAACCGCTCCGGCTACGCTCACGGCCGGCAACGGCAGTAGTATCGCCCTGTCGTGGAAGCCTGATCCTACGTTTCGCAAACGGCTGGCACAGCAGATGGGCTACGGCGCCGATAGCGCCAGTGTACGCGGGGCCATCCAGAAAGCGGGCGGCCAGTATAAGCTGACGGTATTTGATCACGAAGGGGGCAAGATCGCCTGGGCACCCACACCGACCAGCAAGGAATTCATCGCGGGTAATCCCGATCTGCCCGGTTTCGCGCTGGCCTACGACAAGCAATACGACTATCAGGTTGAGCTGGTCTTACCCAACGCCGTTCGGAAAGCGCTAGGCGACGATGAGTTGAAAAAGTGGCCGCTGACCTCGAAAATGTGCTCATTCCGCCTCAAAAAGCAGGTTAGTGCGGGCTTTATCGTGCGCGGACAGATCCGCTACAAGTTTACTGGCGACGGGATGACGGGCGATTACCCGGCCAACAACACCGACGTTAAGATCAGTTTTTCAACCCAGTATGTTAAACAGGGCGTGGCCGATTTGCTGGCCGACAACAGCAAGAATGGCGGTATCAAGCCGTCGGCTAATACGGGTAAGTCGCTCTCGCCCCAAGAGAAATTAGCGGCAGTGGGCAACTCGAAACCAAAGACGCCTACGGCTGGCACTGGTTCGGGCAGCAACGTACCCAAAGGGAGTAAATCCAGCCCGCCGCCTGCCTCGGGCGATCTACCCTATACCTACTACGGTAAAACCGACGCCAACGGGATTTATGAAATTCCCATCGCCTGGAGCGATCTGCCCGCTCTATTGCAAATGGGCTCGATGGTAGGCCAGACAACCATCCAGAAGGCCACTGCCGGTGAAAACGGTGGCTCGACCGAAACGACGGTGGTGCCTCAAACGGCCCTCAACTACACGCTCAACCTGCCAAGCGGTTACTACCAGAATACCACCGAGGTACGTTCGCTGACCTATACGCCCGGCAGCACCAGCACCGTCGTGGGCCTGACGAAGGTGAATGTTTACGCCTATTCGGCAAAAGTGCAGGTGACCAAGGATTTTAACCTGTCGTATACCCTCACCACCGCCGACGGTAAACCGACGACAGCACAGGTGGGATACGAAAACGGTAAAACGAAGGTGCAGATGGAGCAGTCGATCAATCAGGCGCTCGACGGCATCGTCATCGACGTGTACCGCAAGGGTAAAGACGTCAGCATCCCGGCCGTCGAGGGTGATATTGACGGCGGGGCGGTGCAGGCGCAGCAGAAAGAGCTTAACAAAGCCAGCAGCGGACTGGTGCTGATTGCAACGGGCAAAACGGTCATCGAGACGATCAACGGCAAACCACAGGGCGTGGTGGTATTCGACCGCCTGCTCTGCAACGCCAACACCGGCGATGAGTATTACCTCTCGGCCCGCCCCGATCCGGCCAAAGGGATCGCTACCGCCAAACAGGTCATCGGGAAATACAATAACAAACCTACCGGCGACCTGACCACCGCCGAAGCGAATTCGACGTTTGCCGCTCCCGAAGACACGCTCTTCTTCGAGGTGCCTAAGCCCACACTAGCCAACGGATATGGGCTGCAAAACGGCTCGAAAAGCTATTTCAGCCACAAGGTCAATTACAAACTGCGTTCATTGCTGCCGCCCACCTCGACGCTGTCGGGCCGGATGCTGTATAGCTGGCCCAACCAGCCCGAGAAGTTCGTGATGGCGAATATGCCCTTCGTGGTGAAGGTCGGGTACGCGATCAACAACAACTACGAGTCGACGGTGACGGGCGGTGGCACGGGACAGAAAATCAAGCAGACGTTCTACAAGTTCGACAACGTGACCTATACCGGCGCGGACGGGCAAAAACATGCCTACTCCACCGCCGATCAGGGGATCGTCATGGGGACGGGCAAGACCGACAAAAACGGCAACTTCAGCATAAACGTGGTGAACCTCAATTACAAGGGGACGATCACGGTTACCGGCAAAGTGAGTGAATACTCGACCGAATACGATGATCCGGGGGCGAATGGTTTAGCCGAAAATAAGGGGACTGACCTCGGCGGATTGAAAGCGAAGAAAGACCAGGTTACTGACCCTGATTTTGACGGGACGGGTATGTTGAATTACGGTGTCCTGGAGCAGATGCAGATGGACAACGGCATTAGTGGGCAGCTAAACACCAGTCCGGGGGGGATGCAGGGGGCCTACCAGCAGGCTTCGCTCGATGCCGCTGCTGCCTTTGGCGTACAGGCTGCGGGTACTCAGGCCGGGAGCAAGGCGACGAAGCAGGTTGGAGCGAAAGCTGGGGGGGGACCGGCGGAGGCCGATGAAGCCCTGCGGCAGGTGTTGTTCAGTGAAGACCTGCCTATACTTGCCCAGACAACCAGCCCCGACGACGTCACGACCATCAGCACGATCACCCGGTTCTATTACTTTGAGTTGCAGCAGGGAGCGGGTTATTACAACACAGCACCCGCCTCCAACACCGTGCTGGTGCAGGCCTTCGGTAACCTCGACATGGGCGAAATTGTGCATGCCGTCAATAAATACCCCTTCAAGGTTCGGGTGACGAAAGCCGATCCGGTAAAAAAAGGAGCCTCGGTGGGGGTGATGGGGGCACGGGTCATCATTTACCGGGAAAGCAGCAAAGGGCTGGTTCAGCTTCCCGAGAAAGAAGGCAACGGCAAAAACAAGTTCGAAACCCTGCCTACCTCATCGTATAATAAACTCTGGACGCCTTACGGTAAACCGTTTCCTGGGCCTGACGCCGTTGAATACTACGCCGAGGGCGAAACCGACAGTGAGGGATACCTGACGAAATGGACACCCGGCAAAGACCCTAACCTGCTTTTCTTCGGCCAGTATTATTTCTACGTGCTGCCCAGGGAAGACGCCACGGATTATTTCGAAGCCAGGGTGGTTACGCGCGCCACCAACTTCGGCACCGATCCGAACGACGTTTACTTCTCGGCGCTGGGCAAAATCGATGACAAGTCTAACCTCATCTACGACGAGATTACAGTGAAGGCGGGGCCGTCGCGGCTCATCGTCAAGTTTGTCGACAAGTCGTCGGATAAGAAGCTCAAAGGAACCCTGTCGCTGTTCGAACTGGATGCGAAAGGTGTCCCCAAACCGATCTATACGGTTGACGCCAAGGGCAATAAAACGACTGTCAACGCGGGCCTGACGTTCCTGCCGACGCCCGCTTCGGGGTATTACGAACTGCCGGTGGGGAATTACTTTGCCAAGGGCGAGGGCGCCAAACGCTTTTACCTCATGGCCGACGTACCTGGCTATCGCCTCGATGGGCAGAAAGGAGGCGGCTATGCCGAGTTTAAGACGCAACCCGTAAACCCGACGGGTACGTCGTATAACATCCCGCTTCAGTTTGTCCCCGGTGCCACCGTAACGGGCATCGTGAAAGGGCCTGAAGTGGTACCCGATCCTCAATTTGGTTATAAGAAAACGGGGAAGACGGTGGGTATACCGGCATTCATCCGGCGCATGGCCGACAGTTCGGTGGTGGAAACCAAAGCCGATGGGTCGTTCACCATTGCTGTCGCGTCTGGTGGCGATCAGCAACTGATCGTGGAACCAATCGACATCGGTTACTGGGCCGACACGTTGCTGCTGAAAGGACTGAAGCTGGACGAGAACCGAAACCTGAACACGATCTCGGTTGAGCGTGTACAGCACCGGATGCGGTTTCTGGTCAAAAATGCCGCTACCAACCAGCCTATTCCCGACATCTGGGTGACGGTAAACGGCGATCTCGACAAGAAAGAGAAAACCGGCAAGGAAGGTATTGCCAGCATCGAATTCGAGAACGTGTCGGTCGATAACTACACGGTGAAAATCAACGGCGGAGCCAACAGCGATTTTATCCCGCAACTGGTTGAGGTCAAAAATAAAGAGTCGAAAAACTGGACGGTCTACACCGTGCTGATGAAAGCCGGAGGGCGCATCGACGGCCTGGTGACGCTCGACGGTGAGCCGGTGAAAGGAGCGAAGGTGTACCTCGATTACGCGCAGAGCCTGAACGAGACTGAACCGGCATCTGTATCGGCGGGGAATGTGGGCGGTGACAACACCGGCGAAACGCTCATCCGCACCTATTCGGCCAACGGGCAGTTTGGCACCACGCTGGGTACGTTCAGCCTGCGCGGCCTGCCCCTTACCGACGGCCCCGTGAAAATCAGGGCTACTCTCGACGGGCAGGCCAGCACCATCGTAGGGGCCGTAGCGACCGTAACGCTCAAGAACGGGCTGGCTACGGGCGTAACCCTGAAACTGACGACCTACAAAGGGATGCTCGTGCAGAGCGCCTACGGTTTCCCGCTGACGGTCGAGAAGCTTGACCCGCAGGCCGATGGTACCGTGAAGGTGACCGGGCAACTGGACCTCCGCAAGAGTCAGACGGCCTTTACCTGGCTGGCTACTGGCGACGTGGCCCGGCTGCGTGAGGTGGTATTCAAAGCAACCGACGGTGCCGGAGGGCAGCCAGTGGGGACGCCCGCCGCCGAACAGGTAGCCCTCGACGGCGTGGCTGACCTCAAATTCCAATACGCTAAACGGTATAACGTGCTGGTACGTCACCCCGACCACAAACCCGGCGACGCGCCCAAGGCGCTGACCATCAGCCGCAGTACCGATGGCCGGGGGATAATGGCAGGCAAGGTGCAGATCGTCGATAACTCGTTCGATTACCCCAGCACGTACCTGAGCTTTGCCAACAAAGGCGACGAGAATTTCTACCTCGCCAGCACCAATGGTAAAACGCAGATGCAGCAGCAGGAGGTGGTTATCAACGGAAAGAAAACGATCACCAACGTACCGGTTACGATCACCGACAGCCGCATTGAGGTGCTCAAAGCGCTCTCGGCGGACGCGGCTTTCAACAAAAAAGCGGAAACCCCCGCTCCGACGCCGACGAAGTACGCCCTTTCCGATGAAAAAGGCGGGCGCATCCGGTTCAGTCTTCTCCAGTTCCCAGCCGATGCCGATCCAGGTACGTCGTACATCGACCCCGCGGATGCCAAAATTCACCTCTCGGTCGATCTGAACTGCCACATCGACAATATGCAGCCAGCAGACTTCAAGGTGCATATCGATGATCTGGTGCTCGACGACAAGCTGATTTACCCCAAGAAAGGCAGCAAGCCGCTCGAACTGACGTTTGAAGACTGGACGCTAACCGTGCGCGACTGGACCATCGACCCGCAGGAGGGCGGCATCGTCAGAGAGCGGCCACTCGCAATGGCTCAGATGGGGCCGTCGGCCAACGACCCAATTTTGATGAAAACGGGGGTAGCTGATATCGCCTTCAAGAAATTCGTGCTCCGCCATGACCTGTTCCTGCTCGAAAAACCGATGCTCAAAGCCCTGCCCATCGGTGATGGCATCGCTGAACTGGCGATCACAAACCCGCAGGATGCGTTCTTCAGTTTCGACACGGGCTTTGATGGGAAAGGCCACTGGAAGCTTGGTGCATTTGGAAAAGATGATGGGCCCGCGGGTGTACTGACCCTCACCAACCCCGGCTCAGCGGGCGACCTGCTACTGTCGAACCAGGGAAACAAAAAAGACAAAACGGCCATTCGTTTCGACTACGTACAGTTGCTCAGCAATAACGTCAACATCCTGACGGTCAGTCAAAATCAGTCGTTCCGGGTGCGGGGCAATAGCCTGACCGAATTTACGCCGGGGGGCTTCACGAGCGGCAAAGGGTTCTTGAGCCTCAAGGGTGGTTTCAAACTCCTCGGGGTACCGCGTGCGGCCCCGCTGGAAATGAGCATCAACTACACGAAAGAGGCGCAGGGCGTGACCGGTACGTACTCGGACATTACAGCGCCCTGGGGCGTTGATCTGCTCGGCAAAACCAGGTTCACCACCACGCTGGGTAAGCCTAACCTCAGCATTACGCCTACCGATGTGGTCATCGACGGCACGTCGGTGGAAGAAGGTGCCATGCCGGTGTTGAAAACGCTGCTCTGTGCCCGGTCGGGTAGCGCGTCGCCCGTCTGGTTGCAGGTGGTACCACAAACCGTGTCGATGACCGGCAAGCACAAACTCGATGTGCTGGGCATCGTGGGCGCGCAGGTTAAAAAAGGAGCCGCCGACTGGGAGGCGCCGCTGACGTTCTACGGTGAACTCTATGACAATGAGGGGATGAAAAAATCGCCCGACCCAGCCAAAGCCTGGTACACGCAGTATACCGTCTACGGCGATATGCACGTGAAAGAGCTGGATACGAAAGGGCTGGCTATCGACAGCCTGACCAGCAAAGGAGGTAACCTGAAAATTGACGATAAAGGCAAGTTCAAGCTGGACAAGCTATCGCTGCTGGGTTCGGGGAAAGATGCCAACGGCACGGTATCCATCACCAACACGGGCATCCGGATTGATAACCTGACCACACCGCTGGGTGAAGTGAAACTGCTGGTGGACTTCACAAAGCCGGCGATCATCGGCTCGATTGACATCAGCGCGCCGGTAGAAGCGGGCTACGATGACCTGAGCGACCCCGATATTTTCCCCGGCACCAACGGGGGATTCCGCAAGCCCATCGGGATTGGGCCCTTCAAGTGCCGGGGGCAGGGCAGTATGCTGATTGATAAGCACGGGTTCTACCTGGTTGCGTCGTTGCAGGCAAAAGGTGAGCTGCCGCCGCCCATTCAGGGCCTGCAAATGGGCATCGCCATTGGCTACCGGAACATGTATGAATCGGACGCCGTGACCATCCTCCGAGGCTCGTCAAAAGACCCCTTGCTGCCCTGCAAAATCACCGAAACGACAGGTATTCACGGCTTCTTCATGGGCGGGGGCATTACGGTGCTCCACAAGGAACTCAAGATCGATGTCGTGGTGGCCGAGGCCTGGGCCAAAGCCGATGTGTCGTTGTTTGCGTCGAGCGAGCTGAACATCAAAAAAGGCCTCAGTGTCACGTTTGGGGCTGGTGCCGTTGCGTCGGGCGATATCGGTGTCCGCATTGTCTGCGCTAGCGCCTCCGCCGATGTGCTGGTGCTGGGCGACATGGTCGGGACCCTATCAACCACCGACCCGAAAATCTGCATGGGAGCCACCGTAGCGACGAGCTTCGAGGCCAAAGTAAGTGCCTGCGGTGTGTTTGACGACGTAAGCGTATCTAAAACGCTGGGCGTCAAGGCAGAGGTACACTGGCCCGGTTCGCCCGTTTTCTCCTTTGATTTCATCGAGGCCAACGGCTTCCCCGGTAAAGATTGCAGCATCCCCATCCAATGCAACTGCGGTACGCCGCTTCCCCCCGCTCAATAGCCATGACCCGAATACACACGTACCTGCTCGGCGGTATGGCGCTACTGAGCAGCCTGCTAACCCAGGCCGTCCTAGCACAGTCGAGCCCGAATGGGTGGCGGACCGCCAGACCAACGGCCCGACCAGCACAGGCAACGCCGAACCGGCCTGCCACGGCACCAGCGAAAGCGGCCCTGACGGAGCAGTTTACGGCGCAGCCCGGCGTAGGCGGCATTTTTCTGTCCTTCGGTCGTGAGCTACCCAAAACGTTCCGGTACCGCCTGGAGCGCAGCCCGGCCGGTGGCGCAGCTTATGAGCCCATCGCCGAGCCGGCATTTCCAACCCTGCCCGAGGGTTTCGCGGGTCGGCTCAACGAAGCCATCGCGCAGATGCCCCCCGTGTACCTGAAGCTGCCTGATCGGGCCATCGTCGATGCCCGCTACCAGGTGCTACGCCGCCACGCCACCGCCGACTCGCTCGCCAACTTGATGGTGACGCCGCAGTACCGGATAGCCGCCGGTCTCGGCCACTGGGATGCCACTGCACAGCCTAACCTGCTCTACGATTACCGCCTGAGCCGCCTCAGCGCCGACGGCAGCACGACGCTGGTAGGTGACGTGCGGGGCGTGTCGGTGTCGGTCGCATCCATGCCGGGAACGTACCCACCTACGGTTCTGCGCATCGACACGGCTTATGCCAAAGGCCCCACGGCAACCATCGAATGTGAGGTCGTCAGTGGTCCCGCGCCAGAGGTACTGCACCTGTACCGCGCCTATTACCTGCGCGGTGAATTCGAGCCGGTCGTCGCCTCATACTACCCCGTCCGGTCGAAAAACGGACGTATCCGCTACCAGCTTAATGATGCTACGGTGGTGGATAAATTAAGCTACGCCTACTATGTGGTACCGGGCGACTATGTGGGCAACCGGGGCACGGCGTCGGCGGTTTACAATGTCTATAATGCCCGCCCCAACGAGATCACGTTCATACCCAATCAGTTTCGGGTGAACAGCATACGGGCCGAAAAAAGGCTCCGCCTGAGCTGGCGCGTAGCCCCGTCGCGGGAAATCACGTCGATCGATATTTTCCGGGGCAACGAGTTCGACAAAACGTTTGTGCGGATCGGCAGCGTGAGCCCCGCGGATACGGTTTTCCACGACGCCAACGTGCGGCCCGTGCAAACGTACTTCTACACGCTCGTCGTCAATACAGCCTACGGCAAAACGTACCCCTCAGCCCGTGTTCCGGCGCTGCTGGAAGGGGCTGAGACCAACTACGCCCGCCCCGAAAACGTGCGGGGTCAACAAAACGGACGCACGGTAACGCTGACGTGGGATCGCCCCGCCGGACCGGTAACGGGCTACTACCTCTACCGCGCCCGCGACTATGATCAAAAACCCGAGCAGGTGGGTCGCCTCATCGCCAACGCTGCCACGACCGTCACGGTCACCGACACCTTGCCCGACCGCGACTCGGAGGTGTGGGTGTATTTGGTGGCCTCGGTAAACACATCGTATAACATCAGTCCGCTGTCGGCTCCCGTAACGGTCGTGGGCAAAACCACCGTGCGCCCCCCGGCCCAGCTCACGGCTCGCCTGCGCGACAATACGCCCCAGCGCCGGGTTGTGAACCTCTACTGGACCAACCTGGTTGAAGCCCGGCAGCGCGCGGGCGGCTTTCGGGTGTACCGCCGCCTGGTCAATGCCGACAATACGCCCACCGACTGGCAACTGCTTACCCCCGGTACGTTGCGGGCCGAAACGAATTTCTGGGCAGACACGACCATCCGCGAGGGGAATTCCTACGCGTATATGGTCAGGACGGTAGGGGCGGGTGAACAACTCAGCGCTCCCAGCGTGGAAGCTCGTTGCACCGTTACCGAAACCTTCCCGGCGGGCGTCCGGAACGTGCGCCTGCTGCAAAGCGGGCCGGGCGTGGTGGTGCAGTGGGATGCCCCGCTGGACCCAACCGTTGAACGCTACGTGATCTACCGGGCGGAAGCTGGAAAGCCGCTGCAAAAACTGACGACGCTCCCCCGGACTACCGCTCAGTTTGTCGACAAAACTCCCTTGCTGAAAAAGACCAACTATTACCAGATTCTGGCCGAAGACAGCCGGGGACACGCCAGCCGTAACCCCGACACCGTTGGCCTGTATGTGGAATGATCAGCCCGCTAAACGCCACACCCATGAATCGGATTCGCTTTTTTTTCGCGCTAACGTACCTACTGCTCCTGCTGGGCGGAATCGGCCCGTTGCTGGCACAATCCAATGCCCCAACCAACCTGAACGCCAACGTCAGCTACGGCGGGTCGATCTGCCTGCAATGGACGCCCAACGTACCCAGCTCGATCCCCTACGAGATCGAACGGTCAGACGACGGGCGTACCGGCTGGAACAAGGTAGGCGAGTCGCAGCCGGTGGCCTCCGGTGCGCTGGCGACCGGCAACTACTGCGACCAGAATCTGGCGTCGTCACGTACCTATTACTACCGGGTACGTGGGTCGTTGGGCCGAAACACGTATACCAACTATTCAAATACCACACCCGGTACGACTAAGGCTGCGCCGCCTACGCCGCCTGCTCCCACACTGTCGGAGGTGGAAACAAACGCGATCCGGGTGACCTGGACGACGCAGCTGTCGACCACCTACGAGCTGGAAATGCAACCGGCTGGTGGGGCCTGGCAGGTGGTCAACACGCAGGCGTCGGGCCGGAGCAACAGCCTGAGCTACAAGATCAATACCTTATCGGGCGGCGTCAATTACTGCTTCCGCGTCCGGGCCAAAGACCCCGAACAGGGCACCTCGGGCTATTCGCCCAACGCCTGCCAGACCACACCGCTGGCGGCGTCCAACGTCCGGAATTTCAACGCCACCGCCACAGGTACCACCTCGATCAGGCTAAACTGGACGGGCTACGGCAAAGAATCGGGCATTACCATCGAACGCAGCGACGACGGCCAACGTACCTGGAACAAGCTCAAAGACTGGCTCGCCGATGGGGGTGAGTATACCGATACGGGTCTGCAACCCGACAAGCAATATTGCTACCGCATCCAGGAAAGCGGCCATCAGGTATCGGAAAGTAAGTGCGCCACCACGCAGGCTGCCCGGCCCAATGCTCCAGCCCGCCTGTCGCTGGCCGTGCGGTCCGATACGCAGATCGACCTGCAATGGGCCGATCTGAGCGACAACGAAACCGGCTTCGAGGTGCAGCGCAGCGAAGACGGCGGCGCTACCTGGACCAACCTCCCGAACTACCCGCCCAACAACACCGGCACCGTGACGTATGGTAGTACCAACCTGAAACCCGGCACCCGCTACTGTTACCGCGTCCGGGCCATCAACAATGCCGGTGCCAGCGACTGGACGCCGGGCTTAGTCTGTGAAAGCACACAGGCTGCGCCATTGGCTGCTCCTGCCAACTTTGTCGCAACGCCGCTCTCAGACACGCAGATCAAACTCACCTGGACAAGTGTAGCCGGCGCGGCGAGTTACGAACTCGATCGCAGCCTCAACAACACCGATCCCTGGGAGCGCGTTGCGAACCCCGCCGCGGCCGCCACCGAAGTCACCGACGGCGGCCGCGCCCCATCTACGCGTTACTACTACCGCCTCCGGGCCGTGGGGCATACGGGGGCAGCCGGGCCATATAGTACCGCCAACAATAGCACCAATGCCCCGCCCGTAACGGGCCCGGAGAAACCGTTCGAGTTTGCCGCCTCGGCCCAATCGAGCACCGACATCCGGCTGACGTGGAAACAGAATGGCAGCAATGTCACTCGGTTCGAGTTGCAACGGTCGTCCACCAGCAATGGCCCCTGGGAGAACGTCGACACGAACATACCGGCGGCCAGCCGCGAGAAAACGGATGGTGGCCGTGCACCGTCGACGCGCTATTTCTACCGAATCAGGGCGGTGCTGGTCACCACGGCGGGAGCGGTGTTGAACAGCGACTGGTCGGATGTGAAAGAGGCCACCACGCAGGCTCCGCCGCTGACACCCCCGCGTCCGCCATCGAACCTGACCACCACGCCGCAGTCGCACACGGCGATCCGGCTGACATGGGTTGATAACAGCGACAACGAATCGCGCTTTGAAATCTGGTGGGCCACGAGCCAGACGGCCGTGTTCGTCAAGCTCACCGACGTCGAGGCCAATCAGCGCGAATACGTTCATTCGGGGCTTAATCCCAGCAGCCAGTACTGCTACAAGGTGTTGGCCGCCAACGATGCGGGATTATCGGCGTTTGCCGGGCCGGAATGTGCCACCACCAACCCACCACCCCTAACCGCGCCGCCCCCGCCAACCGGTTTTGTAGCCAACGGCACCACCGGCCGTATCGACCTGGTCTGGACTGACGTCGCGACCAACGAAACGGGCTACGAGTTGCAGTGGAGCTTTAGCAGCGCGGGCCCCTGGCAGTCATTAACCTTGCCTAATCAGGGCCTGAACGCGACCGGCTTTGCACACACGGGCCTCACCGCCAACACCCGCTACTACTATCAGCTCCGGGCGTTCAACAGCGCTGGGCCATCGGCCTGGGTAACGGCCAACGCGCTCGTGCCCGCCCTGCCCGTGCCCTCGACAACCACCGACCTGAAAGCCGAACTGGTCGACTATGACCGGGTGAAGCTGTCGTGGAGCGCCATCACCAACGGACCCACCAGCACAACCATCGAACGTTCGACCAGCCCGACGGGCGGTTTCCAGCAAGTAGAGCAGGTGACGGGTAGTACCACCACGTACCTGGACCAGAATCTGACCGCCAATACCACCTACTACTACCGCATCCGTAGCAGTAACGCCAATGGCTCATCGGGCAACAGCAACGTGGTGCCAGTCACAACCGGCGAAGCCATCATTGCTGTGCGCCCGCTGCCCCTGCCCGAAGGCATGTATGCCCACGTGGACGAACGTACCCAGACACTCGTCGTGACCCTCAACTGGACGCAGTTTCAGGAGGCCAACCTGATGCTTGTAAGCCTGAGCGGCCGCACGATACTCACCGACCACTGCCGCATCAACGGCGGAACGCGCTTCCCCTACGACGTGGCTCAACTGCCCGCCGGTCTCTACATCCTCAGCATCGACACCGACCAACACCGTTATACGAAGAAGATATGGATACCCTGAAGAGGAATGTACAATGGACAATGAATACTGTACAATGGATGATGGAGAATGTAAAATGGGTGATATGGTGCATCTGGCGTGCGGTACGGCGGAGCCATTGTGCATTATTCATTGTGCATTGTACATTAATCCTTTCCTGCCAACCCAAGCCGGTGGCGCCGCTCAACATCAACCGGGTGTGGCAGGCGCAGACGGTGAAAGAAGGTACCGCCTTGGTCTATACGCAGGGTGGCACGGCCAACGTGAAGCCGGGGTACGTTAATTTCCGGCTCGACCTCACCGACCCCGCCGTGGTGAAGCTCATCGACATCGACAACCGTACGCTCACGGGTACGTGGTCGGTGTCTCCCGATAACAAACGGCTGATTTTGGAGAACCTGAAGCCGCAGCCGACCAATACCATCGGTACGATCGAATACTACATCGTAGAGCCCCCCACGACCAACAGCCTGTCGTTGCAGCGGACGGCCGAAAGCCGCAAAACCGGTAACACAGTTAATGACTATCGGTTGATTCCAGTTGACTAATTTATGATCTGTAACCCGCTGATCGTGAGTGCGTCAGTGTAAGGCTTTAGGGCGAATAAGCGATGCATGGCTCCGGCCGGAACCCCATCATCATGGGATAGTGCGAGGCTGGTAAACCCGGCAATTTTGCGTAATCAACTCGTTAAAACCTCTCCTTTATCATGAAAACGAATCTCCTGGTGGTATGCCTGCTCGCGTCGTTGCGGGCGCTAGCCCAACCCGCCCCGCTACCGGCTACGCCCAAACGGCCTGTCACGGATACATACTTTGGCAAAACCGTCGTCGATAATTACCGCTGGCTCGAAGACATGAACAGCGACGAAACCAAAGCCTGGTTTAAAACGCAGGGTGACTATACCAACGCCCTGCTCGATCGGATACCGGGCCGCGACAAGCTGATCCAAACCTTTGTCGACTATGATAAACTGCTGGCCGTGCGCTACGGGGAGATCAAACGGCGGGGCAACACCTATTTCTACCGCAAGACGATGCCCAGCGAAAAAGCGGGTAAGCTCTACATGCGGCAGGGCAAGACGGGCCCTGAAACGCTGCTGTTCGATCCTGAGGCCTACGAAAAAGGCAAAACGTACATGATGACGGCCTTCAACCCGTCGTCTGATGGGAAGAAACTGATCGTCGGGATGCAGGAGGGGGGAGCCGAGCTGTCTACTATTCGCACGATGGACGTACCCACGGAAAGCGGAATGCCGACCGCCTTCAGGCCAGAGAGCATTACGGCGGTGTTTGGCGGAGAAGTCACCTGGTTGCCCGATAACAGCGGGTTTCTCTACACGCCCAACAACTCGATGGATACTAAAGACCCCAATGGTAACCTGAACACGAAAGGACGGCTGCACAAACTGGGTACCGATCCCGCCACCGACCCCGAGCTGTTCTCGATCGCCAAAAATCCCGATTTCGGCATCCAGCCCGATCAGTACCCGGTCATGTTTTACTCCGACGATCAGACGCAGGTCTACGGCTATCTGGGCACGGTCGACCGGCGGGCCACGGCCTGGGTGGCGCCGGCCTCGGAAGTCGGTAAACCAACCATTGCCTGGAAACGGGTTTGTGCCGTCACCGACAGCGTCAATAGCTTTCTGAAGCTGGGCAACCGGCTGTTTATGCAGAGTGTAAAAGGTGCACCGAACGGGCAGATTCTGGTAACTGATGCCAACAATCCCAACGTAGCATCGGCCACCGTGCTCCTGCCTGAGAGCAAGCTGAACATCACCCGCATCGCCTCGTCGAAAGATTATCTGTTCGTGATCCTCAGCGATGGCATCAACGAGAAAATTCGGCAGTTCGACTCGCGCACCAACCAGTGGGCCGACGTACCCATGCCCGGCACCGGCACGATGGGCATTGAGTTTTACGATGCCCCCCATTCCAACGAGGCGCTGGTGTATTCGACCTCGTGGAACGACCCAGGTACGTTATATGATTACAATCCGGAAACCCGCAAGCTGGTCGTCAGCCCGTTCCACGTACCCATGAATTACCCCGGCGTGGCCGATCTGGTGGTCGAGGAAGTGGAGCTGCCCAGCCATGACGGCACGATGGTGCCGCTGTCGATTGTCTATAAAAAAGGCCTGAAACGCGATGGCAGCGCGGCTTGCCTGATGAGCGGGTATGGTGCCTATGGCATATCGGGAACGCCCTACTTTAGCCGCCGCAATCTGGCCCTGCTCAACATGGGCGTAGTGCTGGCCGAAACCCACCCGCGCGGCGGTTCCGAGAAAGGGCAGGCGTGGTATAAAGCGGGTTATAAAACCACCAAATCCAACACCTGGAAAGACTTCATCGCCAGCGGTGAGTACCTGATTAAAAGCGGCTACACCAGCGCCAGCAAGCTTATTGGCATGGGTACGTCGGCGGGTGGCGTGCTTATTGGCCGGGCCATCACCGAGCGCCCCGATCTGTTTGCGGCGGCCATCAGCAATGTAAGCTGCTCCAACGCCCTGCGCATGGAGAACTCGCCCAACGGCCCCATCAACGCCGCCGAATTTGGTACCGTGAAAGACTCTACCGAGTGCATGGCGCTCTACGAAATGGACGCGTTTCAGCACGTGAAAGAAGGCACCAAATACCCTGCCGTGCTGTGCGTGGGCGGCATGAACGACCCCCGGGTCATCGCCTGGCAACCGGGTAAACTGGCCGCCGCTCTGCAAGCCGCCAGCACATCGGGTCGCCCGGTGCTGATGCAGGTCAATTACGACAACGGCCACTTCACCGAAGACAAGCAGGTGACGTTCCGCAACTTCGCCAACATGTTCGCGTTTGGCCTCTGGCAGGCGGGCCACCCCGATTTTCAATCGACTGGCGTAGCGAAGAAATAAGCCGTTTCCTAAACCTTCGATCGAACCATGAAATACATCCTCGCTCTGCTGTTGTTCGTGGGCCTGCTGGCATCGCGACCCAATCCAGCGCCGCGCGTCGCCACCGACGACATTATCACGAACCCCTGCAAAACCATCGACGGCAAAGACCGCCCGTATCCCTGCGAATTTCAGTTGCATACCATCTGGTTTATGGGCAAAAACAACGAAGTGCTGGCCCAAAGCAGTGCTCAGACCCAGGTCGTCAAGCTGCCCAAAAGCAAAGCGGTAAGCAGTACGAGCAGCCCGCAAGGGGGAACGCTCTACTACAACGTGTCGGTCGATTTTAGCCGGATTAACAAGCCGTCATTTCCGACCACGACCTATACGCTCAGCCAGGCGACGCTTTCGACCACGCCCATGACGGCGGGCGAAAAGTCGTCGTTGCTCACGGATATTGTGGTAAGCCCCAGCCTGCCGCCGCCGTTTGCCCGGCCCAACCGGGTGACGTTCAAGCTACAGCTCAATTACGCCGGTTCGGGCAGCGCGACAACTCTCGTTGCCCCTGTGCCGAAGTTGCTCATGCTCGAAAACCCGGTCACCTACGCTAAACTGTCGAACCTGCCCCAGTACCGCGACCGTACCGAAGTCTGGCGGATCCTACAGGTATCGGTCGATTTTCTGCACTAAAGTCGCCCGGTTATTCGTCGTTGTGTGGGTACGAAAAAAAGCCAATGCCTGTGTAACTTAGCAAACCGAATGACCGGCGGCTCCTGCCGATCGCCAACCTATTACGAGCCAGGCAAAAACAGCTTTTATGTGGTTGATAGATAAGGAGTTCGCTTTACGGAAAATGTTGTCAATAGCGTGTTGTATAGTTCTTTGATCGACCGGAAATTGCCAAAACGAGTATTCGTTTTAATGGGGTACGACTCTGATTGCCAGCGATATGTGTTAATAGACGTCTTCGAAAGCTAATCCACTAGTAAGGAGGATTGAAACTTTCATGCGTTCGAGCTGTTCGGCCTGTTGCGCCAGCCTTCGAAAGCTAATCCACTAGTAAGGAGGATTGAAACGGATAACCTGAAAAGCTGGCAGCGCGCGGCCCAGAACTTCGAAAGCTAATCCACTAGTAAGGAGGATTGAAACGAGCAGACAGCAAAAGAGGGTGAATTGGATAAGTGGTCTTCGAAAGCTAATCCACTAGTAAGGAGGATTGAAACGAGCTACAACACCATCAAGGCGTTCAACGAGCAGTACTTCGAAAGCTAATCCACTAGTAAGGAGGATTGAAACAAAACACAACCCCACGAAACAACAGATTGACCGTTCCTTCGAAAGCTAATCCACTAGTAAGGAGGATTGAAACTGACCCGTCGACGGATAGCTGGTCGCCAATGGCCTGCCTTCGAAAGCTAATCCACTAGTAAGGAGGATTGAAACCAGGACACCCAGAACCGTTCCCAGCGTATCACGCACCCTTCGAAAGCTAATCCACTAGTAAGGAGGATTGAAACTCGCTGGTGTAAAATACCCGCGTGACGCTGACGGGCCTTCGAAAGCTAATCCACTAGTAAGGAGGATTGAAACACTTTCTGCACGGCCGATGAAGGAAGGGGCACCGGCCTTCGAAAGCTAATCCACTAGTAAGGAGGATTGAAACATGCTGTGGCGATACTCCCACCAGTGTCCTGCACTGACTTCGAAAGCTAATCCACTAGTAAGGAGGATTGAAACATGGTGCCCGCCGCGTACTGGGTAGCCACCTGGCGTCTTCGAAAGCTAATCCACTAGTAAGGAGGATTGAAACACAAATTGCCCTGCTTTTCGCGCACAATTAGCGAATCCTTCGAAAGCTAATCCACTAGTAAGGAGGATTGAAACTTCTTTGTCGGAAGGCTGATCTGTACAGCGAACCCTCTTCGAAAGCTAATCCACTAGTAAGGAGGATTGAAACATCGTATAGGTTTCGAGCAGGTCAGGCGCGTAACGGGCGCGGTCAGCCTTCGAAAGCTAATCCACTAGTAAGGAGGATTGAAACCGGTTATAGTCCGGTTTGTCGGCGAAGTGCCGAGTGACTTCGAAAGCTAATCCACTAGTAAGGAGGATTGAAACTTGCCCACCTTGCGCCCATATGCATTGTAAAATGTCCTTCGAAAGCTAATCCACTAGTAAGGAGGATTGAAACTCGGGTGGGGTCATTAACTGAAGGCATCAAGAGTGGCTTCGAAAGCTAATCCACTAGTAAGGAGGATTGAAACAAGACGATCGCCCGCCCCTTGATGACGGTAGCGGTACCACTTCGAAAGCTAATCCACTAGTAAGGAGGATTGAAACCTGTTACCGTCCAAATGTCAATCAGGCACCCATTGCCATCTTCGAAAGCTAATCCACTAGTAAGGAGGATTGAAACCGTATCTTATAGGAGGATAAAGACAGGGAATTATGACTTCGAAAGCTAATCCACTAGTAAGGAGGATTGAAACAAGCCCAGCGTAGTAGCCGAGCTGAGGCCGACATGGCTTCGAAAGCTAATCCACTAGTAAGGAGGATTGAAACTAGGTCGCCCATGCCGCCGCAATGCTGTCTTTGCCGCCCTTCGAAGACTAATCCACTAGTAAGGAGGATTGAAACGAAAACTTTCGCAATATTTGCCTCTGCCCTCACTTAGGCTTCGAAGGCTAATCCACTAGTAAGGAGGATTGAAAAGGAACGTACCTGAGCGATTGACTTTATCGCCTTCCTGGTGACGTAAACCAGGTTTTTCAGCCGGTTTGTGTCGTGGGTTTTCGAGGCGCAACATGGCGTTATATCCCCTTCGTTCTCCGTTCAACGACTATTCTGCGGTGTTCAGCCCAATTTAGTTGGATACAAGAGGCAACGTACCTGAGGTTTACCGTATCAATGTTGGGTCACTACCCACGTTTGCGACACCTCTTATGCGTTTACTACTACTCACCTCACTGCTTCTACTTGCCTTTCTGCGGCCGGTTATGGCCCAACAACTGCGGCCCGTGCGTATCTGGCTGACCGATGCCAATCGGCAGGCTCTGCCCGGCGCGGCTGTCCGGCTCGTCAACCGGGCCGATTCAACCCAACGGGTCAACGCCATCGCCGATACGGCTGGGATCGTTGCCGTATCGCTGCGGATGAGCACGCCCTACGACCTGCTCGTAACGGCCGTGGGTATGAAATCACTGCAACGGGTCGCGCGCTTCACACCGGAACAACCCACGCTGCGCCTGACGCTCGACACCGACACCAAAAGCCTCGACGCCGTGACCGTCACGGCGAAAAAACCACTATTGCGGCAAGAGGACGACAAGCTCATCGTAGACCCTACACCCATTGCCGACATCAGTACGAATGCGTTTGAACTGCTCGAACGAACCCCCGGCCTGTTTCTCGATCAGGATGGCAACGTGTACCTCAGCAGCGCCACGCCGGCCACGATTTACATCAACGGCCGCGAGCAGAAAATGAGCACGGCCGACATTGCTTCGCTGCTCAAAAGCCTGCCGCCGGGTAGCATCGAGCGGCTGGAAGTGATGCGCACCCCCTCGGCCCGTTACGATGCGTCGGGCAGTGGCGGGGCAGTCAACATTGTGTTGAAAAAAGGCGTGAAGCTGGGTCGGACGGGTGCCATTACGGCGTCGGCCAATCAGGGCCGGTTTGGTAATCAGGGCGTGGGTATTAACCTCAACGAAAGCGACGGTGGGCGTACCAAATACCTGAACCTCAACTACAACCGCCGCCAGACCTACGAACTACTCACGACCACGCGGCAGCTTACGGGCGGGCGCACCATCGGGCAGGAAGCCTACACTCGTTTCCCCGGCGAGGGGCTTTTTGCGGGCTACGGACTGGGTTACGAGCTATCGCCCAAATGGAACCTGAACTTCGACGGGCGGCTGTCGTATGGCCTGAATAACTCGACGGCAACCAATCAGACGGCGATTCGGCAGGTGGAAACGGCCGCTACGGTGTCGGCCAATAGCAATGACCTCCAAAACCGCAACACGGCCTTCAACCTGTCGCAGGATGTGTCGGCCAGGCGCAAAATCGACTCGCTGGGCAGCGAATGGACCATCGACGCCTCGTATACGTACCTGCGCGGCAACGGCTCGCAAACGTACCTGACGCAGTACCAGCTCCCCGTTGCCAACCCCATTGCGGGCGACGGTGACATCGATACGCGCCGCCACATGGCTCAGTTCCAGACCGACCTGCGGCTAAAATGGCCTTACCGCATTACGTTCGAAGCGGGCCTGAAATCGGCCCTTCAGCAGTTTACGAGCCAGACGGCTTTCAGCACCACCACTAACGGCCAAACCCGCCCCGACCCGTTCCGTACCAATACCTTCGACTACAACGAGGCTATCCACGCCGCCTATGCGCAGGCCTCGAAGGGGCTGCCGGGCGGTTTTCTGCTCAAAGCGGGCCTGCGGGCCGAAAACACCAATATGGACGGTCATCAGCGCGTACCCAGCGATACCACCTTCCGGGTACGTCGTACCGACCTGTTTCCCTACGTGTACCTGACCCGGCCGTTGATGAAAATTTCGGGCTTCGAGCTGAAAGGGTCGCTCATTTACCGCCGCTCGATCGCCCGGCCTACCTACGATAACCTCAATCCCTTTGCCCGTTATATTGACCCGTATCTATACGAAACGGGTAACCCCGGCCTGCAACCGCAGTTCACCGAAACCTACGAAGCCAATATCAGTGTCGACGACTTTCCGCTTTTCGCGATCGGGCGCAACCATATTCAGAATATCTTCACGAATGTGCTCTACCAGGACCCGCGCAACCCGGCGGTCTCGTACCGTACTTTCGATAACCTCGGCCAGAATCGCGAAACTTACTTCCGCATGGTAGCCGGGATGCCGCCCGTGGGCAAGTACTTCTTTGTGCTGGTGGCGCAGTATAACCTTACCGACTACGACGGGCGCTACGAAAACCAGCCGCTGATGTTCAGCCGGGCATCGTGGCGGTTTTTTACGTACCAGCAACTGCGCCTCGGAACCCGTTCGACGCTCACGCTCAACGCCTTTTACCTGCGCGGCGGGCAGCAGCAGTTCTACGCCCTCGGCGATTTCGGCAACCTGAACCTGAGCATCAACCGGCTGTTCCTGAACCGCAAACTCACCGTCGCGCTGAACGTCACCGACCTTTTTTACACCAACCGCAACACCTTTACCCTCAATCAGGGTAACATTGCGGCCGTGGGTGACCGCCGCGCCGATACCCGCCGCGTGGGCCTCAACCTCCGCTACAACTTCGGCATTCGCAAACGCGAAGAACGCAGCAACCCCTTTAACGTACCTACGGAGTAGAACACAGGTCTGTTCACGACAAGCAGGAAGAATCAACAGCCTCTGGAACGTACCTGAGCGGCTACACTCACCCCACCTCGATGCCGTATTTGACCAGCAATCCCACTAAGCCCGGCCACGCAAACCGGGCTTTTTTCAGGCGGTTCCGTTCGGGGTCGAGGGCATAGTGGCGCGCCGTGCGGAAGTCGGCGCGTTCCAGCACGGTATAGTCAAACCGCGCCCCGTCGAGGTCGCATTCATCGAAAACGGCTTCAGTCAGGTCGGTTTGGGTAAAATCGACGCGGTGCATCACCGACTGGCCGAAGTACGTTTCTTTGAGGCTTAGTTTTTCAAAACTGGCCTTTGTTAGCGTGCAGCGTTTGAACCGCAGGGCCAGCAAAAACGGGTCGCAGTGGTCGAAGCGCAGGCCGGTCAGGTCGCAGCCCACAAAGGTCACCTCGCGCAGGGCCGTCCGGTTCAGCTTGGCCCCAACGAAAGTGCAGTCGGTAAAGGTACAGTCGTAGAACGCGCGCTTCGAGAGGTCGGCGTTGGTGAAGGTGCAGCGAGTGAAGGTGCACAGCTCGTATTCGTCGTTGGGCAGGGGTTGGCCCGAGAAATCGATACCTTCAACTAAATTCGGGGTCATTTGTCGCCTATTTTCGGGCCAGTTTCTTCCTGATTGCCAAAATAAGGGCCATTTTCCGGGAAGATCGACCTGCCTGATGAAATACCTCTCCCTGTTACTGCTGCTGCCCTTCGGAGCAAAGGCCCAGTCTGACACCATTCAGCTCAACCAACTGACGGTGGCCGCCACCCGATTCGAGCAGCCTGCCCGCCGCTCGCCGTTTCAGATTCAGCCCATCACCCGCGAGCAGATCGCCTTCCGGAACAACCAGAACACCGCCGATCTGCTTCAGCAAACCGGCAACGTGTTTGTGCAGAAAAGTCAGGGCGGCGGGGGTAGCCCGGTGCTGCGCGGTTTCGAGGCGAGCCGGGTGCTGATCGTGATCGACGGGGTTCGGATGAACAACGCCATTTACCGGGCGGGTCACCTTCAGAATGTCCTGCGCATCGACCCGGCTATGCTCGACCGCGCCGAAGTGTTGTTTGGCCCCGGCTCTACGCTCTACGGCTCCGATGCCCTCGGCGGGGTTATGTATTTCCAGAGCCGCAACCCCGATCTGTCCAACTCGGCTAAAGTCAGCATACGCCCGTCGGCCTACGTGCGCATTGGCTCGGCTACGGGCGAACGTACCGCCCACGCCGACGTGAGTATCGGTACGCGCCGACTGGGTTTCCTGACCAGCATCACCGGGGCCAGTTTTGGCGATGTGGTGCAGGGAAACAACCGCCGCGCCGACTACCCCGACTTTGGTAAGCTGACGCAGTACGTAGACGTGTCGCCGTCGAATCCCGTCGGGCTGGTCGTGACGAACCCCGACCCCAACAAGCAGATCGGCTCGGCCTATCAGCAACTCGATCTGTTGCAGAAAGTGCTGTTTCAGCCGTCGGAAGGCGTTCGGCACATACTCAACGTGCAGTATTCGACCAGCAGCAACGTACCCCGCTACGACCGGCTAAGCGAAGTCGCCAGCGGCAAACCGCGTTTCGCCGAGTGGTATTATGGTCCCGAACGCCGCCTGCTGACGTCGTACCGGCTGGAGGTAGCCCGCCCCACGGCCCTGTTCGACCGGCTGAACCTGACGGCGGCCTACCAGAACCTGGAAGAAAGCCGCAACAGCCGCCGCCTCGATGCCGCCAGCCTTAAACGGCAGGTCGAGCGGGTAGGGGTGTGGTCGCTCAACGCCGATCTGCAAAAACGGCTGGGTGAGCATACGCTGCAATACGGCCTCGAACTGACCCACAACGACGTGACGAGCACGGCCACCTTCCTGGACGTACGGACGAAGGCCGTTACGCCCGCTGACACCCGCTACCCCGACGGCGGCAACACGCTCAGCACCACCGCCTTTTACCTGACCGATCAGCTGACCCTGTCGCCGCTCGTGACCATCAACGGGGGGCTGCGCTACACCCTCACCAACCTGAAAGCCATCTTCCGCGACAAGACGTTTTTCCCGTTCCCCTTCGATGACATCAACCAGTCGCCTTCGGGGCTGTCGGGCAATCTGGGACTGGTGCTGACGCCCACCGAACGCAGCAAAATCAGCCTGTTGGGCTCAACGGGCTTCCGCGCGCCCAACATCGACGACCTGACTAAGGTCTTTGAATCGAGAGCGGGGTCGCTGATTGTACCGAACCCCAACATCCGCCCCGAGCAGACCTACAACCTCGAACTGTCGGTCAATCAGTGGGTGGGCAACCGGCTCCGGCTCGATGCCACCGTTTATAACACCTGGTTCAACAACGCGATCGTCGTTGATGCGTTTACGCTCAACGGGCAGTCGACGGTCAACTACGGCGGGCAGCTAAGTCAGGTGACGGCGGCGCAAAATAAGCGGCGCGCGGTGTTGCGGGGTTATAGCCTCGGGGCGTTGGTGCGCCTTACCAACCGGCTGTCGTTCAGCGGCACCATCAACGACGTGGCCGGGCGCATTCTGGCGGTGGGTGGTTTCGATACCAAGGAACTCCCCCTCGACCACGTACCGCCCACCTTTGGTCGGTTGTCGCTGCTCTATCAGTCGCCGCGCTTCACGGTCGAAGCCTATAGTTTGTTTAACGGCTGGAAACGCATCGCCGATTACAATCCCGAAGGGGAAGACAACGCCCAGTATGCCACGCCCGCCGGTATGCCTGCCTGGATGACGGCCAACCTGCGCGGCAGCCTGCGCGTAAGCCGCGTCCTGACCGTCCAGGCCGCCTGCGAAAACATCACCGACCTGAACTACCGCACCTTTGCCAGCGGTTTCAGCGCCCCCGGCCGGAATTTTATGCTCACCCTGCGGGCGGGCCTGTAAGGCTGGTTGACGGTCTCGATGGATGCTGTGGATAGGCTTCCGAACAACCGTCTTTTTTGTCATTCCGACGAGAGGAGGAATCTTGACATACCCTTGCTCGTGGGTTGGAAAAGTCAGGATTCTTTCTGTCGTCGGAATGACAAAAATGATCTAATCGCTTTAATCAGTGGCTTATACGTACCCGTAAGCACATTAATCAGACGTGACGCTTACATCGCGTCGTTCTCAACGTAATGCCTTCAATCCGTCAACGGTTTAAATCGATCCTTTCCTGGCTGCTGCCGCTTGCCTCACTCGGTTTGCTGGCGGCTGTTGTGGTTGGGCAGCTGGCGGGGCCTTATTTCTTTCTGTTCGATCTGGCGGGGCAGTTTGCGGTGCAATATGTTGGGCTGGGTACGTTGCTGCTGGCGTGGAGCATGCTTGCGGGGCGATGGCGCTGGGCACTGGTCAACGGCCTCAGTGTCGGGTGGCAGGCGGCGCTGGTGCTTCCGTGGCTCACGGCCCAACCGCCCCTGCTGACGCCCGGTCGACCCGGTTTTCGGGTGATGCACGCCAATGTGCTGTTTACGCGGCCAGACATCCAGAATACGCTCGACCTGGTAGCGCAGCAGCAGGCCGATCTGATCGTCTTGCAGGAAATGACGGTGGAGCAAATTCCGCGCGCCGCCGCCTACTTCCAGGCAACGTACCCACACACCGACACCGTTCGGGCCAAGGGCCTGAGCCACATTATGGTACTGAGCCGGACGCCCTTCCGGGTCGACGCGGCCGCGAAACAAAGCCATCAGGTCATTCACCTGACGACGAACATCCGGGGGCATGCCGTCGAGCTGATGACGGTGCACCCCCGCCCGCCCATTTTCCCCGGCTGGTTTGCCGACCGAAATCGGAAACTCGCCTTCGTGTCGGAGCGCTTCCAACGTACCCGGCAACCGGCGCTGCTGATCGGCGATTTTAATATCAGCCCGTTTGCGCCTTTATACCGGCGCTGGTTTCAGCAGCCGGGTGTGCACGCCTGCCGATATGGGTTTGGGCTACAACCCACCTGGCCGCGCTTTCTGCCCGTGGCCTATCTGCCTATCGATCACGCCTTTGTCAATGATCGGCTCAGCACCCGGCAATTTACCGTACTGACGCAGCGCGGCTCCGACCATCAGGCCGTGCGGGTCGATCTACAGTTTCGCCCCTGAAAACAGACGAATTGGTTAAAACACCCTACTCAGTTAATGGGTTTAGTGGGTAGTTAAACCAACCAACGTTATGGCAACGAAGAACGACAAGGCCCTCGATCAGGTCGAGCACGAATACGACGAACAGAAAGCAGGTGGCAAAGCCGACAACGGCGTTGGTCACGGCAGCAGCGGTGCTGGCCGGAATAGTACCTCACACAAAAGCGCCAAGCATTCAAAAGGGGGTAGTAGCGCCGGCAAAGCGAGCGGCGGCACCAAAGGCGGGCATAGTAACTAAAGGCAAGGAATGGCGAGGTAGCTGCGTGCAGGGAATGGCAGGGACGTACCCAGCTATCCCCTGCGCGTAGCCACCCTGCCGTTCCCTGCACGCAGCTGCCCCGCAGCGAAGCCTAAAAAATATACCGAATACCACACCAGGGGATTTCTTCCTGCACCAGCCGCTCGAAAATGGCGATCATCTTGCTCTTGAGCTTATGATCGTAGCGGATGTTCCAGCCCCCAAACTGACTGCGCTTATTCTCCTGCAACTCGGGCACCCATAGCAGTTCTTCGGCCTTCGGGTTGATCTGCAAATTGGCCTGGTGCTGAAACTGATTGTGCGTCAGAAAAATCACCTCGCAGTGTAGCTGCGCTTTCACCTCCGGCCGCAGCGCTTCGTCGAGCTGTCGAAACAAGGCTCGGTAGTCGTCGCGCCACTGTTTGCCTCCATACACAATCACCGGCGAGAAGTTTACGTGAACTTCATAGCCCGCGTCGTAAAAATCGTTGATAGCTGCCAGCCGCTTCTCGATGCTGTCGGTGCGCACGTCCACAAGCTTGCTCACATGCGCGGGCATCAGGCTGAACCGAATGCGGATCTTGCGTTTCGGGTCGAAATCGAGTAGGTCGGGGTTGACAAACTTGGTGGCAAACGTCGCCTTGGCTCGCGGATGATCACGGTAAAACGCAAAGACGTCGCGCAAGCCCGCGTTCAGGCTATAATCAACGGCAATGTCGGAGTTGCAGCCGATGTCATACGTCCAGTAGACGGGGTCGGTCTGATTGGCGGGTTTAGGCCAGTCGAGCGTGTGCACGTGCCGGTCGACCGTCGCCGTGATCTCGTCGGTATTGGTGAAGAGCGTAATGGGGTTGACCGCCTTATGCCGATCGACGTAACAATAAGCACAGCCTGCAAAACAACCGTTGGCCAGACTCGGCGCAATATAGTCGGAGCTACGCCCGCTCCATTTACAGTCCTGCGTCTTCAGCTTCCCCAGCACCAGCACATCCGACTTCACTTTATAATGATTCATGCCCAACTCGGGCAGGCGGTTATGCTGCGTGATCTGTAGCGTTTCGGCGTTGGGGTATTGGGCTAGAATGGCCTCGCCCTGCTCGTTCATGGCATCGGCTGTATAAAGCACCACAGAGGGCTTGAAATCGGGCATGCAAGGGTGTTGAGTGGTCTATTAAAACAACAGCTTCAGCGCCCGATTGGTTCTTTATGTTATCTGGTTAACTTATTGATATTTAGGAATTTACATATAAAATGGACGTGGTTTTACGAATGTATTATACATATATGGTGATAATAGCATAAGTCATGCCGACCCAATTGAAAACAGGTTGAAAATTAATTGAGCGAGCCATCCTGAAGCAAGTAATTGATTGAACGACAAAGTTTTATCAGCTCATAAAAAAATTGTACTTTAACAATATAGATACCACGAGTGGGTTGGCATAGCTCGTGCATTATTGAGCACTGAACTGCTTTATCCAACTTTTTTCCTTATGCGAAAACTTGTACTTAGCCTATGTGTAGGAGCAGGGCTATTAACGGCCTGTCAGCGCACGGCTGACGATCCTTTGCCCGCAACGTTGCCAAGTGAGGCGGCCCGGGTCGCGGCTAAACCAACCAAGTGTTCGACCCCGTTGTCGGTGAAAATTAAGAGTAGCGTCAAAGACATGGATCGGCTGTATCTGTTCGAGGCCATGTATGTGGGGCGCAACGGCAAAGATTCGGCGGTGGCCGGATCAACGTACCAGGATCTGATCAACGGCGACCAGCTTGACTTCAGCGGGTTGGCCTACGATAAACCGGTACGACTACGGCTGTACGAAAACGAACAGGACAAAACGAAATTTGTCTCGTCAGGTACGTTCTCATCCTGCGGGCAGGGTGGGGCCGAGTTTGATCTGCGGTCGTTCAAACTGTCGACGACACCCACGCCCGTGACGTTCCAGGTCAAATTCCCCTGCGCCGATGTCGAGCAGAAAAAACTGCCCGCTACGGTAGCCGTCGAATTCCGGGCCGCAGGCACCAGTCAGTGGTTTCCGCTGCTGACGCTGAAGCGCGAAGATGTGAAGAAAAACATGCTGGTGGCGAGCACCTACCGTGTGGTGAAAGGCAAAGCCTACGATGTGCGTATGAATGTCTTCTTCCTGCCGTTGTCGCAGAACAACACCCTGGTTAGTAAAGACGTCCTTGAAGTACCCGTCAATACGTCGATTTTCTGCAAGTAGTACGTTTGCAACCCGATCCCATCCCTCGCCCCCGGCCACAACCGGGGGCTTTTTTATGGTCTGTCGTTTGGCGATTCCGCAAGAATCGGGTTGAGGGTGGCGGGCGTGTTGTCGACCTTTGTGTGAGTCAACCAACAAGCCGACATGAACACGCAACCGCCGCATACGTACCTGCAGATAGCTGACGCCATCGAACACCTGATCGCGCATCAGCACGCGCAGCCGACCCTGGCTGAACTCGCCGAGCGGGCCAACCTGAGCTCCTTTCATTTTCAGCGGCTGTTCACCGAATGGGCGGGGGTTAGTCCGAAGAAATTCGGGCAGTACCTGACGCTTGATTATGCCAAGACGCAACTACGCAACGGGGCCGTGCTGAGTGCCGTGGCCGATGAAGCGGGCCTGTCGGGGGCGGGGCGGCTGCACGACCTGTTTGTCAGCATCGAAGGTGTTACGCCGGGTCAGTTCAAGCAGGGGGGGCTAGGGCTGCTGTTGCACTACGGCGTATTCGACAGCCCGTTTGGCCCGTTTGTGCTGGGCAGTATTGGCGGCAAAGTGGCGCTGCTACACTTCCTGACCGACGACAACGTACCTGAAACGCTGCTAACCCAGGCGTGGCCCGAAGCGACGCTCGTTTGGGAGCCAGCGGTGGTGCGCCCGCTGGCCGAGCAGATTTTTCCACCCGTCGGCGTAATGGGTACGTCTGCGCAACCCCGCCGGCTTTCCGTACTGATGCGTGGTACGGCGTTTCAGCTAAAAGTGTGGGAGGCATTACTCACTATCCCAGAAGGCCATCTGGCGAGTTATGACCAGATCGCGGCCACCATTGGGCAACCAACGGCCACGCGGGCGGTAGGCACGGCCATCGGGGCCAACCCGGTCGGTTATCTGATTCCCTGCCATCGGGTGATTAAAAAGACGGGCCTCTTTGGCGGGTATCGGTGGGGCACGAGCCGCAAGCAGGCTATCCTCGGCTGGGAAGCAGCCCGGCGGGAAGCTGTGTTGGTATAGATAGTCCTCTCAGCAGCCATGATTCGTCAGATCGACCTGGGAACAACGCGAATGGCACAGCTGCGGCAGTTAGTCGTTCTGGTCCGGCAGGGGAGGCTGACGCTGGGAGGGTATGGCCCCGGCAACATCTACGGGCGACTTAATTGCCGGGCGGGCAAGCGGATGTTGTCACGCAATCGGGTCTTTTTTCGGGATAGTCAGGAGGCAATTAAAGCGGGTTTTCGGCCCTGTGCCGTCTGTATGCCAACGGATTACAAAGCCTGGAAAGCTAATCGTGTCGCCCCGGTGCGGGGCTAAGTGCCGTGGCAAGGCCACCTGTTGCCTGCCTGTAGCGTAACCACCGCCCCGCTTCTGTTTGCCAAACCCGGCCGGGTACCGTATTTTTGAGGTTTACGGACGCGACAACCTGACCGTCACATGACACCAGCAGCCAACGAATCGCCCGCCGAGAGTAACCACGCGGGCGGTCTGAATTTTATCGAACAAATCGTCGAGGAAGATATCTCGGCCGGCCTCCACGACGGGCGCGTGCTGACCCGTTTTCCGCCCGAACCCAACGGATACCTACACCTCGGGCACGCCAAATCGATTTGCCTCAACTTCGGGCTGGCGCAGAAATACGGCGGCCAGACCAACCTGCGTTTCGACGACACGAACCCCGTTACGGAAGACACCGAATACGTGGATTCGATCAAGGCCGACGTGCGGTGGCTGGGCTTCGACTGGGCGCAGGAACTCTACGCGTCTGACTATTTCGAGCAGCTCTATCAATTTGCCGAAACGCTGATCGAGAAAGGGTTAGCCTACGTGGACGACTCGACCTCGGCCGAGATTGCGGCCCTGAAAGGCTCGCCCACAGTGCCGGGCCAAAACAGCCCGTACCGCGACCGGTCGGTGGCCGAAAACCTCGACCTGTTCCGGCAGATGCGGGCGGGAACGTACCCAGACGGTGCCAAAGTGCTGCGGGCCAAAATCGACATGGCCTCGCCCAACATGCACTTCCGCGACCCGATCATCTACCGCATCAAACACGCGCATCACCACCGCACGGGCGATACCTGGTGTATCTACCCGATGTATGATTTCGCGCACGGACAGTCCGATTCGATCGAGAAAATTACGCACTCGATCTGCACGCTGGAATTCATTCCGCACCGCCCGCTCTACGACTGGTTTATCGAACAACTCGACATTTTTCCGTCGAAACAGTACGAGTTTGCCCGGCTGAACCTGACCTACACGGTCATGAGCAAGCGGAAGCTGAAAAAACTGGTGGAAGGCGGCCACGTAAGTGGTTGGGACGACCCCCGCATGCCGACGCTGGCGGGGATTCGTCGGCGCGGCTATACGCCCGACAGCCTGCGCGAGTTTTGCGACCGCATCGGCGTGGCCAAGCGCGACAACCTCATCGACGTAGGCCTGCTGGAATTCTGCATCCGCGAGGAACTGAACCGCACCACCGACCGCGTCATGGCCGTGGTGGACGAAAAGCCCATCAAGCTGGTGCTGACCAACTACCCCGAGGGGCAGGAGGAGACGCTGCACATTGAAAACAACCCCGAAGATGCCGACGGCGGCACTCGCGAAGTGCCCTTTAGCCGGGAGGTGTACGTCGAGCGCGACGACTTTATGGAGAATCCGCCGAAGAAGTATTTCCGGTTGGCGCCGGGTCAGATGGTGCGTCTCAAAGGCGCGTACATCGTGCGTTGCGACGAGGTCGTGAAAAACGAGGTGGGCGAGGTAACCGAACTGCACTGCACCTACGTACCTGAAAGCAAAAGCGGGCAGGATACGTCGGGTATCAACGTTAAAGGCACAATCCATTGGGTATCGGTGGCCCACGCAGTGCCGGCTCAGGTACGTCTTTACGACCGCCTGTTTGCCTCGGAAAACCCCGCCGCCGACGAAAAAGAACTGGATTCCGACGAAACCGACGCGTTTTTGTCGTTGCTGAACCCCAACTCACTCGTAACGGTGCAGGCGTTAGTCGAGCCGAATCTGGCGCATCGCGCTGTGGGCGACCGGGTGCAGTTCATGCGCAAAGGCTACTTCTGCGTCGATGCCGATTCAACCGACGAACAACTGGTCTTCAACCGCATCGTAACGCTCAAAGACGCCTGGGCCAAAGAGGTGAAGAAAAATTAGTGATAAGCCAAGGTCGATAAACGATACGTGGTGCATGATTCGCTTGGTGATCATGCACCACGTATCGTTTATTACTCAGTACTTTACGCCGTTTACCACATTTAATACACTTGTTACAACCTGCGCTGCATTTTTGTAGTCATCTGGTCATTAAACCAGTACCCGCTTCGTGACTCAAAGGGGAAACCAATCGGATGGATTATGAAAACAGGAGCTTTACGTGTCATTGGTAGTCTGTTGCCTGCGCTGTGGCTGCTTAGCAGTTGTGCCACGCAGTATTACCAACTACAGCCCGTTTCGGGCGATGTCGCGCAGATCGACGGTCGGCGCGTGACTAAAACTATAGCCGATAGCGTAGAAGTCGTGGCTTCGTTTGAGCGCGAAGACATGGACTACATCGCCCTCGACGTGGAGGTGAAAAACCGCACCAACCGCACGCTCGACATTGATCCGTCGGCCTTTCGGATGACGTTGCTCGACGCCAATCGGCAACCGCTGGCGCAACCCGGCACGGTGGATTTCAAGCAGGCCGCCGACCCGGATTATGAACTCGAACGGGTACCCCAGAAAATCAGGCAGGAAGAAGCCCGCCTCAAGCGGAACAAGATTCTGAACACGGTGCTGATGGTAGCGATTGTTGCGGCCGACGTGGCCTCAACGACAGCTCCGAAACGCAACGGTCGGGAGTTTAGCCAGTACATCAACACGCAAAATAACCTGGCTGTCGCCTACACGGCCCTTCAGGCCAAACGGGTGATCGACCACGGCACCTTCGCCGACAAAATGCAGCGGTTTCGGTTTGAAGAATACCGTTGGCGCGAACTGGCCATGAAACGATCGCAGGTTGAACCCGGTCAGTCGGTGCGTGGGTACGTCTACCTGCCCAAGGCCCGCGCGGCAACGTACCTGAACATCACGTACCCCACCGGCACCAACACCCTCGAACTCCTCTTCGAACAACGCCTGACCAAGGTGAGGCCGCGGTAAGTGAATGCACAATGAATAATGTACGATGTACAATGGGCTGGCGCAAGCATTCTACCGCGCCAGCCCATTGTACATCGTACATTATTCATTGTGCATTCACTTACCGGCTCACGGCTGCTAGCAGATCGGCTTGGGTGATGACGTGGATGTGATCCTGTTCGTCGCGGACGAGCAGGGCTTTGTTGTCGCGGTCGATGAGCGACGAGAGCACGTCGAGCGTATTGTCTAACCCCACAAATTTGAAGGGCTTGTCCATCACCGTTTCCACCGCCTGATCTTTGATCGTCGGGTCGTCGATAAGGCGCGTCAGGATCGATGAGTCGGTGAGGCTGCCGACAATGTGGCCGCTCGTGTCGGTGACCGGCATCTGCGAAATACCCTGTTGGTTCAGCAACTGAATGGCCTTGCTCACCGGCATCTGCTGCTCCACGGTCGTCAGGCTGCTGCGTCCGTTTTTCGATCGGACGATGTCGCGGGCCGTTGCAAACTGGCGCGACTCCAGGAAGCCGTGGTCCTTCATCCAGGTATCGTTGTAGATTTTGCCGAGGTAGCGCGTGCCGTGGTCGGGGAGGATAATCACCAGCACGTCGTCGTCCTGCAGGTGCTCACGAGCCCATTCCAGCGCCCCGTGCGCCGCCGACCCGCACGACCAGCCCACAAACAGGCCTTCTTCGCGGGCCAGCCGCCGGGCCATGATCGCCGCGTCTTTGTCGGTGACTTTCACAAAGTGGTCGATCACGCTGAAGTCGACGTTTTGCGGCAAAATGTCTTCGCCAATGCCTTCGGTAAGGTAGGGGTAGATCTCGCCCTCGTCGAATACGCCGGTTTCCTTATACTTCTTGAACACCGAACCGTAGGTGTCGATACCCACCGACACGATGCCGGGATTTTGTTCTTTCAGAAATTTGCTGGTGCCGCAGATGGTGCCGCCCGTGCCTACGCCCGCCGCAAAGTGGGTGATGCGCCCGTCGGTATCGCGCCAGATTTCCGGGCCGGTGGTTTCGTAGTGCGCCGCCGTGTTCGACAGGTTGTCGTACTGGTTGGGATAGAGCGAATTGGGAATCTCCTGATTCAACCGTTTGGCCACCGAATAATACGAGCGGGGGTCGTCGGGCGTCACGTTGGTGGGGCACACGACCACTTCGGCACCCACCGCCCGCAGAATGTCGATCTTCTCCTGCGACTGCTTGTCGGCCATCGTGAAGATGCATTTGTAGCCTTTGCCGATTGCCGCCAGCGCCAAACCCATACCCGTATTGCCGCTCGTGCCTTCGATGATGGTGCCGCCGGGCCGGATAAGTCCCGCTGCTTCGGCGTCTTCGATCATCTTGATGGCGATGCGGTCCTTTACCGAGTTGCCGGGGTTGAAGTATTCGACCTTCGCCAGTACCGTGCCCCGGATGCCTTTCGTGACTTTGTTCAGTTTCACCAGGGGCGTGTCGCCAATGGTGTCGATGATGGAATTGTAGTAGTTCATGTTGATGAGGTATTATTAAACCTATAAGGTCTGAGAGACCTTATAGGTTTTGAAAAGTACTAACTTTTCGATTGCCTTTACCCCGTAATGGTTTCGGTACGGCCCACCGTCGTGGTCGTTGTTGGCGACGTGATGCTGTCGACATACCGCCATTCCGAAACGGCCCGGCTCGGGCTGAAGGTCATCATCGAATATCCTTTCTTCGAAATATTGGCGTATTGCAGATCGTCGATCAGCAGCATCAATGCCTGTTCAAAGAAGCCCAGGATCGTCGCGTTATTACCGACGATGCCTTCAAAGCCAGGTGAGGTAACCGAGGGCGTAGCCACTTCTTTACCAACGAGTGACCCGCCGTTGGCCAGCAGATCAGAATACCAGGCGTTGTGCGTGTCGCCGGCCAGCGCAATCAGTTTTTTTCCTTTTGCCAGCGCGTAGACCGCCTCGCGTTCGGCCGGGTAGCCATCCCAGGCGTCCAGGTTGTAAGGCAGGACAGTATTCACCCGGGCCAGTTCCTGCGGGGTCAGGGTCGGGTCTTTCGCCAGTGCCCGCTGCTTAAGGGCCGACAATTCCAGTACCTGACTCTGCACGCGCTGAATCGTAGCGGGGGTGACAGAGCCCTGCGTACTTTCGGCTTCGGCCTGCGTGATGCTCAAGAGCAGTTCGATGGGCAGGTACATTTTGGCCATCAGCACCTGTTGACCCAGCACCTGCCACGCCGCCGTGCCCGACCCCAGTGCCTGCCCCAGCCAGCTCAGCTGCTCACTGCCGAGCATGGTGCGCTGCGGATTGAGCCAGTCGCGCTGGAAGGCGGTCGCATCGAGTTGGCCCGCGCTGTTCAGGTACGTGGTATAGTCGAGTTGCTTATCCCGCCCGATCAGGCGCGTATCCAGCATGTGCAGGTCCAGGATGTTGCCAAACGTGAAGCTGCGGTAGATTTTGGCGTCGACCAGCGTACGGATGCCGATGTATTCGTGGTAGGCTTTCAGCGCGTTGGCCTTGCGGGTACTGAAGGGCCCCTCATTGGCCTGATGGTTCTGCGCACCGTCTTTCCAGGCGTCGTTGGCTACCTCATGGTCGTCCCAGACGCAGATAAATGGCTTTTTCTGGTGCGCCAGCTGTAGCTGCGCATCGGTGCGGTATTGTTTGAAGCGCGTCCGGTAATCGTCTAGCGTCAGAATCTCGTTGGCGGGCAGGTGCGCCCGGTTTAGCCCCGCTGTGCTGGTGTTGGAGCCATACTGACCCGCGCCGTATTCGTAGATGTAATCGCCCAGGTGCAGCACCACGTCGGCATCAGAAGCGGCAATGGCACCGTAGACGTTGAACAGGCCGGCCGGGTAGTTGGAACACGAGCAGAAGGCAATTTTTACCTCGTTGCGCTCGGCACCTTTGGGCAGCGTTCGGGTTTCGCCCACCACCGAAGTCGTATTGGTGCCGGTGATGGTAAAACGGTAGAAATAAGCCGTGTTGGACGACAAACCGCTCAGGTCGATGCTGACGGTAAAATCATCATCGGCCAGTGCATCCACCGTTTCGGTCTTAACGACCGTCCGAAAACCGCTGTCGGTAGCCAGCTGGTACGTCAGTGAGACTTTGGTAGACGAGGCATTGGCGGGCGAAACGCGTGTCCAGAGGATGATCTGCTTGTCGGTCGGGTCGAAACTGGCGACACCGTGGGCAAAGCTGCCCTGCTGATTGGGGTCGGTGGGGCCGGGGTCCGGATCTTTAGTGCAACTGCCTACCAGTACGGTAGACAGAATGAGGCTACCCAGGGCCGATTTTTCAATGAAGTCGCGGCGGTTAATTGTCTGCTTACTGGCCATCAGAACATGGATTTTAGAGCGGATTGCTAACCTACGAAGGTACATCCGACGGCGATTCGACCGGCGCTAGGTACGTTATCTGTGCGTTAAGGCCGCGAGTAAATTGATTCGCCGGTGGGCTGTTTGTTGGCTAAACGACCAGCAACCCCGCTTCGCGCCAGTCGGCCCAAACCTCTGATTGGATGAAGGCCTCGAACGTACCCGCCGATTCGGGTCGTAAGGACGTACCCAGGTCCGCAGCCTCAAACTCGGCTTTGAATTGGGCGTAAGTGAGTGGAGCCAGCGCCTGAGTACTTAGTTTGGGCCACATCGACAGTAGCCATTCCCCCAGTTCGGCGGGCATGTCGACCACCAAGTCGTCCTGCCGCCGGGCGAGCAGCAACTCGGCCTGCCTGATTAAGCGTTTGCCCTGTCGCTGAGTCAGTATAGCCAGATCGGGTTTGCGACCGGGCCAGACAACCAGCGCATTGGCGCGGGGTTTGGGCACGTCGGGCTCGGCGATGGCCTTTTCAATGAATCGCTTCGGCACCGACGTACCTGGAATTGGGAACTCGAACCAGCTTTTGAGCGGAAAATCGAGCCCCACGCCGTGCATGAAATTGAACAGCGATTTCCGAAGTCCTTCGGCAAACTGATCGTGGTCGGCACCCAGCGGGTCGAGGTGGTCGAGGTCGTTGTTGGCAAAGGGGCCAAGGCCATCTACCGCCCCTGGTGGGTCGATGCGTGTCACGTCGAAATCGGCGGGGTGCAGGCCCACGGGGCTGTGGGCGGTCATGGCAAACCGATGCCAGAAACCCGACTGCACAACGCCCGCCGCAAACAGTTGCCGCACCATTTCGAGCGAATCGACAGTTTCCTGGGCAGTCTGCGTCGGGAAACCGTACATCAGGTAGGCATGAACCATGATGCCCGCCTGCGTGAAATGGTCGGCCACGAGGGCCACCTGCGCCACGGTAACGCCCTTTTTCATCTTAGCCAGCAGCCGATCGGAAGCCACTTCCAGCCCGCCCGATACGGCAATGCAGCCCGACAGTTTCAACAGCTGGCAGAGATCGGCCGTAAACGCCGACTCAAACCGAATGTTGGTCCACCAGACGACCGTGAGGCGGCGGCGCAGAATCTCGAGCGCTACGTCGCGCATGAGGGCGGGCGGGGCGGCTTCGTCAACAAAGTGAAACCCGTTCTGCCCCGTCTGAGCAATCAACTCCTCCATGCGGTCGCAGAGGAGGGCCGCCGTGACGGGTTCGTAGCGGGCGATGTAATCGAGCGAGATGTCGCAGAACGAGCATTTACCCCAGTAGCAGCCGTGGGCCAGCGTGAGCTTATTCCAGCGGCCATCGCTCCAGAGGCGGTGCATGGGGTTGGTGACTTCAATTACCGAGAGGTAGTCGTTCAGCGGCAGGCCGGTGTAGTCGGGCGTGCCCACTTCGCGCTGCGGTATATCCTTTTCAATGGCGCCATTGCAGAAGATCACCCGCCCATCGGCATTGCGCACGAACGTCCGCTTCAAATCGGTTTGGGGGGAGCTTGCCCCGCCGTGGCGGGGTTGCCCCAGCAGGTGTTCGATCAGCGATCGCAGCGGCGCCTCACCATCGTCGAGGCTGACGAAATCAACGTAGTCGAACAGGCGGGGTTCGGCCAACGTGCGGAGTTCGGTGTTGGCGTAGCCGCCGCCCAGCACCACCTTCACGGCTGGGTACGTTGCCCGGATGTGCTGCCCGCACAGCAGCGCCCCAAACAGATTGCCCGGAAATGGCACTGATAGACAAACCAGATCGGGCGCAAACGTGGTCATATGCCGGTCGAGCTGTTGCAGCAGCAGGTGCCCAATCAGCGACTTGGGGGTTTGCAGGGCCTCATGCAGTTCGTCAAAATGAGCCGCCGACCGACCCAGCCGTTCGGCGTAGCGGCTAAACCCGAAATGCGGGTCGAGCGCTTCGACGATCAGGTCGCTGAGGTCTTCCAGATACAGCGTAGCCAGGTGGCGGGCTTTGTCTTGCAGGCCCATCGTGCCGAACGCCCATTCAAGATCGTCGACTTCGGCAAAGCGGGCGGCTTCGGGCAAGTAGCTCCGTCCGGCGATGGCGTGGGCGAGCGTAGGGTTGCGGTGCTGCAAAAACCGGATAGTGGGGCCGATGGTGGCGAGATAGTCATCGCGCAGCCGTACAATTCGCTCACTGTTTTCAGACAAAGAAAGCGCCTGCTGAACCGCCTCGTCCACGGCGTCGAACACCTGTGCCAGGCCGGTGGGAGAGAAGAGCGCCAGAATCGTTTCGATACCCAAATCGGCCTGTGCCGTGCTGATGGGCAGGGTCGGTACGTCGCCCGTCGCCACGGATGGCCGTCCCAACGTGTTCAGGTAGCCTTTCAGGTACGCTGTGGCGGGGTAAGGCGTGTTGAGTTGCGTAAACGGCGGCGTAAGCAGGAGGAGGCGCAAAATGGGTTCACAGTTTAACGTTTGGTGTTTAGCGTTTAAAGTTGGTTGACGCACGATTACTGACGCGTCAGCCAACTTTAAACGCTAAACACCAAACGTTAAACTGCGAATTCACTGGCTTAATTCCGTATTTGCTATCGATCCGGGGTCGTGATGACGGCGGATTGGGCAGGCGTTTCGCTCGATTTATCCGCGTTGCAACTGACCACAGCACCCGTGGCCGCCAGCGCCAGCAGCACGCAAAACCGGACACCATTCATTTTCGGATAGTTTGTCATAACGTTTTTTCGGTAACCAATACACCTGTAACTGTATCGACCTGCCGACTGTTAATCGAAATCTACTGTTTTGGTAGTTTTATGCAAAAAACCGTGACGATCGTTGCGACTCTTGTGCCAATGACATAGTTTCAACTTTTGCAACGAAAGTTGGTAACCCAAAGCTTGTTCGTATTCAACGCGCACCTATATGCCTGTATTCACCCTCGGTATTGAAGAAGAATTCCAGACAATTGATCCCGTAACTCGTGAACTGCGCTCCCACATGTCGAAATTGGTCGACGGGGGGCAGATAATCCTTCAGGAGCGCGTAAAGGCCGAAATGCACCAGGCGGTGGTCGAAGTGGGCACCAACATTTGCCACAATATTCAGGAGGCCCGGCAGGAGGTTACTTTTCTGCGGCGCGAGATTATGGAACTGGCCGACCGCCAGAATTTGCACATTGCCTCGGCCGGCACACACCCCTTCTCCGACTGGCAGGCGCAGCTGATCACCCCCAACGAGCGCTACGACCGGCTGATCGAAGAAATGCGCGACGTAGCCCGCTCCAACCTGATTTTCGGGATGCACGTGCACGTAGGCATCGCCAGCCGCAACGAAGGCATCCAGATCATGAACGCAGTGCGCTACTTTCTGCCGCATATCTACGCCCTGTCGACCAACTCGCCATTCTGGTGCGGGCGCAACACCGGCTTCAAATCGTATCGGTCGAAGGTGTTTGATAAATTTCCGCGCACGGGCATTCCTGATTTCTTCAGCAGTGCCGCCGAGTACGACGAGTACATTGCGCTGCTGGTGAAAACGGGCTGTATCGACAACGGGAAGAAAATCTGGTGGGACATCCGCCTGCACCCGTTCTTCGACACCATCGAATTCCGGATCTGCGACGTACCTATGCGTGTCGATGAGACGGTTTGTCTGGCGGCGATCATGCAGGCGCTGGTGGCCAAAATTTATAAACTCCAGAAGCAGAACCTCAATTTTCGGCCATATCGCCGGGTGCTCATAGCCGAGAACAAATGGCGGGCGGCCCGCTACGGCATCGAAGGCAAACTGATCGATTTCGGGAAGCAGGAAGAGGTACCCACGCCCAACCTGATCCTCGAACTGCTCGATTTTGTGGATGACGTGGTCGACGAACTGGGGAGCCGCGAAGAATGCGAATACGTGCTGCAAATCCTCAAAAACGGCACCGGAGCCGACCGTCAGCTGGCCGTTTTCAACGAGACCAATGACCTCAAAGCGGTGGTCGATTACATCGTCAAGGAAACTTCATACGGTATCAGGTAGTTGATAGAGTAATGCACAATGTATAGTGTACGATGTACAATGGGTCTGTTAATGAGCCATTTACTATGCTTCGTAAAATCATTGTTCATTGTACATTATACATTAATTAGAGATGAGAATTGCAATCCTTGATATGTATGACAACCATGCCAATGAAGGTATGCGTTGTATTTGGCAGGCGATCCAGCTAGTCGAACAGACCGAAGGCCTAACGTTTGAAGCCGATGTGTTTAATGTACGGGCCAATAACCACGTACCTGATCTGTCGTACGATGCCTATATCTCGACGGGTGGGCCGGGTAGTCCGTTGCCGTCCGACGAGCCGTGGGAAGTGCCCTATTTCGCCTTCATCGACGCCCTGTTTGCCCACAACCGGATGCATGAGCAGAAAAAACATCTGTTTCTGATCTGCCACTCGTTTCAGTTGGTGTCGCGGCATTTTAACCTCGGTACCCTGAGCAAACGCAAATCGACGTCGTTTGGCATTTTTCCGGTTCACTCGACCTGCGGCGACCTCGCGGAACCGTTGTTCGAGGGGCTGCCCAATCCGTTCTACGCTGTCGACTCGCGCGATTATCAACTGACCGAACCCAACGACGAGGCGTTTGAGGCAATGGGTGCCAAACTGCTCTGCCTCGAAAAAATTCGGCCGCACGTGAACCTCGAACGGGCCATTATGGCGATTCGGTTTTCCGACGAAGCCTTCGGCACGCAGTTTCACCCCGAGGCCGACGACGAAGGGATGCTCCGGTATTTTTTGCAGGACGAAAAACGCCGACAGATCATCGACAACTATAGTCAGGCGAAGTACGACGAAATGGTCGCCTACCTGCGCGATCCCGACAAGATTGCGCTGACGGAAGCCGTCATTCTGCCCACATTCCTGCGCACGGCGCTGGCGGCCCAGACTCCCAACGTACTGGAAACCGCGTAACATCGTATTCAGGCCCCAGTATACCTATAAGGTTTCCAAAACTTTATTGGTCTACTGGGGCCTTTGTAGATCTTCATTACCCAAACCGTTATGATCGAAACCCTCCGTAAGCAATACAATCAGGCCTTTACCACTGATCGGTATCAGGCCATGCTTGGTCAGATTCAGACCGATTGGCCCGATCAGCTTGATTTCCGGATTGCCGAAACCCCCGTGTTCGTCGGGCGTGACCTGACCCGGAAAATGCAGCAGGCCTGCGCCGATATTGTCCGGACGATTACCGCGCCTGATTTTAAACAGAAAACCGAAGCGGCTATTCCGGCGGGGCAGCGGGTGCCCAATGAAGACGCCCACACGACCTTCATGGCCGTGGATTTTGCCGTCTGCCGCAATCCGGAAACGGGCGAACTGGAACCCCAACTGATCGAGTTGCAGGGTTTTCCGTCGCTGTATGGGTTTCAGCCGTATCTGACGGAGACATTTCGTACGCATTTCCCGATCAGCGACAGCGTTAGCCACCTGTTTGGTTTATCATCCAACGCCGAATATGTACAGCAACTGCGCGAACTCGTGGTGGGCGACTGCCAGCCCGAAGAGGTGATTTTGCTTGAGATTTACCCCGAAAAGCAGAAAACCCGCATCGACTTTGCGCTGACGAAACACTACCTCGGTATCGACGCGGTCTGCCTGACGAAAATCAAAAAAGAAGGCCGGACGCTGTACTACGAGAAAGACGGTCGTCAGGTACGTATCCGGCGGATTTATAACCGGCTGATTTTCGACGAATTGGCGGCTATACCCGATCTGAAGACCGATTTTCACCTGACCGACGACGTCGATGTGAAGTGGGTAGGGCACCCCAACTGGTTCTTCCGCATCAGCAAATTCACGCTGCCCCTGCTCGACAGCCCCTACGTACCCAAGAGCTATTACCTGAACGCGCTGCCGGGCGGCGACAGCCCCGACGGTAACGTACCCGGCGCTACTGATCTGGACAACTACGTGCTGAAGCCGCTGTTCTCCTTCGCCGGTAGCGGGGTGAAGATTCACGTCACGGCCGCCGACATCGACGCCATTCCGGTCGATGAGCGGGGTAATTACCTGCTACAGCGCAAGGTGCAGTATGAACCCATCGTTCAATCGCCCGACGGGCCTGTGAAGTGCGAAATCCGGCTGCTGTTTATCTGGCCGAAAGACGCCGCCGAGCCGCAGTTGGTCATCAACTTGGCCCGTCTGAGCCGGGGCGAGATGATCGGCGTGCGGTTCAACAAGGATTTCGACTGGGTTGGCGGTACGGTGGCACTGTTTGAGCAGTAGGGCGTTACTGCCCGAGCCGCAGTTGATAGGAGGCGGTGGGGAAAAAGATAAAGATATTGCCTACCCGATTGCCCAGATAAAGGGGTACGTTGCCCGTAAGGTCGAAGGAATGGCGGCGACGATCGAAACGGACACCACCACTTAGTTTGAGCAACGTACCCCCAGAGACATTCACGAAAAGCTGATTTTCGCTGATAAACGTAACCAGCGGCCCAACCTTCCGCACAATGCCCACCGTCAGCAGTTGGGCCGCTATACCGCCTTCAGTGCTCATGCCTATCCCCAGCGTAACGTTGTTTTGCGGCTCGCCCAGCGAGAGCAGCCCCTGAAGGTAAGCGGTGCCAAACTGAGCATCGGCGAACGTAAAACCGCCAAAAAAGTATTGTGCCTGTGCGCCAATGCGGGCGCGTGGTCCCAGCGGTACCGATAGCTTGGTCGACAACCAGCCGACACCCACGAACGGATACAGGAAGAAACCCGCCCCAACACTCCAGTTGTCGGTGAGGCCCGCGTCGAGTTGGTTGCCATATACCATCGTATTTCGGTAATAAACGCGGCCACGTTCGGCCTGATAGGCTGTAGGCGTGAAATTCAGGTACTGCGGAAACAGGTTGGGGTAGCCTTCGGCCGGGTGCAGGCCCGGTCTGGTTTGCCGAACATTGCCACGTTCCATGCGAACCACTTGCGCGGCAGGTACGTAGACCGTGCCAATATTGGTCGTCTTTACGAACACCCGATCGGTATCCTGGCTCAGTACTTCACCTCGTAAAACAGTGCCATCAACCAGCGTAATGACATACTGACCTGGCGAAACGGTCGCCGACATTACGCGGGTCGACTGTGCGTTGTTGATGTAGTAAACAGTCGAGTCGGCCGAGACGGGTGCAATGCCACTGACGGCCTTGAACAGCTCCTGCTCCACGTAGGTAAGTTGCCCGCTGCGCATCTTCACGGTGTACATAGTGCTGTCGCGCCGCACAATACGCCCGAAAATATGGCTGCCATCGTTAAGCAGAATGTAATACGGTTTACCGGTCGTGGTATCCACGGGCGTCACCTGCGCCTGAGCACCTGCCCAACTCATCAGCAGAAGCAGGGTACTGAATAGAACTGATTTCATAAACGGAGCGGTTAAGGATAAAAGACAAGCGAAGTCATTCAGTTTAGTGCCAACAAGTAACAAAGAATGGCCACGAATGACAACCAATATTGTATAAAGAGTGACACATCGACAACTATTCTTTCAGCACCTGGCCCAAACGTCTGACTTCCCCTTGGCGCTGGAAATCGACCGGGCCGAGGGCGTTTTTCTATACGATACGGCGGGGCGGCGCTACATCGACCTGATCTCGGGCATTGGTGTCAGCAACGTGGGGCATCGGCATCCGGCAGTGCTGGCGGCGGTGCAGGCGCAGCTCGACAAATACATGCACCTGATGGTGTATGGCGAGTATGTGCAGGGACCCCAGGCGCAACTGGCCCACGCCCTCATCGAGAGTCTTGAGGGTGCCACCACGCCCTACGGTCCCATCAGTAATGTGTATTTCACTAACTCAGGCACCGAGGCCGTGGAAGGGGCCATGAAAGTAGCTAAACGTTTTACGGGCCGTACCGAACTGATTGCCTGCCATAACGCTTACCACGGCTCCACGCAGGGCGCGCTGTCGCTCAGCGGCGACGAGAATTTTAAACGAAACTACCGTCCGTTGCTACCCGACGTGCGCCACATCTGGCATGGCAACCACGACGATCTGGCGCAGATCACGACGCGTACGGCGGCGGTGATCATGGAAGTGGTGCAGGGCGAGGCAGGTGTGCGCGTGCCCGATCCGGCTTATCTGCGGGCGGTTCAGGTACGTTGCCGCGAAGTAGGCGCGCTGCTGGTTTTCGACGAAATCCAGACGGGTTTCGGTCGCACAGGTACGTTCTGGGCATTCCAGGGCTTTCACCATAGCATCGACCCGGCGGGCCCCATTGTGCCGGATATTCTGTTGAGCGCGAAGGGAATGGGGGGCGGCATGCCCATCGGCGCATTCATGGCACCGGAGCCTATTATGGCGGTTTTTAAGAATAACCCCATTCTGGGCCATATCACCACGTTTGGCGGGCACCCGGTTTCGTGCGCGGCTTCACTGGCAACGCTCCAGACTATACGCAACGAACGGCTCTACGCCGACGCCCAGCGAAAAGGGGATCTGATCCGGTCGCTGCTGGTGCACCCGGCGATCCGGCAGGTACGTGGTAAAGGGCTGATGATGGCCGTTGAGTTCGACTCCTTTGCGTTATTGAAACCCATTATCGACCGGGCAATGGGCCTCACCGCCAACGGCCCATTGGCTCAGACACACGTCATCACCGACTGGTTTCTATTCTGCGACAACTCCATGCGCATAGCGCCCCCGCTCACCATCACCGACGACGAAATCCGGCTTGCCTGTGACATACTAATTCATAGTCTGGAAAGTCGGTTGTAAAAGGAAGTACGGAGTCTGGAAAGTCGGTTCGTGTTGCTTGCGCACACCTACAAAACTGACTTTCCAGACTCCGTACTTCCTTTTATAACCGACTTTCCAGACTTAACTCACTGCACATACGGCGTGATGAAGGCGTAGAACTGCTGCCTGACTGTGATGAATTGTTGTTCGAGCATCTGATAACCGCTGCGCATACGGCGGTGGCGCTCGTCGATCTCCTGGCGGCGTTGCCAGTTGGGCATACCTTGCTGCGACGCTTCTTTCTCCTGCTCGATTAGTTCGCACAACTGCGCCATCTGCGAGCGCAGTCCGACGAACCACTGCCGGAATGACCCCGACCGGCTGACCACTTCGTAGTCGGCGGTGGTGTCGCAGACTCGTGACAGGAGCGACTCGAAGTAGCTCTCCTGATCAGTATAAAAAGCAAGGGCGTTGAGCCATTGCTGATGTTCGTGCTCATACAGCGCGAACCGTTCGGTCGGAAGTTGAGTAGGAGCCATGACACACACCAGTCAAGACGATAAAAGAGGAAGGTTACCGAAAAGTGAAAAAGCTTAACGGATTAGTAAAAATACATATCTTCCCCTGAAATCCTATTAACTCCACAGATTATCCTTATGTTATTTGATGGAGTGGCATTGTTACCTAGCGGTACGAAATAAGTTGGCCGAATTGGTACAAAAGCGCAGGGGAAAGTCCTTCGATCTGTATAAAAAGAAAAGCGTCCTGTCGCTGATAAGTAGCGCCAACGGGGCAACTACAAACCAATGACAGGACGCTTCCTGCTGCCGAGTCGGTTAAATTAACCCAGCCGGTTGATGCAATTGAGGTCTTCGAAAGCGGTTTTCAAACGAGCAACCATGCTTTCTTCGCCTTTACGCAGCCACACACGGGGATCGTAATATTTTTTGTTGGGCGAATCGGGGCCTTCGGGGTTGCCAAGCTGGCTTTGCAGGTAGCCTTCTTTCGCTTTGTAGTAGCTCAGCACACCTTCCCAAGTCGACCACTGCATATCCGTATCGATGTTCATTTTGATGGCACCGTATTGGATGGCCTCGCGGATCTCTTCGCGGCTTGAGCCTGACCCACCGTGGAACACGAAATTCACCGGCAGCGGACCCGTGCCGAAGTTCTGCTGAATGTAGTCCTGCGAATTTTTCAGGATGATCGGCGACAGCTTCACGTTACCCGGCTTGTAGACGCCGTGTACGTTACCGAACGCCGCTGCGATGGTGAAGTTGGGCGAAATCTTGCTCAGGTGCTCATACGCGTAGGCCACTTCCGAGGGCTGCGTGTAGAGTTTCGAGTCGTCGACGTCGGAGTTGTCGACGCCGTCTTCTTCGCCGCCGGTTACGCCCAGCTCAATTTCAAGCGTCATGCCCATTTTGGCCATCCGCTCGAAGTATTTGCACGAGATTTCGATGTTTTCCTCGATCGGCTCTTCCGACAGGTCGAGCATGTGCGACGAGTACAGGGGTTTGCCCGTCTGGTCGAAGTGCTTCTCCGAAGCGTCGAGCAGGCCGTCGATCCAAGGCAGGAGTTTCTTGGCGCAGTGGTCGGTGTGCAGGATTACGGGAACGCCATACAGAGCGGCCATCTGATGCACGTGCAGGGCACCCGAGATCGAGCCGGCAATAGCGGCTTTCTGACCTTCGTTCGACAGGGCTTTGCCCGCGTAAAAGATGCCACCCCCGTTTGAGAACTGGATGATCACCGGCGAGTTTACGGCCTTCGCGGTTTCCAATACGGCGTTTACCGAACTGGTGCCTACTACGTTGACTGCCGGAAGGGCGTAATCGTTTTCGTTCGCGTGGCGAAAGATCTCAGAGACTTGATCGCCCGTGACAACGCCGGGCGCAAAACGGGTGGCTACTTCACTCATGGAAGAGGATTGTTTAATTATGCCTGGAAAAACTTTTATTTAAGAAAGTTTTGACGAAGCGCATTGCTAACTAGTTTTCAAAAGTACGGTTTTTCACGGAATGACGGGCGAAACTCAGGTGAAGGCCGTTTGGAAGGAATGGATATGCGAAAATGGGTTAGTGTTCTTAGTCTGATACTGAGCGCTATTCAGACGTTGTTGGGTCAACCGGCACCAGCGGTTGTCCCTTTGCCGGATTACGAGGTGTATGCCACACTAATTAATCAGTTGGCCTTCAACAGACTAGAGCGGCTGCCTATTCTGTCTAATCGGACAGCGCGTCCAATCTTCATCGATGAATACACTACAGCACTATCATCGCCCGGTTTCAACGTTGATTTTAACGATCTCCGCTCAAGATCTTTTCCGCATTCGAAAATAGACAGCCTGCTCAAACACACGGAATGGACCACTTTTATTGCATCGGCTGATCAGGCGCAGTTCTCCCGGTGTCGGTTGGAAAAAATACCCTCGCTACCCAGCTACGAAGCCAGGCTATGGACGGCAGCGTTCGAAGAGCGTTACTTCGGAAAAAAGGCTACACGGCCTGGCTTTTTTGGCTTACGGGCTGATTATCCCGAGTTTGCTGGTATTATTTCTTTATCAAGGGTCGCTTACTCGCCCGATGGACAAAAAGCTATATGCTATTTTTCAAAGGTAACTGATGGTGAGGCCGGGGAGGGGTCGCTCGTTTTTGTGGAAAGGATTGCAGGGCGTTGGAAGGTAGTTGGCCTGCTTACACTTTGGATATCGTAGAGGAAAACGAACGTACCTGAACGAGCTAAAAATACTTTACGGCCCAGCCAATGAGTTTTTTGACGCGGTCGGTGTAGGGCGGGAAGATGAATTTCATGGTGCCAAAGTCGCGGCGAAGTACCCCCCGGCGGTGCGACAGTTCCTGAAAACCAAAGTAGCCGTGGTAGCTGCCGATGCCGCTGTTATTGACCCCGCCAAACGGTAATTCGGGGTTCGAGAAGTGCAGCAGAGCGTCGTTGATCACCGTATCACCCGCCGATGTCTGGTTTAGCACCTGGTTGATTGTCTTTTGATTACGGCTATGGATGTAGAGCGCCAGCGGTTTGTCGCGGCTGTTGATCTGCGCCAGCGCCTCGTCCAGATTCCGCACGCTCACGATGGGCAGCACGGGTCCGAAAATCTCTTCCTGCATAATCCGCATGTCGTCGGTGACGCCGTCGATGAGCGTAGGCTCCACGTAGTTGTCGGCGGCGTTGGTGCGGCCACCGAGCCGGATGGTCGCGCCTTGCTGCACGGCATCGTCGATCAGGCTCTTGACGCGCTCAAAATGTCGATTATTCACGATTCGGGCGTAACTGTCAGACGCAGCGCGGGCGTTGGCGTCGGCTCCATACATCCGCTCGACCGCCTTCTGTACCTCGTTGATGAGCGGCGTTTTTACCGACTCCTGCACCAGCACGTAATCGGGCGCAATGCAGGTTTGGCCGTTATTAAAGTACTTCGACCAGGCCAGAATTTCGGCTGTTTTGGCGAGGTCGGCGGTTTCGTCGACCAGAAACGGCGATTTACCACCCAATTCAAGCGTGACCGAAGCCAGGTGTTTGGCGGCCGCTGCCATCACCACTTTGCCCAGCGCGGGGCTACCCGTGAAGAAGATATGGTTGAACGGCAGGGCGAGCATCGCCTGCGCTACGTCGGGTCCGCCTTCAAAGAGGGCGACCTCATCGGGTGAGAAGAGGTCGGCGATCATCCGATTCATCAGCGCCGCCGTGTGGGGCGTCAGTTCCGACGGTTTTAGCATGCAGACATTGCCCGCCGACAGGGCCGTGGCCAGGGGTCCCACCAGCAGATTGAACGGGTAATTCCACGGCGCCATCACCAGCACCACGCCTTTGGGTTCGTATTTCAGATACCCGCTTGTGCCAACCATCGATAGGGGCGTGGGCACGCGTTGCGGCTTCATCCATTGCTTCAGGTGCTTGATCGTGTACCGCAGTTCGCCCATCAGCGCGGCCAGTTCGCCCAGATCGACCTCAGCGGTTGGCTTGCGGTAGTCGGCATACATCGCCTCGTAAATGGCAGGTTTGTTGGTGTCTATCCATTGCATCAGGCGTTTCAGCCGGTCGATGCGCTCGCGGGCGGTGGTTTGCGCCATGGTTGGGGCATATCGCCGTAGACGGTCAAAGGCCGTCTGTAGGGTAGCCGATAGGTCGGTGAGAGGCTCCTGCGCGATCATAAGGATAGGATTATGTTTGGATGAAGTTACGAAAAAAGGGCGTGGGGCAAGAGGGTGGAGGCACGGGGCAAACCGGCCGACGCTTACCCCAGGCCCTTAGCCCCGTGCCCTCTGCCAGTTTGCTCGTTTCGAAAAAAAGGGTTGTTTTACTAAAAATTTTGTCAAACCCGATACCGGTCATGTCGCTCGTCAGCAACAACATCAAGTATCTCCGCAAATTGAATGGCTTAACGCAGGAGCAGTTTTCGCAACGAATAGGCATTAAACGCTCGTTGTTGGGTGCCTACGAAGAAGCCCGCGCCAACCCAAACTGGAATACGCTCATCACCATTGCTAAACTCTTCAACACCTCGGTCGATCAGTTGTTGAAGCAGGACCTGCGGAAGATTCGTGAAACGCCCGACCTGAGTCTGCCCATCGGCCGCAACACGGCCCCGACGCGCCCATCGACACCGCCCATTTTTGATGGCGACGACAGCGACGATGATTTCATTTCGTCGCCCCCGCAAATCAGCGATCCGGTGCTGCCCCACGCCCCCGCCGAGCCTTCGCTGCAACCGCAGCCATTGGTCAATGTGCTGGAAAAATACTACAAACCGCCAACGGAACGCCCTGATCGCCAGCCCAGCCCTTCGGAACGTACCCAGCCCGACCGCGCTGCTCAGCAAGCGGCTCCGGTTGGGGTGTTGTATGAAGAAGTGCGGACTCGGGCCGGCCATGCGCCGGGCTCGGCACCCGCGTTTACCGTAAGTCGGGGGCAGGACGACTTTGCCGCGTCCGGCGAAACACTGCCGACCTTCAATAATCATTTTGAGAAAGCACCGAACGTACCTGCGGCGGCTCCGTCGGCTTCGGCAAGCACCGACAATTCGGCGCAGGCGATTCACTACGTCGGGTTGGGTCAGTTTGGTGAGTATCAGCAGCGATTCCAGCAACTCGATTACCTGAACCGCCTACCTACCATGCGCCTGCCCATGTTGGCTACGGGTCAGTACCGGGCGTTTGAGGCCGACGGTGACTTCACGTTTCCCGGCGCGTGGCTCATCGGGCAGTTTGTCCGAAACTGGTTCGATATCACCGACGGGCAGTTTTACTTGCTCTTGGTGCAGCACCAGGGCATTTTGGCGCGGCGGGTCGTGAATCAGGTGAGCCAGAAAGGCACGTTGCTGCTTACGGCCGACAAACCGAACGTACCCAACCGCGAAGTCGCCCTCAAAGACGTACTCGAAGTGTGGGCCGTGCGGGCCTTCGTCAGTCAGCAGATGCCGCCGCCCCCGCCTAGCTATGACCGCATCCGCCAGCTCGCCGACGAATTACGGTTCGAAGTCGACAGGCTAAAGTAGAGCCGCAATCCCTTGCGGCTCACAGGCGTCAGCAATACACCTTATGCAACACGTGAACGGAAAGGCTGACGCATACAACCCCTTGCGGCTCACAGGCGTCAGCAATACACCTTATATAACAGGTGAATGAAAAGGCTGACGCTCATGAGCCGCAAGGGGTTGCGGCTCTACGGATACGCATCAATCATGGCACTCCATAATCAGTAACGCGCCTGATTCGGCCGTGATCCGGACAAAGCCGTCGGCGGCGGCTTCGTTGCTGCTGCCCGAACGTACCCCCAGCGTGAGCGATTCATTGTCGAGCGGATACAGCAGCCCCTCCGTGCGGATGCCGTCGACCGTACCGACCGGGATCAGCGAGAGCGGTGTGCCCTTGGCAAACCACTTTTCGTAGCGCCCCACCAGCGGGTAAATGACCGAATAATCGTCGATGAGCGTGATTTTGATCTGATGCCGGTAGCGAACAATGTTCGTTAGGTTAGTAATGGTATGGTCCATTCGTCGGCCTGTTGCCCAGACAATATTGACGGCCGGAAAGCCGCGTTCGATCAGAAATTCGATGCCTTTGTCGAGGTCGGTTTTGTTCTGATCGGGCGTATGCACGATCTCGATCGGGTACTGGGCCGCCCGGATGGCATCGACATCAACGTCTCGGTCAAAGTCGCCCAGCAGCACATCCACCTTCAGGCCCATATCCATCACCCGGTGAATGGCATGGTCGAGCACCACCACATAGGGCGACCATTCGAGTAACTGACCCAGTAAATCGGGCTGACAGGCTTCGCCATTGGCAATCAGCAAGGCGGGTTCCTGTTTATCGCGGACAATATGATGAGAAGACAAGAGGCAGTTTCCAGTTTAAGGTTTACGCGTTTCTGGTTCACAGTTTGGCGAACAAACCGTTCACGGATGCGCCCGCGAACTGAAAACTGGAAACGCACAAACTCTAAACTCATTTTCGAGGTTGGTAGAAAACACAAGTAAGAAAAAAGACATGCACATCACAAAACACAAGGTGGCGGCTATCCACTACACCCTGCGCGACGATGCAGGTAAGGTTATTGATTCAAGTGACGGCCGTGAGCCGCTCTACTACCTGCACGGTGAAGGTAACCTGATTCCGGGTATGGAAGAAGGACTGGAAGGCCGCCAGCCAGGCGATAAAATTCACCTTGATGTTGGTCCCGAAAAAGGCTACGGCCTGCGTCGCGACGATATGATCGAGGCCGTACCCCGTTCTGCATTTGGCGGGCAGCCTGTCGAAGTGGGCATGCAGTTCTCCGCCGGGCATGGGCAGATCGTGACCGTTGTGGCGGTAAACCCCGACACGATCACGATTGACGCCAACCACGAATTGGCGGGTCAGAACCTGCACTTCGACGTGGAGGTCGTTGACGTCCGCGATGCCAGTGTCGAGGAAATCGCCCACGGCCACGTACACGGCCCCGGCGGCGCGCACTAGTTGGGTTTAAGGTTTAATGTTTGAGGTTTAGGGTTTAACGTTGGCTGACGCATCCTACTCGTGCGTCAGCCAACGTTAAACCCTAAACCTCAAACATTAAACTCAATAATGCTGTCTATCCTCTTTACGTACCCATTCTTCGAAGACGGTTCGGGCTTCGGGCCGTAGCGCCTGATGAGTAGGGATACTACGTTGTGGGTAAGGCTTGGCCAGTTCCGCATAAATAAACGAATCGTCGAAACCGGCAATGGCGGCGTCGGTATGCTCGGCAGCATAGACTACGCGGGCCGGTCGCGCCCAGTAAATAGCCCCCAGACACATGGGGCAGGGTTCGCACGACGTATAGAGCGTACAGTCATCGAGTTGGAACGTACCCAGCCGCTGACAGGCATCGCGAATCGCCATCACCTCGGCATGCGCCGTGGGGTCATTGGTCGAGGTAACCTGGTTGCAGCTTTGCCCGACCACCTGCCCATCCCGAACGATAACTGCCCCAAAAGGACCTCCTTTTCCGGTATTCATGCCCTCTCGGGCGAGGGCTATAGCCATGCGCAGAAACTGCTCATCCTGTGTTGAATTACGTGTCATCCGTTGAGTATAATGGCTTTTTAATCGGTATTGGCTCAAGTTATTCTAACAAAAATTCCCGGTATGTAGTCTATGTAGCAACGTTCGGGAAGCACCCGACGAACATAATCGCATACCTCAATTCACAACGCAATGAACACGAAATGGTTATTCAGCCTGGCAATCGGCTTGATGCTCTCTGCCGGCGCATACGCACAGACAACTGCTGAACAAAAAGTTGACAATACAGCACAAGACGTCGGCAACGCTACCGAAAAAGGAACGCGGGCTGCGGGCCGTGGTGCCGTGAAAGCCGGAAAGGCAGTTGGTAAAGCCGGTAAGGCTACGGGTCGGGCCGTAGGCAACGCTGCCAAAGCTACGGGCCGTGGTGTATCGAAAGCCGCTAAAGCCACCGGCCGCGCTATCAGCGGTGAGCCGAAAAAAGAAGACTAAACTTCCTGCATACAGGAGCAGTTGACCAAACCGGGTACAGGCGTTTTTGAACGGTCTGTACCCGGTTTTTTCTGGTATATGCGCATACCGATGAGTAAGAAATGCGCGAAATTAGGCTGCAAGGGCGGTGTCGCTCGGTCGGAAATACTTAGCTTGGTGACTTTACCCACCCAAGTAATCTATGACCAATTCGTTTAAAGGGTTTTGCCTGTTACTCATCCTGTTTGGGATTTTATCCGATGAGCTTTCAGCGCAAACAACAAGTGACCGACCTGATATAATCTACAAAATCGATAATACCAATATTCTGGCTATTATCAATGAAGTAACCGATACGGAAGTTGTTTATCGCCGGGCCAGCAACCCTACCGGGCCCCTTTTTCGAACGCGCCGGAGCGAGATTCAATCGGTCCGTTATGCCAACGGCGAGACAGAAGAATTTACCAAAATTTCAGTGGTTGCCGCTGCCCCACACGTAGCGCCCACGCGCTCGCCATACGAACCGCTCAAGCCTACGCGCTATGAACCGCGCCCGGGTTATAAGCTGACTGCTCGCCGCCCATCGTCGGGCGGTTACGCGTTTGAACGAGGGCGTCCGGTTTTCTTTGGGGGCATCATGTTCCCCAGCGAAATTACGCCCTTCACGGCAGGTGTAGAATTTGCGGCCAGTAACGTTATCGGCATTGGCGGGCGTATCTGGTACTGGTCTAAAGGCGGTACATCCGACATTACGGTGCAGGCCATTGCTAACTACCACCTGGCGCGGGCTTTCAACGCCCAAAACGCCAAAGTGGACCCGTATGTGGGACTAGCCATTGGTAAAACCTTCGCCTCGTATCAAGGTGGTGGCAGCGAGTCGGGCGATATCGCCGCCAACCTGCAACTCGGGTTTCGCTATCTGGTAAACGAAAAGGTAGGCCCTTACGCTCAGTTGGGCTTAGGCATCGTCAACAAAGACCAGACGTTTATGTATGGGAACAGTTCAGCGGTTTTTGAACTGGGCATTGCCGTTAAACTAGGTCGTTAACACGCACCAACAGATGCGCAACGCGTGCCGTGGGCTGCAACACACAAGCAGTTTCGGCACGCGTTGTTTTTTGCTAAAAAGCCGCGACCTTTGCCCTATGAAACTGGCCTTACTCCGTTTTCTGCACCTGTTCATGGCCGTGGTCGTGTTGCTCAGCAGCATGGGCTTCGGGCTGGTCGAACATGCGTGTCAGTTACGGGGTAAACGGGTTTATTCGGTCTACACCCAAACAGAATCGGGCTGTGGCCTTTGTGCCGTACGGGCCAGCCACAACGTACCCACCACGTCGGTACAGGCAACCGACTGCTGCCAGGATAACATCCGATACGACAAGGTCGATACCGGCTCGTCGCTGAGTCAGTTGCTGGCTAAGTTCATCAAGGCAGTAGCGGAGCCGATGGGGGCGGGTATGGCGGCGCTGTTTATGGCGCTGTTCGACGGTTTCTTTACCCGGCTCACCAGCGTGGCCGTTGTTGAGTACGAGTCGCCACCACCGCTTGGGGGCCGGGCGCTGCTCACCTTCGTGCAGACCTTCCTGATTTGATCGTGTATGCATCTCCGCTTGCCGGTGTCGGGTTCGACATCGGCTTTTGGTGCTTACTTTACGATCCAAATCATGAAAAAACTACTAATAATCAGCTTGATAGTGTTGCCAATGCTGACGTCGGCCCAGACCCTCTCGGGGCGGGTGCAGGCCGACGATAAAGGCAAAACCAGCCCGTTGCCCGGCGCTACTGTCTACTGGTCGGGCGGGCTGAAGGGCACGGTGGCCGATTCTACCGGCCAATTCCGAATCGATACCGTCAGCGCCACCAATCGACTGGTGGTTAGCTACGTCGGGTACGTACCTGATACCCTCACCATCACCGATTTTACCGCCCCGCTGACCGTGACGCTGCGGGCCACCCAGCAACTGGCCGAAGTGGTCGTAACGGCGGGCAACACGCAGATCGACCGGCTCAATCCTATCCAGACGGAGGTACTGACACAACGTACCCTGGCCAAGGCTGCCTGCTGCAATCTGTCGGAGAGTTTCGAGACCAACGCCTCGGTCAATGTGTCGTATGCCGATGCCGTCACGGGGGCCAAACAGATTCAGTTTCTGGGCTTGGGCGGGCAATACGTGCAAACCAACGTCGAAAACATCCCGACGATACGGGGGCTGGCCACCACGTTTGGCCTCAACTACATTCCAGGTACGTGGATCACCAGTATCGACATCGGCAAGGGGACGGGGTCGGTGGTGAACGGCTACGAAACCATCAGCGGGCAGATCAACGTGGAACTGCAAAAGCCCGATTACCGCGGCGAAACCAAACTGCCCAATATGCTGGTCAACGGGTACGTCAACGCCTTTGGCCGGGTAGAAGGAAATGTCAATTACTCGCAGGCGCTGTCGGAAAAATGGAGCATCGGGGCGCTGGGGCACGTGAGTACCCTTCGCACGGAGATCGATCAGAATGGCGATCGGTTTCGGGATTTGCCGCTCTACACGCAGTATAACGGGGTGCTGCGGGCCAAATACAGCTCGGAGCGCTGGATGTGGCAAGGCGGACTGAAAGCCCTGTCGGAAAACCGCGATGGCGGGCAATTGAGCAGCGTGGGAGCGTACCGGTACGGATTTACCAACCAAACTACCCGCACCGAACTGTTTAGCAAGCTGGCGCGGCTGTTTCCCAACAAACCATACCGCGGCCTCGGCCTGATTCTGAACGCGACCTGGCACAAACAGGCGTCGATGTTCGGTCTGCGGCCCTACAACGGTGATGAACAGTCGCTGTATGGTAACCTCATCTACCAGACCATCATCGGCAATACCAACCATACCGTGAAAACGGGCATGAGTTACCTGATGGACAACTTCGCCGAAACCTTTGTGACGCAGCCGCTGAACCGGCGGGAGTCGGTGCCAGGCGCCTTTTTTGAGTATGCCTATACGTACCCGGAGCGGTTTGCGCTGGTGCTGGGTAACCGCATCGATGTGCACAATCTGTATGGCACCTACTGGTCGCCGCGGCTGCACCTGAAGTACCACGTGCATGGGCAGATCACGTTGCGGGCATCGGCCGGGCGGGGCTGGCGCGTACCTAACCAGATCGCCGAGAACTATGGTTACTTCGTGTCGTCGCGGCAGGTTTTCCTGAACAACAACGTCCGTCCCGAGGTGGCCTGGACCTATACGGCGGGCCTGACCAACGAGTTTCTGCTGTTCGGTAAAAAAGCGACGCTGACCCTCGACGCCAGCCGCACCGATTTTCAGAATCAGCTGGTGGTCGATGCCGATCAGCCGCGGAATCTGCTGTTTTACAACCTCGTCGGGCAGTCGTTTGCCAACAGTTTTCAGGCCGAGCTGACGGTGAATCCCATCAAACGGGCGGAGGTAAAACTGGCCTATCGCTTTTTCGACGCCCGGCAAAGCATGGGTGCTTTGCAGTTTGAGAGTGTGCTGATGCCCCGCATGATGATCAGCCGCGACCGGGTGCTGCTCAATGCGGCGTATGCCCTGCCCTACGACAAGTGGAAGTTCGACGCGACGCTGCAGCTTAACGGACCCAAACGGCTACCGGTCGACGACGCCAGTCACACGCACGTAACGTACTCGGATATGCGCTGGACGTATTCGCCCTGGTTTGCTAACCTGAACGCGCAGGTTACGCGCAGTTTCCGCACCTGGCAGGTGTATCTGGGCGGCGAGAACCTGACCAACTACCGGCAACCCAACCCCATCATTGGGGCCGCCGATCCGTTCGATACCAGTTTCGACGCAGCCGGGCAAAACTGGGGCCCCGTAACGGGCGCGCTGATCTACGCCGGTTTCCGATTCACGTTAGAGCCGTAATAGGCTGCGCCGTCATTGATGGTCATTTGCCTTCGGCGTCATTCATTGTCATTGATGCGGTCCGCCGCTGCGAGTCATTCGTGGTAAAAACAATTAATGACGCGAAGCAAATGACCATCAATGACGGCGCAGCCTAATAACAACCTAATTATGCTACTTCACATCAAAAATATGGTTTGTGACCGGTGCCTACGGTCGGTGCGGCGGGTGCTTGACGACGCCGGGCTCACGGTAGATTCGGTCGAACTGGGACGGGCGGAGGTACGTACCTGGCCCGACGCCATTAGTCGCGAGGCGGTGCAGCAGGCATTACAGGCTGAAGGATTTGCCCTGCTCGACGACCCTAAAGCCACCCTGACCGAGCAACTGAAGGTGTTGCTGATCAACGACGTACACCACGCGCACGAACGACCCGCGCACCAGAACGTATCTGATTTTCTGAGCCAGAAACTGGGCTACGACTATACGTACCTGAGCCAGTTGTTTTCGACCCAGACCGGGCAAACCATCGAGCGCTTCCTGATCAGCCAGCGTATCGAACGGGCCAAGGCGTTGTTGCAGGAGGGGGAATGGACTATCGCCGATATTGCTTATCAATTGGGCTACAGCAGCGTGCCGCATTTCACGAATCAGTTTCGGAAAGAGGTTGGTAAAACCCCTGCACAATTTCGGAAAGAACCAACCGGCCGCCGGACACTGGATGCAGTGTAGGCGTTGGGCAACCGATGGATTAATTGGACTTGCGTTGATAGCAGGTTGGCGAGGATATTCGCCCCAATCACCTGCTACACACGTACACCATGCGATTTGTCGGTTGCCTACTCTTATTTGTTTCGGCGCTGATGGCGACAGCCCAAACTCGTTTCACTGTTGCCACGATTCGGTCGAGTCAGCGAGATCCCAACACACCCAACACCTGGATTGTTGATGCGATGATCAAGGCAACAGCCGGGCCAGTGAGCGCCGCCCAGCGGGCTTATGAGTTTGCCCTGCCAGGGGGCGACAAAGCCTATGTCGACGTCGAACTGTTTGACGAACTGAAAGCAGGCCAGACAGCACAGGCCATCCTGAAAAGCTACAATGGTGAGCCCAAAGCTGGGCAGGCGCTGAGCCAGCGAGGCTCGTCGCCGGTGAAAGCGCCCGCCAACCGAACCTTCGAGGGCGTAATCAGTCAGGCCTTTATGGGTGATGGTAAAGACGTTTATAACGTCTTTCTGAAGCAGTTCAGTGGCTATCTGTTGCCTGGCGACGTGTTGCAGGCGACGGGGCCTGCCGGACAGCGTTGCGCGACCACAGTTGTTTCGCTGGATCGGCGGCAACCAGCGGCAGTCGATATGCTCACCCCGACCATGACCGACGTAAGTCTGTCTGTAAAAACGGCAGGTTGTGTTCTGAACGAAGCGTATAAGCTGGCTTTGAGTGGCGCTAAAACCATGACGGCCGAACCTCCGGTGGCCAAAGCGGCTGGCTCAGGTACGTTCAGGGGTAAACGCGTGCTGACCCCAGTAAACGCGCAACTCAACGTCGGTGGCGTCGTAATGACTGTCAACACGATCGCCAAATACACCCCAACGCCCGGTCCGTTCGTTAAAGTCGACCCCAGTCTGGATTATTACGTACTCGATGTAAGTGTCGAAAACCCAACTTCACAGCCGGTCGACGTGGGGGAACTGACGCTCCGGCTTAATTTTTTCGACGCCCAGGGAAATAGTGCGGATGACTTCAGCCGCTTGTTCAAGGCCGATGGAAAGCAAGCCAATGAGCCGTCGCGGCAGGCCGATGCGATCGACAAGCAGGTATTTGGCGGCACAGGTACGTTGCGTTTTGCGCCCATTCAGATTGCGTACTCGCAGGATTTGCCCGGCTATAGTCAGGCTACGTACGATCAGCTTTGGGGGAAGATAGGACCGGGACAAACAGTGCGCTGCGAGGCCATAAAAGTCATCGGCGTGCCTAAGTCGCATCGGCCGACAAGCGTAGGTACGTGGCAGGGCAGTCGACGCCAACTGGTTACGGCTCCGATTACGCTCACTAAATAAGGCTATTTAATCGGCTTGTTGCCCGCTTCGGGTTGAGGGCGCAGCACATGTACGTCGAGCAAGGCGAGGGGGCGGGCGAGGTATTCGCGCAGGAGCGTCTTCCACGAATAACCGTCAGGTACGTCCTGCGCGGCAAAGGCCACCGCGTTGATGCCCTCGTGGTTGCCGATGTATAGCGCCCGGATGTTGTGGAAATTCTGCGAAATAATCGTGATGTGGTGCTGCCGGAACACGTCTTTGCAACGCAACACCGAGTCGAAGGTGCGGTAGCCGGCATAATCGGGAATCATGGCGTCGGCGGGTACGCCCAGCTTGAGCAGTGCCTTCTCCATGTCTTCGGGTTCGTTGTAAAAGGCCGAGTCGTTGTTGCCACTCAGAATGAGGTATTTCACCTTGCCTTCTTTCCAAAGCAGGGCGGTAGCTTCCATGCGGTACTTGAAAAACAGGTTTTCCTTGCCGCCTTTCACGTACTTGCTCGTACCCAGCACCAGCCCCACGTCGTTGGTGGGTAGCTGATGGAGGTCGAAGTAAATCTGGCTTTTGGTGTTATAGATCACCCACCAATTGCTGGCCAATACGACAAGAAGTCCGCCAAACATGCCCCAGATACCACCCTTGACCACACGCTTCACCTGCCGCACCGTCAGTCGGCGCGACAACCGGCGGCGAGCCGCAACACGGTCAGCAGTGGGTCGGGCGGTAGTCATGCGTTGTCGTTTACTGTTTACTGTTTATGGTTTGATGCTGCCTGATAGGAGCCTTAAACGTCAAACCATAAACAGTAAACCTCTAAAAAAGCCCCAATTGCCCATCGGCTACGGCTTCGGGCTCGTCGATATCATCTTGAGTAACAACCGGAGAAGTCTCCGTTAGTTTACTATCAACGACGATGGCTGCGACTTTCGGGGCTAGCAGTTTCACTTCTTTTACTTTGGCAAAGGGCAGTGGTTTGCCGAGTGCCTTCCAGCCCCGGACATCGATGAAGCCCGAAGGCTCCAGCACCATCTTTTCCAGGGGACCGCGTTCTTTCTCCTGATACTGAACCTCGATGCGCGGGTGGGCGTCAATGCTGGCAGCGGCCAGTTTGGACCCTTTCGCGTCACCAATAAACATAAACTTCTTGTCGATGGTGGTCGTCTCGATGCGGAACCGCTTCACAAACCACTGTTTCTGATTGGCTTCGTAGTAGACTGTCGATACCACCGTTTGCGGGTCGAACTTTTGCAACGCAATAACGTCGTTCGGCTCATACCGGTTGGTTAAGTCGAAGGTGGTGAGTTCATACTCACCCGACTTATAAACGACCAGAATGCTGTCTTTCGAGTCGAAATTACCCAGCAGGCGACCCCGCTCGTCGCGGTTGAGGCGACCCAGGTGATCGTCGTACCAGATATCCACGCCGCCGAGCGTCGACGTACCTGCCGACTTCTGCACGATTTTCCGGATGTTGTATTTCGTCAGGATGTTGCCCTGCGCCGCCCGGTTTTTGATGCCGACCTGCGCAAAATCGAAATCGAACTGCTTTAGCTTGGCCGCACTCTGCGCCGTCAGGTTCACCGTGATAACCTCGGCTTCACCGTTGTCGTTAGCCGTAAAATAAAGCACTTTCGACTTAGGGTTGCCCATCGTCAGATCATATTCGCGGTCGCGGGTAACGGCGGTTACGTTGAACCGTTTGGCCATCGAAATGCCCGACTTGCCATCGAGGTAGACCATGTTGTAGACCTTGCGTTCGTCGTTTTTCTTGAACACCGACACGTGAATGATGTCTTTGCCTACGAACGTCTTCTCCTGAATCTTGGTCACCACGCATTTGCCATCGCGCCGGAACACAATGATATCGTCGATGTCGGAGCAGTCCGACACAAACTCATCTTTTTTCAAACTGTACCCGATAAAGCCACCTTCGCGGTCGACATAGAGCTTCTGGTTGGCGGCGGCAACGACGTTGGCGGCAATGGTGTTGAACGCCCGGATTTCGGTGCGGCGGTCGCGGCCTTTGCCGTATTTCTTTTGCAGGTCTTTGTAATAGGCAATGGCGTAGCGCGTCAGGTTGGCGAGGTTGTCTTCGGTCTCGGCCAGTTCCTGTTCCAGGCGGCGCATTAGCTCGTCGGCTTTGAAGCCGTCGTATTTCGAGATCCGCTTGATCCGGATTTCGGTCAGCCGGATCAGGTCATCCTGGGTGATGTCGCGGTAAAAGAGCTTCTTGTGCGGCTTTAGGCCCTTGTCGATGGTTTCGAGAACGGCCTCGAAGGTTTCGCACTCTTCGATTTTCCGGTAAATGCGGTTTTCGATGAAAATCTTCTCCAGCGAGGCGTAGAGCAGCTTTTCCATCAGTTCCCGCCGCCGGATGTCCAGCTCCTGCTTCAACAGCGACACTGTTTGGTTGGTGTTGTAGCGCAGGATTTCCGTGACGGTTACGAAGTGCGGCTTATCCTGAATGATGACGCAGGCGTTGGGCGAAATGCTCACCTCGCAGTCGGTGAAGGCATAGAGCGCGTCGATGGTGACGTCGGGCGATACACCGGGTTGCAGGTGTACGATGATCTCTACATCTCTGGCCGTGTTATCGACCACGGCGGCAATGTTTTTACCCGGCGACTTGATCCGGATCTTGCCCAACTCAGCCGCTTTCACGATCGAATCGCAAAGGGTCGAGGTGGTCACGCCATACGGTACGTCGCGGATGGCGAGCGTTTTTTTGTCGATCTCTTCGATGCGGGCACGTACCCGGACCTTACCGCCCCGAAGGCCGTCGTTGTAATTGCTGACGTCGATGTAGCCGCCGGTCTGGAAGTCGGGGAACAGCGACACCGGTTTGTCTTTCAGAATGGCGATCGAGGCGTCGATCAGCTCGTTAAAGTTGTGCGGCAGAATTTTGGTCGAGAGCCCTACGGCAATGCCATCGACACCCATCGCCAGCAACAACGGGAATTTTACGGGCAGCGTGACCGGCTCTTTTTTGCGGCCATCATACGACAACTGCCACTCGGTAGTGTCGGCATTGAACACCACGTCGCCGCCAAACTTCGACAGCCGCACCTCGATGTACCGGGCGGCCGCCGCCCCGTCGCCGGTCCGGACGTCGCCCCAGCTACCCTGGGTGTCGAAAATCAATTCTTTCTGCCCGATGTTCACGATAGCCTCGTTGATGGAGGCGTCGCCATGCGGGTGGTATTGCATCGTTTGCCCGATTACGTTGGCTACCTTGTTGAAGCGGCCATCGTCCATCTCTTTCAGGGCGTGCAGAATGCGGCGTTGCACGGGTTTGAGCCCGTCTTCGATCGCCGGCACGGCCCGTTCGAGGATTACATAGGACGCATAATCGAGAAAGTAGGTTTCGTAGAGGCCCGACACCACGGTTTGGTCTTGCAGGACTTCCTTGACTTCATTTGTATTTGTTGTTAGGTCATCAGTTGGCTCCTGATGTTGGTCATTCACCATGCGGTTGTACGAGGTTTGTGAACCCGGTTTACTGTGAAAAAATGGGTAGGATCGCTAATGGCAAGAGCAGCGCCTTGCCCCCTTAAAGATACAAAAAAAACGCCAAAAAACCGGCTGGAAGGCAGAAAATGGCCCAACAGAAGGGTGTGGGCAGTGGTCGGTAGGCCCGGTATCCGCCTGCTGAGTGGTCTTGCTGCCGGGTCAGAAATCGGGTCAGATTAAATTTTCTACTAAGCCTATGGCGTAACCCTATCCGCACGAAAATTGCCCCAATTTCGCAGTACCGTAACGTACTACATCCATGAATAATCCTTACGTAGCCCTGCTGCGTACGGCCTGGCACTATGCCCGTGAGCAGCGAGGCCGCTATCTCTTTGTGTACCTGCTATTTATCGGGGCCAACCTGGTGCTGGCTTGTCACCCCCTGCTGTTCGGCTGGTTTGTCGACCACATTCAGCGTGATTCGGGCGAGGTACTCACCACAACGCTCTACTATGCCGCCGCTTTTGTGGGCCTGAAACTGCTCGAATGGGCGTTTCACGGCCCCGCCCGTATCCTGGAACGGCAACTGGCCTTCGACCTGAGCCGTAACTTTTTGCAGGAGCTGTACCATCAGACGCTGCACCTGCCCGTTTCGTGGCACAAGCATCACCATAGCGGGGCCACCATCAACCGAATTAACAAGGCCTACGTGGCGCTGAAAGCCTTTTTCCAGAATGGCTTTACGTACCTGCACGTGGTAGCCAAATTCGTGCTGTCGTTTGGGGCGATGATCTATTTTGCCCCGCTCTACGGCACTATCGGCCTGTTGCTGGGCGCTTTCACGGTCTGGGTGATCCGGCGGTTCGACAAACCGTTTGTGGCGGCATTGGAAGAGACCAACGAGCGCGAGCATCAGATGGCCTCGTCGCTGTTCGATAGCCTGTCGAACATCATCACCGTGGTGACGCTACGCCTCGAACACCGGATGGAGCAAAGCCTCTCGGGGCGGGTGGCCGACATCAACGTGCCGTTCCGGCGCGAGATCCGGATCAACGAGTGGAAGTGGTTTGTGGCCACCATGCTCATTGCGCTGGTGTACCTCGTCATCACGGTTGGGTACGTCTATGATCACCACGTACCCGGCACGGTTTTCTACGTGGGCGGGCTGGTGACGTTACTTGGGTACGTCAATCAGTTTACGAGTGTGTTTACTGACGTGGCCTGGCAATACACGCAGATCGTGCAATACAACACCGACGTGCAGACAGCGCGGGGCATTGGCGACACCTTTCGGCAGTATCGGGGGCTGGTTACAGACCCGCCCGCCCTGCCCACCCGCTGGCAGACGCTGTCGATCCGTGATCTATCGTTTCAGTACCGTGCCCCCCTTTTGCTGGTCGATGAGGCCAACCCGGCGCACCCGGTTCGTCGGCCGTCGTCGTTGAACCGGGTAGCGCTTCAGTTGCAGCGGGGGCGGCGGGTTGCGCTGATCGGGGAGTCGGGTTCGGGCAAAAGCACGCTGCTGAGTCTGCTGCGGGGCTTGTATGAGCCCGATGCCGTGACCTGGGCGGTAGATGACCGTAGCGAAAGTTTGCCGTGGGCATCGATCGGGGAGACGGTGACGCTGTTTCCGCAGGAGCCGGAAATCTTTGAAAACACCGTTGCCTACAACATCACGCTGGGCCTGCCCTTCGCCGACGACGACGTGCAGCAGGTGTGCGAACTGGCCCGCTTCTCCGACGTGGTCCGGCATTTGCCCAACGGGCTGGGTACGTCCATGCAGGAGAAAGGCCTGAACCTGTCTGGGGGGCAGAAGCAGCGGCTGGCGCTGGCGCGGGGCATTCTGGCTGCCCGCCAAAGCGACATCGTGCTGATGGACGAACCGACAAGCAGTATCGACCCGAAAACCGAATACCTGATTTATCACGGCCTGCTGGCGCAGTTTGCCGACAAAGTGGTAGTGTCGTCGTTGCACCGGCTGCACCTACTACCCATGTTCGATTACATCTATATCCTCCGCGATGGGCAGGTCATCGACGAGGGTACGTTTCCGCAGCTACGCGAGCACTCGACGCTGTTCAACGACATGTGGCAGCATCAGGCCGAAGCGATGGAAGGGGCGAAGGAGTTGGTGAATTGAAGTATAAGTCCAACGTCCAATGGCCAAGGTTCAACGTGGCTGACGCGCTCTATTCTGGCGTCAGCCACGTTGAACCTTGGCCATTGGACGTTGGACTTATACCTCACGTCCAGTACAATACCGGGGCGGTGGGGAAGCGGCGGGTCCATTCGTCGTAGAAGAACCGTTTGAGGGCCTGCATGTCGGTGGGCTGGTAGACATACTTGGTGCCGCCGAACTTGTTGCGTTTCTGCGACCGCGTAGCCTCGTCCATATCGAGCGACGTGTTGGGGTACCACTGCATCAGCACGTCTTTGGAGCCGGGTGTAAACCGATGACTGATGAACTCGACGTTCATGTTCAGCTGATCGGCATTGTTGGCATAGTCGAGGACCTCATGGAGGCGGTCGAGCAGGTGGGTGTATTCGTCACGCCAGTTCGGAATGGGCATGATCGGGGCAATCACCACGCCGATGGGGTAACCGCCACCGCCCTGCGCTACGGGCAGCGCCAGCTTGCGGAGCGCCTGAAGCCGGGCCTCCACCGAGGCGGTACCCCCTTCGAGCCGCCGCGCCACCGACTCGGCGTTAAGGCTAAAGCGGGCGCGGGTCTGCCCATTGTGCGCCAGACCAAGCAAGCCATCGACCTGATCGTATTTGGTCACGAACCGCAACTGACCCATATCGCGTTGACCGAAGTACCGGATGCACTCGGCGAGGCTGCCCGTCAGGTGTTCGATGCCCAGCACGTCGGTATAGCAGCTCACTTCGAAGGTGGTGGGGCGCTGCGCGTTACCGGGCGTGTTCTGCCAGCTGGCGTTGGGTGGGTACGTTCCCTCGTAGGCGGCGGTGCTCTGCAACATCGTCGGGAGGTTGGCATACACGCGCACCACAGGCGGCCCTTGCAGGCTACCGGCCAGATAGCAATACTGGCAGTGGGCGGGACACCCTTCGGCCAGGTTCATCTGCCAGTCGGCAGAGGGGGGGATGGGTTGCAGGCGCAGGGCGCTCGGCGGGGCGTTGACCACCGCCAGCGTATTTTTGGCAATGCGGTACGTCTCCCGGTCGTCGGCGCCGCGCAGGCCCGAAAGCCGGTTTGATTTCATCACGTCGATGGGCAGATTCAACGCCTCGACCCGTTCATAAATCTGTTGCCCGAAGGGTTCGTTCAGGGCGTCGGGCGTAAAGATCACCCGCTTTGGCATCCATACCCGCGCCGACCGAAGGTCTGCTTTGGGGGTTATTTCCACACGATTCAACCGCACATCTGTCATCCTATAGAAAACACCAAAATGGCCCGAAACAGTCCCGAAAAGGCGGATAGATAGGGTTTAAAGTTTAACCTTTCGTGTTTGATGGTTATGGTTGGATGATACGTTCTATGCTGGCGTCAGCCAACCATAAACATCAAACACGAAACGCTAGACACAACAGGTTTCAGGTTGCTAATATGAAAAAGGCGTCCTTTTTAGAACGCATACGTTGCATCTTTTCTACTTTTACCGCCCCATGCATATATGTACTTTACGAAACGGCTTCTTGTGGCTTTTTTCGTTACCAGTCGCGGCACAACCGTTGACCCTGGCGTCTGAGGTGGCTCAGGATACCTTAACGGCCCGCCCGCTAACCGAAGTGGTGGTGCGCGCCTATGAATCGAACCGATCGCTGCTCGCCACCGGAGCCGCCATTGGTGTGCTGTCGCAACGTGACCTGAATCAGCGTTTCGCCACGCCCACGCTGGTGCCTGCTCTTAACACGCTGCCCGGCGTTCGGATGGACGAGCGCTCACCGGGCAGCTACCGGCTTTCCATCCGGGGTAGCCTCATCCGGTCGCCGTTTGGGGTGCGCAACGTCAAAGTGTATTACGACGAGATGCCGCTGACCGACGCCGGCGGCAACACGCCGCTCAACAGTCTGGACCCGCGCATGTTAGGCCGGATCGAAGTGATCAAAGGGCCGTCGGGGAGCTTGTATGGGGCCAATACGGGCGGCACGGTGCTGCTGGGTGGTCCCAGCGCCACGCCCGGCACGCAGTTGGCCGAGGTGGGGTATCTGGCCGGAGCCTACGGGCTGCGGGGTTTTTCGGCGCTGGCCCAAACGGCGGGCGACCGCTCCAACGCGACCGTGTCGGTCAATCACCTGCAAAGCGATGGCTACCGTACCCAGAGCCTGATGACGCGCGACAACGTGGCCTTTACGGGTAAGATCGGTCTTGGCGAAAAACAGTCGCTGTCGGCCCTCTTGCTCTACACCGACCTGCGTTACCAAACGCCTGGCGGCCTCACCGAAGCGCAGTTTCGGGCCGACCCGCGAGCGGCGCGACCTGCCACCCGCACCCTGCCCGGCAGCGTGGAACAACAGGCCGGCATTTTTCAGAAAACGGGTTACCTGGGGCTGGTGCATCGGGTGATGTGGTCGGCCAACTGGCAGACGAGCAATGTAGTCTACGGGTCGATCACCAACCTGACAAACCCGTTCATTACCAACTACGAAAAACGCGACGATCGGGGCCTGGGTGCCCGCAGCGTTACCCGGTTTACGCATACATTCGGGCCGGGCGTATCGGGCGTGCTGAGCGCCGGGGGCGAGTGGCAGACCAACCGGACGTTATCGCGGAACTATGGTAACCGCGGCGGGCAACAGGATACCCTGCAAACCGACGATGCTCTGTGGGCAACGCAGTGGAATGTATTTGCGCAGGAAGAGGTGCAACTGGCTCGCGGCCTGATCGTGACGGCGGGCCTGAGCCGCAACCAGGTGGCTTATGATTTTACCCGGTACCAGCTGGGCCGTCTGCCCGGTCCGGGGCCGCAGAGCCGCACGTTTAGCCCTGTTTGGCTGTGGCGGGCATCGGTGTTGAAAACGCTGGGTAGCGACGCCTCGCTGTATGTTAACCTGAGTAGTGGCTATTCGGCCCCTACGAGTCAGGAAGTGCTGTCGTCGGCGGGCTTCTTCAACGCCAATCTCAACCCCGAACGTGGCCAACAGGCTGAATTGGGCGTGCGTGGCCGGTTGCTAAACCGGATTCAGTTCGATTTGGTCGGTTATACGCTTCAACTGCGCGAAACCATCGTCCGCCGCTCACTCGACAATGGAGCTGAATTCTTTGTCAACGCAGGCCGCACCGACCAGTATGGCCTGGAAACGTACCTGAGCTACGACCTGCTGCGGCCCGAACCGGGGCAGCGGGGTACGTCGCTGAAACTATGGCAGAGCCTGACGCTGAGTAACTACCGGTACCGTGAATACCAACAACTGACCACCGATCTGTCGGGCAATCGGGTGCCGGGTGTAGCACCGGTTGCGGGTGTGTGGGGGCTGGATGCGGCGCTGCCCGCGGGTTTCTACGCCTACCTGACCTTCCAGTTTCTGCCGCCTTTTGCTCTGAACGACGCCAACACGGCCATGAGCGACCCGACGCGGCAACTTCAGGCGACGATCGGGTATCGCCGAGCCATTGGTAAACACCTGATGGCCAACCTATATGCGGGCGGCGATAACCTCCTCGACCAGACCTACAGCATCGGATACGACCTGAACGCCGTGGGCAACCGGTACTACAACGCCGCCCCCCGCCGGAACTTTACGGTTGGGGTGAGGTTAACTGTAAAGTCTGGAAAGTCAGTTTTGTAGAGAGTACAGGGTCTGGAAAGTCAGTTTTGTCAGTAGAACAAAGGCAACTTTTTGCCGGTGCACCAGACGCTGTACAACATGTACGAATAACGACTATCCAGACTTTGCACTACTCAAAAACTGGCTTTCCAGACTTAGAAAATGAACATCGGCGATAAAGTACGCATGGTACGGGCTACTGAACAGGGGGTGGTCACCCGCTTTTTGTCGGGGGGGCGCGTCGAAATTGAGATTGAAGACGGTTTCCGCATCCCTGTGTTGCAGTCGGAGATTGTGGTGGTGTCGCCGATGGAAGCTGAACGGTTCAAGCCGTCGACAGCCGCAGCCGAACTACGGGAAACCATCGCGCCTCAGCGGTCGGCCGCTACGGCCGCTGGTCAGATTCTGGCGAATGTGGGGCTATACCTGGCCTTCGTGCCTCAGAATGACCGCGACGTAGCGCTGTACCTGGTCAACAATACCGACTGGGAGATTCTGGTGAGCCTGGCCGAAGAGCGCGAAGGTCGATACCGGGGTCTGCAAAGCCTGACGCTGAAAGCCAAAACGCAAACCAAACTGCTTGAGCAGTACCAGATGGAGCGCTTCGAGCAATGGCCCACGCTGCTGGTGCAGGCCGTGTATTTTCGGGCTGGAGTGGGGCAGCCTGCCCGCATGCCGCTGGTAAAACGCCTGAAACCCCGCGCCCAGCAATTCTACAAAAACAAGCAGAACGTACCGGTGCTGAACCAGCCGGGCCATGTGTTCCTGCTCGACGAAGAAGTGGGAACGACAACGATTCCCAGCGAACCGGAACAGATCAAAGCAGCTATGCTGTCGCCCACCGTTGAGCAACCCATCGTGGCTGTCGACCGGCCCACGTCGGTGGTGGATCTGCACATCGAGAAGCTGCTGCCAGCGGGGCCGGGCAATCAGTCGCCGGGGCAACTGGTGGATATTCAACTGCGGGCCTTCGAGAAAAATTTAGAAAATGCCATCGCGTCGGGGATGGGCGAAATTACGTTTATTCACGGCGTGGGGAGCGGCAAACTGCGGCAGGAGATTCACCGGCAACTGAGCCGTCACCCCAACGTTCGTTTTTTTGAGGATGCCCAGAAACAGAAATTCGGCTACGGTGCCACTAAGGTTACGCTTAAATAGCAGGGGGCGGGGCGTAGCAGGGATTGCAGGGGGCTTTGCAACTCACCCTGCACGCAGTACCCTGCTTTCCCTGCTAATCCCTGCGCTTTTTCTGGCCTGCCAGCCGAATCGCACGGGCCGATTGAACCCGGCTGCTCCCAAGGCGGCCTATACCACCACCATCATGGACGTTCGAAATGAAGCCCTGCTCTCGACGGTCAATATCCCCGTGGGGATTGCCCTGACCGATGTAGAGCGGCAAATCAACAATCAGGTCAACGGGCTCATCTACGAAGACAATACGTTCGACGATGACGGTAGCACCCCGTTTATGACGAAAGTCTGGAAGCGCGCACCCATCGGCGTGAAGGCGGGGGTGGTGCAGGGCGACAGTCTTTTCTATTTCAACGTACCCCTGAAAATCTGGGCCAGAGCAGGCAAGAAGGTACTGGGCCTGATGCAGACCGGCGAAACCACGTTCGAGATTGACATTCGGTTTGCCACGCGTTTTTCCATCGACCCCGACTGGTCGGTACGTACCCAGACCAAAGCCGACGGCTACGACTACATCACCAAACCGACCCTCCGCGTCGTTGGCCTCGACGTACCCATCACCGGGCTGGTCAGCAAGGCTATCGACAGCAACCTCGGCACCATCACGCAGGCGCTCGACAAGCAGGTACGTACCCAGATCGACCTGCGCACGCCCGTTCTGCGCGCCTGGAACCTCATTCGGGAGCCTTACCTGCTTTCCGACGAATTCAAAACGTGGCTGTCGGTGGTGCCGCGCCGCGTGCTCATTACGCCGCTGCGCTTCGAGCAGGGCGAAATCCGGACGAGCATCGGGCTGGAAGGGCATACGCTCACGACGGTTGGTCCCAAGCCAGTGGTTCGCCCCGCCACTGCCCTGCCCGACCTAACGGTGGTGAACAGCGTGAAAGACGATTTTCGGGTGGGCATCATTGGCGAAGTAACGTACCCGGAGATTGCCGCGCTGGCTCAAAAACAGGTGGTAGGCAAATCGTTCAGCTTCCGCGACGGGGCTTATTCCATTACGGTGGCCAGCCTGGATCTGTATGGGCAGAACGATAACCTCATCATCAAGGCGGGCATTACGGGCAGCGTTACGGGCGATATCTACCTGCGCGGCCAACCCTATTACGACCCCGCCACGAAAACGGTGTCGCTCAAAAACCTGGTCTACGACCTCGATACCAAAAACCTGTTGCAGCGGGCCGCGAGCTGGCTCTTGCAGGGAACCCTGGCGCGCACGCTGGAGAAAAACCTGAACTTCCCCGTTGGAGATCAGATCGACGCCGTGCGGTCCTCGGTGCAGGAGCGACTCCGCAATTACCAATTGGCGAAAGGCGTCACGCTGAAAGGCACACTCAACGAAATCCGCCCCGATCAGGTATACCTGACGCCCACGGCGCTGGTGGCGGTGGTGTATGCCAGCGGCAAGGTCGACATGAAAGTGGCCGGGCTGGAATAGACAGGATCACTGCCAGATGCGTGCATCCACAGTCTGCCCAAGTTGTTTGGCTAGCACGGCTTCCCGCTTCGCTTCGTCGGGCTGCCCGGCTTTCTGGAGCGCGTAGCACGCGTAGAGGTGAGCCGGTCCGTTGTTCGGGTTCAGGGCAATGGCCTGCCGACAGGCCTTGATGGCATCGGCATACTGCCGGCTCTGAAGGTAAGCCGCCCCCAGATTGGTCCAGTGTTCGGCGTTGTTGGGATCGCGGCGGATGGCCTTCTGGTAGAACGGAATGGCTTTGTCAAACTGACTGCTCATAAAGTAGGCCGACCCCAGGTTCACCAGCGTGTTCAGGTACGTTGAATCGAGCGCGTACGACTTCTGAAGCAGGCCGATCGCCTCCGCAAATTGTCCTTTCCCCACCAATGCCGTGCCTTTAATGGTGAGCGCTACCGCGTCGTCGGGGTTTTGAGTGAGTAGAAAATCGGCATCGCTGGCTGCCTCGGCGGGGCGTTTTAATTTCGACAGCAGATAAGCCCGGTTAGCCCGAAACAGCGGTCGGGCGTCGATCTCGACCGCCTTGCTATAGTCGGCAAGCGCGTCTTCGAGGCGGTCGTTCTGTTCGTAGTAAAGCGCCCGGTTGCTGTAGGCCGTAGCCGAAAAAGGTTGTGTTTTCAGCACATCGGTCCAGAGCGTTTCCGAGTTTTTCCAGACGCCGATGCGCTGAATGGACAGCAGCGCGCAGGCGATTGAAAACAGCCCGGCCACGGCAAGCAGCGCCCAGCGGGTCGTTGTCGCGCGGGGGCGGTCGAGGGTCATGGCGATGGCGAAAAACAGGCCGGTATACGCCATATAGGTGTACCGATCGGCATAGGCGGCGCTACCCACGGCTTTCACCAGTTGCAGCGTCAGGAGCAGATTCAGCCCGAGAAAGGCCAGTCCGAAAAACCACAAGGCCGACCGTCGATAAAGCCAGATTAGCCCTGCCACAGCCACGCCGCTCAGGAGAGTGTAGGCGAGGAAAATTGTGGGGAACGACGTACCGGCGCCCGGACGGCCATAGAGCGCCGACAGGCCAACCGGCCACACTAGTTTCAGCAGGTAGTTGATCAGGCCATAGCCAGCGAGTTGGGTACGTTGCCACAGCGAAAACTCATCGTTGATGGCGGTGGCTGATTGCTGGGCCCAAAGCGTAATGTAAGCAAACACCGCCGACATGATCACGAAGGGGATGGTACCCCACGCTTGCCGCGCCAACTGGCTCAGCGACGTTGGTTTGTGATGCCACCAGGTGAGCAGCAGCAGCACAGCGGGCAGAATGACGGCTGCCGGTTTGGCCAGGTTGGCCAGCAGGCCCGCCAGCAGACTAAGCAGCAGCCAACCCCATTGCTGCCGGTCCAGAAACAGCCAGTAGAGACAGAGCGAGAGCAGAAAGAAACTACCGTAGAGCACGTCTTTTCGTTCGGCAATCCAGGCGACCGATTCCACGTGCATGGGGTGAATGCCAAACCACAGGGCCACGGCAAACGCAACCAGCCGTTTGTAGCCCGACAGCAGCCACGCCAGCCCGAACGTCAGCGCCACGTTGAGCAGGTGCAGCATCAGGTTGGTGCGATGATACTGATGCGGATCGGTGCCTCCCAACATGTGGTCGAGGCTCAACGAAAGCATCGTAAGTGGATGCCAGTTGCCCGACACAACGGTGGTGAAGTAGGCCCGCAGGGGTGTTTTCCTGAAGTCGAGGAGGGGGTTGTTGGTCAGGTAATCGGGGTCGTCCCAGTTGGTGAGGCCGTTACGGAGCGACGGCCAATAGACGGTAGCGGTAATGGCTAGCGCAACAGTGAGCAGCCAGTACCAGTCAATGGGAGGGACAAGCGTAGTGACCGGACTGGCCGGTGATGTGGGCTGGGAAGCAGCCCTCCGGGTAGGCTTCTCGGCCAACAGAGTCGGGGCAGGGCGGGACTTCATAACGGATGGGTTCAGGTAAATCTATTCAATTTACGTGCCAGATGACATGCAGGATTGTATAACCATCCGCTACTTTTTAGGGTTTGGTTACTAATTACGCCCCGAACGGGCTACTGCCCGAACTCACTTTTGGCCATGAAGACGATCCTGTTCCCCACGGATATTTCCGATAATCACACCATTGCGTTGAACTACCTGCGCCTGCTGGCGCGCGGCTGGAAAGCCCGTGTGGTGGTGGTGCATGTGTACCAGCCGCTTATTTCGGCCAGTGCGCTGCCTACGTTCAACGACCCCACGCTGGCGACGCCGGCTTTCGATACACTCGGCTCGGCCACCACTGAACTCGAGCTGGAGTCGATCAGTCAGCAACACCTGAACCGGTTTGTCGACGAATTACAGGCGGAAGGGCTGGATGCCGTTGGTGACTGGCGGATGGGTACTGTCGACGACGAGGTGGTCGAGGCTGCCCGGCAATACCAACCCGATCTGCTGATTACGCATCGCACCCCCGCCGCGGGCTTTTTCGACCGGCTGGCGGGTAGTTCGGCGGACGACATTGCCCGTGCGGCCCCCTGCCCGGTGTTGTATATTCCTGAAACGACCCGCAAAGAGCCGCACATTCGGTCGGTGGTGTATGTGTTGCAGCAAAACATTACCCAGCAGACGGTAAGTGCGCAAACCGACTTTATCGTCGATACATTCGATGCCCACCTGACCGTTGTACCGCCCGAAGACATCGACGATTACAAGCCCGACCTGTATATTATTCAGCGCCGTGATATAGGCTTTCTGGATGGCTTGCTCAGCTCCGACCCGACCGAAAAGCTGCTGTCGGACTCAAAAGCACCCGTACTGGTTCATCATGAACTGAAGTAGGGGCGAACTGTGACCCACGCGTCAGCCGCGTTTTCGGTCAGGTAAGCCGCATACAACAAGAGGGCCATCAACCCGCTTTTCTAGAAAAGCGGGTTGATGGCCCTCTTCAGTTGACCGATTCGTAACTAGGCGTTCACCTCGGCTTCGGCCTGCACCTGCGCCAGTGGTTTCAGATTAGCCGGGATCTCCGGTTCCAGAGCGTCGTAAGGCACCACTTCCAGAATCGGCGTGAGGTTGATGTCGGTGATTTCGACCGGCACCAACATCGTGCTCAGGTTATCAACCAGCCGCTGATGGGCCTCGCGCAGGTTGGCCCCGTTGATGAGCATGTTGCTGACGATCTTCTTCTGCCGACCCTTATCATCTTCGGTCATGTAATAGGTCTTGCACTTGTACCAGTTGTCGCCGCCCTCAACATGAAAAACGTCGCTGAGGCGCATGGGCCGGATGGCCGTAATCTCAAATTCGGGCGTATTGTCGGCCACGACACGGTACAGCCGGGCTTCGGCGTCGGTATACGAAACGGCGTCGAGCAGGTACGTCTCGTTGATGGTTTTCATCTTCGGCGCTTCGGGTGAGCCGTCTTTCTGCGTATCAACGGCCACCGAATCGTCGGTTTGCTGGTAGCGAATTTTGCCGATAAACCAGGTTGGCATAGGAAACAATTTACAGTGTGCAGTATACAGTATGCAGTGGTCAGCTGGCAATAACAGGAGCGCTGCTCAGGTACGTTGGCTGGCAAGGCAACTGTCGATTGACGGCTGACCACTGTATACTGTAAAGATAGCCCCTATTTCCCGGTTTCGCGCTCGATTCGGCTGGTGCCGTTGGCTTTCTGGGTCAGGTTGGTTACTTCGCTCAGGCGGACTGCGGCGGCACCCGAGGCGTTGACATCGGCTTTCTGGAGGCGCATCTGCGTGGCGTTCAGGCGGCTGGCCCCCGAGAGGGTTGCCTGCATCTGATCGGCTTTCCCACGCAGGATGAGCTTCGTTGCCCCGGTCTGATCGGTGGTGAGTGAGCCAACGGTCGCTTTGAGCAACAGTTCGCTGCTGCCCGACAGATCGACGGTCAGGGCCGTGAAACTGTCGAACTCAGTCAGGCGGGCGTTGGAATTCCCCGACAGCCGGACCGTCTCAAGCGAGGGCAGCGTGATGGTGAGGCCCACCCGGCGCTCGTTGCCGTCGTTGTTGCGGTTTTCGACGCGCAGCGTGCCGTCTTCGTTGGTGGCCGTTGTCTGATCGAGCACGAAGCCTTCGCCATCGGCCACGACTTTAAACTGCGTGCCTTTCTGGAAACGGACGCCGAAATTGCCCGACACCGACACCACTTTGGGTGCTACCGTACCTACGTCCAGCGTCTTGGTTTGCGGGCCGTCGGTATCGACCGTCACATCGTCGTCGTTCAGTATGTCGTCGTCATGGTCGTTACCCTCATTGTCGTCACGATTGTAGGTACGTTCGAAACCCACGCCTTGGAGGCCCTGGCTGGTAAACTGCCACAGGTTGTTGGGCATGCCGTCGAGCTCGGTATCGTCGAAACGATTGTCGATAAAGCGGCCAAAATCTTCGGTCATGCGGAAGGGCTTGTTGAAGGGCACATACACCGTCAGGCGAAGCTCCTGATCCCGGAAGCGGGCGTTTTCGGGCAGATCAAACTCTTCGGCAAAGTCGACCGTCGAATCTTTCACCACGGGTTTGTAGCGAATCTGCCGGGCGTTGGCCTGCGCATCCTCTCGGGTACGTCCCCGCGCCGATGCCAACATGACCACTTTGATGTCGGCGCCATTATAGCCTTCCAGTTCGATATGCGGGCGGATATTCAGTTCGCCGTCGTTGTAGCGCTCGTTCATCGTGAACGTGGGCGTGCCAGCCGGCGTAACCACCGTGGTCGTTTCAACGCGGCCGTACCGTCTGAATTCACCTACCACCTGCGGAACGGTAGTGGCCAGAATCACCCCGCTGATGACCCAAACGCCAAACAGCGTGAGCACCGTGTTGCCCGAGATCAGCGCCCGGCGAGTGATCACGAGCAGCCCGGTGAGCATGATGGCAATGCTGGGCAACAGGCCGACAATGAAACCGGCGATCAGGGTCAGGATGCTGATGTCTTCACGCAGAATCGATACGGGAATGCCGTTGCTATCACCAAAACTGGTGCCCGCCAGAATGCCGAGACCAGCGCCGAAGACCGTGAGGCAGGCGACGGTAAAGCTAAACCCGATGACGAGCAACAGCAGGCCAAACAGGACCCGGAGAACGGTGCCTAATCCGCCCAGCGTTTTGCCGAAGAGCTGCCCCAGCGCCCCGAAGATGGCCGCGATGGCCCGGAACGGAAACAGCAGCAACTGGGTGAGTCCGCTTTCGGGAGCCGTAGGGGCAACGTTCAGATTGCTTTTGACACTGGTTTCAATATTGCTGAGTGTAATGGGCTTGCCCATCATCTCCATTTTTTCGGTGACGCTGCGGGCTTCCGGGGCTACCATCCACAACACGATGTAGGCTAGTATGCCAAAGCCAAAGACAAACACGCTGGCGACAAGGGCAATACGGATCACGCTGGTGTCAACACCGAAATACGCGGCCAGGCCTGAGGCTACGCCACCCAGCACTTTGCTGTCGGGGTTGCGGTAAAACTTTTTGATGCCTTTTTCTTCCTGTAAATCGTTGCTGCCGGGTAGAATGATCCAGAGCAGGATGTAGGCGATCACGGTGAAGCCACCCAGCGAGCTGAAGAACCCCTGTCCGTCGCCCATGCCGTCGCCGATAACCGGGAAACCGATGACCATGCTGATCAGCAGCACGCGCACCCAGACTGGGTCGATCTGGAAATAGTGCGCCAGGCCAGAAGCGACCCCGCCCAGCGTTTTCCGGCGAGTATCGCGCGTCAGTTTACGATCGCGCGGAGCCGTTGGGTTTTTCGGAGTGCTCTGTTGACGCTCATACGAGCCTCCGGCTGAACCGAAAGCGGGTTGGCCAATCGCAGGTACGTTGCCGGTGGCGGCTTTCTGCCGGGTACCACCCGCTACCAGAATTTCTTCCTTCTCGACGGCTTCAAAGTCGGCTACCGTACCCATGCGGGCAATCAGGCCATTGACATCCTCGAGCGTAACGGCCTGGCGGGTTGGCGTTTTTTCGTCGCCTTTGAGGGTCGCCAGGAGTTTTTCGGCAATGCGGTTTTCGATGTCCGTAACAATCTCCTGACTGTCTTCGTAGGTCGAAAAGTATTGTTGAATGGAGGTGAGGTACTGTTTGAGTTTTTCGTAACCGTCTTCCTCGATGTGGAAGATCACCCCACTGATGTTGATGCTGATGGTCTTTTTCATGGTCTGGAACGCGATTACTGCGGCTGTTTAGGTTCAGGCAACACAATGTCAAGATTAGGCGTAGGAGCAGGCGTCGTTGGGGCGGGCGCTACCGGAACCGGCTGAACGGGGGCCGAGGCTTTGCCCGTTCCGTGGCCGTTGCCATTCCGATGGTCGATGATCATCCGGACCGAGTCGGCGAGTTCCTGCCAGGTTTCGTTCAGGGCTTCGAGCGAGTTGCGGCCCAGTTCGGTCAGCATGTAATATTTGCGTGGTGGCCCCGACGTCGACTCGACCCACTTGTAGTCGAGCAGGCCGGCGTTTTTCAGGCGCGTGAGCAGTGGATAGAGCGTTCCTTCGACCACCATAATACGGGCCGAAGTTAGTTCATCGAGCATATCGGAGGCATATATCTCGCCGCGCGATATGATGTGGAGAATGCAGAATTCGAGGATGCCTTTTCGCATCTGAACCTGCGCGTTTTCGATATTCATAGGCCAACGTGGGAGAACGGTCAATGGATGATACAAACATAGGCTAAGGTACTTTGTGATGCAAGGTACTTGCCTATAAAGTTGCGCAGGCTGGTACGAATGGTAGAATAGTCGGATAAAAGGAGTGGTAAATTTCGTGATGGCCCTGTCTGGAATCCGATAGTTGAGTTAGCCAGCAAGCCGCCCGTGTTGCTTTCTTTGCAACGTTTCGCCAAAACTGGACCTGTATGTATACACTCTATGCCATTCCAAACTGTGATACCGTCAAGAAAGCCCGTGTGTGGTTGGCTGAACACGGGGTTAGCTACCAGTTTCACGATTACAAAAAGCAGGGTATCGACCGGGCTACCTTGACCCACTGGCTTACGCAACGCCCTTGGGAGGAGCTGGTAAACCGTGCCGGCACCACCTGGAAGAAACTACCCGACACCGACAAGCCAACCGACGCCGAAGGAGCCATCGCACTAATGCTGGAAAAACCCTCGGTCATCCGCCGACCGCTCATTGAGGCCGATGGCCGAATCGTCGCGCTGGGCTTCAAATCCGACAATTACGAGGCGACGTTTCGCTGATTGAGGTACGTCAGCGACCGGTACGTATAGACAAGCTTACTTTCGGAAGGCTACTGCTCTTCTGATCTTTCCGACACTCGATTAGCACAGGCTGTAGCGTTGGCTAACATTTATACAGACAGGGGGTTGTACTCTCATGAAACGAACGGTGATTGGGGTAACGGCTGTGCTGTTTGTCGGCTGGATTCTGGTTGACCTCTACTGGCCTCGCCGGATCGACCTGCGGCAATTCGATCCGGCTGAAGTAGCCCGGCTCGATGCGGCCATGTGGCGATCCTATTACGACCGTAAGCCACTGGCGTTGTTCTGGCAGTCGGCGCAATTATGTCGGCATCAATTGAGCGCGCCGTTCTGGCGGTCGTTTGTCATTGCGGGCCATGCTGCCAAAGCCGCGTTTATTTTTAAAGACGGTCGGGGTCGCCCCGATTATGCCCGCGCCCTTCCCGATCTGGAAGCGTTTTATGGGGCTATCGCCAAGTTGAGTAACCAGCCACTGAACGTACCTGAGGCCGCCCGCGATGAACTGGAGTGGTGGGTGATCCGGCGTGAACGGGACCAATACACCCCCGACGAATGGGCAGCCCTGCAAACCCGAATCGTGGCCGGAATTTACCACGTACCCGTCGCGCAATGTACCGACTATGGTCGCCTACGTACCGAGGCTATGCTCTTGCGAGACCGAAAAGGCAAAACCATTACCGAGGCCGACTGGACACAGGTGGAGCAACTATTAGTGCAGGCATGGCAGGCGCTGGCTATTTGCAGTAGGAGGGAATGATTGAGTCCGGAATGTAGATTAACTCTAATGTCAAAAGTAATTCATCTAGGCTGCTCCTGAATTCCTGAAACATTGCGTCAAGTTCTAATCAAGCGCCTGGTTTGGTGCTGCCATGTGAGGCGTATCCAACGTAGAGATCTTCAAATCTGCTTGATTATCTTCTTCCTGACATTTAGCATGATAGAAAATAGAGAGGTTTTAATCGAAGTCGGTATTTGGTACGCTAAAAATAAAGCATACGGATACGTTTGCTGAAATTAATTAATGGGCGATGTTTGTGGTTGAAATTAATAAATGATACACTTCCTGCCTAAACAACAAACCGACCAGCTTCCTTGCAGGAACTGGTCGGTGATATATGACTAAGCCAAGTGACAAATTGCCATTTATTAGTAAGGCGAAAATGTAGAAAATTGTAGGTAAGAATTATTTCGTAGCTTGGTCGTAATATCTACGAAGTTCCTGTCTCCAATTAGTACGAATGATTCGAAACGTCATCCCGCGTTTTTGATCATTCCATTTCCAAATACATGCTTGAACAAATAATGCTGCTAGTTGGCTGGACGTTTGTGCCTCGGTAATAGTTAAGCCCATGGAATTATGCATGAACTTACCCAGTCCTTCTCGTTCCGTCCCATCGGCTAGCTTCGATACACTATTCCCCAGTGCTACTTCACAATTCTGTGCCACATAATCGGCAATTCGATCGAGCTGTTCAGCAGTAAATTTGATATTGCCATTTTCAAACGGTCGATTGATGTGAAGCGTAAAGGTGTCATCCAGTTTCCATTGAAAAGCTTTGGCCTTACCACCTAGTGTGATATTATCTCCCCACGAATCATCATCAATCTCAGAAGAAATGAATAGATCTGTCATAGTAGCGGTACGTTTTTAAGTCAGAAAGAATGTTTTATGTAACTTGTGCTGATTACGCATTGTTAATGCACCTCAAAGTGCTTTTAAATATAGTAAACTTGTTCTAGTAAAATAAATATATTCATTGCTTTATAATGTTCATGTATAACTTTTTGAGTAATTATTTTGTGTTACATTATTACTAGTTCAAGATGTTATGTCCTATAAAAGAAAAGCGCAAATCCAATTATGAATTTGCGCTTTTCTTTTATAGAAAAAACTTAGTTACTTCTTCGTCACGCGAATTGAGATGCGGCGGTTTTGGGCGCGGCCATCTTCGGTGTCGTTGCTGGCAACGGGGTGTTCCTGTCCGTAGCCTTCCGATTCCAGTCGGCTATCGGCGATACCCATTTTCACCAGTTCGGCTTTCACGCTGGCGGCGCGGTCGTTCGACAGCTTCAGGTTCTTGTTGGCGTCGCCAGTGTTATCCGTGTAGCCACCCAATTTGATGTTCACATTCGGATAGGCCTTCAGAATGGCAGCGATGTTGCTCAACTGCTCCTGCGACTCAGGCTTCAGCGTGGCGCTGCCGGTTTCAAACGTCAGCCGGTCGAAATCGAACCAGGTGTCTTTGTCGACGGCCTTGTCCGACTTAATGAAATTCAGCAGGTTGGCTTCGATCCCGTCGATATCGACACCTTTCAGCGAGGTGCCGCCGTCGAGTGTCAGATCCGTTGGGGTGAATTCTCGGTTGGGGGTGGCCACGTTGGCGTTGTCGGCGGCAGTTGATTTTTCCAGATCAACACCCGCAACCCCACCCGCTGCCGTAATGTTCTCGCGGGCATGAGCACCCTGATCGCTCGATTTGATAGCGATGTAAGGGGCAATCACCAGCGACACAATCGACATCAGCTTGATGAGGATGTTCATCGACGGGCCTGAAGTATCTTTAAACGGATCACCAACGGTATCGCCCGTTACCGACGCCTTATGCGGCTCCGATTTCTTGTAGAACATCTCACCGTTGATCAGCACCCCTTTCTCGAATGATTTCTTGGCGTTATCCCAGGCACCACCGGCGTTGTTCTGGAAAATCCCCATCAACACACCCGACACGGTTACACCGGCCAGCAGACCGCCAAGTACCTCGGGGCCAAAGATGAACCCGATGATGATGGGTACCGACAAAGCAATCGCACCCGGTAGAATCATCTCCCGAATCGACGCCTGGGTAGAGATGGCTACGCATTTCTCGTATTCAGGCTTACCGGTCCCTTCCATGATGCCCGGAATCTCGCGGAACTGACGACGTACCTCTTCTACCATCGACATGGCCGCGCGACCTACCGCCGCAATGGCCAGCGATGAGAAAATGAACGGAATCATGGCCCCTACGAACAGGCCTGAAAGCACGTCGGCTTTGTAAATGTCGATGCTCGAAATGCCTGAGATACCCACAAAGGCAGCAAACAGGGCCAGCGCCGTGAGGGCCGCCGAGGCAATGGCGAAGCCTTTACCCGTGGCGGCGGTGGTGTTGCCCACAGCGTCCAGAATATCGGTACGGCCACGTACCTCTTCGGGCAGATAGCTCATTTCGGCAATACCACCGGCGTTATCGGCAATGGGGCCGAAGGCATCGATTGCGAGCTGCATGGCTGTGGTAGCCATCATCCCCGCGGCCGAAATCGCCACACCGTACAGACCGGCGAAATGATACGACGTATAGATACCCGCCGCCAGCACCAGGATGGGCAGCACCGTCGATTCCATACCGACCGATAAGCCACCAATGATGTTGGTCGCTGCGCCCGTGGCCGATTGCCGGATGATCGACAATACTGGCCGACGGCCCATCGCCGTGTAGTATTCGGTGATCGTCGACATCAGCGCACCCACAGCCAGACCCGTCAGGATGGCGTAGAAGACATCGCTTCGGGTAAACTCTACGCCGCGAATCTGCATGGTTGTATCGGGCAGGATGGCGTTTACGAGGAAATACGACGCCACGACCGTCAGAATGATCGACCCCCAGTTGCCGAGGTTCAGCGCACCCTGCACGTTGCCGTTATCGTCTTTCACGCGTACCAGGTAGCAGGCTAGAATCGAGAAAATCAGCCCCATACCGGCAATCAGCACGGGTAACACGATGGGTGCATGCCCCACAATCGAATCGTTGGGAACGATGATTTCGCGACCGAGCACCATTGTCGCCAGAATCGTAGCGACGTATGAACCAAACAAATCGGCACCCATACCAGCTACGTCACCCACGTTGTCGCCTACGTTATCGGCGATGGTGGCAGGGTTGCGTGGGTCATCTTCGGGAATGCCAGCTTCTACCTTACCCACAAGGTCGGCACCCACGTCGGCCGCTTTGGTGTAGATACCACCACCTACGCGGGCAAACAGGGCAATCGACTCAGCACCCAGCGAGAAACCCGCCAGCACTTCGAGGGCTTTTTCCATCGGAACGCCATTAACGGCCATGACGCCGTCAACCGGGGCCACGCCCGCCACGAAGTAGTTATAAAGAATAATGAACAGCACACTCAGGCCCAATACGGCCAGGCCGGCTACCCCGATACCCATGACCGAACCGCCCGTAAACGAGACGTCGAGGGCGCGGGTGAGGCTGGTGCGGGCGGCGTGTGCCGTGCGGACGTTGGCTTTGGTAGCCACTTTCATACCGATGTATCCCGCAAACGCCGAGGTGAATGCCCCGACCGCAAACGCGATTCCGATGGTCCAGTGTGAATTTTCGACCTGCGAACCGGCAAAGGCCAGTACTACGCCTACGATCAGACCGAAAACGATTAGCACCCGCCACTCGGCTTTCAGGAACGCGATGGCACCGTCGGCGATATACCCAGCGATTTCCTGCATGCGGGCGTCACCGGCTTCCTGTCGGTTCACCCAACTAAACTTGGCGATCATCACCGCCAATCCCACTAATCCGAGCAAGGGGACGATGTAAAGACTATTCTGCATACTAAAAGGAAAAAAGGTTGTTTGATTGGTCGCAAAGATAGAATTTGCCCTTGCATAACCATGTTTGTTTTGACTTTTAACGAGGTTATTTTGCGTCTTTTCAATACAATTCGGCGTGCCTGGAGGACCATTCGGTCGAGCTGTTGCTCCTAAAACGGTCACAATCAGTTATGAAAAACTTAATCTGGGTTGTGTGGCTGATATGGCCTGCTTCGTTACAAGCGCAATCGCATCGGTCAATGGCAAAATGGCCTGTTTCGCTGGTTACCGAGCGGCCCGTCCGGGTGCTTTTTGATCAGCCTTATTCGAGTGCGCTGCTAAAACTGCCCGCCGGTCAATCACTCACCGGAATCTACTTACTGGCCGATGGCGATACGCTGTTGCTTCGCCCCGAACCGCACAGCGACGTCGGCACCACATCGGGCCTGTGTGTGTTTCGGAAGCCCGTCAGGTACGTTACCCTGCTGGCTACCGAAACCGCCTGTCCATCGGCTGAATTAATCACCCTCTACGTGCCGCCGCTGCCCGCCGGGTACGTGGCGACGCAGGTACGTGCCGCCCGCGCGGGTGCTGCCGACTGCGATAAGCCGACGGTTGTGTCGGCCTCGGTATGGCGAAAAGGGCTGGCCCCCCCCAAAGAACCACCAACCCCGAACAAGGTGCAGTTTGTCATTGTGCACCACTCCGCCACCAGCAACACCGCGACCAATTACCTGGAAGAGGTGCGTAACATTTACCTGCAACACACGACCGTGAACGGCTGGAACGACGTGGGCTACAACTTTCTGCTGGGCCGCGATGGGGTGATCTACGAGGGCCGCGACGGGCAGGGTGTGCTGGATGGTGATAACGTACTGGGCGCTCATTTTTGCAGCACCAACACCGGCACGATGGGCATTTGTATGCTTGGTAATTACAACGACGTACAACCCAGCGATACCGCGCTCGCGGCCATCGACCGGCTGATTGGCTGGAAGCTGCGGAAAGAAGGGCTGGAACCCGTCGGGCAGGCACTGCACGCCAGCTCAAACAAGGTGCTGAATCGGATTGCGGGCCATCGCGACGGTGTTTGCGCGACCGAATGCCCCGGCAATAACCTGTATGCCCGGCTGGGGGCCGAGCGGCTGGCAGTGGGGCAGTTGTGTTCGTTTACATCGGTGGTGGGCGTAACGCCGCTGGCTACCGAACCTACTGCCGATTGGGTAGTTTACCCGAACCCCGCCGACGGGCCACTAACGGTGCAGCACCGGACCACGACCCCCGAACAGGTCCGGTTCGACTGGATCGACGGGCAGGGGCGGAGTTGGGCAGGGCGGGTTATCCAACTGACGCTCAGTAGCTGGCGCGTTGAGCTGCCGGTGGGCCTCAAACAGCCGGTATGGCTGCTTCGCTGCACCGATGGGAACCAGCAGATTGTCCGGAAAGTACTACGCACGGATACCGACTAAATCGAAGCGTAGACTAATTGGATGCCCATGTCCCTTTTTTGTTACTCGACATTGCGCTGCAACTGTACAGCCCGTTTATTTGTCTTGTAACCCTGTTCTGACCACTTTGTGAAAAAGCGATCTATACTCACCATTCTTGGCTTGTGCGTTGCGTTGTCTATGGCTGTTCGGGCGCAGGTTCCGTTCGGAAAGCCGCGCCCGGCCACACCCGGCGACATTCAACTAGGCATTAAACGGCTGGCCGTACTGGGCAGTGTGCTGTACATCGCTGCCCACCCCGACGATGAAAACACCCTACTGCTCACGTACCTGCACAACGAGCGCAACCTGCGCACCGCCTACCTGTCGCTGACCCGGGGCGACGGTGGCCAAAACCTGATCGGCCCCGAACAGGGCGAAAACATCGGAGTGATACGTACCCAGGAATTGCTGGCTGCTCGCCGGATCGACGGACCCGAGCAGTTGTTTTCCCGCGCCTACGACTTTGGCTTTTCCAAATCGACCGACGAAGCCGTGAAGACCTGGGGGCGCGATCAGGTGCTCAGCGACATCGTGCTGCTGATCCGTAAGTTCCGGCCCGATGTGATCATCACGCGCTTCCCGCCCGATCCCCGCGCCGGTCACGGCCACCATAGTGCGTCGGGTTTTCTGGCCGAAGAAGCTTTTAAGCTGTCGAATGATCCCCGCGCTTACCCCGAACAACTGCGCTACATAAAACCCTGGCAGGCCAAACGGCTCTTCTGGAATGCCTTCACGCCCGGTCGCTTTCAGTCGAACGAGAAGCCGAGCGAAAGCGGTACGTTGCTGGGTCTCGAAACAGGCCTGTACAATCCGCTGTTGGGGAAATCGTATGGTGAACTGGCGGCCGAAAGCCGGAGTCAGCACAAGAGTCAGGGCTTTGGCGTGGGTGCCAACCGGGGCGCTCGTATGGATTACCTGCTGCTGAAAGGTGGCGACAAACCCCAGGTCGACCTTGTGGAAGGCATCGATATGAGTTGGAACCGGGTGTCCAACTCCGAGCGGGTGCAGGAACTGATCTACCAGCTGAATTCGCAATTTGTGCCCGCCCAGCCAACGAGCATTGTCCCGACGCTCGTAACGCTCCACCGCGAAATTAGCCAGCTCGATACCACTCAACTCTATGTCCGTACCAAACGGCAGGAAGTGGAGACCCTCCTTCAGCAATGCCTCGGGCTGGTGTTTGAGGCGCTCCCTCTCGACTACGTAGGCACACCCGGCGGCACCATCGACATTCGACTGACGGGCCTGGGCCGTACCAATTTTCCGGTAAAACTCACGCGCCTCTGTCTACCACAAATCGGCCGCGACACGGCCATGGCGATGCCGTTGAAGGCCAACGAACAGCATCTGTTTACGATGTCGGCCAAGTTGCCCACAAACCTGCGGCCCTCACAACCCTACTGGCTCGAAAAGCCCATCGAGCGGGGCCTGTTTAACGTGACCGATCAACGGCTGATTGGCCTGCCCGAAAACCCACCTGCCCTTACGGCCGAATTTACGGTGGAGATCGAAGGTCTGTCGTTTACGTTCACGCGCCCGTGGCTCTACAAATACACCGACCCGGTTGAGGGTGAGCTGTACCGCTCATTTGAGGTGCGCCCCGTGGTATCGATCAATCTGCCCGAACGGGTGTATGCGTTCGCCGATAACCAGGCCAAAACGGTGGAGGTGCTGGTAAAAGCCAACCGGCCCAACGTGAGCGGCACGGTATCGGTCGACGTACCCACGGGCTGGCGCATTTCGCCCAATTCGGAAACCTTTACGCTCGCCGACAAATACCAGGAGCAACGCTTCACGTTTTCGCTCACGCCCATGAGCAGCACGGCTCCCGACGGTCGGCTGCGGGTGAGCGCACAAACGCCGGGCGGGCGGGTCACCACCGGCCTCCGCACCATCAGTTATCCGCACATTCCGCCGCAGTCGTTGTTTCCGCCCGCCGAAGCCAAAGTGGAGCGGCTCAACATTGTGGTGAAAGCCAAAAACATCGGCTACATCGCGGGGGCTGGCGACGACGTACCGGCCGCCCTCCGGCAAATGGGCTGTACCGTGACCATGCTCGATGAAGCCGAACTGAGTAAAGATCTGTCTCGCTTCGACGCCATCGTGGTGGGTGTGCGGGCTTATAATACTGAAGATCGGCTTCGGTTCAACCAGGACAAGCTGATGAGCTACGTGCAGCGCGGTGGTACGTTGGTGGTGCAATACGCCACGCCCGGCGGCGGTGGCGTCACGCAGTCGGGCCTGAAGGTTAATCAGATTGGGCCGTTTCCGTTTACGGTGGGCCGCGACCGGGTTGCCGAAGAAGATGCTGCCGTAACGATGCTCAACCCCGGCCACGTGCTGCTCAATCGCCCGAACAAAATCACGGATGACGATTTCAAAGGCTGGATTCAGGAACGTGGCCTCTACTTCGCCCAGGATTACGATCGCTCGTACGAATCGCTTTTCTCGATGAATGATGCCGGCGAATCGCCTAAACTTGGTAGCCTGATCTACGCCAACTACGGCCGCGGCCATTTCATCTACACAGGGCTGGCCTTTTTCCGGCAATTGCCCAACGGCGTTCCCGGTGCCTATCGCCTGTTTGCCAACCTGATTTCGGCAGGAGCGAAAAAATAAGCCTGGTTAGCCATAACACAGACATAGGCCGAGGGCCACCGAGATGAACTGAGAACTGACTTCTTTGTGCATCTCGGTGGCCCTCGGCCTATCTCTGTGTTACAGCTAACTTTCTACAATCCTTACCTGGCGCTCACCTCACCGAATAGCTCGTTCAGCCAGTCGCAGTAGGGTTTGATGAGTTGGCAACCACGCACCACTTCGTCAGCAAAATTGGCTTTTAGCACTTCTTTGTCGGTGTAGCGGTGCATGAAAAAGAGCTGTTTTCGCTTGAGTAAGTCAATGTCGGGGTGGTCGGCCGAGTAGCCTTTCGGGGCAGTTTTGGTGGTTTCACCCCAGACATCGGGGAAATACGCCCGGAACGTGGGATTGTCAATGATCTGTTTCAGCGAATCCACATTGTAGTCGATCTCCTGCCTGAACTGCGCCAGTTGAGCGGGCGTTGCCTGCCACATCCCTGCCCCCAGAAACGACTCGTTGCCCGGCTGAATGTGCAGGTAATAATCGATCTGCCCGGAATGCCGGCCACCGGGCCCGACGGCTATGGCAAAATTGGGTTTGTAGGGCGCCTTGTCTTTCGAAAACCGGATGTCGCGGTTGATCCGGAAGATACAGTCTTTGGGGGCGGTATTGGGCAAGGGCTGAAAGGCCGAAACGCCCTGAATCAGGCGGATGGTAAGTCCTTCAACTTCGGCTTTGGCGGCGTTGTAGCGCGCCCGATTGGCCTGAAACCAGTCTCGATTGTTGTTTTGGACCAGTTCGGTCAGGAAGGTAAGCGTGGGGGGCGTAATGGCCGTGGGGGTGTTGTTCGCTGTTCGCATCGGGCAAAAATACGCCCTTTCCGATTCGTTCAGCGCCAATAAACCAGCCAGATCAGCAGGCCGGTCAGGTAGAAGAGGGGACAACGCCGAAACAGCACCCGAATGAGCCGCCTGCTCGCCGCCGCATCCAGAACGGCGACCCGACGAGCCACAGTAAACAGATGGTATACGGTCTTTTGCATGCGGTAAGCTAGGAAGCCGCTGGCAATCAGGTATGCTCCCTTTAAGGAACGGTCTTCTGATTTGATGAAACGGTGGTTTCGACGGATAAACTGATGCCGCTGCGCGGCCCGGACTGAACCCACCCGGTACATGAGGTGGTTAAGTCGGAGGAGGATTCGTATTTTTGTGTCCCGATTTCTTCACAACCTATGCAACGCGTTTATTTCGATAATGCCGCCACCACCCGGCTTGACCCGGCTGTGCTGGAAGCTATGCTGCCCCTGATGCAGGACAATTTTGGTAATCCGTCGTCCATCCATGGACACGGGCGTGTGGTCCGGTCGGCCATCGAAAAGGCGCGTAAAACGGTAGCATCGCTGCTCAACGCAGCCCCTGCCGAAATCGTTTTCACCTCGGGCGGTACCGAGGCCGATAATATGGCGATTACCGGGAGTATCGACACGTACGGGCTCACGCACGCCATCACCTCGCCGCTGGAGCACCATGCCGTGCTGCACACGCTGCAACATCTGGCCCATGCGGGTAAGATCAAACTCGATCTGGTGGAGGTTGATGCCCACGGCCGCATCAACTACGATCACCTGGAAGCCCTGTTACAGACCGGGGCCGCCATGGGGGGGACGCTGGTATCGCTGATGCACGGTAATAATGAAATCGGAAACCTGCTCGACATGGGCCGCGTGGGTACGTTGCGGAAGCAATACAACGCGGTCTGGCACTGCGACACCGTGCAGACAATGGGCCATTATCGCCACAATGTGCAGGAACTTAACGTTGATTTCCTGGTAGGTGCCGCCCACAAATTTCACGGCCCCAAAGGCGTAGGGTTCCTCTACGCCCGGCCAACGGACCGTAAGCCCATTCAGCCGTTTATTCATGGTGGTTCGCAGGAGCGTAACCGGCGGGGAGGCACCGAAAACGTTTATGGCATCGTGGGCCTCGCCAAAGCGCTGGAAATCGCTTATGCCGAGATGGAGGCGCATCGCCGCCACATCGAAAGCCTGAAACAGCGCATGATCGATCAGCTTCGCGCTCAGTTCGACGAGCGTGCTGGTGGCCCCGTGCTGTTCAATGGTGATTCGGCCGATCTGGACAAGAGTCTGTACACCGTGCTGAGCGTCAGCCTGCCGCCTTCCGATATCAACGACATGCTGCTGTTCAACCTCGACATTGCCGGTATTTCGGTGTCGGGAGGATCGGCCTGTTCGAGCGGCACCGATGTGGGCTCACACGTGTTGAACGCGCTGCCCGGCATCGACCCGAACCGGGCCAACGTGCGGTTTTCGTTCGGCAAATACAATACCATTGAGGAGGTTGACTACGCCGTTGCCAAAGTAGCCGAGTTGTATGCGGGTGTGAACGTATAAACGGAAACGAACGTACCTGACCCGACCAAACAACCCCTTGACCTTTCTACAGCATGGCGCTACAGACGACGGTAAAAATCAGTAACGTAACCAATTTAAGCGATGCCCGCTACTGCGCGGGAATGGGCGTCGATCTGCTCGGCTTTTCGATGGATGCCGAATCCCCCGACTACGTCGACCCGACGCGTTTTCATGAGATGCGTGGCTGGGTAGCGGGTGTTCATATCGTGGGCGAAACGCAGAGCGACGACCCCGAAGTCATTGAACAACTGATGGCGACCTATCAGCCCGACGTGTTGCAGGTGGATGAAGCCGCGCTGTTGCCCTACCTGGGTACGTTCGGTAAGCCCCTCATCCTGCGCGTCGAGTTGAGCGGCACCACGCTGGACCAACTGGATACGCTCGCCAACACCGAACTGCCCGGCATCGACTACCTGCTGCTCGAAAGCCCATCGCCCCTTCATCTCGACGAGGACCTGACAGCTTCGTTGACGCGCCTGTCGCGACGGCATCCCGTGCTGCTGGGCATTGGCATTGCCGCCGACGCCGTTCACGCCCTGCTCGACAACGTACCTGTGGCCGGTATTGCGCTGACGGGTGGAAACGAAGAACGCCCCGGAAGCAAAGACTTCGGGGCGCTCATGGATGTACTGGAAGCGATTGAAGAGGACTAAATAAGAGAGTCTGGAAAGTCTGTAAGAAAAGAAGTCCGGAGTCTGGATAGGCGTTTTGAGGTAAAAGCTTCGCGTAAGCAACACCCAAAACGACTGTCCAGACTCCGGACTTCTTTTTATAAACGACTATCCAGACTACGACTTACGACACCACAATATCTGACTTCTGGTTGTCCCAGGTGACGCGGCGACCGGTCTGGTAAGCTTTTGTGGCCATGATGTTGGCGACCGAGTGGTTGAAACCAACACGGGCTGGGGCATTGGGCTCGTTGCGGCTACGCACGCATTCCATCCAGTTGCGCATATGCAGCGAGGTCATCGGGTCGCCGCCGGTATTGGCACCCGTTTCCATTTTGGCTGCTTCGCCGAGCGACATCGTTGGCAGCAAGTTGGCTTTCATGTTCATCTCTTTGGCGTAGCGCTCCTCCAGACCACCCTCTGGGGTAATCTTGTTGGTGTCGAGGTTGATCATACCCCCGTTTGAGTAGTAGTATTCCTTGGTGCCGCCTGCCTCGTTGTGCATCCGCGACGAGTAGAGCACCTGGAAACCCTTCGCCTTGTCGTTGTCCGGGCCGTAATCGAAAACGGCCGTGAACGTATCGGGGTTGACGCGCCCATCTTTCCAGACGTACACGCCACCGTTGGCCACCACCGACCGGGGATGGTCGTAGCCGCTGAACCAGTGTACCGTATCGATCTGGTGCGACATCCACTGACCCGGAATACCCGACGAATACGGGTAGAACAGCCGGTATTCGAGGTATTTGCGCGGATCCCACGCCTCGGCGGGCCGGTTCATCAGGAAGCGTTTCCAGTCGGTATCTTCCTGCCGGATTTCCGACACCAGTTTGGGCCGGCGCCAGCGACCAGGCTGGTTGACGTTCCAGGTCATTTCTACCATCGATACGTTGCCAAACTTGCCCGATTTGATGTATTCGTTGGCCGCGTGGTAGTTGGGGGCCGATCGCCGCTGCGAACCCACCTGCACAATCTTCTTCGACTTCTCAACGGCTTTCAGTGCCTTTCGAGCATCTTCCATCGATTCGGCGAAGGGCTTTTCCACATACACGTCGCGGCCCGATTCTACCGCTTCGGCGCAATGAATAGCGTGCTGAAAGTCGGCGGTGCTGATGATGACGGCGTCGATGTCTTTGCGATCGAGCAGTTCATCGTTATTGCGGTTCATCGAGAAATTACTGGCGTCCGCCCAGCCTTTGCCCGTCAGGAACGCTTTTGCCTCGTCGCGGCGGCGGCTCCAAAGATCCGACACCCCTACAAAGGCAAAATTCATCTCTTTATAGTGGTTGGAAAAGGCGGGAGCCAGCGATTGCCGGAACCGATCGGAGAAGCCGATAACGCCGACACGTACCCGCTCATTGGCACCCAGAATACGGGCGTAGCTGCTCGCCGAGAAGCTCATGCCCAGGCCGGCGAGTGCCGACGATTTAATAAAATCACGACGGTTTTGCATAGAAGTAGCCCGACGCTCCAGCGCCGGTGTTCGTTAAGGGTTTTACCGAAGCTGGAGCGTCGGTGCTACAACGATTTAATCTTGATGTTACGGAATTCGACGTGATCGCCGTGGTCTTGCAACAGGATGTGCCCTTTGGGGGCTTCGCCAAAACGCCCGTTGCTGTTGTACTGCGGGGCGGCATATTTACTCTTGGCTACCAGTTCACGAAAGGCGTCGCTGCCCCGCTCATACTCAACCACCTTGCTGCCGTTGAGCCAGTGTTCGACATGGTTGCCGCGGACCAGTACCCGGCCATTGTTCCACTGCCCGATCGGATTCACTTTTTTGTCTTTGGCCGTAATCAGGTCATACAGCGAGCCTACAGTGCGGTTACCATCGCGGCCCATCTTGGCGTCGGGGTGGCGTTCATCGTCGAGCACCTGGTATTCGAGACCGAAGGCTGATCCCGCCGGTTTGGGCGACTGCTCGGCCACGAAGTATTTCAGGCCGCTGTTAGCCCCTTCGCTCAATTTGAAGTCGAAACGCAGGTCAAACTGGCTGTACTCATCCGTCGTGACGATGTCGCCGAAGTTTGTCGATTCTGATCCGTCGGTTTTCTGAATCGACAGCGTGCCGTCGCTCACCGTCCAGCCCCGTTGCGGGAAGGTTTCCTTATAAGCCCCGCGCCAGCCTTTCGTGGTCTTGCCGTCGAACAGCAGTTTCCAGCCATCGCGTTGTTCCTGCTTGGTCAGGGTATTGGGCGCATCGGGTGCGGCAGCGGGTTGAACAAGGACTGCCACGGCCAGAGCCGCCAGAGGAACGTATTTTGTTACGTTAAGCATAGTTAAAGTTTGACCTTCAGGGTCTGTGTGATATACTCTTTGTTGGTTTGGGCGCATTGTAGCGCGGTACGTCCCTGATCGGGCACGCCGTCGAGTTCAACGATGCCCCAGCCGTTAAAATTGATGTCGCTCAGGGCCTTGAATACCGCAGGTACGTTCACATTGCCGCGTCCCAGCTCCACGAATTTGTAGGCATTGGGGTCATTGGGCCGGTCGGGCAGGGGCGACTTGGTATCTTTCAGATGCAGCGAGTGCAGGATGTCGCGGTATTGCCGGACGGCCTTTTCGGGTTGGCCACCCCCTTGCCGGTAGTGGGCAATATCGAGCAGGAGCTTGACGGAGCTGGGGTTCATAGCCTGGACGATTACATCGACTTCGGCCGGTGTTTCGCCCAGTTGGTGCATGTGGTTGTGGTAAACGGCCTGCACACCCAGATCGGCCGTTTGTTTGCCAATCTCGTTCATCACCGTGGCGAGCCGCTTCAGTTCGTCGGTGGTGGGCTGCCGATCTTTGGGCCGGGCCGAGTTGGTTAGCTGAATGGCCGACCCACCCAGTGCCTTCACAAACGAGGCGTGGGCTACGTGCTGATCGATAGTACTCTGGTATTTGGCCGGATCGATTTCAACATTACCGCTCGAAAACATAGCGAGCTGTAGGTTATGCTGTTCCAGCAGGGCCCGCAGTTCCGAGGGTTTGGTACGATAAGGCCCGAAGGTATTGGCGCGTAATTGAATGCCCCGATAACCCAGCCCCGACAGATCGGTGATGGCCTGCTGATCGTTACCGCCCCAGGTGATGGCTGAGTAGGCGATCTGTACACCCGACTTGGCTCGTGAGTAGGCGAAGCTGTCGGCACCAGCCCCGATGGCCAGCGCCGACAAACCTGCCAGGGAAAGGAACTGCCTGCGACTGAGGCGTTCCTCTTGATGAGGTTCGGGAATAGTCAGTGCCGGTGACGTTTCGTACACTTGACGCACTAAAGTTATGTTTTTTGCCTGATCTTTCACATAGCATCAAAGAAAGCTATGGATAGTTCCTACTAAACGGAATGGGCAAAATACGAGAAAGCGGTCGATGGCGGCACGGGGTCTATCCAACCTCGGTGCCGTCATCGACCGCTTTCAGCGCGTTAATTATTTCGAAATAATCTTGACGTTGATCTTCTTCTGCGGCTGCTTGCCCAGATCGCCGGGTTTTACGCCGGTGCCCAGTCCGATGGCATCGACCCGCAGGTAGTTGATACCCGCCAAAACCAACTGTTGCTTAACAATATTGGCCCGCTTAAACGATAAGGCTTTGTTGGTCAGGCCGAGACCGGGTGCGTCATTGGCGTAGCCCTGTAATTGCACCTGCATGGTGGGGCGTGCTTTGAGTTGCTGAGCCAGGGTGTTGATCTGTCCCTGCGCGGCGGGTGTGAGACTGACCGAGGCGGGCGCAAAGGTGACGCCAGTTAGCTCAAAAATACGGCCTTTGGGCTGTGTGGCATCGCTCAGGTAGGCTGTAAGCGCCGTGTTGAAAGCGGCATCGCTACCCGCCGACGGCGTGGTGCCGATACCGGTCGCTGTCGTGACCGACGTGGCTGCTGCCGTAGCCGTCGCAGGCCGGGTCGCTGCCGTATCGACAGGAACGGCCAAAGACCGGGCTACCGTGTCTGACTGGGCGGTATCGCTGGACACCAGGGCACCATCCATGCCGGTATCGGTCGAGGCTGAGTGTTGCTGGGTATTTTGCCAGGCGTAATAGCCCAGCCCGCCGAGGGCGGCCAGAATAATCAATCCAATGAGCCACTTGCTGAGCGAGTTGCCTCCATCTTCATCCGGGTCGGGCTCAAACGATACCGTCGATGGCGGAACGGGCCGCGTGGCGGTACCTGCGCTACGGAGGGGGGGCGATTGGGCCACCCGTTTGGCTGGCGTGGCTACCCCCGCTACGATTTGCTGAATCCCTACTTTCTCAACTAGTTGTGGGAACAACCCTTCCGGCACGGCATTGATAAAGGCTTCGCGCTGATCGAAGAGTGATGCTGCCAGCCCATCGGCATCCAGTTTTTTCTCACGTACCTGTTTCCCCAGCACATCGAGCACTACAGCCGCCGTAAGGCCCAGCAGCGAAATGGCCGATGAGTTGCGGATACCGGCGTAGCTGGAAATCATGCTCGCGATGGAGCTTTTCATGGCGGGCAGCAGGCGGCTGATGGCCTCGTTGCCGTTGGTGATGACCGTATGCGTTTGGGTGGCGTCTTTCAGGACGGCGTTCAGATTGGCCGCCAGCGAGCCGTCATACCCACTCTTTTGAAGTTGACTAAACAGTTGATTGACGCCAATCTCGGTGGTGGTGCGTTTGAGTAATCCTCCAAACACAGTGTGTACTAAGCCTTCGACGGCTTTTGTGGTTTTCTCCGCAGGTTCGTCCTCATACAAGGCAATTTTAGCCAGTATTTCAGGGGTCAATACCTCGTTGAATGCACCAAATAATGTCATGATGGTTGGTCAGTGTATACAGTTACGCTGCGAATGCCCTCTTGTCGTTCCCTCTCGATGCTGATCTGCACTGTTCTTGCTGGGACGTTCGGCTGGTGCAAAATGAATTTATGCCGATAAAATTAGCCAGACTTGCCTTTAGCGACAACTGAACCCTCTGATAAATTTAGCGGGTCGTGGGTCGTCGTTGCCCGGCAGGGTGGCTAAGGCGACCTGAGCGAATCAACCGGGTGGCGGCCTGCGGGGGGCACAACAGCGTGCCTTATCGTTTCTGTAACTGTTGCAGGGCCAGTTGATAATCGTCATCAACGGCCCGCAATCGCTGCTGGCAAAAAGCAATGAGTTCGGTTGCCTGCCTGATTTTTCCCGGTAATTCATCCAGCGGAACCGTTTCGTTTTCTATCTCGTCAACGAGTGATGTCAATTGTTCGTATGCTTCCTGATAAGTCATGAGAGGTAATATACGAGTGAATCGTGAAGAACAGTTCGCCACCTTCGCCAACAAACCCCGCCGAGACGGCAGGATAGGGGGATTTGCCTACAAAAAAGGCCCGCAGTAGCAGGCCTCTTGCAATCAGAATAATTTTTCGTTGGGGGGTTTAACGCCTTTCAGCCGGATATACACCGTACACTGCCCCCGGTGGTGAGTCTGATGCTCGAATGCTTTGGCCAACAGCACCTCCCGGCTCATTTCGCGCTGCCCCATTTTCACCGATTCGGCAAGCTGGGCATCGGTCAGGCCTTTGACAGCGTCGATCATGAAGTCGTAGCTGTCCATAACTGCCTTGGTCAGCGCGGCCTTCGTTTTCATATCGTCCATCTTTTCCAGGCTCTTGCCCTGCATCGGGTTGGGTTTGCCACTGACCATCGCCCCAAAATTGTAATTGGCGTTGGCGAGGTGAAGCATCTGCTCGGCAAAGCTGCGGATCTCCGCCGTAGGCTTAAACCCGACGCCGTCTTCGGGCATAGCGTCCAGATACTCTTTGGTGTAGTCTTTGGCCCGCTGCCAGTCGGCGGTAAGCTGGGCGATGGGAGTGATAGGCCGGGCTGCCTGCGCTGCGCCCGTGAGCACGAGGGCCAACACCAATAGGTTGAACCGGATCAGGAGATTTGTTTTCATGAGATTGATATTGAGGGGGTTAAGAATGTAAAGCCGAAAGTAAGGTTTTCCGCCCAATTTTGGGCTTGGTCAAGGGTAAATCCCCCTTAGGTGAGGGGCTCGGTCGATTCCGAAACGGTGAGGTTAACCACGCCGTCGGCCAATTGAGCCTGTACCGCCGCGCCGGGTTCAAACTGCGCGGCACGGGTCAGGATTTTGCCTTGCTGGCTTAGCATAACGTACCCACGGCGCAATACGTTGATGGGGTCGAGGTGGCGCACGGTGGTCGCTTTTTCGGTAAGATCGATGTGGCGGTTGCGCAGGTACGTTTGCGTGCCGTGCCGGAAACGGTCGGTGAGCCATTCTACTTCTTCGCGGGCATTTTGCAGGGCGTTGCGGCTGGCTTCGGCTACCCGATAAGCCATTTGCAGGCAGGTTTCTTCAAAAATCCGGTTTTGCTCGATCAGGAAAGCGGCAGCTTTCGTAGGCGTTTTCACGCTCAGATGGCACAGCATATCGGTAATGCTTACGTTGCGATCGTGCCCGATACCCGCCACAATAGGGTAGGGAAAACTGGCTACGGCCACGCCCATACGCAGGGTGTCGAAAGCGCCAAAATCCAGCTGCGAACCACCGCCTCGCACAATCACGACGCCGTCGTAGGGTACGTCGGTGCGGGCGATCTGTTCAAGTTGAGCGCAGATGGCTTTGTCGGCCCCCTGCCCCTGAATCTGCGTGAGGTATTCGTCGACCACAAACCGATAGCCCCAGGGGTTGTTGGCCAGTTCCTGCCGGAAGTCGCGCCAGCCGTCGGAATTGGGCGCGGTGATGAGGGCAATGCGCTGCCAGACCGACGGGCGGTCGAGCATCTGGTTGGTGGTGATATATTGGCCCTGATCCATCCAGACAAACTGTGAATGATCACGGACGAGCGTGTCGAGCACGGCCTGCCGTTCGCGTTCGAGGTTGCCCAGGGTGTAGGCGTGGTCGATCTGATGCACCTCCAGCCGCAGCCCGTAGGTGGCATGGTAGCTCACCGACACCAGTAGCAGCAACTGAATATTGCGCGCAAACGCCACGCTGGTGGCGGCTTCGAACTGCCGGATGATGGGGTAGTTTTTTCGCCAGATGGCCGCGTCGAGCTTGGCGACGGTTTGGTTGCCTTCGCGCTCCACGAGCGTCAGAAAGCAGTATTGCCGGTCGGGATAGTTTTTGATGTCGCTGGTTTCGGCGACGACCCACATGGCCTTTCCGCCGAAGCTGTCTTCCAGCACGGCATCAATCGTGTAGGCCAGATCGGAGAGGCGGATGGGAGACATAACGTTCAGGATACGGTTTTCAATTTACAGTAGGCAGTTGCAAACCTACTCAGGCGTGGGCCAACTGCCTATTGTAAACTGAAAACTGTATCCTGATTTTAACAGCACCCGCCGCCGTCGTAGAAGTACGTTGACGGTGAGATGAAGATATCATCGCGGCCCAGCGCGGCCAGCGCACCAGCGGTTTTGTCGCAAACCGCCAGGGGCTGGTTGGGTAACAGCACGTGACCTTTGTGGTCGTCGAAATGGTCGTCGTTGCCGAAGTAAATAGCCGTGCGACCGGTGAAAATACAGGGGCCATCGGCAGGCATCGGGTCTTTGATGGCGCAAATCTCGACGCTTTCGATGTAGATCAGCTCATTGGTGGGGTAGTGGTTGGGCGACAGCACCCGGTAGGCCCGCTTGGCACGTACCTCAACGGTGCCGAAACCAATGCCGGTGATCACGTCCAGGTACGTTTGCAACGGCAGTGAGCCCGTCAGGCAGAGTGCCCGCAGGCGATCGTCGTTGCGCAGTTCGTCCGACATGGGCTGTTCGCAGGTGGGGTCCGACATCACAAGCCGGCCGTGGGGCTTCAGCACCCGGTACATCTCCTGCAGGGCCACGCGCAGGTCGTCGGCCTTGAAGATGTTGAACAGGCAATTCTGCGCCGCCACGTCGACGCTATTGTCGGCCACGGGCAGATCGAGGGCGCTGCCCTTGCGAATGTCGATAAACGCGCGCCGGAACCAGTCGTTCTGGGCTTCGGCTTCGATCAGGTTTTCGCCGCAGGCGGTCAGCATTTCGTCGACCACATCTACGCCAATGACTGCCCCCGGCCGACGGCTGAAATAGGCAAACTGGAGCAGCTCCATACCACCGCCGATACCCACATACAACACGGTCGGGTCGTTGACCAGATCGCGCGGGTTAACGGTGCTGCCGCAGCCGTAGTTCATGTCGAGCATCCGCTTCGGCATGTGCAGGCCCGGTAGTTGCCAAACGGGATTGGTGGTGCAGCAAAGGCCAACGTCGGGCGTTTCGGCGGCTTGCTTATAGACGTCGATGGTCGTATCCAGGTAAGACATAGATGGGGCGAAGTAAAAGGCTAAGCCGTCGTGCCGCCGCAGCTCGATCCGGCACCGGCGGTGCAGGCGTAGCAGTGCTCGCTGACGATGATATTCCGTTGGGTAATGGCTTCGGCGTCGAAATCGCGCACGTGGCGGATCGGACTGTTCACGTTCAGGTCGAGCATCTGGTTGAAATCGCAGTCGTAGAGTTGCCCGTCCCAGCCGATCGAAATCGTATTCCGGCACATCACACCCGCCGCTGCTACCGGATTGAACGCGTTGACCAGCTTTTCCATATAGGCGTCGTAGTTGCCCGACGACAGCAGGTAATCGAGGTAGCGACTGACGGGGATGTTGGTGATGGCGTACAGGTCGTTGAAGGTCAGGTCGAATTCGTCGGCCAGTACCCGCTTGAACTGCCGTTTCAGGCCCTCCTGACTACCCGGTAAAAAGGCGCCGTTCGGGTTGTAAACCAGATTCAGCAGCAGGCCGGTGCCTTCTTTACCATACCCTACGGCGTTGAGCATGCGCATGGCCCGGATCGAGTCGGCAAAGACGCCCTGCCCACGCTGCCGGTCGGTTTTGTCGGCATTGTAAAACGGCAACGAACTAACCACCTCGATCTGGTTATCCCGGAAAAACTCGGGCAGGTCGTGGTACTTCGGATTGGCCACGATGATCGTCAGGTTACAGCGCACGATGATGTGGCGACCCTGTTTGCGCAACTCCGTGACAAACCAGCGAAAATCGGGGTTCATTTCGGGCGCTCCACCGGTGAGGTCCACCGTCCGGATATCGGTAGGGGCCAGCGCGTCGAGGCATTGCTGCATCGTTTCGCGGGTCATAATCTCCTTCCGATCGGGGCCGGCGTCGACGTGGCAGTGGCGGCAAACCTGATTGCACATCTTGCCCACATTGATCTGAAAAATGTCGATCTGGGTTGGGCGCAGGGGAAAGAGCCCAAGGGGAGCAAGCTGATCGCGAAACGTAGGTAAGCCTAGTTTGCTAAAGGCATCGCCTTCAATAACATCCAGTTGCGCTGCCGCACTGGCCAGGGTATGGTTGGAAGCTCGGAGTGATTTCATGAAAAAAGGTAGCGCACCGCTCCAGCGGTGTCGATACGCTCAAACAGCACCGCTGGAGCGGTGCGCTACTACATTACATACTCAATTCTTTGGCTTTGTTCATCATCTGAACGCCGTGGACTAGCGAGGCCCCACCACGGATGGCCGCCGCTACGTGAACGGCCTCCATCATTTCGGCTTCCGAACAGCCTTTTTCGAGCGTATCGGACGTGTAGGCATCGATGCAATAGGGGCATTGTACGGTATGAGCCACTGCCAGCGCAATGAGTGATTTCTCGCGGGCTGTCAGGGCGCCTTCCGCAAATACGGACCCGTAATAGCTGAAAAACTTGTCGGCCAGTTCTTTCTGGAACTCACCAATCTTGCCAAACTTCTTCAGATCGGCGGGGTCATAATACGTCTGCATGGAGAAGGACTTTTGGGTATATACGTAAAAAGGGAGAATTGGATGAGGAGAACGGGTGAAAGTATGAATGAGTGAAAGATCGATCAAGCTTTTGTCAAAGGATTACTTCTTCACTCATTTATGCGTTCACTCATTACTTTACAGTCCTTCAAATTGGCGCAGGAAGCGGACGTCGTTCTCGAAGTAGAGGCGCAGGTCACGTACCTGGTATTTGAGCATGGTGATGCGCTCGATGCCCATCCCGAAAGCAAAACCGGTGTATTCGTTGGGGTCGATGCCGCAGTTTTCGAGCACGTTGGGGTCGACCATGCCCGAGCCGGCGATTTCGACCCAACCCGTGTATTTGCAGACGTTACAGCCGCTGCCCCCGCAGATCTGGCACGAAATGTCGATTTCGGCGCTGGGCTCGGTAAAGGGGAAGTACGACGGCCGGAACCGGATTTTGGTGTCTTTCGTAAACAGCTCTTTCACAAAGTGATAGAGCGTGTCTTTGAGGTCTTTGAAACCCACATTCCGGTCGACATAAATGCCTTCGACCTGGTGGAACTGGCAGTGCGCCCGCGCCGAAATGGCTTCGTTGCGATACACCCGCCCCGGCATGATCGACCGGATGGGTTTGAACCCGCCGGGACTGTTGCGGACGTGTTCCATCAGCCGAATCTGCACGTTCGATGTGTGGGTACGTAGCAGCACGTCGGCCGATGGGTTGTCGGCTGATTTTTCCACGAAAAACGTATCCTGCATTTCGCGGGCGGGGTGGTTGTCGGGGAAGTTAAGGGCACCGAAGTTATACCAGTCGGTTTCGATTTCGGGACCATCCGACACGTTGAAGCCGATGCGCTCAAAAATCTGGATGATCCGCTGCCGCACAATACTCAGCGGGTGCTGCGTACCGGTGAGGTTAGGAACCACCGGCAGCGTAAGATCGACGGCGGGCTGCGCGGCTGCGGCCTGCTGCTGCGCCTCTACGGCCTCCTGAAAGGCCGCGAACCGCTCCTGCGCCCGGTTCTTCAGTCCATTGAGTTGCTGCCCCAGCGCGCGTCGTTCGTCGGCGGGGGCGGTTTTCAGGCCGTCGAACAGCTCCGTAACGGCTCCTTTTTTACTCAGATAGCGCAGCCGGTACTGCTCCAGCTCGTCTTTGCTGGTTACGGTTGCCGCATCGATTTCGGCGTATAAGTCGGTGATTTTGTCAAGCATGGTAAGCAAGTTTGACGGTTAACGTCGACAGTCTGATGTTGCCCAAAAGATAAAATTCCGTTCAGTCGGGTACTACAAACCGTCAACAGTAGGCGTCAAACGTCAGACTATTTTCCTCAAAGATAACCGCCCGGCCTTTAGTTGCCGAGGGTGGGAGGCTCGTCGACGGGAATCGTGATGATAAAAGTCGTGTATTCGCCGGGTTGGGTATCGACCGACAGCGTGCCCCCGTGGCCTTTGGTGATGATGTCGTAGCTGAGGCTAAGACCCAGCCCCGTGCCCTGTCCGGTGGGTTTGGTGGTAAAGAACGGCTGAAAAATTTTGCGTTGCAGCTCAGTCGGGATGCCGTTGCCGTTGTCCTGCACCCGGATCTCGATGTGCCCATCGAGCTGCCGCGTGTAGAGCCAGACCGTAGGATGATACTGGCCGTCGGGGTCCGTGCGGGCTTTGTCCCAAACGGCGTAGAAGGCGTTGTTGAACAGATTGAGCAGCACCCGGCCAACGTCCTGCGCCACCACCGTTACGGGTTCAAGGATGGGATCGAGGCTGGTGTGCAGGGTCGCGTTGAACGTCTTGTCTTTCGCGCGCAGGCCGTGGTAACTGAGCCGCAGGTATTCGTCGCCGAGGGCGTTGAGGTCGGTGCGGTTTTTCTCGCCGGTGCTGGCGCGGCTATGTTGCAACATGCCCCGCACGATACTGGCCGCCCGCTGCCCGTGGTGACCGATCTTGCTGACGTTCTGGTGGATGTCGTTGAGCAGTTCGGCCTCCAGCTCCGGGTCGCGCTCGTCGGCGGGGCGGGCCTGTTCCTGCCGAAGTTCGTCGAGCAGTTCGGCCGATACTTCCGAGAAGTTGTTGACGAAGTTGAGCGGGTTCTGAATTTCGTGGGCGATGCCGGCCGTCAGTTCACCCAGCGACGCCATCTTTTCGCGTTGCACCAGTTGCGTCTGGGTTTCGCGCAGTTCCTGCAACGACTGGTTGAGTTTCTGGGTACGTTTGGCCACCTGCCGTTCGAGCGTCTCTTTCTGTTGGGTCAGGATCGCCTCTTTTTCGCCCGACAGCTTTTCGACTTCGGCGAGCCGTTTTTGCAGGTCCGAATTGGTTTGGTCGTGTTCTTTCGCCAGCAGGAAAGCCAGCGTAACGGGAATGCCAAAGCCCGCCACCGTGCGGAGTACGTCGAGCGCTTCGTCGGCCAGAGTGGGCGTTTTCCAGAACACAACCAGCACGGCGATGGCCCCCAGCACCAGCACCGCGACCAGCGCTGAGAAGCTAATCAGGATGATGATGGCTTTTTCGCGGGTACGCGCCTGCCGCATGGCCACCGTGGTGATGCGCAACCCGTCGATGATCAGAATCAATGCTCCGATACCCAGCCCAATGCGTGGTAGCTCGGAGAGGAAACCACTTTTCTGGTAATCGGCTCTGTACATCACCAAAAGGCAGAGGATGGATACGATCGTGACCGACCAGAATATCCGCCCGTGTTTGCGCTGAAGGTAGAGGTAATACGTAGCCGACAGCATGAGCGGGAAGGAGTAGCTGCACAGACTGCCAATGTAGTCGATCCAACTGGCCAGATGGAGCGAATGCATGTAAGGAACCGCGTTGTTGGCGACACCATCGAGGCAGTACAGCAACGCTGTGAGTCCAAATACGAGGTTGATTGTCTGGCGGCGGTAAACGTAATACAGGAAGTGAATGGATCCCAGCATCAGAAACGACCCGATGAGCAGGTATTCGATCAGCGTATCGCTATGCGTTTTTGTAACCCGATGCCGCATGTAAGACGCTGGCTCGCAGAGGGTCACCTCCAGGGTTTCTTTGGTTTCAATATAGGCCGGAATGTACCAGGGAGTGGGGTGGGTCGAAAACCGAACGGCCAGCGTGTGGAGGCCCGGCGTTAGTTTCGGGAGCATCAACAGGTCGCCCCGTACCCGTTTGTAGCGCTGTTCGTCGGCGGCCGTTGCGCTGACGCGTCCCAGTTGCTGGATCAGGGTGCCGTCGAGGTAGAGATCGGCGGCACCGTTCAGAAATACGTCGAAAGCAAGCGATTCGCGAGCCTGTGCGGAGTCGAGCCGGAATGCCAGCCGAAACCAGCTGATGCCGGCCTCGGCCACCTGCGGCAGGCGACCAATACGCCGGGTCGGCTTGACGGTCTCCCACCGGCTGTCGTCGAAGGTCGGGCTGGCCCAGGCCCGGTTGTCGCCCGCCCGCCACCGCCAGTCTGTTTTGAAGGCCAGTCCATTCTTCGGGATCGAATCGACCCGAAAAGGCGTCGTTGCCCGCTGTGCAACGCCGTCAAGCCCAAGAAGCAGTAGGCAGAAGAGGAAAAGTGATCGCATACGGCCGCAATTTCTGTAAACATAAAGCCCCGGTCCGAAAACCGGGGCAAGAGAAGCCGTGCTTTTGCGGAAACTTCTGATTCTTTACACCCGCATGGCGGTTTCAAACGCAGCCATGTCGGCGTCGGTCAGGTCGAGGTGGGTGACGAAACGCACCAGCTGCGGCCCAAACGACACCGCCCGGATGCCCCGCTGCGCCAGCCGCTCAACGTACCCGGCGCTGGTGATGCCCTCGACGAGCCGCACAATCACGATGTTGGTATCGACGGGCAAAACCTCTACCACCTCGGGTTGCTGCGCCATAATCTGACCTACCTGCCGGGCGCGCGAATGGTCGACTTTCAGGCGTTCGACGTGGTGGTCGAGGGCGTAGATGCCCGCTGCCGCCAGGAAACCCGCCTGCCGCCAGCCGCCGCCCATGAGCTTACGAAACCGCCGCGCCTGCGCAATGAACGTACCTGAGCCAAGCAGCAACGACCCCACCGGGCACCCCAGTCCTTTCGACAAACAAATGCTGATCGAGTGAAACAGCCGCCCGTAGGCTTCGGGCGCATCGCCGGTTTCGACCAGCGCGTTGAACAGCCGGGCACCGTCGAGGTGGAGCGTCAGGCCGCGTTCGTCGCAAAGCTGGCGGATGGCGGCAATTTCCGGGACGGTGTAATAGGCACCACCGCCTTTGTTGACGGTATTTTCGAGACATACCAGCCGCGATATGGGCCGGTGCACATCGGCCGGATTGTTGATGGCGGGCGCAATGAGGTCGGGCGTGAGTTTGCCCCGCTCACCGGCCAGCAGCGCCACCGAGGCCAGCGCATTGACGGCAATGCCGCCGCCTTCGTAGAGGTATACGTGTGAGAGCTGATCGCAGATCACCTCGTCGCCGGGGCGCACGTGCGTGCGGATGGCGAGTTGGTTGGTCATCGTACCCGAGGCACAAAACAGGGCGGCTTCCATACCAAACAGGTTGGCGGCTTTCTGTTCGAGGGCGTTGACGGTAGGGTCTTCGCCAAAAACATCATCGCCAACGGGGGCGGCCATCATGGCGGCCAGCATAGCGGGGGTTGGGCGGGTTACGGTATCGCTGCGAAAATCGGGCATGAGTATTGATGAACAAGGCACAACGGATAATGTACAATAGGGCTGCTAAGATACCAGTCAGCCCGTTAGGCGAGCCATGCGAAAGAGCACCATTGCCCAAACCGGGTACGTATAACGTACCTGATCGTTGGCGAAAAACCAGCGCATCGGCGACTGTTGTTTCGTATTGCCGCAAGGTATGTGCCTTGGGCTTCCGTAGCCTGACGGTTTTCCCAATGATGAACGCTCGCCGCGATGCTGGTTACCGTGACACCGTGCCGAACTTCGCCGTCAGCTTTTCATTGGCTCTCGGCGCCAGCAACCGGCCATGGCCAAATACGGCTTTGTCGAATGGAAGCTGAGAAACCGCCAGGAGACTGTTTATTCCAAGGGCCCGGTCTTCATACAAGGTGCTGAAATCCAACCCAGCAACATTGGCGCACAGGTCACCGGCAATCAAGACGCTTTCCTGCTGTAACCACAATGCAATGTGTCCGCTACTGTGCCCCGGTGTGTGTAGCACCTGTAGGCCGCCCGCAATAGGGAGTACTTCGTTGTCGGTCAGCTGCCGGTCGACGGTAATGGGGTCAATGGCAGAACTGCCTCGTTTGATAAACAGGTGGTAGATAAACCAGTTGATCAGGCCCGGCGACAGATGAATCGGGGCTTCACCAGCCATGCCTTTTTCGAGCAGAGGCACATCCAGATGATATGCCCAGACGGGAATCTGCTGCTCGGTGCTGAGGGCTGCCGCGCCGCCGGCATGGTCGGGGTGGCTGTGTGTCAGGATGATCCGCCTGAGAGACGCCGGGTCTTTACCTGCCTTGCGAATGGCCGAAACAATGGCCCCGTTACTGCCTTTGTAACCGGTATCGATCAGCGTCAGCCCCTCGGCGCTGTCGTCGATGAGAAACACATTGACCACGCCCAAACTGAGCTGGTAGAGCGAGGCCGTCAGTTGTTGCAGGGAGGCCATGCGGTAGCGGGGTTAGTGAATTGGTAAATAAACGGTAAACGTAGCCCCTTCGCCAGGCCGACCGGTTGCGGTGATCAGCCCGTGATGATTTTCGACTACCTTTTTGACGACAGCCAGTCCAATGCCTGTTCCGGTGTACCTGCTGCGGCCATGCAGGCGATGAAACAACTCAAAAATTCGCTCCTGATAGGCTTCGTCAAACCCGATGCCCTGATCGGCAATGCACAGGCTTACCCATTGGCTGCTGGCCGACGGCAGAACTGGCTGTGGCAACTGATCGGCCCCGAGTAAGCTGGCCGTGATACGTACCTGAGGCGACTCGCCGGGCCGGGTAAATTTGAGGGCGTTGGTAAGCAGGTTTTGCAGCAATTGCCCCATCTGTGTCTTATCCGCCAGAATGGTCGGCAGCGCGTCGCCCCGTTGCGTGATGGTCGCGTTGGTGTCCTGAATAACGGTTTCCAGATCGTCCAGGGTAGCCCGAAGCAGTTCCTGTAACGAAACTGGCTCGAAAGGAGTCTGTATCGTGGTCAGGCGCGAGTAGTCGAGCAGGTCCTTAACCAGCGTCTGCATCCGTATGGCCGCGCCCTGCATCCGCTGTAGCAAATCCTGTCCGTTCGCATCCAGCACAGGGGTGTATTGTTTCAGCAGCAGGTCGCCGAAAGCGTAAATTTTGCGTAAGGGTTCCTGTAGGTCATGCGAGGCGACATAGGCAAACTGCTGGAGGTAGTCGTTTGAGCGGATCAGTGCCGCATTGTTGGCTTCCAGTTGCTGCTGGTAAGCCCGTAGCGGCGTAATATCAGTGGTGATCATCAGCACGCCCGTCTGAAAAGGCGAGATGGCATAATCGTATGTAATGCCCAGCTGCGGGTAGTCGACGGCTGCCTGAAGGGGCTGGCCAGTGGTGACCACCGAAGCCAGTGCTTTGAACAGATCACGTTCCCGAATCGCCGGAAACAGTGTCAGCATGGTTTGCTGTAGGATTGCCTCTTGCGTGAAGTCACGGCCAACAAACCGGGCAAATAAAACCTGCGTGGCCGGATTCGCCAGGTTGATCCGAAAATCCGTAAGCTGGTGAGCCTCGTCGTATAGTGGATCGAGCACCAGAATACTGGTGGCCGAACTGTTGAGCACCTCCGTAATCAACTCTGACTGGCGTTGCTGGGCCAGTTGCGCCCGCTTAAACGGGGTAATGTCCAGGTTCGTGATCACAAATCCGTTGCCGTGCGGCACCGCCGTACTGTCGAACCAGGCTGTGTTGGCTGGACCTTCGTAGCTTGTTTCAAAGCGCTGACTTTCACCCGATTCCACTACGGCGACGTAGCGCTCGAAGATGCCGTTTGTTTTCAGGTGGGGATACAAATCCAGCAGCCGCCGCCCGATGGTAGACGGATACGGGCGAAAATCACGGTAAGCCGCCAGTTCGTTGCCGGTGCTGGTCATGAAATCGACGATCTGCCCCGACGAATCGCGGATGGCTTCGTAGTACCGAACCGCCGCCGGGGAGCTGTTCATTACGCTGGCCAGCAGTGATGCGGTTTTTTGCCCGACGGTAACGTCCTGAAACGATACCAGCAGCCCATCGCCATACTTCACCACCGATACGTCGAGCCAGAGGTCCAGCGTGGGCAGGTGCAACAGTTGGTCGTGTGGCTTACCTGATTCAACGACAGCTACATACTGATGAAAAAACGCGTATTCCTGCATGTTTTCGTAGCGCCTGCTGATGGGTTGCGTCAGGATCGTTTCCCGGCTCTGCCCGACGATGTTCGCCCCAAACTGATTGCAGAGGATGGCCTGAAAATCAATAATCGTCTGCTTTTCATCCCGAATGGCCCGAAAGACGATGAGCCCGGCTGGCATCGTTTCCACGATATCGGCCAACGCCAGCGGCCCGTTGGGGACGGATTCTTGTCGTTCCAGCGAAAGTACCAGCCGCCGATCGTCCACCGGCATGACCTCACAATGATAGGTGTGGGTTACGTCGGGATGGGCAAACGTAAACTGGCCCGGTAGGTTATGAACGACAGCCGCCTGAAGCTGGTCAAGCAGGGCGGGGGCGCTGAATGGCAGGGGTAACTGGTCTAGCCGGGCCCCTAGCAAGTCGCTGCTTACTGCCTGACCCGATACCGTAGCCTGAACAACCCTAAACCCACTGGGATCTTGGCCGAGTTCAAGCACCAGCATAGCCTTTTTGATGGTATCTGGCTGGTTGGTAACAGGCAGGAAAAAACGATTCACAGAACCAGATTTGAAAAAGAGGAAGTAGTAATGCAGTTAAATATACTACTAAATATATGTACTAGATTATGGTTAAGTACTCACCCTGATGTATCGACTGGCGAGTGGTTTGTTTAGTGACAAGCAATCAGCCAGTTATATGGTGAACTGCTCATAGTGAGGTAGTAATGTTTAACCAGTTTTTTTAAATTCACGAAGGGCCAGTAGTGTAGCTAAATAAGCTACATATGGTGATGACTTCTGTCGGTTAAACACTCAGCAGTAGTAGGAGAATCACCCTGGTACCGGTTAACCAAACGCATTCGCGGGTAAGGTGACCATAGTGAACGTACCCAGCAGAGCGAAGATTACTAATGGATTAGCAATCAATTAGTTGAGGCGCTTAGAGATCCTAATTTACACTAACTTAGGCTGTAAAACTGCCTGATCGTTAGCGGATAGTTCAGGAGATAACCGTAAGGCAATTTGCTCGACGTTATAAGAACGTACCCAGCCAGTAAAATCTGGTAGAGTATAAGGTCAGTAACCGCTGAAAATCGCATTGTGTATATACCTTTATAATGAGAAAGTTATGCCCATTATGAGAATGATTTTGTTGCTCTGCTCGGTACTGTTCGGGCACGACTTACTGGCGCAAAATAAGGTCGATAGGTTGTCAAACCTGATGAAAACTTATCATAAGTATACTATGTTTGACGGTACTGTTTTGGTCGCAGAAAACGGAAAGGTTATTTACAAAGAGGCATATGGATTAGCAAACAGAGAATGGAACATTCCTAATTCGGTTGATACAAAATTTATGATTGGGTCCATTTCAAAATCACTTACCGCGACATTGCTGCTAATACTGGTCCAAAAGAAATTGGTATACCTGGACAAAACGCTTGATGACTATTTGCCCGAGTTTAAAAACAAACCAGCCGCAAAAGTGACGATCAGGCAATTGCTCAACCACACGTCAGGGATTCCCAACTATGATATTATTAAAGACTTCTTTCCCAGGATTAGTCGCCAAGGTTTTACCCGAGGTGATTATGTAAAAATATACTGCGACTCTGCACTGGCATTTACGCCCGGAACACGATACATGTACAGTAGTTGGGGGTATTTTACATTAGGATACATCATCGAGAAAGTAACGGGAAAGACCTACGCGCAGGCAATGCATGATGAGATTTTTAGTAAAATACATATGCAAAATTCAGGCTCGTACCTACATACACAAATAGTCCCTAAACGGGCGTCAGGCTATGATTACGGGTTCGGCAACTACGTAAGCGCCGATTTTAGAGACCAGTCAAATACCATGGGAACAGGTGATATTTATACCACCGTTGATGATCTGTTTAGGTTTCATATGGCTATTGCCAACAATACGTTACTCAACAAAGACTTGACAAAGGCCATGCTGACCCCAGGCGTCAGACCCGCTCGATATGGCTACGGTTGGTTTAATCAAAATTTCAGATACACACCCACAGACAGCGTTACGGCCAATTACCATTTAGGATCTACAGAAGGCTTTATCTCCTTTATGATTCGGATGCCTGAAACCAATGATATGGTCGTTATTTTGTGCAATAGTGCGCCAACTGATTTCTTCGGCATTACAAAAAATCTAATGCGTATTTTATATAATAAGCCGGTTGTCTTGAAAGAGCCTGTCCATAAACGAATGGAGGCTATTATCGCAACCGCCACTACAGAAAAAGCGGTAGCAGCTTATGCGCTCATGAAGACGGATACAGCACGTTATTCCGTAGACTGGTTGCAGCTATATTACCTTGGCGAAAAGTTATTGAGCCTGAAGCGTTATGAAGATGCACGACTGGTTGCCGAAAATAACGTACGGGAATTCCCGGACCGCGACCTCATTACTTTATCAATGGCTAACATCTATTTAGCGTTGAACCGAAAAGAGGACGCGCTGACATTTTACAGAAAAACGCTACAATTAAATCCTGACAACGAAGAAGCTAAGAACAGGTTAAAAGAATTGTAGTTGAACAGAAAGTTGCGAACAGACAGCGGGTGGGTGCCGCCTGATGCGCAGGATCAGTGGGTGGGCCAGGCCGGTCTGTTTGGCGGGGTTACAGGCCTGCGGTAAACAGGCTCACCAGCCACAACGCCCCAAAGGTGGCGAGGCCCATCAGCAGGGTCATCAGGCTGTAGGAGCGGACCATCGTGGGCGTGTCGATCTGGCCGAAGCGCGACACCACCCAGAAATAAGCGTCGTTGGCGTGCGAAACGCTCATTGAACCCGCCCCCATCGCGCCCAGCACCAGCAACCGGTCGAAGTCGGTCTGAACACCCAGCGCGGGCAGTAGGGGCAACACAATGGCACTCACCGACATAATGGCGACGGTCGATGAACCCTGCGCTGTTTTGAACACCACCGTCAGCAGAAACGGTAACCAGAGCGGAATATGGCCCGCCGTGCCACCCGTCGAGGTGGCCCAGTCAGTAATGGTCGATTCAAGGCCGATGTGTTTGATGATTTCGCCGAAGGCCCCGCCCCCCGCCACAATCGCCAGCACCGGCCCGGCCTTGTGGATGGCGTCGTCGAGCACGGCATTGACCGTTTCTTTGTCGATGCGGCGGAAGAGCGTCAGGGCAATCAGCATCCCGATCGCCAGCGCCATCACCGGGTCACCCACAAACCGGATGACGGTCAGCAGCAGGGGCGGGAACCGGTCGGGTGCGAGCAGGAACAACGGTTTGGCGGCAATCAGCGCGATCGGCACCAGCACCGCGCAAAACGCCCCTACGGGTACCGACGTGGACGATTGAGGCGGGACTGGATTGGCCGCCTGAATGGGTACGTCGATCGGGGCGAGCGGCTTGACATCGCCCCGATCGACGTACCTGGCCCACAGATAACTAACCAACGTACCCGGCACGGCCAGCAACGTACCCAGAAGCATCATTTGCCCCAGGTTATCCTGTCCGAGGTCGGCGTTGAGAATGCCCACGGCGGCGGTCATGCCGGGGTGAGGCGGCACCAGGCAGTGCACGGCGTAGAGCGATCCGGCCAGATTGAGCATCAGCCGTAGGTGATACCGACCCAGCCGCTGCGCCAGCGTCAGCACCAGCCCGCTGAGCACGATAAAGCCCGAATCGCAGAAGATGGGCAGGCCGATCAGAAAGCCGATCAACGTGACGGCCAGCGGCGTGCGGTCGGCGCGCCCGGCCGATTCGCCCACCGTGCGCAGGATGAAATTGGCCAGATCGGTGGTGGCATGAGTGCGGTCGAGCAGGCTGCCGAGCATGGTGCCCAGCACAATCAGCAGCCCGACTTTTTCGAGCGTATGCCCGAAGCCCGTGCGGATGTGGGTAAGGACGGTTTCGCCGGGGATACCCGCCAGCAGGCCCACCAGTATGGCCAGGCCCAGCAAGACCACGAAGGTGTTAAGCTTATACCAGGAACTCAGCAGGATAATCGCCAGAATAGCAAAGGTTAGTAACAGCAGGGGCGGCATGGCGGGGGCAGGAAACGGTGGTTCGGGGATTGCAAGGTACAATCACTTTCGATACGGCGTACCAGGCGGCGTAGTGCCTGGGTACGTTGGGTAGCAGACCGTTAAAAAAGCCTAAACATAGGTTAGACGGTCGAATGGCGCGGCAACCAATCAGCTCTTTTCCGGACCTTGTGGAAGAGGACGGGTGTGTGCATCCAATCCATTAAACTCGATCTGTTTTATGAAAACCAAACCCTACCTGTTCCGCAGTCTGCTGGCGGCCTCCCTCATAGCCGGTTGCCTGTCGGGATCATTCACCGAGTCCATCGCCCAAACAGCTCCCCCGGCCTTGCCCGAAGGCATGACCCGCGTAACGTCGGTGGAAGGGATCACCGAATACCAGCTTAAAAACGGTCTGCGGGTGCTGCTTTTCCCCGACGTCTCCAAGCCAACCGTGACGGTTAATATTACCTACATGGTAGGCTCGCGGCACGAGGGCTACGGCGAAAGCGGCATGGCCCACCTGCTCGAACACATGGTATTTAAAGGGTCCACGCGCCACAAGAATATTCCTCAGGAACTGACCGAACATGGCTCGTGGCCCAACGGCACGACCTGGTTCGACCGCACCAATTACTTCGAAACGTTTTCGGCTACCGACGAGAACCTGCGCTGGGCACTTGACCTCGAAGCCGACCGGATGGTGAACAGCTTCATCGACAAAAAAGACCTCGATACCGAGTTTTCGGTGGTGCGCAACGAGTTCGAGATGGGCGAAAACTCGCCGCAATCGGTGCTCATGGACCGCGTGCTGTCGTCGGCCTATCTGTGGCATAACTACGGCAAATCGACCATCGGCTCGCGGGAAGACATCGAACGCGTACCCATCGAAAACCTCAAGGCGTTCTACAAGCGCTTTTACCAGCCCGACAACGCCATTCTGCTCGTGGCGGGTAAATTCGACGAAGCCAAAACGCTGGCGATGATCAGTGAGCTCTACGGCTCCATTCCGAAGCCAGACCGGGTGCTGTCGAAAACCTACACCGTCGAACCCGTACAGGATGGCGAACGCGCCGTGACCCTGCGCCGCGTGGGCGATACGCAGGGCATTGCCGTCGCCTACCACACGCCCGCCGGTGCCCACCCCGACTATGCCCCGATGGACGTGCTCATGGACGTACTGACCAACGAGCCGTCGGGTCGGCTGTATAAAGCGCTGATCGAGGATAAAAAAGCCGCCTCCCAGTGGGGATGGACGCCCGCCCTCTATGACCCCGGTTTCGCCTATTTCTATGCCGAACTGCGCAAGGAACAATCGCTCGACTCGGCCCGCACCGTCATGCTGGGTACGTTGGACGAGATGGCCAGAAGAGCCGCCACGGCCGACGAAGTAGAGCGCGCCAAAACCAAACTGCTCAGCCGCATCGACATGCTATTCAAGCAGGTCGACCGGGTGGGGATGAACCTCAGCGAATACATGGCGGCGGGCGATTGGCGGCTCATTTTCCTCTACCGCGATGCCTTGCGGAAGGTGACGCCCGCCGACGTGCAGCGCGTGGCGCAGGCCTACCTGAAACCCAGCAACCGCACCGTGGGTACGTTCATCCCCGACCCGAAACCCGACCGCGCCGAGATCCCCGCCACGCCCGACGTGATGGCGCTGGTGAACGGCTACAAAGGCGAGGCGATGGTGGCCGCCGGTGAAGCCTTCGACCCATCGCCCGCCAACATCGACACCCGTACCAAACGGGGAAAAGAAGCCAACGGGTTGAAATACGGGCTGTTACAAAAAAGCACGCGGGGCAACTCGGTGAATATGCGAATCCGGCTGCGGATGGGCGACGCACAAAGCCTGATGAACCAGAGCAAGGCGGCCAGCTTTGCCGCGTCGATGCTGGAACGGGGCACCAAAACGCGCAGCTTCCAGCAAATCCGCGACCAAATGGAAAAGCTCAAAGCCGAGGTGTATGTCTACGGCTACGGCCAAAGTGCGATAGTGAGCATCGAAACCCAGAAAGAGAACCTGCCCGCCGTGCTGGCGATCGTTACGGATTACTTGCGTAACCCGACCTTCCCCGAAGCCGAATTCAAGAAGTTGAAAGAAGAAAGTCTGGCAGAGGTCGAGTCGCAGAAGCAGGAACCGCAGTCGATTGCTCAGAACCAGATCCGGCGGCGGCTGAGCCCGTACCCCAAAGGCCACCCGTTCTACGTAGAGACATTCGACGAAGAAATCGACAACATCAAGAAGCTGACGCTCGACGAAGTGAAAGCGTTCTATAAAAATTTCTACGGCGGTCAGCAGGCGGTGGTGTCGGTGGTGGGTGCGTTTGATGAAGCCGCGGTGATGAAGACCATCAAAGGGCTGGGCAGCTGGAAGGCCCCCAAAGCCTACACCCGCGTGCCTTACCAGCTCTTTACCGATGTGAAAACTGGTACCGAGGCCATACAGACCGACGATAAGGCCAACGCCTCGCTCTCGGCGGGAATGAAGTTTCCGATGCGCGACGACCACCCCGACTACGCGGCGCTGTACATGGCTAACTATATTCTGGGCGACGGCTTCCTGAATTCCCGGCTCGCTACCCGCATCCGGCAGAAGGAGGGCGTAAGCTACGGCGTGGGGTCGTATCTGTATGCCGACGACAATGACCCCGTGGGTACGTTCGGTTCCTATGCCATCTACAACCCCGAAAACTCGGATCGCCTCGAAGCGGCCTATAAAGAAGAAATCGAGAAACTGGTGCGCGACGGCGTAACGGCCGACGAACTGAAAGCGGCCAAAGCGGCGGTGTTGCAGAACAAGCAGGTGGAACGGTCGCAGGATGGCCTGCTGGCCGACACCTGGGCGCAGTACCTGACCAAACCCGAAGGGCGTAGTTTCGCTTACGATGCTGAACTCGAAAAGCGCATTGCGGCCCTTACTCCCGAGCAAGTAAACGCAGCCGTCAAAAAATACATCGACTACAACAAGCTGGTGATCGTGAAGGCGGGCGATTTTGCCAAAGCCAAAAAAGCAGTGGCCGACAAGCCCGCCGTGCCGCCAGCCGAGCAGGGGAGTGGTAAAAAAGAGTAGAACAACGTACCTTACCGCTAGATCAGAGCAGCCTCCCTTGCCATGAAACAAATCGTTGAAAAACACCCACTGGCGATCCGGTGGTTTCACTGGGTAAACTTCCCCGTGTTGTTTGCCATGATCTGGAGCGGGCTGCTCATCTATTGGGCCTACCATCCCTACAAGATTCAGATCGGTGGTTACACGCTCATTTCGTTTTTTCCGGACTGGGTGTTCAACGCGTTGCACCAGAAACGCCGGTTGGCCGAAGGCATGGCCTGGCATTTTGCGCTGATGTGGGTCTTTGCCATCAACGGCGTGGCCTATGTGCTCTACACGGCAATTTCGGGCGAATGGCGGCAACTGGTCCCCAACCGCCATTCGTTCCGCGATGCCATCCGGGTCACGCTGCACGACCTGAGGCTGCGCAAAGGCCCGCTGCCGCCGCAGCAGAAGTTCAACGGGGCACAGCAAATTGCCTACACGGGCGTAGTGTTGATGGGCGTCGGCTCGCTGCTGACCGGGCTGGCCATCTACAAACCTATTCAGTTTTCGTGGCTGACGTGGCTGTGCGGCGGCTACAAAACGGCTCGCCTCATTCACTTCGCCCTGACGATGGGTTACCTGCTGTTTTTTGTGGTTCATATTGCGCAGGTAATCCGCGCTGGTTGGAACAATTTCCGGGCTATGGTGGCGGGTTTCGAGCTAACCAACGTACCTGAGAGCCCGCCATCCGGCCCCTCGGCCGGGTTGTCACCGCGTACCGATTCATCGCCCCTACAACCGTCAACCGATTAGCCCCTATGAACGTCGACCAACCCGTTCCGAATCCGCCCGCCGATGAGCAAACGGTTGAACAGCAGGCCCGCCGACGCACGATCAAAGCCTTCATCGGGCTTGGTTTGGCGTCGCTGGTGCCAGTGGGTGTGTGGCGTTGGGTACGTACCCAGCCCACACGCGGCGGCGCACCGCAACCGTTGCTGGAGACCCACAAGGTCAATGCGAAAGTCTTTGAAGGGCTGATCGGTCCCGAGCGGCTGGCCCCTACGTTCCCCGAGTCGATGGCCGCTAACCCCGCGCGGGTCAACGGCGGTATTGGACTGAGCCCGGCCACACCCGCGACCGACTGGCAACTCCGGCTGGAACGAAGCCCCACCGACAGCCAGTTGCTGACGATGGATGACATCCGCGCGTTGCCGAAACACGAACAGGTGATTGAGTTTAAATGTGTGGAAGGCTGGAGCCAGGTACAGCATTGGGGAGGCGTGCGGCTAGTCGATTTTCTGGATCGTTACGGTGCTGGTGCCCGTACGGGGCAGCCCGTCAGCAAGGTCGATCCGGCCAGTCGATACAACTATGTCGGACTGGAAACGCCCAATCGGGGCTATTACGTGGGTATCGACATGGCCAGTGCCCTGCACCCGCAAACCTTGCTGGCCTACGAACTGAACGGCGAGCCCATTTCGGCCAAACACGGTGCACCGCTACGACTGCTGATCCCGATTAAGTACGGTATCAAAAACCTCAAATGCATCGGCCATATCTTCTTCGCCGACGGGCCGCCCCGCGACTTTTGGGCCGAGCAGGGGTACGATTATTTCTCGGGCCTGTAAAAAACGGTAGCTACCTTTTTTGTGGAAAATGGGCACCTCGTGCATCGCCTAATAAACTAAACGCTTAGGTATGGTACGTGCCCTCCTTGTCGCCCTGCTGCTGGCTGGTAGTCAGCTTACGTTTGCTCAACAAACCATCACCGTCGGCGCTGCCCCGGCGCCACCTACGCGGGTACTGCTGTGGGCCGATTCCGCCGCGCACAACATTAGCCCCGTCGAGTTGCTCCGCACCTACGCGCCGATCGAAACGAAACTGGACGCGTTACCGGCCGCGAAGCGAAAAGAGCATACCAATGCGCTGATGGAACTTAGTCAGGAAAAGAAGACATCCGTCGAGAGCCAGGGTGATCTGCCCGCCGACGGATTTTTTTATGAAGTCACGGAGCTGTTTGCAGCCAGTGGCCGGGCCGACTGGATTATCGTCAAGCCGATGGGCGAGCCAAATCGGAAAGCCCTTGACGATCTGCTACGCCGCCTGGCTGTCTTCTACCAAGCTGATCGATTTGCCAAACCGATGGCTGCACCCTATAGCAATGGGTATTTCACCAATTTCGGGCGACCGCGTGAGAAACGGACCGTGCTCACCGGCGACAGTATAATCAACACTTTAGAAGCTGCTGCTGCTACTACCCGGCCCGACACCGTCAAGTACCTTTATTTCAATCATCTGGACCTGAAGGACGTGCCCAACGTGGTCTATCGCTTCCCGAATCTGGAGGAGCTGGATCTGTCGAAAAACCGCCTGACGCAACTGCCCGCCCGCCTCACGGCTGATCTGCCCCAACTGCGGCGGCTCAGTGTGTTGTTCAACCAGATTAGCAACGACAGCGTGTTCATTACGCCCAACAAACACCTGCTGGCCCTCACGCTTCAGGGAAATAAACTGACCCGCATTCCAACGAGTGTGCGCAACGCCCGAAACCTGGAAAGCCTCTGGATGGGCAACAACAAGCTGAGCGAGCTGAATATAAAGGCGATTAAGAAGCTAAAACACCTCTACGACCTGAACCTCTACAACGCCGGGCTGACGAGCTTGCCGAAGCAGATCAGGAAACTGAAACACGTGCGGGTATTAGATTTGTATTATAACGAACTCACCGGGTTGCCGAAGCAGATCGGAAAAATGCGCCGGCTGGAACAACTGGCCGTAGCGCACAACAAACTGACGAGCCTACCCCCGCAACTGGCCAAACTGCGCTACCTCGACACCCTTTACGTGCACCATAACCCGCTGGCTACTCTGCCCACCACGTTCAACCGGTTTAAGGCCATTCGCCTGCTTGACCTAAGCTACAGCCGCCTCAGCGCCTTCCCCGCCGAACTGACAACCCTGAAAACGCTGGAGACGATCGACCTCAGCGGCAATAACATTCAGGTGTTGCCTGCCAGTGTTACGCAGCTCTCTGGCCTGAAGCATCTGTACCTGCGCAGTAACCCCGTCACGCGCGACGATGCCAAAATTGGTCCCTATGCAAAAGTGATCGATCAACTCGAAGCGCAGAACACGGCGGTGTATTATTAGTTAGGTAGGAAAGTGGCGGTGATGATCGTGTAGCGGTACCGGGCAGATGGCTGCTCGTACCCTACCAAAAAAACAACGTGCCAGCCTCTATACGATCACACCAAACTGACTATCGCAACTTACTTTCGCTTCCATGTTCACGATTGAGACACGCCAGATCGGGCCAATTGAAGGCACCGAGACCCTCACAGACTACATTTTAAGTAACCCCGACACCGGCGAATGGGCAGCGGTGCTACCCGGTTTCGGCGGTATTCTGCGCCAACTGGTGCTGCGGAAAGGCGATACGCGCTACAAAGTGGTGGATAGCCCGGCGTCGGCACAGGCGCTGCTGGCCGACGAGACCTACGCCAGTGCGCTGATGTTCCCTTTTGCGAGCCGGGTTCGGCATGGCATCTATCAGTTTGAAGGCATCGACTACGTACTGCCCCTAAACGAGGTCATGCGCGACAACGCCTTGCACGGGTTTGTGCATCAGAAACCGTTTCGGGTAATTCATCAGGAAGCCAACCTGCACCATGCCTCGCTGACAATTCAGTTCAACTACACGGGCGACGTACCTGGCTACCCATTCCCGTTCTCGCTCGTGGTGACCTACTCGCTGTCGGCGCAGGGGCTGGGCGTTACGTTCAAAGCCAGCAATACCGGCTCGACCCGCTGCCCGGCGGCTTTCGGCTGGCACCCGTATTTCACGCTCAACAACGCCCCCGTCGATGAGATGGAACTGACGCTGCCTGTGCGGGCTATTGTCGACCTCGACCAGCACATGATTCCGACCGGGAAGCGGCCCGTTCCGGCCGACCGGCTGGGTATGTTCGCCATGCAGGATGTCCAGCTCGATACACCCTTTGAAGCGCAGTTCAGCGAAGAAAATGGCAAAAAAGAGGCCGTTACCACCCTGCGTTGGCCCGAAGAAGATGTTGCCCTTGAACTAACGCAAAGCGACTCGTTGCCCTACATTGTGGTCTACACGCCGCTACGCCGGGATAGCATCGCCATCGAGCCCCAAACGGCCAATGTTAATGCCTTCAACAACGGCGAGGGACTAACGGTGCTGAATCCGGGCGATGAGCTACAGGGAAGTATCAATGTGCGATTGATATAAACTAGAAGTTACCTATATTCACAGGTTGTTTCATTTCGTAAAAAATGATTCGCCCTCAAACTCTGCTACGAAAGCTAAAGGCACCGTATCCACAACCGTTTGATGTCAGCAAAGCCTTTCGCAAAGCGCTGCTGGCTGGTATTCTGGTTTCGCTGGTTAACCTGACGTTTCAGCCGTTTGGGTTAAGCTCCTTTGAGCACCCCTACAAAACGTGGGTGTTGCTGGGGTTTGGGGTTCCTGTTTTTTTCTGGGTGGGCGTGCTAGGTGTGTTGGTACCGATGTGTTCCCCGTCGTTCTGGGGGCGGCAGCAGGAACACTGGACCCTCTGGAAACAGCTTCTAATTAGCTACCTCATCACGGTCTGCATCACCGTGTCGATGTATTTCTACGCCCAGTGGATCGAGTTCGCGCCGTTTGCGTCGATCGGTTATCTGGTGGTTTGCTCCTTTTTTTTCGGCGCGCTGGTGTCGCTGTTTTTCCTGTTCTTCGATCAGAACACGTACCTGGCGGAAGTCGACCGCCGGTCTACGGCCGAGTCGGAAGAATTGAAAATGCTGATTCGGGAAAGCCACCACCGCATGCGTAATCACCTGCAGGTCATTGCGTCCATTCTGCGGCTCCAGACCTCTTCGATCACGGATGAACGGGCGCTGGAGGCCCTGCGGACGAGCGAAAAACGCCTCGAATCCATCGCGATCCTGCACGAAAAACTGTACTGCAACGAGAGTGTGAGCCGGGTTGATTTGCGGGCGTACCTGGAAGAACTCATTGAAATCATCGCCCGCCACCATGCCGAACTAACCCCCAACGTGGCGATTCAGGTGGAGGATTATGCCGCCCTGCGGGTGCCGCTCGATACAGCCGTACCGCTGGGATTAATCGTGAATGAGCTGATTACCAACTCGTTTAAGCATGCGTTCCGGACGATGGATAACGGTGCCATTCAACTGATCCTGGACCAGTCGGCCGACGGGCGTAATCGCCTGATCGTGCGCGACAACGGGCCGGGCGTTCCCGATGAGGTAGTCGACCAGCCAGGTACGTCGCTTGGCATGCGGCTGGTTAAGGCGCTGACTCAGCAGCTTAAAGGACAACTCAGCTACAGCAGCAACGGTGGCGCCGAGTTTGTCGTGCAGTTCTGATCGGCCCCGCCGCCCGCTTACAACAGCAACCGCCACCAGCCATAGCGATCGGGATACACCCGAATGGCCCCGTCGTCATCCACGTCGACGACATTGTAGGTGGTAATCACAGGCACAGGCCGGGGCAGGGCTATTGGTTTCGGGCTGGCATTGACCGGGCAGCGGGTGAGGTAATCGGCACCAAACTGCGTATAGCCCAACAGACGGTTGGCGAGGTCGGCGGGGCGCTCTACGCGGATACAACCGTGGCTCAGGAATCGGTTTTCCAGGGCGAAGGCCCGCCGCACATTAGTGTCGTGCAGGTACACGTCATACGGGCTGTTGATGGTGAATTTTAGCAGGCCCAGTGCGTTGTCGCAGCCCGTCGACTGACGCAGCCGATACGGAAACGCACTAACCGGCACTGTCCAGTCGACCCGGCCGGGATCCACCAGTTGACCTTTGGCATCCAGCACCTGAAGCCCGAACTGATTCAGCGCTGCCGACGGGTTTTTTCGAATCTTGGGCAGGTATTCTTTCAGAATCGAGCGGGGAATGGTCCAGTAAGGATACATCACCAGGCCGGGGATATAGGCCGCAAAAACGGGCGTCGGCGTACTGGGCTTGCCCACAACCACCCGGCTGCTAAACTGCGTGTTGCCCGCCCGATCGATCAGCCGCAACGTAGCCGACGGAATATTGACAACTACACGTTGCGGGGCCGAAAACCGGTTGAGCCAGCGGTACGTATTGAGCGTTTCGTGCACCTGCCCAATTGTCAGCGAATCACCCATATAATCGTCGATGAGACAGCGCAGGCAATAGGCCGTCAGTTGTCGGTACCGGCGGTCGTGCGATTCCATCGAGTCAAGAAGCGGACACCAGTCGGCACCCGCCAGAAAGAGGGTAGTCAGCCGATGAAGCCGGGCGGTATCGAGTTGTTCAGGCACCCCCTGATAGCCCATGCGCCGGGGTGTTCGACCATACACAAGCTGGGTAAAATAGCGCGTCAGGCAGGCAGCGTCGGGTTGGGCGCAGAGGCTATCGACACCAATCGAATGGGCATACTGGCGCAGACGTACCCAGTCGCCGGGTGTTTGGGCAGTGGCCAGATGTACGGTCAGAAATAGCAGGAAAACAGCGAAGGAGCGGCGCATAAGTAGGGCAGATTCGTTGCTGGCAAAGGTGGTTGGTTCGCCGCGCTGCCCGCCTGATACCGTTCAGGTAAGTGGTTGAATTCTATCAGGTTAGGGTTTGAGTGTGCTCATGGGCGGCATCGATAGGGCTTGCCAACTTTGCCAGAGCAGGGGCACTTTCCTGCCTGTAAGCCCCTTGAGTTATGAAAAAGATTCTGTTGCTCACCGACTTTTCTGACGCCTCGCGCCATGCCCTTCAGTTTGTGCGCTCGTTGTTTGGCGATACAGTTGCCGACTTTCACCTCATGTGCGTGTACCCGGTTGAAGCCGATGCGTTTTATAGCCGTAACTACGTAACGCAGGCCGCCCACACCGCGTTTGCCGACCAACTGCACGAAGTGGTGGCGCAATTGCGCCACGAAGCCCCCACCGACTGGCACACCTTCCGCAGTTCGGCGCATCCGGGTACGTTGCTCGAGGTGGCCACGCAGGCCGTTGACAATGAAACCTATGACTGGGTGGTTATTGGCGCGAAAAAAGACGGCACCAACGCCTTGTTTGGCAATAGCGCCACCGCCCTGATCCGGCAACTCAAAGCAAACGTGCTGGTGGTGCCCGTCGACGTACCCATCCGGCCCGTCTGGCAGGTGGTGCTGGCGGCCGATTTTGCCAGCCTGAAAAACTGCAAGCTGCTCAGCCCGCTCAAAGAACTGGTTACCCTGAAAGGGGCAAACCTGACGCTGCTGACGGTAAAAACGCCCGATAAAAAGATTGTCTACGCCGATCAGGAAGCCCGCATCCGGCAGTTTCTGGCGCCCATCGAACCGGGCGTGACGCAGGTGCAGGCGTCAGACGCCCGGGAGGGCATCGACACGTACCTGAACGACCACCCGGTGGATCTGCTGGTGACCATTCCCAAACACAAAAGCTGGTCCGACGTGCTGGCCAACAACAGCGTAACGCGCGCTTTGGCCTACAGGCCATCCGTGCCGCTGATGGTGCTCTACGACGATAGCCACAGCGACGAACCCCGGCTGATCGATGACCTGTCCAATTTGGATTACGCTCTCTAAATCAATCCATCATGTATAAGCTCTTGCTACTGACCGACTTCTCCGCCGCATCCGAGCACGCTATAGCGTTTGCTCAGACGCTGTTTGCCGACACCGCAACGGATTTTTGTCTGTTGCACACGTACCCAATCCGTCTCGAAGAAAGCCATGCGGGGGCCATGCTGCTGGCCGAGGACCGCAAAATTGCCGAAACAGCATTGGAGCAACTGAAAGAAAAATTGACGCAGCAACCCGTTCCGAACTACCACACCTACCGCACGATGGTGGCGCTGGGTGGGCCGGTTGGCGTAGTCGACGAATTGATCTCTGATGAATTTTTTGACCTGATCGTCGTGGGCGCGTCGGGTACGGGCTTTGCCGAATTATTTGGCAGCGTGGCGACGGGGTTGGTACGTACTGCCAAAACAAATGTACTCGTGGTGCCTAAGCAAGCACCCATTACGCCGTTGCAGGAGGTTGTGCTGGCAACCGATTACCGGTCTGTCAACGACACCGAATCGCTTACATTTTTGAACCAACTAGCAGGTCGTAAAGGGGCGAATCTGACTCTCCTGACCATTGAAAAAGGAACGCCCGGCGATTCGATTTCGTCATTGACGCGCGACGTGGTCGAACAGGCACTCAATAGCGTACAGGCCAATCCGTACTATATCTACGATGACGATGTGCTGCACGGAATCGACCTGTATCTGGACGAGCACCGCACCGACCTGCTGGTTCTGGTTCCGCACCACAAAGGTTTTTTCGATGTGCTACTTCAGAACAGCGTCACCCGCTCGATTGCCTTTGCGCCTCGTGTCCCGCTGCTGACGCTGTATGATGCTGAGCAGGTAACAACCAAACTTAAGCGGGGAGCCGAGCACCCCACCGCGCTGCCTGCGTTCTAGCGCATCAGCTGATTGGTAACAAGTGGGTTGTTTGCTGCCGCGCGACCCTAATGCGTCACCAGTACATTGGCGTCTTCCACTTCGACCAGGCCGTCGGCGTTGATGGCGGTGAGGTGCACCGGCACCAGCTCATTGATCCGAAGCGGGTCGTAGTTGGCGACCACGCGGACGTAATTTTCCGTGAAACCCTGCATCCGGCCCGTTGCTTCGTCGACGTCGTCTTCAAACAAAACGGTGGCGGCTCGCCCTACCTGTGACTCGTAGAATGCCCGCCGTTTTTTGTCCGACAGGATGTGGAGCATCTTGCTGCGTTCGGCGCGGACGTGGCCCGGTACTACAGGTTTGATTGTCAGGGCCGTAGTGTTGGGGCGTTCCGAATAGGTAAATACGTGGAAATACGACACCGGCAGTTCGTTGAGGAACTCGTACGTTTCCAGAAATAGCTCGTTAGTTTCGCCGGGGTGCCCAACAATCACGTCGACACCGATGCAGGCGTGGGGCATCAGGGCTTTGATGGTCGCTACCCGATCGGCATAGAGGTCGCGTTTGTACCGACGGCGCATCAGGCCCAGCACCTGATTGCTACCCGATTGCAATGGAATGTGGAAATGCGGCACGAACCGTTTCGACCCGGCCACGAAAGCAATGATCTCGTCGGTCAGCAGGTTGGGTTCGATGCTCGAAATCCGGAACCGTTCAATGCCGTCGACCTCGTCGAGCGCCTGAATCAGCTCCAGAAAGGTTTCGTTCCGTCGCATCATCGGGCCGCCGCCGCTAACCAGACCAAAATCACCGATGTTGACGCCCGTCAGTACAATCTCCTTTACTCCACGCGCTGCGATCTCGTGGGCCGCCCGCACCACGTTCTCGATCGTGTCGGAGCGGCTCTTGCCCCGGGCCAATGGGATGGTACAGTAGGCGCAGGGATAGTCGCAGCCGTCCTGCACCTTCAGGAAGGTGCGCGTGCGGTCGTTGAGCGAGTACGCAGCGTGGTAATCGACTACTTCTTCAATGTTGGCGTTGAGTACCCGGCCCGGTTGCCCGCTGGGCGCTTTGGTAAAGGTGGGCATCAGCTCGGCCAGCCGGAATTTCTCGGCAGCGCCCAGCACGGCATCCACCCCCGGAATCTCCGAAATCTCGGTGGGTTTCAACTGCGCATAGCACCCCAGAATGGCCACAAACCCATCGGGGTTGATCTTCTGTGCTTCACGCACGATTTTGCGGCACTTCTTATCGGCATTATCCGTCACCGAGCAGGTGTTGATAATGAAAATATCGGGCTGCTGATTGAACTCGACGCGCTCGTAGCCCTGCTGCTCCATCATCCGGGCGAGGGTCGAGGTTTCCGAGAAATTCAGCTTGCAGCCAAGCGTGTAAAAGGCCACTTTTTTCATAATCGACGCGCATTCTATCCCGCAACGGGGCCATCTGTCCTGCAAAAATACAAAAGTCCAAGGGGAAAGGTTTGAAGTTTACGGTTTGATGTCTAATGTTTAAGGTTGGCTGACGCGTCTTACTCGGGCGTCAGCCAACCTTAAACATTAGACATCAAACCGTAAACTCCCACCTCACTTCAGCACCTCCGTCAGGCGTTTGCCATCGGCATAAACGATGTCGGAAAGGCGCCACCGGCCCTTCTCGATAAGCTCGGCTTCGCAGCGCATGGCCTGTTCCTTACCGGTGGTGGCGTCGTTGTAGGTGACAAAAATCACGGCTTTGTCGCCCGCCACGTTACCCGGCATCACCCACATCTTCGTCACCTGTTTGTCAGGTACGTTGTAGAGCGGGTTGATGGTGTGACGTTTCTGCTTGCCCAGCGTCGCCGCTTTGGCCTGCACGAGTTTGGCCGTCGACGCAGTAAAGTACTGGGTCGCCAGCGTGGGGTTGTCTGCCTCCAGAAACGGGTTCTCCTCCTTATCATGCTCAAAATACAGCGCGCGCACCATCCGGTCGGCGGCCGAGCGCGGCGCATCCCGACCCGGCATCTTGTTCAGGTCGACAGCCACCGTATCGGATTTCGTCGTGGTGGTTTCAGTTGTTTTGGGTTTGGTCTGGCAGGCAACCGCCAGGGCCAGCAGGAGTAGGAGAGGACGCATGGGAATGAATAATGAATAGTGTGTAATGTACGATGGATAATGTACAATGAATAATGCACGATGTACAATGGGCTGACGCACAAACCAACTGTACTATTTCACCATTCATCGTTCATTGTACATCGTGCATTATTCATTGTGCATTCTCAACCTTCCCACCGTTCCAGGCCGAGGAGTTTTTTGCCGAGGTCGGAGAGGTCGGCTGTTTGGTAGCGGGTCTGTTCCCAGTTGCGGGGATCGCCGGGGAAGGCGTAGCCCTCGGGGGCCTGCCGGTCGCGCCACGACCGGATGCGCCACTGCCGTAGAGCCTCGTTGTCTTCCTGAGCGGGCATCATCGAAATGTACTGGGCAATGCGGACCTTATCTTTCGAGTAATTGGGCCGGATGCCGTGCGGGAGTGTACTGTTGAAGATCAGCAGGTCGCCCGCTTCTAGTTTCACCTTCACAAAGTCGAAACCCGTCGTATCGGGCTTAAAGCGGTCGCGGTCGGCGGGTTGGGTTAACTTCCAGGTGTCGTAGGTGCGGTAGAGTTCGGGCAGGCACTGGAAGCCGCCCATGTTTTCGTCGGTCTGATCGGCCAGCGCCAGCACACCCTGCACGTTTTGTGGGCGGGTTTCTGGGTCGTAGTCCCAGTGGATGAATCCCTTGAAGGGTTTGTTGGGATCGGCGGGGAAATTCAGGTTAGCGCGGTCGATGGTCACCCACAGCTTTTCGGTACCCCACACATCGACGAACGCATCGTACAGGCGCTGCGTCTGCCGGTTGTCCCACTCGTGCTGATGGTTGTAGAGCTCGACCATGCCCGACCCAATCAGTTCTTTCATGCGCATCTCTGCACGGGGCGGGGCATACCAGGTGCTGGGGTCGTTGGGGTCTTTTTCCTCAAATTCCCAGATTGTCTGTGCCAGTCGTTCGGCTTGTTCGCGGGGCACGGCCTGCTTAATCACCACGTACCCATTGTTGACCCAGAACGCCCAATCGGCTTCCGACAACACCCGCAGGGGCACACCGTTGGACCGGTCGTTGAGCGGAATCTGGCTGGTGATGGCCGTCGATGGGTTGCCGGGAATGTCGGTATGCGCATTGTCGGGGATCATGGTGGGCTGCATGGTAGCAACTGGTTCGGTCGGCTGCATGGGGTTTTGTTTTTTGGTGATTGAATAGGACAAAGCTATGGCTAGAAAAGCGCGACGTGTTAGCACAACTCTGACCCGTTTTTGCACTATTTTGCTCCTGAATCGGCTAACCATTCGTTTATGAGCCAGATTTGAGCAAAAATGAAAGTTGCCCTCGAACAGATTCGCCCCGATACCGACAGTTCGTTTCACCTGCTGCTGACGCCGCACCTGAACGAGGTGTTTTTCTGGCATTACCATCCCGAATACGAACTGGTCTATATCGTTGGTGCGAGCGGAACCCGGCATGTGGGCGATCATATCTCGCGCTACGAAGGCAGCGATCTGGTGTTTATCGGCCCCAACCTGCCGCATCTGAATTTCGACTACGGCGTCACCACCGACTACCGCAAGGTGGTGATTCAACTGGCGCCGGGCTTTTGGGGCGATGGCTTCTGGCAGGCCCCTGAGCTCGCCGCCATCGCCGACCTGTTTGAGCGCGCCCGGGCGGGGTTGTCGTTTAGCGGCGCGACCAAAGAAGCGGTTGGGCGGCAACTGGAAGAACTGGTGGACCTGCCCCCCTTTGGCCGAATGATGGCCCTGCTGAGCATCCTGCAACAACTGGCCACCAGCCCGGAGGTCAGTTCGTTGCAGGGCAAACCCATTGTGGGTACGTATAACCTGGCCGAACAGCAGCGGCTCCGGCGCGTGTATCAGTTTGTCGAAGCCAACTACAGCCGCCGCATTGGCGTGCCCGAAGTGGCCAGCCTCGTGAGCCTGACCGAGGCAGCGTTTTGCCGGTACATCAAACGCCTGACGGGCCTCACCTTCACGCAGCTGCTGAACCAGTACCGGGTCAATCAGGCGCAGAAATTACTGTTGGCGAACCATACCGTAACGGAAGCGGCCGAGGCCAGCGGGTTTGAGAGCCTGTCGTATTTCAATAAAATCTTCCGGCGCGTCACGGGCGAGAACCCGCTTCAGTTTAAAAAACGAATGAGCTGATAGGTGCGTCGAAGCCGAACGTACTTGGACGGACGGTGGTAGTTCGGTTTTTAGTGAATTTGAGTATAAATCTTGCCGATCTGGCCGTAGGTACGTGATAAAATGGCAGGTATGGTTACCAAAATTTGCTTTTTTGCCCTGATCTGGTTTAATCCAAATTCATATGCTAACCAAACCATAATTGGTGAAAATAGGATTTAACGGATAAATAGTTTAATTGTGCTGATTTGGTGGTATAAAATCCTGTTAAAGGCTTGAAATGCCTATTATTCTTTTGTTAAAGCCGCCTATATTTGAGCCCGACAGTAGTACACCGAAACACGTATCTCTTTAAACGACCTCTACAAATCATGGCAAAGTCCAAGTTGGAGTACATCTGGCTCGATGGTTATAAGCCCACCCAAAGCCTGCGTTCAAAAACCAAAATTGAAGGTGATTTTTCAGGTAAGCTCGAAGATTGCCCCATGTGGTCGTTCGACGGCTCATCAACCGAACAGGCCCCCGGTGGCTCATCAGACTGCCTGCTGAAGCCTGTTTTCATCTGCTCTGACCCGCAGCGTAAAAATGGCTTCCTGGTGATGTGCGAAGTATTGAACGCCGACGGTACGCCCCACGCCACCAACGGCCGCGCCACGATCGAAGACGACGACAACGATTTCTGGTTTGGTTTCGAGCAGGAGTACTTCCTCTACAACACCGAAACCAACAAGCCACTGGGCTTCCCCGAAGAAGGCGAACCCGGTCCGCAAGGCCCATACTATTGCTCGGTAGGTGCTAAAAACGCGTTTGGCCGTAACATCATCGAAGAACACCTCGACGTGTGCCTCGAAGCTGGTCTGAACGTAGAAGGTATCAACGCCGAGGTTGCCCCCGGTCAGTGGGAGTTCCAGATTTTTGCCAAAGGTGCCCGTGAGGCCGGCGACCAAATCTGGGTGGCCCGCTACCTGCTGGAGCGCATCGGTGAAGAATACGGTGTCTGGATCAACTGGCACTGCAAGCCCCTGGGTGTCGATGCCGACTGGAACGGCTCAGGTATGCACGCCAACTTCTCGAACTCAACGCTGCGTACGGCCGGTTCGAAAGAAGTATACGATACCATCTGCGAAGCGTTCCGCCCGGTGGTGAAAGAACACATTGAAGTATACGGTGCCGACAACCACCTCCGCCTCACCGGCAAACACGAGACCCAATCGATCGATCAGTTCTCGTTCGGTATCTCAGACCGGGGTGCGTCGATCCGTATCCCCATCGCTACCGTAGAGCGTGGCTGGAAAGGCTGGCTCGAAGATCGCCGCCCCAACTCGGCTGCTGATCCTTATAAAGTAGCTGCCCGGATCATCACGACGGTGAAATCTGCCGAAGTACCTGCTTAATATCAGCATACAACCTGTGAATAAAACGGCCTGTCAGCGATGACAGGCCGTTTTTTGTTGCAGGTTCTAGTAACTAGAAACCTGCCTGTTGATTGATCAGCGATTCAAACTGGGCAATGGTCCGCGTCTCCACCTTCGGGAAAGGAAGGCTTTTAAGTACATTAAAATGAGTGTCTTCCGTAACGATGCGAAAGGCGCCAGCTGCCCACTGCACAGTCAACAAACTTATCATCGTCTGGATCATTGGTAATAGCGTGCCAACGATAATAACGTGTAATCAACTCAAGATTAGGCAGGTTATCAAACACACTCAGGACCGCCTCGGACGCATCGGTCCCTAACTTCGAAGACATAATTTCGGCATACTCCTCCAAAATTTCAGTTGTGACGCATAACGTGAGTGATCCGTTCAAAATGGCTTGAAAGATCCAGTGTGACGCAGAACGCCGGGAAACGGACACCCATAGTACATTCGTATCAACCACAACCCGCATTAGTATGTCGACTTACGGTTGTGTTCTGCTGACAGCCGGGCAGTATCCTGTTGGGCCCAGTTGTTTTTATCCCAAACGTCGTCAGCCAGGTTCATTGCCTTTTGGGCGAAGTAATCGGCCAACAGTTTACGAATCGCCAGAACATCTTCATCTGAAACTTGCCGGGCGTATGTACGTAGCAGTTCTAACTGCAAATTGCTAAGTGTCTGCGCTTGCATACGATTGAAAACGATTTGTCGGGAAGGTAACGAATAATCCGACTTATAAAGTTTGATTCAAGGGTCTACAACGTACCTGAGTGCCGTCGTAGCGGTAGTTGTTTTTTGTATGTTTGGGACAGATGAATCCAACGTTCAGCGTCTAAAGTCCAAAATCGGGCCGAGAAAACACGGATCGTTGACTCCTGCACTTTGAACGTACCCAATGGCTAACCTTCGCTTTTCCGCCCTCACTACCGCTCAGAACCGACAGGCTATTCCGGTAGCTCCCCCTGCCGAGCGCATCGCCGATTACTACGGCATCTACACGTTTAACAAAGAAACCATGCGGACGTTGCTTTCGGCCGATGCCTACAAACGCATCACCGAAGCCATCGACAACAACGCCCGCATCGACCGCGACATCGCCGATGAGGTAGCCAACGCCATGCGGTCGTGGGCGATCAGCAAAGGCGCCACCCACTACACGCACTGGTTTCAGCCCCTCACCGGCTCGACGGCCGAGAAACACGATTCATTTTTCGACCTGGCCTCCGACGGCAAAGCCATCGAAAAATTCAAAGGGTCGGCGCTTGTGCAGCAGGAACCCGACGCCTCGTCGTTTCCGAGCGGCGGGCTGCGCAACACCTTCGAGGCCCGCGGCTACACCGGCTGGGACCCGTCGTCGCCGGCTTTTCTGATGGATAATGGCGCGGGCGGCAAGACCCTCTGTATCCCGTCGGTGTTCATCTCGTATACCGGCGAGGCGCTCGACTACAAAACGCCCCTGCTCAAATCGCTCGCGGCGCTCGACAAGGCCGCCACCGCCGTCTGCCACTACTTCGACCGCAACATCGACAAGGTAATCCCGACGCTGGGTGTAGAGCAGGAATATTTTCTGGTTGATAAAGCCCTTTACGTTGCCCGTCCTGATCTGGTGATGGCGGGCCGCACCGTGTTTGGGCATCAGCCCGCGCGAGGGCAACAGCTTGAAGATCATTATTTCGGCTCCATTCCGCCGCGCGTCAACGCCTTCATGGTCGATTTTGAGTTCGAAGCGCTCAAACTGGGTATCCCGGTACGTACCCGGCACAACGAAGTGGCCCCCGGTCAGTTTGAAGTGGCCCCCACCTTTGAGGAAGTCAACCTCGCCATCGACCACAACGCCCTGCTGATGGACCTGATGGACAAGGTGGCCGAGAAACATAGCTTCAAGGTGCTTTTCCACGAAAAACCGTTTGCGGGCATCAACGGCTCGGGCAAGCACAACAACTGGGCGCTGGCTACCGATACGGGCATCAACCTGCTGGCGCCCAGCAGCAAGCCCAAAGAAACACTGCGGTTCATCACGTTTGTGGTCAACGTGGTCAAAGCCGTTCACGACCACGCCGATCTGCTCCGGGCCAGTATCGCCTCGGCGGGCAACGAATACCGGCTGGGGGCCAACGAAGCCCCGCCGGCCATCATGTCGATCTTTTTGGGCGAAACACTCACGAAGGCGCTCGAAGACCTCGACAACAAATCGGAAATCGCGCTCAACAAAGGCGACAACGTCTATTACAAACTCGGTCTGAACCGCGTACCGGCCCTGATCCGCGACAATACCGACCGCAACCGCACCTCACCCTTTGCCTTTACGGGTAATAAATTCGAGTTTCGGGCTGTGGGCGGCGGCGCCAACTCGGCCTCGACCATGATTGTACTCAATACCATCGTGGCGAACCAACTGGTGCAATTCCGTAAGGACCTCGAAGCCCAACTGGAGCAGTTCGACAAGAAAGAACTGGCCGTGGTGGAGGTGCTGAAGCAGTATTACCGCGCTTCGAAACGCATTCTGTTTGAAGGCAACGGTTACTCCAACGACTGGGTCGACGAAGCCGAAAAGCGTGGACTTTCCAACATCCGCTCGACCCCCGAGGCGCTCAACGTCTACACCCAACCCGAATCCTTAGCGCTGTTTGAGCGGATGGGCATCATGAACCACGCCGAAGTGGAAGCCCGTTACGAAATCGAACTGGAGAAATACATCAAGAACGTACAGATCGAATCGCGCGTGATGGGCGACCTGGCCATCAACCACGTGGTATCGACGGCGCTGAAGTACATGAATCAGCTCACCAGCACCGCCAAATCGCTGGTCGATCTGGACATGGTCAACGAAGCGCAGCCGGTGAAAGGCATCATCCGGGAGTTGTCGAGCCGGGTCGTGACGATCAAGAAAAACGTGGAAGCGATGATCGAGGCGCGCAAACGGGCCAACAACGTACCTGACACCACGGAAATGGCGCGGCTGTATGCCACCGAAGTCAAGGACTATTTCGATGTGATCCGCTATGAAGTCGACAAACTCGAACTGCTCATCGACGACGAAGACTGGCCGCTGGTCAAATACCGGGAGCTACTGTTTGTGAAGTAGTATTGTTTTGATAGTCAATTAGTTAAGTCCGATGCCGTTGACGTGCCGGGCTTTTTTTTGACCAGCCCACTTCGGAGCGTGTGGCCAGCCAGTAGCTGAATTGGGAGCGGGTTGACACTACTTGCCGTTGCTGAAGCGCTGTTTACGGGCGTCTGAAAGATGGATAAGTATATTTACTATAGAAAATAACTATTGCTTATCGTGGTGACTTTTTACTGGGTGTAAATGTCTATAGTATTAGATTGTTCACTGAGGGATTTTATTGAGTAATACACATAATCCCCTAGTGCACATATCGGTCTATCGCTTTCTTCAACTTAGCCAATAATTGCCACCATGCGCTTGTACGCTTACTTCATCGCCTGTAGTGCCATCACGCTTTCACTGACTAGCTGCCACGTAGAACCCAGCCTTACCCCCACGTCTGCTTATGTAGGTAATTACGAGTGCACATTGGTCAACAAAACAGCCCGACTAGCCGAAGCGGCTGAACAGGTTGAAACCAAAACCTACGCCGGCAACGTGACCGAAACCGGCGAGCGGTCGCTGGAACTGAGCCTGACAGCTGCCCAGGGGGTCGGGGGGCTCACAATTCCGATCCAACTCGTTGGTGAAGCCGTAATCATTCCTCAATTCGAAACGGCAAGTAGCTACACCTCGGGCGGCACCACCACGTACCTGTCAAACTATTATTCGGGTAATGGTCGACTAGATAAAAACACCCTTGCGATCAACCTGAACTCGGCCAATTACCGGATCATCGGCACCAATGGCAATCAGGCGCAGATCGGCAATTCGGATGTAAGCTGCAACTGCGTCAAAAAATAGATTGAAAGCTCGCTTCGGGCGTTCAAGCGAAACGGCTGTCGGCCAGTCAATCAGGATACTGTCAAATGGTATTCTGATTGACTGGCCGACAGCCGTTTTTTGCGCGTTGGCTTATTGGTGTTTTTCGCTGACTAGTTGCCAACTAAGCTTATCTGATGAGAGCGGTGCGGATTGTTGTAAAGTCGAATACTACCCTTGGCAATGGAATGAGTCAAGTCGTCGATATTACTTTACCCGTGCCCATACTTCGCTGTAGGGGCCCGTCAGTACCATGGTGTCGCCCTTTACGTTGATTTTGTACTTGAATGTACTTCCTAAGTATCCACCCGTGCTTGCATTGGCATACTCTATTGTTTCTGCATAGCTATCGCCATCCAAGAGATAGGTGCCTCCATGGTGAAAGAGCGTGAGATTAGTGCTGGGATCAGCTTGGGAAAACATCCAATGCTTGTCGAGTATGATTTTCGTTTTCTTATCGGTAGAAGCCGGTTCGCCAACGTTCCGTACAAAAGACCAGACCCCAACAATGCCACTTGAGGGCTGCGTTGTTGGGGGAGCCGACTTCATGTTAACCTGCTTCGAACTTGAGCAAGCACTCAGCCCCAATACGCAATAGATAAGTAGGGTTAATTGTGTTTTCATGTAAAAAATCTGTGTTATATAGAGGCGTAAGTATACTAAAAAGCGTTAGACGAACAATATACTGCCGTGAAAGGAAACAGGAACAGAGAATAACTCGGAGGTGATTGCGCCGCTGGTCGACGCATAAACGCAAGGTGCAACTAGTGGCTGCGGCTACGAATTCACAGTCATAGAGGCTTATTTATTCAGGCTCCGACTAGCCCGGTTGGGGCTTTTTTGCGGCCCTTTTCCGCCTTGACTGCCTTCATCCCGTCGTACTGGTTAGCGTGAACCGGAGTGGGTTGGCTGTCTGACACGAAACGAAACATCACGGAATTAGCCGGGCTCGTTCAGCACGTCTTGCGGGTATCTTCACTCCGTATGTATTTCTGGTTACAGCGTTTCAGGCGAATTCCTTATCCTTTGTTAACGAGTTGAGCTTTAGCACCCGGCTACCTTTGTCGGGTCATCAAACCATACTATTCGCAGCTATGAAAACGCTCGTCAAAGTTGAAGAAGCCGCTCAATTCGCCCTTTCGGTTCTCCTATTTTCCAAACTACCATTCGTTTGGTGGCTGTATCCCACCCTACTGTTGCTCCCTGATGTGAGTATGATCGGTTATTTGATTAGTGCCAAAGTGGGGGCTTATCTGTACAACTTGGTTCATCATAAGGCCTTCGCCATCGCTGTTGGCATGGTTGGTCTGTTCTTAGCCAACGATTATTGGCTACTAGCGGGGGTACTGTTGTTCGGTCACTCGTCTATGGATCGGATGTTCGGATACGGACTGAAATATGCAAAGGGCTTTACATTTACGCACCTGGGTGACATAGGGCAGCCACAGAAAGCAGGGCAGACAGTGGGCATAGCCTAAGTACATGAGCGTTCTTTGGGCCCCACCCGTTTAGCTAGTTTCGGTGCAGGGCTTCCAACCCCAGGCAGCAAAAAAGAGTCTATGACTGCGAACTAAACAAACCGCTGCATGCGCCCTTTACGTTTACTGTTTGGCTTGTCATTCGCCACGTTGAGTTGCCGGACTGAGGTTGAACCCCAGGAGAAAGCGGCGCTGGTGGCTATTCTGGACTTTTCCCAATGTGCTAATTGCGGTGGCTGGGTTATCAAGGTGGACAATGAGACGTTCCGATCAGAGTTGCCTGCGCAGTACCAAAGACCCAGCACCCCCGTTTGGCTTCGTTATCAGCGTGATGAAAGCAGTGAGGCGAAGAAAGCCGGAAACTGGATCACCATTCTATCCATCAGAGAACGGTTACCCTAGTGTGTTGAAGTCGATTAGGGGCCAAGCTCAAGTCGTGTTTGACGCTATTTCATTTGTTTGTTTTACCTTCTATTCCTGGACATCATGAGAAAAATTTCCCCAATCGCTGTCATCCTGATTTACGTGCTGTCAACAGCTCAAATGTGTAGCTCCAAGCAGGACGTTAGTCCCGAAGAAATAGCCACGTCCTGCTTCTCCAACGAATCATTGACTAGCGTTTCCTGGCAGAAAGACCAATTGACTGCCTTCCAACAACCGAAAAGCGGACCGTTGACGGTTGTGGTTTACTCATACAAAAACGAACACTTTCTAGCCTTTGAGAATGGCTTTGACAGTGGGCCAGCCAGCCACATATTTGATTGCTCAGGTGTCACATTAGGCAAGAGGGCCATCAACTACAATGAGTTTTACGGCAACAACAAAAGAATCAAAATACTCCTCGAGGGTAAATACTAGGCCTGCGTTTTCCGCCTGCGCCCGCATCATACGCTGAGGGTAGTTTCTGTTTCATCAGACGTACGTTCGCCGTCTTGATGCTCCATGCGATTGAGTCGCGCCGAAGCATGCACATCAAAACAAGGCGTTGGGTACGTTGACCGACGCTGGACAAGCGGTCGCTAGCCTGCTCAACTTCATTGATCCGAAACTGCTGTTTCGACGTTGCTGCCTACGGTAGCTGATCATAAGGGACAAACCAGTTCGTTTCGGGTATTACTTGCGCGCTATTTTTTCTAGGTGGTTTCGTGGGGTCAATCAAACGGATGCGTAGATTTACATCTGTTCCAGTGACTAACTATACTCAACTGGTTTTAGTATGGCCGTAAAACAACGAACGAAACTGCCTACGTGTCCCGCGTGCGACGATGTCGCCTGGGTTTCCCGCGTTAATCGTTCCCCCTTTATCAAACGTTTCTTACCCTTTCTGCCTATTCGTCGATTTTACTGTAGACAGTGTGTTCATACCTTTTCAACGTGGCGCTGACGCTACCGGTTGTCTGGTTGTCTTTCTGCCCCGTTCCAAACGAGGGAAAAAATCGATCGCGCATATAGGGGAATGGAAATTGGCGATTGCCAAAATGCTAAAGGACGGGGTCAACTTACAGAAAAGCGAGACTTGAGCTTGAGATGGGGGATACCTTGTAATTGCCTGTCAGTCTGGTAATTCGCTGGATGAAAAGGTGCAACTTTTTTAGGGCATCCGCCAGCTTTGCTAAGCAGCTCTGAAACTGGCGGATGCTCTTCGCACAACAGCTATACTTATCTGTCCTCGACGAGCCGGAGCCTAAATTTGGCGCTGATCGTTCGGGTTCGAAGATGGCAGTTGTCGTCCACGTGATGCAGCTTAACGTTTAGCGTACCGCTCACCACATCTCCCTCCACGGTGTCAATGTGTACCTCACCGGGTGATAAGAAGATTTCACCCTCACAGGTGGTGTAGTAAGGAACCCAAGCTATTTGCCCCTGGCCGCTGGCGCCCTCCGTAAAGAGCACATTTTCCATTCCCGCAAGGGGGTATGTCGTCCCTGCCTTAAGTTTTTGTTCACTCATATGATACCAGAAAGGCCGGAGCGTCCCGTTTGGGCTGGTAATGTTAGCCGATATAGTCGTACCACGTTCGTCTACAGTAGCCGTCCCTTCACAATCATAAGTCACCCCGTCTAGGGTAGCCTGGAAGGAATTACCTTCAATGCTGATGGACGTCAAGACGGTGGCCTTACCCGTTGCTCCCTTGCGGGGTTGAAATTTAGGAGGCAGAAAGTTATAGATATCGACGGCCACCAGTGCCTTACCGCCTGTAGCATCTACGGGTGCTGAATAGGTCGCTTTCACCTGTGACGCATCGGCCCGAACAGATCCCCTACCAATCACTCGCCAGTTCTTGATATTGGTAGGGTCATCCAAGACCGCTTGTTGGGTTAATTGTACCTCTGCGTTAGCCAGTGACCCCGCAAAGTCCGCGTAGCCCTGTAAGGCCAGCAGCGTGGAGCCACCCGGCTTGACACTATAGTTAGCGGGCACAAGTTCGAACTCGGCAAAGGCGCCCCAATCACTGAAGTGAGTGGTAGTCACCGTCAAGGTACGTGCTGTTTCGTCTAGTTCAGTGCCGGGTAGGGCCCTCCAGATGCCATCGTTGCTTTGGTAGGCCATGAATAGCAGTTGTGCGGAGGTATTGGCCAGGTCCGTCTCGCCATATTGTAACTGGATCGTGACGGGCTTGGTGAAGTTCATCCCTTCTGGCCGTAACCGGTACGATTGGCGGCCGACCAGACCGGGCAACGTGGGGGTCACCGGTTGTACGCTGAAGGTAGTGGCTTGGCTAACGGCTCCTGCCGGAATAGTCATCTTGAGACTACCATCAGCCGAGGCCAGCGTGCCTCCTTCGGCACCGATGACCTTCTGGACGAGTTGCCCGGTGGGTGTCCCATGCTCATAAACAGCCCCTTGCTCTTCAGGCGGCAACACGGGGGGGATGAGGATAGAATCGATGGGTTTCTGGCAGCCCAGCAAGCCAATGACGAGGACGATCGATAGGAGTCGGCGCATAATTCGGAAGGTTCTTGATTGTCGAGCCAAAGTTGAGCGGCGACCCCACTGCGTTCAATCGGCATGACGATCAACTGAGGATATTGCTGACTGAATTGACATATTGACCCTCAAATGTTCGGTCATTGCCCCGAATCAATCACCGCCATGAGCCAGGCCCAAGCCATTTTTACGCGACAGGTTAATCGCGACTCCATATAAAAAATCTTTGTTCTATGTGAGCGTAAGTATACCAATCAGCTTTGGACTATCGCAAGGGGGCAAAGCCCAAAAAGTGTATCTAAGTAAAAACGAAAAGAAAATCTGTGTCAACGCCGCCAAAGCGTTAGGGCTTGAGTTTGCAGGCGTTGATCTAATGCGCGAACGTGGCAAGCCTTACGGTAAAACGGAATCCTGCTATGTAACGGAAGTGAACGGCAATCCAGGGACAGGCATCATTGATGTGACACAGCATAACCACTTCCTTGACTTAGTTGAGCACGTTGCTAAACGGAAAGCCAACAAGGCCAAATTGAAGCCCCAAGATTCTGATAGTGGCAGTAATGCCGGTGCGTTAAGTTCATACCCAGCAGATATGATACACACCGGTATGAATCCACAACAGGCCGTTGAAGCTTTTGCAGGATTGATTCTGAATGATGCTACCCCCGAAAAGGTAATGAGTTTAGAAGATGTGGGATATTTTCAGCTATTCGCCAAAAATGGAAATTGGCGATTGCCAAAATGCTAAAGGGCGGGGTCAACTCACAGAAAAGTGAAGATCAGGAGGGGGGTGACACTCCATAATTTCCTGTCAATCTGGCAGTTGGACAAATCAAAAGGTGCAACTTTTTAAAAACATCATTTGGAAAGAACAACCAGCGAAAAACACAAACAACAGCCTGTTTGCTCACTTGTATTTTTATACTGATTACTAGATAACCTAGCTTAGGTTAAGCAAATTATTTGTATACCTCTCTGTTCATCTTTCTTAACATGAGCATTTTTTGAGATCAAGTGGTTGGCTTACCACTTGAAGATTCGTAGTTTGTACAATCTATCCCGCCCAGGGGTGACTCTATCAACTTATGAGCGTGTCGATAAACTCGAATAGATCAAATGAAGCATTTTATATCGATCATTTTCCTAGTACTATCCCAGCTTATGGGCCTTAACGGCAAGGCTCAACACCTTGACACCATCGTTGACGCTCGGCCCTATCAACTTCATTTTCGCATTTTAAAAGGCCAAAAGCCGCCAATCCTCTTTGAAGCCGGGGGCGGACAGGATGCCTCCCAGTGGGACTCAATTGCCACCGTCGTACACAAGCGCCTAGGGGCCACCGTCATTACCTATGATCGGGCGGGCTTTGGCCAGAGTAGTTTGGACACTGTGGGCTACACCATTCTTCAGGAGATCAAAAGTTTAGAGTCAGCTTTGCGCCAACTTGGCTACCACAATACTAAACTGCTGCTGGTTGGCCACTCCTTGGGGGCATTTTACAACTGGATCTATGCCGCCCGGCATCCGGCTCAAGTGAAGGGAATTGTGTGGGCCGATCCTAGACTACCTTCCTACGCCGATATGCGCTTCGCCAAGACCTATTTTCAGGGGCTGAACCGGAAAGACTACGAAGCGGAATACATGAGTTTGTATTACTTGCTCGCTCGCATGGAGCGCACCAGTGATTTTGTCCGACAGGTGACTCTGCCAGCAAATATACCGTTGCTGGATCTGATGGCTGAGAAGGGGCCTTCTCCAGATGCCGAAGAGAATGAACGATTTAAAGCCGACCAGCGCAACCTAGTAAAAGGGCATTCCAATCGGCGTCTAGTGTATCTAAAAGGCACTTCCCATAACATTCCTTATGATCAGCCAGGGGTACTGATTGAACAGCTAGTAACCTTCTATCTGCAACACATTTGATTTAGTAGCTGCGCTTTGACGTCTACAACTATATTCGATTGAAACCGCGTTAGTTCGGCTTCGCTTCATCTTTGGGAAGGCCTCATAAGCCTAGCTTATCAATAAGTAATTTCTCTGAGTTTCTTACGCAGTGCTTCACCACGCAGGTTTTTACTAATAATTATACCGTTTGGATCAATCAATACTGAAGTTGGGTAGCTAGTTATATGATAACGTTCAACTAATCTGTTGTTTTGATCAGCTAGAACCTGCGGCCAACTAATTCGTTCCTTTTTAAGATAGCTCCTTAATCGATCAGGCGAATCATGACAGACAATGCCAATAAACTTAATTTTCGTTGTGTCGAGTTCTTTGTGAATGCTCTTTAAGGCAGGCATATCCTCTATACAACCTGCACACCAAGTCCCCCAAAAATCGATGTAGACGTATTTGCCTGTTTCACTCGGCAGAGAGACGGGGCGGTTGGTCCCAAACTCAAACCCTTGAAATGGTTGAAGAGGGTAACCGATCTGCAATGAGTATGGAGATTTCTCGGAATCAATAGGGTCGAGATTCAACCAATTGTTGAATCGATCAACCCCTTTATTTGTATACGTAACTCGCCCTAATTCTATATTACCCCCAATCTCAATTAATTCTCGAGAATCGATCTTAGGCATAGCTCGATTTATCGAACCAAATGCGATGTCTGTACGCTCGAAATCAGGCCTGATAAATCCTGAGGAGATGAGTAGTTCATAGGTTTGCTTACCTCGCTTCAACGAGGTGACGGCATATTGAGGGAAATTGTATAGAAACTCACTACCCATCTTCTTAACAACCATAGGCAGTGTGGCAGACCTGATTTTTCCTTTCTGATAGACTTCATAGCGAACCGATTGTGGATCCTTATAGTGAAACTGACGGTCTTTAAAATCTACTTCCTGGGGATAAAAAGGGACCTCATCCTTAAAGTTGAGATCGTTATTTGTATCAACCATCACGGCCCATTGGTGTCGCTTTTCGTCAAATCCTTTGATTACATACACGTAGCATTTGATGGGTTTGGCAGAAAGTTTAGTGGTGTCAGGTAGCCATTTCCACTGCTGTTGAAGATAAGTATATTGCTTAGGGGTAATGTTTCCCAGCAAAACATTCTGATAAACAAGTTGATGAGCGTCTAACCAAACCATTGATTTGGCCAAGCTACTCCAATGTTTAGGTACCCCCCGAATCGATAAATAAATCTTTCCCCACAGTGGATCATTCGAATGATCGGGCATTAGAGAGCCGTAATAGGGGTTGAATGGGCCATACCCTTCTTTGAGTGTTAAAGGTAAATGAACTGAACTAACCTTTTGCTCTGTATGCTGGCAGCTGGCTACACCTTGGTAGATTATTAATATGATAACGTAATGATATAATCTCATTTCTATCGCTTACTGATTGTCATTAATCTACTATATCTTCGTCAAAAGTCATTTACAATAATACTTTACCCATAGTTGCCGAAGCGAGTGATAGCCACAGTGGTTGAACAAGCCGTTTTAATTTAATGCCCGTTTGGGGCGAGAGTCGCCGAATTCCCAAAGATTGAATTAATTTGGCCTACAAATAGTCTCAAATTATTATCTCACGAATCAACGTGTAATTCTTAGTGATAGAGCTGAGTTTATAAGACTAATTTTTCTCCCAAATGACGAGCGCGCCGTTATATGATCTAACACTACGTTAGAAAAGCTTCAGGTCAATAAGCTACCGCTGCACTAAACGAATGTGAATGGTGGGTTAGATACAGTTAATCAGTTACTTAAGCGGCCTTCGACAACTGACTCCAACTGACTAGTAGCTTTGACAAGCGTTGGCGTCGCGGACGCACGTAGTGCTTCAGCCGTTTGGTACTGGTCAGGCCCAGCATCGTAGCCACGTCATCAGCGGCAATCAGCATCTCATTTAGCGCCAGATCGGCGAACGTCTTGCGGGCAATCTTGGTGCTCAGGTTGTAGGGAAGCTCCACGTACAAGGCGATGAACTTGAGCGTGTCATTGCGCTTCTGATTCGACTTGACTGGCAGGTTGGCAAGATCTGAACCGTAGCGCTGAAAGATGGCCACCGCTGGCCCCAGCAGCTTTAGAAAGAACTCCTTGCCCGTTTTTCTTCGCTTGCCTGTCAGCCAGTGATCCCCCGCATCATCAACTTCGATGGTGTAGGCCTTAGACGTATAATCGCAGTGGTGCATTCCGGTGAAGCAGTTGAAGGCGAAGGCATCCCGCTCCTCTTTCAACGCAGGCACCGATAGTACGTTGATGCGCCCTTCATCCGCCAGTGCTTGGAAGTCGAAGTTGATCAACCGCTGCAACTCGTCGATGCTCAGGTGAGTGGTGTCAGGCTGTTCATCGTAGCCTTCCACCACGTACTCCGCCAGCGGGTTTTTGGAGATGTAGCCTTTGGCCAGGCTCCACTTCATCACCTGCTTGACGAACTTCAGGTGCTTCTCAATGTGACCTCCGCCGAACTCCTCCACATCCGCCAGGTGCATCTCCAGATGCTCCATGAAGTCATCGTTGAGCGAGGTGGCTGGCAACTTATCACGTCTGTGATGAGCGAAGTAGTCGGCGATGTTGGCGGCATAGTTAGCCTGGATGTCCAGCGTAGCTTGGGTGATCTTGCCTAGCTTGTGGCGCTTAGACTGAGACTCTTGATGCAGTTGCGCCAGTTCGTTAAAGGGAAAGATGGTGCGCCGGTGCACAATGCCAGTCGTCGGGCCTCCGGCTTTGGCGGTGCGGTGCTGCAGGGCAAAAAAATTCTTGATCAGCGCGGCGGTCAGTTCATGCCCATCTCTTTCCAGATTCTCCACCAGCGCATCGACGCGTTTGGTGAGCTTGGCCAACTTGGCGTTTTGCTCCTGGGCCCAGACGGACTTTCCCTTGAAGCATTGATTGGGTTGATCCCACTGCGATTTTTTACAATCGATGTGGGTGGAGCCGAGTTCGGCTCGTTCGGCATTGTAGGTCAGTCGCATCTGGATCTGACCAGCGTCGGGTATTGTTTCGGATTTTCTAAACCAGAACAGGAGAGCCATTCGGTCAATATTGTAAATAGGATAGACTAGATTGGGTAATCTAGTCTATCAGTTTACTATACTAATGGTGAGTGCTATATATGATCCTACGAAACTTAAATATTGTTAACGTAGTAAAGGGCTTGCCGTAACCGCGAGGGGTTGCCGTAACCTGGGACGTAACCGGGTTAGATCGGCTTTGGCGGTTCAGATTTGCGGTACAAAAAGGCCCAAACGAAAAAACCACGCGGGTTTCGCGTGGTTTGGTCTCAATATCAACCTTCTAAAAAACGGCTCTTGCAGAGAGAGAGGGATTAAAACCCCCTTTGCAATTTCTTGTAATTCAGCCCTTTACTGCATTGCAGTACGGCGTGTGGTCGCAGGTGTAGGCAAATCAAGCAAAAACTGCTTGATCTTACTCGTTACACCTTGGGCTGGCGTCACACGCTTAAGCTCTCCCTGGAGTTTCGCGTAGGCTCTCAGAAGCCCTTTTATCGTGTCCTCCTTCTCAGCGAGTATAGCTTTAGTCTGGGCAAGCTCCAGCTCAAGTTGCGGGTTAGTTTCAAACATATCCCCCGTGCCATCTACCAACCAGTTGGCATTAACTCCAAAAGCTTGTTTCAAGCTATTCACAAACTGAATTGTAGGGTTGTCCTGAGACCCCTGTTCAATCTTTCGGATGGTAGGTAAACTAATGTTAGTCTTATCTGCCATCTCCGCTGCTGATATGCCCAACGACTTCCTAAGTCGTTTAAGGCGATCTGCCAGATTCGATGATACTACCTCATTTTCCATACTTTCAAAATTAAGGATAATAAATTACCGTAGAAAATTTGCAAAGAATAATTTGTTATCACTATCATTGCATCAACAATGACGAAAAGTAAGGGGGTTCAGTTCCTGGCAGAGCATCCCCCCTTACCCAAAGGTCATTAAAACTAGCCAACGCCTTTGTTCATGCAAAGTAATGCATCGACGGATCAATTTCCGTCTAATTCTGCCCTATTCAGGGTCGATGTTCAACTAGTTCAATCCCCTGAGCCATGTCTGAACTAGATCCATTCTCAACAGGGCTTACTTGTGGCTTCGGTGCTGCACTGGTACTTATCGTGATGCTCGCCGCCTGTATAGGCTACATCATCCAACGCCCCCGCGCTGATCGTTCGACTGAAGCCCCACGGCATCGGACTTTTAGCGAGCTATAGCTACTTAACGCAACCACCGCTATGGCTCCTGAATCCACCACCACCCCGAACCTGGATCTTCGACAAGAAGACCAATTACTCGACTACCTGAACGGCATTAACCAGGCTATTGGCCGGGCCGCTCAGGTTCAGCCCGTCGCTACGCCCTCCGAGCGTCTTAGCGGCCCCTCGTATCAATCCCTCATATTCGTCAATCTGAGAGATACACCCGATACTGAGATTCCAGGTAGTAACTACGCTCTTGCTCTCCAAGAAATAAGCGCCAAAAAACTGGCCTACGCTCTGTTACGCGATGCCCCCGGTTTCGCGGTGCAGCTGGTCGAACATTTGGCCCCTGCTCTGGCTGCTATGCCTGCCCCTACAGTTCCCCGCGATGTAATTGAAGACTAGCTATGTGGCAGCATTACGTACTTCCCTTGCTGTTCTGCCTGTTTTGTGTGTCAGCACAGATCGTCATAGGTCGCTACGTGGCGGTCCTGCGCGATGAAAACGCCCGGATGCGACACCTGCTCAATACCAAGTTCGATGAACTGACAAAGGAGCAAACGCGCGAACTACTCGACCTCATACGTCAGAGCCCCACCAATCAAAATGACAACGAGAGCCAGTCAAACTAACCGCGCCTACTACCTGGCCCAACTTGACGTGCTGGAGTCGCAGCGCCTAACGCTGTACACCGAACTGCAAGCTATGCAGGGGCGGGCCTGGTGGTGGCAATTGCTCAATTGGGGCCGGATCAGCGCCGTGAGTAAACGGATAAGCTGGGTTCAGCAACAATGCGACAGCGTTACCCGCCTGCTCAACAATCCGAAATTTCAAGATTAATCATCCTATGCCAAAAGTCATCAATTACGCGGCCGTGAAAGCCGCCTTCAACCCCGAACATCACCTGGTTGTCGTGGGTGGGGAGCATTACACGCTCCAAGGGTTCAAAGATCTGAATTTCAGGACCAAAACGTTTGAATACCTGCCCGGCACGGTGCAGCTGTACGATAAGCGCAATGCGACGTTTTCAGACGTGCCCCCTGTGACGGATCCGACGCCGAAAAAGACGCCTGGCCAGCCCGTCGACGAAGCTCCCGAGCAGATCGTACCCGACTTCAGTAAGCCGCCCGCCGGGTTCGTGCCCGGCCCGCTCCCTGAGCCAGCGCCGGCCGTTGCGCCGGTGACCAATCCCCCGGCACCTGACACCACGGCCGAACCATCGCCGCCGGCGTGAAGCCACTATTAGTTGGATAGAAAAGTCAGTAGAACCCGGCGCACTCGCGCCGGGCCTCTCTTACACCCGACTGAAGCAAACAGTAGAACGAGGTGTATTACCCACTGAAGCCAGCGTTAGACCGGCCTGGATCCAATGGTATACCGCCCAAAATCCGTTCGACCAACGCTGGTCTAAGTGCCCTTACAAACCCGTTTTACTGGCCAGAATCGCGTTCTACGGCCTTTAGAACACCCCCTGCGACGGTACCGTAACTGGTACGGCTGGCCAGTTGGCCAATGGTGGGTTCGACTCCCGCCCGTCAGCGCAAAGCTTCGTAGTGAAGCTGATGGTGGTGGTAGTGGTTAGACGGGTGGCGTTGCTGCCCGTCTGCCTTGTTCCTCACCGATGGTCTTACCCCGTTTAGAACTCATGCTGCACCCCAACGATCCCGCCCGAGCCCCGTAGGGCATCCCCACTATACCGCCCCCGGTTGCCGGGCCAGGTTGCAAACTGGCCTGCCTATCCCTTTGTGCCGCAACCGCACCCGCTATGTGCCAAAATTTTCAGGTTTTGGCGACTGACCAGGAATCATACGCCCCGGCTGTTTCGGGGCTTTCAAAACCGAACTGATGCAGTTATTCGGTTAGGAGTGCCTATGTTCCATTCACTTCAGTGAATGAAGTTACTCTATGGTTAATCCCTGGGTTAGTCTAACTGTTAGGACGCGCAAAAAATCGAAAAAATGACCCCGCTTTCATCGCGGTAAGATCTCCTTCTAATGGTAACTACAGGCACGTCACCACGTACCCATAAAGCAGTAAAGTTTAAATCCGATCCGCAACAAAGTACCTTCCGGTGGGAATGCGATATGACCAACGACGGTACCAACCGGGTGCCTCAGATTGAAGGTTATTCCAAAGGAATGGGCTTTGAGTGCACCAATAAGGCTGAGTTATTGATCCGTAAGCTGCAAAACCCCCTCGGTCTTTATCTGCAAAAGACTGATGAAATACGGATCTATGAGAACCTGTTAGAACTGCCATCCGGGCAGTTGATCCAGCGGACCAAGGATAGCCAGCCGTTGATTCTCACCATGACGCGGACGGGCTATCTGGCTCACAGTTGGGTAAAAGAAGCTGAAGCGGTGTTATACCATTTGCAGCGGTTATACGACACCCTGAAGAACGCTGCTGGCTCCCCGCTGCCCCGCGAAACCGGCCGGCGTAGGAACGTCTGGTTCGATGAGCTCAACCACGCCAACTATACGTTCAAGTCGCTGGAAGAACTACGAACCTTCTGTTCGTCACTGGTGCCTACCTACGGTAGACCCTGTATGCTCAAATGGTGGACCGCTCACTTGGCTATTCAGCCCGAGTTGGCCGAACCTGAAGCCATCGGCCAAAGTATCCTGCAAACGCCTGGTCTAATACCAGAGCAGCAAGCCACTCAGAATGCCGTTCAGGGTATGCTAAACCGGCATACATCGCCCAATTCACGGCGCTAATCATCACAAAAAAAGCCCTGACGGTGCAGCGAACACCAATGCCAGGGCTTCAAAAAAATTCGACAATGACAAATGTAAATCATGGGACCACTACGGCCCAACCCTCCGAGCGTTTTTTGATGCTCCAACGCTACGGCAAAGTCCACCGCGCCCGGCTTCAGCACCGCGATAACGGCCGACACATCCGCGCTGAACTGTGCAACCAGTGGTTGCAGCAACTGAATCGTAACCTGAAAACGTGCCGGATCGGCTAAGAGCTATGCGTAAGATAGATTATCTCGAACTGATGGATTTTGTCAAAGCTAAGCAAGCCTTTTCGCTTCGCTGGATCAACCGCTATAACCTGATGAACAGACTTTATTGGGCTAAGATGCAGTTGATTCGCTCTGATATGCAACGTTTGTGGTCACTCGACCGCACTTTATCTAAGGCAGAATACGCACAGCTGCAATTATTGGAAAACGATTTAGATCATTTCCGTGACAAGCTCGAACGCTGCCGAACCAGGCGGGATGTGCTGATGCGATATGGCCAGTATTTTAGTCAGTTACCCTTTAGGCTACTTGATAAAAACGGCAAGATTCCCGATTGCTTCTGGTACGTACCGGATCCGATCAATAATCAGTAACGTACCCAACTTGCCCCCGGCCCGAGCGGTCGGGGGCAAACCTACCTGCCAGAATGGTATCACAAACTTTTACTTCCCGTATACCCATGAATCCAGCTGAAGCCGCCCGGGTGGAAACCTTTAAGAACCTGTCCGCGGCCGTCGCTGGCCTGGTCAAAAGAGCCGGCTTCAGGTCGCACACCCTCACGGTACTGACTGATAACGGACAAGCTCATACGGCCGTCGATATGCAGGATGATGTAGACGCGCTGATTATGATTGAGAATGGGCGTAAGACCACGTTAGACTTGATCGATCAACGAAAATCAACCTAGCTAATGGCAAAAACACCAAGGCCAAAAAGGCCACATGGCAACATCAAATGCGACTGCGGCCATACCAGAAAAGACCATTATAACGGTGAAGGTTGGTGTCATCATAGCCAGCACCCACAGGCCGGCCAATGTGAATGCGCCTGGTTTCATCCTAACGTCCGTTATACCCGTCGCAAACAGAAAAATAAGCTAGTAATCCATGAATGAAGCCAACCGTTTCCAATTCGATCTGGCCAACGTTGTGCACCCTGGCCAGCCTGATAACTTGTTGTGGCCGTCTGAATCCGACTTTCGCGTTGATGTGGTCGAACTAGCCTGGTGGCGTGTATTGCTGTGGCCGAAAGAACGCAATCACAGCATCCCGGAACCACCCGCGCAGCTGCTGTATCAAACGTTTCTAATCGGTAACTCGGGCCTTGCGCTTAGTGTCCAAGGACGTTATCGAAGATTATACCAGCTGTTCAGTGGGTATACACACAGTCGGTATTGCAAAGCGGGTGGCGTGTTCTACCGCTCGACGTCGGAGCCGGCCGTACGTGAACTGTATCTGCTGCTCAAATTCGGTAGCCAGTGGGTAGGGATCAAAACCAAGGTCGTCGAAACATGAGCCAGCCAGGTACATTGGGCTTTCCAGAAGAAAACAGCCCCTGCGGCCAGGCCGGCACCTTGCGGCTTGTCAATAGTTACGCTCGTACGCCTGACGCCCCGGTCCCGTTTATACTACATCTGTCTCCGGTTGGCTCATGAAATACCTACTGCCAGATAATCCTTTAGCTCTTGTTCCGTAGCAAATAGAATTCTCGTTGTTGATTCCAGGTCAATGTTCAATGGCACTCGATTGGCCCCTTTATCTATACCCACCGGCCTTAGATCATAGATCAGGTTTGTGATAGCCAGCTCATGGGTGGCCTTTGGCTCAGTGACAACCAGATGTGGCCGCAATCCTTCCAAAAAAATACGCACGATTGTTGCCTCAAAATAGCCTCTATCAACGATCGTATTATCCGATTTAGACGTGTCCAGACTGCAATATGGCAGGTTAACGAAGACAGTATCACCAACATTGAATGGCGTCTCAAGCAGTTGCAGGGCTATTTTCATGGCTTTTTTTGATATAGCCCGGTGCGATGTGGAAGCTGGCTAAAGGTAGAACCGCCAGCCCTAAAAATAGTTGTCGCTAAGTTCACGTGATAAACCGAGTTTATCACGTGAACTTAGCGCTGTAATCGCGCTCGAAACAACCAAATGAAATGGAATTTACTGCCTGCTACTCGACTAAGCCCTAGGTGTTTACGAACCAACATGTTCACCGTTTAGCAAGTAGTTGGTTAACTCCTGCTCGGTAGCGAACAATAGTTTCCTCGTTGAAGCCAGATCGACAACTAGGGGTACCCTGTTATTTCCTTTAGTCCCTTCGACAAGCTTGAGGTCATACACTAAGTTGGTAATGGCTAATTCATGGAACTCTTTTGATGTGGCAACGACAGTAGGTGATTGCAAACCTTGCAAGAAGATACGGACGATTGTTGCTTCAAAGTAGCTTTTGTCGTCGAGCAAGTAACTTTGCTCAGATGTATTAAGGCTGCTGTATGGTAAGTTGACAAAGACAGTGTCTCCAACCCTAAACGGGATTTCCAATGGCTTCAAGGTAACTTTCATAAAACGAAGCTGGGATGATCTATTTTGGAATTACCTACAGCTAGGAGTAAAAGTAGCAGGATACGGAGAAGTAATACTCACTAGGCAAATTTAAGTTTCATTAATTGCAATGAATAATCTTTATCCCGTTACGATCTACCTGGCACCTGTCGAATATGAGGCGTTGCACGACTTTTGCCAGTACTACGCCAACCAGGTAGTAAACGGCTCGGTGGCCGACATTCGCAACGTCGATCTGCTCTTAGCCGACTTCTACAAACGCACATTTACTTACGCCCGGATCCAGGCGTTCACAGCTCCCAAGCGTCGACAGTCGGGCAAACGCTATGCGCTAAAAATTGGCTTGATTTATGCCCGGATACTACGTGAGCAACTCTACGAAACCTACCAGGTGACGGGTCCACTGGTGCACGTTGACAATGAATTGAATCGGGCTCTACTGGAGATCGGCGATGTAGGAGGCATTAAACGCTTGTCATAAGTTAATTTATTTACATCGGCTGCTTATTTTTGAAGAACAGCCAGCCGCCACTACTCCCACCATTCCGATCTAACCTCTTGAATGACTCATGCGTAAAAAGGAATTGTTAGCTGTGCTGTCGACTGGCAACCAGCCCATTACGTACAAGACTCTGCGGAATTGGTTTGCTGTGGCCAATCTCTACGACGAAATACCGGATCTGAACCGACGACGAATCTTTACGCCGGCGGAAGTGGCCAAAATCAAAGCCCGCCTGAACTAACACCCAGTACCCCGACCCTTTAGGCCGGGGCTTTTTTTTGCGCTATCTGTCCCTACCTGTCCCTATCTGTTACCTGAGTACAGCGCGTAGTGTAGGTTTCGATCAATAACGATTCGATTCTCAAATTAAGGATGACCGTACGCCGGGGTTGCCTTGCGGCCCCGGCCGTATTGTGAAAATACGGGGGTCATTCCTGCAAACCTGCACTTTTATGGCTCAACGGCCCCAAACGCTCACCTGCCGCCCGGATCCTGCCAAATACCCGGATCTGGTACCCAACCTGACGGCTCAGGCCAAAGCCGCCGGCATGAGCCTAAACGCTTATCTCCCCGAACTGCTGGCCGGCCTGGCAAACCCCGCTGCCCAGAAACAGAGCGAGTATCAACAACGCATCGACGAACTGGAACGTCAGCTGGCCACTGTCGCCGGCACAGGGCAAAACCTGGAGAGCGCCCGCGCTGAGCTGGCCACGCAGCTGGAGCAGAAAAATGCATTGATCGAGCAGCTGCAACAGAAACTGGCTGGCCAGGCCGGTGAGCAGCGGATCCACCAGGCGCAGGCGCAGGAACTAGCCGATCTACGCACCGAACGGGTAGGCCTGCTGGCTGAAGTTGGTACCCTAAATGCCCGGATCGGACGGATCATTGATCTGGCCGTTAAGAACTCATTTGTCAGCCGCAAAAAGTACGAAAGTCTATAAATGGAAAATGTAGCCTTACAACCTGCCGTGCCGGCGGGAAATGAGCCCGCAGCGTTGGGTGAAGATTTTGTAACGATCAAGCGGGAACAGCTTGACCGACTGAAAGCCGCCTATAGTCAGGTTGTGCAGGAAAAACAGGTCATGCAAAAAGACATTGGCACCCTGCTACGGATCTGCAATCGTTTCATGGGCTTGTTGAATGGGAAGACCACCAAGCTCCAGGTCGTTAAAGAGATCGGCAAGATCTTCACGGATCCAACCCCGTTCGTGGCCGACACCAACGAAATGATGGCGCTGATGGCCAAATACCAAGGCCTCATGGCCCCCACCAACTTACTGCCCGCCAATGCTGCCGCAGCCGACACCCACTGAGTCCAGCCCGCCGGTCGATGACATCGACGCGCTGTTAAGTCAGGACACCAACTACATTCCGCCGGCACCCACCACCGACGACGGTACGTTTGTGCCACCGCCCGACGCCAAGCCGGTGGATCCGAACGACTTCGACGATTTGGACGAAGCGGCCCCGGATCCTGACGCCCCGGACGAGCCCCAACCCAAAGGTCGGGCCTTTTTCCGCCGGCAAGCCACGCAGCTGGTCCGCACCTTCGACGTCGCGCAAAAGACCCTGCTACGCTCATGGGTCTACCCGCGTACGATCCTGGAGCCCGGCGACCGGGAACTAGTTACCGAGTACCGCACCCGGGCTAAAGCCGCCAAAAAGACGAAGCAGCTTCAGTTGCCGGATCAGGATGATGATCTATGGAATGCGTTAAATCGGTATGAGCAGCTGGACAAAGCCTGTGAGGAACTGCCCCTGACCGATGACGAAAAAGCGGATCTGATAGCCCCGTTGGCCGACGTGCTGGAGAAACACCAGAAAGGGGCATTGAGCCCCGAAATGGCCTTATTGCTGGCCGTGGCTATGATCATGTTACCGCGCCTGGAGCCCGTTTTTCCTAAACTGTTTTCCTCATTCAAGTAGCGTGTTATGACTGATGTACGGCACAACGTGGTGATCCTTCGCGCCGGTGCGCCACGTACCGGAAAGACCACCCACACGCAAAAACTCATTGAAGCCGCCAGCAAGGTTCGGGGTGTGTTGATCTTCGACGTCAACAATGAAAAGGCGTATGCCGACTATCCCCTGATGACGGTGCAGCAACTCCGTAAATGGAAGTCGACGGGCATTTACCGGCTGTTTGGCGATGACGACGAAGCGGTATTATCAGCCATCTACCGCCACGCCTACAACTGCATGATCGTGTTTGAAGACGCCACCGCCTACATCAAGCCGAACGTGCAGAGTGAAATACGCCGGTTGTTGGTGAGTCGACGCCACCGCAACTTGGATATGCTCTTTACGTTCCACTCGCTCAACCGCGTACCGCCCTTGCTCTACGAAATGACTAATTACCTGGTACTCGGGAAAACTAACGACGGGATCGAGAACGGGGGCACACTTCAGAAGGTGCCCAACTTCGCCCTTGTGAAAGAGGCTTGGGCACGGGTGCAGGCCCACGCCAGCCCCTACTACTACGAACAAATAGCCATTCAGGCATAAAGCCGTTGGCATAACAACAAGACCGGTGATCAGTGAGGGAAGGAGCTACACACTCAAACAGTTACGGGATGCCTACAGCGCCAGCGAAAAGGTATTTCGGGGCTGGTTGCGTCCGTGTATGGTCCAACTCTTTGATGAAGGCTACGAGCCTGGCCAACGGCTGCTGACGCCCAATCAGGTAAAAGTCATTTTGTCTCAATTAGGCCACCCCGAACAACTCAAACCCCACTAACGTATGCGTATTCTGTGGATCCCTAAGCTGGTGAATTTTTTAGTCGACACAGCTATTGCCAGCTGCACCGCCACCGGTGCCTTTCATCTGATGATGAAGGCCACCGGCAACCCGAATATGGCAGCTGTAGTCTGTATCGTCATGGGCGCTGTTGGCCACGTCGCCGCCATCTGCCTGTTGCATGAGGCTAGAAAGTGGCTAATTGTCTACCATCCTGACGTAATCGACCCTCCAACCGATGCAGTACCTGGCAATCGATCTGACTAGTTTTTGGTGGGGGCTGGCGCTGGTGGTGTCAGTGGTGATCTGGTTGATCAGTATAATTCATGTACTGCTGGTACCACGAAACGCCGCTCCTGGATGGTACAGAATGGCCCAAACGCTTTGCCTAATACTGACCGCTATTGCGATATTCTGCCTAATCTCTTGTTTTTTTTAAATAACAAGCTAGTAGTCTAATTCAAATTCCTTCGCATAGTAACTCCATCGATAAAGATAAGTCGCTTAGTAAGTCAAGTATCAATGGTCTATATGGATTTCCTAATGGGTAAGAGTATAAAATTTCTGTAGGTGAAAGAGAACGTGGAATTCCATAATAATAAGCCAAATTCTTTACATTCTGAACCGTTGATTCATTTCTGTGAGCGTAATAGTTTCTTATTGTTGGTAAATCTCTATAAGCTCTTGTGCCTATAGAAAGTGCTGTGTCTATATCTATTATATAAGAGCAATTCAAGGCTTGACAAGCGTTACGAAACATTGTTAGGTTGTGCCAGCTAGGTTCATCCCTTCGATTCCATGTGCCAGATGTTGGAGGATTTCTAGGGAAACGACTATTAGCATTTATTGCAATTCCTATTGCAGCATTAAAGCTTGGGATTGGAGGTGTTGCAATGATTTTCTTTCCTTTTGTTGATCTTGCTTCTATTGTTAAAGATAAGTAGAGAGATCTTAAGAAATTATTCCAAGTGTTTAAAGCTTCAATGACAACAAAGGACATTGTTTGGTCGCGATCCTTTGCAGAGAGGGCTAAGGCTAAGTTAACCTTTTTTTCAAGTCTACTTATTTTCTTGCAACCCGTTTTCTTTAAAGAAGATAGCCTTTTTCTTGGTATCATATAAAATTTGTTTCTGGATCTAAAGCCTTGCAGTAATATTTGAAGCGAGTTTCTCTTTGAACTATGCGGTTTGTTCCAGATGAGCAAGCTTCAATAAATTCCTTATAGTCAGGATATGTATTGCTGTCTTCATTCTGTATAAATGATAAAAATTGCAAGTTGCGTATTAGTGTATCACGATCGAAGTTTGTTGGCCTACTGAGGTTATATAGGGTTTGGAATTTTGCTACAGGAGATAAATGATGAGTTATTGCGAGAGTCAACGAATAGAAATTGTAAGGCTTCATCAACGCAGTATTCCATAATTCATTTAAAGAAAACAGGTAATCAAATATTTTCTCTATACGATTCTCGCAGTCATCTTTTTCTGGGAATTGTTTGTCTCTGGAAGTGTAAAATTTATTAATCTGCACATCACTAGCACTAAAAATTCCATCTATCAAACTTTTTGTGATTTCTGTAAATAGTGTGGAATCGTTCATTCTGACTAACAGTTTTTCTGAAAAAACTCCTAAATCTTTTAACGATTGAGAATACTTTTTGGTAAGATCAGACACGAACCATTTAAATACGCCCTGATGTGTTGCATATCTTGTCTCAGCAGGATTCAGTGGTACAGTATATGAGTTCATACGCCTAAATACCTCTCTAATGTCTGCGTCGGATGCTGCTGAGAATAAATCGACGCCTAGTTTATAATTAATAAAGTTAAGTTGATATTCTTCGTCTAATTGAGAAAATTTTTTACCAGCAAATATACTTCTAGATCCAACTGATATTGAAAATTTGTCATTGTAAAAGTCGTAGATAGCTGTGCTCCTTTGCTGGCCATCTACAATTTCCTTCCTAGTAGTACGAGTTTTAATATCGGTTTTAATCGATAGAGACAATTTGGGGATCGGATATCCAAGTAGTACTGTCTCAATTAAGTATGATCGAGCTGATTTTGGCCAAACGCCATCTGATCTTTGATATTCCCTATTTACTATAATTTCTGAATTTTGCATTTGACGGCAGTAATCAGCTATAGGGTAATTAGATGGAGTAACTTGCATCTTGTGGGTTGTCTTTTAAAGCAACAGTTTAAGTATAACAGTCCTTAAAGTAAATGAATTACGGTTAATACTTATGTTTTCTTCGAATCTGTTTATTGAATATCGTAACAATTTGTGTTTGTAGAGAATTTACCCACGCGGCATTGAGTGAGCCCCGACTACCCCGGTCGGGGCTTTTTTGTGTCATTTATCTTGCCCTACCTGGCTTTATCTGGCTTTATCTGGCCTTATCCGGCTTTATCTGGCCGTATCTGTCCCTATCTGTTACCGGCTTTTCGGCACTCGCCCAACTTTCAGCCCACGAATGGAAAGAAACCGAAGGGTTGTCAGCGGTGCGCCCCGGATCCTTCAGGTTTCTCTAGTCAACCCAAACTACCTAACAACATGATTGAAAAAGGGCAATTCAATATCGGGCTAACCGTCAGTATCGTGGTTGGGCTGCTGATCGCCTACGTGCTCATTTCCCTGCTGCATTCCGCCCGCAACCGCCCGGCTCCTGCACCGGCTCCAGCGCCGGCCGCATCCAAAAAGCAACCGATCGGCTTTGATCAAACGGCCGCAGCGGCCGACGCCGACCCCGCCGACGAGAGCGGCGAGAATGACTAACGTATACAAGGCTTTTGGCCCCTTTTCAGACAATGACCTGTTGGCCATCGCGTCGGGCGATTTCCCGATTTTTTCTAACAATCATACTACGACAATGACAACGAACGAAACCGTTGACAAGTTAGGGATCGGAAATCCCATCCTGAATTTTGGCTCTGAAACCGTGCATTTTGGCTCAAAATATGACGCCGGCCGCACGTTTTCGTTTCAGATTATCAATACGGCCACGGCGGTCAGCGGCGATAACGGCGTCCGTCAAGCCCGGATCTTCGCTGGCCTGGATCAACTGGTTGGTGCTGGTACGGTACCTGGCTTGGTGAAAGATGGCACCTTCAGCGATAAGAACGCCGCTACAGGTTTGAGCGCGTTATCACTCGAAGGAAAATCAATCCTGTCGCTGCAAAAGTACCTGTCCATCACGCCAACCTTGCTGCGTGGTATGCACGTCCAGTTCTCCGATCCAACGCAGGCGGGCAATGCCTTCAAGTTCGTATACGACGATCCGTTTGGCGTCAAAACTGACCGGATCCTTCGCCCCAGCACCGCCTACAACCAGAACACGCAGAACACCAACTATCTGCTGTTGCCCAACATTGACGAAATCATTACCGGGCAAAATTCGCTGGATTACACCATCAGCCCGAGCGTGACGGTGACCATCACCATGTATTTCGGGGCCAGCATCGATCTGAGCAAGGCGCTGGCTAACTACAAGCTGGCCGCTGACGCGCAAATCTCACTGGTCGGTGCGGCGGCAATCGAACGCATGGACACGATCGCGCTGGCAGGGGGCGCAACTCGCTAAAAGAAAAAGGTTAAGGGTTAGGTAGTCAAAATGCGGGCCGGGCCGTCGTGCCTGGTCCGCATTTTTTATAGGCAGATGGAGTACGCACCGGGCCTTACAGCCATTCAATTCGTCGACGACGTACCCACGGCGCAAACCGACGCTGATACGGGCCTAACGTTAATCAACAGGCAGTTGTGGGCTTCGCTCGACACCGCTCAACGCTACTTTCTGCTGCTGCACGAACAAGCCCACCTGACGGGCCAAACCGAAGACGAACTAACCGCCGATCGGCTGGCCATCGCTCAATTCCTACGCCGGTTTCCGGGCAATCCGGCTCCGCTCACGCTCCTACAACGGGTACTGAATCCGAACCTGGCCCGCGCCCGGCTCGACCAGTGCCGTAAACTGATCATGGCATCATGCTAGAAAATTGGAAAAGCCTGGCCACCTGGTCGTATCAGCCGATTCAGGTGCAAAAGGTCGGCACCAGCACCTTCGTGGCCGACTACTCGAAGGGGACCACACAGTACACCCAGGTTACGGGTACGACGAAGAAGAAAGTCACCTTTCAGGAAATCGTCAACTACGCCTCACAGCTGGGCGATACGGCCGTCAAGATCATTTCCGCGCTGAAGTCGCCACAGTCGGCCGGTACGGGCCTGAGCCTGTCGGGGCTGTCGGCCGATGAAGCGGCCACCGTAGCCGCTATGCAGGCCGAAGCTGAAGCGACCACCAAACGCCGGCAACGAAATATCCTAATCGGTATTGGGGCCGCGCTGCTGGTCGCCGTGGCCCTGGTATTAATCTACAAATCGAAAAAGTAACAGACCAATGAATATCCCAAAAACAACGCTTTACGCCGCCGCGCTCCAGCAAGCAACGGGCGGTACGGTTTACCTCGATGGGGGCAGCAAATACGGCTGGTCACACAAACAGCAAATCGGTTGGCACGGTCAGGGCTACGCGCTGTACGTGTGGATCATCGATGGCAACTGCTACCTGGTCGGTGAGCAGGTGGGCAATGATCCGAACCGGCCGGTTGGGTCGTTGGCGGGCTGTGATCTGTCGTTTATCGGCGGTTGTGAGCTGGCCTCGAAGATTCCCAACCTGACGAGCTATTTTAACTCGTTCCCCGGCGGCTACGCCCTGCCAGCGACGGCCGCGGGCGCAGGCCTGGTACGTACCCTGTCGTACCCCAATTTCGTGGCCCCCAACAACTCGACCTACACCCCGCCGGCAAACACCGGTGGCGGCGGCTCGACGGGTGGCGGTGGTTCGACCGGCGGCGGCGGCTCGACCGGTGGCGGTGCCGCCACGGTACCCGGTTTCTTCAGCCAGTACAAAACGCCCATTATCATCATTGCAGCGGTAGTCGCTGTGGCGCTGGTGGGCTGGGTTGTCTGGAAAAACCGGTAGACGCCATGACCACCAAACTAAACTGGTGGTGGGTCGGTGGCCTGGCGGTGGTGCTCTCGCTGATCGGCGTAGTCGCTCTGGCGGCGGGCCGCAGCGGGAACACCACTCCGGGCGCTGGTTCGGGCTCCGGTAGTGGATCCACTGCCGGCGGTAGCTCGGGCAATGGCTCGGGCAGTGGCTCCGGGGGCTCTGAACCGCCCATTGAGCCGGCTTGCCTGATCCTGGCAGACGGTACCACGGTGCAGATCGGGCAAACGCTCTACTCATCCGGCTACACGCCAATGGTGCTCAACCCGGACAGCAAAGCCCCCATCATCGAAAGCCGCTATACGGGTGAAGCGGTTGGCACTTTCACCGGTCGCAGCTTCTACAACCCCAACTACTTTTCAACCGGTAACTGCTTCATTCAGGTAGCCCCGGCCGGAAAGGGAGCCAACGCAACCACGTTGCCGCTAACGCTCTGGATCCATCCTAAGCACGTCACGGCCAAACAACCAAGCTAACCGGCCATGTCAGAACTAAAGCAATTACCCCTCAAATACGCCCTGTTGGGTCTGCTGGTGCTGGTTATTCTGGGCTGGGTGGTGTGGCGCACTGGATCCGCAGCGGGCGAGCGGGCCGCAAAAAGCGACTGTGTAAACAACATCTTCAACGACTAGCCATGACCCTGACTGGAAAAGCAATAACAGGATCCGTGCTGGCCCTGATCGGGCTTTATGTGCTGGCGTTTTTCTCCAGCCGTAACCGGATCAAAACGGGCGTTCGGTGCGCCGATATGCTGGATCTGCCGGAGAAAGGAAAGACGCTGGGTACGTTCACGCAGCTTCAGGCGGCGGCGCTGGCCCGGGAAGCGAAAGACGCCTTCGACCGGTGGTTGTCGTCGGGCTCGACGTCGGACGCGGTGGCGGGCCGGCTTATGCAGCTGACCAATGACCAGTTGTACGCGGTGCAGTACCTGTATGATCAAACGTACGATACCCCCCTGATCGACGAAATCACCAATGATTTTGCCTATTACGGGCTCGACTCCCTGGCCGGTGGGCCGGCGTCGCAGCTGGTTACCCGGCTACGGACGCTAAAAACCGGCGTAAAGTAATGCTCTCGAACCTACTAAACGGAGACGTGAACGCGAATGTAAACGTGGACGTCAAGCTCGACACCACATCGACCATTAACCTGACCATCGCCTTTGTGGTGGCCGGCCTGGCTATCGTGCTCTTTGCCCGGGTAGCTACCAAACTGATCTAACCATGAAACTGCCTTACGATCACCTGATTGGTCCGCAGCTGCTGGCCGCCATTATTGACTTGGCGCAGTGGCTCGGGATCCGGCCGGAATGGCTGCTCATTGTCATGCACAAGGAAAGCAGCCTAAACCCCAAAGCCATTAACAAGCATAGTGGCGCTTCAGGCCTGATCCAGTTCATGCCTGGTACCGCCAAAGGGCTGGGCACGACGGTTGAAGCGATCCGGGTAATGACGGGCCTTCAGCAGATGGATTGGGTACGCAAGTACTACGCGCCCTATCGTGGCCGGATGCACAACCTGTTTGATACCTATTTCGCCGTGTTCTATCCGGCCGCTATTGGCAAGCCAGTTGACTTCGTGCTGTTTGCCAAAGGCTGCAAGGCCTACGCCTGGAACAAGGCGCTCGATATGAACCACAACGGGGTGGTCACCGTGGGCGACGTCAAGGCCTGGCTGATGAATTATCTGCCGGATGACTTCGACCCCTGCGACTGTCACTAAGCCGTTTGGCTTGACATTAAAATGCATTTCTGATCAAAAACACATTTTAATGTCAAGCCAAACTGAAGTGCCAATCCATCACTAACAACATGGAACTGAACGGAAAAACAACCTTGTACCTGGCCATCGCCCTGGCGGTGCTCGTCGGAACCCTTTTAACGGTCGACCAGTACCGCCGGCGCGTCCGGTCGGAGAAAACCACTACCACGCCCTGCGGCTGTGGTGGCCACGCCTAAGCTGACTCATGTTACTGGAGCAAAAACTACCCACCTCGGAACGTGCTGCTTTCGTTCGTCGAATGAAAGAGATCTGCACGGCGCTGGCCATCGATCCAGACTGGCTTATGGCTACGATGTGGGTAGAAAGTGGCCTGAAGCCGACCGCCTACAACCAAAACGGGGGTGCGTCGGGCCTGATCCAGTTTATGCCGTCGACGGCCCGCCGCCTGGGGACCACCACGGCGGCGATCCGGGCGATGACGGCCACGGCTCAGCTCGACTACGTACTGAAGTACCTGGCCAGCTGGAAAGGCAAAATGCGATCGGCGTTTGATGTGTACCTGGCGGTGCACTTCCCGGCCGCGCTCGGTAAGCCTGATTCGGAAGTGCTGTACTCAAAAACCAGCACCGTGGCCCGCTGGCGGGAAGCCTACGCCAACAACGCCAACATTGATACCAAGTACGGCAACAATGACGGGGCCGTATCGGTGGCCGACGTGAAGGCGTTCTACTACGCCCTGCTAAAAGGCGTCGTCGACGCGCCAAAACCGCCGCTGCCTGAAGTGGTCAGGACCACGCCCGACGAGCCGCCGGCGATCGTCGACGAGCCCCGGCCGCGCCCGGTCCAACCGCGTGACTGGTCCTGGGTGCCCTACGTGACGCTGGGCCTGGGCCTGGTGATCCTGATCGTGACGCTGACCACCAAAAAGATTTCTCTAAAAGCCGCTTTGCCATGAACGAATTACGCTATCAGATTTTCAATCTTCGAAACGAAATCACCGGCCAAACGCACCGGGCCTATGGGGTGCCGGCCGCGCAATCGTTTGCCTGTCAGCTCAACCGCCCGGGCGGGTTGGTCACCTTTCACATGACGGTTTCTGAAGCCCTGGGCCTAGCCTATCCGGGCGATTCGGTCATGTTGCTACGTGACTGCTACGAGTACATTGTCCTTCGTAACCAGGTCAACATCAACGGCAACGGCTTCAGCCTGTTTTCGGCCATCAACGGCCCACTGATGACCGACGCTGGCCAAACGGTCAATTGTCAGGTAACCAACTTTCTGGTTATGTCGTCGACGTATGTCGGCGGCGTGTCTGAGTGGAACGCGCTGATTATGTTGACCGGCACGGATTCCAACGTACTGGTGCAGGGGAACGCCCTGCGGACGCCGGCGGCAGCTCAGAACTGGAACGGAAAGGCCGCGATCGTATCGGGTGCCGGTGCCATCCTGACCCTGCGCGTCAAACGCATTCAGGCCAACGCCGTGGAAGTAGGGGGCAGCAACACCCGGATCTACGTTGAAGACGGTTTGTTTATCAGCCCCAACGCGGCCAGCTATGCGTACCGCGTCGATGCGGGCGGGCGTGGGTACGTCTTCTTTACCAACATGGACATTCGGGTAAAGAATATGCTGACCTATGATCAACGCTGCAACGTCACCTGGAACAACTGCAAAATCGTATCAGAGCGTGACGGGTTCATTGCCCGGACGGACTGCCGCTACACGCTGATCAACTGCCAGACGCTTACTCAGACGTCGGCTACGTACCAAGCCGAAACCAAGCCGATCCACCAGTTTACGGACGCCGGGCAAGTGCTCGAGCTGATCGGTAGCAACGTGTTTGTGTCCCGGGGCTCAGCGGCCAGCTGGATCGGGTTTGCCAATGCCGGCACGGCTCAGATCATGGGCAAGGTGGTTTCCAACAAGCCCACGCCTGGCAGCAATTTCAACCCGGCCGTAGGCACGGCCGCCAACGGCTCTATCCTGGTCGATGCCGCCGCTGACCTGAAGTTTTTGCCCTAGAACATGGAAATGGAATCAGTAGCCGAAACGATGATTGACCACGACACCGTGAAACTGACGGCGTTGGCCTGTGCGGGCTGGCTGCTGCAAATCTTGCCATTCACCTACGACGTGCTGGCCAAGAGCCTGACCGTCGTAGGGCTTTTTCTCTACATCATCTATCTGGGCTATTCGATCTGGTGTAAACGACTGGAGCTGAAGCAGCGCCGCGCGGCCATGATCGATGTGCTGGAAGATGATTCTGAAGACCCCAACGTAGTGCCATGACAATCAACTGGAAAATCGTAACGCTGATTCTGAGCATGGTATTCCTGGCCACAGGAATCGCCCTGAACGTGCGTCAGCTGACAACGAAAAACAACGACTAACCATGCCCGTAAAACGACAGTCAGCGGCTCGGGCCGGGGTACTTAAGCAGTTGGGCGACCACGTAATGAAAAACGGCATGACGACCATGTTTGGCCTGTGCACAGGATTGCCAACCGCAATCGATGGGTATCAATCTAAAGATTGGCACAAGGTCGGTCAGGGTGTGTCGGAAGTGCTGCTAGGTATGGGTTGCTCTGACCGCTTTGGTATCAAGAAAAAGGACGCATCAGACGCATGAAAACGCTCAACAAATACGGCCTGCCGATCGCCATTGCCCTGGCCGTGGTAGGCCTGGTCGGCTGGTGGTTGCTGGTCGAAAAACCTAAAAACGACAAACTCGCTACCACGTACGAGTTTGTATAAATCTCTTTAAACGATGGCCAACGTAGTAATCCGTAAGCGAATGACTGAGCAGGGGCATTATACGCCACTCCAGGCGCAGGCCAACGCGCAGGCGGTCGCACAGATCCGGGCGCGGTTCGGGCCGTACATCGAAGCGGCCGCACGGCTCACCAACGTACCTGAGCCCGTTATCACCGCCTTTATCTACATCGAAAGCGCCGGCGACGCCAGCGCCAATACAGGCAGCATTGGCCTGATGCAGATTGACCACATTACGGCCTCAGAGGCCATCTACCTGGAGAAGAAAAAAGGCCGGCTGACCGAAGCCGAAAAGACCGTTTTGTATCGGTTTTTGGGTGCCCGGCTCGACTGCATCCTGAAGCAGAAAAGCCGGGGGCAACGCCTGGCCTGCAACAACCAGACGGGGGTAAGCATCAAACGCTCGGAGTTGTTGAACCCGGAGTTCAATATCCTGTGCGGATCCATCTACTTGGCTACGCTGATCAACGAAGAAACCCAAAACGGGGTGCTCCGGCTGGATAAGGTGGTTGCCCGCTATAACCGCAGCTACGACTACCGGCCGGTAGGGGCAACCGCTGATGACGTGATCGACGAAGTGCCGGCCGTCACCCGGGCGTACATCAAAAAACTGGTGGGCGTAAACGGCCTGCTCGAAACCATCGCGTAGTTATGGCAGAATTTAAGAACGGGCAGGTGGTAGGCCAGGTCAATTCACCCTATAAATGTGGACCAAGTGTTTGCCTTCCTTGGGATACCAACTGTGGTGCAATGTGCATCGAGCGTTATGTCTTTCGGGTGCGCCTGATTAATGGGTTGCTGGTGCTTACCCAATCGTCAGACCGCCCGGGCCTGGCAGAAAAGGGCGAACGGGTACTCAACGAGACGTTTTACAAAAACAACCCGCCGCTTTACGCTGACTTCTTGCTGTCGCCACTTTATCAAAAGCTGGCCTCAGACGGTACGCTGAAGGGGGCGATCCTGTACGGTGACGATAAGTGGCTACCGTCTGAATACACTCGGGATAACGAAACCATTCTGAACCCGAGCACCATCAATAATGGGGTTACGGGCCCGGTTGTGACCTTGCCTGGTAACGATACGCCCGATAACGGCCTGACGCTCGATCAACTGTTGCCTTACATCGCGGGTAGTATCGTGCTGATCGGTATTGTCCTGATCATTACGCTTACCCGACGTCGCTAATGGCTACCGATGCTGTCTATATCGCCCGGCTGGCCAGTTGCGAGTTTAACCCGTACCTGGTCAATCCTACCGAAGCCTATACATCGGCTTGTGTGTCGGTGCGTCGCATTGTCGACCAGATCAACCTACCCTATACGGGTAGCACGTCCTACGACCGGCTGGCCTTTTTGAAGCGTCGTAAAAACTACATGACCGCCCGGGCCGCAGTGATCCAGGGGGCATTGGTTGAACTTTCCGGTACCGACGTCAGCGATAAAACCGCCCAAACGATTAAGGGGTTTGGTGGCCTGGCCGTGCAGCTGGGAGCCGCTATTCCCGGCATTGGTACCGTGGCCACGCTGATCGGCACCGGCGCTCAGCTGATCGCCGGTCTGTTCGACAAGACGGCCGACAACGAAGCCCGGAAAGCTACGGAAATAGCCGAACTGCAAAACGATTTGGTAGGGCTCAAAACGCTCTACGACGATACAAATACCGAAATCCAATCCCTAATGCTGCCCCGCTACCTGCTGTATGGGGCGGCGGGCCTGGTGATCCTGGCCGTCGTGGTGGTGCTCATCCGCCGGCGACGCTCATAAACCCAATCTTTCGACGAACCATGACGCCAACCATCGACATAACCCAGCCTTACGAGCACCTGGTCTTTCAACGTGATAACGCCAACCGGGCCGCTGTGCCGATCGTGGGCAAAGCGCCGGTAGGGACAGACACCATTGAGGTCGTGCTTACTCCGCTGAAGGGAAAAACGGCCACGATCGCCAACCAGCGAATCAAACCCGACGCTGTGACAGGCAAATTTTCGGGGACCATCATTGCCCTGGGCGGCACGTACGAACTGACGCTGACGGCCAAAAAAAACGGCCTGACGGTCGCTACGGGTAGCGTTGGCCGGGTGAACGTCGGTGAAGTGTTCATTATCTACGGCCATAGTGTCGCGCAGGGTGGCCAGCATTCCGATGTGGCCACGTACGGCAACACCGCCGGCCCCGGGGCCAACGATGACCGGGTGATCGTCGACGCCGGCCCGGCCCCGGATCCATTTGCTGAATCAGCCCTGGGCAAGCCTGGCAACTTCAAGCCGCTGACCGTGGGTAGCAACATACTGCCGTTTCACGGTGCACCCTACGCCTACGGCTACCTGGGCGATCTGCTGGTAAAGCAGCTCGACGTACCCGTACTGTTTTTGGGGTGTGCGTTTGGTGGCTCCAACCTGGACGGAGCCGTGAAGGTGATTCAGGGGATTCCCTTTGAGCATCCATTTGTCAAATACGACCAGCGGATGCCGATCCGGCCAGTCGAAGCCGCTTTGTCGGTATACGGCCCGTTGACGGGTGGCTTCCGGGGTGTGCTGATGAACCACGGTGCCAATGATAAGGGCTACGGTATCACGACGGACGCTTTTTTAGAGCGTATGCGTGTTGTGATCAATTACATACGCCAGAAAGCGCAGCGGGCCGATCTGACGTTTTGGGTGGCCGTCGACTCAGATAGTAACCCCGAGTTTGTGCCCATCATCGCCGGGCAGGAAAAAGCTATTGCGACGCTGCCCAACCTGCGACGTGGCGCGGATCTAAAGAAACTGTTGCCCACCGACCGGCCGGATAACGTGCACCTGAACCAAGCCGGGCTCCCTCACTACGCGCAGGCCTGGGCCGACGTGCTCACGCCGGCCGATCTGGCGGCCGTGCCTATGCCGGCCGTGGTGGGTGAAAACAACACCGGCCTGGCCAACCTGGCCACTACGGTGGTCGACGGTTTAGACCGCTATCTGCCGGCGGCGCTGCTGGTGGTGGCCGTTGTGCTGCTAGGCCTGACCGCCTGGAGCCGTCGACGGCCGCTGGTGCTGGTATCGGCCGGCCTGGCGGGTGTGGCCGGTACGCTGGTGATCTGGCGCTCAATCAAACCGACGTCGACGACATGAAGCCCCCTTTGAAGCCTGGTGATATTGTGTTCTTCACTCACAAGTCGCGGGAGGAATGGGCTGGCGTTGTGATCCGCAGTCGGAAAGATGAAAAGGGACTTGTGTACGATGTAAAGTCCTACATATCACAACCCCCGGGGTCCAAGTCGAAGAAATCAGGCTTCTATCTGCCTGGTGATTTTTTCGTCGCTCGAGCGGGTAAGCTCATCCCCGCACGTCCGAAAGAGTTACAGGCTACCAGTTTCAAAATGCGTCTTAAACCATTATCGAAAGAATGCCAACCAAAGTCAAAAAAACGGCCGCTAAGCCCTCGAAACGCAAATTGACTCCCAAGGGTCGAACGTACCTGGATAAGCTGCACACGCTCACCAAATCGATCCACAAGGCCAGCGACACCGGCGAAACCAAAGTACAGAAGGTGTACGGCCTGTCATGGGCGCAGGCCGAAAAGCAGGCCATCCGAAAGTTGAAAAAGAAGTAGTCACATAAACCAAACAAGCACAATCATGGCAACAAAGCTCAGCGCCAAACAGAAAGCCGCCCAGAAGCGGTTCAAAAGCAAACTCGTCAAGGCAAAGAAGATCTATAAAGCCAAGCCTGGTATGAAGTGGTCGACGGCTGTAAAACAGGCATTCAAGTAAGATGAAACTGACACCTACTAACGCATTCATTGGGCTGCTGATCGTGGCCCTGCTGGCAGTCGGTTACGGGCTCTGGACCCGTCGCCGGACAGACGGGGGCGTGACGGTCGACGACATGGCGGGTATGGTCAACATTGCCCCTCTGGCCAACCTCACCACGTCGTCGACGTACGAAAACCCCACCGCCTTTAAGGCCACGAAGACCATTCTTTCCGACATTCTGCCGACGCCCTACAACTGGGATATGTCGAGCGGCTGGAATGATAATACCCGCAGCGTCTTCCCGGATTGGGTGGTACTGGAGTGGCCGACGTCGGTTAAGATCGGTCAGGTAACCGTTACCTCACTGGCTGGCAAAGAGGGGGGGAGCTACCTACCCGGTACCGGTGCTGCCGGTGGTAACCTCGGCCTCAAAGATTACGTGGTGCAGATCTGGAACGGCACCGACTGGCAAACTGTGTCGACGGTGGCTGGTAATGATCGGGACCAGGTGACCAGCAACCTGGCCAGTGTGGTGACCACGCAAAAACTGCGGGTGTACATCACAGCCAGTCAGGACGGTACCTGGAGCCGTATCACGCAAATACAGGTCAAAGGGAAGGTGGCCTAACAAACCCAACCAGATAAGCCCCGGCCACGTCGACGTGGCCGGGGCTTTTTTCTAACGCTATGAAACGGAGAACACCAATCGCCAAGCTTAATCCGGCCGAACAGCGGCTGGGCTTTACGCCGTCTTACAACTCAGCCAAATTTGCCGTCGACACCGATACGCGGGTTTCGATCGGTAGCCGGCTGGATAAATATTACAAGCAAAACGGCTTTGTGCCGCTCTACAAGGGCTTTTCCAGGACCAACCGGGAAATTACACCGGCCGACATAAACGCGGCGCTCGAACGCTACAAACTCAAGGGTATTGAGTTCGGCCGCTGGGTGACCAACGAAGACGCCTACAACTACCTGGCCGCGCTGGTGGTGGCGCTCGATGACTTCGCCAAAATAGTGGGCTGGACGAACATTGGTCTGGACCGGATCATAGGCATTGCCTTTGGTGCCCGCGGCATGGGCCGGGCGCTGGCTCACTTTGAACCAGGTACGTACATGATCAACCTGACCAGGTACAAACGCCACCTCACGGATCCGTTTACCGGGCAGGTGGTCAAAACGGCCAAAACCAAACGGTTTTCGTATACCGGCGGCGTCGGCTCCCTGGCTCACGAGTACGGCCACGCCCTCGACTATTTCTTTGGTGCGTACATCGATCAAAACACGAAGGCAATGGCGCTGTCGGGTGGTCGCTTTACGGCCCTGATCGAGAACAACCCCTGGAAAAACGGTAGCCTGCGCTGGCAAATGATCAACGTGCTGAAGGCCTACCAGCAAACGGGTAGCTATAAGAAGCTGCGCGAGTACCTGGGCAGCAAGGGGGAATACGATTCGTACTGGCTGCGGCATAACGAGCTATGGGCTCGGCTGTTTGAACAGTGGATTGGCCTACGGATGAGTGAAAAGGGAATCGATAACGATTTCCTGCACCAATCGAAGTATGAAGCGCTGGCCAACTCAAAAGCGCCGGTGTACCTGACGTCCGCTGAGCTGAAAGGTATCGCGCCGGCCGTTTCGTTGCTGATCAAGTCTATCGCCGCCGAAATCAAGAAATAAGATGCTCCAGCTGAAATCGCTTTTCGCCAAACTGCTGGCCAACATGGGCACCATTGCCCTGGTTGGCCTGCTGGTTTATGTGGCCTTTACTGAGTTTATCCGGCCATCGATGACAGCGGCCGCAGTAGATGAGAGCTTGGAAAACGTCAAACAGGCCGTCGACGAAACCGCTCGGATGCGGGCTGACGTCGACGCGGGCCTGAAACGGCTCGACCGGGCCACAAGCCTGAACAGCGGGTTGCTGCAGCAGAACAAAAGCCTGGTCGACACCCTGCGGCTACTCCAGGACGATTTGCTCACCAAAAAAGCCGCGCTCGACGTGCGGGAACAGCAGCTGCGTACCAGGTACGAGAGTCAGAAAACAACCATTCGCAACGCACAAAAACAGGTCAAATAGATGGGCTGGCAGACAATTACAAACCCTGTTACCGGGGAACAAACGACGGTAAAGTTTAATGATACGACCATCCAGGATCTGCCAACGGTAGCGTCCCTGAGTACCTTCAAACGCAATGATTCGTTGTCGGTACTGGTCAAGGACACCCAACGGGGTGGGCTGTTCACCTACGCATCGACGGGCTTTACTGTCGACAACGGGAACGTCTTTCCGGCGCTGGGTGGCGGGTATTGGGTACGTCTGCCGGAGACGTTTATTGATCCGGTCAAATTTGGTCTGTCGACGGCTGCGGCCGACAATACAGCGGCAATGCAGGCGGCGGTCAACGTGGCGCAGATCCTGAACAAAAAAGTGGTGGTACCCGGCGGAATTTACCTGTTTTTGAACACGGTAGCCGTGCCGGTCGGGGTGGTGATTGAACTGGATGCTAAGTGCACCCTGAAGCTCAATACCACGGCTGTGAACCTGGTACTCCTTCGGATGCAGAGCAACACAGCCTTACGGGGTGGCACCGTGCAGGGGCTGTACGACAAGGCAAAAGACGAAGCGCAGCCAATGACGCTCAACGGCGTAACGACCGGTAAAGCCACTATACCGGGCTGCAATCTGATAGAAGTGCGGCAGTCGGTCAGTACCATTCAGCCCGTTACCGACGTGCTGATTGACGGGGTTTCGTTTGTGAATGCGTATTCAGATGCCGTCGACGTCTGGTACCAGGCGGAACGGGTGACCATCAATAATTGCCGGTTTGAGAACAACTACGCGCACCTGATTGTACGCGGTGGCTCAGCGGCCGAACCCGGCAACCTGAGCAAGAATATTACGATTACCAACAACTACTTCGGCTATTCGCACCATACCCATACCAGCGCCAACGCCGACTATGGCGGTACGATCGGGAACGCGGTTTACCCGGGCGGTGGTAACGCCCTGACCACGCACGGCGGGATCTGGTACCTGAATGTGAGTAATAATTTCTTTGGGGATTGCGGCCGGCGTTCATTTGAAGGCTACCCCAATGACGTATCAAATCCGGCCTACACCCGGGACCAGCAACGATACGGGGCTATCCGTTACGCAACCATCAACTCGAATGTATTCCTGGATGCTGTGGCCCGGACGTTCACCCTGTTTGTTGTGGATAGTTCTATATCGGGCAACACCATCATACAACAGAAAGGCTCGATCGAGGCGACCTGGATTAACACCAAGTTCACCAACAACCACGTCGAAATGGCGGCGGGCCTGGATGATTCCCGAGGCTATTCGGGCAGCACCATTGGCGATTACATGGCCATTTTTAACACGTTGAGCGGCACGGCCGGCAATAACTGCGTCTATTCCGACAACACGTTTATCATTGGCAAATACTACGCTGATAACTCGATCGCTCCGGTCGGTGGCGCTGGCTTTGCTCTGAAAATCAATGCATCATCGGGTTGGCAGTTCGTTCGTAATCGGGTAACGGTCTACGGGCAGTTGTCGGCCAGTGTCGTAATGTCGTTTTGTTGCTCTGACTTCAAGATCGCTGACAACATTGTAGCCTACCGGCAAACCGTGGGCCTGGCCTCCAGCTTTATGCAGGAGTTTTATTGCCGCAACTTTGACGTTTCGGGCAACAAGGTTACTGTTTACGATGACAATGCAGCGGCGGTTGGCTTGCCTAAGCTGGCTTATATCGGTGCCTGTGAAAATGCGCGTTTCGTCGACAATCTGTTTGAGATTCGCGGGCCGGCGCTGATCACTAGCAACAATTACTCGTTTATTGAACTCTACAACAATACGCCGGCGGATAGTCGGTACCAGGTGCTCACCTACGCGGCCAACGGCATAGATTATACCCTGAAGCCCATTAAAGGAGTAGCCAACGTACCGCCGGGCAGTAACGCGATCGATGACGTGTACATCGTGGGTGAGCTGGCGGCTACTGGAGCCTGGGCCGGCCAGGAAAACCGGTTAGCGACCTGGACGGGTAGCAGCTGGAATTTTACAATTCCTAATGACCTGATCTGGGCTCGGTTTGGCGATCATAATACAATCGCTGAAGACAGCTTTTTGAGAACCTATCACGCCGATCCGGTTTATAGCCAGCGGCTTGATCTGCGGAAAGGAAACCCGGTCCAGAATCCTAGTTTCGGCTTGGCTAACAACGTCTACGTGGTGGGGACGGGGTGGCGAAACCTGACGGTTGCCCGCAACAACTTTGAGTTCAATATTCCGAGCGGCACGTTTCCCACCCGCATGGTCAACGGCTTTAGCTGGGGATCACAGACGCAACCGTTTGTGCTGGCCAGCCTGACCATTGAAGACAATACGATATTTCCGACGCTGGACAGCCGGGGCAACATTACCTTTTTGGGGGTAAACAAATTCAAACTGCCTGATATACCCTTAGCCCGTCTGAACAACATCGCCGGTCAGTTCAAGTTAGTTAAGGGCGCGTACGTCGACGTGCGAACAACAGGGCATGGCCAGCCTACCCGCTATGTCTGTAACGGATCGGCATTCGTGCCGGTAGCAGCTGCCTACCTGACGACCACGGCGAGTTACACACCTGGTACGCTGGCCACAGCCTCAGTCGTAAATACAACGGTCACCGTAGCCGGCGCAACGGTTGGCCAGTTCGTCGAAGTCACCTTTAACAATCCGTTGCAGGGGTGCCGATTGTGGGGCGAAGTGACGGCCGCGAATACTGTTACTGTCTATGTCCGTAATGACACAGGGGCCAGCGTAACGCTGAATGTGGGCACCCTGACTATTCGCGTCGATTAGGCAAAACCAAATACTATTCTGTGCCGGCAGTGGTCGGCCCCGGGTATACGCCCGGGGCCCGGGCCGGATCCGGCAGATATCGTCGACCATTCACCCCATTTTTCACCATGGCAACCAAATTATATTTCGTTTGGCTTCTGTTGCTGGCCATCCCGTCGTTGGCCGATTCAGGCGATACATTGCGGCCTATTCCCATCCGTCAGGTACGTTCGGCCGACAGTGTAACGATCGCCCGTTATGACCTGGCTAAACTCGAATTGGCCCGGCAAACCCTACTTAGTATTAACCTCGATGACATAGACGAACTCATCGACGTGCTGGGCCAGCAAGCCCAACTATCCGAGCACGGCCGGCAGCAGCTGGCAGATCTGACCACGCGGTATCTGCAACAGCAGCAGGACAGTTTGCGCCGTCAGGGTAAGGAGCTGAAGGCCGCTCAACAAGTTATCCGGAAGGCCGCTAACCATGCCAATGGCGTGCAGGGGCTGTTGAGCAACTTAACCGACGATCTAAAGGTCATTCGCCGCCGGGCCTGGTGGGAGCGGGCTAAAGGTGGGCTGGTGGGGGCTGCGTTGGCTATTGCCCTGAAGTCCTTTGTAAAGTAGGGACCGTATACTAAACATTGCCCAACCAATCAAGATGAATAGTATACTTGCGGCTGGAACATATTTCCATCCACAAATATGAAGTTTCTATACTACACAGCAGTATTTAGCCTGGTTATGTTGGTAACTGGCTGTAAAAAACAAGCCGTCGACCCGGTGTCCACTGGCTCGGGTGGCAATCCCGTCAACACCACTACCGAACCTTGCAAGCGTGATAGTTTCGGTTGGTTTCGCTTCTCGAATAACTCCAATAACCCGTACGATGTATACATCAATAACGTGTTTTGGGGGCGCGTGTCTGCTAAAACGGTTACTAGCCAGGCAAAAGCTAATGTCGGTCCTTATAAACTTTATGCCAAACAAGTGAGTGGGTACGTTCTCTATGCTACCGAGCGTGAGACAACGGCCGCTATAACCAGTTGCTCAGAATATACCTGGCAATTTCCATAAATTGCCAGTGACTGCTTTAAGAAATAGCAAAAGCCCGGTCGACGTCGACCGGGCTTTTGTTTAACTGATAACCGTTACGTTGCTATACTTAGGAAACGCTTTATCGGTCGACAAAATAGGCAGTTGCTCAAACTGAGCCTGAGCCAATATCAACAGATCGAACGGGTCACCGTGGGTCTTGCTGTTGTGCGTGACCTTCTGCACGTCAGGTATGGCGCTGTAATGAGCCGCCACCGTCTGGAGTAGCTTAATGCCTACACCCGTACGGAAGTCACTCAGCCGCTTCATACTAACGTGCCGAAAGTCGGCCCGGTCCTGTCGGATCTTGATAGCCAGTTCAAACAAACTAGCTTCAGACAACAGAAAGGAATGGGCAGGATCGCTTAGAATTGCCCGTTGAGCGGCGCTCAGCTGGTGGGCTTCTTCACTGTACAGAAACAGCAAAACGTTAGTGTCCAGTAGGTACGTCATTTACGGCGTTCATGGGGCTCCAGCAGCCGGCCAACTTCTGCCGATCGGGCTTGCTGGTCTTTCGGTGACAGCTTGCTATTGGCTTGCTCGACGCGCTGGAGTAAACTTTTGCCCTGACTTTTGGGCGTCGATTTGGCCCCTGAATGGGGCTTGGTTGTCGTTTTCATGGCGTGTCGGTTTACAGCCACTTAGTAGTTCTAGTAGGCCATAAATATAACAAATTTATGCTTCGATTAGATCGGCCGGTTCCACCAGGCGCAGCGCCCGGTGGTCAATATCGCCGTAGTGATCGAGAAACCGGGTGCTACTTAACCCGAGCATTTTACGTACCTGGTCTTTGCTCCACTTCCGTTCATTTAGAAAATAGTCGGTGAACGACTTGCGGCCCACCTTGCAGGTAAGGTGCGTTTTCACGTCGGCCGCTATCATTACCAGCTTTAAGGTTAGGTTGAGTTTAGCGTTAGCCATACGTGGCATATTGGCCAGGCACCCGTATTTAGTGAGCAATCGGTCAGCCAGGCTAGTGACGGGAACAATTAGCTCCTTACCCGTTTTCTGTCGATCCTGAATGAAAAACCGCTGACCGTCTAAGGTGTAAATGTCTGCGTCGGTTAGCTTTTTCATTTCGGCGTAGTGCATACCAGTGGCACACATGAATAGAAACAGATCCCGCGCCCGGATCATCCGCTCACGATAGACAAGTAGCTCCGGTTTGCTGTTCAGGTCATTGCCGGCCAGCTGCTCGATTTCGGCCTGAGTTAGATAGATCGGCTTGCCTGGCTTTTCGCGTTTGGGTTTCCAGCCGTGCAGCCGGTTGGCCATGATCAGTTCCATCATCACCCCGTAATCAAGTACCTGCTTCAGTAGATCGAAGTGCTTAGCTACGTAGTTCACCTTGTAGGTTTTGAGCAAGTGCGCCTGCCACTCGACGGCAAACGCGGCGCTGGTGGCATCGGCCAACAGGGTGTTGGTCTTTCCAATCGTTTCCAGGTACGTGGTCAGGTTGCCTAGTCGATCCTGGTAGGCTTCGTACGATGTTTTGGTAATGCCGCCGGGCTGGCCAATGCTTCGCTTTTTGTGATCGAGAAACCGTTCCACCAGTTGCGCCAGCGTGTATTCTAAGCGGCGTTTACCGGTGTAGGTTTCTTTGATCATGTCGGCCGTGACGGCGCGTCCTTTGGCTTCAAAATGGTGGTAGATAGAAAACAGTTTGGCCCGGATCCATTCGATCCGCTGGTTGTCGGTTTGCGCCGACGTGCTGCGGCCTTTGACTTGCTGAAGCCGGGCGTTCCAATCGGCTTTGTTTAACTCGATGCCGGTGGAGAAGGCACCGCCCCGGACGCCGTTTACTGAAATTCGCGCCTGGATGGTGCAGCGGGTTTTGTGGATTTGGCTGGTACGTGCGATAAATCGAACGTTCATGTGCTTTTGATCATGGTTTGGTACCTATCGCTTTAATGATAAGTAACCGTGTATCAACTTATTCGAAAGGACGTAAGCAGACCACGTAGCCTAGGTGTGGGCAATTTATTAGACGGTAGGTGGTGGCGTAGGCAGAAGTTTTCAGCCTGTACGGGCTAGTTTGCCCACATGGGCAAAAAAAAAGCCCACCAGGTAGGCGGGCGGGCTGAATTACAAGTATGGTGCAGAGAGAGAGGGATTCGAACCCCCGGACCTGTTACAGTCAGCGGTTTTCAAGACCGCCGCAATCGACCACTCTGCCATCTCTCTGGGTGAATGATGATGCAAAAGTAGGCGAAATCTGGTCGTTTGTCAAGCACTACGCCGAAAAAAATGCCCCCGAACGGCTAAAAAAGGCTATTTTTGCGGCGTCAAGCCGGTGGTCAGTCACCGTAAAATCTTGATAACGAACGACTCATCAGTCGCCGTGTAATCGCTCTCTCATCTCAATTTTTGCCCCACGTGAACGCCACAGAACAACCGCAGATCAACCTCGATCCCCTGCCAACTGTCGAAACCGCCCGTAAACTGGGTGTGCTGCCCGATGAGTTCGAGCGGATCATTGCCATCCTCGGTCGCCAGCCCAATTTCACCGAACTCAGCATTTTCTCGGTGATGTGGTCGGAACACTGTTCGTATAAAAACTCCATCGTGTGGCTGAAGACCCTGCCCCGCGACTCGGAACGCATGCTGGCCAAGGCAGGCGAAGAAAACGCAGGTCTGGTCGATATCGGCGATGGCCTGGCGTGCTCGTTCAAGATCGAATCGCACAACCACCCCTCGGCGCTTGAACCCTATCAGGGCGCGGCCACGGGTGTCGGTGGGATCAACCGCGACATTTTTACGATGGGCGCCCGCCCAATTGCCCAACTCAACTCGCTCCGTTTTGGCGACCTCAACCTGCCCAAAACGCGTCGGCTGTTGCGCGGCGTGGTGAAAGGCATCGGCGACTACGGCAATGCCTTCGGAATCCCGACGGTGGGCGGCGAGATCTATTTCGATGAATGCTACAACACCAACCCGCTCGTCAATGCGTTCTCGGCGGGGATCGTCGAAGTAGGTAAGGTCGCGAAAGCAACGTCGTATGGCGTTGGCAACCCGGTCTTCATCGTCGGGTCGGCCACGGGTAAAGATGGCATCCACGGCGCTACGTTCGCCTCGGAAGATATCACCGCCGCCTCGACGGATAAGCTGCCTGCCGTGCAGGTGGGTGACCCTTTCATGGAGAAGCTGCTGCTCGAAGCCACGCTCGAAATCATCGCGACGGGCTACGTTATCGGTATTCAGGACATGGGCGCGGCGGGCATTATCTGCTCGACATCAGAGATGAGTGCCAAAGGCGAACATGGCATGATCATCGACCTCGACAAAGTACCGACGCGGCAAGCCAACATGGCGCCGTTCGAGATTCTGCTGTCGGAATCGCAGGAGCGGATGCTGGTCGTGATCGAAAAAGGAAAAGAAGGCATCATTCAGGGCATCTTCGACAAGTGGGATCTGCACTGCGCTCAGATTGGCGAGGTGACGCCCCCGGCTGCCGATGGGATTGGTCGGCTGCACTTCTACCGCTACGGTCAACTGGTCGCCGACGTACCTGCGCATGATTTGGTGCTAGGTGGCGGTGCGCCCCAATACCGCCGCGACTACAAAGAGCCCGCCTACATCAACGACTTCAAGAAGTTTCAGATCGCTACGGTGCCCGATGTACCCGCCAGTGAACTGTCGGCGGTGGCCACTCACCTGCTCAGCCACCCGAATATCTGCTCGCGGCAATGGGTGTATCAGCAGTACGACTCGATGGTGGGTACCAGCAACCGCACGACCAACGCCCCGTCTGACGCGGCCGTGGTGCGGGTGAAAGGCGCGGGCATCCCCAAAACCGATAAATCCATTGTCATCACGGTCGACTGCAACAGTCGGTACGTGAACGCCAACCCCTACGTTGGCGCGCAGATTGCCGTGGCCGAAGCCGCCCGGAATATCGTTTGTACGGGTGGCGAACCGCTGGCCGTGACCAACAACCTGAACTTCGGCAACCCCTACGTACCTGAAGTGTACTGGCATTTTGTAGAGGCTGTAAAAGGCATGGGTGAAGCCTGCCGCCGGTTCGAAACGCCGGTGACGGGTGGTAACGTGAGCTTTTACAACCAATCATCGGACGACGGTCCCGTTTTCCCAACGCCGACGATCGGTATGCTGGGCCTGATGGAGCAGCCCACCAACCGCATGACGCTCAACTTCCGGCCGGAAGGGGGCGACCTGATCTACCTGGTCGGTTCGCCGCAGAACGACATCGCTTCGTCGGAGTACTTGTATTCCTACCGGAAAGTGAAAGCCTCACCCGCGCCTGCCTTCGACATCGAGCAGGAACTGGCCGTGCAGGCAACGGTGAAGCAACTGATTACGAAAAAGCTCGTTGTCTCGGCCCACGACATCTCCGACGGTGGCCTGTTTGTAGCCGTGGCCGAATCAGCGATGGCGGGCAACACGGGCTTTGCCATCACCACCGACGGCGACTACCGCACCGACGCGTACCTGTTCGGCGAAAGTCAGAGCCGGGTGGTTGTGTCGGTCGCGGCCGATCAGCAGGCAGCGTTCGAGCAGTTCATGGAACGTACCCACATCGCCTACAGCCAGATCGGTAACGTAACCCCCGCCGATTTTGTAGTGAACGGGCAGACCGTGCTGACTTCGGCTGAAGCCGCTCCGCTGTACAACAACGCACTGGGCAAGATAATGGCGTAAATTTAATTAAACAGGCTTGCCGGATGTTTATGCTGTCAAAGGCGATATCCGGCAAGCCTGTTTTTGCCCCGTAATACATGCAGCGTTATTTTATTGAGTTAGCGTATAAAGGCACCGAGTTTCACGGGTGGCAGTACCAGCCGAATGGCATCAGTGTACAACAGGTGCTTGAAGAAACGCTGACGAAACGCCTGAGCCGCCCGATTTACGTGGTGGGTAGTGGGCGCACCGACGCGGGTGTACACGCTGCTCAGCAGTTTGCGCACTTCGAAACCGACGGTGAACTGCCCGACATCGACCTGCTTGTTTATTCGCTCAACAACATGCTGCCGGATGGCATCGCCATCTACGATATCTTCCCTGTTGGCCCGACCGACCACGCCCGGTTTTCGGCTACGGCGCGCTACTACCAGTACCATATCTGCCGACAGAAAAGCCCGTTCGACACGCATCAGACGTATATCTTCCGGCCAGCGCTCGATGTTGACGCAATGAACGAAGCGGCTGCCACGCTGCTCCGCTACAGCAATTTTCGTAGCTTTAGTAAAGTCAGGACGGAGGTCAACCATTACCATTGCAAGCTGATGCGGTCCGAGTGGACCTGGCAGGGGAATCACCTCGTCTACCACGTTAAGGCCGACCGGTTTTTGTATGGCATGGTGCGCTGCCTGGTCGGAACGATGCTGGACGTAGGGCAGGGGCGTATGACTCTAGCCGACTTTGAGGCTATCATTCAGGCCGAAGACCGCACCCGCGCTGGCCGCGCTGCGCCACCCAACGGCTTATTCCTGACCGAAGTAAGCTATCCCGAATCGGTTTTTGAGAAACGACATTCATGACAATAGGCATCATTATACTCGCCGCAGGTTCTTCCAAACGATTTGGGGGTATCAACAAACAATTACTCAGTATCAACGGCACGTCGCTCGTCAGAACGGCGGCTGAGGTGGCGCTGGCTGCTCAGTTAGGTGGGCCGGTGGTGGTGGTGCTGGGGCATGAACGCGAAGCCGTCGCGGCCGAACTCGATGGGCTGGGCGTTACGCTGATCGATAACCCTACCTACAGCGAGGGCATTGCGTCGTCGGTGAAGATGGGCATGGTGGGTCTGTTTATGATGCAACCCCACATTGAGGCCTTCATTATCATGCCCTGCGATCAGCCGTTTCTGACGCCCGCCCTGTTGCAGCAACTCGTTGCCACGCAGGACGAAAGTGGCAAAGGCATCGTGGCCACGCGCTACGCCGATCAGGTACACATGCCTGCCCTGTTCCGACGTACCTACGCCGACGCGTTGCTGGCCCTCACCGACGAGAAAGCGCCCAAGTGGGTGATCATCAAAAACAAAGCTGACCTGGCGCAGATCGGCTTTGAACCCGCCGCCGTCGACCTCGACTACTGGGCGCAGGTGGAAGCGTTGGAAAAACAAGTTTAACGTTTGATGTTTAGCGTTTGATGTTGGCTGACGCGACAGCAATACTTGTGCGTCAGCTAACATCAAACGCTAAACATCAAACGTTAAACTTGTTTTTCCTTACATCAATTTCTTCACCAACTGCTCGACGGTGATGCCTTCGGCTTCGGCTTTGAAGTTACGGACGATGCGGTGACGCAGGATGGGCAGCGCTACGGCCCGTACATCTTCGATATCGGGTGAATATTTGCCGTTGAGCAGCGCGTTGCATTTCGACGCCAGAATCAGCGATTGCGAGGCTCGTGGACCTGCACCCCATTCCAGATACTGGTTGGCATCGGGGGCAGCTAATTCGGTGTTGGGGCGCGTTTTGTGCACCAGCTTTACGGCGTATTCCACCACGTTGTCGGCAACAGGTACGCGCCGGACCAAGTGCTGGAACTCCGAAATCTCTTCACCCGTCAGAATGGGCTTCACCTGATACCGCTCATCGGTGGTCGTGCTCTTCACGATCGCCAGTTCCGATTGGTACGACGGATAATCCAGGTAGATGTTGAACATGAACCGGTCGAGCTGGGCTTCGGGCAGTGGGTACGTGCCTTCCTGCTCGATGGGGTTCTGCGTGGCCAGAACGAAGAAGGGGCGGCCCAGCGGGTAGTTCTGCCCGGCAATGGTCACCTTGTATTCCTGCATGGCTTCGAGCAGGGCCGACTGCGTTTTGGGCGGCGTCCGGTTGATCTCATCGGCCAGAATGATGTTGGCGAAAACGGGGCCTTTGATGAACTTGAAGTTCCGGTCCTGATCGAGTGTTTCGGAGCCGAGAATGTCCGAGGGCATCAGGTCGGGCGTAAACTGAATCCGGTTGAAATCGAGGTGCAGGGCGTTGGCTATCGTCTGAATCAACAGCGTCTTGGCCAGTCCCGGCACACCCACCAGCAGGCAGTGTCCCTGACAGAAAATAGCGGTAAGCAGCAGCCGGACGGTTTCATCCTGTCCGATAACGACCTTACCAATTTCGGTACTAAGCTTTTTATAAGCGTCTTTCAGGGCTTCAGCAGCCGCCACGTCGGAAGTGTAAGGCACTAGTAGTTGGGTTTAAGAATGAAGGTGTAATGGACAATGAATGATGCACAATGGGCGGCTACCTCGTAACGGCCAGGTACGTCACCTGAGCACTCCCATTGTACAATGTACATCCGTACATTATTCATTAATTATTACTCGCCTGGGCGCCGCTCGTCTGCGTTGTGCCGAAGATGCGGCAGCCTGTGTATTGCGGGTCAACGGTAATATAGACGTCACTGACTGATTTACGAAACCACTCATCGATGGCTTTGTTCTTCTTGTTCTGCAAAACGATGTTCTGTAGTTTCTCGAAGTCGATTTTGTAGTCGGCCGTGTGGGGCTGGATTTTGGTTTTGTAGTACAAAATCCGCACGCCCGTTTTGCCGTCATCGGAACGGTAGGGGAGTACCGGCGTGATTTTGCCGACCGTCATGGTGTCGAGAATCGTAAACATAGCGTAGTCCATTGAGCCGTCCATCGAAAGCCGCGAGCCTCCCGATTGCTGATCACGAATAATGCCACCCGCGTCGGCAGTCGCCTTGTCTTCCGAAAAATCTTTGGCCGCCTTGTCGAATTTGACGCTGTCGATCTCGATCTGATGCTTCAGGCTATCCAGAAAGCGGGTCGGCTCATTTACGTCGAGGCGGGCGTATTCAGGGCGCAGCAGAATGTGGCGGGCGTGGTACTCGGCCCCGCGCGTTTCGATCAACTGAATCAGGTGATAGCCGAAGTCCGACTCGACCACGTCTGACATTTCGCCCGGCTTGAGTTTCAGAGCAGCGCCTTCAAACGGTGCCACCATCATGCCGCGCTTGGCATAACCGAGGTCGCCGCCGTTCTGCGCCGAGCCAACATCTTCCGAATTGGCCTTCGCCAACGCAGCAAAGTCGGCCCCACGCGTAACGCTGTCGCGCAACGAACGCAGCCGCTGAATGAGCTGGTCTTTCTGGGCCTTGCTCACTTTGGCATACCGCACGATCTGCCCGACTTCTACCTCGGCAGGCATGTAGGGCAGGCTGTCTTTCGGGATGCTGTTGAAGAATTTCAGTACGTCGCGGGGCGTCACCTTGGTTTTGGCCGTGATCGTCTCCTGCATCTTGCGGGTCAGCATCTGGTCTTTCACCTGGGTACGTACCTCGCTCTTGAGCATCTCCAGGCTCTTGCCAAACTGCTCGACAATGTTTTTCTCCGAGCCATACTGCTGAATCATGTACGACATCCGGCTGTCGAGCTGGCTATCCACCAGCTTGTCGTCGACCACCACGGAGTCGATTTCGGCTTTGGCCAGCATCATTTTGTTGATGACGAGGCTTTCGAGCAGCTGGCACTTCTGAGGGGCCTGCTGCCCCTGCGCGGCATACGAGTTGTACGACTCTTCCAGGTCAGACTGCAACACATAGTAGTTGTCGACCTTCGCGATGATCTTATTCAGGACGACCGCGTTGGGGTCTTCGATGGTGTCGCGCGCGGCTACCGCCGACCGGAGCGGCTGCGGCAATACGGCTTTCCGCGACGCAAAACCGCCTGTGCTGAAAGCTGTGCTAAAAGCCTGAGCCAGCGTTAAGGTAACGCCCAGCAAGCTCAGGGAAATGGTTTGACTCTTGTTCATGGATGTCTGGTCAAGGTTCAATGGGCAAGGTCCCGAGCCCTACGTTGGTCAGTGATCGTGCGCCAGCCAACTTTAGACTTGAAACGTTGGACGTTGAACTTACTTTACTAGTCTCTTTAACTCGTCCTCGTTCACCTGAACGGGGTATTTCTGGCGCAGACTGGCAATGAATTGCTGCTCCAGGTACGCCTGATAATCATTAATAACAGCGCCCCGGGCTTCGGCAAAGGTGCGCGGGCGGGGGGCGTCAATCCGGCTAATGATTACCTGCACCACCCGGTTATTGGCCGTGAAGGTGCTGGTGCCTTTCTGCCAGGGCAGCTCATCGACCAGTTTGTTCTGACCCTTGGCGAAAATGCCTTCGGTGATCACAACGGCGTTGGGCTGCTGACTGCTCAACACCCGCGCCACATCCTGCTTCGATGTGCTGCCATACGTAAACGTGACCCGCCTGGCGGCTGCACCGTTGGCATTGGGCCGGAAAGCCTGCACATCTTTTTCGGTGATCCGGGCCAGCTGAACCCCGTTTTTCGTGAGGTAGTTGACCACCGTCCGCAGGCGAGCCGTAGAGGCTGTATCGCTTTCGGAGGCTTCGCGCGAGGCCGTTACTTCCACGACATACGCCGGGTTTTTGACCATCGTTACCATCACCTCATACAATACTTCGTCGCCTTCCGCTGACAGCGTCGTTTGATTGGGGTTGAATTGGAGGCCGGGGGCTGACCGCTTCAGGGTATAGGGGCTGGTAGCCAGCCGGGCTTTGGCCTCGGTCAGCAGTTTGTCGTCGGCGGCGTCGATGATGGTAGCGACGGCCCGCTCCGGGTATTGATACTTGGCCCGATTTTTCTCGTAAAAGTCTTTCTGCCCCAGCGAATCGGCCATCGACCGTTCCCAAACCTGTTCTTCCATGACCTGCGAGAGCAGCACGCCATCGCGAACCTCGTTAAGCAGGGCTCGGAATTCGGGATATTTTCGATCCAGATTGGCTTCTTCGGCAGCCAACAACTGATCGCCTTTGAAGCGGTTGTAGAACCGGCGCATCAGGCCCCGTGGCGTACCGCTGGGTTCCATCCGGGCCGATTGTTTCTGTTCTACGTAATCGAAAAATTTCCGGGCTGGAATCGCCTGATTATCGATAGTCAGCAGGGGTTGGGTGGTTAGCGCGTCATCGAGGAATTTGCCCGCCCGCCATTTGCCCATAAACAGGCTCGAATCGCCTTTAGCCAGCGCCGCCTCCCTGACCGCCTCGTTTTCGACCACCTTGTAGTCGCGGCTTAGGCGCGCCAGTGTGGCTTGCCGGAGCACATCGGCGCGGGAATCGGTGACGACCTTCTGCCGGATGGCGGGGGCCAACTCGGTGAACGACTCCATCGGTTTGCGGCCAATGAGCTGCACGATATGCCAGCCGTAATTGGTTTTGAACGGCGAACTGTAGCTGCCGGGCGTGGTAAGCGCAAAAGCGGCCTCTTCAAACGCAGGTACGTTCTGTCCGGTGGCAAAGGCCGGTAGCTTACCGCCCGCCCCTTTGCTTTGCATGTCGTCGGAGTAGGCACGCACAATCGTTTCAAACGATTCGCCTGCCTGTAATTTGGCGTAGGCTTCGTCGATGCGGGCTTTGGCGGCAGCGGCACCTTGCGGCTCGGCGGTGGGGGAGAGCCGCACCAGAACGTGGGCTACCTGCACTTTTCCCCGCGAGGGGCGGCGATCGTTGACCCGTAGAATGTGGTAACCAAACCGGGTACGTATGGGCGCCGACAACGTACCTGGCGACTGGGTATAGGCTGCCGTTTCGAGCGGGTATAGCGTCTGGAAGGCCGTGAAATAGCCCAGGTTGCCACTGTTCTGACCCACCGACGGGTCTTTGGACACCTGCCGGGCCAATGCCTCGAACGATTCCCCTTTCTGAAGGCGATCCCGCACGGAGAGGGCTTGCTGGTAGGCCGCGAGTGTGTCGGCTGGTTCGGCGTCTTCCGCCACGCCAATCAGGATGTGTGAAGCGTTGACTTCCTGCTGCATCCGCTGGTAAGCTTCAGCCGTAAGCTGATCGACCAGCGCTTTGTCGGTTAGGTACGACTGGGCCAGCTGTTTCCGGTAGGTCGCCATCTCTTCCCGGAACGCCTCCGTGGTGTCGCGGCCCTGCTTTTCGGCGGCCAGCACCTTCAGTTTGAGGTTTGTGTACAGATCGAGATAGCCGCGAATATCGGTGCGCTGCGACGAATCGGCCGAGAGCTGATTTTTTGTGAACGAATCGAAAAACTCGTCGCTCGAAAAGGCTTTCGTGCCACCGAGCGTCAGCACGGCCGGTTTGGCGGGTGCTGGTGGTGGGGCCGTAGTCGCGACGGGTGCCGATGTCTTACAGGCCGCCGCCAGCAACAACAGAAGGGCGGGGCCGGTCAGCCGGGCAGAATGAACGAGTGAGTTACGCAAAGGGAAAATGCTCAATTTCCAGTTTTTAGCGTTTTCAGTTGCCTGGCGAATCCATCCGTTTTGTGGTCGATAAACTAACCAAAAAACCAGAACGCATCAACTGAAAACTAACTTACAAAGATAGTCAATCTTGCCCAGATGGCTTGATTTTGACGTTTTTTAACAACACATCGTAGGTCAGTTCGTAATCGAACGAATCGCGCAGGTGGGTGCCCGTAAACCGGACCGGTACGCGCATCGATCGCTTACTCGACTGCTTCAACTGGGCATCGGTCAGCTCGACGCTGCTTTGCCCCAAGACATCGTCGTCGTCGAGCTGATTGGCGAACTGAAGTCCGAACCCGGCAGCCGCCAACCCTGCCGACACGTATTTCAGGGGCGTCAGTGCTTCAATACCCGATAATAAAACGCCCGCCGGTACGCTAACGATGTTGTTGACCCGCTGAATTTTGCCTACCAGGATGGACGCCTGATTGTAATCGTCGACTTCCAGCAGCACCAGCGAGGCCACAATGCGTCCGTTTTGCGGCATCGTCAGTTGAATCGTCTGAGCCGTCGAGAGATCGGCCAACTGTCCTTTTTTCAGCGACTGTACGCCCCAGCCGCCATTAACGACCCCCACAGCCTTGTTTTTGGCATCGTAGCTCACCAGCGAATAGGCCAGCATAACCTCGTCGCGGCGGCTGAGGGTCTCTTCCAGGTTGTTGGCTTTGAGGGAGTTAGGTTTTAGCTCGGCCACGAAGGTTTTCGGGGCGGCACAGGAGGCGAGAAAGAGTGTGGCAGCAATGACGCAAAGGCGCATGAACGTACGATTAACAGGGACAGCATTGCGTTTGTCGTAATGGAGACTACCATCCGACAAACTGTATATCCCAAACGGCCTTTCGCCCTGTAAAATTCGATTGCGCGTATCTTTGCCCATCTATGCGCTTGCTTACCTACAACGTCAATGGCATCCGGGCAGCCATCAAAAATGGCCTGATCGACTGGCTGCAACAGCACCCGACCGATGTCCTCTGCTTTCAGGAGGTAAAGGCTACGCACGACGTGGTCGACCTGGCCCCGTTTGAGGCGCTGGGGTATACGTACCACTGGCATGCGGCCGAAAAGAAAGGGTATTCGGGCGTGGCCACGTTCTCCAGGCGCCCGGCCGATTATGCCGTGCTGGGCTGTGGCTTAGCGCATTACGACTGCGAAGGCCGCATCCTGCGTACCGATTTCGACGACATTACGGTGCTGAACTGCTACTTCCCATCGGGTACGTCGGGCGAAACCCGGCAGGGGGTGAAGATGCAGTTTCTGGCCGAATTTTTCGACTACGTGCAGGAGCTGCGGCAGTCGCGACCCAACCTGATTGTGGTGGGCGACTACAATATTGCCCATACCGAACGCGACATTCACGACCCCGTTCGCAACAAAAACACAACGGGATTTTTGCCCGAAGAACGCGCCTGGATGGATCGGTGGTTTGCCAGTGGGTTTGTCGATGCCTTCCGGACGAAAAACCCCGACGCTGTGGAATATAGCTGGTGGAGCTACCGGGCCGGGGCGCGGGCCAACAACAAAGGCTGGCGCATCGATTACATCTCCGTTGCCGAGTCTATCGCCGACCGCCTTCAGGCTGCCGGCCACCACCCCGAAGCCGTCCACTCCGACCACGGCCCGGTTTGGATAAAATTAGCGAGCTAATAAGGTTCACCACGGAGATGCCGCGAACACCGAGGAAATAAATACGGCGACTCTGTGACTCATTGATCCGTAAATCACTCCATGGGCTTTGTGGCTCTGTGGTGGATAAATTCTTCTTTAGTGACATACCTCATCTATAAACCCTACCTGATGCTGTCGCAGTTTTCGCCGGAGGGGGATAAGCAGACGCTGGCGGATCTGCCGTTTGAGTTCGCGAAAGACGTGTATCCGGTAGGGCGGCTCGATTCGGATAGTGAGGGGCTGTTGCTGCTGACGAGCGACAAAACCATCAACCACCGCCTGCTCGATCCGCGGTTTGCCCACCAACGTACCTACTACGTGCAGGTCGACGGGGCCATCACCGATGAGGCACTGCGTCGGCTGGCCGAGGGCGTGACGATCAGCGTGGATGGCAAAGCGCACCGTACCCGCCCGGCCATTGCCCAACGGCTCACCGACGAACCCGATCTGCCGCCCCGCAACCCGCCCATCCGATTCCGGGCCAACATACCGACTTCCTGGATTGCCCTGACGCTGACCGAGGGGAAAAACCGGCAGGTACGTCGGATGACGGCTGCCGTTGGGTTCCCGACCTTGCGGCTGGTGCGCTGGTCCATCGGCCACCTGACGGCGGCGGGTATGCAGCCCGGTGAGGTACGTTTGGTAGATAACGACGATATTTCGACGCTGCTGAGCGCCCCGATGGGGCCTCAGGCTGGCGCAATCCCCCATGCCCGACCCGCTAAAAATTTGCCTCTACGGCCCCGAAAGCGTTGGTAAGACTACGTTGGCCCAGCAACTGGCCGACCACTACCACACGGTATACGTACCTGAAGTCGCCCGCGACCTGATTCTATCGGGCGATTTGACCAACGTGGAGTTGAGTAGCAGCGATTACGCCCGTATTGCCGTTGCCCAAACGGAAGCCGTGGCGCGCGCGTTACCGCTGGCCAACCGCGTACTGATCTGCGATACCGACCTGATCACCACCCAACTCTACGCCGATGTGTATGGCGTAGCGCATCCGCCCATCCTGACTGAACTGGCGGCGAAGGAGCAGTTCGACGCCTATTTTCTGCTGAACACCGACGTACCCTGGGTAGCCGACGGTCTGCGTGATCTGGGCCATCGCCGCGAGGAAATGTACCACCTATTTGAACAGGCGCTGACCCGGCGCGGTATCCGGTACGTAGTCGTGTCGGGCAGCGAGTATGCCGCCCGCAAACAGCAGGTCATCAACGCGATTGATGTGCTATTGGGCGAGAAAAAGGAGCAGACCGCCAGCACTTAACCCGAGTACGCCGCCCACCATTAATTCGGCGAGCGTGTGGCGGTCCAACTGAAACCTTGACCAGCCAATCAGCGGGACAAAAGCCAGCAGTATCCAGCCCGCCTGTGAATCGAATAAGTAGAGCAGGCAGGCCAGGTACGTATTTAGCGAGACATGTAAGGAGCTTTTGATGAGGGGGTTAAGCAGAAGAGATGTACCTAATAAAAGCGTAGCACAAACGAGGCTGATCCGCACCGGATAGGGCTGATTCGTCATAAAAACGAGCAGCGAAACACCCGTCAACAAGCCCAGGGCCAGCCAATACCACCGTTGCCGCTGCGCCTGATCCGATACGTCGAAGTTGGTGTAGATACCCTTGGCCTGATTGCGATACATGACGATCGCCAGGGGAATAAAAAGGCCGCCAACCAGCAATGCCAACAGGCCAATGGCCCAGTCGATTGGGCCGTGGCACACCAAGAGGGCCGACGCACCAACGGGCAGAGTCAGTAATGGGTGCCCCGCTACCGAAATCAACTGGGCCAACAAGGTAACCGAAGGTCGGTTAGTCAACGCGCTGGGTGTGAACGGGATGAATACCTGATGATGCTAAGCTCGTTTTACGGCTTGGCGGGCGAGAAGCTTCCAAGTGCCGCGCTGATAAACCCAAACGAGTAACACCGATAGGTTGGCGGTACCGGGCGTGCCTTTGTTGACGGTTTCGGCCTGCAAGATATGCCGCACCATCGCTACCTGATCGACCACCGTGATGGTCTGGTCAGTTATGGTGATGGACTTGAAATCAGAGTCGTTGCTGAGCAGTGCTCGCATAAATTCGGCTTTGTCTTCGACTTTACCACTCGAATGGCCATAGCTGAGCGAATCGGCGACCAGCGCCGAGAGGCGGGCTTCGGTGGGATCGATGAGGGCCAGTCGAAGCTGCTCGACGGCTTTGGCCACACCGGCCTGGGTACGTTGCGCCACGGAGGCGGAGATAGACAGCCCAATCAGGGCAACGGTCAGAAAAAAGAGACGCATAGACAATCAGGGTTTTGGGGTACGTGATGAGACTATTGGGCGACGTACCTGAGCGAGCAGCCAGTCGGTCAGTTCCTGCGCCGCCAGGCCATTCTGGAAGGGAGCCGCTACGCGCCGTCCGTCGACATACTCGTTGTAGATCCAGGGGTCACCAACGGCAAAAACGGTGCCTTTGCCATACGTAGCCACCGCCATGATTACGTCCGACTCGGCAGACACGAGGGCGCGGGCGGGGGGCTGCACGGCCAGCGTAGCCAGCTCTTTCAGGTACGTTACGCGGGTAGTGGGGAAGACGGGATTTCCCGTCGGAATGTTGATCGCGCCCTGCTCAAATTTGGTCCCCTGCACCATGTTGCGGCTTTTGTTGGTGAACCGGATACCGAATTGACCCGCCAGTTCATTGAAATGTGGAATCTCGCAGTTGGCCGTATCGTTGGCCATCAGCACCAGCACCCCGCCCGCTTTTACCCACTCGGCAATGGCCCTGCGATCGGCGGGGCCGATGTAGTTGGGTTGCGGCGATTCTTTGGGCGTATCGGGGTCGACGATTATGTACACATCAACGCCGTTCAGGCTTTGGGCGGTTGGCGCGCCTACCGACACCGTTTTGGCACCCCGGCTTCGGAACAGATTGCCCCACCACCAGAAGCCCGAGTGCATGCGATCCTCCCAGGTGTAATGATATGGCTCGCGCTCGGGCAGGGTGGTGTTGGTTGACGGGCGGTTGGTCGCCAGCACGTTGGCCCGCGATTCGTGATTGAAATACGTGTCGACCCCAACGGTTTTGCCACTGCCCATGCGCAGACCGGGCATCAGTTCCACCTCCAGGCTGGCCAGAATGAAAGGGCCAACGCCTTTCAGGTCGTTTTTACGAAGGGGTTCGCTGAGGTAGTAGTCGTAGCTGCCGTCGCGGTAAGGACTTCCGCCCAGCCCCCCGACGCTCACCGTCCCGTTGAGGCTTAGGGTGCCGTCCGGTTCGGTGGTAACGAAGGTCTTCAGGATACCTGCGAACCCGGTGCGGGCATTTTGGGCGAAGGTGGGCGCGATGTATCCCAACCGGGCGGCTTTGGCCAGCGCATACACGAACATGCACGAGGCTGAGGCTTCGAGGTAGTTGCCCGCGCGGGTGCCCTGGTCGATAATCTGGTGCCAGACGCCCGATTTTGCATCCTGGTGCTTCGTGAGCACGGGAGCCAGCCGTTGCAGGTAGCTCACCAGTTTGGCGTGCTGCGGGTGGCTGGTGGGTACGTAGTCGAGCACGTCGACGAGCGCCATCGCGTACCAGCCCATCGCCCGGCCCCACACGTTGGGCGACTGCCCCGTTTGCGGGTTGGCCCACTTTTGTTGCCGACTTTCGTCGTAACCGTGGTAGAGCAGGCCCGTTTTGGGGTCGGTAAGGTGTTGCTCGATGAGGGCAAACTGCTTACCGATGTCATCAAAATTGGCCGTTTCGCCGTAAACCTGACTGTATTCGGCATAAAAAGGCTCGGCCATATACAGACCGTCAAGCCACATCTGGTTGGGGTAACGCTGTTTATGCCAGAAACCACCCGACTGGGTACGTGGCTGCACGGCTAGTTGCTGACGGAGCGTCTGAGCGGCCAACTGGTATTTTTCGCGCCCCGGTATACTCTGCCGGGCTAGCATAAGCAGCACCCGGCCGGGCGTCATGTTGTCGAGGTTGTAGTCGTCGGGGCGGTAGGTTTTGATCTGTCCTTTGGGCCCTACAAACAGATCGAGGTCGTGAACGATGTAGTTGACGTAACGGGCGTCGGCGGTGCGTTCCCAGACCCGTTGCAGCGCCAGCAGCATCAGCCCTTGCTCGTAATCCCAACGGGTCGTTTTCTGGTTGCCCACCACAATGGAATCGGGGTGCCAGCGCATGAACGAATCGGCCATACGCTGCGAATAAGGCAATGGCTGCGCGTGGAGAGCGGTCGAGAGCAGGAGCAGAGCGAAAAAGAGCCGCATACAGGTAGGTTTTGAAAAAGACGGTAGGTAACTCGCTGAACAGAAATTCGTTGCGTTACCGGCCCATCCACCCGCCATCGACGGTCAGGATGGTGCCGTGAACGTAGCGGGCGGCGTCGGACGCCAGAAAGACAGTTGGCCCTTTGAAATCGTCGGGCTCGCCCCAGCGTCCGGCCGGGATTCGCCCCAGAATGGCGGCGCTGCGGGTTGGGTCGTTACGGAGTGCTTCGGTATTATCGGTCGAAATGTAGCCCGGCGCAATGGCATTCACGTTGACACCCTGACCAGCCCATTCATTGGCAAAGGCTTTCACCAGACTGCCAACTGCGCCTTTGCTGGCGGCGTAGCCAGGTACGTTGATACCCCCCTGAAAGGTCAGCAGAGAGGCGGTAAAAATGACTTTCCCCGAACCCCGTGCGATCATGTCGCGGCCCAGTTCGCGCGTCAGAATGAACGGCGCAGTCTGGTTGATGGCGATGACCTCATCCCAGTAGGCATCGGAATGCTCGGCGGCGGGCTGCCGCAAAATCGTACCGGCGTTGTTGACCAGAATATCGATTGCCGGGTGGTTGGCACGTACCTGCTCGATGAACGCCCGCAGGGCATCGCGGTTGCCAAAATCGGCCTGATAGGCGTAGAATCGGCGGCCCAGCGCCGTTATGGCCTGCTCGACGTCGGAGCCCGACAGTTCGAGCGACGCCGAAACGCCAATGATGTCGGCACCGGCTTCGGCCAGCCCTTCGGCCATGGCTTTACCAATACCGCGGCGGCATCCGGTTACCAGCGCCACTTTACCCGTCAAGGAAAACGCTTGTTGCATAGGAAGGGGTGGAAATGAATAATGCGGTCCGCCGCCGCGGTACAATGCACGATGAACAATGCATAATGGAGTCTGGAGGCGCATCACCGACGCTCAAGTAAGCTTACGCCATTCCATTGTTCATTGTACCGCGGCGGCGGACCGCATTATTCATTCAATTATCGTAGCTCCGTGATGGCGCAGAAATCCATGTCGCCGTAGTCGAGGTTTTCGCCCGCCATACCCCAGATGAAGGTGTAGTTCGACGTGCCGGCTCCCGCGTGAATCGACCAGTAGGGCGAAATCACAGCCTGCTCGTTCTGCATCCAGATGGGGCGCGTCTCCTGCGGTTCGCCCATGAAATGGCAGACGGCCTGCCCCTCGGGTATCTCGAAATAATAGTAGACCTCCATGCGCCGGTCGTGGGTGTGGGCGGGCATGGTGTTCCAGACGCTGCCCGATTTCAGTTCGGTCATGCCCATCTGCAACTGGCAGGTCGGCAATACGCTGTTGACCAGCAGTTTGTTGATGGTCCGGTGGTTGGCCGTGGCCGGGCTGCCCAGCTCGACGACCTCCGCATCGGCGCGGGTGACGAGCCGGTTTGGGTACGTGGCATGGGCGGGCGTGGAGTTCAGGTAGAACTTGGCGGGGGTGGCGGCATCGTCGGACTGGAAAACGACCGACTGCGTGCCCCGGCCCAGATAGAGCGCTTCCTTGTAGGCCATTGGGTACGTTACCCCGTCGGCCACCACCTGCCCGGCGCCCCCCACGTTGATGATACCCAGCTCACGCCGTTCGAGGAAATAGTTGGCTCTGAGTTCGGGCGGGTTGTTCAGCGGCAACGGCTGATGGGTGGGCATGGCGCCACCGGTCAGATACCGGTCGAAGAACGAGAGCGTCCAGTAGCAGGCGTCGGGCGCGAAGAGTGTCTCGATCAGGAATTGCTGCCGAAGGGCTTCGGTCGTCAGGCCGCGCACCTCGGCGGGCGAGCAGGCATGGCGTTTACTAAACTGTGTCATGGTTGAAACCCGAATCAGGCAACGGTCGTGGGGTGTTGATTGGGCAAGACGACGGGTTTCCCCGAGCGCGTGAGCCAGTACATCAGGCCCCAGGCGATCAGGTAGGCGCAGCCGCAGAGCGTGAAAAGGAGGTTATAGCCGCCGTTGAGGTTGCCCGCTGCTTTGTAGGTATCGAGCAGGTAACCGATCAGGAACGGAAACAGGAAACCACCAATCGACCCCGCCATACCGCCAATACCGATGACCGAACTGATGGCCTGCTTCGGAAAATAATCCGACGCGGTGGTGTAGATGTTGGCACTCCAGGCCTGATGGGCGGCGGCGGCAAGGCTAATAAGCCCCACGACCTGCCACATGCCGGTAGCAAACTGCGCCAGTACGATGGGCAGCACCGCCAGCGCAAACAGGAACATGGCCGTACGCCGCGCCCGCACCGGCGACCAGCCCCGGTTGATGAAATAGCCCGACAGATATCCCCCGCCGATAGAGCCGATGGTTGTGGCCGTGTAGATGACCACGAGCGGCAGGCTGGGTTTTTTCAGGTCGAGTTTGAAGGTCGTTGAGAAGTAGCTGGGGAGCCAGAACAGGAAGAACCACCAGATGGGGTCGGTCATGAATTTACCCACCACAAATGCCCACGTTTGCCGGATGCCAAAGAGCTTTCCCCAGCCAATGGCTGGCTGCCCGGCTACGGCGGCTTCGTCGGCATCGCTGTGGATGTAAGCGCTTTCTTCGGGTGTCAGGCGGGGGTGCCGGGAAGGCGCTTCGTAATAACGTAGCCAGAAAAAGAGCCAGATGAAGCCAATCGCCCCCGTGGCAATGAAGGCTTCTTCCCAGCCATATGCCCCCAGAATCCAGGGCACCATCACGGGCGTAACCACGGCCCCGATGTTGGCCCCCGAGTTGAAAATACCCGTGGCAAAGGCCCGCTCCTTCTTGGGGAACCATTCGGTGACGGCCCGGATGGCCGCCGGAAAGTTGCCCGATTCGCCCAGACCCAGTACCGACCGGGCTACGGCAAAACCCAACAGCCCGCCCGCAAGCGCGTGCGCCATCGCGGCCACACTCCAGACCACAACCGAAATGGTATAGCCGAGTTTGGTGCCGATTTTGTCGATGATACGCCCAAAAACCAGCAGCCCCAGCGCATAGGAGAGCGTAAACGCCTGCACAATGCGGCTAAAGTCGGTTTCGGTCCAACTGAATTCTTTTTCGAGCGTCGGCTTTAACAGGCCAATGACTTGCCGGTCGAGGTAGTTGATGGTTGTGGCGAAAAACAGCAGCGCAACGATGGTCCACCGGTATTGGCCAGAAGGAGTGGTGTTCATACTAGTTCAGGAGAAAGGCGGAACGACAGATTAGTAAAGGGCAGCCCCGGTTCACCCGCGTAGGGAGGTAACCAGTACCAGACGGCTCAGTACACATGCCGAACCATTGCCTAAGCCCAATTGTGGCCGTTTCTACTAGTTGGGCTTAGGCTGGCGGTAACGAAAAGCGTTGATTGGAGCAAGGTCGCCGCCGGGACAGCCAGCAGATCGGCAGGTTGGCAGGTTGTTCGTTACAAACGGGGAGAATTAGCGAGCGCCCTGTTTTTAAGAGAAAAATGCTGTTGCCTGCCTATCTAGGAGTTAACGGGGCCGGAAGTAGCTTAGGCTGGGCAGGTACGTAGCTCAGGTAGAAACAAGCCAACTTGTTACCCGCTGATGTTCAGTGGAATTGGTACGTCTCATTCTTACGCATGAAATCGTTACTTCTCTGCCTGGCTCTGGGCTTATTCGTGGCGCTGCTGACGACCGAACCGACTGTGATGCACGTACAGAATAGTCAGGAGATTACGCTCGATGGCATAACGTACCCAAAGACCGCCGAGCGGCTGCTCAAACTCTCGGGCGACCGAACGAAAGGCGTTCGCCTGACCAATACCGACGTACCCGGCCAGAAACAACTGGTCGAACTGGGCAACCACGTACCCAAAGGGGCGCTGATTCGGTAGGTGCCGAGGCCGTAGATCGATACGGGCCTTTCCGATAGCGGACGGTTTAAACCGCCCGCTACGGGGAAATCGCCCTATTTCCTGGCGGGTTTCGTTTTGTATTGCTTCAGGATCGTCATGATCCGGGCGAAGATGTCGGTGTTTTCGTAGACACCTCTGAAATCCAGCGAGTGGGGGCCGTAGGCAAAAACAGGCACCATCACGCCGGTATGGTCGTTGGTGCTGAACTGTCCATCGATATACCCCTTTTGTAGGTTGCCATCCAGCAGGGTCAGACCGCCGGTTTCGTGGTCGGCCGTCACGACTACCAGCGTCTGACCATCGGCATCGGCGAAGCGCATCGCCGCCCCGATCGCGTCGTCAAAATCGAGCATTTCGCGCACGATGTAGCCTAGTTTGTTGGCATGACCGCCGTAGTCGATCTGCGCGCCTTCAGCCATAATGAAAAAACCGGCCGGGTTAGGGCTTAATTCGGTCAGTGTTTTTTGCAGGCTGCTCGTCAGTACGTGGGGCCGCCCGGCTTCTACCGAAACCACCGCCTTGTCGTCGAGTAGCACAAACGGCGCTTTTAACTGCGCCAGCTGGCTGTATTGGGTGCCGATGCCATACCCCCGCCGTTGCAGCGAATCGAGCAGGTGCTGCTCCTGAAAATGGCGCAGGCCGCCCCCAATGAGAATATCGGTGGTGTTGGCCGGAAAGTCGGCAGCGATTTCCCGCTCGAAGGCGCGGTCGGGCTGGTGGGCGTAAAAGGCCGCCGGGGTGGCGTCGGTAACGCTGCCCATCGAGATCAGCCCGCTTTTCATGCCCCACTGCCGCACCAGCGCCGGTATGGCCCGCAAGGGTCGGTTCAGCGTATCGACGCCAATGGCGCGGTTGTTGGTTTTCTGGCCCGTCGCCATGGCCGTTGCACCCGCGGCCGAATCGGTGATGTAGGTATCGGCCGCGCTGGTTTTCGAAAAGCCGATGTTGAGCATCCGGCTCAGGTTCAGGTTACCCCGGTTGGCGGTGAGGCCCGCATAAATCTGGGCGAGTCCCATGCCATCGCCAATCAGCAGAATCACGTTACGGACCCGGCTGCGCGCATCGTTGTTGCGGTACGTTGGCTGGTAGAGGGGTTGAACGGTCGGCTGGGCGTATTCGGCCGTTGGTCGCGACGTCAGGAATGCCGCCAGCGGGCCGATCTGATCGGTGTTGATGTAATCGACGCCCAGATTGATCAGTGCTTTCCAGGTATTGATGTTGTCGGGGGTGGCCCAAAGCCGAACCTTTTTGCCCAACTGATGCCCCTGCGCCACGAATGCCCGCAGTTTTACGGCTTCCTGTTTAACGACGAGCCCCTTCCCGTTCCAGCGGCTAAAGGCCAGAAACGACTGGCTGATGAGGCCAATGTGCCGAAGTTGCTCCTGGGTGTAATCGACGCCCGGACGTCCATCAAAGAGCAGCCAGTCGGGGTATTGACTAAACTGATCCGGTTCAGGTACGTTGCCGCTGACCACCACCCGCACGGGGCCGTTGGGGCCAAACACCGCCGGGTAGGCCGCCAGCTTGTTTACGAGCAGGGGCAGCGTCTGAGCCGCCGGGGTTTTCAGGTCGACCAGCAGTTGCAGGGGTTCACCGCCTTCGTAGATACGGCCTTTATGCTCCCGGACTTTCTGGAGAATGGGCTGAATGTACAACTGATCGAGCGTGCGGCTGCTGTCGATGGCCGACGCATCGTGGGCGACGTAGAGCTGACCCCGGTAGGCGTGCACGTCGGCTTCGATAGACCCAAAATGGGCGTAGTAGGCCGTCCAGAAGGGAATCGTCTGCTCGTAATCGTTGTGCGAATGGGCTTGCGGGGTGGTGTAGACCCCCACGGGCTGAGCGAGGCAAAACGAATGCACAATCAGCCCGACGAGAGCGATCAACCCGGCCCGCTGCATCAGCAGAAAGCGAATCATGATTTGGGAATGAGGCGTGAAAAGAGAATGGCTCCTTTGCTGTCGATAATCTGCACCAGCAATTGGGTGGGTTGCACGGAAAACGTCATGAACCCATTGACACCCCGGTAAAAGACGTTCTCAGGCGTTTTATGCGGAACGTTGCTCAACTCAGAACCCGCCCCCGACAGGAAGTGATGCGTTGGCCCGGCGGGTTTGTTGTACTGCAAGTCGTGGTCGTGTCCGCAGAGGTACAGGTCGACTTTATACTGGTTCAGGATCGGTTCCAGGCTGCGGCGAACGGGCCCGGTGATGGCGGTTCGCTTCCCGGCGGTATAAACCGGATGATGCCCCACCACGATGCGCCACCGGATGGTGGAGTCGGGGTCGCTCAGGGTTTCGTGCAGCCAGCGTAGTTGCGCCGTTGTGTCCTGCTGACTAAGGGCCGGGGCCAACTCGTCGTTGGTGTAGTAGTCGGGTTCCAGGCCGTTGGTATCCAGAAAGACAAACTGAATGCAACCGTTGCCCGACAGCTTCTTTTTGAGCGAATAATAGCGGGCAGGCATGTGCCAGCGGCGGCTGATTTTCGAATAGGCGATCTGCGCATCGACGTTACCGGCATAATCGTGGTTTCCCAGAATGGCGTACCAGTCGCGCTGGAGCCAGGCGTAGTGGTAAATCTGCTCGAAACTGCCCTGCCAGAGCGGGTCCTGCGTGCTCATCACACCGCTGGGATAGAAATTGTCGCCCGTCGAGATGATGAAGCTACCACCCAGCCCGGCCATGGCTTTGGCCATTTGCAGCGCTACATCGCGCTGATGAAACTCGCCCTGTCGACCCCAATCACCAATCACGGCAAAGTGCAGCGCTTTATCGAGCGTTTGCAGACCCGGAATCGGACCCAGCTCATAACCGGCGGCGAGTTGGGCGCTGTAATCGGCTGGTCGCTGAGCATGGACCTGACGGCTCAGCAAGACGATAACGAAGAGCAGAAATCGGAATGACATAACGTACCTGTCGGCGGAAAGGAAGGGGTATTTAGGCTGGCGAAGCGTCGGGTACGTTGGTCTCGACCCGCTGCTGTACGACCTGCGCAAACCGGACGCGATCGGCTTTCCGATACCGATCGGGCGAAGGCGCGCCGGAGGGGGGCGTAAACTCAGCGGCCACCTGGTTGCAGACGGTCCACAGGCGCGGATTCATCCGGATTTTATAGCGGCGAATGGGCGTATCGGCCCCAAACCAGAGTCTGATAATGTTAGCCGTCGTGAGGCGTAAGATAGGATGGCCCATCGGTCGGTGTCGCGGGGAATTGGGCGCGATTAACGACCGCAAAACTAGCGGGTTGCTTTGTACTGGCTGTTAACCTAAGATTAAGGTTCGTAACTGGTATAAACGGTCCTGTATCAGCGTTGCCTGTTGACTCGACGTCAAAACTGCTTCCAGACGTTTTCGCCTTCGGCGGTGTCGACGTCGAGGTGCCGAGCATAGGTTTCCGAGCAGGTCGGTTCCCATGTACAGAAGCTGTAGATCTATAGTGCACAGCGTCAGTTGTTTGGCCAGCTGTGGATACGCCGGGTACGTGTGCTGTCGAACTGATTGAGCTGAAAGGGGGCCAGATAACGGTCAAAGCGCCATTCAAGTCGTTTACTCGCTTCTTTATCGGCGGCTAGGCATAGGTTGAAATTGGTTTGTGCCGACCCGCTGCTGATTACAACGATGTGATCCTGACAGGGTATCTGCTGACTCTGGTTTTATTGCCGGTTAGTTAACGTGTGCCAGTAAATTCTGGCGTTCGTTGGTAGCCAGGTCGATGACATCAAAGCGTTTGGTCGACGTATAAGAGCCCATGTCGCTGTCGCTATTGATCAACACGGCGCCCATCAGAATGACGTATTTACAAGTATAGTTGGTCTGGGCAACCAATTCGTTGATACGTTTGTCGATGGCCTCGTAGATAACTTCGGTAGCTTCAAAAAGTGGTGTTTCGGCCTGCACAATCCGGTCTTTCTGTTTCCACAGAATCTGTTCGATGGTATTCATCTGGTAATCAAGCTCGGTGATGTTACCTTCCACAATCTGGTTAGCCAGCAGCTTGGCCAGCGCACCTTTGGCAGCCCCGCAGCAACCGCTATTTTTGTGTTGCCCCAGCCGATGAATTTCGCCGATGACACCCGTCTTGGTGATACCGATATGCGGGCCGTAGTAGATAAAGACAGCGCCACTGTCGGGTACATGGCTGGCAAAAGCGCCCATGCCGGTCAGGCCGGTAAAGGGGAAGCCATCCAACCCGCCCATTTTGAAGGGTCCCAAAAATTCCATGGCTCTGGCCGGATATTGAATGCTGTTAACATCGTCGCTACAAATGCTGTCGGCAAGCATAATTTGAGTAGGCTCGAGTCCGAGCGTTTCCTCCACAAAGTCGATCAGTTTATTTACGCTGTCGATGGTCGTTGTCGCATTAGGGTACCACGTTCGAATGATAGCCAGTTTTTCTTTTTTTAGCATGACGTTAATTCAGAATTGTGTTAGAGAATGATGTCGTGTTTAGGTTGCAGGGCGGGGGGTAAATCGGTTTCGCCAAGCATCTCGCGCAAATCAATTTCGATGGTACGGCTTAGCTGCGAGATAGGTACGTCGTTGGCACTGCCTTCAAACGGGTTTTCGGTGCTTTCACCTACCTGCTCCAGCGAGGTGTATACCCACGAAATGAGCACGCTGAACGGAATCACGAGCCAGACCATATGGCCCTGCATGATACCCGTCATGCCATTGTTCAGTTTGTCGAATTCGTTCAACATGCCAAACGGTAATAGAATGCAGAAAAGCTTGATGAACAACGCGTTAATTGTGGCGAACTGGCGCGGATACGGAAAGTTTTTTATACGCTCGCTACGGCCTTGCTGATCAAAAAAATCCTTGATCATTCGCTGCATTTCCACGAATTGATAGCTGTCTAATTGATTGTTGTCAAACAGCTGTTTCGTGGTCTTGCTTTGCAAACTCATAAGCTGCGCTGCCCGGTTTTTGGTTGTCAGGATATACGCTAACTCGTCGGGTGGCAGGTATTTGGCCAGTTCGGCTTGGAGCGGCGTTTCCTTTTCCGGAATGCTATAGAATTGTTGGTATTCAGCATTGTAGATTTTGCTGCTGGTTTCCCAGACCCGACTGTCCCGCATCTGATAACGGAGGGCCGTAAGCCAGGCGAAGTGACGGTAAATCAGCTCTTTGGACGCGCTGGTATCAGATATAAAATCGCGGCACATGGTCCCCCAAAACCGACTGCTGTTCAGGATGGCGCCCCATATCTGCCGGGCTTCCCAAGTACGGTTATAGGTTTGGGTATTTTTAAAACCAACGATAAAAGCCGTGGCTGTTCCCAGCAGTGCAACCACCGTCCACGGGATAGCCAGCCATTTGAACCCCGCTACCTGATATAATACGGTCGGCAGTATACCAATCCCTAACAACCAATAGATGGTGCGGCGTGTCCAGCATAAGAACTCCGAAAATCGGTATGATTTTCCTGCATGCATAGCTCGCTATTTTGTTGCGTTTGACGTGAATTTACTGATTAAAATGCCAACCAGAACGACCGTGTAAAACTGTCCGATTACACCAAAAAGTGAAGTGATCAATTTAGTTTGGTACGTGTTGGGGGTAATGTCGCCAAACCCGATGCTGGTTATGGTTATGCAGGAAAAATAAACTAAGTCGATAAATGTATTGGCCGGGCTACTACGGTCAATTCCTTTGAACGAATCTGGATTTATGTATTGGAAGAATTGTAGCAGAAAAATAGATATCTCAATTAATAGAAAAAAGCCACAGGCTGCTGCCGATATAATGTCCGTATTGATGTAACTTGGCTTGAGTAGAAAGTTGATGACTTCTAGAAAAATAAAAACAAAAAAGGCGACGTAAAGACCATTCAAGGCTAAAAAATAATGGGGTAGGTATCCAAAGAAGGGTAAGCCAATGGGTAGTAGTAAAACAAATAAAAATAGCATATCTCTAACCCGGTTTTTCCATCGCCCTTTTTCGCTGAAAATGCCAACACTGGCGATGCCAAGCACCAACATATTGATGGGCCAGATGATGCGGGTATAAACAGCTAAATCGGAAAGAAAAATGCCGATAAACAAATGCTGAACTAGTGCCGCAAGCAGGACTTCGTATTTTCTGGTCTGTAAATATCGACGCGCAGTCATGTTAGCGGCGGAGCGAATGGTCGGTAAGGAGAGGACGCTGACGAAATGAAGAGTTACCGCCTCACTGGATCATCAACCGGCTTTCATAAAGACACCGGATTTACCTATAGTAGTTGGTCTTTACTATGTTGAAGGTATGGGTAAATATACGGAATTATATTGTATTGAATCGACCCATCATAGGGCTGGACCAGTTAAACAAAGGGCAACCCTTAGTTGAGTCGCTATCAGTAGGCGTCGCGATGCCTATGTGCTAACGGGAACGAAGGCGTAGTTGGACGGGCGAAGCGTCAGGTACGTAGGCGCTCACCTGCTGTTGGACAACCTGCGCAAAGCGGGCCCGATCGGTTTTTCGATACCAATCGGGCTAGGCTGCGCCAGAGGGCGCGTAAACTCAGTGGCCGCTTGGTTGCTGATCAGCCAGTGCAGAGACGCCAGTCAGTATGTCGTCGGTACAGATGGTGATATGCTGACAAATTGATCCCGACTGAAACAAGCAGTATCGGGTCGACGGAGTTGTTCGTTCGCAACCCAGACATCGACTTCGGCGCGTAGCTGACCCTCTGCTGCCACGCCCAATCAATATCCCCGCCAAACGGAAACAAAAAAAAGGATGGAGGCTTCTAGGAAAGCCGACGAAGCGATTTGTGCCTATATAGGTCCATAATCCATTAAGTCGGTATATTAGCTTACTCGATATGCCCAGTAGTAGCCCACCGTGTCGTTTAGTGCTCTGTAACGTACCCAGACCGTTTCGTTGGTTGAGTCGCATCACTGCTGTTGTTGGCGCCTGGCTAGCCTTAACGGCGGCGCAGGCGCAGTCGTTGGTGGGTTATCCGCCAACGACGGTCCTCAACGTAGATCGCGGATTACCTCAGGCCTTTGTCTCCAGCGTCGTTGACGATGACGACGGCTTTATCTGGATCAGCACGCTGGGTGGGCTGGCCCGCTACGACGGTCGGCAGATCCTTCCGCTTTACCATCAGGCCAACAATCCGGCTTCGCCGCTCAACAGCACCATCACTACCCTGGCGAAAGGCAAGGCTAACCAACTCTGGCTGATCTACGAAAGTGGGGAGGGGAGCCCGGCAAATACGCAGGTAGGACGGATGAACACACAGACAGGCCAGAGTATCTATTTTCCTCAACTGGTGCGGGCGCTCCGTGGATTGCCGCCCGCCCGAAAGATCCATATAGATCGCGGGGGCGACGTGTGGGGCGTGCTGCTGAATCACGGCATTTTTCACTACAATGTCCGGTCGGCACAATTTACCCACATGAGCCGCGCCGCCAGAGGACGTATCGGGCCGGGCCGGTACCGGGCGGGGTTGGTCAGCGACACCGTCAATGTAATCACCGAAGACGCACAGGGGCACATCTGGGTCGTTACCCCCGCCGGTCTTACGCAGATTGCCGACGACAATGGCCCGCTGCGCTCGTTTCGGTTCCATAGCCCGTTGGCAAACTTACAGGCCATGGCCCTGGCTGGCGCCCGTATGCAGGCTTATGTTCGTCCCGATGGCACGCTATTGCTCAATACCCGGACGGCCCTTATGTTCATTGATCCGGATAAGGCAGGCGTTCGCTCGGTGCCTTGCCCGCCGCACCCACCGGCGGATGAGTCCATCCTGTATCGGCATACCGATGGTACGCTGTACGTCATCATTGGCAGCAGGCTGTACCACTACACGGAGGAGAAAGGGTTTACAATCATCTGGCAGTATGTAGCCCCGAGCGAAACCCAATTCAATGATTTCCTGGCTACCAGCCTGAGCATCGATCGGTCGGGTGTGCTGTGGCTTGGCGCCAATACAAAGGGGTTGTTTCGGATTGATCTGGCCGCGCCGCCGCTGTATGCCTATCGCTACCAGACCATGTTTTGTACCGACGTGGTTCGTTCGGCGCTCGGCTTATCGCTGAGCGAGTTGTTTCACTGGCCTTTCGAGAGCCTTAAAATGCCCTCGTCCTACATCTTTCGCCATACCTACGACCGGCACGGGCGACTTTGGATGGGCATCGATAACGAGGTAGGGTATTACGATTTCGCGGCCCGCCGGTTTACCCGGCTTCCGCCGCTTCAGACCGCCCGATCCAGCCACGTCGATGGCTTTCTGAAGGGTATCGCCGTTGATTCGGCCCGCACGGCGTGGGTCGTGTCGAAATCCGGCACGCCGATGCAGTACGACCAATCGGCGCGCCGCTGGACGCAGCCCTTCGGCACGCTGTCGATGCAAGCCAACGAGATGGTGGCCGACGCCAGCGCCTTGTGGGTTACGACGGTCAGCAACGGGCTGGTGCGGTTTGATAAGACCACTCGCCGCCACTGGTCGGTTCGTTTTCGGGCGCATTCCGCCGACCGGCAGGAAGATCAGCTGATGGACATTCATCAGGACAGGCGCCACCCCGACTGGCTATGGATCAGCAGTTATCAGGGACTGCTGTGGTACAACAAACGAACGGGCCGGTATCAGCGCTTCACTACCGCGCAGGGCCTGCCCAATAACACCATATATGCTATCCTGTCCGATTCGAACGGGTATCTGTGGCTCACCACCAACCGGGGGTTGTGCCGGTTTCATACCACGACGCACGAGGTAGTTACCTTCGGGCGGTCGGATGGATTGCCGGGCGAAGAATTTAACCGGTTTCACCGACTGACGTTGCCCGACGGGCGGCTGGCGTTTGGCGGGGTCGACGGCTGGGTGTTGTTCCGGCCGGAAGCCATTCGTCCCGATACGACGAAGCCCGTTGTGGCGCTGACTGGCCTGACAATCAACAACGAACCCATTAACCTGACCGGGCAACGAACCTCCGAACCGTCGCTATTGACGACGCTGGCTGATTTGCACCTGACGCACGAGCAGAACTACCTGACCGCCGAGTTTGCTGCCCTTCGGTATCATCAGCCTGACCGGGTCACCTACCGGTATCAATTGGCCGGGTATGACGACCGATGGACCGTTAGCCGCCAGCCGACCGCCAGTTATACCAAACTGCCGCCGGGTCGGTACACCTTGCGGATTAATGCTGCCAATGGGCTTGGGCAGTGGAGTGAGCAAGTGAGGGAACTGGCGATTACGATAGCACCACCGATCTGGGCGAGCAGGTGGGCCTACGGCTTCTACATCGCCGGTACGTTGTCGCTGCTACTGGGGCTGGTGCGGTTCCGGGTCCGTCGGGCGCAGGAGCAGCAGGCCATCGCGCTACAGGAGCAGCAGGCCCATGATCTGCGACAACTCGACAAGGCGAAGAGCCGGTTTTTTGCCAACGTATCGCATGAATTGCGAACGCCTCTCAGCCTGATGCTGGGCCCACTGGACAGCGTACTGACCCACCAGCAGCTGACCAGCCGGGACGAACAACTGGTGCAGATGGCCCGTCGCCATGCGCGGCAATTGCTGGTGTTGGTCAACGACCTGCTGGATCTGACCAAACTGGAAGCGGGCAAACTCGAACTGCACCCGCAACCCGTTCCGCTGAAAGCCCTGCTTAGTGCACAGATCGCTGGCTTCGAGGCCCATGCCCGACAAAAAGGGGTTGCACTGACGGGCGACCTGCCCATACCTGCTCAACTGACCCTGGAACTGGACGAGCGAAAAATGGGCCAGGTCCTCACCAACCTGCTGACCAATGCGCTTAAGTTTACGGCCGCTGGTGGCACCGTGCGGGTACTGGCGCAGTATGAAACGGGTCAGCTACGGGTGGCCGTGTCGGATACAGGTCGGGGTATCCGCCCCGGCGACCTGCCCCATATTTTCGACCCGTATTTTCAGTCGCAGGCCGCCGACGTACCTGCCGAAGGCGGAACGGGCATTGGGCTGGCGCTGTGCCAGGAACTGGTGCAGTTGATGAAAGGCAACCTATGGGTCGATAGCGAGTGGGGAAAGGGAAGCACCTTTACGCTGCTTATACCAGCCGTAGAACGGCCGGCCGCTCAGCCGTTTGAGGCCGACCAATATCCCGACGCCCAGCCGCTGAGTGACCAACTCCCGGACCTATTGCCGACGGAGGTACTGGAACCGACGGGCCAGACCAACGACGCCATTCTGGTGGTAGAAGACAATCCCGACCTGCGAACGTACCTGACCACGATCCTCGCGGCATCGTTGACGGTGAAAACGGCGACCAACGGTCAGGAGGCCCTGACGACCCTCGCGGCGATGGATCCGCTGCCGACCCTGATCATTTCTGATATCATGATGCCGACGATGGATGGCTTTCAACTGCTGGAGGCCCTGAAAAGCCACCCTCAGTATCGCCAGATTCCCGTGATTATGCTCACGGCCCGAGCTGATCTGGCCGATAAGCTGCGGGCGTTACGGCTGGGCGTCGACGATTATCTGCTAAAGCCGTTCGAGCAGGCCGAACTCACGGCGCGTGTTGCGGCGCTGTTGCACAATCAACGTGAGCGAGCCGCCGCCTTCGCCCTGGCGGCGGGTGAGGAAACCGAAGAGCAGGAGGCTCCCACCGCCGGGCCGCTCTACACCCCGGACGAGCTAAAGTGGTTACAGCGGCTGGAGGAACGAACGAATGACCGGCTGGGTGATTTCGAGTTGACAACCGACGAACTGGCCGCGGAACTAGCGATGAGCCGGTCTACTTTCTACCGGATGTGCAAACGCCTCACGGGCCTGACGCCCGCCCAATACCTGACCGAGGCCCGGTTCCGGCAGGCCCGGCTGTTGCTCGAAACGCGGCAGGTATCGACCGTCAAGCAGGTTGCGCATCAGGTGGGCTTCCGGCAGGTGAACCACTTTGCCCAGCTGTACACCCAGCGTTTCGGCCGCGCCCCCATCGATTACCTGTAACGTCCCGTAGGCTGGCGACCCTGAAGTACTCTGTAGCACCAAAAAGGGCTTAAACGGGCCTGTTTGGCACGCTCGTGCTGTCTTTTGACACGCTCATGGAGCCGACTTTGGCTTATTTCGGGCAGTCCCTTGTCCCCGCTCGCCCAGGTAAGAATTAGCTAGGCGGGCGCATTGACCGGACCACTTTTGTAAACGTTACCACCCATGAAGCCCATTTTGCGGTATGGCGCCAGCGCGCTGTTTCTGTTGATTATCGCCACCGCGCCCGCACCCGCGCAGCAGAAACAGATCGACAGCCTCAGGCGCGTACTGACCCTGCCCATAGCGGACACTACCCGGATTCACACCCTCTACGATATCGCCAACGCTTTCTACAAACTAGGCCAGACCGACTCTACCGGGCGTTACCTGAAGGGTCTGTGGCAACGCAGTCGGCAGATCAATTACCAGCCCGGCCTGGGCGACTACAACCGGTTGCAGGGGGTTCTACACATGCATCGGGGGCTATACCGGGAGGCACTTACCTACTACCAGGCGGCCATAATGAACTACAACAGGGCTTCCATGCCCAAAGCCACCGCGCAGGTGTACAACAGCATGGGCTGGCTCTACAAAATGATGGGCGACAGTCAGCACGTGCTTAGCCTTACCAAACAGGGGCTGAGTTACGTTCAACAGGCCATCGCGATTAACCAGCGGTTTCGCCCCTCAAACCCGCTTGTCGATAACTACATCAACGCGGGCATTATCTACGAAGACCTGGGTCAGCCCGAACTCGGGCGAAGCTACTTTCTCAAAGCCATCGCCATCAACGATGAGGTGGGAGCGCCGCCCGGCGACTACCGCGTGCTCTATAATAACCTCGGCAAGAATTACCACACAACGGGGCAATACCGACTGGCGATTGGCTACCTGCAACAGGCCCTGGCGATCAACCTGTCGATAAAAAAGCTGAGCAGTCTGGCACACAACTACCGGAATCTGGCGAGTGCCTACCGCGGACTAAAACAGCCCGATTCGGCCGTTTATTTCGCCGAAAAAGCGCTGGCGGCCGTGCGGTCGGCCAAAGAGTCGCCTCTGACCAGCTCGGTATACGGCGAACTGGCGCTCTCGCATGCCGCCGCGGGGCACTACCAAAAAGCCTATGAGGCGGTGGCCAAGCACAAGCAGGTGGAAGACTCCCTGATGACCCTCGACAAGACGCGGATGATTGCGCAGCTACAAGGGCAGTACGAAAGCCAGCAGGCCAACACATTGGCCACGATCAAAGCCAATCTGGAACTGGCCAAAACCCGGGAAATCGCCCTGGTTGAAGCCCGCAAGGCCCGCGCGATTGCGCTGATTCAGGCGGAAAAGACCCGCCGCATTGCGCAGATCGAAGCCACGGCGGAAGTCGAAAAGACCCGTGCCGTAGCCGATATCCAGACGAAATACGAAACCCAAAAGAAGAGCCATCAGATTGCCCAGCTCGATCAGCACAACCAGCAACGGGCGCAGCAGATCAAGTACATGACGGCCGGGCTGGGTGTGTTGCTGGTGCTGGTGAGTGGGTTGATCGTTCAGTATTCGACCATCCGCCAGACCAACCGGCGGCTGTCGGTTCAGAATGGGATCATCACCACCAACAGCCAGCAACTGGTCAGCCAGGCCGATCAGCTGCGCGTACTGATGAAAGAACTGCACCACCGCGTCAAGAACAACCTGGCGATTGTGTCGAGCCTACTGAAACTCCAGCTGAACCGGCTTGACGATGAAAAGGCGATTCAGGCGGTGCGGGTGGGGCAGCAGCGCGTCGAGGCCATGTCGCTCATCCACCAGCGCTTGTACCAGACCGATCAGCTGACCACCGTGAATATGGCCGAATACCTCGATGATCTGGCCAATAGCCTCATCCGGGCCTACGGCTATCAGCGCGAAGCCTTCGATCTCCAGCTCAACGTCGATCTGCCCGAGCTGGACGTAGACATGGCCATCCCGTTGGGGCTGATCGTGAACGAGCTGGCGACTAACTCGTTCAAATATGCCTACCAGACCAGCCGACGGCCCTTGCTGCGCATTGATCTTCAGCAAAACCAGCAAAAAGGCCAGACGGGCATCACCCTGGAAGTGCAGGACAATGGGCCGGGCATCGCCGACTGGCCCCAGCTCAATCGGCGCGACTCGTTCGGCAAACGGCTGATCATGTCACTTAGTGAACAACTCGATGGCAAAGGGGAGTGGCTCCACCAGAATGGCACCCTTTTCCGACTGTCTATTCAACATACCCGGCTGGCAGTGGCCTAGCAGTAGGCAATACGCCTGCGCCAGTGCCCAACCCGGCCACAGACTTGATTTTGTATGACCATGAACGTACCTGAGCGAATGCATATCCTCATCGTCGAAGATGAACCCATCCTGGCTATGGACCTGTCGGACAGCCTGGAGGCAGAGGGGTATTGCGTGGTGGGTGTCGCCAACAACGGCCGGAAAGCCCTGGAACTGTTTTTAAGTCAACAGGTCGACCTGGTGATCTGCGACATCATGATCAAAGGCGACTGGGACGGCATCGAGACCATCCGGCAGCTAACGACCGAGCGGCCCGTGCCCGTGGTGTACCTGACCGCCCTGAATGACCGGGATACGCTGGAACGGGCCAAGCAAACGTACCCGGCTGCGTTTCTGACCAAACCCTGCCAGTTGCCCAGCCTGCGGACGGCGGTAGAACTGGCGATCCACAACGCGACCCTGCGCACTGCCCCCGCGCTGGCCGAACGCGACGGGGGCGGCCGCGAGGCCCTGCTGCAAATCAATAACTACTTCTACATCAAGCAGAATTATCAGTTCGTTCGGTTCGACATGAACGACCTGCTCTACCTGGAAGCCGACAACACGCACACCAAGCTGGTAACGGCGACGCGCAAGTACATTCTGCGCCTGACGTTGAGCAACATGCTGGAGCGGATCAGCCAACCGTGGCTGGTTCGGATTCACCGGTCGTATGCCATCAATATCAATTCCGTCGAGTCGTTCAACGACGTGGAAGTCAGTATCGGCCAGCAGTTGCTGCCCCTGAGCCGGAGCTGTAAAGATGATTTCATGCGCCGCTTTTCGTATCGGTAAAGGCGGGCTGCTTGGGCCTGTTCTTCGGTTTGTATAGCGTGTAATGGTCTGATGGTGTTGGTATAAAGATCTGAGAGTCAGTTTATTGTTTTAGGGTAAGGTAGCTCTGTCGGGCTAGCCTGAATCGCTGTTGCCTGCCCCTCCCGACCCGGCTGTAGGTACGTTCGGTGCCGCTCCCGCAAGGCCTTTATCCGTCGCGTCAGACGGCCACCAGCCAGTTGATCTATCCTGCTGGAAAACCACTCGTTTCCGTTCCCTTCCAAATCCCGTCGGCTCACATACGCCTGACCGTCACTCACTGCTCTTCCCCGGCACGGCCTTGACGAGCCGGATACTTTTGATCCGTCGATTCGCCAATCCCCGGTCAGTACGACGCTCGTATCCGTACCGGTTGTGCCCGGCAACGGAATAGACCGGGAAGAGGCTTCACCGACAGCCAGCAACGTACCTGATAACCCAGTCAATCATCACTCAATCATGGATAAACTCCTTCTAACCATGCTTGCCACGCTCTCGGCCGCCACCGCATTTGGGCAGAACAGCGTGACCATCGTCCAGTCGGGTGGGGCGGGTAACACCGCATCCGTCTCGCAGTCGGGCGAGGGCAACAGCGTGAGCATCAACCAACAGGGAAGCGCCGGGGCCAATGGCCGGAAAGTGGGTAATCGGGTGAGCTTACACGTACCCAGGGGCACCGAAACGACCGTCAACCAGACCAACCCCGGTCCCAACGTCGTCGAGATTTCGCAGGAAGGGCAGGCAACCGCCACGATCAACCAGTCATCGGCCACCAACGACAACACAATCAACGTCCTGCCCGGCGCGACGCCAGACGGCGACAAGACCCGTTCGCCAAACCGGCGCAGGCGGCGTCAGTAAACCGCTTTTATCAATCGCATAATCAACGTTTCACCCAATCAATCAACGCTTACTTTCAGTCAAACCCATGAAAAAGCTATTTCTTACCGGCGCCAGCCTGATGGCCTTCGCCGCCGCCGGATTCGCCCAGACCAACACGGCCACACTTACCCAGAACGGCACGCGCCAGACCGCCCAGCAGCAGCAAACGGGCAATTACCTCAAATCGACGATCAATCAGGACCAGACCACCCGGACCAACGTTGGTAACTTTGCGGCTACGCGGCAGGAAAGCACCGGCTCGGCGGGCAATGAAGCGATCGTTCGCCAGGATGTGGGGTCGCGGGGCAACCGGGGCTACGTCACGCAGGTGGAAGGAACGGGCAACCTCGGGCTCATTACCCAGAGCAATTTCAGCGGCGACGGGTCACTTCAGGTGACGGAGGGTACCTCATCCGACGCCGTTCGGAGTGCGGGCGGTAACTGGGGGGGGATCTACCAGGACGGAACCGACAACAAGGACGTCTCGATCAACCAGAGTAACAGCAGCAGCAAAAACTTTGGCGAGATTACCCAGTATGCCCGGTCGACTCGGCGAACACAGATCGAACAATCGACGGTGTCGACGAACAACGAAGCCCGCATCTTCCAGGGAACCCCCGATGTGGAGGCGTATCTGACCGCGGCTACCATTCAGCAGAGTGGTAATAGTGTGAACAACCTGGCGACCATCACCCAGACGGGTGAAGGGAGTGTTGGTTCCATCGAGCAGAACAACAACTCGCGGGGTAACGAGGCCATGATCAGTCAGATTAATGGGGCCATCTACGAATATGCCTCTGTCCGGCAGAGCGACAACTCCCGCGACAACAAGGCCACTGTTACGCAGAACGGGTTTGGCGATGTGGTGAACGTGCTTCAGACCGACAACAGCGTGGGCAACACCGCTACGGTTGAACAAACGGGTACTCAAAGCAACGGAGCCACGATTCAGCAGCAATACAACGCGACGAACAACGAGGCGACGATTCAGCAGCAGGGCTACGGTAACAACGGGGGTATCAATCAGTTCAATGTAGCCAATAGCCAGGCCACCATTCGGCAGAACCTGGCGTCGGCGGCATTCGAGGGTTCCAACACGGCTCTGATCAACCAGGGCGAGCAGGGGGGCGCGCAATCGCGCAACAACACAGCCCTGATCACGCAGGAAAACAGCCAGAACCAGGCCCGATTGCTGCAAGTGGGGAACGGAAACGAAGCTAACCTGTCGCAACTAGGCAACAGGAACTTGATCCAGTCGGCCGACGGTAGCGCCGGTAGCTTCGCGACGCAACGGGGCAACAACAACACGCTGATGATAACGCAGGACTCAGGCACCGCCGCGAGCGGGTTTGTTTCGAACGTAGCCAACGTAAGCCAACTGGGTTCGGGCAACACGGCCACGATCATGCAGACGGGCCGCAACTAAGGCATCAGGTACGTACCTACACAACGAAGCGCCCCGCTGTCATCCAATACAGCGGGGCGCTTCGTTGTGTTGTGGCTCAAAACAACTCCCGGGCGATCTTCTGGACGTTATCGCCTTTGCCCATTGTATAGAAGTGCAGCACGGGCGCTCCGTTGGCGATAAGTTCGCGGCCCTGCTGAATGCTCCACTCGATACCAACCTGCCGGGCGTCGGCGTCGGTTTCGCAGGCCTGAACAGCCTTCACCAGGTCGTCGGGCATTTGCAGGTGAAACAGGCGTGGCAGCACCTCCAGTTGCTTGCGGGTGCTGAGGGGCTTAAGGCCAGGGATAATCGGGATATGGATGTCGTGTTCGCGGCACCGCTTCACAAAATCGAAGTAGCGGGCATTGTCGAAGAACATCTGCGTCACGATGTAGTCGGCCCCCCGGGCGATCTTCTGACGCAGGTACTCGAAGTCGATGTCGTGGTCGATGGCTTCGAAATGTTTTTCGGGATAGGCCGCCACGCCGATGCAGAAATCGGTGGGCGCCATGGGCTTGTCTTCCTCGTGCAGGTACGTTCCCTTGTTCATGTTGGCCACCTGCTCGACCAGTTCACTGGCGTAGGCATAGCCGTTTTCTTTGGCCTTGAACGTTTTGAAGGGTTTGGCCGGATCGCCGCGCAGCACCAGTACGTTGTCGATGCCGAGGTAATTCAGGTCGATGAGGAAATCTTCGGTTTCGTCGCGGTTGAAACCCCCGCAGAGCACGTGCGGCACCGGATCGACGTTGAACCGGTGCATGATGGCCGAACAGATGCCCACCGTACCGGGCCGCCGCCGCGTCACGATCTTGCGGATGGTGCCGTCGGGCTGGGGCTGCTCGATGTATTCTTCGCGGTGGTACGTCACGTCGATAAACGGCGGCTTGAACTCCATCAGCGGCTCGATGTTGTCGAGCAGATTTTTGAGCGTGTCACCCTTGATGGGCGGAATGACTTCAATCGAAAAAATGGGTTTGCCGTTGGCCCGGCGAATGTGTTCGGAAATCTTGGTCATTGGTCTCTGTAAGTCCGGGGGAGGGGGTTAGCGGCGCACCAACTGGATGGCACAGCCGCCGCCTTTCGCCAGCCGCAAGGTGAGGTTGGTCTGGGCCGATACCGTTTGTTTCTCAACAACGTAAGCGGCTGGATTAGTTGCCCAGTCAGCGGTATCGGCGTCGCGGTAAATGGTGGCTTCGTAGGTTCGGTCAGGTTCCAGAAAATCGAGCGATAGGGGTAGCTCGCGGCTGTTTTCGTCGGAGATGGCTCCCACAAACCAGTCGTGGCCTTTCTTAGCTTTGCGGGCCATCAGCACGTAGTCGCCGGGTTCGGCCGCCAGCACCTTCGTATCGGCCCAGTCGACCGGTACGTCGCGGATAAACTGGAAGGCGTCGAGGTGCGGCGCGTAGTTTTCGGGCAGATCGGCCACCATTTGCAGAGGGCTGTAGATCGTGATGTACAGCGCCAGTTGCTTGGCCAGCGTAGTCCGGACACGCTGGGTACGTGTGCTGTCGAACTGGTTGAGCTTGAAGCGGAACAGGCCGGGCGTAAAGTCCATTGGGCCACCCAACAGCCGTGTAAAAGGCAGAATGGTGGTGTGTTCGGGCGTGATACCGAGCGTAGGGGCGTTGTTGAATTCGCTGCCCCGGGCGGCTTCGCTAGCCATCCAGTTGGGGTACGTTCGGTGCAGGCCAGTGGGGTGCGCCGACTCGTGCGAATCGACCATGAGCTTGTACTGAGCGGCTTTCCGGGCCACCCGCTCGTAGTGGTTCACCATCCATTGCCCATCGTGGTGCTCGCCGCGGGGAATGATGCGGCCCACGTACCCGGTCTTCACGGTGTTGATGTCTTTCTTCACCATATACTCCATGGCGGCGTCCATCCGCCGTTCGTAGTTGGTGACCGAGCCCGACGTTTCGTGGTGCATAATCAGCCGGACGCCCCGCTGCCGGGCGTAGGCCGTCAGAGAGTCAATGTTGTAATCGGGGTAGGGCGTTACAAAGTCAAACACCTCTTCTTTCCAGTTGCCAAACCAGTCTTCCCAGCCCACGTTCCAGCCTTCAACCAGCACGCCGTCGAAGTTGTATTTGGCCGCAAAGTCGATGTATTTCATCACATTGCGGGTATTGGCGCCGTGCTTACCGCCCGCTTTCTCCCAAGTGGCTTTGCCGATGTGCATCTCCCACCACATACCCACAAATTTCTGCGGCTTGATCCACGACGGATCGGCGATGACCGACGGTTCGTTGAGGTTCAGGATCAATTTGGACGCCAGCAGGTCGGTGGCTTTGTCGCTGACGATCACCGTGCGCCAGGGTGTCTGGAAAGGCGTTTGCAAATAGGCTTTGTTGCCCACGGCGTCGGGCACGAGCTGGCTGGTGAGGGTGAGCCGCTTCTTGTCGAGTTGCAGGTGCAGCACGGGATAATTGATCAACGCCGCTTCGTAGAGGCTGATGTACAGGCCGTCACTAGTTTTTAGTAAGAGCGGCGTCTGCACGGCGTTGGGGCCGATCACCGATTTGAGCGCAATATCTTTCTCTTTCGCCGCTGCCGGGAGCGCACTCACTTGCGTCAGCCGGGTGGTGTTGTAGAGGTATTCGTTGGAGTCGTAGTCGCCGGGAATCCAGAACGTTTTGTGGTCGGCGGCGAGCGCAAACTGCGTCAGTTCATCGGCCACGACAAAGTGATTCAGCGCTTTCTGAAACGGCCATTCGTACCGAAAACCGAGGCCATCGTCGAAGAGACGGAAGCGAATCTGCAACCCAATACCCGACTTGCCTTTGTCCTGCAAGCTGATGGTCAGCTCGTTGTAGTGATTCCGGATCTGGCTTACCTCGCCCCAAACGGGTTTCCAGGTATTATCGGCGCGCGACGAGTCGATGCGGGCAACAGTGAACCGAGTGAGCATCGCCTTGGGCTTGCTGAGCGAAAAACCCAGCCGCGATGGCTCGATGACAGGCTTGTTTTTGTAGCGCAGCCGGTAAGTGATTTCACCCGCAGGAGTCGATTGCACCTGGAGCGTGAGTTGCCGGTTGGGCGACTGGATAGCGGCGACGGGTTGAGCCAGCAACGGCAGCCCGGATACAAGAAGCAGGCAAAGTAGGGGTAATGGTTTAGGCATGGTGGTGGCAGGACCTTACTGAACAGCCGGAGACTGGCTCGTCAGCTTCCAGCGCAAATATACCCCGCTGGCTAGTCCGTTGCTCCAGGGCGTTACGGTTACCTCACGCCAGCGAGCGGCTGCGGCCCCGGTGCGGTTCTGGTGTAGTTTGGGGATGCCCCAGCCCGCCAGTGAGCCGATGGCCGCCCCGGCCAGCAGGTCGGTGGGGAAGTGTTGCCCGGCATGGTAGCGCAGGTAGGCAGTGCTCGACGCCAGCCCCAGCGACCCGATCCAGACCCAGGGTTTGGCGGCCGAGTTGGGGTGATAATGCCGGAATACCTCGGCCGCAAACACCGCCGTAGCAAAGGCGTTGGCCGCATGACCCGAATAGAACGACCGTTGCGCGTCTTTTTCCAGCTTGTCGCTCAGGGGCGCTACGGGGTTGTAGGCGTAGGGCCGGGTACGTTCCACCGCGTTCTTGACGGCGCTCTTCACGCCGTTGGTGAGCAGCATGGTTTCCGCGTACATCATGCCCACGGTAAACAGATCGCTGTCGGTAAACGAGGCGTTTCGGCGGCTGGGCGAATGGCTGGTAACGATCACAGCGCCCGTCAGGCCGATCCCGCCGATGAGCGTGGCGTCGCTGAGTTTGTCGGCCCCCACCGAATAGTTGGTCGTGGCGCTGCGGTCGAAGCTGGGTACGTTGGCGGGGTTCAGCAGACTGATCTGTGCGGGCGTGAGCGGCTCAAGGTTTTTGTTGAACGCGTATGCCGCCCCGTAGGAAACCACCCCCGCGCCCAGCAGTACGGCCTCGCGGCCCGTTTTGAGCGAATAGGGTGTCTGGGCAAACAGGGTAAAGGAGGTAAACGTAAAGAACGAAAGAAGCAGGTTTTTCATGAAGCGTTACGCAGGGCTCCAGCCCCGGCGGATTGGATGAGAGGTACTTAGGCAGGGCTGGAGCCCTGCGTAACGGACGCGCTGATTCGTTCGACGGTGGGTTCGTTGGCAAGCCAGACAATCCGGCCTTCCACCCGCGGGTAGCCCATCTGACGATACAGCTCGATAAACGTTTCCAGGTGCGACTCCGACGGACCAACGACGCTCTCGTACTGGATGAGCACGATATGGCCATCGGGTCGATGGACTACGCGGTGGGGGGCTCCTTTGAGCACTTCTTTGGCGAGGTTACGCGTCAGGATGCTACGGTCGGTGTCGATGCGGCGGTCGTAACCGAAGGCGTCGGTGAGGTCGGGGTGGGCCACGATGGCGGTGAGACCGTCGCGCAGGTCGGGCAGCTCGGCGGCGCGGATAACCCCTTCGCGGATGAGCCGGGCCAGCGTTTTGTCGATGCAATCGATGCCTTTGATGAGGCTCAGCGCCGCGCATAACTTGCGGTCACGTTCGCGGTGCTGCTCGAAGGTACGCGTGTCGAATACCCGCTCGGCCAGGCGGCGCAGTTGCAGGTTCTGCGCTCGCGAACCGCTGTTGACCGCCCGAAAGTCGATGCGCTCGGTGGCCGTGTCAGGTACGTGCTTCGACGGTTTCGGCGTCGATACGTCCTGACAGAGAATGTATTGCTGCCGCCCCTCTTCCCAGCAGCAGCCCGCCTGTTGGGCCACGTCGCTGTCGCGCAGGAAACTGTGCAGCCAGTAGGCCGCCGTAGCCTGCGCGCGCGCATCGCTGAACTTCTTGTTTTCGGCAATGATATACAGCCGGTCGGTGGGGCGGGTAAACGCCACGTAAAGCAGGTTCATGTTTTCGATGAACGCCCGGCTTTTCTCCTCGGCATATTGGGCAGCGACCTCTTGCGGGGCACCGTCCAGCTCTTTCTTAAGCGTCACCTGCGCGTTGGGCAGTCTGGCCGTACCACCATCGGGCAGTTGTACGTGTAGTGGTGCGGCGTCGATACCGTCCAGATCCACCCAAATGGTATCGCGGGCGCTGGGCTCCACCGTCCAGTCGGCAAAGGGCACGATCACCACGGGGTATTCCAGCCCTTTCGATTTGTGAATCGTCTGGATCGTCACGGCGTTGCGGGTAAGGCCCTCGCTGACCGACACCTTGCCTTTAACGGCTTCCCAATGCAGCAGGAAATCGGCCAGGTGCCCGCTTTGCCGACCGCAGAACGTCAGGATTTCGTCGAGAAACCGGAACAGAAACGGCTGGTCGTGCGTGCGGTCGAAGAGCCGAAAGCCGTGGGTCAGCTTTTCGGCCAGTTCATACACGCTGAGTTGCACCAGCAACGGGGCGTCGAGCGCGTAACCTTCGCGGGCCAGGTAGTCGAAGGTGGGCCAGTCTTCGGTGGTGTCGGCCACCCGGCGCAGCTCTTCGGTTTGCTCGTCGTTGGGTACGCGGTTGTGCACCACGCTGTGGTAGAGGTACAGCACCTCATAATGCAGGGTTTTCTGGCCGGGGCGGCTCAACATCGTCAGCAGCGACACCAGAAACCGCACCGGTTCGGAAAACTGCAACGACAGCGAATCGGCCGAAACGAGCGGAATATTGAGGCGGTTGAGTTCGTTGGCAACGAGCTGCGCGTTTTTACGGCTGCGGGTCAGCACGGCCATATCGCCGTAGTCGTAACCATCGGCGCGGGCCTGCCGGATGTGCGCCACCGTTTGTTTCACCACCTCGTCGGCCAGGCTCCGGCCTGCCTGCGAACCCAGCCCGGCCAGCGGCGCGTCGTCGGCACTCAGAAAATTCAGTTGCAGGTGCGCGGTATCGGCGGCGCGGGGCGACGGTTTTTGCTGAAACGCCTTCAGTTCGTCGTACACCTCGTCGATGCGCCGGTTGTCGGCGGCGTAGCGGCGGGCCACGAAGTCGAAAAAGTCGTTGTTAAACTGCACGATGGGCCGCGCCGACCGCCAGTTGGTGTCGAGCAGTTGGGGCTGAATGTGCCCGCCCAGCGTGTCGATACGTTCGGCGGTCCAGGTGTCGGGGCCGTGAATGCGTTGCAGGTCGGTAAGCTGGTTGCGGTGCAGCGCCACAATCTGGTCCATGTCGCCGCCCCGCCAGCGGTAAATCGCCTGCTTGCCATCGCCCACGGCGAGGTTGAAATAATTGCTGCCCAGCGCGTTTTCGATAAGGGGCAGCAGGTTGGCAAACTGCAACTGCGACGTATCCTGAAATTCGTCGATCAGGATGTGGTTGTAACGGCTACCGAGTTTCTCGAACAGAAACGGCACCGGTTCACTTTCGACAATCGCCTTGATGCGTTTGTTAAACTCCGAAATGTGCACCCGGTTGTCTTTGCGCAACAACTCCACAAACTCGGCCCGGATCTGCTGCAACAGGGCCATTTTCTGCAAATGCGGGTCGATGGCCCGGAAGAGTGTCAGCAGCTTGCCGTTGGCGGTACGTTCCTGCTCGATCAGCGCGAAACAGGCGCAGAGTTCGTTGGCAATCCCTTCGATGACCGCCAACGTACCTGGCAGCGGCTTTTTACCCATCCAGTTGCCGTCGTCGATGGCGGCGCGGTGGTAGGAGTTGGGTTCTTTATCGACATCACCTTCCGCCACGGCCTTGAAAAACGCCCCGATGCCTTTCGACTTCTGGGCGAAATCATCGACGCCCAGCCCCGCGCGGGTAATGGCGCTCCACGCCCGTTGGCCGGCGTCCTGAATCCGCCCTTTCACGTCGGCCCCAAACTGAAGCAGTTGCTGCCGGATGGTGCGCAGCTGGGCGGGCGTGAGCTCGGCAATGCGGCCGATGGCTTCGTAATGCTGATCGGAGGTGAGCACGTTGCCGAAGTCGCGCAGGGCTTCGGCGATCATGTTCCAGCTACGACCATCGCGGGCGGTTTCGGCATAAATCTGGTGCAGAATGGCCGAGATGTCGTCCATTTCGTCGGTGCCAACGCGCTCGATGAGGTTGTCGACGGCCACTTCCAGCACCAGTTCGGTTTCCATTTCCACCTCAAACGAATAGGGGAGGCCCAGTTCGTCGGTGAAGGCCATCACGAGGCGTTGCGTAAACGCATCGATGGTGGTGACGGAAAAGTCGGAATACCGGTGCAGAATGGCCTGAAAGAGCCGTTTGGCCCGCCGCTGCACCTCAACGACCTGCGCCACCGTGAGTAGGCTGGTGTCAGGTACGTCGGCTAGCTCAGCCGCCAGGACCAGCAGAAACGGGGTGTCTTTTCGGGACTGAATAGCCGCGATGTCGCCCACATCGATCAGGTCCAGCTGCGCGATCTGGGCCAGTTCGCGCAGAATCCGGTCTTTCATCTCGTTGGCGGCCGCGTTGGTAAACGTGATCGCCAGGATGTGCCGGAAATATGTGCCCCGGTACGTCGTATCAGCCAACGGCAGCCCTTCCCCCAACGCAAGTTTGAGGTATTCTTTGGTCAGGGTATATGTTTTACCCGACCCGGCTGATGCGCTGTATATTTTGAACAAGAGAACAAGGGGGAATGGGAATGATGAGCTATGAATTACGAATTATGAGATATGAATTAGACTGCCGACTAGTGATCTCATAATGCATATTTCATAATCCATCATTCCTCATGGCTTATAGGTTAAACCGGATGCCCAGCCCCGTGCTGACATTCAGAAACAGGGGAGCCGGGATGACTTCGGCATACACGCCGACTTCAGCGAAAATGGAATAGGGCTTGTTGGGGACAAAGTATTCGATACCCGCCACGCCCGAGCCACCCAGCGAGATGGTGCTTTCGTATTCGTTAATGGCCGCCAGCCGATCGGGGTAGTAGCGACGGCTGTTGATCTGTCCACCGAAGCCGTAGTAGGCCCGGAGTGCTTCGCTGCTAAACAGCCGGTCGTGCCACAGATAATGCCCCTGAATGCTCAGCCCAATGCTTTTGTAACGACCCGACCGGTAATCGCGGGTGGTCCCGTACAGCCCGCCATACGTGCCGATGTTGAGGTCGAAGGCGTGGTTTTCACCGAAATACTTGCGGACGTTTACCCCCGCCGGTTCACCCAGCCGAAAGCCAAACGCAAAGTTGTTGTATTGGGCGGAAGCCGTCTGGGCTACGGCCAGCAGCGCAACTAAAAAGCAGAAAGAAAGGAAAATACGGCGCATATAAACGGGGTTCTGGGGCCAGGCTCGCCAAACGGGCCGGGCGCTTTGTAAACGTCTGTACCCCGTCAATTTGGCGAGCCTGCCTTAAAAAAATCAATTCAGGACAGCAATAGTCTGTAAAACGTCGAGTAAGCGAGCATTTTCGGCCGGTGAGCCAACCGTGATTCGCAGGCAACCTTCGCAACGCGTTACCGACGAGCGGTTACGAACGATAACCTTCTGCTCGATCAGTTGCTCGAAGACGGCATCGGCATCGTCGAAACGCACCAGCAGGAAGTTGGCATCCGATGGGAAGATGTGCTGCACGTTGGGCAACGTACCCAGCTGATCGGCGAGGTGTTCGCGTTCGGTCAGCGTGTCGGCCACCATCTGGTCTTTGGCGGCCACGTGGTCGAGGGCGTCGAGGGCCAGCGCCTGCGTGGGTGCCGAGATGTTGTAGGGCGGTTTGATCACGTTCAGCACGCCGATCAGTTCGGGCGAGGCAAAGCACATGCCCAGCCGCAACGCCGCCAGCCCCCACGCTTTCGAGAAGGTTTGCAGCACCACCAGATTGGGGTACGTACCCAGCTGGGCCGTCCACGACGTGTAGCCGGGACCGGCAAAGTCGATGTACGCTTCATCGACCACCACCAGGGCCGTTTTAGCCGCGTCGAGCACCTGCCGGATGGTGTCGGGGTCAATCAGGTTGCCGGTGGGGTTGTTGGGTGAGCAGATCCAGACCAGCTTCGTCTGGGCGTCGATGGCCGACAGCACGGCGGGCAAATCAAGCTGGTAATCGGGCGTCAGCGACACTTTCCGCACAGCTACGTCGTTGAGCCGCGCCGACACTTCATACATGCCGTAGGTGGGTGGCAGCAACACAATGTTGTCGATACCGGGGCGGCAGGTGGCACGAACGAGCAGGTCGATGGGTTCGTCGGAGCCATTGCCCAGAAAGATCTGGTTCGGCTGCACGCCCTTCAGCGGTGCCAGTTTGGCCTTGATTGCCGTCTGATGCGGATCGGGGTAGCGATTATACTGTCCCGACGAAGTGGTCGAGCCGAGCGCGTTTTCATTCGCATCCAGAAAAACGCCTTCCGTACCCGTGTATTCATCGCGGGCCGAGGAGTAGGGCGTCAGCGTGGCAATGTGGGGCCGAAGCACCGAAGCTAAGAACGTCGTCATTGGGTATTGGGTAACGGGGTTGGCTGCGCAGCCAACCCCGCAAAGATACGGCACGGAAAACTCTTTCTTTTCTGTGTAAGTTGCTCAGGAAGCGATAAGGTTCCGACATGCTTACACACCTCACACCCGAAGGCAACCCGTCGATGGTCGACGTAGGCGCCAAACAAGTTACCAAACGAACGGCCAAAGCCCGAAGCATTGTCACGCTGGGTGAGTCGATTCTGAGCCATCTGGATGCCAGCCTGAACGGGGGCGACATTCAGACGCGCAAAGGCCCCGTGTTCCAGACGGCCCGCATTGCCGGCACGATGGCGGCCAAACGCACCGACGACCTTATTCCGCTCTGCCACTCGCTGGGCCTTGATGGCTGCACGTTCGAGATTCGTACTGACGGCAGCGACGTTATTATCGAATGTACCGTATCGACGGAAGGCAAAACGGGCGTTGAAATGGAGGCGCTCGTCGGGGCGTCGGTGGCGGCCCTGACGGTCTATGACATGTGTAAGGCCCTCTCACACGACATCGTTATCCGCGAAACCCGGCTGATTGAAAAGACCGGTGGCAAACGCGATTTCCGGCATGACGGCTGAGCCACCGCTCTACGGGCTGGTGCTGATGGGTGGCCAAAGCACCCGGATGGGGCGCGACAAATCGGGTATCGTGTACCATGGGCAACCCCAGCGCGATCACCTCACTGAACTGCTCCGTCCGTTTTGCGAACAGGTCTACTGGTCAGTCAATCAGGCGCAGTTTGACGCCCTGACGTACCCACGAATGCTGTTGGATACGTACCTACAGGCGGGCCCGCTGGGTGGCCTGCTGACGGCCATGACTACGTACCCGGAGGCCGCCTGGCTCGTAGTTCCCTGCGACCTGCCCCGGCTCGACGGCCACACGCTGGGTACGTTGCTGGCCGGCCGAAACCGGCTGTCTGTAGCGACGGCCTTCTGGGACAGTGATCATCGCGGCCCCGAACCGCTCGTAAGCGTGTGGGAACCTGCCGCCGGTACGTTACTGCAAACGGCCTTTTTGGGCGGTGAGCGCAGCCCGCGCCGCTTTCTCCAGGTCAACGGAGTTACGCTGTTGGCCAGCCCCAACGGTTCTGTTTTCCTCAACATAAACAGCTCGTTGTGATTCCGGTACGTACCAGAAGGGGATGGTAGCTATGGTTTCGGTCGTGTTGTGCTTTGGGTCGAAAACGCCGACCTGAAGCGTATTTCGTCCGGTTTGAAGATTGCCCGGAATCAGCACCGTTTGCAGGCCGTGTTGTTCCTGACTGCCCAACTTCACGAAGACCAAACCGGTGTTGGCGCAGAGCGAATCATTGACACGGAAGCACACAAGTGCATTGATCTGCTGGTTACTCCAATTGGCGTATTGTTTCCTACGCACTTCCCTCGATAGCGTATCAGACCATTTGGGCTCGGTAGCCAGTCGGGTTAGCAGGGTGTCGAGGGCCTTGGGATAGGCCACAGATACGGTTAGATACGGTTCCCGCACTACCTTGGCCTGAATGGAGGCAGCATCGACGTACTCCCCGTCGGGGCGGAGGTTGTCGTAGGCGTTGGCATCAGCATAGAGGCTATCAACGCGGGCCGAGAACAGATGTCGGTCGTTAAGATACTGAGATCGTTTCTCAATCGCTTTTAAGTCGGCCGTATACTCGGTGAAGAAAATCACGAAGAAGATGCCCATGAAGACAGCCATGCCGCGCATCCGCTCGCCCGGCTGCTGATTGCTGGAAATGGTGTTCGCCAAAAAAGACATCGGTACGTAAAAACCCAGGTACATGAACTTCCCCAGCCCGGACATTTTCTTGGAGACCTGGTAGCCAAAGGACGATTCCTTTATTTTTTTGACCGACAGCAACGCGATAACCGTGTAGAGGGCTATAACCAGCAGTACACCGATAATCTTGATGCCCAGCCACACAGGAGATGGTACGTTGGGCTGCACGTAAAGCAGCAGAAACAGCATAAATAAAAAAAACACCATTGTCATTGCCATGATGAACACCATAAAAAAGGCATTGGCAAAGACGATGTTACACTTTTTGTCGAGCTTCAGGATATAGCGGTCGAGCGGGCCGAGTTGCTTGGAAAGCTCCCTTCTGGCCTGTTCCGACATGAAGGGCAAATTATCGTAGCGGATGCCTGCCGGATACACGGCCTGCAGGCCGACCATCCCCACCCAAAACGCTCGCATAATGAAGTTGACCAGAAAGGCCCCAAACAGTACGTAGCACATCACTTTCAACAAACTGTAGGCCATCGTGGGCAGCATAGCTAACAGCCCCTCGGCATGGGTCTGGTAGTTATACAGAATGAAGCTGTAGGCCGAGGCAATAAGGTCAGGCAGAAGCAGGATAGCGTACATCGCCACGCCCGAGATGGCCAGTTCAAGGTTCCAGCTTTGGGCGGTTAATTCGCGGAGTTTGGCTTGCTCGTCGGATGTAAGCGTGGTGTCGGTGGGTACGTCAGTATCAGGTTGGGGTACGCTGGTCTCTTGCATCGGCTACGTTCGGGACTAGACGGCCTCGATGGGCCGTTGCCCTAAAATATGCGATAACAAGCCGGGAATGAAACGTTTCAGATAAATTCCCAAGATTTCGCGACCACCGATGTATACTTCTTCTTTGCACTGTGCTACGGCACGTACCATCTTGCGGGCAAACTCGTCGGCGGGCATCCCTTCCTGCTGGGCTTTGTTCAACCGACCGTAGGCCTTGCCGCTGGCGTCGAGGGCTGAGGCCGAAATCGGCGTGCGGATGTAGCCGGGGCAGACCATCGTCACGCGTACCCCATCATTGGCAATTTCGGCGCGCAGTGAATCAAAGAAGCCGTGCAGTGCATGTTTGGATGCGCAATAGCCCGACCGCTGCTTGACGCCGATCTTGCCCGAGACGCTGCTGGTGACGACGAACTGCCCGCTTTGCTGCGCCAGAAAGTGGGGTAAAACGGCTTTAGCCAGCGCAATCACACCGAAGAAGTTGACCGCCATCAGCCGGTGGTAAACACTCAGCTCGGTCTCACTGACGAAACTGCGCTGACTAATGCCTGCATTCAGGAAGAGCATATCGATGCGGCCAAACCGCTGAATGACCGCCTGTACGTGTGATGGGAGGGAAGCTTCGTCGGTTACGTCGAGGGGCAGCACCAGCACCTGGGTTGGGTCAAGGCCGGTCGCCGTGGCCACGCGCTGAAGTTCATCAGGGCGGCGGGCCGACAAGATGAGCCGCGCGCCCTGCCGGGCCAGCTCAAGCGCGAGGGCTTCGCCAATTCCCGACGAAGCGCCGGTAACCCAGGCGACCTTCTGATGAAAAAAAGACTCAGGCATAATTTTGGGATATAGTCCAGTGAGCAACTATATTTTTCTATATTTGTTCCCGATATTCTGCAACCAGCCGAAACGGTCCGATTTTAGTTATTTTTGCGCTGATTTGCCCCGTCCGTCAATCCAATGAAACGCCTGCTGAGTCTGAGTTTACTGGCCCTGCTGCTTTACCACACGCTGGCAACGGTGTGGGTGGCGGTTGGTGTGTGGTGGCACGATCAGCGCGACCTGTCGAAACACCTGACCGTTTATTCGTCGGTGGATAGCATGGTCGAGTTTCAGGTGGTGTTGGGCAGTGATCAGGCGCAGCAACTGGCCGAGCAGACGACGGAAGACGGATTTGCCTACCACGACAAATTCTACGACGTGATCAGCGTCGAGCTACACGGCGATACGCTCCGTATTGCAGGCATGGAAGACAAAGCGGCCCGGTTCTGGCAGCAGGATCTGCTTTCGTTCATTAAAAAAACAATCAGCCAACCGACCGACGACTCGAGCCGAAAGGCCGGTCAGTGGCTCAAGCTCCTGTTGAAAGAGTATCATCTCTCAACACCCTTTACCTTATCCCCTTCACTCGTAAGCTGGCTCGTCAGCCTACGGATTCCCGACGCGTCGACGCAGCTCATTACGCGTGCGCTGTCGGTGGTGGCGCCTCCGCCACGTGGTTGAATGACATCCGGTTTCTGCCCTGTCAGCTAACTGATTGGCAGCACGATTTCATTCACCAACTCAAAGCCCCAAACTGGCTTTTCCGCTCCTTTTCCGACGATCTGGGTACGTTGTGCATTTTCCTATGCGCTCTGTCGATCTGTATACTATAGGCCCTTAGCCGTAGTGCATGCCCCTGATTACCCGGACCTTACGCCATCCGGCCCGGCTGCCCGCTCTGTGGGTTGGCTGGTGGCTCCGGCGCAGGCACACGGATCGTTGGAAGGCTGGAGCCACTCGGGCTCTTTCCTTACATGACAATAACTTTAAAGTATACCGGGCTGGCCATATTGGGCCTTGCTCTATCTACCCAACTGGCTACCGCACAGGGCTGCGTAGCTGTTCGGCACATGAGTTGCGCGGCTCCGGGCGGCGCTAGCTCGGCCGATTATTTCAAACAACGGTCGGGCCGCTGGCAGGTGTCGGCGGGGTATCGGTACTTCCGGTCGCACCGGCATTTTGTGGGCGATGTGGAGCAAAAACAACGCTACGAGCAAGGTACCGAGGTGATTAACGTCTCGCACGGGATCGACCTGGGCGTAACCTACATGCCGTCGCTACGCTGGCAGTTATCCGTGAATCTGCCGTTGCAATACAACGACCGGTCGTCGCTGTACGAACATTATGGCAACGCGGTATCGACCAACCCGGAGCAGAAGCGCTTCCATACGGGCTCACAGGGTATCGGCGATCTACGGATTTCGGGTAGCTACTGGCTCAAAAATCCGGCGTCGCTGCCCAAAGCCAACCTGGCCGTCGGCCTCGGTGTGAAACTGCCTACGGGCAACTACGCCGTAACCGACGATTTCCACAAGCGCACCAAAGAAGGGGCCGACTACACCATCAACAAACCCGTCGATCAGTCGATTCAACTGGGCGATGGAGGCGTGGGTGTGAGCCTCGAAGCACAGGGCTACTGGCAGGTGGGCAACCGGCTGTCGGTGTATGCCAACGGGTTTTACCTGTTCAATCCCCGCGAGACCAACGGCGTGGTACGTAGCCCCGAAGCGACCACCATCGACCTCGTGACAGGTACGTTCTCGGTGGCCGATCAGTTTGCGGCGCGGCTGGGCGTGAGCGAGTCGATCCGGCTGGTGCCGGGCCTGTCGGTCATGCTGGGTGGGCGCGTGGAAGGTGTACCGGCTATCGATGCCTTTGGCGGCAGCAGCGGCTTCCGTCGGCCGGGCTACATCGTGTCGGTTGAACCGGGTCTGGCCTACATGCGACACAAGTATGCCGCCGCCCTGACCGTACCGGTGGCGGCTTACCGGAACCGGACCAAAAGCTACTCCGATCGCCTCGACCCACTGGGCGTTCGGCAGGGTGATGCCGCTTTTGCCGATTACCTGATCTCGTTCAACGTAAGCCGTTGGTTTTAATGAACTGGCATTTGTCTTCGGCGTCATTCGTTGTCAAAAACAAGCAATGATTACCAATGACGCGAAGCCAATGACAACGTATGACTTCGAAGGCAAATGCCCGTTCTCCCTCTTTTTATGAAACGACAACTTTTTATCATTGTGCTGGTGCTGAGCAGCACGGTTAGCGCCTGGGCACAGATGCCGCAGGACGCCATTTACATGCCCAAAAAATCCATTTGCGTAGCCGCGATGTATGGCAAAAGCAACTGGAGCTGGTATTGGGAAAACACGCTGAAACGCGAAAACTACAACATCGGTACGCACACCACCCAAAGCGCCTCGCTGATGGCAGCGGTGGGCCTGAGCAACCGGGTGAACCTCATCGTAAACGTACCTTACGTCTGGACGAGCACAAGCGCTGGTAACCTGCTGGGGCAACGGGGCTTCCAGGATCTGTCGGGCTGGATTAAAGTAGAAGCCCTGCGGGTCAAGGAGTTTTCGCTGCACGGTATTGCGGGTGCCTCAACGCCCTTGTCGAGCTACGTACCCAACTTCCTGCCGATGTCGATCGGGATGGGCGCGCGCTCAGTCTCGGGGCGGTTGCTGGCCAACTATCGGGATACCAAAACGGGGCTGTACGCAACGGCACACGGCACCTATACCTGGCGGGGTAACATCCGCATTGATCAGGATGCCTATCAGGCCGACAATCGGGTATACAACACCGATGAGGTAGCCTTGCCCAACGCGGCCGATGCGGCGCTGCGCCTGGGTATCCTGCGTCGCACGTTCCAGACCGAGGTGTTTGTGGAGCGGTTTACTTGCCTGTCGGGCGATAACATTCGCCGCAACGACATGCCGTTTCCGACCAACAACATGCAGGCTACCACGGTGGGTTGGTATGGTAAATACCAACCCCATAACGTCGGTTTCAATGCGCGCGTCGGGTACGTAACCAGTGGTCTCAATATGGGCCAAAGCACGGCGTTTACGCTAGGGCTATTGTATCAGATTAACCTTAACTAGTTTGTTGTTTTACGTTGATAGTCAGTGTGTTATCGTTGATTATCAATTCGTTGAGAACAAACTAATCCGCTTTTGACTTATGAAACTTGCTTATAAATTAGGGATTGTGAGTGCGTTGTTGACGGGTGTCTGGGCCTGCGACAAGACCATTGAAGAACCACAGCGGCTTGGGTACGTACCCGCCAGCGTGGACGAAAAAGCGGGTACGTGGAAGACCTACGTGCTGACAAGCCCCACCGACGTAACCGTAGCAACCCCTTCGTCAACGACTTCGGCCGAGTATCAGGCCGAGCTGGGGAACCTGAAAACCTTATCGGCCAGCCTGAATGCCGAGCAGCAGGAGGCAGTCGTGTATTGGGGCGCTGGCGCAGCCTACCGCTGGAACGAAATTGCCCGCGAGCTGTCGGCCCGGTATAACCTGGCACCCGCCTCGAATGCCGAAGGTAAGTACCCGGTGCCCGACGTCGCCAATCCGCTGGCTGACCCCAAATTTCCGTTTGCCAACCCGCCCTACACGGCCCGGGCGCTGGCTTACCTGAGCGTGGCCCAGTACGATGCCCTGGTGTCGGCGTGGAGCTATAAATACAAATTCAACCGGGCGGCCCCCTCGAAAGTCGACGCGGCTGTGCGGGTGGCCCTGCCGGTGTCGGCCCTGCCCGCCTACCCGTCGGAAGATGCGGTCGTGGCGGCGGCATCGGCTGTGGTCCTGAAAGCCATGTTTCCCGGTGAAGTAGCCTACATCGACGCCAAAGTAGCCGAGCACCGCAACGCGCGGCTGTGGGCGGGTATGAACGTAGCCAGTGATCTGACGGCCGGTGCCGATCTGGGCGCACAGGTAGGCGCAAAAGTGATGGGCCGCGCCCGCACCGACGGGATGAGCGCCGCCAACAACCAGGCGCTCACGGCCGGGATGATCGAGAAAGCCAAAGGGCTGGGCATGAACGAGGTGTGGGTAAGCCAGGAAACGCCCGCCCGCCCGCCCATGCTGCCCAACTACGGAGCCGTTCAGAACTGGAATTTTGATGCCGCTACGAAAGTAAAACTGCGTCCCGAAATGGGGCCCGTGCCGGGCAGTGAGCAATTCACCAAGGAACTGAACGAACTGCGCGACATCCAGAAAAACCAGACCCGTGAGCAGGCCCGCATTGCCAACTACTGGGCCGATGGGGCAGGCAGCTACACGCCGCCGGGCCACTGGCACCGCACCGCCGCCAACACCGCCCACGAAGCCAAATACAGCGAAGTGCGCATGGCCCGTACGCTGGCGCTGGTTGGCACTACGCTCATGGACGCAGGCGTATGCTGCTGGGATACCAAATATTACTACTACAGCCCCCGCCCGCAGCAATACGGCGTGAAAACGTCGGTCGGCCTGCCCAACTTCCCGAGCTACACCTCGGGCCACTCGACGTTCTCAGCGGCCGCCGCTACCGTGTTGGGCAGCATCTTCCCCGACCGTAACGACGAGTTCTGGAATAAAGCGAAGGAAGCGTCAGACTCACGTGTGTATGGCCTGATTCACTTCCGTTCTGATTGCACGATGGGATTGGTCTGCGGGAAAAATATCGGCAACTACGCCGTCGCCAGAGGGAAAGCCGACGGCTCAGGCCTGTAACGAGGCGCAATACCTGCCCGGTGTGCGACTGACCAATTTGCGTCAGGCACCGGGCAGGTATTCGCCTGTCTACTCAACAAACAACATGCAGTCTATCGTACAATTGCTGGTGGCGGTTTCGCTGTTGGCCGGGCCGTGCATGGCTCAGGCGCAGACCGATACCCTGCGCACCAAGACGCTCGATACCCTGGAAGTAACGGCCAATCGCAACCGCGTGACGCTCCCCCTGCCCGACGTACACGGCACGTACCTGCTGGCCGGGCGACGGAGCGAGGTGATTCGGCTGGCCGATATCGACGCCGATATTGCCCAGAAAAACCCCCGGCAACTACTGGCGCGGATACCCGGTCTGTTTGTCTATGACATGGACGGTACGGGTAATCAGCTCAACGTAGCCACGCGGGGCCTCGACCCGCACCGGTCATGGGAGATGAACCTGCGCCAGAACGGCATCATCACCAATTCCGACATGTATGGCTACCCGGCAAGCCATTACTCGCCACCTACCGAAAGCATTGAGCGGATCGAACTGGTGCGCGGCACGGCGTCGCTCCAGTATGGCGCGCAGTTTGGCGGTATGCTCAATTATATAACCAAGCAGGCCGACACCACGCGCCGGATTGGTTTTGAGACCATCAATTCGATTGGGTCGTTCGGTACGCGCAGCACCTACAACGCCCTGAGCGGACGCGTGGGTCGGCTGACGTACTATGGCTATGCCTACTGGCGGCACTCCGACGGTTACCGCGACAACAGCCGGTCGGACGCTCAGGCGCAGTTTGCCCGCCTGCATTACCAAGTCAACACCCGGCTGGGTCTGACGGCCGAGGTAGGGCATTCGCGGTATGTCTACCAGATTCCCGGCCCGCTCACCGACTCCATGTTCCGGGCCAATCCGCGGCAGGCCACCCGCAGTCGTAACTTTTTTAATCCGAGCATCTGGGTACCGTCGTTCCGGCTCGACTGGCAACTGACCCCCCAAACGCGGCTGCAATGGGTGACGTCGGCGGTGCTGGGTGACCGCAATAGCGTACAGATCGATGCTTTTGCCACTGTCAGTGACTTGCCCGACCCGGTGACGGGGCAGTACCGGCAGCGGCAGGTCGACATCGACAACTTCAACAGCTACACCTCCGAGGCGCGGCTGTTGCAGCAGTTTAGGGTGGGTAGTCTCGCAGGTACGTTGGTAGCGGGTGTGCAATGGATGCACAACGACCTTCACCGGCGGCAGCTGGGCAAAGGCACCACCGGCTCCGATTTCGACCTTAGCCTGACCGCCCCCTTCGCCCGCGACTTGTGGTACCATACCCGCAACGGCGCCGCCTTTGTGGAAGGGCAACTCCGGGTGGGGCGGCGGCTAACCCTCTCGCCCGGTGTGCGGGTTGAAGATGGCGAAACACAACTGCGTGGTAGCATCAGCTATTATGATGCGGCCGAGCTGCCCACCAATATCAGCCACCGGTTTGCGCTGCTGGGCCTGAACGGGCAGTATCGACTCAACGATCGGATGCGGCTCTACGGCGGCTGGTCGCAGGCCTACCGACCCGTGTTGTTCAAAGACATTATTCCGACGTCGGTGTATGAGCGGATCGACAAAAATCTGCGCGATGCCACCGGCTACAATGCCGAACTAGGCCTGGAAACGCACTGGTCGGGTGGGCATCTGAACATCAGCCTGTTTGAATTGCTCTACCGCAACCGCATGGGTACGTTGGTGTTGATGGACGACAACAACCAGCCCTATACGCTCCGTACCAACATCGGCGATAGCCGCAATCAGGGTATTGAGGTATTGCTGGAAGGACAACTAGCTCGATGGAAAGGGCTTAACCTCAGCGGGTTTACGTCGACATCGTTTCTGGACGCCCGGTATACCAACGCCCGGGTATCGGTCAACGGGGAAAACGTCAGCGTGAACGGCAACCGGGTCGAGTCGGCCCCGCAGATCACCAGCCGTAACGGGCTGACGCTCCGTTACCGAACCGCCAGCTTAACGGTGCAATACAGCTACGTAGGCATGACCTACGCCGACGCGCTCAACACGCCCGTGCCGTCGGCCAATGGCGCCAAGGGGCCCGTCCCCGCCTACGGTCTGCTCGACCTGAACGCCACCTGGCGCGTGGGAACGCACCTGACGCTGCGGGGGAGTATCAACAACCTGACCAACGAGTCGTATTTCACCAAACGCCCCACGTTCTATCCGGGGCCGGGTGTCTGGTCGTCGGACGGCCGCAACGCCATGCTGTCGGTTGGGTATAGACTGTAAGCGAACGAGTGAAATAGTGAACGGGTTTTCGACCACCACCAGACAATGAATCGGAATTGGCTTTTCCTGGCTAGCGTTGGCTTGCTGCTGCTCATATTGCTCGAAGCGGCACGGGTGTATTTTATCATGCCGTTTCCCGGCAGTCAGCTCGACGATGCTGCCAACCTGAGTCGCGTGTCGATTGCCTATTGGTTGCATCGGCACGCAGGCTGGTTGCGGGCAATTGGGCTGGTGTTGCTGGCCTACCCGCTGGCTCGGGTGCTGTGGCGGCCCGTCCGGCAGAGCGACCGTTGGGTTGCGGGTGGATTGGCCATTGCCTACGGACTAGTGCTGTACGTGGTCAATCAGACGATGATGGCCGACCACATGTTCTTGCAGCCGACCACCAAGCGGATGCTGCCCATGGCCCAAAACAAGATCGGGACCAACAAACTGGTGTTGGGCGTGGTGGAGAACGGCGAAGCACGGGCGTATCCGATTCAACTCATCGGCTACCACCATCAGGTCCGCGACACGGTTGGTGGCAAACCTCTGATGATCACCTACTGTACGGTTTGCCGCACCGGGCGCGTGTTTGATCCCGTGGTGGCGGGACAACCCATGACCTACCGGCTGGTCGGGATGGATCATTTCAACGCCATGTTTGAAGATGATCGCACGGGCTCCTGGTGGCGACAGGCGACGGGTGAGGCTATTCTGGGAACCCTCAAAGGCCAAACCTTAACTGAGCTAACCGCCCGGCAGATGACGCTGGCCGAATGGGCCGCCGAACACCCCAACACCCTCGTGATGCAGCCCGACCCGGCTTTTCGGGAAGAGACCGACAGCCTCGCTACATATGACCTGGGCGTCCGTCGGGGTAAACTGACGGGTCGCGATTCGGCGTCGTGGCATACCAAATCGTGGGTAATCGGGCTGGCGGACAAACAAACCGCGATCGCCATCGACTGGAATGCGCTGGTCAAAAAACGGGTAGTGAATGCCCAAATGGGTCCCAAACCAGTATTGCTGACGCTGGCCCCCGATCGGCTCACCTACCGCGCCTTTGACCGTACCGTGGCGGGTCGCGTGCTCACGTTTACCCCGCTTGCCAACGGGCAGTTTACCGACCGCGAAACCCAGACGATCTGGAGCAAGACCGGGCAGGCAACCACGGGTACGTTGGCGGGGCAGCAATTGGCTAACGTATCGGCACATCAGGAATTCTGGCATTCGTGGCGGTCGTTTCACCCCACAACCAGCCAAACTGAAGGCGAATAACGGCGGACGCAGGTACGTCCAACGAGCGCACCTTGCGCTTTGGGCGTATCTTTACCGCCGTGAAAAAGATCCTGATCCTGAACGGCCCCAACCTGAACCTGCTGGGTAAGCGCGAGCCGACCATCTACGGCAACCGCTCGTTTGTCGACTACCTCAAAACGATCGAGGCGCAATTTCCTGACGTACAACTGCACTATTTTCAGTCGAACCACGAAGGTGAACTGATCGATAAAATCCACGAGCACGGCTTTGATTTCGACGGGATCGTGATCAACGCCGGGGCTTACACGCACACGTCTATCGCCATCGCCGATGCGTTGGGGGCCATCACCACGCCCGCTGTCGAGGTACACATCAGCAACGTCCACGCCCGCGAAACCTACCGGCATCACAGCTATCTCTCGCCCAAATGCAAAGGTGTCATCGTTGGCCTCGGCCTGACCGGCTACGAGCTGGCCGTGCGCTACTTGCTTGACTTATGAACTAGGAATTATGGATTATGAAATTGCTGCGCCCGTGCCGTCAGATGGCAACATCAGCGAGTCTATTTCATAGCTCATAATTCCTAGTTCATAATTCCCACCCAACAGCCCTCATTACCATGATCACCTTCTATCCTGGTCCGTCCAAAATTTACCCGCAGGTGGCGGCCTGGGCGGCGGAAGCCTGCACGTCGGGTATCGTCAGCATGAACCACCGTAGCCCGGAGTTTATGGCCATTACGGAAGGAGCCATGCGCGGGGTGCGCGACAAACTGAACGTACCTGACGACTACCACCTGGCCTTTGTTTCGTCGGCGACGGAATGCTGGGAGATCATCGCCCAATCGCTGACTGAGCAGACGAGCCTGCATCCCTACAGCGGCGCCTTTGGTAAAAAATGGATGGACTACGCCCATCGGATCAAGCCGCCGCAGCAGCCCGACGAAGCCGATGTGTTGTGCGTAGTCCAGAATGAGACGTCCAACGGAACTCAGGTACGTATGCCGGTGCTGGGTACGTTCCGGCAGGAATTTCCCAACGTCCTGATTACCGTCGATGCCGTGTCGTCGATGGCGGGTATTGCCTTCGACTGGACGCTGGCCGATGTGTGGTTTGCCTCGGTGCAGAAGTGCTTCGGCCTGCCCGCTGGCCTGGCGGTGTTCATCTACTCGCCCCGGGCGCTGGCCCGTGCCGAGGCAATCGGCGAGAACAATCATTATAACAGCCTGCTGTTTCTGCACGAAAATTTCAGCAAGTTCCAGACGCCCTACACGCCCAACGGGCTGGGTATCTACCTGCTCGACCGGGTGATGCAAACCGTGCCGCCCATCGCCGACACCGCCGCCCACATCCGGCAGCGCGCCGCCGACTGGTATCGATTTTTTGAGAACGAGATGGCCGGTTCGCCGTTCCGGTTACTGGTGGACGATGTCGATCTCCGCTCCGATACGGTCATTGCCGTGATGGGCAGCGAGGCCGACATCAAGGCCGTTAAAACCGCCGCCAAAGCCGCTGGCTTTATCCTGGGCAATGGCTACGGCGACTGGAAAATCACCACCTTCCGCATCGCCAACTTCCCCGCCATCACCGACGAGGAGGTCGCTCAGTTGCGGGCGTGGTTGAAGGGGTGGGGGTAATGGAGGATGTATAATGTACAATGTACGATGCACAATGAACGATGTACAATGCACCGCAGCGGCGGACCGTAATGGGTGTAGGCGTCGCTACCTTTGCGAATAGCCCTCATTATTCATTCCCATTACGGTCCGCCGCTGCGGTGCATTGTACATCATACATCGTTCATTGTACATCCCCTTCCTGCTATGCCACTCAACTTTAAAGAGATCATCTCGGTTACGCTCATTCTGTTTTCCGTCATCGACGTGCTGGGGTCGTTGCCCGTGATCATCGACCTGCGCCAGAAAGTCGGTACGATCGAGTCGGAGAAAGCAACGCTGGCCTCGGGTGTGCTGATGCTCACGTTTCTGTTTGTGGGCGAGCGCATCCTGAAGCTGTTTGGCGTGGATGTGCAGTCGTTTGCCGTGGCTGGGGCGATCATCATCTTTCTGATCGGGCTGGAAATGATCCTGGGCCGGACCATCTTCAAGTCGGAAATCGAGGCCGACAGTGCGGCGCATATCGTGCCCATCGCCTTCCCGCTGATTGCCGGGGCGGGTACGCTGACGACGCTTATTTCGCTACGGGCCGAATACCAGATCGGCAATATCGTGGTGGGGGTGATTCTGAACCTGATCCTGATTTATATCGTGCTTAAATCGGCGGCCTGGCTCGAAGACCGGATCGGACCGGGTGGGCTGAATGTACTACGAAAGGTTTTCGGCATAATTTTGCTCGCCATTTCCATCAAACTGCTCAAGAGCAACCTGCTCCCAGCCAATTTTTAAGGAATGAACGCGAAGGGCGCGAAGGTTACGCAAAGGTCGCCAAGAGTTTAGATTAACGGCTTCGCGATCTTTGCGTAGCCTTTGCGCCCTTCGCGTTCAAAAATGTTACCTATGCAATCTCCTGATTCGCTTACTGCTGTCGCCGAGTTTCACCGCACGTTCCATGCGCCGGTGCTCGATACCCCCCAAATTCCCTCGGAAGCTCGCTGCGGCCTGCGTGTCGCCCTGCTGGCCGAAGAACTCGACGAACTGCGCGACGCTATTGCCGGGAAAGACATCGTGGCCGTGGCCGATGCTCTTTGCGATTTACAGTACGTCTTATCGGGCGCGGTGCTCGAATTTGGGCTGGGCGAGCACTTCAAAGCCCTGTTCGATGAGGTACAACGTTCCAACATGAGCAAAGCCTGCCTGACGGTCGACGAAGCCGAGGCGACGGTGGCACAATACACCGCCAAAGGCGTCGCCTGCCACTACGTCGAGTCGGACGGGAAGTTTCTCGTCTACCGCGACGCCGACCACAAAACCCTCAAAAGCGTCGGCTATTCTCCCGCCGATCTGGCCTCGCTGCTGGCTAAATAAGCCTTTTTCGTCATCCCGACCGGGGCGCGTAGCCGGCAGGAGGGATCTTACTGTGCCCTAACTCCCAAGTCATGATGCGTCAAGATCCCTCCTACCGGCTACGTGCCCCGGTCGGGATGACAAAAAAGGTACCCCAAACCGACTGTCCAGACTCCGGACTGATACTAATTCCGACTTCCCAGACTGCCATACGTTCCATGATCAACGCCCAGACCCTGACCGACCGATTTCTACGCTACGTGCAGATCGATACCCAATCGGACCCGCAATCGACGGCTAGCCCGACGACGGAAAAACAGAAAGACCTGGGCCGCGTGCTGGTGCAGGAACTGCACGAACTCGGTATCGCCGATGCCGAACTGGATGCCTTTGGGTACGTCTACGCGACCATTCCCGCCAACGTACCCAGCGACGTACCGGATCACCAGCTGCCTACCATCTGTTTCTGCGCGCACATGGACACCTCGCCCGACGTGACGGGGGCGGGCGTGAAGCCGATTATTCACCGACAGTGGGACGGTGCCGACATTGTATTGCCCGAACACGCCGACGCGCCCATCGTCATCAGTCAGCAGGATCACCCTGATCTGGCGCAGCAAATTGGCAACGACATCATCACGGCGAGTGGCGACACGCTGCTGGGTGCCGACAACAAAGCGGGCGTGGCGGCGATCATGGCGGCGGCCGACTACCTGATGGCCAACCCGGACGTACCCCACGGGCGCATCCGCATCCTGTTCACACCCGACGAAGAGGTGGGTAAGGGCACGGCCAATATCGACATGGCGAAGCTCGACGCCACCTACGGCTACACCATCGACGGCGAATCGCTGGGTACGTTGGAAGATGAGACGTTCTCTGCCGATGGTGTGCAGATCGTGATTCAGGGGGTGAGCACGCACCCCGGCTTTGCCAAAGGCAAGCTCGAAAACGCGCTGAAAATCGCGGGTGATATCCTGGCGGGGTTGCCCCGCACCGACTTGTCGCCCGAAACCACCGAGGGCATGCAGGGCTTCGTGCACCCGACCCACATGGAGGGCAATCAGGACCGCGTGGTGCTGCACTTCATCGTGCGTGATTTCACCACCGCCGGCCTGCACGAACACGAAGCACTCCTGCAATCGCTGGTCGATGAGGTGTTGGCCAACTACCCGCACTCATCGGCGACGCTGACCGTGCGGGAGCAATACCGCAACATGAAAGAAGTGCTCGACCAACACCCGGCCGTGGCCGAACACGCGCTGGAAGCCATCCGGCGGGCGGGCCTGTCGCCGCAGCGACGCAGCATCCGGGGCGGTACCGACGGGTCGCGGCTGTCATTTATGGGCTTGCCCTGCCCCAACATTTTTGCCGGTGAACACGCCTTTCACTCGCGGGAAGAGTGGGTATCGGTGCAGGACATGCAGAAAGCCGCCGAAGTGATCGTGCATCTGGCCCAGATTTGGGCGGGTAAGTGATTGGCTCTGGGTACGTCGGTATGGCCGAAAAGGGGCTGTTGTGGTGAACGCTTTGTTTACAGCAAGAGCTGAATTAACCAGGGAATAAAGCAGCTGGGTCGGCACGTAGAAAGTCTACCCAGGGTACCCCACTTTGGCCCACCAGCAGAACGCTGCTCGGACTTACCTTTTGTTGAAAACTAGCTATACCCGGGGCCTGTTGCTTCCGGCCACTTTTGACTTCCAGACCGACTACCTGCCTGCCTTTCTGAATAACAAAATCCACTTCGTCGTTGCCGTCTCGCCAGTAAAACAACTTGAGTTGATCCAGGTGGGCCGCCCGGCTTAGATGAACGCCAATAGCCGTTTCCACCCAGCGGCCCCACTCGGCAGGAGTAGCCCTGACCTGATCGAAGGAGTAAGGCGAAAAGACAGAAAACAAGGCGCTGTTTTGTACCTGCCATTTCGGAATCGAACTACGTTGCCGGGCTTTGTCTATCGTGTATTTATCCAGACTGCTCAACAGGCCTGCCGAGTCCAGTAGCTGAACATAGTGTGAGAGGGTCGTGGTATTACCCGCATCCTGAAGCTGCCCCAGCAGTTTGGTGTAAGACAGAATTTGGCCAGAGTAGCTACACCCCAACTCGAACAACTGTCGTAGCAGAGCAGGTTTGTCTACCCGGGTCATCATCAGAATGTCTTTCGAGACGGTGGTCTCGATCAAACTGTTGAGAATGTAGTCGCGCCAACGATCGGGATCATGAATCAAGGAGGCCGCCCCCGGATACCCACCATACCAGACGAACTCATCAGGCGTAAAACCAAAAGCGGTCTCCATTTCGGCCAGACTCCAATGCGTGAGTGGCATCGACTCGAAACGGCCAGCCAACGACTCCGTCAGTCCGCGCTGAATCAGCAAGCGGGCTGACCCCAACAGAATCACTTTCAACGGGATACTATTGAAGGTGTCCTGATCCCACTGCGCTTTGACTACTTCCGCCCAGTTATCGATTTTCTGGATTTCGTCGATAATGAGCAGCGCCTGAGTAGCTCCGCTGGTACGAAGTTGAAACCGGGCGGCTTCCCATTGTTGGGTAATCCAGACGGAGTTGGCTGCGCCTACTGCATCGGCCGACACATAAAAAGCGGGAAACTGTAACTGCCCTACCAACTGCCGAACCAGCGTGGTCTTGCCCACCTGACGCGGGCCAACTATCACTTGCAGGAATCGCCGTGGCTCGTATACGCGGGCTTTGAGCCGACTGAGTTCATTTCGTTCAAACATATTTTACTCAATGTATTGAGTAAAATTAAGAGATAAGGCACGTAAAATTAGAAACGCCGAGCGGTTTTGGTTAAAAAATCGGTAGTAAGGCGTTTGTGTAGATAGGTGCTTGTGCAGAACAGGCAGAAAGCTGCCGAGGGCATCCGACAACTGGCGCAAATTTGGTAATGGGCTAACAGTGAGATGAGGTGCTATTAGTATGAGTCGAAAGTTGCTGTTGAGTCTTTTAGGTGTGCTGATACAGAGCATTGTATACGCTCAGTCGTTCAACGCACAGCCCTGCTACGAGTACTGGAAACTGACCGATCAACTACGGAAAGGTATTCGTCCGGACGCACAGGATTGGGAACGGCTTCGTCAATTTGATGGGTATAAGCGAAAGAATACCACGAACTGGCAAGAGTTTGTCAGGCGGGTTAGTCTGGTTTATTGGCCGGGCAATGAAGCGCAAATCAGCGAGCAATTAAAAACCGATCTGGAACTGCGCTGGATTGTTCGGTATGCCCGCGAAGAGGCGAATCTGAAAAAATACCTGACCGAACTGGACCAGCTCCACCTGCTGGATAGTGCCCGTTCCCGCGCTCAGGCCTTTCTGCCTCCCAAATTCAAAAATTGCTCCCGGCTGCCTGTGGTCGACCTGATTCTGTATGATTACGATGCCAGCGGTACCAGTAATGGCATTGTGATGGATTTGCTGGTTTCATACGATACGGACCGCTACAAGCCCGGTGCGCTGCTGGGGCACGAATACATGCATTATGCGCTGGCCTATTGCCGCATCAAATTTCGCCATTTCAGGGAGATACGAGTGCCCGCGCACAGGGACCCTTTTCGGGCAATCAACGGCATCAGTGAAGAAGGAACCGCTGACCTGATCGACAAAGCCCATCTGGTGTTTGATAAACACTCGCTCTACATGCTACGCGATACGTTTTTAGTGCTCTATGACACAAAAACCGCAGCAAGCATCCGCAACCTGAATGACGTGTTCGAGAAACTGGCTGACGGTCAATCTGTGCCTATCGACTGGCCTTCAGTCATGCCCGTAAATGGCCATATTCCGGGCTTGTTCATGGGACAAACCATTCAGCAGCAAGGTCTGCAGGATAAGCTGATCAGGCGCATCGAGAACCCGTTCCAATTCTTTTACCTCTATAACAAAGCGGCTATTAAAGCGAATGCTCCCCAGTTCTCGCCGAAAGCGCTCAGTTTTATCAAGCTAATGGAGCGAAATTATTACCGATGAAACGGAAGGATACTGTCGAGTAAAGCTTACAATGTCAGGAGGTTATGATTCGGTCTAAGGACAGGCAGAGCGGACGAATCACTGGGAAAGCTTAACTATCTGTGTCGGTGCCGGTTGTAGGGGCTATGGATAATCTGTTTATTGCCCTTGGGCTGGTATTGGGGCTGGCGATTGCGGCGCTGCTCTGGTGGTTTCTCAACCGGAAGCGTCGGCCAACGACCGCTGAACCGGCCGCCCCGCTGCCGCCGAGTCTGGTGGAACTGTTGGCCGAGAATGTACCCTACTACGCCACCCTGCCCGCCGATCGGCAGTCGGTGTTTGCTGATCGGGTGAGTCAGTTTCTGGCCGAGGTACAGGTAGAAGGCGTCGATACCGAGGTCGATGATGTCGACCGGGTACTGGTGGCGAGCAGTGCCGTGATTCCCATGTTCGCTTTCGACGACTGGCAGTATCCCAACCTGACGACGGTGGTGCTGTACGAATCGACGTTCAACGAGGCCTATGAGACCGAAGGCGACGACCGGCGCATTATGGGGCAGGTCGGGACGGGTGGGGCCTTGCAGAGCACGATGGCCCTGTCGAAGTCGGCGCTGCGCAACGGGTTTATGAACAAAACCAGTAAGGAGAATACGGGCATCCACGAGTTTGTCCACCTGCTCGACAAGGTCGATGGTGAAATCGATGGCAGCCCGGATCTGCTGATGCCCAAAGAACACCTGCAACCCTGGCTGCGCCTCATTCACCAGACGATGCAGACCATGCAAACCGCCCACTCCGACATCAATCCCTACGGGCTGACCAACGAAGCCGAATTTTTCGCGGTGGTATCGGAGTATTTTTTCAAACGCCCCGATCTGCTGAAAACAAAGCACCCGGAGCTGTTTGCCCAACTCGAAGCGATTTTCCGCCAAAACCCATTGACCGACGAAAAAGTCGTGGATGAAACCGCCGAATCCACGGAAAACGAGGTGCCGGATAACCGGTAACGCTACTGGGAAGCCGACGTGTTACGCGCTTTTCCTTCTTCCGAAATGTGCCGCTGACGGGTCATGGATTTTATATACGCCACCCGCCGAAACCGCAACGCCGACCAGTCGCTGTCGATGGCGACCATCCGAACCGGCTCGAAACCTGCCTGACCAACTGTTTGCCAGCCGGTATCGCGGTTGAAGTCGCAGGTATAGTTTTTCGATGTGCCTTTGGGGTAAGCAAACCACAGCGTTGCATCGCCCTGAAGCCGCGACTCCAGTTGCGCGATGAGCGAATCGATCTGCGTTTGCTGCGTTACGAAGGCCAGTACGAACGAAACTGGCTGGTCAGTCTGACCGTCGGTCTGTACACGGCCGTCGGGTAACGCCTGTTGCAGCGCCTGTGCCAAAGCGGCGGGCGCATCGAGTAGCAAAAGCGGTTGCTGCCCGGTATAGTTCAATTTTTTGAGGAGGTCCTGCATGGGTAACTGTGGAACGAACAGGGTAGAGTGACGCTGAATAGCTGCCCTAACTTAACGGTTTTAGGCTTTGGGTAAGGGAATGATAAACGGACTTCAAAAAGAAGAAAAGACTAAACGGAACGCCCGGCTCTGGCCAGGCTGCATAGTAAACTCAATGAGTTGGTTTACAGTACAGCCCGGCTAGAGCCGGGCGTTACGGATTTAATCTGCCGGTCAGTGCTCGTCTTTCAGCGTCGAGAGGAAACTGACTACATCGCGGATTTCGCGTTTTGTGAGCAGGTATTTCATCTCCGGCATACTCGACGGATCGTTGGTGCGCTTGGCAATCTGATCTTTCGCGATGGTGTGGGCCGGGTCGTTGCCAATCTTGATCTGAAGCTCCTTGTCGGTCTCGCCCGCCAGAATACCCGACAATGATTTGCCATCTTTCAGCGTCACCGATACGGTGCCGTAACCGGGTGCGAGCCGGGCGCTGGGGTTGATAACCGCTTCGAGCAGTTGTTCGCGGGTGAGGCGGCCAGCTACTCCGTTGAGCCGTGGCCCTGCATTGCCACCCTGATCGTTGTACGAGTGGCAACGGATACACTGCGCCGTTGGGTGCCGGAAGAAAATGCGGCGGCCCTTGTCGGCCACCCCGCCCATTAGGCTTCCCTTGAAGGCATCGGCATCAGAAAGCTGCCCGCTGAGCGTTTTGTAGCGTGCCGTCAGGGCCGCCGATTTGCTGCTTTCGATGGCTTCTTCCAGTTCCAGATACAACTCGGGCGACAACGTACCGGCCTGCATCGAGCTAAGTAGCTTGTCAAAAACGGGTTGTGAGTTGGCAGCGGGCAACGTACCCAGCGTCAGCAGGGCGGCCTGTTTTTCCTCAATCGGGCCATTGTCGAGCACGTTGGTCAGCAGGCGCACCATCTGCTCTTTCGGCATGGCCGCTTTCCCAAGCAGATCAAGCCCCGCCACCCGGACCTCACGGGCTTTGTCAGCCAGCGCTGTTTCGATGGCGGCATTCAGTTGCGGGGCATTCAGCGCCGCCAGCCCGCGCAGGGCTGCTTCGCGAACAGCGGGGTCGGCATCCGTCGATACCAGTTTAGCCATCGCCTCGTCGGCCGATGAAATACCTAGTCGGCGAATGGCCGAAATGGCACTGAGACGTACCTGACGCTCCGATTGGGTCAGCGCGCCGGTATAGGCCGAAGCCGTCGCATTCCGAACAGGCGCCAGATCACGCTCGACAGCCCCCCGATAGCGCCCATCGACGCGGTCGAGCACCGACGGCTTGGCCCAGGTGCTGAGTGCATCCATTGCCTCGGCCCGCATGGCGGCTGGGTTGCCCGTGCTCTGGAAGTAGCCGATCAGCGTTTGCATGGCCTCGGGCGTACCCACGCGCATGTTGGCGTTGATGGCCCGGCGGATCAGCGCCTCATTAGTGAATTTGGTCGTTTGCAGCAATTTGGCCAACGCGGGTAGCGCAGCGGGAATCGAGAGGTCGTCGTTGATCCCACGGGCGGCTTCGGTGACCACAAACTCATCTTTGTCGTTCAGGAACGACGCAATACCGGGGCTTTGCATGCGGCGCAGGGCTACCACAGCCCCCACCCGAACGGCTTTCGACTTATGGTTGGCCAACGAAATAAGCGGATCGGCTTTCCCGATCCGGGCCAGCGCGAGGCTCGCCCCGTGGCGGAGATAGGCGTCTTCGTCGTTGTTGTCGTCGAGCAGTTTGATCAGCGGCTGAATGGCGGGTTCGTAGGCAATGCGACCCAGGGCTTCGGCGGCGAAGAACCGCGTGCGGCTGTTGTCGTCGGTGAGCAGGGGCAACAGGGCCGAACCCGCCTCGGCATAACGCACGTCGCCCAGCCAGCGGGCCGCCTGCGCCCGGATTTCGGGGTCGCTGTCGGTCAGCAGGGGTAGCAGCAGTTTCGCGTGCGTCTTGGTTTGGCGGGCCAGTTGGCTAATGCCCCAGATACCGTGAATGCGCGCTAGTTGGTTGGATTTCTGGCCAATGGCCTGCTGGAAAATGGGGAGGCTAGCGGCACCCCGGCGGGCCAGTTCAAACTGCGCTTTCTGACGTACCCGCATGTCGGGGTTGCTCAGCAACGTACCCAGGCTGGCGGCGGTGCGAGGCCGGAAATCGGCCGCCAGCAGCGCTTTCGTGCGTTGACGTTCCTCGGAAGCGGCACCGCCCTGCACATCCATCTTCCAGATGCGGCCATAGTTTTTGGTGTCCCAGCCGTTGATCCAGTCGGCCACGTAGAGCGAACCATCGGGCCCGAAGTCGATACCCGTCGCCAGTACACCGCCGACGATTTTCTTCGTTTCACCCAGTTCAAAACCGGCGCCTTTGGGCTTCAGCTTGAAGGCGTGAATGCCGGAGTTGGTGGGGCTGCCGATAAACTCGGCCAGAAAGAATGTGTTCTTGTACTGCGGCCCCAGCGCCGTGCCGGGGTTGTATTTCATGCCCGCTGGCCCACTTACGTAGTTGGCAATGGTGGGCGTGATGTAGGCCGCCTGCCCTTCAAATTTGGGCTTGAACATATTCTCGTCCATCCAGACTTTGTAGGTATTGTTGAGCGGATCGCGGTATTTGCCATACTGCCAGTTGCTCCGCCAGCCCGTGTCTGACCCGTCAACGATGTACACCAGTCGTTCTTTCTCGCCGGGGTGGTCGCCGTCGTTGTCTTCGCTGATGAGGTTACCGTATTCGTCAAACACAAACTCGTGCGTGTTCCGAACGCCGTAGGCAAACACTTCGAAGTCGGAGCCGTCGGGGTTGGCCCGCACAATCACGCCGCTGTTGGGGTGTTCCCACTTTTTGCCGTCGGGGCCTTTGCCGGAGAAACCGATGTCGCCGATCTGCCAGTAGATCTTGCCGTCGGGGCCCATCTCGATGCCCGACATACCGTGACCGCTGAAGCCAACGTGTACGCCGTAACCGTGCGAGATCGACGTTTTTTCGTCGGCAATGCCGTCGCCATTTTTATCGCGCAGTCGCCACAGGTCGGGCGCTACGGCTACATACACATCGTTGCCGTGGGCCATCACGCCGCCGGCCACGTCGGTGATTTCTTCGTGGAAATCGCTGGTTACCAGCTTCGACTGATCGGCCACGCCGTCGCCGTTGGTGTCTTCCAGCCGGAACACGTCTTCGCGCTCTACGGTCAGGTCGCGCCAGTCGTGCGAGCCGTCGCCGTTTACGTCTTTCAGCCACTCGTTTTTGGCGCTGTTGGCCGGGGCAAGCACTTTCCGCAGAAAGGCCCGCCGGTCTTCAACGGTCTGCAACCGGATCGACTCGATTTCCCAGTCCTGATGCCCGCGAATGTCGAACTCCGAGTTTTTCTGGCGGTTGGTTCTATTGTAATAAAGCCGCCCCTTGTCGTCGACGTCGATACCGATCGGGTCGGACACGAGCGAGTCGACGCCCCACAATTTGAGCGTGAGGCCCGGTGCCAGTTGGGGGGTGACGGTGGCTTCGATGGCTTTGGCCATACGAACGGCCTTCTCGGGCGCCAGTCGTTTAATACGCCGGTCGATGGGCGCTATGGACTGTTGGTAACCGGCCAGCCCCAGCAGCGTAACCAGACCCGCCGACCAAAGCGCTTGCTTGCGGGTAAAGACCCGTATGCGGTGTTGTTTCATGTAATGAACCCGTTAAGCAGTTAGCCATACGGACGGCGTATTGGTAACCGCCCGAGGCATTACAGGCTAAAGGCCGTAGAGGCCGCTTTTTACCAATGTATAAAAGGGCAGATAAACCCCGTTGCGCGGATTCATATAAAGAAGCTGATGGCCTGTTGATCGATTTATAACGCTGACTTGTTGTTCTATGACAAAACCGGGATAAATTTGTTGTCTTGACAACTAACTCATCAGCAAACCGCCATGCCGCTCTATCATCGACTGGGTACGTTGCCACCCAAACGGCACACTATCTTCAAGAGTCCAAGCGGGGCGTTCTATTATGAACAACTCTTTGGCACGGTAGGCTTCGATGGCATGTCGTCTCTACTGTATCATTTGCACCGGCCCACACAGGTAAAAGCGATACTCGATCCGGTCGATCTGCGCCCGCAGTTGGCCGTGGAGCACAACATCCTGTCGCGCAAGCTGATCGGGTTCGACGTACCCCCGGCCGACGATTTTCTGCAAAGCCGCACGCCGCTGCTGGTCAACAATGACGTGGTGGTGGGGGTGGCCGCGCCCCGTCAGTCGCTGACCGACTACTTCTATAAAAACGCCGACGCCGACGAACTGCTGTTTGTGCACCGGGGCTCAGGTACGTTGCGGACGTTGCTGGGGAACATCCCCTTCGTGCCGGGCGATTACGTGCTCATCCCGCGGGGCATGATCTACCAGATTCAGTTTACCTCAGTGGGCAACGAAACGGGTCAAACAGCCGAAAACCGGCTGTTTTACGTCGAATCGACCTCCCCGATTTACACGCCCAAGCGCTACCGCAACTGGTTCGGGCAGCAACTGGAGCATTCGCCCTATTGTGAGCGCGACTTCAAATTGCCGCAGGACCTCGAAACACACGACGAGACCGGCGACTTTATCCTGAAGATCAAAAAGGAGGGTATCCTGCACACGCTCATCTATGCGACGCATCCGTTCGACGTGGTGGGCTGGGACGGCTACAATTTCCCCTACGCGCTCTCGATCCACGATTTTGAGCCGATTACGGGCCGCATTCACCAGCCGCCGCCGGTGCACCAGACGTTCGAGACGAAAGCCTGCGTGATCTGCTCGTTTGTGCCGCGCCTGTTCGACTACCACCCGCAGGCCATACCGGCCCCCTATAACCACAGCAATATCGATTCCGACGAGGTGCTGTATTATGTCGATGGCAATTTCATGTCGCGCAACGGCATCGGGCCGGGTGTGCTGACGCTGCATCCGGGGGGCATTCCGCACGGGCCGCACCCTGGCGCGATGGAGCGCAGTATCGGTAAAACCAGTACCGACGAACTCGCCGTGATGGTCGACACCTTTCGCCCGCTGCGCCTCACCACGCAGGCCATGGGCATCGACGACGGCGTTTATTTTCAATCGTGGCTTTAAAAGCGTGGGGCATGGGGCGCGGGGCATGGGGTGAATAGGTTACCCGAGTTCCACGCCCCGCGTCTCGTGCCACTTCCAATGACCTGGCTACCCATTCCTGCTGATTCTGATTTTTCAATACATAACCTGCCGTACGGTGTATTCAGCACGGTGCAACGTACCCAGCCGCGCGTGGGCGTGGCCATTGGTGATCAGATCATCGATATGGCGGTTGCGGCCCAGCTGGGTACGTTCGATGCCTGCCTGACCGATGCGCAACGGCCCGTCTTCAGCCAGACGTATCTGAACGACTTTATCCGGCTGGGGCGACCTGTCTGGCAGCAGGTACGTCGGGTGCTGCAACACGAACTGAGCGATCCCGCGTCGCGGCTGAAGGCTAACGCTCAACACGCGCTGGTGGCGCAGGCCGACGCGACCATGCACCTACCGGTTCAGATTGGCGACTACACTGATTTTTATTCGAGCATCGACCACGCCACCAACGTCGGGAAGATGTTTCGCGACCCGGCCAATGCGCTGTTGCCCAACTGGCGACACTTGCCCGTTGGGTACCACGGGCGGGCGTCGTCGGTGGTCGTATCAGGTACGCCCGTCCGGCGACCGCTGGGTCAGCGCCTGCCGAAAGGAGAGAGTCAGCCTATTTTTGGGCCGAGTCAACGGCTTGATTTTGAATTGGAAACGGCGTTCATCGTGGGTAAAGACACGCCGCTGGGTACGTCGGTAACACCCGCTGCGTTCGATGACCACGTTTTTGGGATGGTGCTGTTCAACGACTGGTCGGCGCGCGATATTCAGCAGTGGGAGTACGTACCGCTCGGGCCGTTTCTGGGCAAAAGTTTTGCCTCGTCGGTATCGCCCTGGGTGGTCACGATGGAAGCGATGGCCCCATTTCGGGTGGCTGGGTACGTTCAGGAGCCCGCGCCGCTACCCTACCTGCATGACCCCAACCCACTGCCCAATCTCGACATCAACCTGACGGTCGAACTGACCGATGCAGATGGCGTAAAAACGGTCCTTTCGCGCTCCAATCAGCGGTTTTTGTACTGGTCACAGGCACAGCAGCTGGCGCATCACACCATTAACGGGTGCAACCTGCGGGTGGGCGATCTAATGGCGTCTGGCACCATCTCCGGCCCCGACCGGTCGTCGTGGGGGTCACTGCTCGAACTATCGTGGGGCGGTACCGAACCCCTTACGCTGGCCGATGGCAGTACGCGCACCTTTTTGCAGGATGGCGATACCGTCACGTTCCAGGGTTGGGCAGGCGAAGGCGACCACCGCGTCGGTTTCGGTGAAGTAACGGGACGAATTTCGTAGAGACGCAATCCCTTGCGTCTCATTTGCGCCCGCAAAATACAACCGGTATGATCTGTTGCTGACGCCGAATGAGACGCAAGGGATTGCGTCTCTACGGGAGAACGCCTATCTTCCCTCATGCGCTTTGTCATCTTTCTATTGCTTGCCCTGCCAGCCTTTTCTCAGAACCTGACTGTTAAAGGGCTCAAACAACCTGTTGAGGTACTTCGCGACCAATGGGGCGTCAATCACATTTACGCCAAAAACGAACACGACCTATTTTTTGCGCAGGGGTATCTGGCGGCGCAGGATCGGCTGTTTCAGTTCGAACTGTGGCGGCGACAGGCCACTGGCACCGTGGCCGAACTGCTGGGTCCGCAGGAATTGAAGCGCGACATTGGCACGCGGCTGTTCAAATTTCGGACGACTAACCTCGACGCTGAACTGAACCACTACCACCCCCACGGCAGCCTGATCGTGTGGGCGTTTGTGGCGGGCATCAATGCCTACGTCACGCAGATCAACCAGACGCCGGAGAAACTGCCGTTTGAGTTTAAAACGCTGAACACCCGCCCCGGCCTCTGGACGCCCGAGGTGGTCATCAGTCGCCATCAGGGGTTGCTCAGCAACATCCGTGACGAACTGAACTACGGGCGGCTGGTGCACCTGATCGGAGCCGACAGCCTACGGATGCTGCAATGGTTTCATCCAAAATCGAAAGCCAACGACCCCGACCTGACGCTGCACGTAGACGGGAAAGGGCTGATGCAGAATATTCTGGAGCTGTACGAAGCCTTCCGTCTACCCATTCGGTTCAGTAAAACCGATAAGTCGATGGGCGTGACGATGGAAGATGAGGCCCTGCATCAGCACGAGAAGGACGCCTGGTTTGAGGCCGAGAAACAATTTGTCGGTTCCAACAACTGGGTGCTGTCGGGGAGTAAGTCGGCGAGTGGGTATCCCATGCTGGCCAACGATCCGCACCGGGCCCAGTCGGTGCCGTCGCTGCGGTATTGGGCCCACCTCAATGCACCTGGCTGGAATGTGATCGGTGCGGGCGAACCCACGTTGCCGGGTATTTCCATCGGCCATAACGACTATGGTGCCTGGGGGCTGACCATCTTCGACACCGACAACGAAGACCTGTATGTCTACGAGATCAACCCGGCCAATCCGAATCAGTACCGTTACAAAGGCCGCTGGGAAACGATGCGCACCCTGCGCGAAACGATTCCGGTGAAAGGGCAGGCCCCGAAAACCGTAACCCTGAAATACACCCGCCACGGCCCCGTGGTCTTCGAAGATGCGAAAGCGCACCGGGCTTATGCCGTTCGGGCGGGCTGGCGCGAACCCGGCTGCTCGCCGTATCTGGCCAGCCTCCGCATGAATCAGGCGCGGTCGTGGGCCGAGTTTCGGCAGGCGTGTCTGGCTAGCCGAGTGCCTGGCGAGAACATGGTCTGGAGCGACCCTAAAGGCAACATCGGCTGGCAGGCAGTGGGGTTGGCACCAATCCGAAAAAACTGGACGGGTCTGGTGCCAGTGCCGGGCGATGGCCGCTTCGAGTGGGCGGGTTACCTGTCCATTGCTCAACTGCCCCATGCCGAAAACCCGACGTCGGGCTATATCGTCACGGCCAATAACAACCTCACGCCGACGGATTTTCCGCACCGCAATGCCATTGGCTGGGTGTGGGCCGGGCCGTCGCGGGCGCAGCGGATCGAGGAGGTGCTGGCCGACTCGCGCCGTAAAACGCTGTCGGATTTCATGCGCCTGCAAGCCGATTACGTAGCCCTGCCTGCCCGCACGTTGGTGCCGTTGCTGGAACCGCTGGCCTCGGAGGACGTACCCACCGAACAGGCGCTGGCCTACCTGCGCAAATGGAACTACGAACTGGCCCCGTCGTCGGTAGCCGCTTCAATCTATGTAGGCTTCGAAGCGGCCCTGCGCCGCGCCTTCACCGACCTCACCCTGCCGGCCGACGCCAGACCCTACCTGCGCACCATCCCGACGAAGCGTATTCTCGATTGGGCCGTATCGCCGCAACTGGCCCTGAACCGGCCCATTGGGCGGGATAGCCTCTTGCTCGCCTGCCTGACGCAGTCGGTGCAGGAACTGAGCGCGCGGCTAGGCCCCGACATGGAAACGTGGGCGTATGGGCAACGCCGAAACAAGCACATCACGCTCACGCATGCCCTGAGCGAGCTGGTCGGCGATGAGCAGCGGCGGCGCATTAACCTTGGGCCAGTGGCGCGGGGTGGCTACAGCGAAACTGTTAACGTGACGGGGAGCGGCCTGAATCAGGAGCATGGAGCCACCTTCCGGATTGTGGTCGACACCGAAGACTGGGACCGTACAATGGGCATCAACAGCCCCGGCCAATCGGCTAATCCGGACAGCCCACACTACCGCGACCTGTTTCCATTATGGGCCGAGAATGGCTATTTTCCCGTTTTCTTTTCAAGAAAGAAAATTGAGCAGGTGACGGAACAGAAGCAGGTGCTGCGTCCGTAAGCAACCATTCGTCCCGAATAATAGCTCGTTGGTCATTAGTCACTGGCTGATGTCGGCGTGATTGCCGGTACTTAGCGTTATACCGCATTATGCAGAGTAAAGCCATTAAGTCCCGTTAATGAACGATGAATAAACCTGTACTTAATAAAATAATGGCAGGGTTACTGGGGCTGGCAGTCGGGGACGCCCTGGGTGTACCCGTTGAGTTTCAGGGCCGGGTTTTTCTAAAGCAGCGTCCTGTCACCACCATGCAGGGGCACGGCACCCACGATCAGCCGGCGGGCACCTGGTCGGACGACAGTTCGCTGTCGTTTTGTTTGGCCGAAAGTCTCTGCAAAGGTTATGACCTGAGCGACATCGCGCACCGGTTTATCAACTGGAGCGACCGGGGCTATTGGACGGCCCGCGGGCGCGTGTTCGACATCGGCATGGCTACCAGCACGGCCATAACCAAGCTACGATTTGGCGTAGCCCCGACCCTGGCCGGTGGCCGTGCCGAAACCGACAACGGTAACGGCTCGCTGATGCGCTTGTTGCCGCTGGTGTTCTACATGTACGAGCGGCCCGTCTCAGACCGGTATCGGCTTGTCATGGAAGTATCGTCGCTCACACACGGGCATATACGCTCGGTATTGGCCTGCTTCATTTACACCGAGCTAGCCCGTTGCCTGCTTGTCGAACCCGACAAAGAGCAGGCGTTTGCGCAGATGAAAGAAACCGTCAACGGGTTTATCAATGAGTTTGCTGTTGCGCCTGCCGAGGAACTGGCGCATTTTCAGCGTATTCTAGAAAATCCGGCGCTACCTGCCCCGGCCAAGCCACTGGCCCAGTGCCATGAATCAGACATTCAGTCGTCGGGCTATGTGCTGCACACGCTGGAAGCCAGCCTCTGGTGTTTCCTGACCACCGATTCGTTTACGCAGGCAGTGCTGAAAGCCGTCAACCTGGGTGGCGACACCGATACAACCGGCAGCATTACGGGTGGGCTGGCCGGGCTGCGTTACGGCGTCAGTAGCATTCCTAAACTTTGGCTGTCGGTGTTGGCCCGCCGTACCGACATCGAGGACCTGGCCGAGCGCCTGAGCGAACGCCTATAGCCTGCAAACGATAGTTATGGCCACACGGGCAAATACACGCTGAAGGTGGCTCCCTGATTGGGTTGACTAGTCGCGGTGATGGCCCCTCCATGGTTGGCCGCCACCTTCTCGCAGATGGCCAGCCCAATTCCGGTGCCGTCATACTGACCCCGCCCGTGGAGGCGCTGGAATACCTGGAAAATCCGGTCGGTGTATTTCTCGTCGAACCCGATGCCATTGTCAATCACATCGATGCGATGATAGGCCGTTGCCGGGCGCGTCGGGCGCACATCGGCGGGTAGCTGATCGGCGGTCATCGTCTGGGCACGTACCTGAACCCGGGGCGGCTGGCTGGGTTGGTTGAATTTCAGCGCATTGTTGAGCAGATTCTGAAACAGCTGCCCCAACTGGGAGGTGTCGCCCTGAACCTTAGGGAGCGGCCCAATGTCGATCACGGCCTCGGTTTCCTGAATGCGCAACTCAAGATCGGCCAGTACGGTGTCGATGAGTTGTGCTAAATCGACTGAGGTGGCCGTCTCCTGCCGGGTCGAGATGCGCGAAAACGTGAGCAGATCCTGAATCAGAACCGACATCCGGCTGGCGGCGGCCTGCATCCGGTTGAGTAGGTCGTTGCCGTCGCCCAACTGATCGCCATACTGGTCGATCAGCAGATTCCCGAACGACCGAATCTTGCGCAGGGGCTCCTGCAAATCGTGCGACGCCACATAGGCAAACTGTTGCAAGTTGGCATTAGAGCGTTCCAGATCGCGCACCAGCGCCTGAAGCAGCTGGGTACGTTCCTGCACCTGCCGTTCCAGCTCCTGTTGCACACGCCGTTGCTCGGTTACGTCCTGCGCGGTGCCGCTGATCTTCTTGGGTCGACCCTGCTCGTCAAACAGGGCTTTGCCGTGGGCGTGGATAATGCGCTCGTACCCACTCGGTTCAATCAGGACGTATTCTTCGTCATACACGCCGGCTCCCCCGGGTGTTAACGCCGCGAGGATAGCCTGCTCTACCCGGAGGCGATCTTTCTCGTGGATAACGCTGTAGAGCGTGTCGGCCTGCGTCTGATCGTGCCCAAAGCCGAACCAGCCTTTTATCCGATCCGAATAGGTTACCTGCATGGTGGTTGCGTCGAGCTCCCAGGCACCCAGTTCGGCCAGTTCAATCGCGCCGCGCAGGGCCGCTTCGGTTTCCTCGACCTGCTGTTTGGCGAGGGCCAGATCGGTCACGTCGGCGGCGGTGCTCATGACCCCATACACGGTACCGTCTCCATCAAAAAGCGGGGTGAAGCTGTAGTTGAAAAAATAGGGCCGGGTCTCGCCATTCACCAGTATGTTGAGCCGTCGGTTCTTGGCATGAAACGGCACGCCGGTGGCGTAAACCTGCTCCAACTGACTAAAAATAGCCTGATCGCTCAACTCGGGAAGCACATCGGTATAGCGTTTGCCAATCACGTCGGTACCTTTTCCCCAGATCGCCATAATCGCCTGGTTGGCCAGTTGAATCCGCTTTTCCGGACCTACGTAAACGCCGATCGGAAACGGCGCGCTCTCGACGACACTGCGCAAGTTCTGCTCACTCCGTTCCAGGGCGCGTTGTGTAAGCACCTGTTCGGTTACGTCGACAGACGTGTCCAGAATGCCATACACCTCACCCGAAGCGTTGCGTAGCGGTTTGTAGGAAAACGTAAAGTAAAACGACCGCAACTGACCGTCGATGACCAGTTGCGCTTCAGCGGCCTCCGCTTCGTAGGCAACCCCCGTGGTATAAACCGTATCCAGTATCTGTAGAAATGGTTGGCCATCCAGTTCGGGGAGGACTTCGATGAGTGGCTTGCCGATAATGGACGGGCCTTTGCCGAGGTAGCGAATCATGGTTTCGTTGGCCACCTCGATGTAATGCTGCGGACCAACGAAAAGCATGGTGGCCACCGACGCTTCCTCAATAATGGACCGGAAGCGGCGCTCGCTGAGAAGCAGGGCTTCTTCGGCCTGTTTGCGGTCGGTGATGTCGACACACGAACTGATGTAGCCCGCAAATGACCCGTCGGGGCGGAAGCGGGCCGGGCCATTAGCCAGCAACCAGCGGTAATCGCCCGTTTGGCTCAGGAGCCGAAACTCGCCCGTAAACGGCACCCGCCTGGCAAAAGCCGACAGGTAGATGTTGACATACGCCTTCCGGTCATCGGGATGAATAAGGTCTGCCCAGCCAAAGGCGAGCAGTTCGTTCATCGATCGGCCCGTCAGGTTGGTCCAGGCTTTGTTGAAATAGGTGGCGTTGCTGGTTTCATCGGCGAGCGCAATCAGTACATCCGTTCCCTCGGCCAGCGTCCGGAAGCGTTCTTCGCTTTCGCGCCAGATCTGATCGATGCGGTACTGCTCCGTAATATCCTGTAAAATGCCGTTGAAGCGTTGGGCTGTCTTGTCGGCATTGAACTTGACTTTACCCTTAGCCCGCACCACCCGCTCAACCTGCGTCTTCGGATTGATGATGGTATAAATGGTGTCGTACTGCCCGCCCGAATCGAACTGCATAGCCCGCCAGATAGCTTCGGTAACACGAACCTGATCGGCGGGGACAATCACATCCAGGGCCAACGTAAGGGGGATATCGTCGTCGGAGCCTAAGCCAAACCACTCTTTTAACCGTGCATTGCCCTTGAATGTATTACTGACTGGGTTGAGGTCCCAAATGCCTAGTTCAGCCGCATCAATGGCAAACGCTAGTTCGTCGTAGAGTTCGTCGGCCGACGAATACACGGTTTTCATGAAGGAAAGGGGAAAGAAACAGCAAGTTAGGCCCGTCTGGCGTCAAGAAGTACTACAACCGCTATTTTCAATCAAATGGGACAAGTTACAAGATGTTATCAATTAATCGCTGATAGACTACCAGAATACGGGCAGCTGCCGGTTTGCTAACGAAATTCTTTTCCGAATAGAGTTGAATCACGACGTTTCTGCCTTTGCCTATCGGGCTTCAGCCAATTGTGGCCATATTCATTCGCTTTTTATGCAGAAAAAAGCAGCTTTTGGTCACGATAGTCTATTTTTAACCCCGTTAAATACAAATCAACTCTTACGGTTCTAAACCTGCCACGTAGTTTACATGAATCAACTTGTTACGACGGATTACATTGTTTTCCTGCTCTACTTTATTGGTGTCTCGGCCTATGGCTACTGGATCTACAAACGGAAACAGACCACGAGCATGGACACCAAAGATTTCTTCCTGGCCGAAGGATCGCTGACTTGGTGGGCCATTGGGGCCTCGCTCATCGCGTCGAACATCTCCGCCGAGCAATTTATCGGTATGTCGGGCGATGGGTTCCGGTTTGGGGTGGCGATTGCTGTCTACGAGTGGCTGGCGGCGATCAGCCTGATTATCGTGGCCGTGTGGTTTATTCCGATCTACCTGAAGAATAAAATCTACACCATGCCGCAGTTCCTGAACACGCGCTACAACGAGACGGTGAGTCTGATTATGGCGGTGTTCTGGCTGTTTCTTTACGTATTCGTCAACCTGACGTCGATTCTGTTTCTGGGTGCGTTGGCCCTGAGTAACCTGATCGGCGGCGACTCGTTCCATGTGATCGTCATCGGGCTGAGCATATTTGCCGTTTTCATTACACTGGGTGGCATGAAAGTGATTGGCTACACCGACGTGGTTCAGGTACTGGTGCTCATCATCGGTGGTCTGGTAACTACGTACCTGGCCCTGACCAAAGTGAGCGAAACCTTCGGGCTGGGCAGCAGCGCCATAGCGGGGTTGGGTGCCATGATGAAAGATGCCGACGATCACTTCCACATGATTTTCCCGAAACCTGGTCCCGGCGCGTCGCAGGGCGAAATCAACCGGTACCTCACCCTGCCGGGCATTCTCATGTACCTGGGTGGGCAATGGGTCGTGAACCTCAACTACTGGGGCTGTAACCAGTACATCACGCAGCGGGCCCTGGGTGCCGATCTGCAAACGGCCCGTACGGGTATTCTCTTCGCGGCTATCCTGAAGATTTTCATGCCGATCATCGTGATGCTGCCGGGTATTGCTGCGTACGTGATCTTCAAAAACGGCGGTATTCAGGCTGAAATGATGCGCAATGGGATGGTATCGGGTGATAATGCCTACTCGGCCATGCTGACGTTCCTGCCTACCGGCCTCAAAGGGGTCTCGGTGGCGGCACTTACGGCGGCGATCGTAGCCTCACTGGCCGGTAAAGCCAACTCCATCTCGACGATCTTTACGCTGGATATCTACAAGAAATATATCGACAAAGGAGCCAGCGAAAGCAAGCAGCTCTGGGTGGGCCGGTTTGCCATCCTGGGTGCCATGCTCATCTCGATCATCTTTACCTGGAAAGATACGCTGGGTATTGGTGGCGAAGGCGGCTTTACGTACATCCAGAAATACACGGGCTACATTAGCCCCGGTATCTTCGCCATCTTCATCCTGGGCTTCTTCTGGAAGCGCACCACCGGCGCGGCGGCCATCGTTGGCATCCTGGCGGGCTTCGGGTTTGCGCTGTTGTTCAACAACTTTGCGCCAGCGCTTTTCGGCCCCGAAACGATCATGTATACGGCTTTCCCCAACGGAAAAGGCGCCTACGAAATTCCGTTCCTCGTCGCAATGGGCTGGGCGTTCTTCCTGACGGTGGGCCTGATGGTGCTGGTGAGTCTGGCCGGTCCGAAGATCAACCCGAAAGCCTTCGAGATCGACGCCGCTATGTTCAAGCTATCGAACACCAGCATTGCCATGATCGTGGCCATTCTGGTGCTGTTCTCGATGCTCTACGTTCGGTTCTGGTAGAAGGAAGAAGTTTAGAGTTAAACGTTTAGGGTTTCGAGTTGACTGTCGCGCTTGTAGATGTACGACAGTCAACTCGAAACCCTAAACGTTTAACTCTAAACCTTAACCTATATTTGCCCCGTGAACGAAATACGAGTATTTGCGCCAGCTACGGTGGCCAATGTGGCCTGTGGCTTTGATATTTTCGGATTTGCCGTCGATCAACCCGGCGATGAGGTATGGCTCAAGATCGCCGATCAGCCCGGCGTCCGCATCATCGACATTATCGGTGATAACGGGCGGTTGCCGCGCGAAGCGGCCCGTAACACAGCGGGTATCGCCATTCAGGTGTTCCTTCAGAAAATTGGCCGGACCGATGTCGGGTTCGATATGGTCCTGACCAAGCATATGCCCCTGGGCAGCGGGCTGGGATCGAGTGCCGCCAGCGCCGTAGCGGGTGTGTTTGCCGCCAATGAACTGTTGGGTCGCCCCCTGACGACGATGGAACTGCTTCCCTTCGCGATGGAAGGCGAGCGCGTGGCCTGTGGTTCGGCCCATGCCGACAATGTGGGGCCGTCGCTGCTGGGTGGGTTTGTGGTGGTGCGGAGCTACTCGCCCCTCGACGTTATCCGAATTGACACACCCGCCAGTCTGTTTGCGACCATCGTCCACCCCGATGTGGAGGTGAATACCAAAGACGCCCGGTATATCCTGAAAAACGAGGTGTCGCTGAAGAACGCCATCACCCAGATGGGCAACGTGGCGGGTCTGATTGCGGGCCTCACCAAACCCGACTATGACCTTATTGGCCGCTCAATGGTCGACGTCATTATCGAGCCCGTCCGGTCGATTCTTATTCCCGAATTCAACGAAGTCAAACAGGCTGCCCTCGACAACGGGGCGCTGGGATGCAGCATCTCGGGTTCTGGCCCGTCGATGTTTGCCCTCAGCCGCGACCTGCAAACGGCACAGGCTGTCGGCTCGGCCATGCAGCACGCCTTCCTGTCGGTGGGCATTACCGGCGAAGTCTACGTGTCGGGTATCAACACCGTCGGGCCGAGGGTGATTGAATGAATAATGAATAGTGAAGAATGAATAATGGGGCTCGGCATCTTTCTCTCGCGTCAGCCCCATTATTCATTCTTCACTATCTATTATTCATTCATTTTCTCAATCCACTCCCGGATCAGCGCAATGCCTTCCCGGTGCGCCACTTTGCGGGCAACTTCGGGCATCATCACGCCGGGGTCGGTCGATTCCATTCGGTAGAGTAGAATCGACTCGTTGGGTTTGCTGGGTACGATGTCGTACTGATGGCCGCCCGAGCCTCGCCCGGCGGCGACGGGTGTTTTGTGCAAGCCCCAGGCCGTTGGGTTCTGTTCGTGCATCGTCAGGTTCAGGCCGCTGGTACTGGCGGGGCCGTCGGGGCGGTGGCAGTGCGCGCAGTTGATGTCGAGGTAGATACGGGCGCGCTCGGCCAACGTACCTGTGGCAGGGTCGTTCCAGACCGGGGCGCGGGGCGCAGTAGCCGGGTCGATTGAGGAAGCCTGCCCCGCTGAGGCGGGGTCGGTGAGCAGGCTGGTTTTCTGCCAGTGCGTAAGCTGGTTTTCGGGGCCGGTGCCGTAATCGAACGGGCCGTTGAGTTGCCGGGCGGTGGGGCCGATGGGCATCAGCACCTCGTTGCGGTTATGGCAGCTCTTACACTGATTGAGGTTGGGCATCACGTAAAGCTGCTCGTGGGTACGTCCGGCGGCATCGACGTACCTGACCGTTTTGCGGTCGCCCGCTACCTCCAGCACGGCGTCGGTCTGGGCGTCGTTCCAAACGTATTCCAGCGCCTTCCAGCCCGACTCGTTGCGGATCAGCAGCCGCGTTTCCATCAGCCGCCGCCCTTTGGCCGCATCCCGGAAATCGACAGGAAAATAAAACGTTTTGATGATCGTCGTGCCTACCGGAAAGTCCATCACCTCGCGGGCATCGTACCGGGCCGACAAACCCGCCGGTAGCTTCACAAACCGCAGTTTCTCGGCATAATCCGAGAACAGGGGCGTGTTGAGCCGGTAGGGCACTACCCCCTCAGCGGGTTGCTGATCGGCCAGATTCCCGACGAAGAAACCGTATTCCGACAGATTTTGGGGAATAACCTGCCCGGTTGGCTCAGCGTTGTTGAGCGAAAGCAGCAGGCAGGCTAAGGCCGCCATCAGCAACAGATACTTCATGAGTCAGTCGGACTAAACAGAGCCAGCAAGTCGGGAATGGCCTGCGGAGAATGCATCGACGCCGTTTGTTCCAGTGTGAGGCGGGCTATCTCAGCCGCCCGCTGGCGCATCCGGGTTTCAAAGGCGGCAATGGCTGTCTGAATATCGGCAAATTTATCGTTGGTCAGACACTGACTGAGTTCCAGGGCATCGAGCATGGCCATATTAACGCCTTCACCAGCATAGGGTGGCATCAGATGGGCCGCGTCGCCAATCATGGTCAGGTTAGGCTGCGCGTCCCACTGTTGGTCGAGCGGCATACAATATTGGGGCCGTACCATCAGCGGTAGGGTTGCCTGCTCCAAAAGGGCTAGCCACATATCGGCCCAGTTGGCAAACGTCTGCCGAAACCAGTTTTTTAGCTGCTGACGGTCGTTCAGTGCCGGGGCTAGTTTATTATGCCAGTTGGCAGGTGTTTTACAGCCGAAATAGAACACCAGGCTACCGTCGCCTTTCGAACTGATGATGAGCGATTTTTCGTCGCCCATCGCAAAGATTTTGCCGCCTGCCAGCAACTCGTGAATGACCGGAACGGTGGTGGCTGAGTCAGGTACGTTCCCCTCAACGATGGTTACGCCCGAGTAGAAAGGCTGGATGGGGGTCAGGTACGGGCGGATGAGCGAGCGGGCACCATCGGCAGCAATAACCAGATCGGCCTTGGCTGTAGCGCCGTTGGCAAACGTCAACGTCCAGGCGCCATGTTGCTGAGTCATCGATTTAAATTGACGGTCCCACAATACGGTACCCGGCTCAAGCGAGTCGAGTAGCAGTTTGCGCAAAGGCCCCCGATCAATTTCGGGCCGGAAAAACGCGTCGGGATCGTCGCCAGTCTCTTCATGCAGCACCTGTGCGTCTTTATCGACAATTCGCAGCCTGTCGGCACCGGGGCGGTAGTTGGCCCTGAAGGCGTCCATCAGGCCGGCCTCTTGCAGCGCCAGCAGGCCGGAGTCGAGGTGCAGATCGAGGGTAGCGCCCTGAACCCGCACATCAGGGTGCTCGTCGCGTTCGTATACGTGCACGCTGGCGCCGCTGTGTTGCAGCAGCCGGGCGAGGGTGAGGCCGCCGGGACCGGCCCCAATGATGGCGATGTGTTTGTTGGTGAGCAACATACAAGAAAAGTTAGTTTGTGTGTTGCAAACCTATGGCTTCGTCAGGGTGCTCAATTGTATAAATCGGTCATCGGCATTTTGAGCCAGTCCCCGGGGGGTAACGCCCGCGTATTTTCGCACTTCCCGGATAAAATGGGCCTGATCAGTGAAATTTTCTTCGGGAAACAGGCGCCCTTCCCGCAGGTGCTGAAACGACGCTCGAAAGCGCAACATGGTGCAATACGTTTTTAACGACACCCCCAGTTGTCTGGTGAAGTAACGGTTGATCTGGCGGCTACTCCAGCCGGTTTGCTGCGCCAAGTCACCAACCGGAATGGACCCGTTGGTGGCGTAGATGAGCTGCTGTAACGTTTGTTTTCTAGGGTCGATCTGCGCCGGGATGCGTTGTGCAAACAAGTGAGACAGCCGGGCGCTGAAGCGGCTTAAATCGCTCAGGTCGTCGTCGGTAATACCCCAAAAATCAGCTGGCAATATCTGCACATCGTTGCCCAGATTGGCGATGCTGGTTTGCAACAGGTACTCGAGCGCCAACAGACGGAAACTGACCGCATACATGAGGGTACCCGCTTCCACCCGTTGTTGTTCCGGCTTGCTACCCAGCCCCGTCAGGATGGTACGGCGCGGTTCGGCTGGCGAGAACGAGTAGATGACATCGAAGCGGCCATCGGGTAGCACTATCACGGGTACAGGCTGATCCGTGGGGTTGGTTAGCCGCCAAAAGCTTTCCACAAAATTGGCCAATTTAGGCGGTGGTTTTTCGATTTGGTAGGTGAGGCCGCTGGCAGTCTGCATGGTCGTGGAAAAGAACGGATGGTTACCAACGCAGCCTGACCGGGTTGGCATCTCGCCACTATGGACGGTGAAGCATCAGGCCTTTACGAAGAAAAATGATTTGTGGAGTTGGGCGTCGTCGTAGGTGCAGGGGTTTCGGTGCCGGTTTGTATAAAAATAACTAACCATGCCGAAATCACCGAAACAACCACCCGTGTGCAGAATCAACGCGCCAAAGAACATCCAGAATAACGGCGGCGAGGCCAGCGCCATACCGACGATCAGCAGGGTATTGATGACGACGAAGGGCGTGAGCGCCACCAGCCGTAGCTCCGTTGCATTGGCCACGAAGCGGTCGGCCAGGCAATAGAAAACCAGTTGCCGCCATTGCGCCACAATCGATATGCGCGTGGCACCCAGCAGCTTATAGGCCAGTCCGTGGAGCAATTCGTGAACGGGAAGCAGGACAACCAGAAAAAAGGCCATTCCCAACGAAGCCTGATTGAGGCTGGTTGCTATCGTGCCGCGTGGCTGGCGGTACAGAAACACGAGAAAGAGCACGACGAGGACGATATTGAACGCCCAGAAGAAGACGGTGTACGGGTTCCGTTTTCGGCAATAGGTCTGTACAAACGGCACGAGCTGCTCGTGCGGCAATTCTTCGTCGAGGGTATAACCCAAGTCAGAAAGCACTTCGGGTGAAACAGTCATGGAGAGGGGGGCGGGTTAGCGCACGGCCTCCAGGGCGGGTAACGTGCACCGGTAGGGCGTATCGTCTCGACTGATGTTCTTGAAATTATTGGCAGCGTCGATGTTAGCAAACTGGGCGTTAGTATTGTTGGTCAGGCAAACCGGCGGCTGGGTACGTGCCCCTTTTTCGTCGGTGACGCCGTCCCAGAGAATGTCAGGTACGTTCTTGCCGAAGCGAAGTTTGAACCGAAACATCAGGCCCATGCGACCCTTCCGCGTGGGGTATACGGCCGGGCGGCTATACGTATTGTCGTGGATCGAAATCTGGGTGGGGTAGGGGTAATACTCTTTGTCTTTGATCGGCTCTTCGGTCATGAAATAACTGATGATCCCCGTGCCGAGTGACTTGTTGTTGCTGATCTGATTACGAAAAATTTCGACCTGACTGGTCGCCAGCACGAGCACGCCCGTACCGGCCGGCACCCGCGCCACGATGTTGCCTTTCGGGGCAAAGTTGTCGAGGTTGTTGTTCTCGATCCGATTGTTGAAGACACGTACCTGACCGCCCCGTTTCTGCACCAGATCAGGCAGGTCGAACACCAGAATGCCGCCCGTGTTTTCGTAAGCGTAGTTGTCATAAACGTCGGCCCCGATGGAGTTTTCAATTTCAATACCCGCTACATTATGCCAGGCTACGCAGTTTTTCACCACAATCTGCTTCGACTGCCCCACGTAGATGCCCGCATCAGACGCCCCCACGGCTGTGCAGCTTTCAATCGTCACGTTCTGGCATTGTACCGGGTACAGGCCGTAGGAGCCATTGGTTTCCTTCGGCTCGCCCGTCCATTCAACCCGCACGTTACGGAAGGTGATCCCGTCGACGTTCATCGTCTTGATGCAGTCGCCTTTCGAGTCCTGGATGGTCAGGTTTTCGATCACGATGTTACGCCCGTTGCTCACGCGCAGCCCCTCGGCGCCTTCGGTTTGCCCTTTGAACGACAACACCGTTTTACCGACGCCCGCGCCCCGGAGGGTGATGTTTTTTTTGTCCTGCAACGACAGGCTGCTCACCAGTGCAAACGTACCTGTGGGCAAGTCAATGGTCGCGCCGTCGTCGGCCAGGATGAGGTCGGTTTGTAGTTTTTTCTGCACGTCGGGCTGGGCCAGCAGCGGGAGGGCGAGCAGGTAAAAAAAGAGGGGGAGAAGGCGATGCATGGTTTAGGTAGTTGCTGGCAAGAAAGGTACACAATCTGCCGAAAAAGCGGTAGGCCAATTGCCCCATTGGACTGCCCATCTGCTGAATGGAAAGCAGTCGTTGGCTAAGCTTACGGGCCATCGCCCGCGCTTACTCGTTAACTAGCTAGTCATCAACGATTCCTTCCCCCATGCCTAACGCCATTAAAAACGACCGACAATTCAACTACGATCTCGATTACCGCAACCTCGACCTGCGGCAGCAGCCGGAGCTATACCGCGTGGGTAAAGGCGAGATGGGTGTGTTGCTGGTGCGACCCTACAAAGACGAAATTCTGCCCCACTGGCGCTTTAAAACGCCCGAGATTGCCCGTGAGTCGTCGGAGAAAATCTACCAGCTGTTTCTCGATTACAAAGCGCAGGGTGATTTTGTGGGCATGGATATGGCCCGGAAGTTTTTGCAGATGGGCTACACGCGCGCCCGGCGGTACGCCAATCATGCCTCCGGCCAGAAATACGACGGCCCCGTACCGGCCGACAAGAAAGGGCAGTCGGGTGCGCACGGGCGCGAGCAACTGCCGCGCGTCGAAGACCCGGTCAAGGCCGAATCGGCCCGAATTTTCTATGGTGTTTATTTAAAAGCCCGCGAAGACACCGAGTACAAAAAAAAGCGAAAAGCCTGGCAGGAGAAATATGGCTAAAACGCGCTCACAGACTGCCATAAAACGCCAACAGCGACCTCACTGAGGTCGCTGTTGGCAAAGGAAGATTCCCGAAAAGTTAATCTAAATACCCAGCGGACCGCCAGCCGTAACGTCCCGACCAGCTGTGTACCCTGAGCTACCCGTCGTTGACGTACCGCCTACCGATGAGGGGCCGCCCATGGTTGAACTACCACCGCTGTAGGTTGAACCGCTACCCACCAGGTTCCCCTGATTGAGGTCGTCGTCATCGTCGTAATAGTTCCGGCGGTTAGGGCTTGAGTAGGCTGGATCATCGCCCCGGCCTTCTGATTTAGCCCGTTCGTTTACAAACGACTCCGCTAATTGAGTTAGCTTTTTGTCGGTTGCTTTTTCTTCCTGTAACGACTGCTCAATCAGTTGAGCTGCTTCCGTATAGCCTAGCAGTTGTGCCAGGGCATGTAGCGATCCGTACGCTGCGATTTCGTGGTGTTCTACTTTCTGACCGGCGATGATCAGGGCGGCGTCGCGGGTCAGCGAACCCGTTTCGGTAGAGCTGATGGCTTCGTCGCCGTCGTCGGCCAGGCCATCGATGGCATTGCAGGTTTTGCTATCGGCTTCTACACCGATGCTATCGAAGATTCGCTCGATGCGGGTCACCTGGTTACGGGTCTCCTCCAGATGTTGCTGAAAGGCCGCCCGTACCTGATCGGTCGTAGCCGCATCAGCCATGTTCGGCAGGTTGTCGACAAGCGCTTGCTCGGCGTAGTAGATGCCCCGCAATTCGTTTACAAACAAGCCTTTAAGGCCTTCGTCATTGTCGGTTGTTGAACCACCTGAGAAAAAATCAGCGATTTGTTTGCCAATCGTTGCCATAACGTAAGTTGGGTTTTTTACTTGTTGATTACGCCATCTGTTGTACAAGCACTGTACCAGTTGCTGATCTTCTGCGAGTTAGCTTTTGCGGTGAATAAATGTTGAGTAATTAATTCTACAGAAATAGTAGAATATCGTTCGTTTTCGCCCTGCCCTTCCCCATCGATCAGCGAAGGGCAGGGCGGGCCATCGAGGGAGGCTACAGGTACCAGGCGCGGTACGTAACGGCTCCGTGCAGTCGCCAGTACACCGATAGAAATGGCGTAGCCACACTAGTCAGCAGCGTTTGACCGAGCGCGACGGGGGTAAGTTGGCTGGGCATTCGCTCCACAAACAAGAGGATGGTGAGCGCACTCCAGACGGCCAGCCCGATCAGGGCCACCTGCGGTTGGCCGAGCAGCAGCCCTACGGCCCCGCCCATCAGCGCGATAATGGAAAAATAATACCGCCGAATCCGACCCGTATAGGCGGGCATATGTTCGCGAAAGAGATGCGGATGGCGCTTATAAAGCAAGGCGTCGTATCGGTTCCGGCGTTCGTCGCGTAGGGGGCCATACCAAGGAGCGGGCGGCGTCGAATGAACCACCACTGCCTCGGGGCAGGGGCTTATGCTGATACCTGCCCGGATGATTTTGAACTGCAATTCGCGGTCTTCGCGCCAAACGCTATCGAAAGCTTCGTCGAATCCGCCCACGAAATCCAGCACGTTTCGGCAGCAGAACAGATTGGCCGTGATCGAATCGGGGTTTTGAGGGAGCTTGGTCTGATGACGGTCTGGCGGCATAACGACCTGACCCGTCAGCACCTGAGCCCCCTGTTCGAAACGGGCCAGCGCGGTAGCCAGCCAGGTACGTTCGGGCTGGCAATCGTCGTCGGTAAAGGCAATCAGGGGGGCCAGGGCAACCCGCCAGCCCCGGTTACGGGCGGCTGCCGGGCCGCGCCGCTCGGGTTGCGCCAGATAACGTACCGTCAGGCCGGTTTGCTGCGCCATCTGCCGCGTAGCCAGTGCCGTGGGTGGGTCGTTGCCGTCGTCGACAACGATGACTTCGAAGGCCATTAAGGAGACCGTCTGCTCGGCCAGCGCAGCCAGGCAGGTACGTAGCAGGCCGGGTCGCTTATATGTGGGAATGATGATGGAAAGCTGAGGCGTCATATGTGTTGTTGTGTTTACCGGCAGCAACGCATCCCGGCCACGCCCGTTGGTGAGCGTTATAGGCTGTACCGACAGGCGGAATAGCCTCCGCAAGGTAGACGGTTTTGTTGCTGCGGACTGTGTTCATATCGTGTATGCTCTGTCCGATCGGACAGTTTTGTGCAAGAGGGGCGGCTAACAGGCGACCGACTTCTGCCCCCTGACCAGCGCCAGTACGGCGTCGACAAGCCGTTGAAGGGGTACGCCCGGGGGCAGTTGCTGGCGCGTACTGTGTCTTGCCTGCGCCTGACTGGGTACGTCGGTAAGGACCGGCAAGGGGTGAGGCAGCGGTGTTGGCTGCGCCGTGACGTCGTCTGCCATTACCACGACCGGTGTTTGTAAAGCCGCCGCCATATGGACCGGCCCCCGGTTGCTGGTCAGCAACAGCGGGGCTTCGGCGAGCAGGGCGGTTAGGGGCCCCAGTGCCAGCTGACCCGCCAGATTTACCACCCGACCTGTAAGGTGCTGGGCTACCGAATCGGCGAAAGATCGTTCGGCCGCTGAGCCGGTCAGGATCAACTGGTATTGATGCTCGCGAATCAAGGTTTGGGCAGCTTCGGCAACGTACCGGGCCGAATAACCACTTTTTTCATCGCTGATGCCCGGATGTAGTATGAGCCAGGGCAGCGTCAGGTCAATACGATGCAGGGCCAGGAGCCAGCGGGCCATGTGGCGGTCGGCCTCGGAAATACAAAGCGACAGTCGGGCGCCAGCGGGTCGTTGGCTGCCTGCTGTTTCGAGTAGCGTCAAGTAACGGTCTGTGTCGTGGCTGTGAGCCAGCAGCACGTCCGGGTTAGGTGTCCAGTCGGTCATCGGTTGAGTTGGGTTTTGTTGTACTCGCCACCATGAGCAGGGCTGTGTGCGGCGGCAAAAACGACTGGTAAACGGTATTGATTACGTCGGCAAAAAAGCTGACCGACCAACGTCGACAACACCCATTGCCAGGGTGTCGTTGGCGACACGTCGCGAAGATTATCACGCCCGGCGCGCAAAATGTTTTCCATACTTATCCTACCGCGCAAGGGCTGAGGTAGCAGGTCAGGCGTTCTGCGCCGGACGGAAGATGGGTGTTGGAGGCAAGGCTCAGGGGGCGAGTGGCCGCTACCAACTAATAGTCAGAATGTTAGGTCGATAGAGCCAGAGGGGCGGGAATAAGTAAGAGCGGAATAAGCGATTGCTTGCTATGCCCTTCTGTCAGCGCGGTAGCTGATTTAACTGATTCCGCTTGGTGTTGTAGGCAAGCAGGTATGCCCGCTTACCGGCTTCGTTGAGGAAGGAATTGCGGACTAGTCTGTCGACAGCCGCCTGCCGTTCCCGGAACGGCAACAGTAGTTTCCCGGCCCGTTGTGTCGAGATGCCGATCCGTCTGCCAAACTCGATGAAATCGAGCGCGGTCGGGTGATCGGTTCGGTTACCGTTGGGCGACGAATAGCCCTCCGCAAATAGCCCTTTTTCCAAAGCCAGGTCCGTATCGTCTATGTGCAGCCGCGTGTTGAGCAGATCGTAGGCCGGGCTCAGCAGGTAATCACCATTGACGGATTCCATCAACGAAAAATTCTTCAGATGAGCGTCGCCGTTAGAGAACAGGTAATTGAAGATCACCAGCACAAAATAGCGTTCGATCTCCACGCGCCACGCAGGTACGTATCGTTGAAGGAGCAGGCCCATTTCTTCGTAACTGTAGGCATACTTGAAGTTAGGCCCCGCGTTCTGATCCGTTTTTCCGGCCAGCGACGCAAAATCTTCCACGGCCCATTTGGTGCCATCAGGCTTTACATCGAACCGTTTGGTGAGGTAGGCGGGCGACCCATCGCTGAAGAAGATCAGGGCGTTGGCGGCCGTAGCGATCTTATAGACCTGACGGGCAATCTGCATGGTCAGATGCTCATTGGCCGGTACTAGTTCTACCTTCCTGACATCGCGCGGAATAGGTTTTAAAATATACGTTCCCTGTTCACCGGGTTGGGTAAGCCGTAAGTTGTTCTTCTCCAGCAGCATACTTTCCTTTTCCTGCACGCCGGAAATGGATATCCGTTTACGGTTCTCTAAAAACAGGGCAGCATCGGCCTCCGTGTGCGGTAAAGCGTAGGGCAGCACGTGGCTGACCTTCTTCCCGTTAAACACCGACCGCAGACAGGAAGCGCTGTAGGAAGCGAAGCCTTCGGCCAGCGTACCGGGGCAACAAAGCAGGGTCGGCAGGCTCATAAGGCAGATAAAGGCCGAACTGTGATGGCTCCGATTGTATCGGATTGCGCCGTGGCCAGCAGCAGGCCAAAGCTATCGGCTTCGTCGATGTGCAACAGATTGCTTTGCAGCCGCCGGTTGACGCCCTCACTAAGCAGGCTGGCGAAGAACGGGAACAACGTGTCGCTTTGGTGCACCTGCTGGCTTTTGGGGAGAGTGAGGCTAATGGCGGGTTTGTTGGCGTTGATAAACCAGGAATCATCGTAACGAAATTCATACTGCCGACGGTCTGCTTCGGTGAGGTAACCCGCCAGTTCCCCATTGTGGTATACGGCTGCCTGACGCATGGGATTACAGCGTTGGTTGTTTTACAGCCAGTCGCAACTCCATACCCAGCACATCGGCTAGTTTCATCAAGGTGGCCACCGTTGGGTTGCCTTTACCCGACTCGATGGCCTTCACCGTGCGGAGGCCCACCCCCGACAACTCGGCGAGGTGTTCCTGCGTGATGCGCAGCACATCCCTGCGCGCAGCCAGTGATTTTGTTAACGCCTGTTGGTGCATTATATAGCCCTTTTGTGTGCATCTAAAGTTAAATATAATACCAGTAATTATAAAAGAGCTATATAATGCACTTTTTGAAAGAAAAGTAGTGGTATGTAGTCAACTAATGGCTTGAGTTCTGCTACATAAGATGCGAGACTAATAGCTTGGCTTGCGGCATCGGGTTACGCTATCACAGGTACGTTTCAAGTTGGTTAGTGAAATAAGAGTTCGGTTTTTCCTTGTCCATTCGAGAGGGCATTATCTCGCCTGAGTGGACAAAAAAAAGCCGACAGCAAGGCTATCGGCTTTTCGGGTGATCCGGCTGGGATTCGAACCCAGGACCCATACATTAAAAGTGTATTGCTCTACCAGCTGAGCTACCAGATCGTTTTTCCCAGTTTTTTGCACTAGGCGGCGCGTTTTGGGACTGCAAAAGTCGTAATTCAGATTGAGTAACGCAATACCTGAGTCAAACTTTTTTTAATGCCTGCGTCAGCATAACCGCCTCCACGGCCTCCCGGACGTCATGAACCCGCAAAATCGACGCTCCGCGAAGCAGTGCTACGGTGTTCAGGACAGTGGTGCCGTTGAGGGCCTTGTCGGCGGTGGTTTGCAGTGTTTTCCAGATGGTTGTCTTGCGCGAGAGCCCCACGAGCAAGGGTTCGTCGAAGGCCGTTACCAGCGCATCGAGTTCGTTCAAAAGCTGGAAATTATGCGCGGGTGTTTTGGCGAAACCAAATCCGGGATCGAGAATAATATCCGCTACGGGGCCGAGAGCGCGCAACCGGGCCAACTGCGAGGCGAGTTCGTCGATGACTTCGATGGGTACGTTGGTATACTGGGCCTGCGCCTGCATGGTTTGCGGCGTCCCGCGCAGGTGCATCAGCACATAGGGCACGCCCAGTTCGGCCACTGTCGCAAACATGGCCGGGTCGAGTGTGCCGCCGGCTACGTCGTTGATTAAGGCCGCGCCCTGCTCCACGGCCTGCCGTGCTACATCGGCCCGGAAGGTATCGACCGAAATCAGCGCGTCGGGGAAACTATCGAGGATGCCTTCGATGACGGGGAGCACCCGGTCGGCTTCTTCGGCGGGGCTGATGTCGGCGGCGCCGGGGCGGGTCGAGTAGCCACCTACGTCGAGAAACGTGGCGCCTTCATCGAGCATGCGGGCGGCGGTTTCGACCTCCTGACCTACCGAGTACCGGCTGCCTGCGTAGAACGAATCGGGCGTAATATTGAGAATGCCCATGACCCTGGGTACGTTCAGATCGACTAATCGGCCCCGGCAGTTCAGCGTTTTCTTCTTAATTTTAAGCATTCAATTGGTTTGGTGTTTGACGTTTAAGGTCTGACGTTATTGTCGCCTGGAACGTCAAACGGTAAACGTCAAACAGTAAACTCGTTTTGTCTACAGAAACCCAATATCGGCAGGTTGTTCAACGCTGCAAAGACCTGTTCCTGAAAAAGAACCACGATTACGGTACGTCATGGCGCATTCTTCGGCTGCCCAGTATCACCGATCAGATTTTTATCAAGGCGCAGCGCATCCGCACCTTACAGGAAAAAGGCGTCAGTAAGGTAGGGGAGGGCATCGAACCCGAGTTTGTGGGGATCATCAACTACTGCGTGATGGCCCTGATTCAACTCGAATTGGCCAGCCTCGCCACTACCAACGACGACAAACCGGCCAGCCTCGACCTGCCCATCGACGAACTGGAACGCCGCTACGACGAACAGATGAACCGGGTGATGCATCTGCTGTTCGCCAAAAACCACGACTACGGCGAAGCCTGGCGCGACATGCGGGTGAGCTCGATGACCGACATCATCCTGATGAAACTGCTTCGTACCAAACAAATCGAGGATCATGGTGGCAATACGCTGGTGTCGGAAGGCGTTGAGGCCAATTATATGGACATGATCAATTACGCTGTCTTCTGCCTGATCAAAATGAATGAATAATGCACGATGGATAATGTACAATGCACAATGCGGTGTGCAGGGGGCAAGCCGCGGCGGTACAATTGCCTGGTGCAGACTGAGTATGCCTCCTGTTTATTTCATTGCGCATTGTCCATTATTCATTGTTCATTCTAAAACTTATGAACACGCCTTCTTCTACGCAACAGCCGCCCGTTAAATCCGGTACGCCCACGATGCTCATCATCGCCCGGATTGCCCGGGTGCTGGTCGGGCTTATCTTCATCGCATCGGGGTTGATCAAAATGAACGACCCTGTGGGGACGCAGATCAAAATGACCGAATACTTCGAGGTATTCGCGCAGGATCTGCCTTCGTTTGCGCCGCTCTTCCACGGCTTCATTCCCTACATGCTCTATTTCTCGGTGCTGATGTGCGCCGCCGAGGTGGTGCTGGGCGTGGCGTTGCTGGTGTCGTACCGGCCCAAACTGACTACCTGGCTGCTACTGCTGCTGGTTGGCTTCTTCACGTTTCTGACGTTCTATTCGGCCTATTTCAACAAGGTGACCGATTGCGGTTGTTTCGGCGAAGCGCTGAAACTGAAACCCTGGACCTCGTTTACCAAAGACGTGGTGCTGATGGTGCTGATCCTGTTCATTATCGGCCATCGCAACCGCATGAAAAACCGCCCGACGGGCTGGCTAGTCTTTACGGCCTTTGCCCTGTCGGTAGGGCTGGGGGTATACGCTGTGCGCTACCTGCCACCCTGGGATATGCTGCCCTACGCCGTTGGGAAGAGCATTCCGGCGCAGCTGAAACCCTCGGAACCGCTGCGGTTTGCCTACATCATGACCAAAGACGGCAAGGAGGAGCGCTTCGAAAAGTACCCCACCGACACGACCTACAAGTTCAAGGAGATGGTTACCCTGAATGAGTCGGCCAAGCCCAAAATCACGGATTATCGCCTCTGGAACGACGCCGAAGGCGATTTCACCGAGCAGAGTTTTCAGGGCAGCAAGCTGTTTGTGATCGTGAAAGACGCCAACGTGGTCGATGCAGGTAGTATCCCGGCGATCCGGTCGCTGGTGAACGAGTTGAAAGGCACCACTGTAACGCCGATTCTGCTCACGTCAACCGGCGACGAAACCATCAACGCATTTAAACAGAAGTTTCTGCTCGACCTGCCCGTGTACAAAGGCGACGCCACCGTGCTGAAAACCATCATGCGGGCCGACCCAGGTACGTGGTTGCTCAAAGATGGGGTCGTCAAAGGCAAGTGGGCCCACACCCAAACGCCCACCAAGGAAGAAGTGCTGGAACTGGTGAAATAGACGAATTTATTGAGTGCTTGCGTGACTTGAGTGAAACGCCCTGCTCAGCCTGACTACCGCGGTTGGGTCTATAGTTCACTCAATCGCTCAAGCCACGCAAGCACTCATTGCTCATGAAGAATATTTACCTGATCGGGATGCCGTCGTCGGGCAAGAGTACGCTGGGGAAGCGGCTGGCCCGCGAGCTGATGTATTTTTTTGTGGATACCGACCGGATGATAATTCGGGAAGAAGGCCGGACGATCCCCGAGATTTTCAGTCAGTCGGGGGAGGTCTACTTCCGGGAGGCCGAGGCGCGGGTGTTGCGAACAATCCGGCCGGGGGGCAGTCAGGTCGTTGCCACGGGTGGCGGCATGCCCTGCTTTCACGATAACATGGCGTACATCAAAGCCACGGGCGTATCGATTTTTCTGGATGTCTCGCCTGAAGCCATTCTGGCCCGGATGCAGGTGCACGCGCAGGAGTACCCCGCCGATGCCACCGACCGGCCGCTGTATAATCCGTACGACGATGAATTGCTGGGTACGTTGCGCCAGAAGTACGAAGACCGCATCGATACCTACCGGCAAGCTGATATCATTATCGCCGGCGACGCCACCGTGCAGGATGTCCTGAACCGGCTGGGGGATTGGCTTTAGTTTAGGTTCAAGGTTCAACAGCCAACGTTCAAGGTAAACCGATGGAGCACTACCTTGGACATTGGGCATTGAACCTTGAACTCAATCTTACTTCACCGCGATCAGCGCCTGCTCCACGACGTGGCGGATGGAGCTGAAGGAGCTGGCGAGGGCAATCTGGGCCTGTTTCGGCTCCATAAACACAACTTTCTCGATATTCTCTTCAGCCTGAGGGGCCAGGTTGGTCGCGTCGATGAGGTTCATCCGGTACCATTTTGTCCGTTTCAGGATGCGGTTTCCGTTGAGCGTATAGGTGTGGTATGTCGTGCAGATTTTATCGCCGAGCGACACCACCGCGCCGGTTTCTTCTTCCACTTCGCGCACGGCCCCATCCTTCGAGGATTCGCCGTCGTCGAGTTTACCTTTGGGCAAATCCCAGACGCCCCGCCGGAAAATCAGCAGCAGTCGCCCGCCCGACATCACCACACCGCCACCGGCTTTGACCACTTTATAAAGGCTTTTGATCCGCGTTTCGACGGCGTCTTTATCCAGACATTGCATCGTCACCGACAGCAACGGACGGCTATCGGCCTCTTCGAGCAACCCGATAATGCGCTCGGCCGACGCTGGCGTGGCGTTCAGAATGAGCAGGTGGCCGTGCAGGGCATCGGCCTTCAGTGTCTCGAGGCGCGCGTCGATAATGCGGTCGTAGTCGGTAAGCGACGCCAGTTTATCAACGGCTTTAGGGCCAATTAACCGCAGCGGGCGGTCGTCGATGAATACAATCATGGAGTTGGGGAAAGGCACAGGGCCGGGAGAAACCGAGCAAAAATAGCATTCAACCACCCTTTTCTGCCCCGATAGTTCTGCTATTTTTGCGACAGGACTATTTGTCTATTACGTGGAGATACTTATCATCCTGGTACTGACGATTCTGAACGGCATCTTTTCGATGTCGGAGATTGCGTTGGTATCATCGCGCCGTTCCAAACTCGAAACAGCAGCAAAAAACGGCGACAGTCGGGCCCAAACCGCTCTTGACTTAGCCAATGCCCCCAACCGATTCCTGTCGACCGTGCAGATTGGCATCACGCTGATCGGCATCTTGCTCGGTATTTTTTCGGGCGACAAGCTCACCACCGACGTGCAGGAGCTTATCGCCCAGATCAGTTTTTTGCAACCCTATTCGCGGTCGGTGGCCGTGGTGGTGGTGTTGCTGCTGCTGACCTACGTATCGCTGGTACTGGGTGAACTGGTGCCCAAACGTATCGGCCTGTCGAATCCCGAAGGCATTGCCAAGACCATGGCCGCGCCCATGATTTTGCTTTCTAAAGTGACGTCGCCGTTTATCGCCCTGCTCAGTGTGTCGAGCGATTTGCTGATTAAACTACTGGGTATCAAGCCTAACGAAAGTGCCGTTACGGAAGAAGAGATCAAGAGTCTGGTGCAGGAAGGCAGCACGGCGGGGGCCATCGAAGAGATCGAACACGAGATTGTGCAGAACGTGTTTCAACTGGGCGATCGTAAGATTACCTCGCTGATGACCAACCGGCAGAGCATCGTGTACCTGGATCTGGAGGCCGACGTGGCCGAAAACAAGGCGCAGATTCTGGAATACAAACACGCCGTTTATCCGCTCGTCAATGGCAACGTCGATGAAGTGGTGGGGTTGATTCACTCGAAAGACCTGCTCGGCAAAGACCTCGACACCGAACTGACTAAGCTCATCGACCTGAAACGCGACGCCCTGTTTGTGCCCGAAAACAACCGGGCCTATCAGGTGCTCGAACGTTTCCGCGAACGGCGGCAGTATGCCGGTATCATCGTCGATGAGTACGGCGGTGTGCTGGGCATCGTCACGCTCAACGACATTCTGGATGCGCTGGTGGGCGATATTTCCGACGAAAGCGAATTCAACTACGACATTCATCAGCGCGAAGACGGCACGTACCTGATCGACGCCGCGCTGCCCTTCGACGATTTTGTTTCGTATTTCGACATCACGTTGTCGGCGCAGGCCCGGCGGGATCTTACCGATTTCGACACGCTGGGCGGTTTTGCGCTGCACATCCTGAAAGATATTCCCAAAGAAGGCGAGACCTTCCGCTGGCAGACGTTCGATTTTGAGATCATCGATATGGACAAAAACCGCATCGACAAGATGCTGGTCCGCCCCATTCAGGAAGAGTAAATCGCTGTTTTCCGCGGCACGTCGTAACTTAAGCCCTATGGAACGAAACAATGCCATTTGGTTGCTACTGGGCCTCGCGGGGATGCTCCGGGTTTTGCCAAGTGTGGCCCAGCCGGTTGTGGCCCAGCCGGTTGTGGCCCAGCCGGTTGTGGCCCAGCCGGTTGCAGCCCAGCCAGTTGCAGCCCAGGCAGGCGCGGCCCCTGCCGACTCGGTCAGGAAGGCCGATCTGTTTGCCGCTGACGCGCCTCTGTCGTTTACGCTCGCGGCGCAGATGAAGGTGGTTGTCGACGACCGGACGATGCCCAAAGCCGATAGTCTGGCTACCCGGCACCCGGCGGAACTAACCTGGCAGGATGCCAGCGGTGAGCTGCAACCCCTGCCGGTGGCGCTGATGGTGCGCGGCAACTTCCGGCGCAACCAGACCAACTGCGCGTTTCCGCCGCTGTACATCGACTTTCCGAAGAAAAAAGCAAAAAGCACACCCTTTGCAGGGCAGAATAAGCTCAAGCTGGTGACACACTGCCAGGGCGACGAGTACGTAGTCCGCGAGTATCTGGTATACAAAGTGTACAACCTCGTGACGCCCTACAGCTACCGCGCCCGCATGGCCCGCGTGACCTACGTCGACTCCCTGCAAAAGCGCCCGAACGAAACCCGCTGGGGCTTCCTGATCGAAGACGAAGACAACGTGGCGAAACGAAACGGCATGCGTGAAACGAAGACGACCGTGCAGACAAGCGAAGTCGATTCGCTGAATATGGCCACGATGGCGGTCTTTGAATTCATGATCGGCAACATCGACTGGTCGGTACCCTACCGGCACAACGTCAGACTGATGGCCGTGCGGGGCGACGAATCGCCCAAGATCATCCCCTACGACTTTGACCACTCGGTGCTTGTGGATGCGCCCTACGCATCGCTACCTGACGAAGACGGACGTACCTACCGGGGAGCGTTGTATCCCGGCTGGCTGATGAAGCGCGTCTTCAACCGGTACAACGAACTGAAACCGGCGATTTACAGCCTGTATGAGTCAGACAAACGCCTGACGCGTTCGTATGTAAAGCAGGCGACCCGGCATCTGGATAAGTTCTACGCCCTGATCAACAACCCGGCGCAGGTGAAGGCCTACTTCTTCAATGGCGATACGGGCGGTAAGCTGTTTGCGAGTTTCAACTAACGTTTTTCCCTTCGCCTCCCCGCCGTTCCATGATCCGCCTGCTCGCCTCTCTGTTTGTTGTGTTGCTGCCGGCTGCGCTGCTGGCACAGGCACCGAAGCCGCTCTTTACCGACGATGCGCCGCTGTCGCTGACGCTCACGGCCCGCATGGTAGCGATTAACCGGGATCGGGTGAAACCCAAAGCCGACAGCCTGGCGACCAAACACCCCGCCCGACTCACCTACAGTGGCCCCGCCGATGTACAGACCATGCCTGTGACGCTGTCGGTTCGGGGTAATTTTCGGCGCGATGGTGCCAATTGCAAGTTCCCGCCGCTCTACCTGAACGTACCCAAGAAGGCCACGAAAAACACCCTCTTCGCGGGGCAGAACAAGCTGAAGCTGGTGACCCACTGCCAGCTCGATGAATACGTGGTGCGGGAATACCTAGTGTACCGGATGTACAACCTGCTGACCGACCTGAGCTTCCGTGCGCGGCTGGCGCAGGTGACGTATGTCGACTCGGCGCAGAAACGGGATACGGAAACCCACTGGGGTATTTTGCTCGAAGACGCCGACGATCTGGCGAAACGCAACCACGCCCGGACTACGAAAATCAGGACGAAAGCGCAGTTTGCCGATACGATGGCGATGGCTACGGTGTCAATCTTCGAGTACATGATCGGCAATACCGACTGGTCGGTGCCGTTTCAGCATAATATCCGCACGCTGATCGATTCGACGAAACCTCGGCCGCTGGTAGCTCCTTACGATTTCGACCACGCGGGGATCGTCAATGCCCGTTACGCCCGCCCCGCCGAACAACTGAATATCGAATCGGTGCGTGATCGGGTGTATCGCGGGCCCGCCTTCACGCTGCCCGCCCTGAATCGGGTGCTCGACCGGTTTATTGCTCTGAAACCGCAGTTCTACGCGCTCTACCAGAACAATCCGAACCTCGCCCCCGACTATATCCGCGACACCCTCCGGTACCTCGACGAGTTTTACCAGACCATTACCAACCCCAAATACGTGCAGCGGGCGTTTGCTCCCAACGAAACGGCCAGCGTGCAGATCAAAGGGCTGAAGTAGAAGAAAGTCATTAGGCGGCGCCGTCATTAATTGTTTTTTACAACGAATGACGCGAAGCAAATGATCACGAATGACCACTACTTATTCCCCATAATCAAGGCGACGACGCTGCTGATGACCACGATGGAGAAGCCAATCATAAAGAAGGTATAGGCAACCGTGAGCAGCCGGTATTTTTTGTGCAGCACCTTGCCCTGCGCGTAGATGTTATTGCTCAGGCTTTCATACAGGCGTTTTTCGTCGCTGGTGAGGTCGCGGACAGCCTCGCGGTATTCCTGGGCAGTCAGCTGTGTGTAATCGCCGAAGAAAAGCAGGTCGAGCGGGCGATCGCCTACGTTGCGGGTGGCCGGGGGGGCGTAGTTGGGCTTGGTCGCAAACAGCGAAATAACGACCGTGACGAGGCTCACTACAAGCAGCATGATCTCGGGAATGAGCAGATGCTCCATACCGCCCACCGGCTTGAAAAACGACGACATGATGATCGACACCAGAATGGTATTGATCGAGATCATCAGGTTGGCTTTCTGGTCGGCCATTTCGCTCAGCCGCAGGTGATTGGCCAGGGTCGTGCGGTACATGGTTTCGATACCCCGACTGGCTTTCTTCTTCTTTTTCTTCTCCTTGTCCTTTTTCTCCTTTTTTCCGGCGGTGTCGTCGGGCAGCGGCGTGGGCGTTACGTCGCTGATCGGCAATGAAGTATCAACTGGATTCATCAGTAGAGGGGTCTCGCGGGGCATTTTGTCAAAGATAACAGACAGCCCCGCGAGTTGCACACCAATGTCGGTTAAGCGGATGTGAAGTTCGCTGAAGGGTACATTTCGCGGGTCGGCGTCAGGGTAATCACCACAAACTTCGACGTGGGTGTGTTGCTCACATCGGCCACGCTGCCCACCGGCACCAGCGGGTTCACCTCGGGGTAATAGGCCGCCGCATTGCCCTTCGGAATCGCGTAGGGAATCGCCACAAACTTGGCCAGGTGCCGTTGCTGCCCCTCAAAATGACTCGTGAGGTCGACGAGTTCCTGCTCGGCAATGCCTTGCGCTTTCATGTCGTCCGGGTTCAGGAAAATCACCCGACGTTCGTTGTATACACCCCGGTAGCGGTCGTTGTAGTCGTAGATCGTCGTGTTGAACTGATCATGGCTGCGGATGCTCATCAGCACCAGTTGACCGGGTTCCAGCCGGTGCGGTTCCAGGTGGGTGACCGTAAAATTAGCCTTGCCGTTTTCGGTCGTGAACTTGCGCTCGCGGGGGCCGTTGGGCAGGTAAAACCCACCCGGCTGCCGAATCTTTTTGTTAAAATCCTCGAAGCCGGGAATCACGCGGGCCACGCTGTCGCGGATGGTATCGTAGTTTTCGGTGAACCCCACCCAGTCGGCGGTGCTGCGACTACCCAGTGTAGCAATGGCAACGCCCGAAATGATAGCCACTTCGCTGAGCATTTCCCCCTCTAGCGGTTCCAGCACACCCTTGTTCTGACTGACAACGCCCATCGAGTTTTCGCAGGACGTAAACTGCTGCCCCGACGTCTGCCGGTCGATGTCGACGTGCGTCAGGCAGGGCAGAATGAGCGAGGTGCGCCCCGTGGTGAGGTGGCCCCGGTTCAGCTTGGTGCTCACAAACACCGTCAGGCTTTGTTTGCGCATGGCTTCGGCCACAAACTCCGTGTCGGGGCCCGCCGCCAGCAGGTTGCCGCCGAGGCTAAAGAAAACCTTCGTTTTGCCTTCGTGCATCGCCTTGATCGAGTCGACGGTGTCAAGGCCGTGTTCACGGGGCGGCTCAAAGTTGAACTCCTTTTTCAGGCTGTCGAGAAATGTCGCCTCGGGCCGCTCCCAGATACCCATCGTGCGGTCGCCCTGCACGTTGGAGTGGCCCCGCACCGGACACGTACCGGCACCGGGAATCCCGATCGACCCTTTCATCAGGTGTAGGTTCACAATTTCCTGAATGCACATCACCCCGTTTTTGTGTTGGGTGATGCCCATCGCCCAGCAGGTGACGTATTTCTTCTTCGGCCCGATCAGGTCGGCGGCTTCTTTCAACTGCGCTTTGGTGAGCCCGCTGATTGCCTCGATGTCGGCCCAGCTTGTTTGCTGAATCGTGGCGACAAAGTCGTCGTAATGAGCCGTGTATTCCTCCACAAAAGCGTGGTCGATTACCGTACCGGGCGCGGCAGCATCGGCGTCGAGCAGGTGCTTCATAATGCCCCGCAGTGCCGCCAGATCGCCGTTGATACGTACCTGTAAATACAGATCGGCGATGGGCGTACCCCGCCCCAGCAACGTACCCACAGCCTTGATCGGGTTCATAAAATCCTGTGGATTCTTGAAGTGGCTAAGCCCGGTCTCGTGCAGAGGGTTCAACGCGATGATTTTAGCGCCTTTCTTCTTGGCAATTTGCAGGGCCGTCAGCATCCGGGGGTGGTTGGTGCCGGGGTTCTGGCCCATGATCAGGATCACTTCGGCCTCGTGAACGTCGTCGAGCGTCACTGACCCTTTGCCTAGCCCCAGCGTCGGGCTAAGGGCCGACCCCGAACTTTCGTGGCACATGTTGGAGCAGTCGGGCAGGTTGTTGGTACCAAACTGCCGCACGAAGAGCTGGAACAGGTAGGCCGGTTCGTTGGGCACTTTTCCCGAGGTGTAGAACACGGCTTCGTCGGGCGATGGCAGTGCGTTCAACTCACTCGCGATCAGATGAAACGCCTCGGTCCACTCGATCTGGCGATAATGCGTATCGCCGGGCCGCCGCACCAGCGGGTGCGTAAGCCGCCCCGAATTGTTCAGGTCGCGATCGGTCATGTGCGACAGGTCGACGAGGCTGTGTTTGGCGAAAAAGTCGGGGTCGGCGCGGCGGGTATCGGCGTCGGAAGCCGTGGCTTTGGCGCCGTTTTCGCAGAACTCGGCCACCGACCGATGCCCATCGGGGTCGGGCCAGGCGCACGACGAGCAGTCGAAGCCGTCTTTCTGGTTCAGGTTCAGCAGGGCCTTAGTGCCCCGGCCAACACCGTCCCAGCCCCAGCTATACTGCGCTGATTTGAGCACGGCCGTCAGGCCAGCCGCTACCTGGTAGGGCTCGCCGAGTTTCAGGCCGGTGAAAGTGAGGGGGGGCTGGGCTAAAATGGGGTCGTTGGCTTGTGACATCGTGGTAGCGGGAGGGGAGAGAACACGTTTGTCCGCGTTGGTTCGGCCGTGCGGATCGTAATTATTGTCGGGTGAGGGCTGACCTGCCTGGGGAGGCGCCTCGTTTTGCTGCTGATCGGGCGTTTGGCCAGGTACGTTGCCGGATGTGTTCGGGCTGTTGGATGCGTCATTCATAGGAAAGGGGTTCGGCACTAGGCCGACGTTGAGTAACTGAGTGATGATACGGCCGTTTCAGGCTGGGCCACCCGACCGGGGTGGGTGTAAATGTTGAACGACCCATTTCGCACGAAGCCCAGTAAGGTCATGCCCACGTCGTTGGCCATCTGCACCGCCAGACTCGACGGCGCGCCCACCGCCGCCACCAGCGGGATGCCGGCCATCAGGGCCTTCTGTACCAGTTCGAAACTGATGCGCCCGCTGAGCAGCAGGAGCGAATCGTGTAGCGGGAGCAGGCCCTGTTGCAGCGCGGCACCAATCACTTTATCGAGCGCGTTGTGCCGACCGACGTCTTCGCGTAACAGGAGTAACGTACCTGAGCGGTCGAACAGGGCGGCGGCGTGGAGACCGCCCGTATGGTCGAAAACGGCCTGCGCGGCCCGCAGTTGATCGGGCAATTGGTGGATTAAATCGGGGTCGATAAACGGCTGCGCGGCGGGCAGGAGGGGGCAGCCCGTGTTGCGCACGGCGTCGATGGAGGCTTTGCCGCAAACGCCGCAACTGGAGGTGGTGTAAAAATTCCGCTCCAACGTACCCAGCTCCACCGACACATCGGGCTGAAGCTCCACCCGAACAATGTTACCGAGGGCTTCCTGCCGCCCAAGATCAGTGCAGTGGCGCACGCTGTGGACCTGCCCGCGCGACCGGATAACGCCTTCGGTAAACAGAAAACCCAGCGCCAGTTCAAAATCGTGCCCCGGCGTGCGCATCGTGACCGAGAGGGGGCGCTGCTGCCGGTCGGTGACCTCGCCGTAGCCCAGCCGAATCTCCATCGGCTCTTCTACGGCCAGCAAATCGGGCTGGGGCTCACCCAGGGTGGTGGCCTTAAATTTTTGTATAGTTACGGGGGCGACGCGGTTCATGGGATCGAGCGAAAGGCTAACAGCAAGATAACTACGAATCGACCCATTATGTCTAACCTGAAAGATCGTATAAATGCAACGCGCCAGCGATCGGCTGATCGCTGGCGCGTTGCGTTTTATTGCCAGGAAAGACTACCGCCGACCGGGGCGGGCCTGTACAAACGTGCCATCGGCGGCAAACGACAGCTCGATCAGCTTACCGGCGCTCGTCTGGATAAACACTTTGTACGCGCCCGACGTGCTTTTGGCGGCCAGTTTCACGCTCGATCCGGCGTAGTTGGTCGTGATGTAGCTCGTCACGTTGGCGGGCAGTGTGCTGGCAGCGACGATGCTGTAATCCATCTTGATCTTGCGGACAACCTCCTGGTTGAACGAGCCATCCAGGTTGAACAGCAGCGCTTTCTTCACGTCGTTCTGCGTGATCATCACCACGTACCCACGGTTGGCGTCTTTGGCGGCTACGTTGATCGTAGCACCGGCATAATTGGCCGTGATGTAGCTCGTTATGGCCGCAGGCAGATCGGTAATGGCGACCTGCGTGATGCTGTCACGACCATGACCCGGCCCTTTGGGACCACCCGGCCCACCACCCCGGTGTGCAAACTCTTTGTTGAACGAACCATCGGCGTTGAACAGCAGGCTCTTCCGCGTCCCGTTCTGCGTAATACCCACCAGGAAGTTTCCGGTATCGTCTTTGGCCGCGTAGTCGACAGTGGCACCAGCATACGTAGCCGTGATATAGCTCGTTACGGCGGCGGGTAAGTCGGTCGTGGCAATCTTGGTCAGCTTGCTTTTACAGAAGAAGCCGGTTGTGTCGGCACCCGCACGGGCGGCTGATAGCGAGTCATCAGGCGTAACGTTCTGCGACGGGTTGCATCCCCACACAAACAGGCCCACAAGGGCAATCAAACTGGCAAGGCTAATCGTTTTCATGGTTTTCATCGGACGTTTTGCCTTAGATTACGCCACGCCCCAGCGCGCCGTTGCAAACCCCATAAAAAGATTTGCTGAGGCTATGAGCGCCACGCCGTTTGCGCAGTAGTACCTAAAATAAACTGCATGAACGTGGCCTAAAAAGTGATCCGTAGCGGCATACCCATCAAAACTTCCTTCGCTGCCTGTGCATGGCGTTTTGGCGGTATATCGCTGCGGATCACGTTCCGTCGGCGCCTACTTTAGCGTCTGACCGTGTAGCTTTTCTGTTTGTATGTAAGCTTTCAACGTACCTATTTCCTGGCCTTCGCTCAAGCCAAACGGCCTGATGGTGTAGGAGCCTACCGCGGCCGGTACAATGAATGTCTCGGCATAGTGAACCACGAAAGGAGCGAACGTACCTGATGGACTTTCGACGACGGCTTCCTCGCCTTCGATCAGGTTGATCACGTTCACGACGCCCTGCGTATGGTGCGTGACCGTCGATGAAAACCAGTGCCGGCGGGTTTCGATAAATGAGTCTTCGTCAAGCCCCGTACGCTCTTCCCGCCAGCCATCACCGCGACCAATCTCCTCGATTTGGTTGAGCAGGTTAGTCTTCGTCCACCCGGTTGTGCGGTCCCACTGAATGTTGTTTTTGCCGTGTTCCAGCGAAATGGGGCGGGGCTTGCCGTCTAATCCCGTTCGGCCCCAGTCCCAGAGCTTGAAGGTGAAGTTGAAGGGCGTCGCGCTGATTTCGAGCACCACGCTGTTCGCCCCCGAACAGTGAACCGTACCGGCGGGAATCAGGGCGTGGTCGTGCTTTTTTATTGGCCACTTTTCGACGTACTTCTCGGCGTCGAAATCGACGCCGCCGCGCTGCGCTTTTTCCAGATCACCGATCATTTCGGCGGGGTTGATCGCTTCCTTCAACCCCAGATATACACAGGCATCCTCTTTGGCTTCCAGAAAATAATAACTCTCATTCTGGGTATAGCCCATGCCGAACTTCTCGCGCATGTACTCGTGAAGTGGGTGGACCTGTAGGCTGAGATTGCCCCCCTCAATGGTGTCCAGAAAGTCGAACCGGATAGGGAACTCGGCACCAAACGCCGCAAATACATCCTCGCCCAGCAGCTCGACCGGGTGACTGAAGACCACGTCGATAGACGGAATTTCAACCGTCTCGCCGTCAAAATTGTACAGCAGGCTATTTTCTTCGGGTACGCAATCGAACCCCCAGGCGTAGTTAACCGCCGACCGATCCAGATCGCAGACTTCTTTCAGCCACTGACCGCCCCAGGGGCCCGGATCGAAGAACGGCACCACCCGGAAGGGGCGATGAACGGTAAGCGCCATGGCTTTGCGCAGGGCCGATCCGCTGATCAGTTTAGGCGTTCCTTCGAGGGTGGTGTCGACCAGATAATCCCAGCGCTCCATGTACTGCTTTTTGTGGCGATCCAGCACCTTCCAGTCCACGTAGAACGCCCGTTTGTACAGGTAGGCAAACGCCGCGTCGGCATTCTGAGCCCCCAGATTTCCCACCCGGTTCTTCCTGAATCGAAGCTGAATCTCCCACCGGGGCATATCGGCGTACAGCAACAGATCGGGTTGGTCGACGAACAGGGCGGCCCCCACGCCAACGACCAGCACCACGCCTTCCGTAACGGCCTGAATCGTTTGCCGGCACGCCGCCAGTTTCGTCTCGTCGAAAAAGGTCGGTAGTTCAAACGGGCAAACGTACCCAAACACCGGATCGTCGGTCACGAAGTCGTCGACGAGAGCATCGATTTCGGACTGGCTACGCAGGGCCTGGCTCGTTTCCACGATCGTCAGCTGCTCTGACAGGGCGCGCAGGCCAGCGATCATCTCATCGGTATACACGCCCAGGTACGTGTCTACGGCCACGATGGTTTTGGCTTGACCGGCAGGCCGAATGCTGTCTCGCAGGACTGAAACGATGGGCTCCCAACCCGTAGTGCAGGTCTCCCCGTCTACGGCAATGCTGGGAAATTTGTCGAAAATGGATGGTGTTAAAACGTTCATATATCCAGGTTGTATGCTAAAGTGGCGACGCCCAGCAAGGCTGCGGAGTCGGATAAAGAGCCGGGTACAACGGCCACGTTGCCCCAGGTTGCCCAGGCATTCTGGTTCAGACGCGCCTGAATAGGGGGGATGATCGCGTTGCGGCTGGCCATAACCCCTCCGCCCAAAATCAGGACTTCCGGGTCATACGCCTGCACCAGGTTGTACGCGCAGGCGGCCCAGGTGTCTACGCTTTCGTTTCGCAGCGTGATCGCCAGCGCATCACCCTGTTGGGCACAGCGGAACACGGCTTCGTAGTCAACGGCATCATACTGGCCAAGTAAACTTTGTGGGTACGTTGCGTGGGCAGTTGCCCGCTGATTCAAACTCCAGGTCGACGCTTCAGCCTCGGCGCAGCCAACCGTGCCGCAGTTACATTGGTTACCGTGGGTGTTGATGACGACGTGCCCCCCCAGAATGCCCGCCTGAAAATGCTTGCCGCGCAACAACCGACCTTCGATCACCGCCGAAGTGCCGATGCCCGTGCCGAGCGTCATCAGGACAACGTTGTCGTAGCCCTTCCCGCTGCCGTGCTGCCATTCGCCGAGTAGGGCAGCACGAGTATCATTCTCTAGATACAGCGGTAAACCCCAGGTCTGACTAGCCCAGGCAGTCAGATCAAGTTCCGGCGCATCACCGTATTTGCCATTGATTGTCAGGACTCGTTTGTCCATCGGGTCAACAATGCCCGGAATGGCGATGCCCACGCCGATCAGATCAGCAGTAGACAGCTGTGCTTCCGCTAACATCGTGTTGATGGCGGTTTCAAGCTGAGGTAGCCGGGCCTGTAACCCCTGACCTGACTGCGAATCCATCTGGCTCGTCAACAGGATGGTACCGGCTCTGATAAGCCCCAGTTTGATACGGGTACCTCCCAGGTCGATGGCGATGACCGCTTTTTCTGCCATGTGGGTTTATCGTTTTGTTTCGCGTTCTTTTTCCAGCAGACTCAATCGCGCATATAATTCGGCGATGCAAGCCTGGTCCAGCAACCATTTCGGTTTGGCCAGCTCCTTAGGGTCGGGCATCCAGCTATGCGTGACCAGTCCGTATTGGTCGCGGGAATGCTGCCAGGCATAGTCGAGACTTTTCCTGATCCTGGCCACGTACTGATAATCACCATTGACCCGGTACAGCGCGTCGTAGCCTCTGAACAGCACCGTAACAAACCAGGGCAGGTCGATCTGAATGGCCATTGGAGCCGGATGCGGCCGCTTTGCGAAGTGCACAAACGAATCCTTCGCCAGCTGTTCGGCCTGGTTGAGGTATTGCTTATCACCGGTAAACTGGTAGAGCAGTACGGCCGCTTCGAGCATGGAGCCGGAGTTATAGGTATAGAAAACCCGGTTCAACGCACCCGTGGCTTTGCGGTCATTGGCGTACACACCGGTTGAGTCGAGCAGGCTGGCGTGCATCCAGTTGTAAAATTTCTGGCCCCATTGCAGGTAGTAGGGGTCTTTGGTGCCCTGATACAGCTTTAGCGCGGTGAGGGTCGCCATCCCGTTGGAGCAGGCCGGTTTCTGATCGCGATGCCCCTCCAGCCACGTTACGCCACCGCCCAGCTCGTCGTCCCAGCCGCTGAGAATGAACGCAAAAACGGTTTTTGCCCGCGACAGGTACAACGGATTCCGGGTGTTCAGGTAGGCCTCCATGTAGTCGATGCCCACCAGCCCGTTGTCATCGTAATACCGGTCGGCTTTTTCAAACTGAACCGGATACGCCTGATAGCCAACGGGCGAGCGGTTCGTGTCGCGGTAGGTTTCCATCCCGGCCACCAGGCTGTCCAGATAGCGCAGTTGCGTTTTACGCTCCGACGGCGTTTTTAGCAACACATTAGTCGCCGAAAACAGGCCGGAAAAAGGCCAGAGAAAACTGACCGCTTTTTCCTTGACGCCACCACCCTGCATGTACGTCAGCGAATCGGCCTGATTCGACGGGTAGTTCTCGGAAAACAACCCGTAAGCAGGTACCCGGTATCGATTCCATACGTTCTGGTAGCTTTCCCGAGCCCGGCTCAGGTAAACAGCCGACGGTTTCGGCGATTGACCCAGCGCCGGCTGACCCGCACCAAACCCGCTGATTACCGATAGCCCGACAACGTACCTGGCCCATTTTTGACTTAAACGCATACGTTATTTATGATTTGTTGAGCATAGTCCCCTGTACCGCTACCCTTATTGGGCCGAAGGCGGGGGCGTCTGACTTCCCCAATTCGTGTTGGGCTGGCTGCCCATCACAAAGGTGAGTTTGCCGCCTTTCATCAATTCATCGCGGTAGAGCCAGCAGTTCGACAGGGCTTTCCCGTTGAAGGTGGCCGACTGCACGTACACGTTCTGGGCGGAGTTGTTTTTGGCCTCAATCTGTAGTTGTTTGCCATCGCCCAGCCGGATGGTGGCCCGGTCGAAGACGGGGCTTCCCAGCTCAATGACTGGTCGTAGATCCGTAAACCCTTTGACGTCGAACAGGCCAAGGGCGGCCATCACGTACCACGAACCCAACTGCCCCTGATCTTCGTCCTGCCCATAGCCGTAGCCGTGAATGGGTTCCGTGCCGTAGAACTCGTCGCAGATGGCGCGCGTCCATTTCTGGGTAAGCCAGGGCTTTTTCGAGAAATTAAATAACCAGCTGATGTGCAGGTTGGGCTGATTGCCGTGGTTATAGATCGATTTGATCCCGGCAAACGCATCGATCTCTTTACCACCCCCAAAGCCATTTTTCTGCGCTGTCGTGAAGATGCTGTCGAGCCGGTTGTTGAAGGTGGTTTCGCCGATGGCCTCAATCAGCGCCTTCGGGTTCTGCGGCACAAAAAAGGTGTATTGCACGGCATTGCCTTCCTGAAAACCACGCCACGGTTCATAGGGATCGAACTTGTCAATGAACGTGCCATCCGCCTTTTTGGGCCGAACCAGTTTCTGACTCGGCTCATACAGCAACTTCCAGCCATTAGAAGCCTTCATGAACTGCTGATAGTCGGGTTGTTTGCCCATCGCTTTGGCCAGTTGGGCGGCCGCAAACGCGCTGAAACTATATTCCAGCGTGTGGGAAGCTGAAAAGTGCGAACCCGTCGAATCGGTTTTATCGGCGTCGAGGTAGGGAACGTACCCACGCTTCACAAAGGCTTCTACGTCCAGTTTACCCGACCCCACGGGGCGATTACGCCCGTTAAGTTCGTTGGCCCGGATGGCCTGATAAGCCAGGTTGGTATCGTAATCCCGGATGCCCGCTTGATACGCCCCGGCAATGGCCAGCCCGACGAAATTAGTGCCCACACCCGACACAAAGTTGCTGTTGGCAATGCCATCGCCAAACCAGCCACGCTCTTTATAAACGGCCAGTTGGGTCTGTACAAAATCAGTATACCGTTCGGGATAAGACAGCGCCCATAACTGGGTCAGATTCCAGTAGGCGCCCCAGATGGCATCGGTGTTGTAAAAATTGTAGCTGAATTTCCCGTTTTTGTCGCGGGGCAACTGGCCAATCCCACCGTCGTGCCGGGGAAACGAGCCGTTTACGTCGTTGGCGATACCACGACCCAGCAGGGCATGGAACAGGCCGGTGTAGAATTTCACCTTGCTGGTTTCATTCCCCACTACGGCCAGCTTGCCCAACTCGGTTTGCCACGTTTCCTGCGCCTGCTTTCGGGCTTTCTCAAACGTCAATCCGGTTGCTTCGGCCTCAAAATTTGCTTTCGCGTTGGCGATCGAGGTGTAGGACAGCCCCACTTTCAGCTCGATGGCTTCGTTGACGGTGGTCGTGTATTCCAGGAAAAGTCCGGCTCCCTTTCCTGTCGCTTCGCGGCTGTTGGGTCGAATGCCACTATCCGAAAAGGCGCCGACCGACCGGGGTTTTTTGCTCACTTCTCCCCAGATATACATCGACACCTGCCCGTTCACGTCGTAGGTCTTCACGTATTTTGGGTACGTTGTCACGGAGCCTTCGAAGTGGGTATCGTCGGTCATCCGGATAGCTGCGGTCCGCACGTCGCCGCTTTCGCCCTGCACATTGCCAATGTCCAGTAGCACCCGCGACTGGTCGTTTTTGGGGAATGTATACCGGTGGAAACCGACATGGCTGGTCGCGGTGAGCTCGGCGGTAATCTGGTAATCGTCCAGTAAGACTTTGTAGTAACCCGGTTCGGCCACCTGATTCTTGCGATCGAACCGCGACCGATAACCGCTCGTGGGGTTTTCAAGAAGGCCGGGTTTTACGTTCAACTCGCCCGTGGTCGGCATGACGCTTACGCCACCCACCTGCCATTCGTGAAAGTGCACAAACCCTTCAATGGAATTATGCCGGGTATCGTAGCCTACTGCTTCCCAACCCTGATTATTGCCGTAGTGACCGTTGGTCGACGGAGCCAGTTTGGCCATGCCGTGGGGTACGGCTGCGGGCGTGTAGAAGAACCAGCGGCTGTGGGCTGTGCCAATGTTGGGATCGACGTACCGGAGCACGTTGGGCCGCTTTACCGCGCAGGACGTCAGCAGGGCAATGAGGATCAGTGAAGGAAAAAGGGTGATGCTTTTTAGGTATTTCATTCCAGAATAGATTGAATGGAGGCTGGTTAACGGGTTATCTATAGGTGGACAGCATCGCTTGCAGGCGTTGCATCCAGGCCACATCGACGCCTTCGATGTTGGTATATCGTCCGGCACCGTCCAGACCGGCAAACTGGTAGTAACCGCCTGAATTGGGATCCCTCAGGACTGTATTGATGGCGTCGATATTGCCTTGGGCATACCCCAGCCACGACGCGTTTTTATCCGATTCGTACAGCTTGATCATCGCCTGTGATCCCCACCCGCACCAGGCGGGGCTGATTCGGCGGTCGCTCGTATTGAAAATGTAAACGTTATGCGTTTTATCCCACAGTGTCCGGTTCATGGCAGTGCCCAGCGCCTGCGCCTTCACCTGATACGACGGGTCTTTCATAGCCTCTGCATACAACAGAAAGGCTTCGACCATGATCGCGTTATCGTAGGTGAATTTTTCGGTGAACCGCTTGCCCGACTGATCAATCTGCCAGACGAACAGGCCGGTGCTGCTTTCGTACAATTTATTCGACAACCACTTGTCAACGGCCGTCGCCCAGTCGCGGTAAACCGACTCGCCGGTGATCATGTACAAGCGCGTGAATAGCTGCATCGCCAGCCCGTTGGACTGGGTTGGCTTCACAGTCTTGGCCGTGTTCCACCAGAAACCCCCGTCGAAAGTGTTATCCCAGGTGCCGCTTTTGATCAGCCAGTTGGCACAGGCCTTTGCTTTGTCAAGGTACGTCGTTTTCTGGGCTCCGGTGCTGACCTCGTAGGCGTCGAGGTAGATGACGCCCGACAGCGAATTGTCGTCGATGTATTGCAGCGGATCGGAGCCTTTGCCGGTACCATCAATGCGCACGAAAGCAAAGTAGCCACCGTTGGGGCTGGCGTCGTCCCAGAAGTGGCTCATCCAGTTGAAGCTATCGTTCATGTAGGTCGCGTACGTCGTGTCGCCCCGCTTCACCATGGCGGCATCGGCGTAGATCTGGCTCACGTTGTACCACTCAAACGCGGAGTTGGGGTCAGTGGTCGTGTTGACCCGGTAGCTCTTGTAGGGCGTCAATAAATTAGCCAGCACGTAGTCATGCGTTTTCTGGGCCGTCGTCAGGTACCGCGACACGGTCGGGCTGGGTACGGTAGGCTTGGTTGTGTCTGGTCCACCGACGGGGACGGGTTGCTTGTCATCACAGGCGGAAAAGAGGGTAACGAGTACGATGAGATAAAGCCCAGTGAAAAAGAGACGGTTCATAACGGGAGTCGTAAACCTGTGCCAGCTACGCTACCGCAGCCGGCACAGGGGGTGTTGGAAGCGAATCAACAGCGTGCTGGAAAACCCGCGCTTATTTCAGCACGGTCACCTGGTGGCTGTAGGGGGTCGTTGCCCGCAGGAAAAGGTCGACTTTCACCTTTTTCAAATCGGCCGACGGATCGAATTTGTACGTATTGTCCCACTGGGCGTTGGAAACCGGCTGGAGATAGAAATAAGACGCCGGGGCTCCGGCCGGGCTGTTGTTATTCACGTTCGAGCTACCCATATACTCTATACCGGTGGCGGTGTGAATGGCAAATTTGTAGCGCTCATCCCGGCCCCACGAAAACTGATAAAACTCGACAGGGATACTGGCGGCTGTCCAGGTACCGTTGCCGGCATAAGCCAGCGTGCCGATTTCCTTGTTATAGGCCGACATGAACAAACCAACCGACTGTATTTCGGTCGCCTGGGTAGAGGCTATGTTAAAATCATACCGCAAGCGGTACGTTTTCGCCGGACCGGTCAGGGTTGTGCGCGAGTTGCCTTCCCGGATGGTGTCGTTAGCCACGTAGTACTTCTTGCCCGCGCCCGTCTGCTTATCCGTCAGGTAGTACGTACCGGCCTTCAGGGACGTATAGACCTCAAAGATGCCCGCCTCTACTTTTTTGAACCGGACACTTTTGGTTACGTCGTCGCCTCCTTCGGTAGCCGTGCCGGTTAAGTACAAGCTGTCGGGAAGCTCGGTGAACCCGGCGGGTCGGGTCATGGTGAGTACGCGGGTGGACGTACCTGCCTGCCGATTGAAGGCAACCGACGCCAGTACGGTCCATTTGACGCTTCCCGTTGACGAAGCGCCTATGCCGCCCAGAGCCGCAATCTTCTTCAGGTCATTGTGGCTCAGGGTCAGCTGTGGCTGTACCCCCAACCCGTCGGATACGGTCTTGTAAAAGGGCTTGCTGAAGTCGCCATCGGTTTTGTCGAAGGCCACCTCGTAGAGCACCCCTTCTGCCGCCTGGGTCGGCTCCCATTTAAACTGCACACTGGCGGGCGTAGTGGGTTCCAGCTTGACGCTGGCATTGTTGGCGGGGGCCGTCAGGGTGCTGACGGGTGTAACTGCCGGGTTCAGTTCCCGAACCGTCTGCTTGCAGGATCCGATTGATAGTAGCGCGAGCAAGGCCACACCACCATAAGTGAACGCATGTGTCATTGGATAGGAAGAATACGGTTAGAAACCAGGATTTTGGGTCAATGCCTTGTTTAAATTCAATTCTGAGGCGGGCAACGGCCACAGGTAATTTTTAGTCTTGTCGAACTGACGACGTTGCGCCCGGATATAGCCGTTGTCGATTGACGGGTCACCGAATTTGGCCCCGTGGGCGTAGCCGTTGAGTACCGTCTCCGCGATCTTCCACCGACGGATGTCGTCAATCCGTAGCCCTTCCATCGCCAGCTCCGCCCGGCGCTCCCGCCGGATGATCTGCGTCAGATCGCCGCTGGTGGGGAAGTTCAGGGCCTCCGTGCTGGTGAAGCCCGCCCGTTGCCGGAGTGGCCGAATCGTTTTGTCCCACACATCGGCCGTCAGTTGTCCCAGGCTCTGTTTGGCTTCGGCATACATCAGCAGCACATCGGCATACCGGATCAGGTGCAGATTCAGGCCCGATGCGAAACCGGCCAGGCTGTTGGGATCGTAGTATTTGCGCCAGTAGTAGCCCGTAGGCGAACCCTGCCCATTCAGCGTGTACTCATTCAGGGCGGGGCGGACGGGGTCTGAGCCGGGCTTGATGTAGATAATCTGGGTGGTCCCATCCGCGTTGCGCCAGACGTACTGGTCATAAACGACCGTCGCCGTCAGCCGGGGGTCACGATTGGCGTAGGGCGTGCTTTCCGAATAACCCGAACCCGCTTCGGTAATGCCTTTGCCGTTGAGCGTGACGTACTCGTTGACCAGTTCCTGTGTGGGGGCCAGTCCGTTGGTACGGGCACCGGCTGAACGAGGGGCGAAATCGAAGTACTCCGACCAGGTACGTAGGCCAGGTACGTATTGCAAGGCCAAAATCGACTCATTACTGGTTTTATTGACCGTCGGGCTGCTGAACAGATCGCTGTAGTTGGCCGCCAGGCCGTACTGGCCGTTGGTGGCCTGGTCGTTGATCAGCTTTTCGCACAGCGTCACGACCTCGGCCATCCGGTTGCCTTCGTAGAGCAGCACGCGGGCTTGCAGGGCCAGAGCCGCCCCTTTCGAAATCCGGCCGTTATCGGCGGGCGCGTAGGTGTCTTTGGCCGGGAGCAGGGTGGCCGCCGCCGTCAGTTCGTCGGTAATAAATTTCAGCACCGTAGCCCTTGGCGAGCGGGGAATCACTTTGGCCTCGTCGGGCGTCAGGTCGCGGTCGAGCAGGGGTACGTCTCCGTACCATTTCATCAGGTTGAAGTGATGCCAGGCCCGCACGAAACGTACCTCACCCTTCATCCGCGACAGGTCGGCCGCCGACAGCGTCGTGTTCTGATCGACATTGGCCAGAAAGATGTTGCAGGACTTAATGCCCTGGTAATAAAAGGCCCAGTCGTTCTGGATTTTCGGCAGCGTCGAGGTGAAGCTACCGCTGGCGATGGCTTCAGGGTTGCCCGCGCCCGATCCCTGGGCCGTGTAGGCGTTATCCGACAGCGCTTCGTTGTAGAAGTACAACGTGCTGGTATACATGCCGCTGTAAATGTTGTTCAGGGCATTGTTTACGTTCTCGCTCGTGGTCCAGAAATTGAGTTCGGTGAAGCGATTGACCGGGGCAATATCTAAAGGCCCGCATCCGGCGACCATGAGAAGCACGACGCCCAGGCTACCTAGCTTTTTGAGAAAATTCATGATGAGTAACAGGGTAAAGGGTTAGAAGCTGAGGTCAAGACCAAACCCGTAAAAAATGGGCAACGGATAACTACGGGCGCTGTTTGACGACGACCCCAGGCTGAGGTTGTTGTTGAACTCGGAGGTTTCCGGATCAATGAATTTGAGGGGCGAGAGCGTGATCAGGTTCTGACCGATCAGCGATACGCGCAGGCGTTGAACGCCAATTTTCTGGGTCAACGTACCTGGCAGGGTATAACCGATCTGCACGTTTTTCAGGCGGGCGTAGGCGGCATTGTACCGATACACATCCGAGCCGTATCGCCAGTTGTTGGTGTTCGAGGGCGAGCCAATAGCCGCCAGCCGGGGGTAACGCGCATTGGGGTTGGTGGGCGTCCAGAAATCCGTCTGGTGTTCATACATGGTCGCGCCGTAATTGTAGTGGAACGGCTCAACCTCCTCACCCCGCAGCATGACATCGCGCTTGCCCACCCCCTGAATAAACAGGTTCAGGTCGAAGCCTTTTACGGCGAGCCGGTACGTAAAGCCGAAAGTGTAGCGGGGAAACGGATTGCCCAGCACGATTTTATCGTTGTCGTCGATTTTGCCATCCTTGTTAAAGTCGGTAAACTTCAGGTCGCCGGGGCCGACCACAACGCCATCCGGTTTAGGTGAATTATCGACGTCAGTCTGGTTCTGGAAGTAGCCGTTTGTCTGATACCCCCAGTACTGTGTGATGGGCTGTCCCACTTTCCGGATGAACCCAAAGGCGTCGACGTTGGCAATCTGCTGATCGGATCCGTAGGTCAGCGCCAGTAAGGTATTCTGGTTATCGGCCAGATTCACACTGAAGCTTTGTTTAACCGTGTTGGTGTTCAGGTTATAGGTAGCACTGACTTCCCAGCCTTTGTTTTTAACCTTGGCAACGTTAAAGTCGGGGAACCCAGCCCCAAACAGCAACGGAATGTCCTGCCGGCTGTACAGAATATCGCTGGTTACCTTGTTGAAATAATCGAGCGACACGGTCAGCTTGTTTTGCAGAAAACTGGCATCGGCTCCCACATTCAAGATGGCCGATTTCTCCCAGGTCAGGTCCGGGTTGCCGAGGCTGAAGCCCGCCCCACCGACCACTGCATTGTTGAAACCGTAGGCGTTGGCGTAATTGAAGTAGTTGGTCTGGTACTGATAGGCGTTTACGTTCTGATTGCCCACCAGCCCGTAGGAACCCCGTACTTTCAGGTTGTTGACCACGTTCTGCGATTTCATGAACGACTCTTCGGAGAGAATCCAGGAGCTGGCCAGCGATGGGAAAAAACCCCAGCGTCGGCCCGAAGCGAATTTGGATGAGCCATCCTGCCGGAAATTACCCTCTACGAAGTAGCGGTCTTTAAACGAGTAGTTGACCCGCCCAAACACCGAGCTGATCCGCGTTTCGGTCGTGTTGGTGTTGCTGTTGTAGGAGTTGACCGGGTCGAGAATCGTCCCGGTGGTGGGCGTACCCAGAGCCGGATCGGTCAGCGTTTTCTGCAACTGGAACCCATTGGACCGATAGTACTCGTCGGAGGCGCCCAGCAGCACTTTGATGCTGTGATCACCGATTCGCTTGGTGTAGTCGGCGAATACCTGCGAGTTGAGCAACGAGTTTTTGAAGCTGTTGTCAAACACGGTGCGGTCGTTACCATACACGCCGGTTGGGTAGTTATTGACCTGTAACCGGCGGAAGTAAGCGTTGTTGGCGTTCAGCGTTCCGCCAAATATGCCCGTGAGCTTCAGGTCGTTGGTGATACTCAGCTCAGCGTTCAGGTTGGCAAAAAACTGGTCGTTGTCAGACTGGTAATAGCCGCCCTGTTCCAACACGCTCTTCACGTTATACTGCGACGCCACCGGGTTGGTCAGGTAGCGGCCCTCCGCATCCTGAAAGCTGTAGTTCAGGGGGACCCGGTCGGCATCGGCAAAAATGACCCAGTCGGCATTACTGTGCGACTTGTTCTGCGATTTGACGTAGTTCAGAATCGTGTTGACCCGCAGCTTGCCAATGACCGATAGCTGGTTCAACCGCAGGTTGTATTTTTTGTAGCCATACGACGGGCCAACAAAATTGCTGCGCTGATCCTGAAGCCCCGCTGAGATCAGGTAACTGCTGTTGGCCCCACCGCCGGTAATCGATACATTGTGTAACTGTTGCGGCGCATTTTGTAGAATCGACTGCCGTTCCCAGTCGCCGTTACCCTGTGCTTTCAGCGCCTGAATGTCATCCGGCGTGTAGATGGGCGGCAGCCCCGAGTTGATCAGCGACAGGTTTTTGTAGTAGGCGTTATCCCACGCATTGACTTTTTTCAAACCGACATAGGGCGACTGCATGCCGTAGCTGCCGTTGTAGGTAATCGTGGCTTTCTGGTTCAGCTTCCCGCCTTTGGTGGTGATCAACAGGACCCCGTTGGCAGAGCGCGAACCGTAAATCGCAGCCGAACCGGCATCTTTCAGGACCGATACACTCGCAATGTCGTTGGGGTTGAGCAGGTTGATATCGCCACCAATGATCCCGTCGATCACAATGAGCGGTGTGTTGTCGCCTAACGTACCCAGCCCCCGGATATTGATGTTGACACCACTGCCCGGCGTAAAATTGGTCTGTTGAATAATCAGGTTGGGCGATTCACCTTGCAGAGCCTGCAACACGTTCGTTACGGGCTTGCCTTCGATACTCTGGGCTTTGATCTGATCAACGGCGCCCGTAAGAGACAGCTTGTTCTGCTGACCATAGCCGACGACCACGACTTCATTGAGCGATCGGCTTTCGTCAGGCTTCAGCGTTACATTGACGGTACGCTCCTGCCCAATAACAACGGTCTGACTCGTAAACCCGATGTATGAGAACGCGAGGCTACGCCCGACGTAAGCATCCGGCAGCGACAGTCGGTATTTGCCATTTTCGTCGGTTGTGGTGCCCTGGGTAGTGCCAACAACGCTTACGGTGGCACCCGGTAAAGGCTTCTGCTGGTCATCGAGTACCTGACCGGTAAGCTCAATGTTGAGTAGGACAAACGACGCTGGCCTGCCAGTAGACGGCAAGGCGAGCCCATAGCTGCCACTGAGCAGAAGAAGTAACAAGGCAAGGAGCGATCGCTGCCTGCCCCATGAGCCGATCACGGGACTTAATCGGGGATGTATTGAACTGTTCATGCGACGAGAATTGGTTTAGGCAAATTCAATGAACTGTTGAGAGATGAATACATGGGAAACGGGTAAGGGAGAAGCGCTACAGCGTGGGGGTCTTGGCCAGGTCATGGGTGTCTTTCCAGTACGCTTCGATGGCTTCCAGCGAACGGCCTTTGGTTTCAGGAATCAGCTTCCAGGTGAGCCATAGGGCTGGAGAGCAGCATACTGCAAACAGCCAGAATGTCCAGGCAGAACCCACTTCCTCGAGCAGGAAGGGTGTTAGCTGGCCGACCAGAAAGTTGCCGATCCAGAGCGACAGCGTGGCCAGGGCCATGGCTTTGCCCCGTATGGCATTGGGGAAGATTTCGCCAACGACGACCCAGCAGACGGGGCCGAACGAGAACGCGAAACAGGCAATGAAGGCCAGAATGAACAGCAGGATCCAGGGGCCCGACGAGACGCCCATCTGGAAGAGCGCCCCGATGATCAGCAGCGACAGCACCGCCCCGCCTACACCCACATAGAGCAGGGGTTTACGGCCCCATTTATCGACCGTGAAAATGGCGACGAACGTGAAGGCGACATTGACTAGTCCAATGGTTACCTGACCGCCTAGCGCATTATTGAGGGTGAAGCCAGCCTGCTCCAGAATTCGGGGGCCGTAATAGATGACTGCATTGATGCCACAGACCTGCGATAAAAACGGCAGGAGCAAACCGATCCACAGAGCCCGGCGGTACGTCGGTGTAAAGAGTTCGCTCAGGTCACCCTGGCCATCGTCGCCAGCGGCAGTAAAGGCATCGATCTCTTTCTGAGCCGAAACCGGGCCGTCAATCCGGGTGAGTATGGCCCGCGCCTGTTGTTCCTTCCCTTGCAGCAGCAGCCATCTGGGCGACTCGGGAACAACCAATAAGGCAAGCAAGAAGATAGCCGCCGGTACAGCCCCCAGCCCCAGCATGCCCCGCCAAACCTGGGTTGATAAGATAAGGTCCAGGTCTTCACTACCGGCATAGTCACCCGTATGGCTGGCCAGATAGGCATTGGTGAAATACGCGATGACAATACCGATGGTCAGGGCCAGCTGATAGAGGGACACCATCATGCCCCTATAGCGGGGCGGAGCAAATTCAGAGATATACAAGGGCGACACCATCGAGGCCACACCGATGCCCAGACCGCCCACCAGCCGGAAGCCAATCAGTGTAGCGAACGTTGTCGAGAACGTGCAGCCGATGGCCGAGGCCAGAAACAACACCGCCGACAGTATCTGTACCACTTTGCGACCATAGGCGTCGCTCAGTTTGCCCGATACACTAACGCCCACGATACACCCCAGCAAGGCGCAACTGACAAACCAGCCTTCCTGAATCGCGTCGAGTGAAAAATCGGCTTTAACCAGCCCCACCGTACCCGAGATCACGGCGGTATCGAACCCAAATAGGAAACCACCAAGCGCCGCTACCAGACAAACCAGGTACAGGTACGTGTTAGTGGTTTTTGTCAACTCTTGATCCAGTTGTATAGCCATCTGTATTGATGCTGAGGAGCCGCCGCTGCCAGCCGCTCGACGTTGTGATTGAGTGAAGAAATTGTTTATGTCTATATGTATAGACATATCGAGAAACAAAAACAGGCTACTAGGGTGAGTGATTCGTCAACCATATACGGATAGGCTATGTTGGGGAGTAGAATTTGTCTATTTGCGGGCTATGTCGATAGCATAGGTGAAACGGTCGGCCCGGTAATAACCTACGTTGAACTCAACGACCCGTTCGCCCGGATCGCAGACAATCCGCTTGCGTAACAGAATGGGTTCGCCCGGACTGGTGTGCAAAACGGTTGCTAGGTCATCATCGGCCAGTGTCGCGCTAATTTCTTCTTTAGAGAGCACCACGACGGTGTGGTATTCTTTTTCCAGCATCTCGTACAACGGCTTAGAAAAATCTTCGGCCCCCGTCAAGCCCACCCGCGGATGGAAATACGAAACGAAGTAAACAATAGGCCCGGCCTCCAGGCCTCGCAGCCGCTCCAGCTTCAGGACTTTTGAACCGGCATCAATGCCAAAGACGTCGGCCGTGTCCTGATCGGCCAGTGTCCAGCTGGCTTTGATCTCATAGTTTTGAAAGTCGACACCCTTGTCATGCATCTCAAGCGTGAAGCTTGACCAGTTGTTGAGTTTAGTCGTGATCCGGTTTTTGGCAACTTTGGTTCCGACGCCTTTCTTACGAATCAATAACTGTTCATTGACTAATTTATTAATGGCCTGCCTGACCGTGTTCCGGGCTATGCCGAACCGTTTGGCAAGGTCAATCTCATTCGGAAAGAGCTTGCCCTGCTGATACTCGTCTCTGTCAATCAATTCCCTCATTATGGTTTCCACCTGAATGTGAAGTGGAATAGGGCTGCCGTGATCAATCGTGAATAATTGCAAGTCTTTGTCCGAATGTCTATACATACTCTGATGCAAATGTTATAGTTTTTTGGTTTACTGGCAAACTATATTCATAATTTTTTCGCCAAAAAATCAATTAATGCCTTTTTCTGCTGGCCTTTGGTCGCATTTAACGACCGACACCCGCTAAACCGCGTCGGCCGACTCACGGGTGATCGCTAGTTACACGCCAATTAGCCCTCACTGAATCGGTTGACTTTTCGTTTCCCACCCTTTTCCGGAACGGCACTCGCAGGCGCCGTCTTTTGATCCCTTTTGGAGAAGCGTCAAGACAGCCCTGCTCAGGCCCGCCCGGTTAGCTAGAACCCGATATCGATGACCAGCGGCTGGAAGAACGCCGCCCGGTTCCGAATGTCGTAGCCCGCCCGCAGGCCCACTTCCAGCGGGGTACGTAGCCGCAACGGGTTGAACACCACCGAGAGGTCGCCACCAACGGTCCAGTCATAGCTGCTGACGGGTACAATTCCTCGCACCACATTTCGGCTGTCGAGCTGCAAAAGGCGGCTTTTGCCCCAGGCATAATCAGAAAAGAGATTGCCTTTCAGACGCTGAATATAGAGTAGTCGCGTGATCGACAGGTGCAGATCGGCCAGCGGTAGCCGGTAATCGGCTCCTGCCACCCACAGGTTGTCGAACGAGGTGTAAGCTGCGCCGCGCGGGTAAAGCACCGCTGCCCCAAACCGATACAGATTTTTGGCGTCGGGTGCGCCCCATTGGTATTGGTAGGCCCCCCGCAGGCGCAGGCTGTGGTGTTTGCCCACGCCGGGCAGAAAGACGTTCAACGCGTTGGCCCATTGCAGGCCGCGCAATTGCCCTGTCGTCTGGGCAAAGGGCGTGCTCCGCAGGCTGGTGCTTGCCGACACACCCAATCGGTTGCCCACGTCGCGCCGACTCTGACGCAACACGTAACTATAATTAGCCCCATACAGTAACGTGTGCAGTGTGCCGTTGCCTGTTTCCGTGAAGTAGCGGCCCGGTAGCTCATAGCCGCTCACCGAGAGCAGGCCGTAATAGGCAAACAGGTTGGCGTTTTGCAGAAACCGCGATCGGGTAAGCTGAAAAGGCAAGCGAACCCCCGCCGTCAGCTCGTTGTACCGCCACGTGTCGGTGCGGAACGTGGTTGCTGAGTTGGTAACCGGAATACTGGTGCGTCGGTTGCCCGTCTGGAAACCGACGTCAAACACGGGATACAAACCCTGGTAGCTCACGTTGACACCCAGAGCGCCCGTTTGTTCGCTTTGGTTGTAAGTGTAGCCTGCTGTAAACTGCGTGGTGTTGAGCAAATCCCTTGACTGAATGCCTACATTCAGCGATTGACCCGTCGAGCCCAGCGTTGGCCCCCAACTATATGGGTTGAAGGCATGGGCCAGCCGCCGGAACCGGCCGGGCGTCGAGGTGGGTAGATTGGGTACCGAGTCGGCGGCGATGGGCGGCAGGCTTTGCGCGCCCGCGTTGAGCAGCGGCCCAAAATAGCGCGTGGTCTGATCGGTGCCCGGCGTTGACTCACCCGGCGCATCCACGCCGGGTACGTTGGCGGGGGGCCAGGCGGCGGGGTCGAGTGGGGTTTCGGCGACCCGGTAGCCGTGCGTGTCAAAATCCTCGAACGCCAGCCAGCGCCCCGTCGGCGAGACGGTAGCGTGGTAAGCCCCAAACGGCCGCGACGTCACCCGCGAGACCGTCCCCGAGGCAATTTCGACCGCATAGATATTGTCGATACCCGATTGCGGCGAGTTGACCAGAATGTGCGTATTGCCATACGACTGAACGTGGCTCAGATTCAGGTTGATAAGGGGCAACAACGCCCGTTTTTGTCCTGTTTCGGTATCGATAAACTCGATGGTTTTGCCTTGCTGGCTCAGCGTAACCGTCACCAGGGTCCGGCCATTATGCCAGCGTGGGTTTACGTAGAAGTCATTGGCCGGGTTAGGCAGCACCGACAACTCACGCCCCGTCTGGCTATCGAGTACAACAAGCTCGTGCTGGTAGCTATCGGTGGTGCGCAGGGCGACGAGGCGGCTGTTGTCGGGCGAGAGGGCCACGGCGGTGTAGCGGCTACGGGTCGTTAGCCGACGTACCTGGCCCGTTGCGAGGTCGAGCAGTTTGATTTCGCCATAAATACGTTGCAGCCACCGCGGGTCGTAGCGGTTTTCGATCCAGCAGGCCATCTGCGGCGTGGCCGAGAAGTAGGTAGGTTCGTTCAGCACCAGCCCCTGGGTGTAGACGTGTTTTTCCCGCCCGTTGCGGCTCAATACCACCACCTGCTGAATGTCGCCGAGCCCGCTTTTGATGCACAGGATCGTGCTGTCGGTCAGGTATTGTGGGTAGCGGTAATTGGTAAAGACCGGGCGGGGCGTTCGGGCTTTTTCAGCGCTGACTGGGTACGTTGTCGCGGGGGTAAGCACCAGGTTGTCCTGCCGCCGTTTCCAGGTGTCGATCAGGTCGCTGACAGATTCTGTGTACAGATCATCGACGCGCGTGCCGGTCGGGTTTTCGGCTGATTTGGTGGTTTGTTTGAGGCCGTTGGAAAACGAGAACGGATAAAACGGAAACTGCCTGTAAATTCGGTTGAGTGCGCCACTCCAGGCGTTGGGGCCGTAAGTACGTTTCAGTTTGGTCGTCAGAAAATAGCCCAGTTCGTAGTGGTTGGGTACGTTGTCGCGGAAGGAGCCGCCCGTGGCCTTGGCGTAGTTGAAGGGTCGGCGGGTGAGCAGGTTGGTACGCATGCTCAACTCGAAAGCCGGTATCCGGCCCCGGCCCGAGCGGGTCAGGATGGTTTCGGTCCCGACGGCATCGCCTTCCAGAAACCAGTCGGGCGTAACAACGTTGGTCGCGAAGCTGAGCCCCTGCGCGCCCAGCAGGTAATACAGCACTTTGCCGTAACCCTGATAGGCCTTTTCGTACTGCACAATATGGCGGTATTCGTGCACGGCCAGCAGATCGAGCCAGTTGAGCGTACCGAGCAGCGCCGGGTCTTGCGGCGGCACGGCGTAGAATTCGGCATGACGTGGAAAGAGCGTCGCGAACCCGTTGCTGACGGTCGTCTGGTTGCGGAGCACCACCGAGAGCGGACGGGGCCGTCGTTCCAGACCGGCGCTCACGGGTTCGTAGACCTGTTCGAGTCGTTGGGCCGTTCGTTGGGCGCGTTGTTGGAAGCCCTCGGGGTAGATTACCCGAAAATGCGGCGTGTTGAGTTGATAGAGACGAAGCGAGGCAGGTGTTTGCTCCAGAATGGGCAGATTCTGCGCAGCTGCCGATAGCGTCATCAGCAGGGCAAAGGGTAGCAGTTTCAAATTGGTTGTGTCTAATAGCAAGCCAACAGCGAAGCTACTAAAGTTGCGCTGATTGTGTTTGTTCCGGGCCTGAAGTCGACGTGCTGGCGCCATAGGCTACGTCCGGCAAACTATAGTCTATTGTGTCAGTTGGCTATATGAACGCCTCTTAACCCGATAACCCTTATGAAAGCGGATGAACCCGCGTACCCGACCGCCCGGCGAGCCGACGCCCGCATTGTTGCGTGGATGGCCGACTACGGACCCGATTGCCTGCGCATCGCGTTGGGCATTGTCTTTCTCTGGTTTGGCATCCTGAAATACTTCCCGGATCTGGGTATGGCTGAACGGCTTGCCGCCCGGACGTTCGAGGTACTCACTGCCGGTCATATGACCTCGGCTACGTCGTTGCCCCTGCTGGCTACCTGGGAGTGCGCCATCGGGCTAGGCCTATTGACGGGCAGGTTAATGCGGACAACCTTGTTCCTGCTCTTCGCGCAGATGATCGGCACCATGATGCCGCTGATACTGTTTCCGGCCGAGACCTGGAGACATCCTTTTGTGCCAACGCTGGCCGGGCATTACATCATCAAAAATATCGTGCTGATCAGCGCCGGTATTCTGCTGGGCGCGATGGTGCGCGGCGGCAAAGTCATCGCCGATCCCAAAGCCGCTCAGGCCGCTGACCAGATGAAAGACGAGTGATGGGGCTCGTCATTTTACTTTTTTGTCATTCCGACGGAGGAGGAATCTTGAAGGCTCCCTGCTTGTAAATTGGGACGTATCAAGATTCCTCCTCCGTCGGAATGACAAACAAACGGACAATCAGAACCGACTCAGAACTTTCTCCGAAACCGTTTTGCCAATCGAGAGCGACGATGTGGCGGCGGGGGAGGGGGCATTGCAGACGTTGACGGCCCGGTCGGTTTCGATGATCGAAAAGTCGTCGAGCAGGCCACCGGTGCGGTCACAGGCCTGCGCCCGTACGCCCGCGCCGCCTTCGATGAGGTCGTCTTCCTGCACGGCCGGAATCAGCTCCTGCAAGGCTTTGGTAAAGGCCGATTTTGAAAACGACCGGTACATTTCGCCCAGGCCCGTTTCCCAGTATTTCATCGCTACTTTCTGGAATCCCGGCCACGCCAGCGTCTCGAACAGTTCGCGCAGGTTGATGTCCGATTTGCGGTAGCCTTCGCGCTGGAAAGCCAGCACGGCGTTGGGGCCGGCCTCTACTCCCCCGTGAATCATGCGAGTGAAGTGCACGCCCAGGAACGGGAAGTTCGGGTCGGGGACGGGGTAGATGAGGTTCTTGACGAGGTGATGCTTTTCGGGCCGAATCTTGTAATACTCGCCCCGGAACGGCACAATTTGCAAACCGATGGGGTCGCGCTGGGTGAGTTGAGCAATCTTGTCTGAATACAGCCCGGCGCAGTTGACCACCAGCTTGGTTTCGTAGCGGTTTTTGTTCGTCACCACCACGCTGAGGCTGTTACCGGGCGTGAGTTGCTCTACCTTTTCGCCGTAGTGGATCTCGCCACCGAGGCCTTGGAACACCCGTGCGTAGGCTTCGCACACCTGCGTGTAGTCGATGATGCCCGTTTGCGGAACGAAGATGCCATCGACACCCGCCACGTGGGGCTCGATTTCGCGCATTTCGCCCACCGACAGCCGCCGCAGGCCGCCAAGGCCGTTTTGCTGGCCGCGCTCAAACAGCGTGTTGAGCTGAGGCACCTGTTCGGCTTTGGTCGCCACCACAATCTTGCCGCAGAGCTCGTAGGGCACGTTTTCGCGGTCGCAGAACTCGAGCAGCATGTGGTAGCCGCTGATGCAGTTGGTGGCTTTGAGGCTACCCGGTTTGTAGTACAGCCCCGAGTGAATCACGCCCGAGTTATGGCCGGTCTGGTGGGCCGCCACCCGAATTTCTTTCTCCAGCACGATCACCGACAGGCCCGGCCGCTGCTGCTTAAGCTGAAGGGCCGTGGCCAAGCCAACAATCCCGCCGCCAATTATGGTTACGTCAGTCATTTTTTAGGTTACCCCCCGCCCTGAAGGGAGCCTGCTGGCGCACGATCAATGCGCACGCGAAATGACATATGCGCCAGCAGGCTCCCTTCAGGGCGGGGGGTATTTCGTCACTTATAAAAACTAATCTTTCCCATCGTCACGCTGGGGACGCCGGAGCGATTGCCAAAGCTGGTGGTGCCGCCCACAAGGGCTTCGTTGGCTAGTACGGCAAACAAAATGGCTTCTTTGGCATCGCCGGGTATACCCAGTTCGTCGGTTCTGGCAAAGGTACAACCGGGAAGCAAGCGGGCGATAGTTTGGGTGAGTACCGGGTTGTGCGCACCGCCGCCACTCATGTAAATGCGCGGGCGCTCGATGCGCGCCTGTTGCAGCGTTTGCCCGATCGCCTTGGCGATGCTTTCGGCACTAAAGCGGGTGAGGGTCGCCATCAGGTCGTCGGCGGCGAGGCTGCTGGTCTGGCTCCGCTGCTGCGCATCCCGAACGTAGGCCATGTTGAACACTTCGGGGCCGGTGGTTTTAGGGAAAGGGTGTTCGAAGAACGGATGGTCGAGCAGCGCCGCGAGCAGTTCGTCACTAATGTGACCCCGTGCCGCCATCTGTCCGTTTTCGTCGTAGGGCTTACCGGTGTAGTGGCGGGCGTAGGCGTCGAGCAGCGTGTTGCCGGGACCGGTGTCGGTGGTGAAGACAACGCCCGCATCGAGCGAGCCGGGCAGGTACGTAAAGTTGGCAATCCCGCCCATATTGAGCAGAATACGGTCTTCACCCGCCTGCGAAAACACAAAATAGTCGCCGTACACGGCCAGCGGGGCGCCTTCACCGCCATGGGCAATGTGCCGCTGCCGGAAATCGCTGAGTGTGAGAATACCCGCTGCCGCCGCCACGTGGTCGCCGTCGCCAATTTGCAGCGTGGCGTTGGGGAAACCCGCCCGTCCGTGCTGCTTTTGGGGCGCGTGATAAACCGTTTGCCCGTGGCTGGCCACCAGATCGACCGCGTCGGTGGGTACGTTCCAGGTACGTAGGCAGTCGGCTACCCATTGACCGTGCAGCGTGCCGATCTGCTCGTTCAGCAGCGTCAGGTGCTCAAAATCAATCTGTTTTTTGGCGAAAACGGCTCGTATGCTATCCTTAAGTGGTTCGTCGTAGGGTACGGTAACGAACTGGTCGAGGGTTACGCGCGTGTCGCCACCGCTGCCTGTAAGGCGGCAAAGGGCTACGTCGAGGCCATCGAGCGACGTACCTGACATGAGCCCCACGATGCGGCGTTCGGGCTTTTGAGCAATGTCATAGAGGCGTTGAAGTTGTGGGTTCATGAAAGGGCCAGCGCAGATCGGTCCTCAAAACTAAGTTGGAAGAGCGCACCGCCCGGTAGAAAGCCGCGCACATTTTTTTACCAGCCTATTGCTTTTCCAAAAGAATGATTACTATTGCAGTGTATTAATGATCTAATACACTATGGCAATTATTGAGCTAACCAACCTAACCTTTCGCTACGGCCGAAAACCGCCCGTGTTGCGACGCCTTTCGCTTCAGTTGGAGCCGGGCCATATCTACGGCCTGCTTGGGTCGAACGGGGCGGGCAAGTCGAGTCTGCTGCGGCTGATGGCCGGGCTATTGTACCCCACCGAGGGGCAGTTACGGGTAAATGCCCACGAGCCGCTCCGTCGTGATCCGGCGTTTCTGGAAGACGTTTTTCTGCTGCCCGAAGAAACCGATACGCCCTCGATGACGCTCGATACCTACGTGCGGACGTTGAGTGCTTTCTACCCGAAGTTCAGCCACGAGCAGTTTCAGACGTACCTGCGCACGTTTCAGTTGCCCGAGACGATCGGTAAACTCAACGCGCTATCGTTGGGGCAGCGCAAGAAGGTGTTTATCAGCTTCGGGCTGGCAGCCAACACCAGCGTGCTGCTGATGGACGAACCGACCAACGGCCTGGATATCCCCTCGAAAACACAGTTTCGGAAGGTGGTGTCGGCGGCGCTGGCTCCCGACCGGCTCATACTGATTTCGACGCATCAGGTACGTGACCTCGACGCGCTGATCGACGCTGTGGTGGTGCTCAACGATCACGAACTGCTGCTGGCGGCACCGCTCGAGCGCGTGGGGCAGCGCCTCCGGTTTGAACGCCTGACCGAAACCGTCCCGGCCCAACTGCCCGCCGACGTGCTTTACGCCGAGCCGGGCCTACGTGGGCAACTGGTGGTCCGTGAAAACGACGACCCCTCCGACGACACACCCGTCGACCTCGAACGGCTGTTCAACGCGGCTGTCAACAATCCGCAACGCATCAAACGCCTTTTCTCGACCCAACTGCCATGAACCAAACGTTTTCTCTCGCTCGCTTTGCCCGGCTGCACCGGTGGCTCTGGGCCACCAAAGGCCGAACGTACCTGATTGGTGTTGGCTCTTTGCTGGCAGTCAGCATACTGCACTTGTCGCGCCTGATGGCTACCGATAAAGTACTCTTCAATGTGTTTGATAATCAGTCCAACTTCGCCGTTTGTCTTTTCTTTGCCACTGTGCTGATGGTGGGTATGGGCAGTGATGTATTCAGCGCGCTATTTCGGCAGGAGTCGGCGATTGCGTACCTGATGATTCCGGCCTCGCGTACCGAAAAATTCTGGCTGGGGGTGCTGTATTGCCTGCTGGCGCTGCTGGTGTTTGCGGCTGGTTACTTTGGGTACGAAGCCTTCGCGTTTTCGGTAGCCAACGGCCATCTGAAGCCGGGGCAAACGCACTACATGTCGTCGCTGGCGTTTTTTGGGCCGGGCCAACACTCCGATAGTAGTGCTCTGTATGTCAGCTTTTATTCCTTTTTACTCGTCCTGGCGGTGTGCTTGTTGGGTAGCTTTTACTTCCAGCGGGGCGTTTTGGTCCGAAACGTCAGTGTCAGCATCATCGCCGTTGTTGGCTTCTTTTTGTTGTATCAGTTTATCGCCGGGCTGGTATTCAGTGGCCTGGAAGCGCACATTAATTTCCCATTTGGCCGCCTTACCGTGGTCGACAAAGCTAATTACCAACAGGTTTTTCTGCCGGGCTGGGTGAGCTGGCTGGTCTATGGCTTCATCCTGCTGATGCTCTGGGTTACGGCGCGAGTTCGGTTTAACGAAATAGAACGCTGATCATCATGGAATTCACGGATAAACAACCCATCTACCTGCAAATCGCCGAATACATGGGCGAGCAGATTTTGCAACGTACCTGGCCGCCCGGCGAACGGATTCCGTCGGTGCGCGAACTGGGGTCGTCGCTCGAAGTGAACCCCAACACGGCGATGCGGGCCTTCGATTTTCTGCAACAACAGGGCATTATTTACAACAAACGGGGTATGGGCTACTTCACTGCCGACGACGCCCCCGCGCTGGTGCTGACGATGCGCCGCACCCGTTTTCTGGAACAGGAACTGCCCGATGTGTTCCGCACGATGCAACTGCTGGGCATCAGCATCGCCGACCTCGAAACCCGCTTCAACGCCTTTCAACTCACGACCCCATGAAAACCAGTAGCAAACTTCTTCTCGGTCTCTTGTTGGGGCTGATTATCGCCTCTTTTGGAGCCGCGATTTCGCTCCGGCAGCAATACGATGCCCTCGACAAATCAGATAAATACGGGCGCTGGAAAAAAGTGGCATTACCCCCATTCCGGGCCATAAAAATCAGCGGTCCATCTGGCCGGAGTGTGGATATTGAGCGTGCCGCCACCACGCGTCTGCTGGTGGATACGCTCAACGTGGATACTGAGTTAGGGGCTGGGTACGTTGCTAAAGTAGTCAACGATACGCTTTTGCTGACCTTGACCTCTGACACGCACCAACGTCCGTCGACCGATTATGAAGCTGACTATCGTCCAACGATTCGGGTGCAGTGCCCGGCCTTGACAAGCGTGACGACGATAGATGCATCGGCGCAAGTAGGGGATTTTAGCGGTGCCACCCTGACGTTGGCTCAGCTGGGAAAGACGGGCGATATTAGCTTGAAGAAAGTACAATTTCAACAGCTCACTGCTTCGTTAGCAGGTAAAAATCATCTGACGATCACCAAAGACGGTAACCGGATCGGGCAGGCAGCGATCATGCTGCGTGACAGCAGCCACTTGTACCAACACAGCGATTTTAGCCAGGGCTTCACGCTCGATGCCGCGCCAGGTACGTTGGTTCAGCTAACCGGAAAAGCCATGGGGCAGGTGAGGAAGTAAGGGGTTCAAGGTTCAATAGCCAAGGTCCAATGGGGCTGACGCATTCTTATTCCGCGTCAGCCCCATTGGACCTTGGCTATTGAACCTTGAACATCATTTATCGATTGCCTCCGCCGCCGAGAAGTTTGGCAAACAGCCAGATCACGACGCCAATGACGAGGATGACGGCGATGGCACCGGTCCAGGCGCCTGCTTTGAAGATGCTGCCGATGGCTTCACAGCTACTCATGGTGAGCAGCAGCATAAACAGCAAGGAAAATAGGGTGTAGCGTTGCATCAGGCTTTTCATAGTGTAATGTCTTTTAGCAGGTTATGCAAAATGCAGAACCCGCTTACCCCTATAGTGTTCATTGAACTCGCCTGAATGCGCTCTTTTTAACGCATTTTCAATAGGAGTGGCTTTCGCTCATGGCCCCTGGCGCCTTCGAGATACCTGACGGCCTGGTAGGTTTTGCGCCCGACGAAGACCGCCCGGCTAGCCGGAAGAAGGCCCAGGCCAGCAAAGCGGTGCCTCCCATAATGGCAATGACGGTGGCCAGTACCATGAAGACGGGCAATTCACGGTAAAGGCTAAGGCCGGCAACGGTGAGGAGCGCCCCCAGAAACAGAGCCAGATAGAGCGAGTGGCGGGCCAGCTTTTTCATAGGTCAGTTGTCCGACGGTGGTCGAACGGGTTACAGCGAGAGAACGCCGTCCAAATTGAGAATGTTGCCGCTCGACGGACTCGCCGGGGCTATTTAACGGTAATTAAATTTGGGGTGAAAACGGGCTAAACAGACACTTAGCCAGAAGTTAAAAACGGGTGCCCCAGCTTGCCGCAAACGCTCTACCTTTGCGGGCATAACCGTCTGTGTCGTCACTTGCCGAAGTCAACCATCCCCGCTACTACGCTCGAACCCCTTCAACAGCCCACGCTGTATACGCTCCCGTTCTGGCTTTTGTGCCTGAGCAACTTCCTGTTTTCGGCCAGTTTTTCGATGATGATTCCCGAACTGCCCGACTACCTGACGGGCCTCGGCGGGCGCGAATACATCGGCTGGGTGATTGCGCTATTTACGCTCACGGCGGGTATTTCGCGGCCGTTTAGCGGTAAGCTTACCGACACCATCGGGCGGGTGCCGGTGATGGCGTTCGGGTCGCTGGTGTGCTTCGTGTGCGGGCTGCTGTATCCCTGGCTCATCACGGTGGCCGGTTTTCTGACCCTCCGCCTCGTGCACGGCTTCTCGACGGGCACCAAGCCCACCGCCACCTCGGCCTACGTTGCCGACGTCGTCAATGCCGGTCGGCGGGGCGAGGCCATGGGCGCGCTGGGGCTGTTCACGGCCACGGGTATGTCGTTGGGGCCGGTGATTGGCTCGTTTCTGGTCAACAACGCGTCGATGAACACCATGTTCTACACGTCGTCGGCCTTCGCGTTGCTGTCTATCCTGATCCTGATGCGCCTGCCCGAAACGCTCGAACATCGGCAGCCGTTTCGGTTCAGCCTGCTGCGCCTCCGCCGCGACGAATGGTTCGACTGGGGGGCTCGCCAACCGTTTTTTGTGCAACTGCTCAATTCATTTGCCTCCGGCGTGGTTATTACCCTGGCCCCCGCGCTGAGTGCCTCGGTCGGTGTGACCAACAAAGGGTGGTTTTTCGCGTTGTATACGCTGGCTTCCCTGCTCATTCGCCTCACGCTGGCCAAGTCGTCGGATCGCTACGGGCGCGTGCCGGTGCTGATCGGCTCTACGGGTGTGCTGGCTGTTTCGCTGGTGATGCTGGCCCTGACCGATTCGGTCTGGCTGTTTTTCGGGTCGGCCATTCTTTACGGGTTTGCGTGGGGTATGAACTCGCCCACCTTGCAGGCCTGGACGGTCGACGTCAGCGATGAAGCCACGCGGGGCCGGGCAATGGCCACGCTTTACATCGCGCTCGAAGCGGGTATCGGGCTGGGCGCGGTAGCTGCCGGCTGGTTCTATACGCATCAGCCGGCCAATGCCATTCCGCTGGCGTTCGGGCTGGCGGCGGTGTTGGCGGTTGTCGGCGTAGGCTATCTCTGGAGGGTTAACAAGTTCACAGCCTAGCGTTTTCAACTGGCCGACGCCTCAACCTACTGTTCATTAAACTGCAAACGCTAAACTGTAAACTCCTTTTATGATTCGCATTTTTCAGCAGGACGAGGCTGCCGTACGAAAAATCCGGGATATCGAATCGTTTCAGGACACGGAACGAACGCTCTGGGTCGATTTGCAGAACCCGACACCCGATGAAATTCGGAGTGTAGAGGAAAAATTCGACGTTAGTTTCCAGAGTCAGCAGGAGCAGGCCGAGATCGAGAGCAGCTCGCGGTACATCGAAGAGGATGAGTTGCTGGTAGCCAACTCCAACTTCCTGATTCCCGACCGCGACAATCAGTACCGGACTGTGCCGGTCAACTTTCTGCTGAAAGACGACGTACTGTTTACGTACCGTTTTGCCGACCTGAAATCGTTTGCCGATATGGTGAAGCGGATCAAGTTAAGACGGGCGTCGTTTACCGATGGGGCGCAGATCATGATTGCCATCTTCGAGTCGCGCATCGACTACGACGCCGATCTGGTCGAATCGCTGTCGAGCCGGGTAAAAGCCATCAACAAACAGCTGGATCTGGACGCGAAACTTGATCGGGAGATGCTGCTGCAAATCAACGACTTCCAGGAGCTGACCATGTCGATCCGGGAAAACGTGGTCGATAAACAGCGTGTGATTTCGGCCATGATTCGCTCGGATGGCTGGTTTACGCCCGAAGAGCAGGCGCGATTGCGGATTGTGATCAAGGATATCAGCTCGCTCATCGATCACACAAACTTCATCTTTGAGCGGCTCGAATTCTTGCAGGATACGTTTCTGGGTCTGGTCAATCTGGAGCAGAACAACATCATCAAGATCTTCACCGTCTTGTCGCTGGTGTTGCTCCCGCCCACACTCATTGCCAGCATCTACGGCATGAACTTCGCCAACATGCCCGAGGTCTCGTGGCGCTATGGGTACGCCTTTGCGCTCGGCCTGATGCTGCTCTCCTCCGGCATAACGTACCTGTTCTTCAAAAAGAAAAACTGGCTGTAAAAGGGAATGAACAATGTACAATGAATAATGCACAATGGGTTGACGCGTAGACAACTGTTCTTGCGTCAACCCATTGTGCATTATTCATTGTACATTGTTCATTCCCTTCTTATCCCCGCTCGTCTGAGAGGTATTTGCGAAGCATCCAGGCCATTTTTTCGTGAGCCTCCATCAGGCCGGTCAGGAAATCAGCCGTGCCAGCGTCGCCCAGTTTTTCGTCGGTCGTTTCCACGTCTTCGCGCAGTTCGCGGATCACCTGTTCGTGGTCAGCAAGCAGGCGTTTGAACATCTCCTGCGTCTTGATGTGGCCGTCGTGATCTTCTTTCAGGCTCGAGTTTTTGATATAATCGGCCATCGTAGCCAACGGGCGGCCACCCAACTGCCGGATACGCTCGGCAACCAGATCGATTTCTTCTTCGAGTTCGTTGTACTGCTCCTCGAAAAACTCGTGGTACTCTTTGAAGCTAGGTCCCGACACGTCCCAGTGGAACTTGCGGGTTTTGATATACAGTACGTGAAGGTCAGATAGGAAGGCGTTCAGGAGTTCATTGTCTTTTTTGAGGACATCCTGATCAAGGCCAATATTGGGTTGCATAGCGTGTTGCGGATTTAATTTGGTAATCGATTTGATTACTGAATTAACCGCTTCAAGCCAAAAGAGTTTTTCCGTCGGAGCGAGTGGATGGGTGTAAATAGAAGGCGGATGAAGCGAATTGGCTGGATATACATGGATTTAGTTGACCGGTTTAAACAGCTATGTTCGGTGTAAATCAATCAATAAAATCCGCGAAAATCCGACCAATCCGTTTTATCCGCGTTCTGTCTTACTGCCCGTTCAGTTGTCAGCGAAAATTCAGATAGACCTCCACACCATAATACCGGGGGCGGCTCCAGGCGATTTGGTCGCCCCAGTCATATTCCCAACCGTGTTGGATGTATAGTTTGTTGGTCAGGTTCTTGCCCCAAAAGGCGATACTCCACTTGCCGTCGGCCGGTACCAGTGCCAACCGCCCATTGATGATGCTGGCCGGCACGCGGGCAATCACCTCCGAGTTTGAAATGTCGTTGTAGGCTTTGCCAGTGTGGTTGATGTTCAGGCCCATATACATCCGCAACTTGTCGCTCAGGGGCACCGTATATTCAGGAGCAACCGAGAATGTCCAGTCTGGTGCTTTCAACAGCCGGTTGCCAGCGTAGTTAATGGGGTTACCATTGTCGTCGGTGCCGAAGGGGAAGTCGATGTATTTGAGGTTCAGGTAACCCGCCGATACGTCGAGCCGAAACCGTTTGAGCATGGCCGAAAACTCGATCTCGGCCCCGTAACCCCGCGTTAGGGGGGCGTTGGCGACACCTACCCGGGTGCCCTGGTCGAGGAGTTCCTGTTTGTCTTTATAGTCGGTGTAAAAAGCGGCCCCATTCACCTGAATCCGTTCGCTGGGTTTGGCCTTCACCCCAATTTCGTAGTTGTTCACGTACTCAGGCCGAAACACCAGTCCGCCGTTTTCGCTGTCTTGGATTGGGGCCGTATTGAAGCCTGCTCCCTTAAAGCCCCGTACGAATTTGGCGTACCCCATCAGGTTCGACGTGAAACGGTAATCTAGTCCCACATCGAATGAGAGGGCCAGATCGGTGGTTTCGCGCGTTACGGGGCTGGTCTTGCTGCCAATGTTGGAGGCATACAGATTGATGAATTCGAAAGGAACGCCGTTGACGAATTGATTTCTGATTCGCTGGTAATACGTTAACTGGCGGTTCTCGGCGGTCAGTCGCAGGCCGCCGTTCAGCCGTAGTTGAGGCGTAAGCTCAAGAGCACCGGAAACAAATCCGGCGGCACTTTGCGACCGGATCACCCCGTTGGTGGTGTAGCCCTCACTCGTAAACTGATTGGCGTTGGCAATAGACCGGCCCAGCAACTCGGCTGCCACGGGCAGGAAGCCTTTGTTGAGCGTAAACGTGTCGGTAGCGCTGATGTGCTCGTTGAGGTAATATAGCCCGGCTACATAGGCCAGTTTCTGGTCGCGGGGTGAGTTGAGGCGCAGCTCCTGACTGAACGTCCGCAAGGACTGAGCGCGACCCCAGCGGGTTACGTCGGCGGCCGATACGTCGTTATCGCCGAAGTAGCTATCGGTCGACTTGTTGAGTGCCGAAATCGCCGTAAGGGTGTTCCGGCCCAATTTGACTTCCAGTTTGCCCATACCCCCATACTGCTCGCGGTTGAAGTCGTTGGGTACGTTCTGAGCCGTATGCAGGCCTTCGTCGGCCCGGATACCCACCGGGTCATAATCGGGCTTGCTAGCATACACGAAGGTGTTTTCGGCTTTGTTGTCGCGCCCGTAGTTGCCCCGCAACGTAAGCGTTACACGTTCAGAAGGGGTGTAGAGGAGCGAACCGCGAAGTCCAAAGAAGTTGGTTTTATTGAGGGCTTCGATGGCCGGTACTTGGTCAGAAACGTACCCGTCACGCAGACTCAACGCACTCGTGAGCCGAATGGCCAGCTTGTTTTTGACCAACTGCCGGTTAAGCTTCGCCCTGATTTGCCGGAAGTTATAGTTGCCGTAGTTGAGTTCAATCTGCCCGTCGTTGGTCATCTCGGGCCTTTCGGAAATGACGTGGATCACGCCGCCGATGGTGTTTTTACCAAACAGCGTACCCTGCGGGCCGCGCAACACTTCCACCCGATCGATGTCCATCAGGGTTTGGTTAAACGCGAAACTGCGCGAGAAATACACATCGTCGATGTAGAGGGCCACGGTCGACTCGAACCCCACGTTATCGAAGACCGTCGACAGCCCCCGGATCGAAAACGACACCTGCGAATTCAGCCACGAGTCGGTAATGAGGTTAGGGGTGTTACTGAGCGACTCCATGGTGTTGTAGATGCTGCGCCGTTCGAGGTCGCGCCGCCCCACCACCGACGCCGCCACGGGCACTTTCTGGAGGTATTCGTCCTGCCGGTTAGCCGCTACCATCACATCGGCCAGTTGCGTCTCGTTGCTGATCATCTCGAAATTCTGCTCGATGGGCTTACCCGTTGGCAGCAGCGTCACTTCCACATCACGAAGGCCTACAAAGCGGGCAACCAGGGTCACCGGCTCGTTGAGTACAAATCGATAGCGTCCTGTGCGGTCGGTGATCGTTCCGCGTTTGGTGCCTTTCACAAACACCGATGCTCCCACCAGCGGGTCGCCGTTGGTCGCTCTGAATACGCGCCCGGTCACGATCGTCGGTTGCCGTTGGGCCAGTACCGGGTTCACGCACCAACACCATAAGGCTAGCCAAAATGCCAGCCAGAAACGTATACTTTTTTTCATGCCAGCAGCAGGTTATTTGTCAGCGAGTTTGCGGAGGTTACCTTCCAGCAACTTCAGGGTTTTGTCGCGGTAAAGGGCGATCTTTTCGGTGTCGGTCTGCTCCTCAAACGGCTTGTTGCTGTAGCGGATCTTTTGGAGTAAACGCGAACTGGCAAACACCAGCGTGCGATTGCGGTCGTACCGATGGTGTTTGAACTGCAGGGTTAGTTCGAGGATGGTATCCAGGGTTTTATCGAACAGCCACCAGGCTTCGGTCTGATCATTGAACTGGCGGACAATTTTGACCTCATTAGCCGTTGAGTCGACATTATACTGAAAGCCCGCCTCCGACTGATTGAGGTTACGAAGCAGGGTGGCCAACGTCTCGGTAGGTGCGATCCGGTAAATCCGAATCAGATCGCTCACGTTAAGTAGGTTACGCTCGTAGGTGAGCCGCGCGACCCGGGCTAGGGCTGTATCACGAACGACTTCGACCCGGGCGCGGGCGGCTTCGGACTCGCGGAAGGTGGTCTGCACCTGCGTTAGCTGCTCCTTCAGGTTAGTCAGTTCCTGGATGTAGCGGCCAATGGAGTCGTTTCGGTGCTCGATGGTTTTTCTGGCTGTAGCGAGCCGCTCTTCAGCCAGCCGGCTTTGCCGTTCTTCCTGTCGTAGCCGGTTTCGTAGCGTAGTCTGTTGCTCCTGTAGCGTGTTGATGCGCTCTCGTTGCGATTCGATAAGTTTGGCATCAGACTCCGCCTGGGTCTCGGCGGGTGTTTGGGCAAAAAGGGGCACGGCAGCCAACTGTAGCAGGATAACCGTTGCCCATCCAATTTGCGTCGTGTTCATACAAGACGGTGCGATTCTTACAAAAAAGGGGAAGTATTTTTTACGCAAGGATAGGGATTATTACGTTAATGTCACCGCTTCTATTAGAGCAAAAACATTGAGCATAAAATTGAGAAAACAATCAGTCTTTTCAAGGATTGTCACTACTTATTTACTTCGTACAAATATCCTGCCGATTTCTGATTGGCGAACAAAACAGCGGCACATTTGGTCACAGACCGGCAGAAGCGCTTTCCTCCGTACCTTGCAGCTTTACCAACGTACCCGATTCTATGGTTACCCAGGAGATTCCCGTTGCTGCCAGTCCCATCCATGTTTCGTCTGAAATTGGCACGCTGCGTCGGCTGCTCATTCACAGCCCTGATCGTGGATTGGGCAAGGTAGTGCCCTCGAAAGCGCAGGACTGGCTTTTCGAGGACATCGTAAACCTCGACATGATGCGGCGCGACGAATACGATTACTACGTCAAACTACTGCTCTATTTCCTGGACCCCGACAAAGTGCGCGGCCGCATCGCCGACCTGGCTCCCGGCACCGATCGGGGCTTCTTCAAACCCGATGACCCTAATTACTTCGCGTCGGATAAAGTGGTTGATATTCAGGTGTTGCTGGCCGATATTCTGGCCGACGAGGTGATCCGGACGAAGCTGATCGCCGCCATTTGCGGCATTGAACGGACGTCGTTCAAAACGCAGCAAAAACTAGCCGACTACGTACCTGCCGAACTGGCTAAGATTCTGATCTCCGGCTCGTTACCCGACAAAACGATGCTGTTTGCGCCGCTGCCCAACTTTATTTTCACGCGCGACATCGGCATCGTCATCAACGATCATATTCTGCTCAATAAACCCGCCAAACAGGCACGTACCCGAGAGGCCCTGCTGACGCAGTACATCTTTTTCAACCACCGCCTGTTTGCCGACTATCGGGATAAGATCATTGAAATTCCCGACAACGAACACGCCTTTTTGCTGCCCGACAGCGACACCGCCCGCGACCTGAGCCGCGCCACCCTCGAAGGTGGCGACGTGATGATGATCGGGCCACGGCATCTGCTCATTGGCTGTAGCGAACGCACGACGCTTTATGCCGCCCAGCAGGTGATGCGGCTGGTGTTCGAGAAGAACGTGGTGGATACGGTCACGATCATCAAGATCCCGAAAAAGCGCGATTACATGCACATCGACACGGTCTTTACGCAGGTGAAACGCAACGTGTGGGTGCTGCTGGGTACGTTGGCCCGTACCGGCGACGAAGCCAAAAAGCGCGACGTGATGCACTTCTTTGCGCCCAAAGACCTGTCGGAAGACCTCAAGATCCTGCAGTTTATCAAAGGGCTGGAGCATAAACCAATCGAGATCGAAAATCTCGAAGACCTGCTTACCGACATCAGCCGCAACGACCTGGGCGCTACCGACCCTATTCAGTTTATTTATTCGGGTAACAACGAGTTTCCGTTTGGGGCCCGCGAACAATGGACCGACTCGTGCAACCTGCTGGCGCTGAAAGATGGTGTGGTGGTGGGTTACGATCGGAACGACAAAACGGCGCAGGCTTTCCGGGAGGCTGGGTTCGATGTGGTCAACGCCGCCGCGCTGCTCGACCGATTTGAGCGGGGGGAGTCGTCGCCCGAGACAATCGAAAACACGTTTATCATGCTGCCGTCTGCCGAACTAAGCCGCGCCCGCGGCGGCAGCCACTGCATGAGCCTGCCCCTGCTACGGGAGTAGTTTTTAAACGCGAAGGGCGCGAAGGTTACGCGAAGCACGCCAAGGATTTATCCAAAACATTGAAAAAAGTCTTTGCGGCCTTTGCGGAATCTTCGCGCCCTTCGCGTTTAAACCTTTATTTTTAAGCACACGATTACAACCTTCACATGCAATCACAAACTACGTCGCGCATTCTCATGATCAGGCCGGTTCGATTCGGCTTCAACGAACAGACGGCCGATTCCAACGCCTTTCAGAATCCATCGCTGGCCAGCGTAGCCGCTCAATCGACGGACTCAACTGGCGACCCGACTCAGGCCGAAGCTCAGCAGGAATTCGATGAAATGGTGCGGCAGTTGCGGGCGGCAGGTGTAGACGTGATGGTTTACAACGACTCTCCCGAACCCCATACACCCGATTCGATCTTCCCCAACAACTGGGTGTCGTTTCACTACAGCGGGACCGTTGTGTTGTACCCCATGCAGGCCGAAAACCGCCGACTCGAACGGCGGCAGGATATTATCGACGATCTGGCGCAGCGCTTCCACGTATCGCGCGTAGTCGACCTGACGCACTTCGAGCAGGAAGGTAAATTCCTGGAAGGAACAGGTAGCATGGTGCTCGACCGGATGAACCGGGTGGCCTTTGCCTGTCTGTCGGTACGTACCCACCCCGAGGTGCTGGCTGAGTTTCGCGCCCGGACCGGCTACAAAACCGTATTGTTCCACGCTGTTGATCAGAATAGTAAGCCGGTGTATCACACCAATGTGGTCATGTGTATTGGCGACACCTTTGCGGTGGTGTGTTTGCAGGCCATTCCCGACGTCGACGAACGACTGATGATCCGGCAGGAGCTCGAACGATTAGGCAAACGCGTCATCGAAATCACGATTGAGCAGATGAACGCCTTTGCCGGTAATATGCTGCTGGTGAAAACGACGAAAGGGAAAAAGCTGCTGGTGATGTCGAAGCGGGCCTACAACTCGCTGACGGAGAAGCAAATCGATATTCTCGACGATTACGCAGCGATACAGGCATTCGAACTGTCGGCGATCGAGGCGAATGGCGGCGGTTCGGCCCGCTGTATGTTGGCAGAAGTTCACCTACCGGAAAAGTAGACCGCTAAACGGATTTGGCGCCATCTTTGTTGGTGTTTTGATATGAATCCAGTTTCAACCCTTCCCGCCCCAGCAACGACGCCTTCTTCCCGTTATGGCGCCTGCCTCTTGTTTGCCTCCAATGCGCTGGCCCGCGCCGTTACCGCCATCGGTGATAGTGAGTTTGCCAAAATGGGGTTGTCCTACTCGCACGCGTACCTGCTGAACGAGGTAGCAACGTACCCAGGCCAAACACCTACTGCGTTGAGTGAGACCTTGTTTCTGTCACCTTCCACGATCACGCGGCTCGTCGAAAAGCTCGAGCTGAAAGGGCTGGTGCGGCGGCAGGCAGAAGGTAAGAATACCCTTGTGTATGCTACCGAAAAAGGCGAAGCCCTCGCCCCGGAAGTAGCCGATGCCTGGCAACAAAACTGGGTTAAGTTTGCCGAACGGCTCGGCGAGAAAGAGGCTATCGAGCTTACCCGCCTTATCTTCGCCGCCGCCGAAAAGATGGGCGAGAACCCAGACGAATAAAAGTCTTCTACGGACAACTAAGCAAAAGCCGCTGGCGTGAGATCGCTTCTCACGCCAGCGGCTTTTGCTTAGTTGTCCGTCAGCCTGCGCGTTAACACTCTGTGGCGCTGAGGGCTAGTCCTGCTTCGGAGGTTTCTTTGTATTTGGTCGACATATCGCGGCCGGTGGCTTTCATTACCTTGATGACGGCGTCCAGCGAGATCTTCTGCATACCAGGCGAGCCCGATGAGGCCAGCAAAAAGGCGTTGTACGCTTTTACGGCACCCATCGCATTCCGCTCGATACACGGAATCTGAACGTACCCACCAATGGGATCGCAGGTCATACCGAGGTGATGTTCAATCCCGATTTCGGCCGCCGCTTCGATGGCGTCGATGCCGTGGCCTGCACAATGAGTCAGGAAGGCCGCGCCCATGGCCGACGCCGTCCCGATCTCACCCATACAGCCCATTTCGGCCCCCGAAATGCTGGCATTGTGTTTCACCAGAAACCCGATCGCGGCGGCGGCCAGCATGCCCTCGCGCAGCGTGGCGCGGTCATAATGAAAATGGTGTTTAGCCAAGTACGTTAGCCCCGGAATAACGCCCGAGGCACCCGATGTCGGGGCCGTTACTACGATGCCACCCGCCGCGTTTTCTTCAGAGGCGGCCAGGCAGTAGGCATTCAGAAAAATCAGAAAACTATCGGCCGACTGGGCCAGCGACCGGGCCTGCTGGTAAAGCATCGGCGCTTTCCGCCGTAGTTTAATATTGCCCGGTAAGATGCCTTTCTGGCGCAGCCCCCGCCGAACGGCCTTGTGCATTACATCGAGCAACTGATCGAGGCGCTGGTTGATGTCGCGGCGCGATTGGCCCGTAATGGCCATTTCGTTGGCCATGAGTACCTCCGTCAGTGACAGGCCCGACCCGCTCAGGTGCGCCTTCAACTCTTTCATGGTGGTGTAAGGATAGGGCACGGTTATGGCGGCCCGGCCTTCTTCGCCGTTGGGGTCGCCCTTGCGCAGGATGAACCCTCCGCCAATGGAATAATATTCCTCTTCGGCGATCGGCTGCGTCCCGCTGCTCAAGCGCAGGACCATCGTATTGGCGTAAGGTGAATCATAACGTACCCGTTCAAAATGCAGTGACGCCGCATTGACGGGAAACGTCTTCGACCCAATCGCGACCGGGTACGTTTCGGCGGGATCGCGCAGCAGGTTCAGCAGCGCGTCGGGGTCGGTGGTGTCGGGTTGCCAGCCGAGCAGGCCCGCCACAATGGCGCGGTCGGTACCGTGACCTTTGCCCGTAGCACTCAGCGAACCATACAAATGGATGTGCAGGGTATCGGCGGCGTTGAGCTGATCGGGCGGGAGTGAGGCCATGCGCTGCACAAAATCATAGGCCGCTTTCATGGGGCCAATGGTGTGCGAACTCGACGGGCCGGGGCCGATCTTGAATAAATCAAAAACCGAGGTAGTAATCATAGTTGTTGACGAAGGTGTGCAATAATAGGCGATTCATGTCCTAAAATTGGCCACATAAAGGCATAACGACAAAAGCCCCTCCGGCAATCCAGAGGGGCCACGTATTTTGAGCGGCACAGGCTAGTCCTGCTTGATCGTCAGACTACTCATAATAAACTGACTGCGTCCGGCTGCTTTTTCTTCGGGCCAATTGAAGTTAATAGCAGGCTGAACGGGCCCCGTCACGTTTTCGAGTGGGTTGAACATCAGCGGGACCGTTTTGTGGAAAGAACTGTTGTTCTCTCCGTTGGCAACCAGATCACCTATGAAACCAAGGCGGCAAGTCCCTTTGGGTCCGTCTTTCAGATTGATTTGAAAACTGATTGTGTAGTACACGTTTGCCTTTAACTGACAGACTGGGATTCGGGTGCTGGACGAATTGTAGTCCTGCAACGCGTATAGCATGCCGTTCTCTTCCATCTCCAAGCGGATGAACGGCGACCCCATCTGGTTGTTCAGGTCAATAAGCATAGGGTCCATGAAATTGTCGAACTTCCCAACCAGCAGGTAATTGATCGTCTTGGAAAAATTACCCGTTGTTACGCCGCTGAAAGTAAGCCAGGTGGTATGCCCGGACGTACTCGTACTACCCTCCACAGGCTTACTGCTAATCGATAAGGCTTTGTCAGTTGAAGACTGATTGTCGGGTTCGAATTTAACAATACGTAGTCTCGATTCGATTTGGGGGATGTAGGTGATGGCATCACCCGCTGGTTCGCCCGGAATATTTTTTGTCGGGAGTTGACCGATGGCTTCACTGGTAAACTCGTCGCGGAGCAGGTACGTAGGCGAACAGGCGAACTGAAGTAATCCGGCACATAGGGCCATAGCCCTTAAGCTGTATTTGACTGTCGACAAACGGAATGTGAATTGTGAGTTCATAATTGATAATGAATTGTTATTGTGGATGAGATTGGAAGTAAGCAACTTGCTGAAACAAAAGTAGCGGGGCCAACTACGGGCCGTTACCCCATAATCGTGGGATTCAGCACTCTCATCCGATGCCAGACAGTGACCATGCCCATGCGATACCCTACACTACTATGGCTGTTGGCTGGCTGGCTGCTTGCCCACTGCCAGGCACAGCCGCCCTACGTCTACGTCGGCAAAAAAATGAAGGGGGCCAACCTGGTGGCTCCGCCTCAGAAACCGTCTGATTCTACGCTGGGTACGTTACATGCCGATGGGGGCGACTGGGTGGCGGTGGTGCCCTATGGCTTTTGCCGGAAAGACACACCGCATTTTTACTGGCATGGCAACCCGCCGCCCGGCCGCCGGCAGATGGGGCAGTGGTGGGGCGAGACTCCGGCGGGTGTAGCCGAAACGATACAGATGGCCCGAGCGCAAAAGTTGAAGGTGATGCTCAAGCCGCACGTCTGGATGATGGGCGGCTCGCACCTCGATCTGGCGTTTGAGCAGGAAGCCGACTGGCTATCGTTCGAGGCCGACTACCGTGGGTACGTGCTGCACAATGCCCACCTCGCCGATTCGCTGGGGGTCGATCTGCTGTGCATCACCACCGAGCTGGATCGGTTTGCCCTAAGCCGCCCCGCCTTCTGGACGAAACTGATCGACGACGTGCGAAAGGTGTATAAAGGCAAACTGACCTATGCCGCCAACTGGGACCGTTACCCGCAGCTGCCGTTCTGGAATCAGCTCGATTACATCGGGGTTGATGCTTATTTTCCGCTGTCGGACGCCACGACGCCGTCGGAGAAAGCGATGGTTCGGGGCTGGAAAAAACCGCTGGCCGAATTGGAAGCGCTTAGCCGAAAATACCAGAAACCGATCCTGTTCACTGAGTTTGGGTACCGTGCCTGTAACGGCACGGCTGCCCGGCCCTGGGAGTCGGAAACCGATTGTGTACCCAATCCGCAGGCACAAGCCAATGCCTACGCGGCACTGCACGAGGCCGTTTGGGGGCAGCCGTGGTTTGCAGGCGGCTTTCTCTGGAAGTGGTTCATGAACGACCATCACGGCCACCGCGAACGCGACAGCTTCAGCCCACAAAACAAACCCGCCGAAGCAGTGCTCCGGCGGGTTTGGGAAGAGAAATAGGTTCAAGGTTCAATGGCCAAGGTCCAACGTGGCTGACGCGTCTTCTTTTTGCGTCAGCCACGTTGGACCTTGGCTATTGAACCTTGAACGCCAGTTTACACCGCTTCTGCGGATTCTTTCTCCAGTTGCTTCTGATCGGGAGACTCGCCAATGGGCTGACTGGGCTTACGGCGCGACATGAAAATGTACATGGCCGGGATAACGAACAACGTCAGTATCAGCGAGAACATAAGACCACCTACGATCACGACACCCAGCGGAACGCGGCTCTTCGAGGCCGAACCCAGCGCGAGCGCCAGCGGCAGTGCGCCGAAGGCTGCTACGAGTGTGGTCATCAGAATCGGACGAAGGCGCATCGCTGCCGACTCAAGGGCGGCGGCCACTTTGGTCTTGCCTTCGGCCATTTGCTCGTTGGCAAATTCGACGATCAAAATCCCGTTTTTCGTGACCAGCCCCACCAGCACGATAATCCCAATCTGACTAAAGATATTGAGCGTCTGATTGAACAGCCAGAGTGAGAAGACCGCACCCGCCAGTGCTAGCGGCACCGTCAGCATGATAATGAACGGATCGACAAACGAGTCGAACTGCGCCGCCAGAATCAGGTATACCAGAATGAGCGCGAGGGCAAAGGCGAACAGTGTATTCGATGAGCTTTCCGAGAAGTCACGCGACGAACCTGTCAGGGACGTCTGGAAAGTGGGGTCGAGCACGCGGGCGGCAATCGCCTGCATGGCTGCTACGCCATCACCGACAGTCTTGCCCGGCGCAAGGCCCGCCGATACCGTTGCCGATTTGAAACGGTTATAGTGATATACCTGCGGCGGGCTGCTCACTTCATTGAACCGGACCACGTTGTCGAGCGGAATCAGCTCCTGCCGGTTGTTGCGGACGTAGAAGGTGCGCAGATCAGTCGGTTCATCGCGGTTTTCGCGGTCAACCTGCCCAATCACCTGATACTGCTTCCCGTTCATCAGGAAGTAGGCCAGACGCCGGTTGCTGAGTGCCAGTTGGAGCGTATTCGATACGTCGAGCACCGATACGCCAAGGTCCGTCGCTTTCTCGCGGTCAACGCTGATGTTGAGTTCAGGCTTGTTGAACTTCAGGTCGACGTCGACGTTCTGGAACGTCGGATCTTTCTGCGCTTCTTCGAGGAACTGCGGCAGTTTCTCGCGCAGCTTGTCAAAACTCAGGTTTTGCAGTACAAACTGCACCGGCAATGATGAGCCTGACCGGCCACCCGTCGAAATGGTCTGTTCCTGCGTGGGGAACATCTTGGCGTCCGTAAACTTCCTAAAGTTCTTGGTCAGGTTGTCGACAATCTGCTGTTGCGATCGGGTTCGCTCATTGGCGTCTTTCAGGTTAACGAACACGAAGCCCGAGTTGACAGCCCCCGCTCCTGAATTACCTGGTGCTACTACACTGAAAGTCAGCTTGGTTTCCGGGATGGAGTCGAGCACCAGCCGTGTTACGCGGTCGGCAATGCCCGACATTGCTTCGTAGCTTGTGCCTTCCGGCGCCGTGATGGGAATCCGAATCCGGCCACGGTCTTCCAGCGGGGCTAACTCTGATTTCAGAGTGGCTCCCAGTCCAAATACCAGCGCCAGACAGGCCACCATCATGGCCCAGGCCCAGCGGCGTTTCTTCAAAAAGCTGCCGAGCGAGTTGCGGTACGTGGTATCGAGCCATTGAAAGAAAGGCTCGGTTTTGCGATAAAACCAGGACTCACCGTGTGTTTTGGACGTCAGTTTTACGCTTAGTACGGGCGTCAACGTCAGGGATACGAAGGCTGAAATCAAAACGGCTCCGGCTACGACAATCCCAAACTCCCGGAAGAGACGACCCACAAAGCCCTGAAGGAAAATGATGGGCAGAAACACGATCGCCAGCGTAATCGAGGTGGCGATTACCGCGAAGAAAATCTCTTCAGACCCTTCTTTGGCAGCGCGCTCGGGCTCCATGCCCTTTTCGATCTTTTTGAAGATGTTCTCCGTAACCACAATGCCGTCATCGACCACGAGGCCCGTTGCTAGCACAATCCCTAACAGTGTTAAGATATTGATACTGAAGTCGGCAACATACATGATAAAGAAGGCACCGATCAGCGAAACCGGGATATCAATCAGTGGCCGGAAAGCGATGAGCCAGTCGCGGAAGAAGAAGTAAATGACCAATACCACCAGCACGAACGAGATCAGCAGCGTTTCTTCTACTTCCTCGATGGCCTTGCGGATGAAAGTACTCCGGTCGATGCCGACACTGACGATCAAATCTTTCGGCAGGTCTTTCTTGATCTGATCCAGGCGTTTGTAGAACTCATCGGCAATATCGACGTAGTTGGCGCCCGGCTGCGGAATCAGTACGAGAATGACCCCCTGTACGCCGTTCTGTTTCGACGAAGTTTCTTCGTTTTCTGGCCCCAGCGTGGCGTAGCCCACGTCGCGCAGACGCAGGATCTGCTGATTGGTCTGGCGTAGAATCAGGTTGTTGAAGTCGTCTTCGGTCGTCAGACGACCCACCGATTTTACCGTGAGTTCGGTATTGTTGCCGTAGATTTTCCCGCCGGGTAGTTCAACGTTCTGCGCCTGCAACGCCGCCTGAATGTCCTGCACCGTCATCTGGTAAGCCGCCAGCTTGGCTGGGTCGATCCACATCCGCATAGCGTAGCGCTTCAACCCGAAGATATTCACCTGCGATACCCCCGGAATGGTTTGCAGCCGCTCCTGAAGCACGTTTTCGGCGTAGTCCGATAATTGCATCGGGTTACGCGTCGTGCTCTGGATCGGCATGAAAATGATGGGGTCCGAGTTGGCGTCGGCCTTGGTTACCACGGGCGGCGCGTCAATGTCCTGCGGAAGCAGTCGCTGTGCCTGCGACACTTTATCGCGCACGTCGTTGGCGGCCCGTTCCAGGTCGGTGTCGAGGTTGAATTCGACCGTGATGTTGCTGCTTCCCAGCGCGGAGTTGGACGAGATCGTGCGGATACCCTCGATGCTGTTCAGCGTCTTTTCGATGGGCTCGGTGATCTGCGACTCAATAATTTCGGGGTTGGCGCCGGTATAGCTCGTCCTGACCGAGATAACCGGTGGGTCGATGGCCGGGTACTCACGTACCCCCAGGAAGGTGTACCCGATAACCCCAAACAGCACAATCACGATGGACATCACCATCGCGAAGACCGGGCGTTTTAAGGAGAGAGAAGAAAGACTCATAAGTTGAGGTTCAAGGTTTGACGTCTACTGTTTAACGTTTACGCTGTCAGGTAGAGCCACGTTAAACAGCAGACGTCAAACCTTAAACGTAAAAGGTTAGCTGCTGACTTTGACCACTTTAACCGGGCCGTCTTTCTTCACAAAAAGCAGACCTGACGTGACAACGGTATCGCCGGGAGCAAGGCCCGACGTAATCTGGATGTTGCTCTTATCCCGAATCCCCGTCTGTACATCGACAAACGTGGCTTTTCCATTGCGAACCACCACCACTTGCTTACCGCGTGTCTGCGGAAGTAACGCTTGTGAGGGGATTGTGAGTGCCCGTTCTTCGCGGAAGGTAAGATTTACTTTTGCAAACGAGCCGGGACGTAACTCAGGGCTGGTGTTGGCAACCCGCGCCCGGATACGAAGACTACGCGTGGCCACGTCCACATCCGGCTCAACCGCGTAAATCTGACCCGTGAAGTTGGTTTGGCTACCGTCGAGCGTAAAGCTCACCCGCTCGCCCGACTTGACCGAGCGGCTGTAACGTTCGGGCACCGTAAAGTCGAGTTTCATGGGATTCAATTGCTGAAGCCGGGTGATGAGCGTCTGCGGGGTGACGACCGCGCCGGGGCTCACATTTCGAATGCCGATAACCCCCGAGAAGGGTGCTCTGATTTCGGTGCGGCGCAGGGCGGCTTTTGTCAGGTCGATGTCGGCCAAGGCTCCTTTCAGGTTCGTGACGATGATGTCATATTCCTGCTGGCTGATACCACCGCGCTGCAACAGTTGCTTGTTCCGTTCTTCGGTGCGTTGGGCGTTTTCCTGCACCACCCGAAACTTCTGGAGTTGGGCCTGCAAGTCGCCGTCGTAAATCTTGATCAACAGCGCTCCCTTAGCGACGGGCTGTCCTTCGCGGATGTTCATCTCAACGATCCGGCCAGCGATTTCCGGGTAAATGTCGACCTGCTCATTAGCCACAAGCGAACCGGTGGCCACCACCGCATTGGCGATGAGTTTAGGAACGACTACGTAGGCATTGACATTGGTGGGGCCGCTAGCGCCCGGTCCACCGGGACCGCCTTTGCCACCTTTAGCCGAACCGCCAGCGGCTGGCGCACCGCCTCCGCCACCCCCGCCCGGACCACCGGCGCCTGGGGCTGGGTTTAGAATTTTGTTATACACAATGAGGCCCCCCAGGACCACGACTACGAGCACAATGGCAATCCAGCGTTTCAAAGTTTATTAAGTTGAGGTTTTAATAAGGTAAACCGCAAATACACGAAGGTTTACGCAATGGGTGGAAAGATTTTTACGATAAAAACCATCCGTCCCCGTTTGGTACCCGATACGCGCACCGTGATCTATAAAAGTAAGCCCACACCGAACAGGATCACAAACAGCAGCGTCGATATAGCGAGCTGCCCGAGTCGGGGATTTAGTTCAGCTGGGTTGGTGTGCTGTGCAATGGCGCGCCCGTTGAGCACAAACAGCGGAAAAGCAAGCAGGTACAGAAAGTCGGTCGCGTCGGCTGCGGTCAGCACAGAATAAATCACTGCACAAATCATACCTGATCCTAACAGCAGCCAGTGATAGCGAATGGCTCCCGGCCGACCTAGCCGGACCGGAATTGAGTTCTTGCCGGTTTTGGCGTCGGTTTCGATATCGCGGATGTTGTTGATGTTCAGAACACCCGTGGCAAAGAAGCCAACACTGCTCGCTGGTAGTAACAACGCCCAACTCACCGATTGCGTATGTAAAAAGAACGTACCCAGCACGCCCACCCAACCAAAAAAGAGCAACACGGCAATGTCGCCGTAGCCGGCATAGCCGTAGGGACGCTTGCCATTGGTATACGCGACCGCCGCCCCGATGCACAGCAGGCCCAGCATCAGAAAAGCCCAGAACAGCCACGCACCAGCCTGCCGGGTAGCCTCGACCAGCAACCAGACGCCCGACACCAGCGACAACGTACCTGAGAGGTACATGGCCCGGCGCATGGCTTCTTTCGTAATATCGCCCGTGGCTACGGCTCGCCGGGGACCAACGCGCTCGGGCGTATCTTTCCCCGAAATGGCATCGCCATAGTCGTTGGCAAAATTGGAGAGAACCTGTAAGCAGATGGTTGTCAGGGCTGCGAGCGCAAACGTCAGCCAGCTAAACCGACCGGCTGCGGCCGCCAGAAAACTACCAAGAATAATGCTGGCCAACGCCAGCGGCAATGTGCGCGGTCGAGCCGCCGCCAGCCAAGCTTTCAAGGTCTGTTCAATGTTTAACGTTCAGCGTTTAACGTTGTTTCGTTGGGTCGGTAGCATCTAACAAGAGGCGACGCAACCTTAGACGTTGAACATCAAACGTTGAACTGCTTTTAAATCCCAATTGCTTTTTTGAAAGCCGGATCGTTGGGTTTGACGCCCGAGGCAAAGAAATGGGTGAGTTTGCCCGTTTCGTCGACGACATACTTGCAGAAATTCCAACCGGGGGCCTGCTCGTTCCAGCCGTTCAGCGATTTGGTCGTCAGCCATTTATAGAGCGGGGCCTGATTGGTACCCACCACGTCGACTTTCTCAAACATCGGGAACGTCACGCCGTAATTCTTCTGGCAGAACGAGGCAATCTCTTCATTGCTACCCGACTCCTGATTGGCAAAGTTGTTAGCCGGAAAACCCAGTACGACCACTTTGTCTTTGTTCGCTTCGTAAAACGCTTCCCAGTCGGCATATTGTGGGGTGTACCCACACTTCGAGGCCGTATTCATGATAACCACTTTCTTGCCTTTATACTGGCTCAGCGCGACCGGCTGCCCCGAAAGGCTGTTTACCGTAAAATCGTAGAGCGATTTGGCCGGAGCGGCTTCCAGCGTAGCCGGGGCCGACAGGGCTTCCTCTTTGTCACTGAAAACGTGTTTGATGAGGCGCGAAAAGGACATAGTGCTGATGAGAATAACGACAGCCGCGGCTGCCAGGGTGAATTTTGTTGAGCGACGCATCGGGCGTTTGGGGTTTGACTTTGTACAGACAGTGAACGGAATAGCTAAATCGAAGCACAACGTCGGCCTGAAAACGCCAAACGTCAACCACAACGTTACATTTTCTCAGGTACGTCGATGCCTAATAACCCCATGCCGTGACGGATGGTTTCGGCTACTTTGGCCGATAGAAGCAGTCGGAAATGGGTCTTGACCGGATCCGGCTCCGACAGGATCGACACCTCGGCAAACAGCCGGTTGTAGGCTTTGGCCAAATCATAGACGTACTGAGCAATGTAGGAGGGGGCATAGTTGGTGCCGGCCTCCCGCACGCGCAACGGATATTGCCCCAGCAGCACGATCACGTCTTGCTCGGTTTCGTGCAGCGGCGCGGCAGCTTCGTCGACGGCGCCGGTCGTTGCCAGACCGGCCTCTTCGGCTTTTCGCAACACCGACCGAATCCGGGCGTGGGTGTACTGGATAAACGGCCCCGTGTGCCCATGCACATCCACCGACTCTTCGGGGTTGAAGAGCATGCGTTTCTGCGGGTCAACTTTCAACAGGTAATACTTCAGCGCGCCCAGCCCGATCATGTGGAAGAGGGCCTGCTTTTCGGCTTCAGTAAACTCATCGAGCTTGCCTTTCGCGGCCTGATCGGCGGCTTCGGCCGCCACCTGCGCCACTTCGGCCACCAGATCGTCGGCATCGACAACCGTACCCTCGCGCGACTTCATTTTACCCGATGGCAGATCAACCATGCCGTAGCTAAGGTGATAACAACCTTCGGCGTAGGGCCGACCGAGCCGTTTCATGATGGCGAATAGCACCTTGAAGTGGTAATCCTGCTCGTTACCCACTACCCAAATGGAGCGGTTCGAGTGGAAGTCGTTGAACTTAAGGTCGGTGGTGCCCAGATCCTGCGTGATATAAACCGAGGTGCCATCGCCACGCAAAACAAGCTTCTGATCCAGTCCCTCGTCGGTGAGGTCGATCCAGACCGATTTATCGTCTTTCTGGTAGAAAACTCCCTTTTGCAGGCCTTCGTCAACGACATCTTTACCCAGCAGGTACGTGTCGGATTCGTAATAGGTCTTGTCGAAGCTGACGCCAATCTTTTTGTACGTTTCGGCAAAACCGGCATACACCCAACTGTTCATCTGCGACCACAACGCAACCGTCTCGGCATCGCCCTGTTCCCACTTCCGCAACATCGCCTGCGCTTCCTGCATCAGAGGGGCCTGTTTTTCGGCAACCTCCTGCGCCATGCCACCAGCCACCAACGTACCTACTTCGGCTTTGTAGGCTTTATCGAACAGCACGTAATATTTCCCGATCAGCTTATCGCCTTTGAGGCCCGACGATTCGGGTGTCTCGAACGTACCGTCGGCCTGTTGCCCAAACTTCTGATACGCCAGCATCGACTTACAGATGTGAATGCCCCGGTCATTGACCAGACACGCCTTGGTGACGTCGTAACCATTGGCGGCGAGAATCCGGCTCACCGAATCACCCAGGAAGTTGTTGCGCAGGTGGCCCAGGTGCAGCGGCTTATTGGTGTTGGGTGACGAAAACTCGACCAGTACCCGGTTGCCCGCTCCCGGTTCGCTCGTGGCGGGTGCCGTGCCGAAGTTGGGCGTGGCGGCAATGCCGTTCAGCGACTGAATGTAGGCCGCGTCGGAGAGGCTGATGTTCAGGAATCCCTGCACCACATTGAAACCACTCACCAGCGGGCTGTGCTGCTGCAACCACTCGCCAAGGGCCTGCCCGATGGCCACGGGGGGCTTGCGCAGGGCTTTCGTAAGCCCGAACGTAACGAAGGTGTAGGTGCCTTCAAACTCTTTCTTGGTGGGTTGTAGGGGAATATCATCGACCGTTGTGTCGTAAACGGCCTGAATGGCTTGCTGAATGGCAGTACTAAGCGCGACTTGTAAATCCATGTGTTGATTACGCCCATCAGGGTGGGGGCAATAGGCCGCAAAAGTACGAAATGCGGCCAGATTTGGGCAATTGGCGGGCAAGATGTAGCTTCGGGTTATGGGCCAATGCCTACGACTGCATGCGTTCTCTGTTAACCATCTTACTTATCGCCTGCGGATGGCCCGCTCTGGCGCAACTCACCCACACCACGCGGCTGGAGTTGCCCGTCACGCCAACGTGGACCGAAAAATATGCCCTGCTGCCCCTCGGTGAGCGCGGCGGGCTAGTGGCCTACCACCGTGTCGATGACTATTCGCGACAGCCGCATCAGTTCCGGTTCATCCGAATCGATACCGCGCTGGCCACCCGCTGGGCGTTTGAGTTTAAACTGCCTGACAAATATGTGCCCATGCAAACCTTCGACAATGAGCAGTATTTGTTTCACCTCTATAGCCAGCCCAATTCCGAGAAGATTGCGGTCATGCGCCTGAATCTGGAAGATGGCGCGATCGAGTTTTACGACGGGCAAATGCCGTCCGGGCTGGATATCAGTCAGTTTAAGGTGATGGGCAACGTGGCTTATCTGTCGGGTTATTACCGGTCGCGGCCGGTGGTGATGGCGTTCTCGTTGTTTGACCGGAGTTTCCGGATTTTCCAGGGGCTGTACGTCAACCATATGGAGTTGGGCAGCATGGAAGTCGATCCGTTTCGGCAGGAAGTGCACGTACTGACGCATTCGCCTAAAAAACGCTGTCAGTTTGCCGTCCGCTCGTATTCGCCTGACGGGAAGCCGCTTCGGATCATCGAGTATGATGGATTGCAACAAAGCCTGATTACCGGGAAAATTCTGCCGATCAGCGCCGACGAATCGCTGTTGGTGGGCAACTACTCCGCCGATTGTACGCCCTATTCGCAGGGAATTTACATCACCCGTATTTACCACAATGAAACCGGGAAGATGACCGTCAGGACCGACCGGGGCGAGGCGATCCGCTACTTCGACTTCTCGAAGCTGAAGAATTTCTTTAATTACATGAACCCGAAGCGGCAGCAAAAGCTATTGGCGCGTGTGCTGAAACGCCGACAGTTGGGTAAAGATTACAAATTTCATTACCGGCTGCTGGTGCACGAGCTGATGCCGACGCCCACGGGGCTACGGGTAGCGGCGGAGGTCTATTTCCCACAATACAAGAGTTCGCCTTCATCGATGTTCTACAACCGGAATCTCCTGCTGAACTCGATGAGCAGTGCGGCTCCCTTCTATTCGTACACGCCCCGCCCAGCCATCGACCGGTCATCGGTGGGCTACCAGTATACGCATGCGTTTATCTGCGAATTTGACCGGCAGGGGAATCTGGTCTGGGATAATTGCCTGCCCATCAAGGAATTAACCGACATCGCGCTGAGCCAGAAAGTGCAAGTGCTGTCGAATGACGAGCAGGTGGTGCTGGCCTACACGAAAGACGCCCAGATTACCACGCAACTCATTGAGCGCGACTCGGTATTGCGTGCCGACGAGCCGATAAAAATGCAGACTGGCCTGGATACAGAAAAAGTATTGTCGAGCGCCGAAGATGCCGTACAGGCGTGGTACGGACCTCATTTTGTGGCCACGGGCTATCAGAAAATCATTCCGCCCCGTGGCAGCAATCGTCTGCCGCGCGATGTGTTTTACCTGAACAAGCTGCGTTACAATACGGCCCCTACTGCCCCTGTACAGGCACAAAAGGGAAACTGACCACCCGCAGACAGCAAGCATCTGTACGGCGAAACTGCGTATATTTGCGGCCTGTTTTCGGTTTATCATGCATTCGCAACAGCAATCACCTTATCAGATTCAGGGTCTCCATACGCTAGCCATTGCTCAGGAGTTTGGCCTGCCGCTCTACGTGTACGACGCGGCAAAAATCAGTGAGAAAATCGAGTTGTTTCGCTCGTCATTCCAGGGCGTAAACCTTAAGATAAAATACGCCGCCAAGGCCCTGACTAACCTGTCGATTCTGAAGCTGATGCGGATGCAGGGGGTTGATGTCGACGTAGTGTCGGTCAATGAGGCTCGGCTGGCGATGCTGGCTGGGTACGTACCCAGCCAGATTATGTACACTCCCAGCGGGAACTCGTGGGCGGAAATTCAGCGTGCCATCGACATGGGGCTGCGAATCAACGTCGACAGCCTGCCGTTGCTGGAGCAGATCGGTCAAGTCTACGGCTCAACCGTTTCCCTCTGCCTGCGCATTAACCCCAGCGTAGCCGATGGCGGCAATATCAAAATCCAGACGGGGCACGCTAACTCGAAATTTGGTATTCCGAATGACTACCGCCAGCAGATCGTCGGGCTGGTGAGCCAGTATGCGCTCAATATCGTTGGGCTGCACGTGCACACCGGCTCCGATTTCAAAGATGCTCACACGTTCCTGAGCGGGGCTAATGTGCTGTTCGAGATGGCTGCCGATTTCCCTGATCTGCAATTTATCGATTTTGGCAGCGGCTTCAAAGTGGCTTACCGCGAAGGCGATTACGTGACCGATATGGCCGATCTCGGCGCCAAAGTGTCGGCGGCGTTCGGGGCGTTCTGCGATCGGTATGGTCGCGAGCTCGAACTTTGGTTTGAGCCGGGTAAATTCCTCGTCAGCGAAGCCGGGCATTTGCTCGTAGGGGTAAACGTGGTGAAACAGAACCCCACACGTACCTTCGTACAGGTCGATTCGGGTTTGAACCACCTCATTCGGCCCATGATGTACGACGCCTGGCACGACATCGTGAACGTATCGAACCCCGACGGCGCGCCTACGCTTTACGACGTAGTTGGCTATATCTGCGAAACCGACACCTTCGCTACAGACCGGATGCTGCCGCAGGTACGTATGGGCGACGTGCTCTCCATCGAAAATGCGGGTGCTTACGGATACAGCATGGCCTCTAACTACAACCTCCGCGAACGGCCGGCCGAAGTGCTCGTGCTGGACGGCGAGGCCCACCTCATCCGTCGGCGTGACACCTTCGAAGACCTGACGCGCGGCATGGTGGACGTACCTGAACTAGCAACAGTTGAAACTATATAAGAGCTGGTTTAAAGTTCAAAGGCCAAGGTTCAACGTGCGCAACGAAGCAATTGGCGATACCTTTGGACATTGAACTTTAGACCTTGAACCTGTTTGAAAAATGGGACGCGCATTTGAATACCGGAAAGCCCGAAAAATGAAGCGGTGGGGGCAGATGGCCAAAACCTTCACCCGTATTGGTAAAGACATTGTGATTGCTGTAAAAGCAGCTGGCCCCGACCCCGACACCAACGGACGGCTCCGCGCGGTGATTCAGAACGCCAAAGCGGCCAACATGCCGAAGGAGAACGTGGAGCGGGCGATCAAGAAAGCATCGTCGAAAGAGCAGGAAGACTACAAAGAGATCGTCTACGAAGGCTACGCACCGCATGGTGTGGGCATCGTGATCGAAACCGCTACCGACAACCTCAATCGTACCGTAGCCAACATCCGCAGCTATTTCAACAAGCTGGGCGGTAGCCTGGGTACGCAGGGGATGCTCGATTTTATGTTCACCCGCAAATCGGTGTTCCGGATTACGGCCGAGGGCGTCGATATGGACGAACTGGAACTGGAGCTGATCGACTTTGGCGCCGACGAACTGGAGTTTGACGAAGAAGCCAATCAGATCGTGATCTATGGCGATTTTACAGCCTTCGGCGCGCTCCAAAAACACCTCGAAGAAGCTGGTTACGAGCTAAAAGGGGCCGAGTTTGAGCGGATTCCTACCGACTATAAAGAGTTAACCGACGAACAGGTTGCCGACGTTGAGAAGCTCATCGAGCGCATCGAAGAAGATGACGATGTGCAGATGGTGTATCATAACATGAAGTAGGTCAAAATGATAGGTTTGCCATTTAATAAATGGCACGCTCACGAACACACATTTTTCAGTAATTCGTTAACCGCAGGCTGACCTAATTCAGACCTGCGGTTACTTATTTCTGGCCGTGTTGCAAATTACCTTAACCTCAGCCGACGAGTTATCGCCCACGCAAATCGGGGCGCTCCAGACCCTCATGCAACAGGCCGGCTTTGCAGTTGATGGGGCCTACCTGCAAAACGTACACCTGGCTCATTCGCCTACGATTGTTATGGCGCATCGCGACGGGCAGTTGCTGGGTTTTCAAACGTACAATCTATACCGTATACAGACGCCCTTTTTTAAAGGAAAAATTCCGTTCGTCTTTGGAGGACTGGCATTTCAGGATAACCAGTTGGCTGGTCGGGGGCTAAGCTACCGAATGAGCCGATTTTATATGCAGCAAACCCTGGGGCGATTATTCTTTCTGCGCCGGTATGCCTTTGCCATTTGCACGCCCACACCCCGCCTGATCCAGATCATGTCGGTACAACACCAACTGATTCATTTCAGGAACGGCCTGCTTACACCAGCGATTGTGCAGTTTGCCCAGCAGTTCATGCGCGACGTTCGCCGGGTCAACGATCCGATCGATGATCAACTGGTCGTTCACGGTAAACCCGTGGAAGCCGATATTACAGCAACGTGGGCCACGTCGTTTCGAGCCAGTAAAGATGACTATAATAAAATGGCGTTTGACGCTGGTATCATTCGGCAAAAGGGTGACCAATTTTTGTTAACCGGAAATTACTTATTGCTACTCGGACGTACCTCCGCCTTACACATGGTACAATCCTTCCGCAAATTCCGAAAATAAACTGGTTGGGCGTACCTACTTAGAAGTAACTATAAACCGCTGTAAACGAATAAAGTCTACGTAAAAATGCTTGTATGCGGGTTCTTTTTCATCAGAACAAGCATTATTATCTTGATAAATAATTGACTTAGTCTAAGCTAATATTGGCTATGTTACGATGCATTTTGCAGGAACCCTCTAAGGGTTATTTGTCAAACTAACAAATCCTATACCATGCAGCATCGTTACCAGACTGTGGTACGCAGCCTTCAATGGCTGTTAGTAGGATGGTTCATGTGTCTGAGTTTCCTCAGCCAGGCACAGGACCGTCGAATTACAGGTCGTGTTACCGAAACCGGTAACGCAGCCATTCCTGGCGTCAACGTCGTCGTAAAAGGAACAGCCACGGGCGTCACTACCGACGCCGACGGAAAGTTTACGCTGAACGTACCCACCAACCGGGACGTGCTGGTGTTTTCAGCCATCGGCTTTACGTCGCAGGAAATAACCATCGGTAACCGGACGGAGGTGAATATCACGCTCGAATCTGATATCCGAAACCTGAATGAAGTTGTCGTAACAGGTTATGGAGCTCAGTCGAAACGAGACATCACCGGGGCTGTAGCAACGGTAGATACCAAGCAACTACTGTCGGTGCCCGCCACCAATGTAGGGCAGGCACTTCAGGGGCGGGTTGCCGGGGTGACGGTTGGCAATGAAAACGCACCGGGCGGTGGCGTAATGGTTCGTATTCGGGGCTTCGGTACGATCAACGACAACTCACCGCTGTACGTCATCGACGGAGTTCCGACAAAAGGTAACCTGAACACGCTGAACCTGAACGACGTAGAAAGTCTACAGGTACTGAAAGATGCCTCGGCGGCCTCGATATACGGTTCGCGGGCTGGTAATGGGGTGGTGATCATCACTACCAAGAAAGGAAAGGCTGGTAAGCCTAAGTTCACCTACGATGCCTATTATGGCGTTCAGCGTCACGGCAAACTGCTCGATATGCTTAACACCAACGAGTATGCGCAGCTGACCTGGGAAGCCCGCAAAAACTCGGGCGTGGTGGCGGCCAATGGCAACCCCAGCCACTCGCAGTTCGGCAATGGCCCAACGCCCCTTATCCCGGACTTCATCCTGCCCAGCGGTGCCTCGGCTTCCGATCCACGCGTTGCCCGCAACCCGGACGGCACCTACGTAAACTACAACAATGACATCAACTCATCGAAGTTTTTGTTGATCACGCCGGCCAACAAGACCGGTACCAACTGGCTGGAAGAAATCTTCAACCCGGCTCCCATTCAGAATCATCAGCTAGGGGTGTCTGGGGGCAATGAAGGTGGTCGCTACGCCATGTCGCTCAACTATTTCGATCAGGACGGGATCATGAAATACACGAGCTACAAACGGTACTCGTTGCGGGCCAACACGGAGTTCAATGTAAACAAGCGGGTACGTGTCGGACAGAACTTCCAGGCCTCATTCGGCGAGCGGATCGGGCAGCCGAATGGCAATAACGCCGAAAGCAACCCCATTTCGTTTGCTTACCGTATTCAGCCTATCATTCCGGTATATGACGTAGCGGGCAACTTCGCGGGTACGCGGGGGGGCGATCTGGACAATGCGTTCAACCCGATGTCGGAGCTGTACCGCAACAAAGACAACGTGCAGAAAGAAGTGCGGTTGTTCGGGAATGCCTACGCTGAAGTTGACATTCTGCCTAACCTGACCGCCCGGACCAGCTTCGGTATTGACTATAACCTCTTTAATTACCGCAACTACACCATCCGCAACATTGAAGCGGCCGAAGCGCGGGGCTCAAACAGCCTGCAAACCAGCAACAACTACGAATGGACCTGGACCTGGTATAACACGCTGACCTATAATACGAGCATTGGCGACCGGCACCGGTTCAACATCATTGCTGGTACGGAAGCCATCAAGAGCTATTTCGAGTTCTTCGACGCCAGCCGGACCAACTTCGCCATCGACGATCTGGATAACCGCTACCTCAGTGCCGGTACGGGCGTGCAGACCAACAACGGTGGCGCGTCGAACTGGCGGCTGGCTTCTGAATTTGCCAAGTTCAACTACGGCCTCGACGACAAATACCTGCTCGACCTGACCGTGCGCCGCGACCGGTCGTCGCGGTTTTCGCCGGAGTTTCGCTCAGCGGTCTTCCCGGCGGCCAGCGTAGGCTGGCGACTGTCGAAAGAAGCCTTCATGCGGCCGCTGACTATGATCGACGATTTCAAGGTACGGGCTGGCTACGGGCAAACGGGCAACCAGGAGATTGGTAACTACAACTCATTCACCCAGTTCAGCACCAACCCGATCACCTCGTTTTACGACATCAACGGATCGCGCACGTCGGCCGTGCCGGGCTACGAACTGACGCAGTTTGGTAACGCACGCGCCAAGTGGGAAACGACTACCAGCCTGAACATTGGCTTCGACGCCCTACTGTTCCGCAATCGCCTGAATGTGGGCTTCGACTGGTACACCCGTACCACCACCGATATGCTTTTTCCCGTGTCGGCTCCACTCACGCAGGGTGTGGCGGTGAACCCGTTCCAGAACATTGGTTCGATGCGTAACCGGGGTGTTGACCTGATGATCGGTTACGGCGATAAAGTAGGGACAACGGGCCTGACCTACAACGTGTCGGCTAACCTGGGTACGTACCGCAACGTGGTAACGAAGACCACGGGTGACCCCGGTACCCAGTATTTCGGTATCAACGACGAACGGATTCAGAACTTCGTGGTGACGCAGCAAGGCTATCCCATCTCGTCGTTCTACGGCTACACCATCGACGGGATTTTCCAGAGCGATGAAGAAGCCAAAGCGCACCCGGTGCAGTTTGGCAACGCCGCCACCGAAAACGTGGCGGGCCGGTTCAAGTTTCGCGACGTAAATGGCGATGGGGTCATCAATACAAAAGATCAGGGCATTATCGGCAACCCGCACCCCAACTTCAACTATGGTCTGAACGTGAGCCTGAACTACCGCAACTTCGGGCTCACCATCTTCGGGCAGGGCGTGCAGGGCAACCAGATCTTCAACTATGTGAAGTACTGGACCGATTTCCCCACGTTTGCTGGCAACCGTAGCACGCGCATGCTCTACCAGTCGTGGCGTCCGGGCAGCACCGATGCCGTGCTGCCACAGCTCCGTTCATCGGATCAGGTTAGCATTCAGCCGTCGACCTATTACCTGGAAAGCGGCTCGTACTTCCGGATGAAAAACGTACAGCTGACTTATAGCCTGCCGCAGACGCTGCTGTCGCGACTACGCATGGGGTCGGCATCCGTCTATGTGCAGGGTCAGAACCTGTTCACGATCACGAACTATTCGGGTATGGACCCGGAAATCAACCTGCGTAGCTACTCGGCTGGGAACGACCGGCAGATTGGTGTCGATGGCGGATCGTATCCGGTCGCCAAAACAATCCTGGTTGGCCTGAATCTGAGCTTCTAATTCGTCAAACGATCATGAAAAAAATACTTCTTTCCGTTTTTTGCCTCACCATGGCAACGGCCTGCTCCGATCAGTTTCTGGATGTGCAGCCGAAAGCCGCGCTGGCGGTAACCACGCTACAAAACAAGGCGGGCGTCAATGCCCTGCTGATTGGTGCCTACTCGCTGCTCGACGGCTGGGCCACGCCCGAAGGAGCTTACCGGTCGTATCAGGCGGGGGCCGACAACTGGGTGTATGGCAGTGTGGCTTCCGATGATGCTTATAAAGGGACAATTGCTGGTGACCAACCGGCGATTTCGCTCATCGAACAGCATCAGATTCAATCGGATAACATCTATTTCCGGGGGAAATGGCGGGGGATGTACGACGGCATCGCCCGGGCCAACGACGTATTGCAAGCCCTGCCCACAGCGACCGACCTGACCGATGCCGAGCGGCAGCAACTCGTTGCCGAGTCGAGGTTTCTCCGCGGGCACTACCACTTTGAACTGCTGAAGATGTTCAACAAGGTGCCGTACATCGACGAAAAAACATACAATCCGAACGATCTGGAAAGCACGAAACTACCCAACACGGCCGACATCTGGCCCAACGTTGTGGCCGATCTGAAAGCCGCCTACGACGCGCTGCCCGCGAAGCAGACGCAGGTGGGCCGGGCCTCGAAGTGGGCGGCAGCGGCAACACTGGCCAAAGCGTATCTATTTCAGCAGAAGCCCGCCGACGCCAAACCGTTGCTGGAAGCCATTGTAGCCAGCGGCCAGTATAAGCTGATGGATCGCTACCACGATAATTTCAAGGCGGTCACCAACAACAACGCCGAGTCGATTTTCGAGGTGCAGTATTCAGTCAACGACGGCGCGTCGGGTGGGGAAAACGGCAACGCTGGCTCGACGCTGAACTACCCCTACGGCGGTGGGGGTGTGACCACATGCTGCGGCTTTTTCCAGCCGTCGCAAAACCTGGTCAATGCGTTTAAGACCAACGAAAACGGCCTGCCGCTGCTCGATACATTCAATGCCAGTGACGTAACCAGTGATCAGAATATCGAATCGACCGCGCCCTTCACGCCTTACGCCGGCCCGGTTGACCCCCGACTCGACTGGACGGTTGGCCGCCGGGGTGTTCCGTACCTCGACTGGGGTGTTCACCCTGGCAAAGCCTACGTACGCGATCAGGCCTATGGTGGTCCGTATTCACCGAAAAAGCACGTGATGTATCGGTCGGATGTGGGTACCAACACCTTTGCTGGTAACGCCCGTCTCAACGCCAACAACTATCGGATGATCCGCTACAGCCACGTACTCCTCTGGCTGGCTGAGGTTGAGGTGGAAGTCGGCGATCTGAACAAAGCGCGTGCCTACGTCAACCAGATTCGGCAGCGTGCTGCTAACCCCGATGGGTTCGTAAAAACGACTGATGGTAAAGCGGCTGCCAACTACGTCATCAAAACGTATGACACGCCCTGGACCGACAAAGCCACGGCGCGTAAGGCCGTGCAGTTTGAGCAGCGGCTGGAGTTTGCGATGGAGGGCCACCGCCGGTTCGACCTCGTGCGCTGGGGTATTGCCGATCAGACGTTGAACGCCTACTACGCTGGTGAAGCCAGCAAGCGTTCCTACCTGAAAGGGGTAACGTTCGTAAAAGGCAAGCACGAGTACTTCCCCATACCGATTCAGGAAATTCTGAACAGCAAGAAGGGGGATCAGGCAACATTAACCCAGAATCCGGGGTATTAAGCGCTTCGCAGTCATTGGCCTTCGGCGTCATTGATGGTCATTCATAGTCATTCGTTGTAAAAAAACAATAAATGACCATCAATGACGCCGAAGGCCTTTTTACGCCCAGACTTTCGCGCCTTCGGTGCAGTTGCGGCACATCTCGATTTCGGCGCGGCTTTGAATGAGCGTCTGGCGAAAGCGACGGTAAGCCTCGCTGAACCAGACGTCGTGGAAACTGTATTCCTGCAACGTACCCAGCTGGTGGTCGGCGTCTTTATCAAAGCAGCAGGGCACAATGCGGCCATCCCACGTCATCACGCACGAGTGCCACATCCGCCAGCAATGGTCGAGTAGGGCGTTTTTGATGCCAAACGTACCGTCGGGCTTTTGCGCGTAGCGGCTATACCGCTCGAGGGTGGGCATCAGGTCGGAGCCGTGTTCGTAATCGTAAATCTGGGCTGTCTTGAGCTTCACCTCATCGACACCTAGTTCGCGAGCCAGCGCATGTACCTCGGCAATCTGGTGCTCGTTGGGCCGCACCACCAGAAACTGGAAGATCACATGCGGCGTACGTGATTTCAGTTCGCGTTTCCAGCGCATCAGGTTGCGGGTGCCTTCGAGTACCTTTTCCAGTTTACCCCCCACCCGATACTGTTCATAAACGTCCTGCGTGGTGCCGTCGATAGAGATAATGAGCCGGTCCAAACCCGATTCGATCGTTTTGCGGGCGTTGTCGTCGGTGAGGTAGTGGGCGTTGGTACTGGTGGCCGTGTAGATCTTCCGGTCGGCGGCGTAGCGTACCAGTTCCAGAAACTGCGGGTGCAGGTAGGGCTCCCCCTGAAAATAGAAAATCAGGTACAGTAGGGTATCGTGCAATTCATCAATCGTGCGTTTGAAGAGCGCATCGCCCAGCATGCCCGTTGGCCGGGTAAACGACCGAAGCCCGCTGGGACATTCCGGACAGCGTAGGTTGCACGACGTCGTTGGCTCCACCGACAGCGATACCGGCAGGCCGCGCTGCTCGGGCAGGCCACTTCGCCGGGAGGCATAGAAACTGCTAAGTACGCGCAGGGCATTGGCCATACGCCGGGGCGTTAATTTGCTGGCGAAGTTCAAACCGTCGCGGACGCGGGCGGCATAGGAGGGGAGAGCCATACTACAAAGATAGGCGTGCCAGTTCCCCCAAGCTAACGTACCTGACACAACCTAAGACACGTACCCAGACGTACCCAACCCGCTTTACGGCATTACTTAGGCTAAATAGATCGAATAAAAAAAGCCCGCCGAGCAATACGCCCGGCGAGCTTTGGCAGCATAGGTTAGTAATAAAGGTCGGTTACTTCTTGGTCAACGTGTACGTGTATTTACCGTACTCATTGAGGTTGAGCGTCAGCGTATAGGTCCCCGCTGTTGCAACCTTGATGTTGGCACCATTATACTCCAGGATACCATCAGCTTTGTCGTCACCTATGTTAATGTCCCAGGCGTCGTTAGCCCGGAATTTGAGTTCATCCGCTTTCAGCGCAACATCCACTTTCCAGGTGTTGGCCGTCGGGTCGAACGTCATCGGCGTGCTGGCATCCCAGCCTTTTGGCGTTGCGGCACCAATGACGCCCCACTGCGTTTTGGTAGCTTTCCAGGTGAGTTTGTTCTGGTCAACTTCGATACGGTAGTAACCCGCCTCGGTTATGGTCAGGTTGTCGCCCGTAGTCGATAGTTTGCCTGTGCCGCCCGTGCCATAATTGGTATGGTTCCAGTCGGGATCAGACGTCAGTTTGAACGGCGAGGCTTTCGAGAAATACACATACCCTTCATACACACCGTCGCCGTTGGGCGAGGTCAGCCGGGGTGCTTTGTCAGGCGCCCAACCCTGGTAGTCGCCAGGTACGTACAGGTACGTGGTGTTGGTGAATGCTGTGCCCGTCAGCGTCAGGGTAGGCGAGTAAGACGCCTTCACATTGGCCCGATCCGGGATGGTGACGATTTCTGACTTTACGCGCGCATCGACCTGCCCCGTGGTGCCGGGGGCAATGCCCAACTGCACCAGCGCTTTGTTCATGTCAGCGCTGCTAATGGCTACGCTGGTGCTGTTAGCAGCTGAAATCTCGGCCGGAGCCGCGAAGTTACCCCCTTTCTTATCGAACTGAACCACATGGCGAACGGGAACAGTTACCCCGTAATTTACCGCGTTCCAGCGCACTGTCAGGGCGGTACCCGTCAGGTTTGTGCGATCGGGGGCAACCGTCATCGAGCTAGGAGTGGCCGTAATGGTGGCACTCGGCGTATCGGGCAGAACAGGCTGCTCACCATCTTTCTGGCAGGCCGTCAGCAGCCCCAGGGCTAGGCCAAAAAGGGCTATCTTTTGTATTGATGTAAACATAGTTCGTTTCGTTTAATGATCTACGGTTGGCTGTCGACATAACGCCAACCGCCAACCGTAGACGTGATTAGTAGCCGGTATTCTGTTTCAGATTGGGGTTGGCAACCAGATCCGAGGCAGGGATGGGGTACAGGTTGTACCTGACATCAACCGCGCGGCCATTGGCGACGCCGCCTTTCCAGGGCCACAGGTACGTTCCATCGGTAAACCGGCCGTAGCGGATCAGGTCTGAGCGGCGCAGGCCTTCCCAGTACAGTTCGCGCCCCCGTTCCTGCAAAATCTGATCGAGGTTGATGCTCGTCACGCGGGCAGCTTTGGCCCGGTCGCGCAGCAGGTTTACGTAGTTGACGGCCGTAGCTACATCGCCACTCGTACCACCGCGCAATACAGCCTCGGCGTAGATGAGGTACATCTCACCCAGCCGGAACAGTGGGAAGTCGGTGTCGATGAAGGTCAGCGATGAACCGGCGTTACCTGCCGAGGTAATGTTCTTGTACTTGGTCACCGCGATGCCATTGGCGAAATTGCCCAGATCGGTGATTTCACGCTCCTGCCCAGCCGTATAGAACATCGACCGTTTGTCGGCCGTGCCCGTCAGGTCGGGGAAGAGGTCGTTGAGGTTCTTGGTCGACCGGATACCGGCCCAGCCTCCATCAACGCCAAACTGATTGATCGGCATGCTGCCACCTACCGAGGCATGTACCAGGAAGGTCATACCACCGTAGGTCTGGGTACGTGTGCCGTCGAACGTAATCGGGAAGATAATCTCTTTCGAGGTGTTGTTATCGGCCAGAAACAGGTTCGCGTAATTGGCGTCGAGCGTATATTTGCCCGCGTCGATTACCTTCTTGGCGTACGTAACAGCGTCGGCATAGCGGGCCGTGCTGGTATAGACCTGCGCGTTCAAGTACAGGCGAGCCAGCAAGGCCTGCGCAGCGGCGCGGTCGGCGCGGCCATATTCGGCACCACCGGGGGCGGCAAGTTCGGCTTCGATCGCTTTCAGTTCGCTTTCCACGTAGTTGAACAACTCAACCCGTGTAGCCTGACGGGGCTGGAAGGCCCCCGGTGCATCAGCTTCCGTCACGAAAGGCACGCTGCCGAACATATCGACGGCGTGGTAGTAAGCCAGCGCGCGCAGAAAACGAGCCTCGGCCCGGTAGGTGCGGGCATCGGTAGCGGCTTGCCCGCTGATGTTGCGGCTGCTGAGTTTCTCGTCGGTAGTTTCGCGAATAAACTCGTTGGCCAGGGCCACCATGTAGAAAATCCGGTTGTACATCGCCGTCACAAACCCGTCGCTCGACGACCAGGTGATCTTGTTGATGTCCTGAATCGTAGCGTCGTTCCAGGCAATCTTAGCTTCGTCGGTCGGCAGTTCCTGCAATTTCCACAGCAGTCGCATGTAGTTCGACGTGCCTTCATCGATGCCCGAAATGTCGGGCTTACCCGAAGGTCCCTGCTGTCCGCTCACCGACAGGATGGCGTAGAGTTTGGCCAGTACCGATTTGTAATTGCTCGCTTGTTCGTAGACCGAAGCCGAGGTGACGTCGTATTTCGGCGTCCGGTCGAGGTCATTCACGCAAGCGGTTGCCGTGGCCATCAGGGCTGCCAGCACGCCTACTTTTATGGTGTACTTAAACATGGTTATGTTGGTTGACCTCATCCCCAGCCCCTCTCCTTAAAAAAGGAGAGGGGAGTTGCGCTACAGTAGTCTGCCTACTGAGAATGCCCCCCTCTCCTCATGTTGAGGAGAGGGGCCGGGGGTGAGGTAATGTTTAGAAATCGAGGTTGATACCAAGCGATGCCGTGCGGGGGCGGGGATAGAAATTGTTATCGATACCCCCGGCAATCTCAGGATCGAGGCCTGTGTACTTCGTGATCACGAATACGTTCTGAATAGTAGCATTCAGGCGCAGGTTGCGCACAAGACCGGCCCGGCCGAGGTTGTAGCCAAACGTCAGGTTATCCATACGCAGGAACGAGGCATTCTCTACGTAATAATCCGAGAAGAACTGCTGATTGCGGAAACGCGTGTCGAGCAGGTTCGACGACCCGTTCGACAGGAAGCCAAGCGAATTAACCAGACTTTGGTACGTGCCTTTGTTAGACCGTACATTGTTATACACATAGTTGCCCAGGTTGCTCCGCAGCACAAAACCCGCCGTGAATCGGCCCGCCGTCAGTTGCGACGTCAAGCCCATGAACGTTTTGGGGTTGGCCGATTGATAGCGGTACCGGTCGTTGATGTTGATCTGTCCGTCGTTGTTCTGGTCGACATAGACCCCCTCGATAGGCTTGCCGGCCGAGTTATACACCTGCTGATTGACGTAGAATGAGTTGGTCGGGTAGCCAACCGACTGAATCTGGATGGTATTGCCCGTACCACCTTCGATGCCGCCTACCAGAATACCCGGGTTGTTCGGGTCAGGAACGCGCGACAGGTTAGTGATCTTGTTCTCGTTATACGTAATGTTGAAGCCTACATCGAGCGAGAGCCCTTCGCGCTGAATCGGCGTGGTGTTGATGAGGAATTCGACACCCCGGTTTTGCAGGTTCCCCACGTTGGTCAGAATCTGGTTGGTCAGGTTTGAGCCAGCCGGTACCGGCACAACAGCCAGCAGGTCTTTCGTCTTCTTCTCGTAGAAGTCGATACTACCCGAGATACGGCCGTTGAACAGCGCGTAATCGATGGCGGCGTTGATCGACTGAGTCTCTTCCCATTTCAGGTTGGCGTCGTAGCCCTCGGCCCGCAGCGTGCGCACAAACGTGTTACCAAACTGATACTGTGCCGTGGGGTCCGAGATGGTGTAGCGCGGCAGGTACGCGTAGTCGTTGGTCAGGTTCGAAATGTCCTGCTGACCCGTTACGCCGTAACCGAGGCGCAGTTTCAGGGCCGAGATTGTTTTCGAGTTGCGCAGGAAGTCTTCGTCCTTGATGCTCCACGACGCACCTACTGATGGGAACCAGCCCCAGCGCGCATCCGGACCGAAACGCGAGGTGCCATCGCGACGCAGCGTGGCCGTCAGCACATACTTTTCGTTGAGCGTGTAGTTAAGGCGACCAAAGAAGCCCAGCAGCGTGTACTGCGTATAGCCGGGAACGCCAGCGGGGTTGTATTGCTGCCCGTTGGCCAGATTGTCTGGGTACGTTGGCGTATCGCGGATAAAATCCTGGTACGAGTAACCACCCGTCAGGTCGAACCGGCTGCGAATGTCTTTCAGATCACGGGCGTAGTTCAGGTAGAACTCCAGCGTTTTGTTATCGCGCGTCTGGCTGTACTGGTTATTGGTACCGCCCGTGTTAGTCAAGTCGCCGGTAACGCCCGGACGGCCCAATCCACGACCGTAGTTAGAAGCAGCATAGGCTGGAATGAAGATCGTGCCTTTGGTCGACGACAGATCGAGCGCCAGGTTCAGGTTAGCTCGCAGCCCCGGCACAACCGGAATTTTGTAGTCAAACTGCGCATTCCCGATGAAGCGATTGACCTTGTTGCGGTCTTCTTTTTCATAAAGTAAACCTAACGGGTTGCGTGTCGCTTGCGTGTTAGGTCGAATCTGACTCAGAATCGGTACTCCAGAAGCATCAACGGGAATGGTTACCCACTCGCTGAAGCCACCAAAAAGATCGGAGCCGCTATAAACGGGCTGCGTTGGGTCGAAGCTTACGGCAGCACCAATAGCACCCTGATCGGCAAACCGGTTGCTGATGATCGAGCCTTTGGCGTTCAGGTCGATACGAAGATTATTATTCAGTAGCCTAGGTGAGAGATTCAGTGACGCAGAGTGACGCTGAAAGTTTGACGTTTTTAGCACCCCGTTTTGCGTAGAATACCCATACGACACCCGGTACGGCATATTTTTAGCTGAGCCGCTTACGCTGATGTTGTCATCGCTGCTGAAGCTGGTGCGATAGATCTGATCCTGCCAGTCGGTATTTTCGGTACCCAGCAGTTTACGCTGATCGGCGTTGGCAAAGTTGGCTTCGGCCGAATTGTCGTTGAGTAGGGCGCGGTATTGGTCACCCGTCAGGACTGGCAGCTTTTTGCTGATCTGCGAGACCGAGCCCTGAAGGTTGAGGCTAACCCGTGGCGCACCCGATTGACCCCGCTTGGTCGTAATCAGGATAACGCCGTTGGCGGCCCGTGACCCGTAGATAGCGGCGGCCGAGGCGTCTTTCAGCACCGTCATGGTCTCGATATCGTTCGGGTTGATCAGGCTGAGGGCGTTGGCGGCACCCGATACGTTGCTGTTGTCGACAGGTACGTTGTCGATCACCACGAGCGGATCGTTGCTGGCGTTGAGCGATGAACCACCCCGGATTCGGATTTGGCTACCACCACCCGGCTGACCGCTCGGCGGCGTAATCGACACACCCGCGAGTTTACCAGCGATAAGCTGCTCGGGAGCGACGATATTGCCTTTCTGAAAGTCTTCGGCCGAAATCGACGCGATCGAGCCAGTCAGGTCCTTACGGCGCTGCGTGCCATACCCCGTTACGACCACTTCCTGAAGCGATTTCGAATCGTCTTCCAGCTTTGCATTGACAACCGTTTTGTTGCCGATCGCGATCTCCAGCGGTTTTTTACCGACAAAACTGAAGACCAGCACGCCATTGGCCGGGGCTACGATGCGGTACGAACCCGTAGCATCGGTGTTGGCGCCCCGCGTGGTGCCTTTGAGGGCTACCGTTACGCCGGGCAGCGGTGTACCATCGGTTTCGACAACTGTACCGGTGATGGTCTGGTCCTGTGCAAGGGCCGGATGCATCCCCGAAAACACCAGCAGCAACAAGGCAATCACCGACTTCAGGCCGTTGAGCAGTACTGCTGATGAAAACCTTCTGATAGAGAGGTTATTCATGAAATGAACTATTAATTGTTAGATTGGACTGAGAAGTTGAACCTCGTCTATAGGTTGAGCCAACTTTATCTAACAAAATTACCATTCCCTAACTGGCCAGTCGTGCCAGATTATACCAGACTGCTATTCATATCAGCTGATGTTTTTATCTAGTTATAGGGTGTTGATAGTCAATTTGTTGTGTAAAAAATACTATGTTCCGTTTTAAGAATATGGAACACCGTTCCTCCACGGAAAGAGCGATTTGTGGTCTATTCTTCAACTATGGTAACGCCGCCGGGATGGGTATGCATGTATTCGCTGGGCGTCTGATTGGTTAATTTCTTGAACGATCGATTAAAGGCCGTCTTCGAATTGAAGCCCACTTCAAAGGCCATGCTTAGCAACGTGTAGGACCGGAAGCGGGGGTCGTTGAGCCGGGTCTTCAGTTCGTCGATCCGTAATTGGTTAATGAAGTCGAAAAAATTCTTCTGATACCCTTCGTTGATCACTTTCGATAGCACGTGGGGGGGCAGTTTCATTCGCAGAGCCAGTTCTGCTAGTGTCAGGTTGGGGTTGGTGTATGGCTTGTGGCGGCGCATAAACGCATCGACCTGTTGCTTTAATTCCAGCAGGGTTTCGGTGGCTTCGGGTGGGATGGCTTTGCTGGTTGCCGTAGGTACAGGTACGTTGTCGGCAGGTTCGGCAGCCGCCTCAACCACAGCCTGAACGGGCTCGGTGGTCTCCTCAAGCAGGGGCAGGTGCTGCGTGTCGGGCAGTTTGAAGATTTCGGGCTGGTGGATGGCGTAATAACCCAGCAGGAAAATAATGCTCGAAAACGTCAGCCAGATAATATCGACGTTGGTGCCGGCTATTTCGAGAATGTCCAGGTCGGCCGCGCTGCCCACACCCACCAATACGAAAAAGAACGCCCAAAGCCCCAGACAGACCGCCTGCAAAGCCAGTACCGCATTCAGATAATGCACCTGATGCTCGGTCGACTGAGTCATCTGGTAATGCTCCCGGTAGGCAGTAATGGCCCGGCGGCAGAGCCACCAGTAAATACTATTGTAAATCAACCCCAGCAGACCGACGCCCAGAAAGACACCCTGTAGCCAGGGGTCGTGGTTCACCATCTTTAGCTGCAACTCCTTATTATCCGTCAGCAGGAACGGCATATAGATAGCCACCTGCAACACGGCGGGCAGGAAATGCCGCCACCAGCCCGCCGCGGGCCGGTTTGTGTTGAAGAGCAGCTTACGCAGGTAAATGAAAAAGATGGGCGCGTATAAAAACAGCAGCAGGTCGGGGAGGAGTTGCAGCTTGGCGTAGGCCTGCGCCACATTGCGGTTGGTGCCGATGAAACGCATCAGCAGCAGCACCGACGTAAGGCCCAGCAACAAGACCAGCCAGCGGTTGGCGGGGCGGTTGTAATTCTGAATGCTGGGAATGGTGATGATCAGCAGCAGCCCCTGGAACACCGAAAACAGCAGCAGCAGATCATAAAGTGAGAAAAACTCGAACGTACCTGACAGATCTTCCCAACTCTGGATGCGAATGTCGACGTCGTGGGGTTGCCGCGAGACTTCGTTGCGAAACAAGACCCGGTTGGGCCGCACCTTGCCGTTACCGCGCCCCTCTACCGAGGTCCAGTCGCCGCGGGTGACCTTATACTCGATGCGGGGCAGATCGCTGCGCACAAACACCTGATAGGTACCGTCGGGTTGCTTTTTAAACTGGTAGTCAGGCGGGGCCGAGTTCCACTTGGTAAAATTACCGGTTAAATAAAGCGTAGCGTCATGGGGCGTATTGGTGGGTACTTCTGTAATCACAAAGCGATACAGCACTGCCCGCGTTGGCTGTTGCGCCGACGCGGAATAAACTAAAGAAATGAAGAGCCAGTAAATCAGGCAGATGCGTTTCATGCGTTGAAATAAACTACAAAGAACCCGTTGAGTAAGCTTGCTAGATTACCCTGACCAAACATGCTCGGTCAGGCAACGAAGGCAGAAACAGGTTTGTGTGTGGGTTAACACACCGGGGGGCGTTTGCGTTACTAAATGTACAACGCAAAACTCAACGCAGATGAAGATTAAAGTCGAAGAAGGGCTCGATAAACCGTTTCTGACGGATGGACGCCACACGGTCGAGATCACGCAGATCGACGAAGGAACCAGCGAATACAAGGGTATTCCTTTTTTCGCCTGTCGTATGGAAAACGAGGATGGTTTCGTGACGCAGCGGTTCTACAGCTCTCCGGCGGGCATGCCCATTATTCTCAATTTATGCCAGGCGGCAGGGGTCAACGTCAGCGCCGATGACGAACTGGATACAAACAAACTGAAGGGGAAACGGGTGAGCATCGAAGTGGGTGACTACACTTACAACGACCCCGAAACGGGTAACGAACGGACCTTAAAGCAGGCGTCTAACTTTGAGCCGGTGAGTTAACGGCCCGATTTCTGACGTCATCCGCTTTATCTTTGCGGTCAACTACAGCCAAGCCAGAGGTTCTCGCGAGCCTCTGACTTTTTTATGTGCATGAAACAAATCACCGCCATCCTCTTCAGTCTGATCACTACACACAGCATCGCCCAGTACCAGGGGCCGGTTTCGAGCCGGATCAACTCGGGCCTCGATGTGGGCGTGGGCTTTCGCACCAATCAGGTAAGTCCGTCGCTGAGTTATTATCAACTGCTCAACATCACCAAAAGCAAGTCGTTTGCAATTGGCTGGACGGCTACCTTCCGCACCAACTACGCCAGCAACATCGATTACATCACGGCACCGGCGGAGTTGTCGCGGGGTAGAACAGGCATTTACGCTCTTGGTGCCCCCTACAAACTGAACCAGATCGATACCCTACGTCTGGCGTCGGCTTCCAATACATCGTTCAACTTTGGCATCCGGGCGCAGTTTCGCTATCGGTTTCTGGAAATTGGCGCCAGTGCCGACCTGCTAGGCCTGACGATCGGACGTACCCGGACCGGGCGCTACCTATCGCAAAACGGATTTTACTACCGAGGCCAAACCGCCGCTGGCAGCGACACCCTGATGACCACGTTTCAGGGTGCTTATGCTGATCAGTCGGCCAAGCCATCAAGAGTCAACCTGCAATTGCTGGGCGACAACAGCTACGGTACGCTGGCAACGGAGGTGTTTGCCCGGGCGCACATCAACCAGCGAATGGCCGTGAAAGTGGGTTACCAATGGCTATCGACGGAGTATACCACTTCGGTTACGAATAAAGTTGACGGTAACAATCGGTTCAGAAACAGCTCGGGGCTAACGTACCTGGCTATTACCTTCCCCTTCTTCTACTGAGGGAAGGCAGACCGCAGGTTTATATGGTTCATCAGACAACGCTTCGGCTGCCCGCCTATCCGCGCGGTTTTCACCTGATTACCGAGCAGGTAGAGCGGGCGTTGCCGGCCCTGCGCGATGTGCGGGCGGGTCTACTGCACGTGTTTATCCAGCATACGTCGGCGAGCCTTACCATCAACGAGAACGCCGACCACACGGTGCGGCTCGACTTCGAAGCGCATTTCAACAAGATGGTGCCCGAAAACGCACCGTATTACAAACACGACTACGAAGGTAGCGACGATATGCCCGCGCATCTGAAAGCCTCGCTGTTGGGCAGTTCCGTCTCAGTGCCCGTTACCAATGGTCAACTGAATCTGGGTACGTGGCAGGGGATCTACCTCTGTGAACACCGGAATCGGGGTGGGGCACGCTCGTTGGTGCTAACCCTTATCGGGGCGTAGCTGGTACGTATATGATCATCCGTTATGAATCGAATCTACTTGGTTTAGAATCTGTTGTGCGTAGAAAGACTAGGTAATTAAGCTTTTATTAAAACTATTTCCGGTATATAATAAGTAAGTATAGTTCGCTAATTTCGTCTGCTAAGTTTAAAGGCAGATACTTATGAGGCAGAAAGTGTATACGGTCGAATTGTTTTCGAGTATGCAGAAGTGGGGTATACAGCTGACGGATAGTGACAGGCGATTCCCTTTCTTCGAGTTTCATCCGACTCAGTCAGAAGCGGTTCGGTTGGCCAAGGAAGCCGCCGCAGTCGATCAGCAAAAAGGAATTATTGCTCAGGTCATTGTCAAAGACGAAAAAGGCGGTCCGGCGCAAACATACACATACAGCCTTGGTACATAGTATTGGCTAGGCTTCAGGATTTAGGTCAGAAAAGTTACCTGATGGATGCAGGTAGACTCTGGCGCTTCAATCAACAGCAAATTGTCTTATCAACAGAAAGGCTCGGTTCAACACCGAGCCTTTCTGTTGATAAGACAATTTGCGTTGTGATGAAGTTGAGCAAATTAGAAGTTGGGCTTCATCAGGTACTTGTCGTAGAAGTCGTCAATGACTTTCACGGCTTCGGTGGGGGTATCCACCAGGCTGATGAGTTTCATATCTTCCGGGTTGATGTTCCGTTCCTGACCGAGCATCACCTGCATGATCCAGTCAATAAGGCCCTGCCAATAGGCTTTGCCTACCAGTACAATGGGGAAGCGGGCGATCTTTTTCGTCTGAATCAGCGTGAGGGCTTCGAAAAGCTCATCCAACGTACCCATACCGCCGGGCATAACCACAAAACCCTGCGCGTATTTCACAAACATCACCTTCCGCACAAAGAAGAAATCGAAATTGATGTTCTTGTCGGGGTCGATATAAATGTTGCTGTGCTGCTCAAACGGCAGTTTGATGTTCAGCCCGACCGATTTACCGCCCTGTTCGAAGGCACCTTTGTTACCGGCTTCCATGATCCCCGGTCCACCGCCGGTGATCACGCCATAGCCGTGCCGTACCAGCTTGGCCGCAATTTCTTCGGCCATCGTGTAATACGGATTGTCGGCTTTAGTACGGGCTGAACCGAAAATAGATACACAGGGACCAATTTGGGCCAGCTTGTCGAAGCCTTCCACAAATTCGGCCATTACTTTAAAAATAACCCACGAATCAGACGTCTTTACTTCGTTCCAGTTCCGGTCTTTAAAGGCTTCTTTGATGCGCTGTTCGTCAGGCGTTAGCAGCAATTCGTCGCGTTTGGGTAATTCTTTTTCAATCTGCGTAGTGCTCTGCGCCTCAGAACGGTGTGTTGCTTCTTTGGAGCCGGGGCCCGTGTTTACTTCCTGAGGGGTAGTGTCGGGTGAAGGGGCATTCAATTGTTCCATAAACTATAGCTATGTTGTACGAATCCGGCATTGCCGGAGGAGTATAACGCCAATTTCAGGATTTGAGTTTTATCCACCGATTAAATCACCGTAGCCCGGCTTGCAAAAGCAGCGGTTACCCTAAAAATGCGCCTATGGTAGCCGCGTGTCGACAGGTTTCGCCGCTATCGTTTGATTCGTTCATAGATCCCAGCCGTTTCGGTCGGTTTGTATTGAGCGCCCAGCGCCGGGGCCCGCTCAAACAGTTTGGGCACTACCTGTTGCCGGTCGACAATGAAATCGGGTGGGTCTTGCCGAAAATGATCGAATACATTGATCACGGCATCGTAGCTGTCGAGGTTACGGAGGTCATACTTGGCCAGATCCCAGTTGAGGTAAGGCGTGGCGGGGCGGTTGTACCGATAACCGCTGATGTCTTCGTCAATGATCAGCAGTTTCTGGTTCTGAATCCGGCTCGGAATTGTTGACGACTTCACGCGCAGGCTACTGAGTCGCCCCACTTCAACGCCCGGTAACAACCCCAGCGCTCCCTGATAAAAGACACCGACCATCAGCATAAAGACCAGTAGAAAAAGCAATTCGCGCTGCCATACCCGGCGCACATTGGCAAAGTAGTGCACCGCAAAAAAGGCCATCGGTGGCACAAACGACAGGAAGAGCATGGGTGCCAGAAACGGCATCAGCGGGATGGTCAACACGGCCGTGATGACCCACAGTAGCATGATCTGCTGGGTACGTTGCTGAAAGTTGACGTACCGGTTAACACTGTTAAATAGGCTCAGGAAGCCTAATACGCCCACCGTGAGCGGCACAATGAGCGATGCGACGAGTGTCTTGAAATCGCTCAGGTCATATTGCCGAACCCGAAACACCGACGTAAGCAGGTTGCGGTTAAAGTCGTCGAGGGTATTATTGAGGTAATAATACAGCACCACCAACAGGATCGGGAAAGCGAAGCCAAAGAGGGTGAGCGAGTGCTGCCGCAGCGTGGCTCCCGTGAAGAACAACAGCGAAAACGAAGCCCAGATGATAAACAGCGCCGAGGGTAGGTAAAACAAAGCAGCTATACCCACGTAAACGCCCATCTCGAATACCTCGTCGGTAGCGCCCTGCCGCCCCAACTGTTTGACCAGCGATCCAAATGCCAGCAGCAGAAAGGTCGTCGACAGCAGCATGGGGGAGAGCGTGGTGCAGTCGAAGGAGAGGTTCAGAAACAGGGCGTAGATCAGACCCGGCCAGAACGAGCGCTCGGGAAAGATTTCGCGCGCATTCATGACGTAGTTGAAATAAACAATCTGGAAGACGGAGAGGGCAGTGGCCAGAAACCAGTACGTCCCCTGCGATCGCCCAACGGCCAGGTCGATCAGCCAATAGACTCCCGCCGAAAAGGGACTGACGCTATCCCAGATGTCACGATAGAGCGTGTAACCTTGCCGCATCTGTTCGCCAACCAGCATCCAGTTCAGTTCGGGAATGAGCAGAGGCGGGGGCGCAATCAACAGGGGAAACCGAATCAGCGAAAGCACCACCAGCAGGCTGATATATTGGTAGGGTGCGAATGAGCGAAAAAAGCTGAGCAACTTACGGAGGCAGAAATGAGTTGAATTGACAAAGCGTTTTCAGTTTACGCGTCTACAGTTGGGCTGTTGGCCGGTGACCTATCGATTGATAGGCGCACCGAAAACGCACAAACTGTAAACTGAAAACTATTGCAGAGCGAAATTACGGATATTTGCCCTATGGAATCGAAACGACAGCAAAAGGTAGCCCGCCAACTACAGAAAGACCTGAGCGAAATTTTTCAGCGCGAGTTGCCGCATGCCTTCAACGGGGCGTTCATTACCGTCACCAACGTGCGGGTCTCGCCCGACCTCGGCATTGCCCGGGTCTACCTGAGTTTTTTGGCGGCCAAAAACAAACAACTACTGCTGGAAGCCGTCGAAGAGAAAGGCCGGTCTATCCGGCAATTGCTGGGCGAGCGTGTGCGGCATCAGCTGCGCATTGTCCCCGACCTTCAGTTTTACATCGACGATACGGCCGAGTACGCCGACAAGATGGATAAACTCTTCGCCGGCCTGGTTATCCCGCCCGCAACAGACGATGAGTAATGAGTAGTAGATCATGACAATGAACAATGGTGAGTTTACTGAATCCATTGTTCATTGTACATCGTCCCTTGTACATTCACACGCATGACGCTTCCTTTTTTCATTGCGCGGCGGTACTTTTTCTCGCGGCGTAAGCGGAGTTTTATCAGTTACCTCTCCATTCTGGCCATGCTGGGCGTAGGCGTTGGCACGATGGCGCTCGTCGTGGTGCTATCGGTATTCAACGGGATGGAGGAGCTGAATCGGCAGATCTTCAAATCGTTTGAGTCGGACCTGTCGGTGTTGCCAACCACCGGGAAGCGGTTTACGTTACCGGCATCGACCATCGCCAACCTGCGGCGGGTTCCGGGCGTACAAGTACTCAATACGGTTGCGGCTGATAATGCACTGGCTCGCTACGCCGATGGCCAAACCGTCGTGCGCATCAAAGGCGTCGACAGCACGTACCTGCAACGCCATCAGCTCGACTCGATTTTGGTAGAAGGCCGGTTAGTGCTGCGGCAGAACGGCTACAACTTTGCGATCATTGCCGAAGGCGTGCGTAACGAGCTGACGATCTCGCCCGAGGATATCCTGACGCCGCTCGAACTGTTCTACCCGGAGCGCGGCAAACGCCTCTCGTCGCTGTCGCCCGAGTCGTTCCGGCAGCAGCAACTGGGCGTATCGGGCGTGTTTTTTATTGAAGCCTCCAATTATAATGACCTTGTGTTGATTCCTCTGGCTGCCGCCCGCGACCTGCTAGGGTATGGCCCCGACGATTATTCGTCGCTGGAGATGCAACTAACGCCCGACGCCGACGAACAGGCGGTGAAAGAGGCGATTCAGACGCAACTGCCTCAGACGCTGATCGTTAGCACGCGCGATGAATTGAACCGCGACCTATTCCGAGCCATCAGCTACGAAAAAATATTTGTGAGTATCACGCTCGCCTTCATCATTCTGATTGCCAGTATCAATACGTTCTTTTCGCTCTCGATGCTGGCGCTCGAAAAGAAGCAGGACATCACCATTATGAACGCGATGGGGGCGGCTCCAGCCCTTATCCGGCGCATCTTCCTGACCGAAGGCGCGATTATCTCACTCACGGGGGCAGTGGTGGGTTTGGCCCTGGGTCTGTTGCTTTGTTATCTACAGGAAACCTACGGCTTGGTTGGCTTCGGAACGCCTTCATCTATTGTAAGTGCTTACCCGGTGCGGGTACGGGCTAATGACATCGTACTGACGGGAGCTGTAGTCATCGTAGTTACTTTTTTAACCTCGTATTTCCCGGCTCAACGGGCTGCCCAGCAGGTTGGTGTTAAGCAAAATTAATTCTTGTAAAACGTTACTTCGACGCGATTTAGGCGTCTTATGAACCAAATGGCATGTTTTCAGTAACTATAGCGGCGCATCTGATTAATAATTGAGTAGTTTTTACATTAAAATTTAGTAACAATTTAGGCTGGGTCTTGCATAGTCTTCTAAGTCTGTAGAACTTTGCATAACCTAATGAGATACCAATAACTATGAACATCGATCAATTCGTTTTGCTGTCGTCAATGCTGGGTGACGAATTGTACCGGGAGGCTGGTAAACAGGCAACTGCTACCATACCTTCAGTTGAGAAGCAATATCAACTGCTGGCTAACAAGCCAATCGGTGCGTTCATGACCAGTGGGTTACCTACCTTTTGGCCCAGGAAGAAAACCGTTTTGCGCTTTTATTAGTGATTCCGCGTCTGCCGTAACCATTTTTGTGTAAGTACCGTAACAGAAAAAAGAGAGTAACCGATACTTGGACCCGGCCATCACTACGCCAATCAAGTGTCACGCGTAACCGAATACCCAAACCAATCGTACCGTAACTTGATTATTGGACCCTGCTCTCACCGGCAGGGTCTTTTTGTTGGGTCATTAATGATCACTAAAAGACCAGATACGGCGTCAGGCGCTCGATAGTACGGGCGTCGAGGATACGAATCGCTTTGAGTGATTCGGGCGATGTATAGGCCCCGTGCTGATTGCGGTAGTTGACAATTACCTCCGCTTGTCGGCGCGATATGAACGGAAAGCGGTCCAGGTCAGCGGCCGAAGCGGTATTGATCGGTGTCTTGCGCACCGGTGACTGGATGCGGGCATAGGTTGTGAGCTGCGCCAGATTGATCGAGTCGAGGCCGTAAATCTCGGCGTATTGAGCGGTCGACACGAAGCCACCCATGTCGTCGCGGAGGCGTAGAATGCGCGCGGCTATTTTTGAGCCGATGCCTTTCAGTGCAATCAGTTGGGTGCTGTCGGCCGTGTTGATGTCGAATGGTTGAGGTACCGGTCTCGTATAACGCTCGCGGGTGGAAGTGGTCGTGGGCAAGGGGCTGGGTACGTTCGCAGGTACGTTATCAGCCGATACGTCCGAAGCAGCCTGCCGACCCGACGACACGCCGCCGGTCGAGACCTCGCCAGATACGTTGTTAGGGAGTTGGATGTACGCCTCCAGTTGCTCGTACGCCTCGGGCGGAAAGTCGTAAATGCGCAGCAGGTCTTCTTTTTTGCGAAAGCGCCCGCCTTTGCTCCTGTACTTGTCGATGCGCTCAGCCAACCACCGGGGCAGCCCCAACTGTTGCCAACCCGCCACGCTGACCGTATTGGGGTCAAACGGAAAGGGTTTCACTTCCCGATAATGCTCGGCGGTCGTTGCGTCGTCACCGCGGCGAGCGGTATAGCCCTGTTGGCGCTGACTGCGGAAACGCTGTTCGTCGGCGGCGCCTTCGGTGCGCATCAGCGCGACCAGACTATCCAGTTTGCGCTGATCGGCGGCGGTTGTGTCGCGGATGGTATCGGGCCAAAACTGACGGTAAAACAGGGCGCCGATCAGGACGAAGAAGGTGAGCAGGAGCAGAAGCAAAACGCCCCGGGCTTCGTTGTAGCCAATGGCGAAGTAATCGGCAATTTCTTGCAGCAGCCGTTTCATGGTGAGGTAGTTAAGGCGTTGGTGGGTACGTGACTACAAAATAAATGAATTTTGGGCACATCTGTCGGCTTGCCCTTTTCAGCGTTCTAATGCGCTGAACTCCTATCTTTGCGGCCATTATGACGAGCAACCCAGCAGCCGCCCCGGCTACCACGCTACAAGACATCATTGCCCACGCCAAAGAGTATGGGTTTGTATTCCCTTCTTCCGAAATCTACGATGGGCTCCAGGCCGTGTATGACTACGGTCAGAACGGCGTCGAACTGAAAAACAACCTCAAAACGGTCTGGTGGAAGGCCATGACCCAGCTTCACGACGAAGTGGTGGGTATCGATGCGGCCATCTTCATGCACCCGCTTACCTGGAAGGCGTCGGGTCACGTGGATTCGTTCAACGACCCGATGATCGATAACCGCGATTCGAAAAAACGTTACCGGGCCGACCAACTCCTGGAAGCGAAAGCCGAAGAATATGCCAACGCCGGCGACGAAGCCCGTAGCAAAGCACTGCTCGAAGAAATGGGCCGGTTGCTCGGTGCCGAAGACCTTGACGGGGTTCGGAATCTCATCATCGCCGAGGGGATCAAATGCCCTATTTCCGGCACGCAAAACTGGACCGAGGTGCGTCAGTTTAACCTGATGTTCTCGACGCAGGTGGGTTCGGTGGCTGAAGACGCCAGCACGATCTACCTCCGCCCCGAAACGGCCCAGGGTATTTTTGTCAACTTCCTGAATGTGCAGAAAACGGGCCGGATGCGCGTTCCGTTTGGGATTGCCCAGATTGGTAAAGCGTTCCGCAACGAGATAGTAGCGCGGCAGTTCACCTTCCGGATGCGCGAGTTTGAGCAGATGGAGATGCAGTATTTCGTTCGTCCTGGCACCGAGATGGAGTGGTACAACAGCTGGAAAGAAACCCGGATGCGGTTTCATCAGGCGATTGGGTTACCCGCCGCCAGCCTGAAATTCCACGACCACGAGAAACTGGCGCACTACGCCAACGCGGCCGTCGATATCGAATACAAGTTCCCGTTTGGCTTCCGCGAAATTGAAGGTATTCACTCGCGTACCGATTTCGACCTGAAAGCGCACCAGGAACTGAGCAAAAAGAAACAGCAGTACTTCGACAACGTCGTTGATCCCGCTACGGGCAAACCCTACGGCAATTACATCCCCTACGTGGTGGAAACGTCGGTGGGGGCCGACCGGCTTTTCCTAGCAACGTTCTGCAATGCCTTTACGAAAGAGACCGTCGGCGAGGGCGAGCAGCAGAAAGAGCGGACGTACCTGAAGCTGCACCCGGCACTGGCACCGGTGAAAGCCGCTGTGTTCCCGCTCGTGCGGAAAGACGGCCTACCCGAAAAAGCCGAGCAGATTGTGAAATCACTGAAATCGGAGTTCCGGGTGATTATGGAAGAGCGCGACGCCATTGGCAAACGCTATACCCGCCAGGATCTGATCGGAACGCCGTTCTGTATCGCTGTCGATTACCAGACGCTCGAAGACGATACCGTGACGATTCGCTACCGCGACACCACCGAGCAGATTCGTGTGCCCGTGAGCGAACTGAAAGCCCGTATCAGTCATGAGGTTTCAGTGGAGCGAATCTTAGAGAAGTTATAAGGGAGTTTATGGTTTCCAGTTTGGCGTTTTCAGTTGGCTGACGCCAGACAGAGACGCGTCTGCCAACTGGAAACGCCAAACTGGAAACTGGAAACCGTTTTTTATGTTCCAACGTGACCCGAGCCGGACGTACCCGGTCGAGACCGAATCGCGGATGATTATTCGGTTTCAGGACTGCGACCCGTTGCAGCACCTCAACAACGCCAAGTATTTCGATTATTACTTCAACGCCCGCGAAGATCAGGTGGCGAAGCTCTATGGCTTTGCCCCGGCGCAGCTGTTCCACGAGTACAAATCGAGCTGGGTGGTGTATCAGCATCAGATTGCCTACGTGCGACCGGCCTACGTCAGCGAGTGGGTCCGGATTATGTCGCGGGTGATTTATTTCGACGAAGACACCACCGTGACCGAGTATTACATGACCGACGACCGCAAGGCGCAGTTGAAAAATGTGCTCTGGGTGACCTCAAAATACATCAGCGTGGAAACGGGCAAGCGCATTCCGCACCACCCCGCCGTGATGGACCTGCTCGACGCCACCAAAATGCCCGACGTCGATATTCAGCAGCTCACCTTCAACGATCGCGTAAAAGAGATCAAGAAGAGTTTACAGCACAATATTTAGTTCAAGGTTCAACGTCCAAGGGGTCCAAAGTGACTGGCGCAGGCTTACTAATGCGCCAGTCACTTTGGACCCCTTGGACGTTGAACCTTGAATTAAACAACTATCCTTTGAAGCTTCCCACCATGCTGTTACGGAGGGTTTTGGCCGACCAGTAACCGCTGGCGATGATACGGCGGACGCTTTGCAGCGGGTATTGCTCGTCGCGTTTCTTTTCCGACAGCTGGAAGGAGGCCAGATACCCCAGCTTTTGCAGCTCAGCCGCCGCCTCGTGATTCCAGAGACCAAACGGATACACGAAATACTTCACCGGCTTCCCCGTAATGTCTTCCAGCTTTTTCTTGGGCTCCACGGCCTGCGTCGTCCAGTCGGCGGCGGTGTATTTCTTGGCATTGTGGTGGTCCCAGGTGTGGCAGCTCACCTCATGGCCTTTGTCGGCCAGGTCTTTAATCTGCCCCTTGTCCATGTACGGCTGCTTGCCCCGGCGGCCAATGGCCACCGTCATGATCCCGAACATGGCCTTGAATCCGTGCTTGTTCAGAATGGGCAGCGCGTTTTCATACTGATCCAGATCACCGTCGTCGAACGTTAGGAAGATGGGTTTCTCGGGCAGGCTCGCGCCGGTGGTCAGGTAAGCATAGAGCTGATCGGCGGTGATGGCATGATAACCGCTGTCGGCGAGCATCTGCATGTGCTGCGCAAAGACGCTCGTGGGGCAGATGTAGTCTTTGGCGCTTTTCGAGTCTGAGCCACGCCACTCCCGAATCTGGTGGTAACATAGAATCGGCACCTGTTTCCGGCTCAGAATCGTGGCGGCATCGGCAACCTTGCCCGGCGGGGTGCTGGCCGACGTACCTGTCAGATCAGCGGCGGCAACGTCGTCCGTTTTAGCGTCCACTTTGGCGGCGGCATCGCCTTCTGCCGTTACGGTTGTGTTGGTGGGGGCTGAGGCCGTTTTGTCGTCCTCGACATTCTTGCTTTTTACGTTGCAACCTAAAGCAAACGTCGCCAGCAACAGGGCGGTCAATACAGGTTTGTACATGGAACGGTTAATGTGCGTTTCCGTAAATATATGGGATATGTAGAGACGCAATCCCTTGCGTCTCCCCTGCGTCAGCAATTTGTACCAACGGCCGCGCCCCCTGCGTCAGTAATTTTTGCCAACGGCACTGCACGTCAGGTACGTCGTTACCGGCCAAATTTCAATGTAGTACCGATGCGAACACCCGTGCCCAGGTACGTGCCGCCCTGGAACCGACCTACTACTTCGACACGGAAAAACGGAAACACTGTCGGGATAAGCCCGTCGATGCCGTAGCCGATTTCGGTGTAGTTTCGGCTGGCTGGCGTGGCTAAGTAATTGACAAACAGGTTCTCCTTCAAGCCAAGCAGCCGGAGTGGCATTATCTGGGTCAGGAGTAACTGCCGAAACTCGCCCAGCACGTGCGCTTCGGCGAAACGGCTGCGGGTACTATATTGGTAATAGGGGAGAAACCGGAATGAACTGACAGGATCACCAATCTGGAAGAAGAATTCGTTGCCCTGAAAATGCTTGAAATCGGGAAAGAACACCGACCGGTTGTTCAGAAAACCACCCGCCGAGAGTTGATAAGCCAATCGGCTGCGGATGCCCGTATCAAACGAATGACGCCAGGTGGCCTGGGCAAAGTCATAATCGACATCGGAGCCAGCCCAGTCGCTGATGCCCTTGCGGTAGTTGAGCGTCAGGGTGGGGGCGTCGTCGTTGCGGAGCCGTACCCGCTGCCCGTTCCGGATGCGGTAACGTACCTGACCCAGCCGAAGCGTCGTGAACAGATTCAGCGTCAGGGCCTGGTTGGTCGCGAAACCGGCGCTTTCTACCTCGCTCGTAGCGGGGCGGTTGGGCGTGTAGGCGAACTGATTCCAGTCGATCAGCGGCTTAATGTTCTCCTTGTAATTCGTGAGTTCGGTACGCTCGGCCCACTCAAGACTGCCCCCCACGGTGAGCCGGCCATCGAGTGGCTGCGTGGTTACACTGAACCGGGCAAAATCTTTCTGGTACAGCTTCATGTAGTTTTGCTCGAACAACCACGTGATCAGGGCATTCAGGTTGGGGCTGATGGGATTATCCGGGTTAAGCTGAGCCACGTACCGCCCGCCCGATAGATCGACCTGCGTCGTTTTTACCGAATAGCCGAGGCTACCAAACCCGACAAACTGATCACGCCCCGTTTGATAGCGGCCTGTGGCACCAACGCTGAACCGGGGAGAGGTTGGCTTGTTGAGGGTGTCGAAGCGGTGAGTGTAGCGCAGTGAGGCAACGATGGGCCACTGCTCCACGGTATTGAACTGCAAACTCTCGCCCGACAGAGGGCCACTGAAGGTCAGCTGGGCCTGTTTGCCCAGTTTCCAGTTGGTGTCGCCGGCAAGCAGGCCCAGCGGACTCTTACGCCGTCTGTTAGTTTTTGCCGTCTTGACACTGTCTTTTTGTGCCTGCACTTTCCGCACCACCACCAGGCTATCGGCTTTTTTGTAGCTGACCTGCTCGGCCTGCGTGAGTGGCACCGACCGTAGCGAATCCCAGAACGTCATGCTGCGTTTGCGGGCCAGTGAGTCGATCACTGTGGAATCGTCGCGAACAACGGCCACGTTCGGGTCCTGCTTCTTGCGGTTTTTATACTCTTCCTTCTCGTATTGTTTGATGAGCTGCTTCAGGTTTTTGGTCGAAAACTCTTTCTGCTTCGCCACCTGATCGGCAAAGGTCCCGTTTTTCACGTCGCCTTTGGTGAGGGTGCGCGGGGGGGCGTTGAACCGCTCATCCACCACTTTGATATCCTCCACAAAGGCTGGATTGATCACAAACGAGCGGAACGTCTGGCTGCGCACATACTGCCCGTTGGCTTCGGCCCCCATAAACGAACCGTTGAACGAAAACTGCTGATTGACAGGCATCCAGACGTTCTGAATAGGGCTACAAACGGCCTTGAGCCGGATGTTGAAACCCTCTTCAGTGCAGGTTTCTACGTCGAGGCTGTGCACCGCCCAGGTGTCTTCGATGATATACAACGTACCCCGCACCACGCCGTCGCCCCACTGCCGGGGAATCACACTGATCTTCGAGACATCGACGCCCTGCTCGCGGAACGTACCCCCATATTCAAATTTGTAATACGAGAACGCGTTGGGGGCGAGGGGCGAGGCGGCTCCCAGCAGCTTGGGTTTGTACAGGTTCGCTTCGTAATAATTGCTCGGCACGACCTGATCAAACTGGGAGTTGCGGTTGGCGACGATCGTTTGCCGCACGGTGTTGGGCGAGGTGAAGTTGACCTCGGCCACTGTTTCGTTCAGCATCGGTCGCCCCACTTTGAAGTTAGCTTCTTTCTCGGCTTTTTTGAGTTGTTCCCGGTACAGAAAGGTCAACGGCAGCTTGGTCACCGTCACCGACGACCGCGTGTAAACCCGTGCGGCGTAGCTTTTCACCTGTAGCTGGTGAAAACGGGCTTTGGCAATGGCCCGGCGCATGATGCTCACGGCGGGGTCTTCGGTGTTTTTGCCGATCTTAACGTCTTGTAAATTAATGGCTTGTTGTGCCATCGTGACGTTCAGTTCCTGAAACTCGCTGCCCACGGTGATGGAACGTACCTCCGATTTAAAGCCCAGAAACTGGAAGACGATTTCGTATTGACCCGGCTTCAGCGCCAGTTCATAGCGGCCCTCTTCGTTGGCGATGGTGCCCGTTGTGGTGCCTTTGGCTGAGATCGTGGCAAACGACATCGCCTCGCCCGTACCGGATTTGACAACGCCCCGGATACCCTGTGCCAGAGCTGAGTAGGAGAGAAGCAGAAAAAAAAGCTGGCGTGTAAACTGTTTCATGGTGAGCAACATCAGGCGGTCGGTTGCGCTAAATAACGAACGGCTGGTACTCAATAGATGCCTGTTCGGCCAAATTAGTTGTCTCTGAATTAAACGACGTTCAGAATTGTACTATCAGCACAAGTTACCCCGCGTATGGAAACAAAAGATACCACCAATTCAAAGGCGAATTTTAGCAACGACGGCGCCGCGGACACGATGGTAAAGCAGCGGCTGGTTGATCAGCACCGGGGCAATAGCGAACTGCTGGAGCAGGAAGAGCAACGGAAAGACCTTGGCTTTGGCACCAAAATCAACGAGTCGGTTTCGCGGCTGATCAATAAAGATGGTACGTTTAACGTCAACCGGCGGAACCAGGGTTTCTGGAACAGCATCAATATTTACCACCGGCTGATTACCATCCCCTGGATTAAGTTTCTGGGACTGGTGCTGACCTTCTACCTGTCGTCCAACGTAATCTTTGCTACGCTGTACAGCCTGCTGGGCTACGAGAACCTGTCGGGTATCGAGAATGTAACGCCCGACACGCCAGTCGGGCGGTTCATGGGCGCTTTTTTCTTCAGCTCACAAACGCTCACCACCGTTGGTTATGGCCACATCAGCCCCGTCGGCTACTGGACGAGCGGCCTCGCAGCCATCGAGTCGATGTTTGGACTGTTGCTGTTTGCGCTGGCAACGGGGCTGCTTTACGGCCGTTTTTCGCGCCCGGTGGCCCACATTCGGTTCTCCCGGAATGCCGTTTTTGCCCCCTACCTCGATATCAACGGCTGGATGTTCCGCATCATCAACGAGCGCGGTAACCAACTGATCGATGTGCAGGTAGAGGTGTCGCTGTCGCGCCTCGAAACCAAAGCCGATGGTAGCCGCTACCGCCGCTATTACGGCCTGAAACTAGAGCGTACCAAGGTTAATTTCTTTCCTGCCAACTGGACGCTGGTGCATCCCATTACCGACGATAGCCCGCTCTACAATTCTACGGCCGAGCAACTCGCCGACTCTGACGCGGAGTTTCTAATTTTGCTGCGCGGCGTCGAAGACACCTTCAACCAGACCGTGCACTGCCGTTATTCGTACCGCTACAATGAAGTGCGGTGGGGTGAAAAGTTCAAGCCCATGTTTAGCGGCAGCATGGAAGGCGAAGGCACGGTGACCATCGACCTGGATAGACTCGACGAGACCGAAAGCGTTTCGCTGAATTAAATGAACCGTGCATAATGTATGATGTACGCTGGCTAGCCCATTGTACATCATGCACGATTCGTTGTTCATTACGTACATACATGCAGTTTCCCCCCTTTTTACAACCTGGCGATACCGTGACGATCGTCGCGCCAGCCAGTCCATTTCCGTACGATGATCTTCGGGATGCGTTTCGGGTGATGCGCCAGGACTGGCAGCTCACCGTTCGGGAAGGAACGTACCTGACAGCACAGTACGGGGCGTTTGCCGGCACCGATGCCCAGCGCCTCGCCGATCTGCAAGGCGCCATCAACGACCCGGCGGTGCGGGCTATTTTTGCGGCCCGTGGCGGCTACGGTTCTTACCGGCTCATCGAACAACTCGACCTGACACCTTTGCTGACCCATCCCAAATGGCTGGTGGGTTTCAGCGATATTACGGTGTTGTTGGCCCACGCTCAGCAGCAGGGCATCGCCAGCCTGCACGCCATTATGCCCCGCCAGTTTCGCCTTAGCGGTACTGCCGATGACATCGAAACGCTGCGACAGTGGCTGTTTGGCGAGGTAACCCTGCTAGGGCAGGGCGGGCTCAACCCATACACAGCTGCGGCGCATCCGCTCAACCGCCCCGGTATGGGCTCAGGTACGTTGGCGGGTGGTAATCTCTCCATGCTGGTGCATACACTGGGTACGTCGTCGGAAGTCGATTGGTCGGGAAAGATCCTGTTCATCGAAGACATCGACGAAACCCTGTTCAGTATCGATCGGATGATGACCCAACTGCGCCGGGCGGGTAAGTTGCAAGAGCTAGCAGGTTTGCTCGTAGGCAACTTCGCCGACATGCGCGACAACCAGACGAACCCCATTGGCAAAACTGCCGCCGAACTCATCGCCGAGGCGGTATCGACCTATACGTACCCCGTTGCCTACGAGTGGCCCGTCGGCCACGAAGGGCGTAATCTGGCCCTGCCGGTTGGTGTGTCAGGTACGTTGACGGTAAGCGAGAATGGCAGTGAATTGGTTTTCGGGTAGAGTCGCAATCCCTAGCGACTCGCGGCAAGTGTCAGCACTAATGAATAGCGAGAAATGAATCGACCCGATGGTAAAGCATGGTCACCTTGCCTATTGGGCTACCGGGCGGTAAGTAACCGACTTGCCTCGGAAGCATCGACCGCGATGATTCGGCCGCTCTGATCGAGAAGGATAGTTTGGGGAATGCCGAACAGGGCAAACTGCTTGGCAACGGGGCTTTCCCAGCCTTTTAAGTCGGAGAGCTGCGTCCATTGCAGCCCATCCTGCCCGATCGCTTTCAGCCAAGCCGACTTGTCAGTATCCAGTGACACACTAATGAGCTGTAACCGCCCCGGATCGACTTGTTTGTAAAGCCTGACCAAATCAGGGTTGTGTTTACGACAGGGACCGCACCACGACGCCCAGAAATAAAGCAGCGTGAAAGGCTTACTTGTCGTGTTGACGGTCTGTAGCTGACCCGTCTGATCAGGTAGCGTCAGGTTCCCAACGGTCTTCCCCAACGTTGTGGCTTCGTTGCGCGCAATCGTTTTTCGGATAGACTCGCCTTCCTCCGATTGCTGAAGCGCGGGCGAAAGGGAAGCCAGCAATTCTTTCGTTATATCGGGCGCGATGTAGTCGGCGTTCATGCGCAGGAAGAACGCGGCATAAGCCGAATTCGGGTGCTTGCTGACATACGCGTAAATGAAGTCAGCTTTAAGCTGATTGCGTTTCTCTTTTGTTAAGTCAAGTTTGTTATAGTGGTTCAACGCGTTCATATTCGCCAAGTAATCAACTGATTCCGAGGGGCCTGATACGGATAGAGGCTGTAGCAACCTGAAGCGTTCGCTGTAACTAACTACGTTGAACGTGGCTCGTATCGTGTCGTTGGTGAGCCATACGCCCAGCCCGGCCCTAACCTTATCCGTCCCGATCAAGGCTACCGTCGGGCGCGGCACGTTCCCTGAAAAGGTAAACCGCCCCTGGTTGATAGCTACCGTATCTGCCTGTCTGCTGTCGAGGCGAGTTAACACCGCTTTTTTTAAGGAATCAGCACCTTCTAGTTGGCCGATCAGAACGAATCCTTTTTCTGTAACCTGACTGATGGCCTGGGTGCTCACGAGCAGGAGGGCCAGGGCGAAGCGCACAGTTGTCGACATAGTAACTGATTTATTCATAGTGTGTGACAAACGTATCAGTGAAGATCGCGCTCCGAGGTTTATTTCCCTACACCTCTTCGATAATCGACGTACCTGAGGAGCCGTCGCCGGTAGTCCACTGCCAGGTTTCGTGCAGGCGAAGTTTACCGCTGGGGAGCACTTCCGGCACCGAGCGGCAGTGGCCCGCCATCAGCTGGCCGTCGGTGTTGATGTGGTGGTAACTGAAGGTCAGGTTACCGTTGGCATCGACCAAGCCCATCAGATGCCCCTGCGCCACGCGGCCCCCTTCGTAAATGGCGACGATCACGTTCGATTCCTGCTGGTAATAAAACAGCGTATCGGTGGTCACTTCGCCATTGTCGGTGTTGCTCACCGCACGGAACGTTCGGTTGTTGTAGTTCATCGTTGGTTAGGATAAAACAGCAATGCCATCACCGTGAAGCGATGGCATTGCCGTAGTGTCGGTCGAAAAAATCAGGCCGTAACCGGCTGTTTATGGCGCAGGCCAAACCAGGCCGCTGCCGCTACGAGCGCGATCAGAATCAGGTTCATGACCAGATCCAGCGTGTTGCCCAGCGCGACGATGGGCGGATCGAACCGGAATTCGATGGTGTGCTTACCCGCCGGAACGCGCAGGCCCCGCAGCACGTAGTCGGCCCGGAAATGGGGCGTTTCTTTGCCGTCGATGTACGCTTTCCAGTCGTCGTTACCCCGGTAGAAGATCTCCGAGAAGACGGCCACCTGCTCGGTCGGGCTATCGCTCTGGTAGGTCATCTTATCCGGGTTGTAGGCCGTCAACTGAATGGTGCCGGCAGGCGACAAGGCTGGTAGCCCTTTCAGCTGCTCGGCGTAGCGCTGATCGACAACGGCGGTGGTGCGGGCCTCCAGCGTTTTCATGGCGGCCATTTCTTCGTCGGCGTTGGCAACGGTTTTCACCGTCTGCACAAACCAGGCGTTGCCCAGCGCATTGGGGTTTTGCTGCGCGATGGGTTGCCCAACCGGCCGGCCGGTGCTGTCAAGCTGCGGCGCGATGATGTACTTCGCGTTGAGCATGTTCAGGATGTTATCGCTGTTGTTCTGGAACGCGTAGCTGATCAACTCCTGGTACCGTTGCAACTTAGCCGCGCTGTAGCCCCCAATCGACTTATGAAAATACGATGCCCGGTTGTCGTTCATGAAATTGCCCGAGTTGTCGAGCACCCGATAACTGAGCGATTTGTCTTGTAAAATCTGCGCATCGGCGGGCGTTTCGTCAAAGGCCGAGTCGACCGTCGAGCGGGGAATGAAGCTCTTGGTATTGATAAACCGACGCCCCAGGCTATACACATCGACGGTGTTGAGCACAAACAGCAGCGGGAGCAGAAGGCCTGCTTTCAGTTTGCCCGATAGGTAGAACCAGATCAGGCCGGCGGCCAGCGCGATGTAGAAAAACGCCCGGAAGGCATCGACCCGCAGCAGGCTCGCCCGGTCGTTTTGCAGGGCGCGCAGGATGTCGGTGCCTTCAGCGCCAAACATGGCCACATCGTTTGGTCCCCGGAAGTCGAGCAGGCTACCGCCCAGCAGCGCCAGCAGCAGCGCCAGCCCGCCAGTGAGGCCAAAGGCAATCAGAAACGGCCGCTGAATGGCCTTGAACGTGGGTTTCTCGGTCAGTATCGTATACAGGGCCAGCGCGGCGCCACCGCCGAGAAAAATCGGGGTCATGGTCAGCGTCATGGTTACGGCCCGAAACTTGTTGAAGTAAGGCAGGTAGGCAAACAGCAACCCGTTGAACCACAGCATGTTTTTGCCCATCGCCAGCAGCAGCGTCAGCAGCAAACCACCCAGCATAAACCAGCGCAACGACGAACGGTTGATGAGTAATCCCAGCACAAACAGGAACACCAGAATGGCGCCCGCGTAGGCCGGGCCGTTGGTTTCGCCCCAATACGTCGGGATTTGCCCGATGATCTCGTCGGCGGCCAGTCCCCGGTCGCTCAGCACCTTGTATGTTTCCGATTTGTTGTCCAGTTCACCCGCACCCGCCAGACCACCGTAGAGGTTGGGTATCAGCATGGTTAGCGCTTCCCCTACGCCGTAGCTGTACTGGAAAGCGTATTCTTCGTCGAGTCCGTCGGCGGGTTTGGCCGCTGCGGCGGCCTGACCGGGCGCGGTGGGTGCCGTTGTTTTGGCCGTCAGTTCCGACTTACCGCGCGTGGTTTCTTTTGAGTATTGGTTCAGCAGCAGCAACCGCTTGCTGTACGAGGCCATACCGATGCCCGTTGTCAGCCCGAAAATGACCAGCCCGATCACGAGTCGACGGGCTTCACTGGCCCGCACGAGCCGAATGCCTTCGATCAGTACATACAGACCCACACACAGAAACAGGTAGTAGGTGATCTGAACGTGGTTGGCACTGATATTCAAGCAGGTGAAAAGGGCCGTCAGCGCGGCCCCCGACCAGTATTGGCCGCGCAGGCAAAGCACCAACCCCGCCAGCATACCGGGGGCATAACCCAGCGCCAGAATCTTCGAGATGTGACCCGCTTCAATGGTGATGAGGTTCCAGGAGGCGAGCCCATAGGCCGCAGCGCCCATCGCCGCCATCCAGCCCCGCGCCGTGCCCGACAGGCGTGGCGTATCGGCCTCATCAGGGCGTTTGGGTGGACTCAGCAGCAGGACCAGCAGTACATACATGCTGAGCATCTGCACGAATACCACGTCGATGGGGCGGGGGAAAAGCCGCAGCACCGCCGCCGTGGCCGAGCCGACGAAGGTATTGGGGTAATCGTGGGCAATCAGGTAACCGGGCATGCCACTGAAGAGAGCATTGGTCCAGTTGGGAAATTGGCCGGTTTCCTGTTTGTATTTACGGAGTTCGATGGTGGCGGCGTTGCCCTGTCGCACGTCCTGTAACTGAAGTTCTTTGCCTTGCCAGGCGGGAAGAAAGTAGAGAGAGGTCAGCAGGAAGAGCCCGAAAACAAAAAGCAGGTGAGGCCGCAGCCGCTGGAAAAGGGATTGTTGTTCCATACGGGGCAAAAATAAGTTTAAAGTTTAAGGTTTAACGTCTAACGTGCCTGGCTGATCACCCGAATGACTGACAAGCAAAGCAACGTCAAACCTTAAACCTTAAACCTTAAACCTTAAACGTCAAACCTCCTTACACCAGTCCGTACTGCTTCAGGACGGCCTCGGGGGGGCCGTCCCATTGGTTGGGAGTATTGCCCATGTAGCCGAGGTCGGCGATGCCCATTTTGCTGGTGTAGAAGCCACTGATGGTGAAATTGCGCATCAGGTTGAAGAACGCCACGCCCTGTGAGGTCTCGGGTTTGGCCTGCTCAGGGTAGGCGATCAGGTCGACCATTTCGATCTGCTGGGTACGTGTCGTTTCGGCAAAAGGCTTGCCATAGCGTTTCCGGCATTGGTTGTCGAGCCAGGCCAGGCCTCCGCGAAACGGCGTCTGGTAGTTGGGTACGTCTTTCACCATAAACTCGATGAAAGCCGGTACGCCCGCCTGTGATGCGCTGCCCGACTTGGCGTCGGCCGGTAGAATAATGTCCGACAGCAGGGTGAGCGTTTTCATCTCGGCGGGGGTAAAGAAGGTTTCGGCGTGCAGCTTGGCATCGCGCGCTACCTCGAAAGGCTGTCGCCCCGGCCCGGCTTTCACGGGCACTTTCTTGTCGGGTGGTGCCGGTACGGCTGCCTCAACGGGCCCCACGGCCAGGCCAAAGCCCGTCAGCGACAGGGCTTTCAGGGTGTCTCTACGTTTCATGGATTCGTTTAACGTTTGATGTCCAACGTTTAAGGTTAGTGCGTGACATAATCGGTCAATGGCTCGGAAACCATGTATTTATTCCCTTTTACATCTGACTTGTTGAGATAGACTATGAAATTGGCAATCAACTTGCTGATGTCTTCTGCCTTCGTATACAAAGCGTCAAAAGTGGGTTGATCAATGTAAGCCTGATCGAGCGCGCGATATAATTGTGAGCGTACTTCACCAGATGAACCTTTGGCAATACTGAGAAACTGAATCAGTTCTTTTCGGCCACCACGTTCAAATCCTTCCGCTATGTTATCCATAACTGATCCGGAAGCACGGCGAATTTGACTCCTCAAATCATAATCTCTGGCAAACTCTCCCTGTTTGGATAGGGCATACACATTGTTAGCTAACTCCCGGGCTTTTTGCCAGGATTTAAGCTCTTCGAAGCGTTGGATAGTTGCCATGGACGAGGTTTGACGTTTAAGGTTTGCGGTTTGACGTTTAGGATTATGGACAGAGCCGAAACATTAAACGTTAGACGTCAAACTTTAAACTCCGCTTAAATATTTTTCTTCTTCACCTGATCGATCAGGTATTCGCTGGTGCGCATTGAACTGGCCAGAATCGTCCAGGTAACGTTTTTGTCGCCTTGCGAGACGAACGGGGCGGCATCAACCACAAACAGGTTTTTGCACTCGTGTGCCTGCTGATAGCCATTCAGGGCTGACTTTTTGGGGTCGTTGCCCATCCGCACCGTGCCTACTTCGTGGATGATCTTACCGGGTGCTTCGAGGCCGTAGCCGTGGTTGGTGTTCGGGCCGGGTTTTTCGCCCAGTGGTACCCCACCAATCGAATGGATGATTTCCTCGAACGTGTCCTGCATGTGCTTGGCCTGCTTCACCTCGGCGTCCGACCATTTGTAGTTAAACCGCAGCGTCGGGATACCGTACTTATCGACCTTGTTCGGATCAATTTCGCAGTAGTTGCTTTCCAGAGGCACTGGCTCACCGCGTCCGGCCATGTAGACGTAAGCGCCGTAGAATCGGCGGGCGTCTTCCTTCAGGCGTGAGCCGTAGCCCCCGGCGGGCCGCTTCTGGCCATCGGCATAAGGATACTTACCGTTCATGCCTTCCAGGCCGAAGCCAAACCCGAACGACGGCATGCCCATGCCGCCGCCGTATTCGATGTGGTAGCCACGGGGGAAGTCCAGTTTCTTGTTGTCGAGCCACCAGGGCGTAAACACGTGCATACCGCCCACGCCGTCTTCGTTGTAACGTACCCGGTCCATCAGCGCCGGTACGAACGCCCCACGCGAGGCCCCCGTCGAGTCGTTGATGTATTTGCCGATCACACCGCTGCCGTTGGCCAGCCCGTTAGGGTAGCGCGACGACTTGGAGTTGAGCAGAATCCGGGCCGACTCGCAGGCCGACGCGCCCAGCATGACGGCTTTCGCCCGTACGGTATGCTCCTGCATAGTGCCCGTATGTACGTAGCTTACACCCGTGGCCAGGCCCGTTTTAGGATCGGTCATTACTTCGCGGCACATCGCTCCGTTGATGAGCGTGACGTTGCCCGTTTTTACGGCTGGAATGCAAAGTACCGACGACGACGAAAAGTCGGCGTAAGCCTGACAGGCACGGTTACACTGATTGCAATAAAAGCACTGCCCGCGCTCATTATTGATGGCTTTGGTCAGAATCGACAGGCGCGACGGGATCACGGGAATCCCCAGGCTCTTGCCGCCTTTTTGGAGCAGCATTTCGTGGAGACGCGGCTTCGGTGGGGGCAGAAAATGACCGTCGGGTTCGTTGCGGAGCCCTTCTTTCGAGCCAAATACGCCGATGAGTTTATCGACGCGGTCATAGAACGGTGCAATGTCGTCATACGTAATCGGCCAGTCGTCGCCGATGCCTGTGAGCGACCGCCGCCGGAAATCGTCCGGACCAAAGCGCATCGAAATACGACCCCAGTGGTTGGTCCGTCCGCCCAGCATCCGCGACCGGAACCAGTGAAATTCGGTGCCGTCTTTGGCCGAATACGGTTCGCCATCGATCTGCCAGCCACCCCAGGCCGCATCGAAATCGCCGAACGCCCGGGTAGTACCTGCACCGCGCCGGGGCGATTCGTAGGGCCATTTCAGCTGGGTAATGTATTTTGGGTCGGCCGGGTCAAAGTAGCCACCCGCTTCGAGCAGCACGACTTTCGCACCGGCTTTCGCCAGCATGTAAGCCGCCATACCCCCGCCCGCACCGGACCCTACAATGGCCACATCGTAAACCGTCGGGTTATCTTTAATCTGAAACGTATTCATGCAGTTTGGAATTTGTAGGTACTACCTGTAAAAGGTAAAAAGAAAGAGGTTTACCCCCATGCAGGCCTAGAAGGATAATGAGACCACTGCGCTTAGGCAGACGCAGTGGCTTTTACGGTTCAACGGCTAAAAGAAGACGGCATTGCCAAACAGTAGCTTGCCGCTGTACCAGAAGCCCCGGAACAGCGGATCGTCGGCGAGGTAAATCACCTGCCCACGGCCCAGGTCCTGAACGCCCACGGCCAGCGTTTGCTTTAGTTTCTCCTTGGCATTCTTACCGGCGAAACCCGCCACCAGGTTCGTGTCTTTCAGGTAGCCCACGTTCCAGCCATCTTTCAGAATATCGTAGTTATGGGCTTCGTTGACCAGCGCATAATACCCGCCCGACAAACCAAAGCCCAGCGGATGGGTGGCGTCGAGGTTCAGACGGTAGATGCTGCCCGGCGTTTCGTCCGATACGGCGGCACGTTCCCGCTCGGCGTAGGTTTTCAGCGAATCGGTCAGGGCTTTCTTGGCTTTGTCGGGTTTGTCGTCTTTCTCTTTGAGGTCGAACCCTTCTTTACCGACCAGCGCGCCCGCTGCCCGTTCGAGGGCTATCAGCTTGCCGCCCCCACGTACCCACTCTCGGATGCTTGCCAGCACGCGGTCGTTCAGAATGCGGCCGTAATTGTAGCCGTTGGGCAGTACCAGCACATTAAGCTGCGTCCAGTCGACGTTACCGAGGTCGGCCCCGTTAATCATCGACACGGGGTATTTCAGTTCCTGATCGAAATAATGCCACACCTCGCCCACGGCTGTTTGTACCAGCCCGTCGCCCGACACCACGCCCACGCGGGGCGCTTTTAGTGTCATTACGAAATCAGAGCCAAAATCAGACCCTTTGCTCACGAAGCCCGTCTTAACCGGCGTCAGCGTTACGCCCAGCGCGGCCGCCTCCTGCCGAACCAGTTCATCGAAGCGGTTGCCGAGTCGCTCGTTGCCCGCTCGGGTGATCAGCAACGTACCTGCGCCATACGACTGGCCATCGAGTTCAAACGGCTTCTCGGCGGCACGTACCCGGACTTTATTTTTCATCAAACCTGCCAGCAACTGCACCGACGGCATCGACTGCCAGCGGGCCAGGTAAGCATACGGACGCTCACTGCTCATCGACGCGGCCGTACTGACCGCTTGCGGGGCCGAAACGGGATCGAGGCGGGTCGTCAGGCCGTAGGTTTGCAAGCCAAAGGCATAAGGCAGTGACCAGGCCGTAATGTCGTAGGTAACTGAATCTTCGAGGGTCGACGTGGGCTCGAATAGGATTTTCAGTAGCGTTGACTTCGGCTGGTAGGCGCTGATGACCAGGTCTTCCGGCGCGAGGTTAAAGCTGCCTTCGTTGCGTTGTGTGAAGTAGTTATACACCCCGCCACCCGTCGATTTGGTAGCGGCTTTCCCTTTTCTGGGTGCCGAGGTGCTGCCGCCCGAAATCGTCTGATTGCTACCCGCCACGCCGTACCGGATCTGGTTCCGGTCGAGCAGTTGGCGGAGGGCGTTTAGCTTGCCCGCGTCGCCGCCACTTTTCACCACATACGTACGGAACGTACCCACGGGGTTGCGCTGGGCATTATCGAAAAACGTACCGAACTCCTTCACCACTTCCGCCGACCGGTCGGCTACTGATTCGAGCGTGGCAAACGACGAGGCTACGTGGTGATCAATGCGTTCGCGCAGCGTAAGCGTATCGCCGTCCAGCTTCCGAATGGCCAGGCCAGCGCGGCTGTTGCCCCCCTGCTCGTAGGTCATGCCGATGGCCCCGTTGTAGGTTGGGTACGTATCGCCGTAGCTGGGGTAGAACAGATCGAAGCGTTCGCGGGTGTAATAGAGCCAGTTGTTCCGGTCGAAATAACGACTGCAATACTGCCCCACGATACCCTGAAACTGCCGCTGAAAGGGCGTGATGTCTTCGTGATACGGTTTGGCCGACGGCGCAAAGTAGTAGGGACTTTCGACGCCCATTTCGTGAAAATCGCCGTGCAAGTGGGGCATCCATTGCTGGTACAGGGCCATGCGCTGCTGGGTGATCTCCTGCGTTTGCCAGGCCCAGTCGCGGTTAGGGTCGAAGAGGTAGTGCGTGTAACGCCCGCCCGGCCAGGGTTCGCTGTGCTCGCGGGCAAAGGGTGTGGGGTCGGCCACGCGGCCATGCATCTGGTTGTACCAGTTTACGTACCGGTCGTGGCCGTCGGGGTTCAGGCCGGGGTCGAGAATGACCACGCTCGTTTCCAGAATCTTGGGCGATACCGTAAACTGGGCTCTCGGCGACGGACTGGCTTTGGTGGGTTCCAGCAGGCCATAAAGCACTTCCATGAAGGCCTCCGAACTAACGGCTTCGTTGCCATGAACGTTGTAGCTCAGCCATTGAATGGCGGGCAGCGCCCTCCCCGACGGTTGGCCGGGCAGCATGCCGATGCGTTTGAGGTTGTCGGTACGGATTTCGTCGAGCCTGGCCATGTTGGCTTCGTTGGCAATCACGACCACGGCCAACTGACGGCCTTCATACGTAGTGCCATACGGAACCACTTTCACCCGATTGGGTTGTTGGCGGGCAATCTGCTCTGCATAGGCTAGTACACGGTGGTGGGGGGTATAGCGTTCGCCGATAGCATACCCAAGAAACTGAGCGGGCGCCGGTAGCGTGCTCTGGGCCTGAAGACGAGCGGGGGAGGAGAGAAACAGACTGGCAAGCAGGCCGAAGCCTAACATTTTTTTCATGCCGATGGAAGTGGGGAAAGCGGTTGAGATTGAGCGAATTGTTGCTGGTCAAAAATAGTAGTAATTAGAGGTGGATAGCGCTTCGGGCGAAAATTTTGGGGGTAAATATTGCATTCTACGCACACAGCTGTACTTTTGCACCACGATTCGCTGACGGCGGGCTGACTTGGTCAGCGTGGCGTTCAGGTCTTTGACAAGACGGCCGATTCGTCTAGCGGTTAGGACATCGCCCTTTCACGGCGGTAACACGGGTTCGATTCCCGTATCGGTCACGACCAGGCCCTCAACTCCCCAGTTGAGGGCTTTTTTTGTGCTTTTGAGCCAAGCTGACTTGGTCAGTGTGGCGCTCAGGTCTTTGACAAGACAACCAATTCATATAGCGGTTAGGACATCGCTCCGGACCGCATTCGGCTTTCATGGTGTTCTGTATTCAGCAATAATACGGAACGGTAATAAGCCTATAACTCTGCGCCACAGTGACGGATGGAGGGACGGAGTATCAATTACTTAAAAACCGGGTGCTGCTCTACGCGCTGTTACTAAACGAAAACCCCGCCGGTCAGACCAGCGGGGTTCGTTGCTTGAAGCGGTGTGAATGGTGTTACTAATGATATTCGGTTGTAGATTATTAATAGGCTACTTCGCACAGGCGTTTCACCCGGTCGCGTGAGCGCTTCAGCCGCATCTTCACTGCGCTCTCCTGAATGTTGAGCTGCGAGCCGATCTGCCGCACGTCGAGACCATCCTGGTATTTTAATCGCAGAATGCTGGCGTCCTGGCTCGAGATGCTGCCGAGGGCTTTGCCTAACTGTTGCAGACTTGTTTCGAGCAGTTCGGCGCTATCGTCGCTGCGGAAGCCGGGGTAATCATAGGCTTCGTCCAACTGGCCCGTCGGCAGGCGTTTACTCAGGCGCAGTTGATCCAGCACGTAATTGTAAGCAATCGAATACAACCAGGTCGAAAACGACGAACGGCCCTGGAACCGGTCCAGTCGGGAAAACATCCGAATGAAAATGTCTTGCGTGTAGTCCTGCGCCGTATCTGCATCGCGGGTCATGGATAAGCACCGACGATAGACTTTCTGCTGATAGCGCTTGTACAACTGCTCGAAACAGTAGCTGGGGCGAGTCGTAAAGTAAGTCTGGATAAGGAGTTCATCGGTGAGTGACTGGCGGGATGTAGAAGAGACGCACATGACGGTTGCTGTTGGCTTGGCGATTTGATGGCTCAAAGGTGGTCTGTTCAAAAAGAATCATATGATGGTTTTCGATGAACTGCATGTATTGCCCGTTTTTTGGAGAAAATCCCCTTGTTGGTCCCCTATAACCGATGAGTTACCAGCTTGAATCAGGTAGTGCATCAACACCGAACCCGTTGGAGGCCTAGTTGTCGCTTCGAGCCAGTTTTTACAAAAAAAATGGAGCTCCGGGTTGCAGATTAAAAACAGAACCGTACTTTTGCACCACGATTCGCTGACGGCGGGCTGACTTAGTCAGTACGGCGCTCAGGTCTTTGACAAGACGGCCGATTCGTCTAGCGGTTAGGACATCGCCCTTTCACGGCGGTAACACGGGTTCGATTCCCGTATCGGTCACGACCAGGCCCTCAACTCCCCAGTTGAGGGCTTTTTTTGTGCTTTTGAGCCAAACTGACTTGGTCAGCACAGCGCTCCGCTTGTGTAGCTAGGCGAATGCATTGGGCATAAAAAAAGCCTCAGCTCAAACGGCTGGGGCTTTTCTGGTGCTTTATCCAACTAAGAGTGGTCATTAGTGACGGCTGAACATGATAGATGACTCATGACAGATCCGCTATGGTCAGGCGATAAACTCGCTTGCAGTCCGTTTCTATTCCACAGTCAATTAGACCGGGCAACCCGAAAAAGGTGACAGGTAGTTGTCCGTATTTTTTTACGAGTAAATCGTAATATGCTCATTGATAAATGTACGGGGCTGATAGTCAGGGTACTCTGGATGATGATTTTTTAGCTTTAGCAAGCGGATATATCGACGTTACCTCAATATGTAGGGCCACCCACCAACCGAATTAGGTTGTAGGGAAATAGGTTTTACCGAACGATGGCTGATTCCGACGAAAAGAAACGCAACGTACCTACTCTCCGCACCGAGGAAACGTCGGGTGAACGACGTACCTCTTGGGCTGAACTGCTCAATGATCTGGCCTATACGGCGATTGTGATGCAGTTGGCGATGCGCCTGGCTACCTCGCTCGACAAGGTCAATATGCTTGAATTCCTGCTGCTATACATACCTGTCTGGTGGCTCTGGAACGGCCAAACGCACTATGCTACCCGTTTCGATAACACCGACGATGTGGTGCATCGGCTGCTCGGCGGTGCGCAACTGATAGGCTTGTTTGTTCTGGGCGCGTCGATCAGCAAGGCCACCGAAGAACGCTCGATGGTCTACGCACTGGCTTATGCGAGTGTGCGGGTCATTCTGCTGATCGATTACGCGAGAGCCTGGTGGTACATCCCCGAGGCACGTCCTTACGTGCGAGTCATTGGGATCGGGTTTTCGATCTCGATGCTAATCTGGATTGGGTCGATTTGGGTGGAACCCCCTTATCGCTATGGCTTGTGGGCGCTGGCCCTGCTGATCGAACTGGGTACGCCCCTCACGTCGGGTGGTAAACTGCACGTCGACTTTCCGCCCGACGTACGTCACCTGCCCGAGCGGTACGGGCTGTTTACACTGCTGGTGCTGGGGCAGGCCGTGACGGGTGTTGTGACCGGTTTATCGGACAGTACCTTCGTTCCCAACGCGATATGGGTCGCCATTTTAGGTGGCATCATCATTTTTGGCCTGTGGTGGGCCTATTTCGATCGGCTCGACGACGATGCCGTTCGCAAACTGGCCGAGCACCACGACGACGACAAAGCGGCGAGTCAACCGGCTGTCAGACGGTACACGGTCTGGTTGTATACGCACCTGCCGCTGACGCTCGCCCTGACGGGCTATGGCGTAGCGATTGCCAAAGCCATTGAAGCAGTCGATCAGCCCGAACTACCGCGCCCGGTGCATCATCTGCTGATTGGGTCCGTAGTTACGTACCTGTTCGCCGAGGCCGTTATCAGCCTGACCACCCTGCATTCGGGGCCGTCGCACGTCAGTTTTCAGCGGGGCGTACTGGTCCGTATCGGAGCCGGTGTCGTGCTGATTGGGGTAGGGCTGTTCGTCAAACTGGGGGCCGTGGCGGTGTTACTGATTACCTCGGGTGTAATAGCCGCGCTCATTCTCAGCGATCAGCTCTCGCCCGAAGCCCCCGAAAGTACTGAACGGGTCGAAGGCGGAATGGGCAACTAGCGAGTCCGCCCGCCTAAGCCAATGTTGACTTGCGCAAAACTAATTGTTAGTCAATTGTTTGCTGTGATAGGTGTGGCGATAGCTAAACGCTTCCTAACTAAACAGGCTACTTAATCGGTTTCGCGACTATCTTACCGGCCGTAACAGCGGGAACGATGAAGCTAGTTAAGCAGACAAAACTTTACTTCAAAGAAGGCACTTCCGACAAGGTATACGAGGTCGATTTGTGCGAGGTCGGTACCGGGCAGTATGTCGTCAATTTTCGGTTCGGGAAGCGGGGGGCGGCCTTAAAGGAGGGTTCCAAGACAACCGCGCCTGTCAGCCTGCCCCAGGCCGAAGCGGTGTTCAATGCCCTGGAAATGGAGAAGCGGAAAAAGGGCTATTTGTCGGAAGTAGGTCTGGCTACCCCGCCGCCACCCCTCCCTGATCCAGTGGCCCCCGATGAGAAACCCAGTTCACCCGACGACGCCATCCGGCGGCGGATTCGGGCGCTGGCGGCAGGTGATAACAAGGCCAAAACAGTCTGGAAACCGTCGCGGGTGATCTGGCAGGTGGGCGAACGCCGGTTGGTCGATCTGTTGCCGCTGCTGGTGCGCCTTATTGAGCGGGCGGGTGGGCAAAAGGCGGATGACGTTCATCGCTACGCGACACTGTGGGCCATTGCCCGCTGTGGAGCCGCCCGGCCTGCCGACGAACCGGTCGACGAAGCGATTGTCCGCACCGTGGATACCTATGCCACCAACACGGCCTACAGCGATAAAGTCCGGCGTATCGCGGCTGAAGCTTTACTGCATCTGCTCACCGGAGAGGCTCGGGTAACGTACCTGGACAGCATTCGGCAACGGCTTCCGCCTGCCCTCCAAACGGCTCTGTTCAACGGGAATGCCGCCCGTTTCGCCCTTGAGTTGACCGATCAGGTATTGCCGCCAAATCCAACGGGCTACCCACTGCTGGAAGACCTGTACGCATTGGCGATCGACTACCCTGTGGTGCGTAAGCCCTTGCTGACCTGTCTACGGAAAATTCCATTACAGCCACCCTATTTCCGGCATGTCCGACACCTGTATAAGCTTGCCGAACTGCGTGACGATTTCGAGGTGCTGGGCTTGTTCGCCTACCGCTTCGAGCAATCGAGGGCTTATTTCACTAAGCCGGTTTATTGGTCGTATGACGACGAGAAGAGCAAAGACCCGCTTCTATATGTCGGCATTTTGGGCGAACGGGTGAAGGTGAAAGCCGAACTCCGTAAACCCGATAGCCGACTCGCCTATTCGAAGGATACACGGGCGTACCTGCAACGACGGGCCCGCTTCCATCTGGCCTCGCTGGGCGAAGCGACCGATCTCGGCTATGTACGGCTGGCAACGGCCATTCTGCTCAGCTACGACAAAGCAACAGACTATACCGCGTCGAGGGTAGAGACAACCTACCACTGGAACTACAACACCCGGTCATACGATTACCAGGACCGGGTCATACCCGCCTATGCACAGGCCGTGCTGCTCAACCAGATTCTGTTTGGCAACAGCACGCAGTATGAACTGGCCGGGTCGCGCTGGCAACATAAAGAGGTGCGGGTCCGTACGGAGTGGGTAAACCCGGCCGAAACACTAGGACTGATCGATTCGCTGATCGACCGGGTTGCGCAGTTGCTGGGTAAAAAACCGAACACGCCCGACGTACCCGAGCCAGTTATTGCAGCAGCCCGTGACGAACCCTACCCGGCGCTCTGGGACCAACTCCCGCAGGCCTATGTGCAGTTACTGGTGCAGGCGCGGGTCGATGAAATTCACGCCTTCGCCTACCGCAACCTGACCCGCCACCCCGATTATTCTCAACTGGAGAAACGGGTCGATCTGCCCCTGCTGCGGCAATTGCTGGCGTCACCGTTTGAGATTCCGGCTCGGTGGGGCGTCGAACTGGTTCGGAAACGGATGGCCACGCAACCCGATCCGACGCTGATTCCCCTACTAATTAGCAGCCCCGTGGCCGATGTCCGACAACTGGGGCTTGAGTATGTCGGTAACCAGCCCGCCACGTACCTGACCGACCCAGCCACAGTAATCGATATGATCCTCTCGCCGCATGCCGATGTGCGCCAGTGGCTGATTGGTCAGTATCCGGCGCTCCCTAAATCACGCCAACATAGCGACGTTATCCTGCAAAACCTGCTCGATCGTCTGCTTCAGTTTACCGAACCGTCCGACACGGGTACCGAAATAGCTACGGATGCCAGTCGATTGATCGGTTTACTGCCCCCTGAAGCCTTCCAGCGGGTGTCGGCCGAGCAGATCGACCAGCTGCTTGATAGCCCCATCGCGGTCAATCAGCAACTGGCGGCGCAGGTGATGGAACGCCAAAACACGCTATCTGCCCCGGCGCTGCTGGCCCGGCTGCTGGGTAGTCCGGACCCAACCACGGCCCAACGGGGGCAGTCGCTCTGGGCGTCGGTAGCCACCCGCGCCCGTGACCAACGTACCTACGGAACCGCCCTGCTGGCTGCGCTCATACCTATACTCATTCGGGCCGAGGTGGCCGAGGGGCAGCATCAGGGCGTGGCCGATTTCATACTGGCGCAGCTACAACCCGAACTACGACAGTTGGAGCGCCAAACGGTGTTGCGGCTGGTTTATGCGTCGTTTGGGCCGGCGCAGCAGGTGGGAGCCGAGGCGCTGCGTACCCTGCCCGCCAACACGCTGACCCTTCGGCAGGTGATTGCACTGGGCAACCACGAAACCCTGGCCCTCCGCCGCTACGCCTGGCAGTACTTCCGCGACAACGTACCCCAGATTCGCTATGAACGCGACGAAGCCATTCGCCTGCTCGACGCCCATTGGGACGACACCCGGCAGGAGGCCATCGCGTTTTTTCGGGATACCTTTACCGCCGACGACTGGGACGCCGAAACGCTGGTGGGCCTGGCCGACTCGGTACGTCCCGACATTCAGGCGTTTGGCCGTGAACTGATTGCCCGTTACTTCACCGACGAGCAGGGGCCAACGTACCTGATGCGACTCAGCCAGCACCCGTCGGCCAATGTGCAGCTGTTCACGACGAATTACCTACAGCAATACGCCGCCAACAATCCCGAACGGCTGCGCGGCCTGTCGTTTTATTTCCGAACCGTATTGATGCGGGCCAATCAGGGGCGCCTTGCCAAAGACCGTATACTGGCGTTTCTGGGGCAGGAGGGAATGCGGTCAGCCGAAAATGCCCGGTTTGTGGGGCAACTGCTCACCGAAGTATCGGCGACATCGGCCATCGGCGACAAGGCTACTTGTTTGCAATGGCTGAGTGCGCTACAAAATCAATTCCCGGATACGCCCGTACCCTTCGTGCGGCAGGAAGTGTAGCCCGTCCGCGCTTAAAGAAAACAGCAACTATGCTCTTCAATTATAAATTCGGCGGAAGTACCTCGGTGGTGAGCAATGCCTCATCGGTGGGGATGTCGTTTGCGCCCGATACCAACCGAACGCCCACGTTTTTTGTCGGGAAACTGCATCGAAAGCTGGCGTTCCGGGAGGCCATTTCGGCCCTGCACGATGTGGTGGTGTCGGATATGCGCTTCGTACCACGCGACAAAACGGCCTATCTGGAATGGGCCAAACAGCAGGAAGAAAGCTGGCTGGCCGATTACATGCTGGCCCAGAACGTCAGCGATGTTTCGGAGCGAATCCGGGAGGTACAGGGGCAGCTTCAGGCTGTGCAGAAAGAAATGGGCAAATACACCGGCCCTTATTACGAAGCTCGCCAACGCTACTTCAACTACCTCTGGGAGCGCGACAAAGACGCCTGGTTTGTGCTCGACCCGGTCATTACGGTGCACCCCGACGAGGTCTTCTTCGAATGTTTCTCGCAGGATGAGTCGTCATACGGCAAGCTGTCGGCCAGCTACAACGTTTTTCGGGAAATCAACGAGTTTGCGTGCGGTACCACCAACGTCGATTACTCTAATGATCTGTACAACGAATTCCAGAAGATTCGTGACTACAAAGAAACCGACTTCAGCATCGACCCCAGCGGGTTTTCGGTGCAGACCACCGGCGAGGCCGATTACAAGGAAGTCAAAATCGACCTGCCCGATAGCTGGGTACGTGGTTTTTTGCAGGTATCGTCGGCCATGACGCTCCCCGCCACCACGCTGCACCTCCACCCGATGGACGTACACGACATCTGCCTGATGCTGCGGCGGTTCAAAGAAAAAACCGGGCCGCGCTCCATCCGTTTTCGGCTGACACCCGGCGAACCGGTGCGGCTGGTGTTCGATCCGTGGGGCAAAGAGCTGGTGTGTGCTCGCTCGCGCTACGAGGGCCCCACCGAACAGGAAATCCGAATCTGGGGTCGGCGGCGCCTGCTGACGTTGGAACGGCTGGTGCCCGTGGCCAAACGCTTCACCGTCAGTTTGCTCGGTTCGGGATTGCCCTCGTTCTGGCTGGCCGATCTGGGCGAGATGACCTTCACACTGGGGTTGTCGGGCTGGTCGGCCAACGACTGGTCGCGGCTGGGTAACTTCGATCTGATGGCCCCGCGTGGCGACGTACTGCCCAGTACGGCCCGGCAGGTGTTCGAGACGCTGAAACAGACCTGGTTTGCCCGCCCTGATGAACTGGTGCAGAAAACGGGACTCGACAGTCAGACCGTGCTCGCGGCGCTGGGTACGTATACGCAGGCGGGCCGGGCCATCTACGACCTGAACCTAGGCGTATACCGCGTTCGCGAACTGACCCAGGAGCCGCTGCCTATGGAGCAGTTACGGTTCGCCAATCCCCGTGAAGAAGCGGCGCGCCGGTTCGTGGCCAGCGGTGGGGTGCAGGTCTACGCGCAGCCAACCCCCGAAGGCATCCGACTGACGGGCCGGGTACGTTCGGCTGATGGGCGCGATTACCACCCCAACCTGCTGATCGATCAGGATGAACGACTGAGTAAGGCTACCTGCGACTGCGCCTATTACGCTCAACACAAGCTCATGACCGGCCCCTGCGAACATATGCTTGCCCTCCGCATGAAACACGGCGGATAAATTGGACACATTAACTCATTTTTTGTTGCCCGGCTGCTGGCTGGGGCGTACTTTGCAAAACCAATAAGCGGGCGTGTGGGCCGTGCGGCGGGCGTCAAAACCTTGCCTTTCCCTCGGGGAAACGAATGATGATTCGTCATTCCGGTATCAAGACTACACACGCATCACTACGTCAATCGTTACTGTGGGGAGAGGGTACTAGTACGACCCTCACAGTGCGCCTCCTGTGGAGCTGAGGGTCGTACTAGTACCCTCTCCCCTGGAGTTGATTGACATAGTGCTCAGTTTGTTCGAAGGCTGGCCCGGCTGCCGCCCATTCGCCCGCTACTGGTTTTGCTAGACCTGACCTACAGGCTACTGACGCCCTCGGCTGCTTCCCGGCTTTGCTCATCGCTTCGAATGACCCGCCAGGAAATCCAAAAACGCATCGAGGAGCTTGGCTCCAAACAACAGTTTATCATTGCCGAAATGACTCGTCTGGGTTTCTGGACGCAGCACGACGAACCCATTCCCGCCGAATTGGTGGCGCAGGATGCGGCGTTGCAGAAAGAGCTGAGCCAATTGCTCGAACGGCAGCGGCGGTTTCAGAGCCGCGACGCCATGCTGAAAGAGATGCGGCAGGCCCGGATGGCCGCGGCCAAGCAGCGCCGCATCGAGACCAAACAACGCCGGGAAGCAGCCCGAAAGGCCCGCGCCGAGGCCTGGCAGGCTACGCTGGCGACGGCTATTCCCTACCTTGGCGACGGCAACCCGGCCGCGTTGGCTAACCACACCGCCGACTCGGCTCGCCTGGCCCAGTTCGGGTTACCGCAGTTCGAGAGTCCGCTGGCTTTGGCCACCGCGATGAAGTTGTCGCTGAGCGAATTGCGTTTTCTGGCCTACAACCGGGCCGTCTCGACGGTATCGCATTACAAACGCTTCCACCTCACCAAAAAATCGGGTGGAAAACGGCTGATTTCGGCACCAATGCCCCGGCTCAAGAAAGCGCAGCTGTGGGTGTTGGAAAATATTCTGAACAAGGTGCAGCCCACCGAACACGCCCACGGCTTCCGGGCCGAACGTTCGATCCTGACCAATGCCCTGCCGCATGTTGGGCAGGATGTGGTGATCAACATCGACCTGAAAAACTTCTTCCCTACCGTCAGTTACGCCCGTGTGAAGGGACTACTGGCTAAACTTGGCTATAGCGAAGCCATCGCCACCGTGCTGGCCCTGCTCTGCACCGAGCCCGACACGCAGGCGTTGCAGGTGGACGGCAAAACGTATCACGTCGGCAACGGCTCCCGGCACCTGCCTCAGGGGGCGCCTACCAGCCCTGCGCTGACCAACCTGCTCGCTTACCGCCTCGATCGTCGCCTGAACGGTCTGGCCCGTGCGTTTGGGTACGTGTATACCCGCTACGCCGACGATCTCACCTTCTCGGCGACGGGTAGCGTTGCCAGTCAGGCCAACCAACTCATCTGGGCGGTAGAGCAGATTGTACAGGGCGAGGGCTTCGTAGTGCACCCCGACAAAATCTCGGTGATGCGAAAAGGGCAGCAGCAGCGCGTTACGGGCATCGTGGTGAACCAGAAAGCGAGCATCGACCGGGCTACGCTACGCCGGTTCCGGGCGTTGCTGCACCAGATTGGGCAGACAGGTTGGGAGGGGAAAAGCTGGGGAAGCCCCGCCCCGGAAGCCGACATTCGGCAGGTTGTACTGGGGTACGCGCACTTTGTACAGATGGTAAAACCCGAATTGGGCCGGACGCTGGTCGCCAACATTCGGGAACTCATCAACGGCCGGCCCGTCGCGGCGGTGGCTAATCCGGTCGAACCCCAACCGACGAGTGATCCCATACTGACCGTAACAACCCCGACCCCCGTTGCCAATCCGGCTAAAGACTGGTGGGATATATTCTGAGCGACAGGCGATTCCGAGCTTTGCGGTAATACACAGGTGGTGGAAAATTGACGGCGACTATCTTTACGGTAACAACTCCGATTTTCCACTAATTCATGAACAAACTTGTACTGACGGCCAGCCTGCTGGCGCTGGCAACGGGCAGTTACGCCCAGAAAAAAGCGCGAAAAACACCTGCCAACGTACCTGTCGGCATCCTGGCTACAACGGCCTCCGAACGCCTGCTTGGTGCGGCGCAGCGGGTTAAAAGCGCGCAGGTATCGTTGCTGCAAAACCTGCCGGTCAAATCCATCGGGCCAACGGTCATGAGTGGCCGGGTGGTCGATCTGGCCGTCAACCCGCAGAACCCCAATCAGTTTTACGTAGCCTATGCCAGCGGCGGGTTGTGGCGTACCGACAACAACGGCATCTCGTTTACGCCGATGTTCCAGAACGAAGCCGTGATGTCGCTCGGGGCGGTGGCCGTAGACTGGAAAGGACCCAATACCGATCAGCACACGATCTGGCTCGGTACGGGCGAAGCCAACGCCAGCCGGTCGAGCTATTCGGGCGTGGGTTGCTACAAAAGCACCGATGGCGGGCGTACCTGGCAGCACCTGCAGGGGCTGGAAGAAACGCACCATATCGGCAAGATCGCCCTGCACCCGACCAACCCCAACGTCGCGTGGGTAGCGGCGGTGGGTCACCTGTATACCGACAACGCCGAACGTGGGCTGTACAAAACCACCGACGGCGGACGTACCTGGAAAAAAACGCTCTACACCGATACCCAAACGGGCGCGATCGACGTCGATGTTGACCCCACCAATCCGCAGATCGTGTACGCCGCTATGTGGCATAAAGAGCGGAAGGCGTGGAATTTCGTGGAAAGTGGCCAAACGTCGGGCCTCTACAAAAGTACCGATGGCGGCGACACCTGGGCGCTGCTCTCGGGTGGGCAAAGCGGCTTACCGAAAGACGATAAAACGGGCCGCATCGGGCTGACGATTTTCCCCGGTAACACCCAGACACTCTACCTGATCCTGGATAATCAGGCGGCGCGGCCCGAGAAAAAAGACGATAGCAAAGCCGTGGTCGACGCCCGGAAGATCACGAAAGACCGGCTGCGGGTGATCTCCAAAGACGATTTTCTGAAAGCCGAAGACTCGTTCATCGCCGACTACCTGGAGGAACAGAGTTTCCCCGAACGTTATACGCCCGCGAGCCTGAAAGAGCTGGTCCGGACGGATAAAATCAAGCCCATTGCCATCTTGGAATATACCGACGACGCCAATTCGCGGCTGATCAACGCCGAGGTGATCGGGGCCGAAGTATACCGCTCCGACGACGGCGGCCAACGCTGGCGGAAGGTCAACCGCGACTACCTCGACGGGCTTTTTAATACCTACGGCTATTATTTCGGCAATATCTGGGTGGCACCCAACGATGCCAACAAAGTGGTGATTGCGGGCGTACCGGTAATTGGCTCCGACGACGGCGGGCAGACCTATCGGTCAATGGATCTCGACAACGTCCATTCCGATCACCACGCGCTCTGGATCAACCCCGCCAACAATAAACATCAGATTCTGGGTAACGACGGCGGCATCAACATTACTTACGATAGTGGCAAGACGTGGTTCAAAGCCAACACGTCGGCGGTGGGTCAGTTCTACGCCGTGGCGGTCGATATGGCCAAACCCTACAACGTCTACGGCGGCTTGCAGGACAACGGCGTCTGGACCGGCCCCAGCACCTACCGGGCCGACTACGACTGGTTTGGCAGTGGCCGCTACCCGTATAAGAGTCTGCTGGGTGGCGACGGCATGCAGGTGCAGGTCGACTGGCGCGACAACAACACGGTATACACGGGCTTCCAGTTCGGTAATTATTTCCGAATCAACAAAGCGACGGGCGAGATGAAACGCCTCTCGGTGCCCACGCAGGTAGGGGAGGCCCGCCTGCGCTGGAACTGGCAGGCCCCCATCCTGATCTCGCGCCACAACCAGGACGTGATCTACTTCGGCTCGAACCGCTTCCACCGCAGCCTGAACCGGGGCGACGAGTTCAAAACGATGTCGGGCGATCTGACCAAAGGCCCCCGCGAAGGCGACGTGGCGTTTGGGACGCTGGCTACCATCGACGAATCGCCGCTGCGCTTCGGTCTGCTCTACACGGGTTCCGACGATGGGCTGGTGCATGTGTCGAAAGATGGCGGCAACACCTGGACCAACATCACGGTGGGCCTGCCGCAGGACCTGTGGGTAAGCCGCGTGACAGCCTCGGCCCACGACGAAGCCACTGTTTACGTAGCGCTGAACGGCTACCGCAACGACCATTTCAACGCGCACGTCTACGTCTCGACCGACTACGGCCAAACCTGGCGGGCCATCGACCAGACTCTGCCCGCTGAACCGGTAAACGTGGTGCGCGAAGACCCCAAAAACCCGAATTTGCTGTACGTGGGCACCGATCATGGCCTCTACGCCTCCCTCGACCGTGGTAAAACGTTTATGCCGATGGGCAAGGATCTGCCCGCCGTGGCCGTCCACGATCTGGTGGTGCACCCGCGCGACAGCGAACTGCTGATCGGCACGCACGGTCGGTCATTGTACACGGTTAACGTGGAGCACCTGCAACAACTCACCGACTCGCTGCTGAGCAAGCCGCTGCACCTGTTTGCGCTCAAGGCCATTACCGCCAACAGCCGCTGGGGCCGGAAAGACAGCCCCTACGAAGCCCCGGCTACCTACTCGGTCGATCTGCCATATCTGGCTAAGGCGGCGGGACAGACCACGGCTACGCTGAAAACCGCTAACGGCCTGACGTTGCGCACCCTCACCGACACCACTGAAGCCGGGATTAATTACCTGCGCTTCGATTATACGATCGACACCACCCAGCGGGCAACGTACCTGACGTACCTGAACGAAGCCCGCAAAAAGGACGACAAGCCCGTAGACCTGACGCTGGCCGACGACAAAAAACTGTACATCCGCCCCGGCAAGTACAAGCTGACGCTCACGCAGAACGGGCAGTCGGTGAGCCGAGACCTGGAGATCAAAGCCCCCGAACGCCGGTCGCGCCGGCCGGCTACGTTCGCCTCGCCCGACGAATTTGAGCAATGGCGCGAAGAAGAGGGTGAAGAAGGAAAATAACCCCCGGTTGGGCAACGAATTCCGCCTGAATGGGGTAGTATGAATAGGGTAGGTGTTTGGTAACAGGCACGGTCCCGTCTGTTATCAAACACCTGTTTGTAAGCAAAAACGGCCTATGGCTGAGTTGATCAAGACGTACCCAGGCTGGGGATGGCTCCTGATGTGGCTGGTGCACCTGGTGCGGTACCTGCTGGTGGCTGGCGTTTTTTACGCGCTCTATTACGGCTGGCGACGGCATCGGCTGGCAACCCGCAAGATTCAATCTCGTTTCCCGAAAAAGGCCGACCTGCGCCGCGAAATCGGCTATTCCGTCGCGACGACCGGCGTGTTTGCCCTGATTTCACTGTCGCTTTTTCTGACGGGGATCCGCGATCATAACCTCATGTACCGCGACTGGCACCAGTACGGGACCGCCTATGGCCTGTTCTCGTTTGTGGTGCTGATTGTGTTGCACGATACCTACTTCTACTGGACGCACCGGGCCATGCATCATCCCCGCCTGTTCAAAGCGATGCATCTGGTGCATCACAAATCGACCAATCCGTCGCCCTGGGCGGCTTACGCGTTTCATCCGCTCGAGGCTATCGTAGAAGCCCTGATCGTACCCCTCGTAACGTTTATCCTGCCGTTGCACGTCTACACCATCATGGCATTTTTGCTGTTCATGATCGTGTACAATGTCTATGGGCATCTGGGTTGGGAGCTGCTACCGGCCCGCTGGCATCGTCACTGGCTGGGGCGTTGGCTGAACACATCGGTGAACCACAACCAGCATCACCAGTTTTTCAACGGGAATTACGGCCTGTACTTCCGGTTTTGGGATGAATGGATGGGCACGACCCGCGCTGATTACGACGCCACGTTTGAGCGGGTGACTGCGCAAAAAGGGTCTTCTAAACCGATTGAGAAGGTAATGAGCTAACCAATCGGCCACAAAAAAGCCCAGTTCCGGTTTCGCAAAACCAGAACTGGGCTTTTTTGATGGACCAACGGCTTAGTTGCCGTCTTTGTGCATCTTTTTCTCTTCTTTGGCGGCCTTTTTCATGTCTTTCGCCATGTCTTTGGTGGCCATATCGCCGTTGCGCTTCGCGTCTTTTTTCATCTGCTGCGCGTCTTGTTTAGCGGCTTTCGCTGCTTTTTTGGCGTCTTTATCTTTTGCTTTCATGTCGTCTTGGGCAAACGAAGCAGAAGCGACAAAGCAAGTCAGAGCTAGGGCAAACAGTGCATTTTTCATAGTCAATTGAGTGTTAGTTTGTGAATATTACTAAACGAATAACCTAACTGGTCGGGAGATAAGTCTGTTTGCGATTTAGAGCCAGTAGCCCCATAATTAATCATGAATTAACCGATCAGCAGCGATTCGGCCCCATCAATCCAGACGGGTGTGCCGGTGATGTGCCGCGCCCGGTCCGATACCAGAAACAGCACCAGATCGGCCACGTTGTCGCTCGTGCCGGGCTTGCCATCGGTGAGCGGGATGCTCCCCTGCGGAAATTCGACGGGTTCTTTGATCTCCTTGATATCCCGTTGTTCGGCGCTATCGTCGATGTTGGTATCGATGGCACCGGGGCATACCACATTCACCCGGATTTTGTCTTTAGCCAGTTCCAGCGCCAGTAGTTGGGCCATCGCTACCTGTGCCGCCTTGGTGCAGGAATAGGCTGTGGAGCCGGTATTGCTGAATATACGCGTCCCGTTGACCGAGGCCGTAATTACGATCGCCCCGCCCTGCCGTTTCAGCATCGGTACAGCGAAGTGGATCGTCAGGTACGTTCCCGTCAGGTTGTTATCGATGGTTTTTTGCCACTCGTCGGGTTGCAACTCATCGATGGGTGCCCAGACGCCGTTGATCCCCGCATTGGCAAACACAATATCGAGCCGGCCAAACTGCTGGTCGATGGTGTCGCAAACGCGTTTCATGTCGTCGGCGCTGGCAATGTCGGCGGTGAGAGCGAGGCCTTTGCCACCCTGCTGCTCAATCTCCGCGACTGTTTCCTTGATTTCCTTATCGGTACGGCTCAGCGCAATGACGGTGGCGCCCTGTTTGCCCATGAGCAATGCCGCCGCTTTCCCAATGCCCGAACCGGCGCCCGTAATGAGCGCTACTTTCCCTTGCAATTCACCTTGTATCGATGCCATGTCGTTGTTCAGAAAGGTTGTGTACAACGAAAAGCCAAAAGCAAGCCCGGTTGTTGGGAAAAGGTATCTGGCTGCGTGTCATTGGCAGTCATTCGTTGTCATTAGGCTTCAACGTCATTCGTTGTCATTCATCGTAAAAACAATTAATGACGGCGAAGCCTAATGACTCCCCACCAAATACCGCAGCAGGGGCGCGGCGTGCAGCGATTGCATGACTTGCCCGCTGTCGAGAAGAGCCAGCACGTCGTGGCGGGGAATGAGGTGTACCGAAATTTCTTCCGTGATTTCAAGCTCCTGTTCCTGTAGCTTTTCCACGCCCAGCGCCAGAAAGCAATAAGTCAGGTTGGCGTGGGTACCGGGATTGGCCGATAGCGTCATCAGGGGTTGCCAGGTACCGCCGCCAAACCCCGTTTCTTCGAGTAATTCGCGCTGAGCGGCCGCCAACGGGTCTTCGCCGGGGTCGATACAGCCCGCACAAAGTTCGTAATGCACCCCCGCCACCCCGTGCCGGTATTGCCGGATCAGCACCAGATCGCCCGCCGTCGTGACGGCCACCACATTGATCCAGTCGGGGTATTCCAGAATGTAGTAATCCGGGATGTAGCCGCCCCCGGCCATGCGGATCGCGTCTTTGCGGACGGTGAACCAGCGTTCGCGGTGGATGTAGTCGGATTGTTCAACCTGCCAGGGCAGCGGATCGTCGGGAAGGTGTATTGGATGCATGGCGCAAAGATAGACCGTACCAGACCACCCGGCCATAGCCCACCCGCTACGGGCGACAAACAGGGCACTACGCAGATCCGGTTATCGACCTTGAGCCACGACGTAGCGGTTGAGAGAACAGCCTGTCAACTGCCGCAGCCCCTCGATAACCGCCGCTGCGTTTAGTTCAGCCCCGGCCCGGTTGGTGTGGGTGTGATCGGCGGGGAAGAAATCGGTTTTCAGCTTGGCCTCGTCATAGCTGGCTTCGTATTTCCGGGCGATGATCTCGTTGAGGTCGATGAAATACGCGCCTGCCGACTGCGCGCTTTCGGCAGCCCACCGGCCGTAGCTCTCCGACCCCCGCTCGACCCGGCCATTTTTCCAGACGTTGCGCGGGACTAGTGAACAGACAATGGGCGTGGCTCCTTTCGCTTTCGTGTCGTTGATGTACTTCCGCATGTACCAGCCGTAGGAGTGTACGACTTCGTGCTTCTTCGTCAGCAGGTTATCGATTTCTTCTGTTTCGTCGCCGGTCCCGCGGATACTGCCCCGCGCCCGGGTGGTATCGTTGATGGCGCCGCCGTCGTTGTGGCCGAACTGCATCAGGACAAAATCGCCCGGTTTCAGGGTTTGCAGAATGGTATCCCAACGGCCTTCGGTAAGAAAGGTGCGGCTGCTGCGTCCGCCGATGGCCCGGTTCTCGATAGCCAGCCGCGTAGTGTCGAAATGGGTATGGATAACGCTTCCCCAGCCCCACTGACTATTGGCCCCCACCCCCGACCCGTTACGAACGGTGGAGTCGCCAATGATATACAGGGTTGGCCGTTGCGGCGGAATGCCCGCCAGACAGAGCAGTAAACCCGCAAGAAAAACAAGACGGTATGCAGACATAACTTGGGCCGGTTAGGTACCTGACCGATAGAAGCCGCGCCGATGGGCCAGCTACTGTTCAGGCGATCGTCGGGTGCCATCGAACGGCCAATTCACGACGGTGCCGCGGATCGTAGGCGTATCGAATGCATACGGTCGCGAAGGTAAAGTTGCTGCGGTGACAGGCGACAGCACAAAAGGGTTTCGTTGTTGATTCGTGCCTTTTACTGCCAAGCCAATATGGAACCCGTACCGACACACCCGCTGCTAACGTACCTGCAAACCCTGACGCCCCTGCCGCCCGATCTGCAAACCGCACTGCTGGGGATGCTTCGACGCGAAACGTACCTACGGAAGCAATGGGTGTTGCAACCCGGTCAACTGGCCGATCAGATCTACTTCATCGAGCAGGGCGTGGTGCGGGGCTATTACCTCAAAGATGGCCCCCGTGGAGACGGGCGCGAAGTCACGTCCTGGTTCATGCGTGAGGGTGATTTCATCATCTCCATTGTTAGTTTTTACACCCGTCAGCCGGCGCAGGAATACATCGAATTGCTGACCGATGGCGTGCTCTGGTCGATCACCTACGAGCAGCTCCAGCAACTGTACCGCGCGTATCCGGCGTTTAACCTGGTGGGGCGGTTGCTGACGGAGAAATACTACGTGCTCAGCGAGCAACGGTCGTTAAACCTGCGCATGCAGACCGCCAGCGAGCGCTACCAGCAATTGCTGACCGACTTCCCCACGGTTTTTGATCGGGTGCCACTCAAGCACATCGCCTCTCATTTGGGCATTTCGGCCGAAACGCTGAGCCGGTTGCGAGGGCGTAAAACGTAGCTGACGGGGCTTATCGAAATTGATAATTGTCAATGGTTTCGTTGCAGAGAATGGGTTGGTTTGAGCCATGTTTTACCGTGGCTGGTCCCCGCGGCCACATCAACCCCTGAAACCGTATGTTACCCATTATTTTTGGCGTCTTTGCGCTCTGCTTCATCGTTGAACGGCTTGTCCCCGGCTGGAAACTGCCCGACGTACCGACCTGGACGATTCGGGTGCTGGCGATCAATTTCATCCAGTTGATCGTAGTCATCGTGGCCGGGTTTACCTGGGAAAAATGGCTCTCGGCTCAGTCGCTGTTTCATCTGTCCAGGTCCGTTGGCCCCTGGGCGGGCGGCGTCATTGCCTACTTCATCGCCACATTTATCTTCTATTGGTGGCACCGTTGGCGGCATACCGTCGATTTTCTCTGGACGCGCTTCCATCAGATTCACCACAGCCCCCAACGGCTCGAAGTGATCACTTCGTTCTACAAGCATCCGCTCGAAATGACGGTCAATTCCATCATCGGCAGTTTGCTGGTTTACACGCTGTTGGGGCTGAACGCCGAAGCGGGTGCCATCTATACGCTGTGCACAGCGCTGGGCGAATTTTTCTACCACACCAACGTGAAAACGCCGCAGTGGATTGGCTACATTTTTCAGCGACCCGAGATGCACCGTATCCACCATGAGTACGAAAAACACAGCCATAACTACGGCGACATTGTCTGGTGGGACATGCTATTCGGGACGTACCGCAACCCGAAGGAATTTACATCAACCTGCGGCTTCGATGAGGCCAACGAACTGCGTCTGGCCGACATGCTGCGTTTTCGGGACGTGCATAAGGAGTGAACCATCGTGATGGCTCATCGGCTGCATACGTTCGCGAAGGGAGGGCTATCTTTAGGCACACAAACACCCGGCAACGTACCCAGCCTGGCCAATACCGGGCGTGGGTACGTTGCTACCAGACAGATCGTATGAAACAGACTGCTTTACTGCTCGGCTTATTGCTGATTACCCTAACGGGGGCCACCGCCCAAACCTTCCGTGGCCTCGACAAATCACCCATGGACATGGCCTACTACCCCGACGACTATGCCCACGACCGCAAGTTTGCCCCTGCCAAGATCGGCGCTGACAAAGCGATGGTGCGGGTAACGTATAGCCGACCGGCCAAAAACGGCCGCGAGGTATTCGGTAAAATGGTGCCTTACGGCAAGGTGTGGCGCGCCGGGGCCAACGAAGCGCCCGAAATCAAATTCTACCGGGACGTCACGATCGGCGGCAAGAAAATTCCGGCAGGTAACTATGCCCTGTTGGTACTCCCCACCGAAACCGAGTGGACCGTCATCCTAAGTTCCGATCTGGATCAGTGGGGAGCCTACAGCTACAATCCGGCGCTCGACGTGGCCCGCGTGAACGTACCTGTGCAGAAGTCCGACGCGGTCATCGAAAATTTCTCGATCCAGTTCGCGAAAAAAGACGCCACAACGGCTACCCTATATATGGGCTGGGATACCGCTATGGTCGCCGTGCCTATTGGTTTGTAAAGGCCTTATAACCCGTACTGATCGATCAGGTACGTTAGCGCGGCCATCGAGGCGGCACCCAGCGAGAGTTCCCGTTTGTTGACCGCCTCGAATCGGTCGGCTGCCGTGTGGTGGTAGTCGAAATACCGCTGCGTATCGGGTTTGAAGCCAAACAGCACCGTACCCGACTGCGCCAGCGGGCCAATGTCGGCCCCGCCGCCACCTACCCCGATGTCGTGCAGGCCGTAGGGAGTGAACAGGTTACGCCACCGCAGCACGCCCGCTTTTTGCGCGTCGGTACCCACGATGCCGAAGCCGCGCGGCGTAAAACCCCCTTCGTCGGACTCGATGGCCGCGATGTGTTTTTCGTTGTTTTTCTTCGCGTAATCGGCATAGCCGACGCCGCCCCGCAGGCCGTTTTCTTCATTCATATACATCACGGCCCGGATCGTGCGTTTGGGTTTGTAGCCCAGCGCTTTCAAGATTCGCAAGACCTCGATCGACTGCATACAGCCCGTGCCGTCGTCGTGCGCGCCCTGCCCCAGATCCCAGGAGTCGAGGTGCCCGCCTACCACGATAATCTCGTCGGGTTTCTCGCTGCCCATAATCTCGCCCACCACGTTGTGCGATGGCGCGTCGGGCAAGGATTCGCAGTTCTGTTTGAAATAGAACGTCAGCGTGGGGTTGGCTTTCAGCAGGGCACTTAGCTTTTCGGCCCCGTTGGTGCTGATAGCTGCCGCCGGAATGAGTGGCACGCCCGGCCCGTAGCGCAGGCTGCCCGTATGCGGGAAATCATCGAGCGCGTTGGTCATCGACCGTACAATAGCCCCGACGGCGCCGAATTTGGCGGCAAACGTGGCCCCGCTGCCTCGTTGATCGACCGCCCCGCCGTAAGCCTCAAACGTGTTGATCTTCGTCGGGTCCATCGGCCGGTTGAAAAACACGATTTTGCCCTTAATACCCGCTTCGCCCAGTTTGTCCAGCTCGGCCAGGCTTTTAACTTCAACCACCTGCGCCTGAATCCCCTTGGCGGGTGTGGCTACTGAGCCACCCAGTGCGGCAATGGGCACCACTGTTTTCTGCCTGTCGACCAGTATATAGGCTTCTTCTTTGGCCCCACGTACCCAGTGCGGCACCATAATATTCTGAAGGAAAACGCGGTCGAAGCCTTGTTGCTCCATCAGTTGTTTGGTCCAGGCAACGGCCTTTTTCGCGCCTTCCGAACCGCTGAGCCGTGGGCCAATCTGTTGCGTCAGATGGCGAAGCCAATCGTGGGCTTTGTCGTTGGCGAGTGCTTCGTTGTAGATCGACCGGATAAAGACCGAATCGGGTTGCGGCGTCTGAGCGACAGCCGTCAAAGCGGACCCGGCAAGGGCCACGCAGCAGAGGAAAGGTTTCAGCATGAATCAGGTGTATGTTGACAGGAGGCAATCAGCCCCAGCCAAATATAGCGATTCATCAAATCAGGCTGTGTAACGTACCTGAGCAGCCTGCCCGGAACAAAAGTGAACGAAGATCACAACGATGCATGATCAGATACCGAGAACTACGCCTGGCATCTGCCTGACCTGTCGCGTTGAATACGCTTACTGGTTAATGCGTTGCCAACCACCCGGCTCCTTCAACCGGAAAGGCCACTCCTCAGGCGGATATGAAAAAACAGCCCGTATTCGTAACTGCCCATTACGGACCCTTTCATGCAGGTACGTTATTCGGGCTCGCTGATCGTAAAAGTCACCCGTAACCATCGTGTCGACCCGGCCTTTGGGAAGCACAATTGAGTGGGACGGTGAGTTGGAATCGGGAGGATAGAAAGACTTCATGACCGCCCCGGAATCACTTACGTAACCTGTTACCCAAACCGAAAGCTGCCTGCCCAGGTCATCGCTATCATTGCTATTTGTCGCTTTTCCGATGTAAAATGTCGTATCCCGATCAACGTGAGCTAACTGCATATCGGTGGTTGGAATTCGGTTAAAGTAGCCGTAAATGAACAACCCTATTAACAAAACGCCAACAATCACGATGATGCTTACCACCCCTTTTACGAAAACATCGAACAGTACTTTCAGGGCTTCAACAACAAACTCGGTCATAGTAGAATGCTCACTTTAGTAAGCATTGATGAAGGCGACGTACAGATTGAGCCTCAACGTGTGGCCTTAATCGGGATTAGCGCCAAAACGTACTGCTTTTAGCCCAAAATGGGGACTAAACGAAGGAGGGCGTTCCTGCTTGATCACCGTGATTAAGCAGGAACGCCCTCCTTCGTTTGCTTGTATAAAGCCGATTACGCCATCTCTACGACCCAGTCGTCCTGCTCGACGATGTCGGGAGGCTATCTATCCGTAGCCAAACGGTGCTGGATTGCCTTCACAAAGTCAAGGGAGACGCCTGCCAAGCTGGCAATCTGCTCAGGACTATGGGAGGTCTGTGTCAGTAAGTTGCGGACGAACTTGGTTTGCTCCTGTTCCTGAGCAATCAGGTAAAAGGCGTCTTTCTCGACACTGACGAACTTAGCAAGGCTATCCATAGCAAGGTCTCCTAATGTTTGGCTCAAATTACGTAGCTGTACCAGAATGCGCTACTGACTCAGATATCTCCTTAACGCTAAATCACCGTCTGCCGTTTCTTCTAGGCGATTGATGATTTGGCTAAGTACACGTTCGGGCCGTTCTCCGTTGAAATCCGCCAGTACACTCAGCAATACTTCTTCGGGTCTATTGGCGTTCAGAAAAAGTTGATAGTCGAGCTGGGTAAACGTAATAACGGGAAAGCTATACGTCATCAAATTGCTCTCAAACTGGGTGGCCATCTTGGGGAGGGCAGCGCCCAGAAAGAGAACATATTGACGGACAGGTAGTCTGTATTTACGACTTAACATGATGTGGTATTCAGCCATTCGGTATACCATATCTGGCTCATCGACTAGCTGAAATTCCAGTTGGAGCACAAAGGTATCATTGGCGATGCCGGTGACTTTTTTTAACACATCAGGCTTACGCTCTTTTGTGTGCTGAATATCATCGGGGAGTTCTTCCGACGCCACCGCCACAATACCTAATAGATGCTGCATCAGACTAGGAATAACAGCTTCTATATTCTCTCTGAATATCTTGTCGTATTGGCTAACCTGTTTGCTCATTCGATCTACGCCAGTTCTACGACCCAGTCGTCCTGCTCGACGGTGGTGTTTTCCTTGAGCAGGATTTGCTTGACGGTGCCCGCCTGCTGAGCGGCCACGATGCTTTCCATCTTCATGGCCTCGATCACGAACAGCGGCTGATTTTTCTTCACCTCGTCGCCGGGCTTCACCAGAATGCGCGTCAGGCGGCCTTGCAGCGGCGCACCTACGTCGGTGGGCTTGGTCACCTTCTGGTTCTGTTCTTTCACCACTTTCTGTGCCTTGTCGCGTACCTGCACCTGCCGGCTTTGGCCGTTCAACTCGAAGGTAATCGTCCGCATGCCCATCGCGTCGGCTTCCGACTGGAACAGCAACCGCACCAGGATGTTCTTGCCCTCGGCAATCGGCACGATGATCTCCTCGTTGGGCTTGAGGCCGTAGAAGAACGCCGGCGTCGGAATCACGCTTACGTCGCCATACTGCTCGGTGGCTTTGTAGTATTCCTCATACACCTTCGGGTACATCTTGTACGACAGGTAGTCGAGGAAGCCGTCGGCCTGCGGGAAACTCTCCTGGAACTGGGCAAAGTCGGCGTCGAAATCGATGGGATCGAGGTGCTCGTTGGGGCGGCCCGTGATGGGTTCTTCGCCTTTCAGAATCGCCTTCTGGACATCTTCCGGGAAACCGCCGTAGGGTTGCCCCAGAATACCCTTCATCAATTCCTTCACCGACTCGGGGAACGACAGCGACTCGCCCCGCTCAACCACATCCTGCGCGGTAAGGTTGTTGGCCGTCATAAAAATGGCCATATCGCCCACCACCTTCGACGAGGGCGTTACCTTAATGATGTTGCCAAACAACTGGTTGGCGACCGTGTAGTTCTTTTTCAGCGTCTCGAACTTGTCGCCGAGGCCCGTGGCTATGGCCTGCGGTTTCAGGTTCGAGTATTGGCCGCCCGGAATCTCGTTTTCGTAGACCTCCGCGCTGCCCGCTTTCATGCCGCTCTCAAACGGATAGTAGTATTCGCGCACATCCTCCCAGTAGTTGGAGTAGGCGTTCAGCGACGGCAGATCGACGGGGCATTCGCGCTCATGGCCCTGCATCATCGCCACTACCGAGTTGAAATTCGGCTGCGAGGTGAGGCCCGACAGGGCACCCAACGCACAATCGACAATGTCGACCCCGGCGTTGATGGCGTTCAGGTACGTTGCCGCCTGAATACCCGCCGTGTCGTGGGTGTGCAGGTGCACTGGAATGCTCAGCGCCTGTTTCAGTTCGGTTACCAGCGTGGTCGCATCCAAGGGTTTCAACAGACCGGCCATGTCTTTGATACACAGCAGGTGGGCGCCTTCGTCTTCCAGTTGCCGGGCCATGTCGAGGTAATACTGGAGCGTGTATTTCTCGTCGATACCCGAGTAGCAGATGGCGGCTTCGGCCAGGGCCTGGGTACGTTCGCGCACGGCCCGGATGCTCACTTTCATCGCCTCCACCCAGTTGAGCGAATCGAAAATGCGGAACACGTCGATGCCCGTTTCGGCCGATTTCTCCACGAAGGTCTCGATCAGGTTATCGGGATAGGCCGAGTAGCCCACGGCGTTGGAGCCCCGGAAGAGCATCTGCAAGAGCATGTTGGGCATGGCCTCGCGCAGCGCCTGTAGGCGTTTCCACGGACTTTCGTACAGAAAGCGCATCGACACGTCGAAGGTGGCCCCGCCCCAGACTTCCATCGAAAACAGTTCGGGGTGCGCTTTGGCGAAGCCCTCGGCCACCCGTTGCAGGTCCTGGGTACGTACCCGCGTGGCCAGCAGCGACTGATGCCCGTCGCGGAAGGTGGTATCGGTATACAGAATTTGCTTCTGCTCGTTCACCCAGCCCGCAAAGCCCTCGCGACCCAGGTCGGTGAGGCGGTTGCGGTTGCCATAGGGGTAGGCCGAATACGGCTCGGTAAACGGCACAATTGGCGTGCGGAATACCTTGCTGTCGTCGCGCTTTTTTACCTCCGGGTTGCCGTTGACGACCACCTCGCCCAGGTAGCGCAGCACCCGCGTTGAGCGGTCCTGTGGTTTGAGCAGCTTGAACAGCTCGGGGTGGTTTTCGATGAACGACACCCGCGCTTCGCCCCGCTGGAAAATGGGGTGGTTCAATACGTTTTGCAGGAATGAAATATTGGTCTTCACGCCCCGAATCCGGAACTCGACCAGCGCCCGTTGCAAACGTTGGGTCGCGCCTTTGAGGGTCCGGCCCCGCGCCGAGACCTTCACGATCATGGAATCGAAGTAAGGCGAGATTTTTACGCCGGGGTAGCTGCTGCCTTCGTCGAGGCGGATGCCGAAACCGGCGGCGTTGCGGTAGGCGATGATCGTACCGAAGTCGGGTTTAAAGCCGTTGGCCGGGTCTTCGGTGGTGATGCGGCACTGAATGGCGTAGCCGTTGAGCGGTACTTCGTCCTGATGGTTGATGTAGATCCCGTTGTCGGAGAGCTTGTAGCCCATCGCGATCAGGATCTGGGTACGTACCAGGTCGATGCCCGTTACCTCTTCCGTAATCGTGTGTTCTACCTGAATCCGGGGGTTCACCTCGATAAAGTAGATGTTCTCTTCCTTATCGACCAGAAACTCGACCGTACCGGCGTTGCTGTAGCCCGCCGCCTTGCCGATCTTGATGGCGTAGGCGTAGAGCTGCTCGCGGGTTTCCTGCTTCAGCCCAAACGATGGGGCCACCTCCACGACCTTCTGGAACCGGCGCTGCACCGAGCAGTCGCGTTCGTAAAGGTGAATGAGGTTGCCATGGGTGTCGCCCAACAGCTGCACCTCGATGTGTTTGGGGTCTTCCACGAATTTTTCAAGGAAGATGGTATCATCGCCGAAGGCGTTCTTGGCTTCGTTTTTGGCTTCGGTAAACGCTTTCTCGAAGTCGTCGGCGTTGCGCACCACGCGCATACCCCGACCGCCACCGCCAGCAGCGGCTTTCACCATCACGGGGAACCCGATCCGGTTGGCCTCTTCCATGGCGCGTTCCGGCGACATATTTTCTTCGCGCGAATCGGGAATCAGGGGTACGTTGGCTTTGGTGGCCAGGTTCTTGGCGCGGACTTTATCGCCGAGCGCTTCCATCGCCTCGGGCGTGGGGCCTACGAAGATAATGCCCTCTTCCCGGCAGCGGCGGGCGAGCGTCACGTTCTCCGACAGGAAGCCATAACCGGGGTGAATGGCGTCGATTTTCTTGTTTTTCGCCAGCAAAATCAGGCCCTCCACGCCGAGATACGGCTTGAGTGGGTCTTCATCGCGCCCAATCTGATAGGCTTCGTCGGCTTTATACCGGTGGAGGGAATAACGGTCTTCGTAGGTGTAAACGGCGACGGTGGTGATGCCCAGTTCGGTGGCGGCCCGCATGATGCGGATGGCAATTTCACCCCGGTTAGCCACCAGCAGGCGATTAATCGGGCGGATGTAGTCCTTCATAAAATGGCAACGGAAATGGCTTCAGATTGTATAATGGCAAACAATAGAGCAAAAATGTTGAAAAATTGCTAATAGAAACGATCGAAAACGCAATCGACCGAAAAATCTGCTAATTCCCCAAATAGTACAGCTTCACTCGGTACTCAATGCAATGAACAGGCAACAAAAGACAGCACTTATCCAGTAAATCGCTAGACAAAGGCGCAGGCACCGGCTGCCCACCTGACCAATGCGTTACGGACCTACCGATAGAAGCCTGCCCGAACGGAAACTTCATCATTTTACGCACAAATCCAAACGAACGGCGTATGGTAGTACCCTACGCCAACCGACAGTCGGGCAACGGCTGCTGCTTGCTTACCTAACCGGCTAATCTTGCCCGGTGCCGGCCGAGTTGGCTGTACCAGTTTACTGGTTTTGGTTGTAATGAGTTAATAGCCAAGTTGTTTAGAGAAAAAGGAGAACGGCCCCGCCTTGGTAAAGTGGCACGACGGCGGGCTTGATAGCGGCTACTTTTGTAGACTCATTTTACGACTAAACTGGATTTATCAGGGCTGTTCAATCCCCTGCCAACCGCAATGCTTCGTCTTTTACTTTGTTTCCTCTTTTTGGTCAGCACGCATCGGCTGCTGGCGCAAAACCAACCGGCAGGGCAACCTCCCCGCATCGGTTACCAGATCTTCGTTCGCTCCTTTGCCGACTCCAACGGCGACGGGATCGGCGATATTAACGGCATAACGGCCAAACTCGATTACCTGCAACAGTTGGGGGCCGATGTGCTTTGGCTAACGCCCGTAAGTCCGTCGCCCAGCTACCACAAATACGACGTAACCGACTACCGGGGCATCGACCCTGAATACGGCACAATGGCCGATTTTAAACGGCTGCTGACCGAGGCACACCGTCGCAACATGAAGGTGCTGTTCGACTTTGTCATTAACCACAGCAGCAGCCAACACCCGTGGTTCAAAGCCGCCGTGGCCGATCGGCAGTCGCCTTACCGCAACTGGTATGTCTGGCTATCGCAGCGGGCCATCGACTCCATGGGGGTTGCCTATCGCGAACGAACCGCCGACTCGTGGGAGCTGCGCCCCTGGCATACGCCGCGTGGCGAAAGCGCCTCGCCCGATGCTGAGAAGTACTACGGCCTCTTCTGGGGTGGCATGCCTGACCTGAACATGGACAACCAATCGTTGCGCCGCGAACTTTACGACATTGGCCGCTTCTGGCTCACGGAGGTGGGCGTCGATGGTTTCCGGCTCGATGCCGCTAAGCACATTTATCCGCAGTGGGATGTGGCCAAGAACCACGCGTTCTGGCAGGAGTTTAGGGAGGCGTTGCAGACCGCGAAACCCGACGTGTTGCTGCTGGGCGAAGTGTGGGACACGGCCGACAAAGTGGCGCCATACTTTAAAGGATTGCCCGCTAACTTCCATTTCGACGCCTGCTTTGCGCTGCAAAAAATGGCCAGAACTGGCCGGGATAGCAGTCTGGTGACTAAACTGCTGGCCGATTATGCGGCCTACGGCGCGGCAAATCCCGCGTTTGTGAGTGCCACGATGGTCAACAACCACGATCAGAACCGGATTGGCTCGATCGTCGGGGGCGACCCCAACCGGATGCGCGTGGCGGCGAGTTTGCTGCTGACGTTGCCCGGCCAACCCTGGATTTATTATGGTGAAGAACTGGGCATGCTTGGCACCAAACCCGACGAACTGATCCGGGAGCCGTTTCTCTGGACGACCCGCGCTACCGATACCGATCGCACCCGCTGGCAGACGCCCCGCTTCTCGACCGACTCGACCGTGGCGCCCCTGAGTCAGCAACAGGCCGACCCAAAATCGCTCTACAATCATTACCGGAAGCTGATTGCCCTGCGCCGCCAGACGCCCGCGCTGGCGCAGGTGCTGAACCCGAACCTGCAACCCAGCGCCATCAGTCAGGAAGGCGTGCTGGCGTTTGTGCGGCCTCACAAAACGGGCGACGTGCTGGTGGTACACAACCTTGGCAACGTACCCAGCACCGTTTCGCTGCCCACCGCCGAACGCCGTTTCGGAAAGGTACTTTTCCAGTCAGACGAGGCCGCCGCGCTCCGCAAAGGCCAGCTGACCCTGCCGCCGTATAGTGTAGTGGTGCTGCGTAACTAAAAAAGGCTGGCGCGTTGCCCAAGAGCAACGCGCCAGCCTTTTTGAATGATTAATAGAGTTTATTTCAGGGCGTCTTCGACCGGGTTACCCACGCAGCCGCTAGGTTCCAGAATGCCCAGGATGGCGCAGACCGTCGGGGCAATGTCGGCGATCTGGGTGCGGTGGAACGTCTGACCGGGTTTCACGCCCCAGCCGTAGAGCAGGAACGGTACGTGCGTATCGTAAGGGTACATGGTGCCGTGGGTGGTGCCCCGGTTGCGGCCCTCAAACCAGCCCGCCTGCAACATCACGTAGAAATCGCCGCTCCGGTTGGGATGATAGATGTTACGTAACATGCTCAACTGATTTTCGGGCAAGGCGGTGTTGCCCAGATTATGCAGGTTCAGTACGTTGATGACGCCGCGCTGGGCCAGCAACGCCACCCGAACGATCTCGTAGGCTTCGTTGATCGCGATTTTTTTCTCGGCAAACAGCGCCGTGTTCAGGTAAATCTGCTGGTTGATGTACTGAAGCACCCAGTTGCCGGGGCCGTAGGCTTTCGTGAGGGCCGTGCGGGCTGCCTCACCCGCTTCACCGTATGATTTGGTATCGGCTGGAATGCGGTACAATTGTGAAAAGCCAGGGATATCGGCGGCACCATGGTCGGCTGATAGAAACGCCATCCAAGTACCTTTGCCCACCTTCTTGTCGATCTGATCGAACAGCTCGGCCAGTTGGCGATCCAGTTTCAGGTATTCGTCTTCAATTTCTACCGAGTGCGTGCCGAAGGCGTGGCCGATGTAGTCGGTCGACGAAAAGCTGACCGCCAGCAAATCGGTGATGTTGTCGGCGCCGAGGTGTTCGCCGTCGATAGCTGCCAGGGCAAACTCTTTGGTGAGCTGATCGCCGAAAGGCGTACTCCGAAGTACTTCGTAACGGCTTTGCCCGCTCACCGTCACGAATTCGTGCGGGTGGATGGCCTTCAGCTCACCGGGCAGCGTAGCCTCAAACGGCTGATCGTCGGTGGTGCTTTCGGTGTATTTGTCGAGGGGCAAGAGCAGTTCCCACTTCTGGCGGATAAACTGATCGGGCAGGCGGCGGTCGTTGTACCGACGTACCCAGTCGGGCAGGTCGTTGCGGTAAAACGTGCTCGTGATCCAGTTGCCATCTTTCGAGTCGAACCAGTAAGCGGCGTCGGCGGCGTGGCCGGCGGGCAGGATAGACCCCCGGTCTTTCAGGGCTATCCCGACCACTTTGGCCCGCCCGTCGGTAGCCAGTTTAAGTTGATCGCCAATGGTCGTCGTCAGCATGTTCCGGGGCGACATCCGGCCGGCCGCACTCGTATTACCGACACTCCGGGCCGAGGTATCTTCGGCGCAGTAGACGAGCCGTCCCTGCTGACGGTCGTAGAAATCGTTACCAACAATCCCGTTAAAAGCAGGCGAAGAGCCCGTATAAATGGCGGCGTGGCCGGGGCCGGTGTAGGTGGCGGCGTAATGGTAGTGGTTGTTGCGGCAGTTGTAGCCCTGGTCCATCAGCCGCCGAAAGCCCCCATTCCCAAATTTCTCGTAGTAACGATACAGGTAATCGTACCGCATCTGATCGACCACGATACCAACGACGAGTTTGGGGCGATCGGGAAAGGAAGGAATGGCGGGAGCCGTCAGGGCGCGTTTGGATTGGCCAACAACCGAGAACGTGCTGAAAAACAGGAGGGGTGCACAGAGTGCCGTTGAAAAACGCATAGTGTCAGAAAAGACCGTTCGAAGGCAACACAGTGAGTAAACTGCGCTAATGAAGTGACAAAGGTAGCGAACATTTTGGGTGAAGCAGCCGTTGAGAAACAGACCAGCTTTCCCGGCAGACTGGCCTTTGTTCAGCCGCCCCTTATGCCTACGACTCAACTGTATCCCGCCCCCAAACACAACGCTTCGGCCCGTTGGTACCTGACCCATCCGTACCGGGGCGTGGCCATTGGGCTGGCGATTCTGGCGGGCTGGTTCGGGCTGCTGACCTTCCTGCTGACCTACCGCATCGACTGGACCAACCCGCTCACGTACCTGCTGGTGCTGCTGCAAACGCACCTCTACACGGGCATGTTCATTACGGCGCATGATGCCATTCATGGCGTAGTGGCCCCGACCAACCGCCGCCTCAACGACGCCATCGGCTGGGTAGCCACCACGCTGTTTGCGTTTAATAACTACGCGAAACTGGCGAAGGGACACCACCTGCACCACAAGCACGCCGCCACCGACCACGACCCCGATTATCACCGCGGCAACGCCAACATCCTGCTCTGGTTTCTGGCTTTTGCCCGCAGCTACGTGACCGTCTGGCAAGTGCTGCTGATGGCCCTTACCTACAATGTGCTGAAAATGTGGTTTCCAATGGAAAACCTGATTCTGTACTGGATGGTCCCGGCTATTTTGAGTACGTTTCAATTGTTCTTTTTCGGCACGTACCTGCCGCACCGGGGCGACCATGACAACCCGCCCCACAACGCCCGCAGTCAGGGACTCAACCACGTCTGGGCGTTCGTGTCGTGCTATTTCTTCGGTTACCATTTCGAGCATCACGATCAGCCCTACCTGCCCTGGTGGAAATTGGCCGAAGCGCGGGAACGTACCCAGTCGTAAGGTAATAGGCTTCAGGTACGTTGTAAGTATAACGCCAGTGGCTTCAGCAACGCTCTGGGTAACAGCATTCACTGAGTTGGTCCGGCAGGATAACGTTCAGCTGGGCCCTGGATAGGGGACAGGGTACGTCAGCTTATCTATAGAACAAGCAGAATCTTTGTGGTGACAGTTTGGCCTGTTTCGTTTAATTTGGCCACATACCTCTCCTAAACCACGAATCGTTTTATGCTGACTTCGTTCCGATTGTCTGCCAAGCCGTTATTGCTTTTAGGGCTCTGTAGTCTGCTGTTGATGGGGGCGGCGTCGAGACCAAGCCATCTGATTCAGGTGTCCCCAAAGTCGCAGAACCGCCCAGACTCGGCCGTTTTATACGTCAGTAATCCGAAGTCCAAAAGCCCGATCCAGTTTTACTATACCGATTTTTTCAGGGAGCCAGTGCCTCCGGTAGAAGTAAACAAAGGGAAAAGTGGGTCATTTGTACTGCCTGTTCTATATCCTGTCCGTATCATCAGCGTGGATGAGCCGGCTGGCTTTCCCAATGGTAAGAGCACCTCATTTGTGATTTATCCGGGCGACCACATTCAGGTGACCAAAGACAAGGCAGGTAATACGCGTCTGTCTGTCGCGGGTGACTCCCTGCGCAGTAAGGAACTGAACTTCTTTGCCCAGATGAGTCAGGGACTGGGGACTTATGAAGGCTATGAAGTGAGCGTGCGCCCCCCGGCGAAAACCGAGCAGGATCGGGTTGCCGAGATTGAGAAAGCCTACGAGCAGCGGATGCGCTTTCTGAAGCAGCAGGCCGAACAGTCACCAATCCGGCCTGCTTTTGCCGCTTACCTGAGCGCTAGTTTTTACTACAAACGGCTGGCTGATCTGGTGGGACACTACTTTTCGCCCTGGCGGCAGTCGAAGCAGGCGGTACCACCTCCAACTGCCATCCCGGCGGTGACCGAGGCGCTCGAGGCTGGGTTTCGCGTGGACGAAGACCATTTCTACCTGTTTGAGTACAGGGCTGCCGCACTGAATTACCTGACCTACCTGGCTGGCAAAGGCCAAGCGGATGTTCAGCCTGATGTGTTTCGGCTGTTCCAGACGGGCGTGAGCCGATTCAGCGGACAGACGCGCGACATAGCCCTGTTTGACCTGCTGAAAATCGCGTCTAAAGACAACCACGATTCGTTAGCCGTGATGGTCAATCAGTTCATGGCCCTAAGTACCAATCCCGCTCTACGAAGCTTCGTGTCAGAAGGGTTAGCGACGAAAACGGATCTGCTAGCCAGGAACCGAACGGTCCCGAACCCAAGCAACCAATTACTGGCAGTATCAGCTGTACAGGGGTTGAGTTGGGAATCGCTCACCGATTCGCTAACGCAACCCCTGACGTATGTCGACTTCTGGGCGAGCTGGTGCGGTCCCTGCCGGGCAGAAATGCCCAACTCGCATCAGCTAAAGGCCGACTACAGCAAACGCGGTGTTCGCTTTGTGTATGTCTCGCTGGATAAAGACCCGGCCGCCTGGAAACGAGCACTACGCCAGGTGGGATTGGCTGACGCCGAGAATTACCTGCTTGTCAACGAGTACGATGCGGAGATTGCCCGTCGGCTCAAGATCGTAACGATTCCCAGGTACGTATTACTAGGGCGGGGTGGCAAACTACTACAAGCGGATGCTTCCCGCCCCGGCGATCCCGCCACACGGCAGCTATTTGACAAACTGTTAACAATGCAAAAGTAGTAGAGGCATCTGGCCCCACTATTAGTCAAAACTACCTTGACAATTAATGGGTTTTTGGTTGGTCTCTTTGGTCGTTCCCGGATGGACGGATAGAAGAAGACCGAAAGAAACCGAAGCCGTTCATCAACTGCCTACCCGAGGGGCAAACCTCTTAATCAATTCCTTTGGCAACTGTCCAACGCATCGTAGTTTCGGTGGGTCGTAATGACGTGCCTCTTCCTCTGCTCAACTCTATGCGATATTCGCTACTCGCCCTTGCTTTCCTGCTGCTGTGTCTAAGCTGTAAGCACGAACCTGAAGCCGACCCCGATCCGGGACCGCCGCCCATCGTTACCAATACCAACAATGTGGCCGTAAAATGGGGTCTGGTAACCCTGCAAACCATGTACCGACTGGGTGGAAACAGCCCAACGTATGGATCGCGCTCCCTGGGCTATATCGGCCTGACGATGTACGAATCGGTTGTGCACGGCAGCCCCGCGCATCGGTCGCTGGCTGGTCAATTGGTGGGGCTGACGAACCTGCCCGTTCCCGAAGCCGGTAAAACCTATCAATACGAGCTGGCGCTCAACGCCGGGCAGGCTGTGATCCTGAAACGGATGTTCGATTTTGGGTATAACGACGCCGTTCGCATGAACCGCATCGATTCGCTCGAACGGGCTATCAATCAGCAGTTTGCCGGTACGGTCGACGCAGCCGTTATGGACCGGTCGGTAGCCTATGGCAAGGCGGTGGCCGAAGCTATCTTTGCCTGGTCGAAAACCGATGGCGGCTTCGAGGCATTCAAGCGCAACTTCGACTATACCTACGTGGTCCCGCGTGGCAGTGGTTTTTGGGTACCCCCGGCGGCGGGACAGGCGCAGGTAACGACCACCTCGCCGCTGCATCCGCACTGGGGACAAAACCGCACGTTTGCCTTGGCGAACAGCACGTTGCCCGTTCCGTCGATGACGCCTTACAGCACCAGCCGTTCGTCGGACTATTACAAGGAGTTTGCGGCGGTGTACCAGAAAAACGGATCGCTGAGTCAGGAAGAACGCAACATTGCCGGCTGGTGGGCCGACGACCCGACCGAGACGTTTTCGCCGCCGGGGCATTCGTATAGTCTGGCAGGCATTGTGGCCGTCACGGCCAAGGCCGATCTCTACCAGACGGCCGAGACCTACGCCCGCGTGGGCATGGCCGTGGCCGACGCCTTCATCAACTGCTGGAAAGCCAAGTATACCTACCACTGCGAACGCCCGTCGACCTACGTCCGGGCCAACATCGACGCGAACTGGAATCCCTTCTGGCCTGAGCCGCCTTTCCCGGCGTTCTATTCAGGCCACTCGGTACAGTCGGGTGCCACCGCTACGGTGCTGGAAGCGCTTTATGGCCCGTCGTTCAGTTTCACCGACACCTCACACTGGGGTCGCCCGCGCGACTCGGCCCGCAAGGTGTATTATGTATCCCGTTCCTTTAACTCGTTCTGGTCAACGGCCGAAGAAGCCGCGCAGTCCCGTTTTTGGGGCGGCATCCACACGAATCAGGACAATGTAGTCGGGCTGGCCGAAGGCAAAAAAGTCGGCACCAACATCAACAGCCTCACGTGGCGGAAGTGAGAGCTCAGTGAACAGTACACAGTGGACAGTATGCAGTAAACTGTCCACTGTGTACTGTTCACTGCATACTGTTTACTGCCCTTTCGGTAGGCCTCGTATGAAGAGGTAAAGCGAGGCGAAGATGGCAAACAGCGACAGGCCGATGGTCCAGCCGGGCGTTTGGTTGTGCTGCCATTCGTCGAGTTTCATACCGGCGTAAACGCCCAAGCCGATGGTGGCCAGCATCTGAAACGCAATGCTGCTGTATTGGGCATACGCCGACGGCCGACGGTCAATGTCGTCGGGGCGGTCGGGCTTGTTGGGGTCGGCTGACGGGTTCATGGTCGGAAAAATGGTAGATTCGCCCATCGGTTCAGTCCCGGTCATACGTTCGGGTGAGCGATAAACGTTTTAAAATTGGTTTACTATTTGCTGAGATTGGGCTAAACAGACCAGCCAGCGGTATACACCAAACGCAATAAGCCGCTCTACCGTTTTCGACCGAATCTAGTTTCCCGACGAACGTCCTGACGAATGCAGATCAATCGAATTAACCCCGTTGTCGTTTTGGGTTTGTTGGCGTTGCTGACCGGCCTGAGCGTTTCGTGCTCGCAACACAGCAACGGGGCCATGAGTAAAGCCTACCACAACACCACCGCCCGGTTCAACGCCTACGTGATGGCCCGCGACGACATCGACGAGGTAGAACGGTACCTGTTCAGGAACCGGAAAGAAAATTACAACGAAACGTTACCCATTCTGCTACCGCTGGATTCGACCGCCAGTCAGCCGGTGCGGGCGCAGCTCGACGATGCCATCAAGAAAGCGTCGCTGGTGGCCGAGCGGCACCAGAATAGCCGGTGGGTCGACGATGCCTACGTACTAATCGGTAAAACGCGGCTCTACCGGCAGGATTTGCCCAATGCCATCGAGGTGTTCAAGTACGTGAATACCAAAGGCACCGACGACGACAACAAGCACGAGGCGCTTATTTACCTGATGCGGGCCTACACCGAGCAGGGTGATTTTCAGAATGGCCTCACCGTAGCCGAATACCTACGTACCCAGCCGCTCAACAAGGCCAACACGCGCGATTTTTACCTCACCAAAGCGTACCTGCATCAGCGGAACGGTCAGCCTCAATTGGCGGCGGGGATTCTGGACGCGACCTTCCCGTACCTGAGCAAATCGGAAGAAACGGCGCGGCTGCACCTGATTGCCGGGCAGCTCTACGAAGGCATGGGTAAGTCGGCCGAAGCCACGGCTCACTTTCAGAAGGTGCTGACCTCGCGGCCCAACTACGACCAGGAGTTTTTTGCCAATATCTACCTGATGCAGGCCGACGGCGACGATACGCGCAACGCCCGCCGGTTCGACGAGATGCTCGACGACCGGAAAAACTCCGATCTGAAAGATAAGATCTACTTCACGATGGGCCGGGCCGAGGCGCGCCGGGGTAACTACGACAAGGCGCTGAGTACGTTCGGCAAAGCTGTTCGGTCGGCGGGGAGCGGGTCGGTGCAGTTGCCGCTAACGTACCTGGAAATGGGCTCGATCTATTTCGACAAGAAGCGCAATTTTGCCAAAGCCCAGGCCTACTACGACAGCGCCCTGTCGCTGCTGCCGCCGGGCCACGCCCAATACACGGCGCTGGCCGCCCGCAAAAAAACGCTCGACGAATTCGTGCTGAACCAGGGCACCATCGACACCGAAGACAGCCTGCAACGACTGGTGCAGATGAACCCGGCCGCGCTCGACGCCCTGCTCGACAAGGTGATCGACCAGCGCCAGAAAGACGACGAAGCCCGCGCCGAGCTGGCTAAACAGATTACCGGCCGCGTGAACCTCGACGGGGCGCAGGCCACCAATTCAGACCTCTCGCCCGATCAGCGCTGGGTGCTGTATAACCCGAACCAACTGGCGCAGGGACGGCAGGAGTTTACACGGATCTGGGGCAACCGCCCGCTGGAAGACAACTGGCGTCGGCAAAACAAAGACGCCACGGCGGCCCTTGCTGGCGACAGCAGCCCGCAGAGTGGCAACAACCCGGCCAACGCGACTAATCCTGCCTCGCCGCTGCCCCAGCCGGGCACCAACCCCGTTGCCAGAAACACGCTGAACCCGCGGCAGGTGCAGAAAGACGAGCTCTACAACCGACTGCCTTTCACAAAAGAGGCACTACAAGCCTCGAACGACAAACTCGAATCGGCGTTGTTTCGGCAGGGGAAACTGTACAAATTCCAGCTGGAACAGCCCACACAGGCCATCGCCGTACTCGATCAGTTGCTGACCCGCTACCCCAACTCAAGCTACCGCCCCGAGGCCTATTACCTCATGCACCTGTCGGCCGAGGCCTTGCCGCAGCAAGCGGGCAGACCCTCGCCCTGGCGCGATAAACTGCTGACCGAATTCCCGACCTCGTCGTTTGCCAAACTGCTGTCGGAGTCTGGGCAGACGGGCGTGGTGGCGGGTAACCCGGCGGGTACGTCGGCAGGAGCTGGCAAAGGGCCGGTCAACGAAATCGCCGCCAGCCAGACCTACGCATCGCTGTATCAGTTGTACCAGTCGGGCAACAGCACCGAGGCACTGGCGCGGGTCGAAGCGGCGCTGGGTACGTTCGGTGGGTCAAAAATTATGGACAAAATGGCCTTATTGCGTATAATTTTGTTGGGCCAGGTACGGGGTGTGGACGCCTACCGGCAGGCACTGGGCGACTTCGTGCGCGATTACCCCACCAGTCCATTACTCTCCCACGTGAAAGAACGCCAGGTCGCCGCCGAGCAATTGTCGGCGAAACGGAAATAAATTAGGTTCAATGTCCCACATCCAAGGTTCAAAGCGGTCTTGCCGGAAGCATCCGACCAATACGGTCAGCTTCGTCGGCCAGTAACACTACGTTGAACGTTGAATATTGGACATTGAACCACCAAAGAACCCATGATCGAATTTGCCTCCGGGCCTTATCGCACCACCATTGTTCGCATCTGGCAAGTCTTCCTGGTTGGCCTCGTCGCACTGATTCTGTATGTGTTGGCCGTATCGGTCGACTTTCTCTGGCTCTTCGGCGGCATGCCCGACCTGAAAGCGCTGGAAAACCCCAAAAGTCAGGTGGCGTCGACGATCTATTTCAACGACGGCCCGCAGATGGGTAAGTTTTACCTCGAAAACCGTACCCCCGTTGAAATTACGCAGGTATCGCCCAACGTGATTTCGGCCCTGCTCGCTACCGAAGATGCCCGGTTTATGAAACACTCGGGCATCGACGCCCGGTCGATTGCGCGGGCTGTGGCGGGTATCGTTACGTTTCAGAACACGGCCAGCACGGGTGGCGGGAGTACCCTCACGCAGCAAACCGCCAAAAACCTCTTCAACACGCGCGAAGAAGTCTACGAAGGGGCGTTAGGGAAGGTACCGGTGATTCGGCTCGTCATTGCCAAAACCAAGGAGTGGATTCTGGCCGTGCGCCTCGAACGCAACTACACCAAGCAGGAGATCATCATGATGTACCTCAATACGGTGTCGTTTGGCAATAACACGTACGGGATTCGTACCGCCGCTAAAACGTATTTCGACAAAGAACCCTGGCAATTGTCGGTGGATGAGAGCGCGCTGCTCGTGGGGATGCTCAAGAACCCGTCGCTGTTCGATCCGCGCGTGTTTGAAGACCGCGCCCGCGAACGGCGCAACGTGGTGCTGAGCCAGATGAAGAAATACAAGTTTCTGACGACGGATCAGTACGTGACCTACAAAATCAGGCCGGTGAAACTCGATTTCAACATCGAAAACCAGAACACCAACAAAGCGCCCTACTTCTGCGCCTACATCAAGGATTTCCTGAAAGCCTGGCTCAAGCAGTACAACAAGGAGAACGGCACCGACCTGAATCTTTACACGAGCGGCCTGAAAATCTTCTCGACCATCGACTCACGAATGCAGAAGGCCGCCGAAGAGGCTGTGATGGTCAATATCCGCGATCAGCAGAAGAAATTCTACGAGCAGTGGCGCGGCCGCAACCCCTGGGTGTTCCGCAACGCCCGCAACCAATGGCAGGAAATGCCCAACTTCATCGAAAACGCGGTGAAGCGCACCACCCGCTATAAACTGCTTAAAGCGGTGTATGGCGACGACACGAAAACCATCTGGCGCGAGCTGAACAAGCCCGTGAAGATGAAGGTGTTTACGTACACTAACCGCCGGATGGAAAAGGATACCACCATGAGCACCATCGACTCGCTAAAGTACTACAAGCGGTTGCTGCACACGGGCTTCGTGTCGATGGACCCGACCACCGGGTACGTTCGGGCGTGGGTTGGCGGCGTCAATTTCAAGTACATGAAGTTCGACCACGTGGCGCAGGGCAAACGGCAGCCGGGGTCTACATTCAAACCGTTTGTGTACCTCACCGCCCTCAACAACAATTACTTCACTACCTGCGACCGCATCACCGACCAGCCCGTGGTGTTTGCTCATGGCGAAGATGGCAACGGTGGCCCGCCCTGGCAACCCAAAAACTCAACGGGACGCTACAGCTACCGGGCGTTGTCGTTGCGGGAGGCACTGGGCCAATCGATCAACAGTGTATCGGCGCAGCTGATCAAGAAAACCAAGCCGGGGCCGGTGCTCCGCACGGCGGCGGCGCTTGGGATCGACACCACCGGTTTCCCGGCCAACCCAACGCTCTGCCTCGGCACCGCCGACGTGTCGGTGATGCAGATGGTAGCGGCTTATTGTGCGTTTGCCAACAGCGGTCACCGGGTGCAGCCCATGACCATTTACCGTATCATGGATAAGAACGACAACGAACTGGTGCGGTTTACGCTCAACGCCACGCAGGTGATCAGCGGCCAGAAAGCCTACGACATGCTCTATCTGATGCGTGGCGCGGCCGAAGATCCTAACGGCACGGCCGGTCGCCTACGTACCCAGTACAAGCTGTTGGAAAACGGCAATCAGATCGCAGCCAAGACGGGCACCACGTCGAGCTATTCGGATGGCTGGTTTATGGGCATCACCCAGAATCTGGTATCGGGCCTGTGGGTGGGCGGCGATGAACGGTCGATTCACTTTAAAAACATCGAGTTTGGGCAGGGAGCGCGGCTCGCCATGCCGGCCTGGGGCATGTACATGCAGAAAGTATACGCCGACAAAACCCTGACCAAATACAAACCCAGCCCCTTTCTGAAACCCAATGGCTACAAAGTGGACTGTGGCGGCTATTACATCGATTCGTCGCAACGGTACATCCCGCCCAAGATAGCACCCGCCGAAGAGGAGGAAATCCTGAATTAAGGAGGGGCGGACGAAAGAGAAAAAGGAGACGGGGAGTAAAGAGAGAAGCGTAACGTACCTGAGCGTTGCCTTCTCTCTTTACTCCCCGTCTCCTTTTTCTCCTCTTTTTATGATTAACTGACGCCGCCCCGGCCTAGCAGGCGCTCGGCAAAATGGCTATCGGCCAGCAGTTTCTGGATAAGCGCGATATCGTTTTCGTTGAGTAAGTCACCGATTGTTAGTTGATAAAGGCCAGCCAGCTCCTGAAGTTTGGTGAGCGAAGGCTGCGTTTGTCCACTTTCCCATTTGCAATAAGCAGGTTGGGTCATACCGATATTAAACGCAATGTATTCCTGCGAATAGCCGAATAATTGACGCAGCCGACGAAGCTTTTCCGATAGCATCTGCATAGTTCAACGATTTAGGGTACAACAAAAACGGAAAAGTAGAGCGTCGGCACATAGTATATAATAGGTTAGTCTATTGGCTTAATGGTGTAGTGTATACGGAAGCAAACCGGCTTTTGGATTGCCTGGCTAGTGCAGAATTATTGAGTGGCCCTGCTCGCGGCCGGTTATAATCTTATAACTGAGGGCTATGAAGCTATAAACGCTCGTTATCGGCTCGCCTGCATTTACCCCCCACCTTTGTCATAAGCAAACGGCACCCCGGCGGGCACAGTAATTAAGTCAGCCAGTCGGACGGTCGGGAGCCCCGCGGCAGCCGAAAAGCGAATCGAGTAGGCAACTAAGTATTCAACGATCAATTGTTATGAAAACGCTCGAACTGGCCCAGCTTGGCCTCGAAGAACTCTCAACCACAGACCTGATCAACAACCACGGTGGCGGCGACAACACCAGCATCGGTAACATTGGTGGCATTGCCATCGGTGACCTGATCGATGTGAGCGGCAACAGCCTGTTTAACGGCGACTCGGCCCTCTTCAGTGGTAATTCAACCAGCACGGTCACCGACCTGACGACACTGCTCAACTTCGTGTCGAATCGCTAATCGGTAAGTCCGTGTTCCGAAGTAATCAATCATTGTCATTGGAGGTCATCGGGTAGTCGGTCTCCGTCGAACTAGTCATATTCTTCTATCCACGAAGACCGACTCCGGTGACGATCCGTAAACTTCTTTCTGTTATGAAAACGCTCGAACTAGCTCAACTGGGCCTCGAAGAATTATCAACAGTCGACATGATAAATAACCAGGGCGGTGGCGATACCACCAGCATTGGTAACATTGGCTCCATCGTAGCCGCTGATTTTCTGGACGTAAGTGGCAACAGCCTGTTCAACGGAAGTACCGCGCTTTTCAGTGGTAACTCAACCGACACATCGACGAGCCTCTCGACACTGCTGAGTTTCGTAACCAGCCGATAGTCGCCAGGTACGTTAGCCTGAGTTCAGTCAATCAATTTATGTCAGTGGTAGTGGTCGGGTAGTCTGGTTTCGCTTGCATAGTCATGAATCGCACCGTCGAAACCGGACTACCGGCAGCTACCCTTAACTCCTTACGATTATGAAAACGCTCGAACTGACCCAACTGGGTCTCGAAGAATTGTCAACTACAGACATGATGAATAACCACGGTGGTGGCGACAGCACCAGCATCCTGAACATCGGCAGCATTGCCGTCGGTGATCTGGTCGATGTAAGTGGGAATAGCCTGTTCAACGGCGACAACGCGCTTTTCAGCGGAAATGACACGAGCATCGTCAACAACCTGACCACGCTGCTCGGTTTCTCATCGAGCCGGTAAATAAGGCCAACGTGAATCCTCAAAGTCAATTCATCTCAGTGGTGGTGGTTTGGTAGTCGAATGTCGTTTCCGATAGTCAAGAATCGTGGCTACGACGTCTGACTACCAGCGACTGCCCTTAACGCCATACAGTTATGAAAACGCTTGAACTGGCCCAACTTGGCCTCGAAGAACTCTCAACCACAGACCTGATCAACAACCACGGTGGTGGCGATAGCACCAGCCTCGGCAACATCGGTTCGATCATCGTCACGGATCTGGTCGATATAAACGGTAACGAGCTGATGAACGGGAATTACCTCGCCTTTAGTGGCAATACCACGAACACAGGCACCAGCTCAACCACGGGCTTTAATTTCAGTTTTAGCCGGTAAGATTGTGCGTAAATCAGTGGGGCCGGGTTGCCCATAAAACCCATTGAGTAACAAGTAGGAAGCAGGTATGCAGCCCGGGGAAACAGGAATCCGTTCCATCAGTTTCCAGTTAAGGGCGACATCCCTGCTTCTTTTTTTTTCGTAAAAACAGATGATGCATGCCATAAATGACGGCGCAGCCTAATGACGTGCAACACCCAATAACTCAACGCCCCCATGAACGAGAACGACTTTTCACACGGCCTGGTAACGTACCTGCCAACGGTGAGCGTCAGGAGTCAGCTCATCTACACCACCGTCTTAGGCGCGGTCACGCTTACATTATTGGCCCTTCCGTTTATCCACGTAGATGTATCCGTACAGGCGAATGGACTGGTGCGCCCGATTTCAGAGCGCAGCGAAGTGAAAGCCACCGCCGGGGCCGTCATTGAAGCGGTGCTGGTGAAAGAATGGCAGACCGTGAAAAAAGGCCAACCGCTGTTCCGGCTCCGGTCAGAACAACTGCTTACCCGCCAGCAACTGATCGATCAGCAACTGGCCGAAAAACAGGCGTTTGTGCAGGATTTGACCCAACTTACAACCCGGTCGTGGAAAGAAGTGGCGGGGCTGACGGCTCCACTCTACCGGCAGGAGTACACCCGGTTCCGGTCGGTGGTGGAAGAAAGCTGGAACTTACAGGAAAAGCGCAAGCGTGAATACCAGACGGCCAGCCTGCTGTATTCGCAGAAGGTCATTGCCCGCCTCGAATACGAAGATGCCCTTTACGCGCACAAAGCGGCTCTGGCCCGCTACAACACCCTGGTGGAACAGCAACGGAGCGACTGGCAGACCGACCTGACCCGAAGCCGCCGCGACCTGAGCAACCTCGAATCGGAAGCCAAACAGCTCGCCGAAGAGCAGGAACTGTATGTGCTGAAAGCGCCCATCGGGGGCACGGCAAGCCAACTGGCGGGGCGTTATGCGGGCAGCTATGTGCAGCCGGGCGACATTATGGCCGTTGTCTCACCCGACTCTACGCTCATTGTGGAAGCATACGTACCGTCTAAAGATATCGGCCTGTTGCAACCGGGGCAGGTGGTACGTCTGCAAGTCGATGCCTTCGATTACAACCAGTGGGGCTTGCTGACCGGTAAGGTGCTCGACATTGCCAATGATTTTACCATGAACAACAACCAGCCGGTGTTTAAGGTACGTTGCCAGCTCGACCGGCCGTACCTGAGCCTGAGCAACGGCTACCGCGGGCAACTCAAGAAGGGCATGACCGTGCAAACGCGTTTTCAGGTAGCCCGCCGGTCGTTGTTTCAACTCCTTTACGACAAAGCCGACGACTGGCTAAATCCGGCCATTCAGTCGAAACCGTCACCGTCTAACCGATTGGCGCAGCAGGAGGGCGGAACTCGCTCATGAATCGACTGAACCAACTAAAAAACAGCGTATTAGCCAGTTGGCAACGTGCCCAGGACCGGCTAGCCGAACGGAGCCTGAGCGCCCGCGTGCGGGTAAAGCAGCGTGACCTGACCGACTGTGGCGCGGCTTGTCTGGCGTCGGTAGCGTCGTATTACCGGCTCGTGCTGCCCGTCGCCCGCATCCGGCAGATTGCCTCGACCGACCAGAAAGGCACCACCATGCTGGGTATGGTAGAAGCGGCCCAAAAGCTGGATTTCCAGGCGAAAGGGGTGAAGGCGACCTACGAAAGCCTGTCGAAGATTCCGCTACCCGCCATTGCTCACGTGAACGTGCTCGATGGCCGCATGCAGCATTACGTGGTGGTGTATCGGATAACGCCGCAGCACGTGACGGTGATGGACCCCTCCGACGGGCAGATGCACAATCTCTCGCCCGATCAGTTCAAAGCCGCCTGGACGGGCCTGCTGGTGCTGCTGATTCCCGACGAAACGTTTAAAATCGGCAACGAAAAAGTGCCTGTGTTGCAGCGTTTCTGGCGGCTTATGCAGCCGCACCGCGCCGTGATGGGGCAGGCTCTGTTTGGAGCGCTGGTCTACACCATACTGGGCCTTTCTTCGGCTATTTATATTCAGAAGATCGTCGATAACGTGCTGGTCAACGGCAATCAAAACCTGCTCAATCTGCTCAGTATCACGATGATTCTACTGCTGCTGTTGCAGATTTTTATCAACGCCACCCGCAGCTTCTTCAACCTGAAAACGGGCCAACGCATCGACGCCGCGCTCATTTTGGGCTACTACAAACACCTGATGACCCTGCCGCAATCGTTCTTCGATACCATGCGGGTAGGGGAGGTGATTTCGCGGGTCAACGATGCCGTCAAGATTCGGACGTTTATCAACGAGGTCGGTCTGGGCCTGCTGGTCAACGTGTTGATCGTCTTTTTCTCGTTCGGGCTGATGTTTACCTACTACTGGAAACTGGCCCTCATCCTGATTCTGGTGGTACCGTTCTATGCGGCGATCTATTGGGTGATGAACCGGTTCAACCAGCGTTACCAGCGTAAGCTGATGGAAAACTCGGCCGATCTGGAGGCGCAACTGGTCGAATCGCTCAACGCCATGCCCACGATCAAGCGGTTTGGGCTGGAGCAGTTTGCCAGTCAGAAAACCGAAAACCGATTCGTGATGCTGCTGCAAACCATCTTCCAGACGGGCAGCGCGGGCATCTACGCCGGCAATGCCTCCGAGTTTGTGACGCGCCTGTTCACGATTATCCTGCTGTGGGCCGGGGCTGGGTACGTTCTTGGGGGCGACCTGACGCCGGGCGAACTGCTGTCGTTCTACGCGCTCATCGGCTATTTTACCGGCCCCGCCGCCAGCCTGATCGGGGCCAACCGGCCCATTCAGGAAGCCCTGATTGCCGCCGATCGCCTGTTCGAGATCATGGACCTCGACCGCGAATCGAACGAAAACAAGGTGCAGCTGCGGCCCGATATGGTCGGCGATATCCGGTTTCAGGGGGTTACGTTCCGCTACGGGTCGCGCGCGCCGGTCTTCGATAACCTCACGCTGACGATGCCGAAGGGTAAGGTCACGGCGCTGGTTGGCGAAAGCGGCTCAGGCAAATCGACGATGCTGTCACTGGTGCAGGGGCTGTACCCCATTCAGGACGGGAGCATTTTCATCGGCGAATACGACATCAAACACCTGCACAGCGACAGCCTGCGCCGGGTGGTGAGCGTGGTACCGCAGAAGATCGATCTGTTTGCCGGTGACGTAGTCGAAAACATCGCCATCGGCGAAGAAGACCCGGACATGGAGCGCATCCTGACCATCTGTGGCAGCCTGGGCATCACGGATTTCATCGAGCGCATGCCCAACGGCTTCAAGACGTACCTGGGCGAAAACGGCGCGACGCTGTCGGGTGGGCAGAAACAGCGGCTGGCGATTGCCCGTGCCCTCTACCGCGACCCCGAGATTCTGATTCTGGACGAAGCGACCTCGGCCCTCGACTCGGCTTCGGAGCAGTACGTGCAACAGACGGTGCAGCAACTCCGAAAAGCCGGTAAGACGATCATCATCATCGCCCACCGCCTGAGCACCGTTCGCAAGGCCGACAAAATTGTGGTGCTGGAACAGGGCCATGTCGTGGAGGAAGGCAACCACAAGGAACTGCTGAAAAGCGGCAAAATCTATTCGCAGTTCTGGCAGCAGCAAACCGAGCTGGTCTGAGGCGGCTGATGGATAGCACCGCACGGTCCGCCGTGGTGGTGCTATTTTATCGCTACAACTGACTACCCATGCCGATCAGGACCGTGGAGAGGATAATCAGGCCGAGGCCGATATAGACGGTAGTCAGGGTTTTGGGGCTTGCTCCTTTCCATTCGTTCAGATACAGACCCCAGAGCGTACTGAACAGAATGATGAACGCCATGTGCATGGTCCAGCCGGCAAAGCGGAATTCGTCGCCCAGGTACGTGTCGCCCATGCCGTAGAAGAAAAACTGGAAATACCAGGTGGTGCCCGCCAGCAGGGCCCAGCCGTAGTTGTTGCCCAGTGGGGCGTTGCGATCGGTATAATCGCCGAAACTCTTGTTGCGGCTGTTAAGCACCATGCACCAGATCAGGTTGGTGGTGAGGCCACCCGCCAGCAACACGGGGTAGATCGCGTTGTTTTGCCAGAGCGGGTCGGTGCCCAGCTTTACCACGGCTTCGGCAATGGGCTTGCCCGCGCTTAGTCCGAAGGCAAAACAGGCGCTCAGCACGCCCGACACGGTAGCGATCAGGATGCCTTTGCGCAGGTCGAATTCGGCCACGGCAGCTTTCTGTTCTTCGGCGCTCAGCTCGCGCTCTTTCCGAACGCCCGCCAGCCCACAAATGGCAATCCCGATGAGGCAGACCACGATGCCCAGCAGGGTAGCCTGCCCGGCTCGAGTGAAGAGTAGCTCATCAAAACGGCCTTCATAAATAGGAGGGATGAGCGTTCCAAAAGCCGAACAGTACCCCAGGGCCACCGCCATGCCCAGCGAAATACCCAGATAGCGCATGGTCAGGCCGAAGGTCAGCCCGCCGATGCCCCACAGTACGCCAAAGAAATAGGTCCACCAGAGCGTGTTGGTGCTCGCCGACGCAATGGCCTCCGACGTACCGGTGACCGTAATAGACGCCATCAGCCAGGGCACAATCAGCCACGACGCTACACCACCAACAATCCATGCGCTCTCCCACGACCAGCCTCGCACGCGCCGGAACGGAATGTAAAAACTGCCCGACGCATAGCCGCCGAGGGCGTGGAAGAAAATACCAAGAAAGGAGCCCATAGGGTAGGAGGAAAAGGGTTACAGTAAAGGGGGGAGAGACGGCCGCAACAGCTATCTACTCACAAGCGCCGATGCATCAATCATCATTTTTACCAGATAAAATTGTGTCGCCTGCGTGGGCCAACCTTCCCACTCCTTCCCGTAGGAACGTACCTAGAGCGAATGGCGTACAATCAGCCGGAAAGGGTTCTCGATGTGGTCGGAGCGGTTCTCGCGGATAAGCTGCGCGGCGGTGCGGCCCATCTGCTCAAAATCGGTCGACATCACGGTGATGCCATCCAGGATAATCTCCTTCACCGGCGTATCGTTGTACGACAGTATGCCCACCTCCTGCCCCAGCCGATAGGGCGTTTGCCTGATTTTCTTGACCAGCGGCACCAGGTCGTCTTCCATCAGGGTGATGTAGGCCGTTTGGGCCTCGATGGGCTCCGTATCGATACTGGAAATCAACTGCGCCCCAAACCCGTGCTGACTGCAAAACGCAAAGAACCCGTTCAGGATCGCTTTGGGCAGGTACGTCTGATTGGGAAACAGGATCGTCAGCTGTCGGTATTTTGCCAGCAGGGGCAGAGCTTCCGTGAGCGCACTGTCGATGTCGGCCTTGAAATTCTGGTACACGGCGGCGTAGCGACCGCGGATGCCTTCCATTAACTTGTCCAGTACCAGCAACTTATGCTTAGGTAGCTGATCGATCAACTGCCGGGCTTTGTCTTCCTGATCGAAAAAGTGGGGAATAATTACGTAATGCGTCAGGTCGCGGTCGTCCTGCTGTTGTAGCAGGTCGCGGAAGCGCTCAAAATCGTTGTAATAGACGTGCAACTGTACCGTAGCATCGGCGCCAAGGCTGGCCACAAAGGCGTCGTAGATGAGCTTCTTGTGCGCGCTCAGCTTGTTGAACAGCAGAAAAACGGTCAGCTTCTGATCGATGCCCGTGTGCTTGATATAATACCCTTTGCCGTTGACCGAATTGATGATGCCATTGGCCTGTAGCAACCGGTAGGCTTTCTCAACCGTCCCGTGCGATATGTCGAACTCGCTGCTGACCTCAAAGATGGAGGGCAGTCGACAGCCCGGCCCAACCACGCGCTGTTCGATGTTCCGAATGACCGAATCGTACAACTGCTGGTACTTGGGCGTGTCGGCCTGCGCGTTGATCCGCAGCAGGTGAACGGGGCAAGTGAGGGGGTTAGCGGATGACATAAGGCGGGGGCAAACGTACCTGGAAAGCAGTAGCGCGGCCCAAATCTACTGGTAAGGTGGGTGGTAAGTGATGGGAAGGTAGGGTTTCGCAAAAACCTACTTTTGCCCCGTATACCTGATCGTTTAGCCATGTCTGTTACCCAATCATACAAACACGTAAGTTACCTCTGGGACGAGGCCGAAGCCGCCAAATTTGATGCTCTTCCCGGCGCCGAACGCGAAGTGGCGTTGCTGGTCTATCGCTCCAACCTGTTGGGCGCCGACCTCCGCCTCACCAACTACGGTGGCGGCAACACGTCGTGCAAAGCCATGGCGCCCGACCCGCTCACCGGCCAGGATACGCTGGTGATGTGGGTGAAAGGCTCGGGCGGCGATCTGGGCACCATGAAACGCAATGGCCTCGCTGCGCTTTACATGGATCGGTTACAGGCGCTGAAAACGCGGTACCGGGGACTCGCCTTTGAAGACGAGATGGTGGGCCTGTTCAACTACTGCCTCTACGATCTCGACTCCAAAGCCCCGTCGATCGACACGCCGCTGCACGCCTTTCTGCCCTTCGCCCACGTCGATCACCTCCATCCCGACGCGGCCATTGCCATCGCCGCCGCTAAAGACGGCAAACGCATCACGCAGGAACTGTTCAACGGCCAGATCGGCTGGGTCGACTGGCAGCGGCCGGGCTTCGATCTGGGGTTGAAACTGGAACAGTGTCTGGCCGAAAATCCCGGCATCCGGGGCATTATGCTCGGCTCGCATGGCCTGTTTACCTGGGGGAACACAGCCTACGAAAGTTACCTCAACACGCTCGACGTGATCGAGACCTGCGCTACGTACCTGGACGAAAATTACGCCAAAGGGGGTGCCGCCTTTGGCGGTGAAGCTCTGAGCGCGTTGCTTGCCGACCAACGTACCCAACAGGCGGCGAAGCTGGCCCCGGTATTGCGTGGCCTGTGCAGCAGCGAATCGGTGCACCGAAGCGGCCCCATGATCGGGCATTTCACTGACGATGCCCGCGTGCTGGAGTTTATCAATAGTCACGATCTGGCGCGGCTGGCTCCCATGGGTACGTCCTGTCCCGATCATTTTCTGCGTACCAAAATCAGCCCGCTGGTACTGGCCCTCGCGCCCGACGAAGACCTGACCGACCCGGCTGCGATCAAGGCCAAACTCGAACCGGCCTTTGCCGACTACCGGGCCATGTATACGGCCTATTACGAGGCCTGCAAACACCCCAACAGCCCCGCCATTCGAGATGCCAATCCGGTGGTGCTGCTGTGGCCCGGCGTGGGGATGTTCGCCTTCGCCAAAGACAAGCAGACGGCGCGGGTGGCGGCTGAGTTTTACATCAACGCCATCAACGTGATGCGCGGAGCCGAAGCCATTTCGGAATATACCTCGCTGCCGCGTCAGGAAGCGTTCGATATCGAATATTGGTTGCTAGAAGAAGCCAAGCTGCAACGGATGCCAAAGCCGAAACCGCTCTCGGGCCGCATCGCGCTCGTGACGGGGAGCGCAGGCGGTATCGGCAAAGCCATCGCTAAAAAGTTTGCGCAGGAAGGCGCCTGCGTGGTGCTCAACGACATCAACGAAGAGCGGCTCGCTGGCGCACAGGCCGAGTTTGTCAAGTCGTTCGGGAAAGATGCCGTTGCTACCACTCCGCTCAACGTGACCGACTGGCGCAGCATCGAAGCCGCGATGGAAGCCGCGAGTCTGGCTTTCGGCGGGGTCGACATCATCGTCAACAACGCGGGTATCAGTATCTCGAAGCCCATTGCCGAGCACACCATCGAGGAGTGGGACCGGCTCTACGATATCCTGGTGAAAGGCCAGTTTATGGTGTCGAAAGCTGCTGTGGCCGTGATGCGCCAGCAGGGCCTGGGCGGCGACATCATCAACGTCGTCTCGAAAAATGCGCTGGTGGCTGGCCCCAACAATGCGGGCTATGGCTCGGCCAAAGCGGCCCAACTGCACCTGAGCCGCCTCAACGCCGCCGAACTGGGGGCCGACAAAATCCGCGTCAACACCGTCAACCCCGACGCCGTCATCGCCGACTCCAACATCTGGGCGGGTGGCTGGGCCGAGGGGCGCGCCAAAGCCTACGGCGTATCGGTGGAAGAGCTGCCCGCCTATTACGCCAAACGTACCCTGCTCAACGAGGTGATCCTGCCCGACGATATTGCCAACGCCTGTTTCGCTTTCGTAGGTGGCCTGCTTTCCAAATCGACCGGTAACGTGCTCAACGTCGACGGCGGCGTGGCCATGGCGTTTGTGCGGTAAAGTTTGTTTAATGTTTGACGTTTAAAGTTTGACGTTGCTTCGCCAGCGTGTTCTCAAACGTCAAACTTTAAACGTCAAACATTAAACTAGTTATGCTCCTAAACTCAGACCAGCTCGCGCAGCACAACGACGCGCGGCTTTCGAAACACAAACAGCAACTGGCCCCCTGGACGGGCGAGGTTGACAAGACCGAGGCCATCATCGAGAAGCTGATGGCCTATCAGGTCGCTATTCCCAGCTGGGCCTTGGGTACGGGCGGCACACGCTTCGGGCGCTTTCCCGGCGGGGGCGAACCCCGATCGCTCGACGAAAAAATCGACGATGTTGGGCTGCTTCATGCGCTTAATCGGTCGTCGGGGGCCATTTCGCTGCACATTCCCTGGGATATCCCGGCCGATGCTGCCGCCACGCGGGAACGGGCCGCCGCACTGGGGCTGGCCTTCGACGCCGTCAACTCCAACACCTTCCAGGATCAGCCGGGGACGCCATCGTCCGACCAACCCGAACGCGGCCGGGCCGAATCATACAAATTTGGCTCGTTGCAGCACGTCGACGCGGCGGTGCGGCGGCAGGCCATCGACCACAACATTGAGGTGATCCGGCACGGTGTAGAACTGGGGTCGAAATCGCTGACCGTCTGGCTGTCGGATGGATCGTGTTTTCCGGGGCAGTTGAATTTCCGGCAGGCGTTCCAACGTACCTACGAATCGCTCCAGGAAATCTACGCCGCCCTGCCGCCCGACTGGAAAGTGTTTGTCGAATACAAAGCCTTCGAGCCCAATTTCTATTCGATGACTGTGGGCGACTGGGGCAGCAGCCTGCTCTACGCCCAGAAGCTGGGTCCGCAGGCCTATACGCTGGTCGATCTGGGCCACCACCTGCCCAATGCCAACATCGAGCAGATTGTGTCGCTGCTGCTGATGGAGGGCAAGCTCGGCGGGTTCCACTTCAACGACTCGAAATACGGCGACGACGACCTGACGGTGGGCAGCATCCGGCCCTATCAGCTCTTTCTGATCTTTAACGAACTCGTCGAGGGCATGGATGCGCGCGGTATGAACCACGCCACCGATCTGGGCTGGATGATCGACGCCAGCCATAACGTGAAAGACCCGCTCGAAGACCTGCTGCAAAGCGTGGAGGCCATCCAGATTGCCTACGCCCAGGCGCTGCTGGTTGATCAGGCCCGGCTGACCGAGGCTCGTAATGCCAACGATGTGGTGACGGCGCAGGAGATTCTACAGGATGCCTTCCGCACCGACGTGCGCCCGCTGGTCGCCGAAGCCCGCCTACGAGCCGGTGGTGCCCTGGCCCCGCTGGCCCTCTTCCGCGAACAAGCCATCCGTCAGCAACTGATCGGTCAGCGCGGCGCCAAAGCTATCGCCACGGGACTGTAAATGAGTTTAACGTTCAAGCGGTCCGCCGCTGCGGGTCTGACGTTTAAGGTTGCTCCGACTGACCTAGAACGCGTGAGATAGCGAAGCAACTTTAAACGTTAGACCTTGAACTCGATTAAAACCCCCGTCTGTGCTGTGTTTGATGTTGGCAAGACCAACAAGAAGGTGCTGGTGTTCGATCAGCACTATACGCTGCTGCACGAAGACCAGACCCCGTTTACCGAAATCACCGACGATGACGGTTTTCACTGCGACGACCTGCACCGGCTAACGGACTGGGTACGTGATACCTATCAATGGCTGTTGGCCCAGCCGCAGTGGTCGTTGCGGGCGGTGAACGTGTCGGCCTACGGGGCGAGCCTGGTGCATCTGGATGCGCAGGGGCAGCCCATCGCGCCGCTCTACAACTATCTGCGCGAATTTCCCCGCGACCTGCACGGGCGATTTTTCGAGCAATATGGCCCCGTCGACCAGTTTTGCGCCCAAACAGCCTCACCCGATCTGGGTATGCTCAACTCGGGCCTGCAACTCTACTGGCTCAAGCACACCAAACCGGCCCTGTTTGGGCAGATCGCCCATTCGCTGCATCTGCCGCAATACATCGCGTACCTGCTGACGGGCCAACCCGTTTCGGAAATTACCAGCGTGGGCTGCCACACCGCGCTCTGGGATTTTAGTCAGAACACGTACCACGACTGGACAGGCCGCGAAGGGCTTTCTGCACTCTGCCAGCCGCCACTGCCATCCATGACCAGTTTTACGCTCGACAATGGCGTGGTTGCGGGCATCGGCATGCACGATTCGTCGGCGGCGCTGGTGCCCTATCGACGGGCTTTTGCTGAGCCGTTTGCGCTGCTGTCGACCGGCACCTGGGCCGTGAGCATGAACCCGTTCAACGACGAGCCCCTCACCGTCGACGAGCTTCGGCAGGATTGCCTGTGCTATCTTGGATACGACGGAAAGCCGGTGAAAGCTTCGCGCCTGTTTGCGGGCAATGAACACGAGCGCCATGTCCGGCACCTGGCCGATTATTTCCACGTCGACTTGAACACCTTCCGGCAGGTACGTTACGACGCGGCGCTCATGCAGCGCGTACAGGCGCAGTTTCAACAGCCCAAACCCGCCGACACGTACCTGACCGACCTGCGCGAAAGTCCCTTCGTGGAGCGCAACCTGAACGCCTTCACGACCTACGAAGAGGCGTACCACCAGTTTATGCTCGACCTGATTGCCCAGCAGCTGGCCTCGCTCCAGCTGGCCATCGGTGGGTCGGGTATTCGAAACGTGTATGTAGATGGTGGCTTTTCGCGAAACGACGTATTCATGTGGGGGCTGGCAGCGGCACTGCCCCATTGCCGGTTGCAGGCCTCGGAAGTGGCTCAGGCTTCCGCACTCGGTACAGCCCTAGTGCTGCACGACCACTGGAACCCCATTCCCTTTGATGCTGGCGCGATTCGGCTGGTGGGGTATTGAGCAGGATGGGCGTCGCAAAGGAACAAACAGGCTGTTTCGTATCTTGTGAAAGAAATACCAAACCGACGGACCGATGACGATGTATTCGGTGGAAATCCTGAACCCAAAAGCAATTCGCTTGCTGGAAGACTTAGCTGACTTAGACCTGATCAAGCTGCAGCCAAAAACACCTATAGTCCCGAAAAAACCGATGAGTGATGAGGAACAGGCTTCGCTACGAGAAGCAGTGCTCAGGGGTAGCCCTAACATGGACATTGACGCAATGCTGGAGCATCTTCGGGAGTCTCGTCAAGACCGAAAACTGCCCTTTCGGGATGAATAATGATTATTGTTGATTCAAACATTATCATCTACGCTGCCAAGGCGGAGTATGCCTTTCTGCGCGCTTTACTGATTAAAAAAGGAACATATCTGTCTAGTATTTCCAAGGTTGAAGCACTGGGCTTTCAACAGATTACATCTGATGACGAACGATACCTAAAAGGATTATTCAATACAGCAGCCGTATTGTCGATTGATGATTATGTCATCGATAAAGCCGTTGAACTTCGTCAGCAAAGAAAAATGTCGCTTGGCGATGCAATCATTGCCGCCACGGCCCTGCTGAACGGCTTCGAGCTTTATACCCGAAATACGGCTGACTTCACCCACATTCCCGGCCTTACGGTCGTTAATCCCATCGACCGCTAACGTACCTGATTCCTAATCACAGTCTCCTATGCGCTTTCTTTTTTTTACGGGTCTACTTGTTTCCTCGCTGGCTCAGGCCCAGATTCAGCTCATCCCGCAGCCGGTGTCGGTGCAGCCTCAACCCGGTCATTTTACGCTGACAAAGGCCACGACTATCACCTACAATAAACCGGAGTCGGCCTCGGTGGCGGCAATGCTCTCCCGGCAACTAGCCGAGCAAACAAGCCTCACGCTGACGAGCCGCGCTGCCGCCGTACCGACCAACACGATTCTGCTGGCTCTGACGTCTACCCCCGACGCCAAACTGGGCCGCGAAGGATACCGGCTGAGCAGCAGTCCCAAAGGCGTTACCATCACGGCCAACCAACCCGCCGGGCTGTTTTACGGGGCTCAGACATTGCTGCAACTAATACCTACCGAACGGCCTGCCTCGACCGAACGTACCCAGCCTGCCAACGTACCTGCCGTGCAGATCGTCGATTACCCGCGCTTTGGGTGGCGGGGGGTGATGCTCGATGTGAGCCGTCACTTCTTCCCGAAAGCCGATGTGATGCGCTACATCGACGAACTGGCCCGCCTCAAACTGAATACGTTTCACTGGCACCTGACCGACGACAACGGCTGGCGGATCGAGATCAAAAGTCTGCCCCGGCTCACGAGCGTGGGCGCCTGGCGCGTCCCGCGCGATGGTCACTTTGGCGAGCGCCCGAATCCCAAACCCGGTGAAGCCGCAACCTACGGCGGCTTCTACACGCAGGACGACATCCGGGAGGTGGTGAAGTACGCGCAGGCCCGCAACATCACCATCGTGCCTGAGATCGACATCCCCGGCCACAGCATGGCGATGCTGGCGGCGTACCCCAACCTGTCTTGCAGCAAAGACACGTCGGTGCGGGTCAATCCTGGTACGCAGTTTGCCGAGTGGTACGGCAATGGCACGTTCAAGATGCTGATAGACAATACGTTGAACCCGTCGGATGAGGCCGTCTATGCCACGCTCGACAAGGTGTTTACCGAAGTGGCCGCGCTCTTTCCGGGGCCCTACATCCACGCCGGAGGCGATGAGTGCTACAAAGGGTATTGGGAAAAAGACCCTGGTTGTCAGGCGCTGATGCAGAAAGAAGGCATGAAGAATGTGGAACAGCTTCAGGGTTATTTCATGAAGCGGGTCGAAAAGATCATCAATGCCAAAGGCAAGAAATTCCTGGGGTGGGACGAGATCCTGGAAGGCGACGTGTCGCCCAGCGCGACCGTGATGAGCTGGCGGGGCATGAAAGGCGGTATCGAAGCCGCTCAGCAGGGCCACGATGTGGTGATGACGCCCAGCACCTTTGCCTACATCGACTACATGCAGGGCGACCCGACGGTAGAACCCCGTATCTACGCCAGCCTGCGCCTGAAAACCTGTTACGAGTTCGAACCGGTGCCCGCTGGCATCGACTCGACGCGCATTCTGGGTGGGCAGGGTAACCTCTGGACCGAGCAGATTCCGACTTTGGCCCATGCCGAGTACATGACGTACCCACGTACCTGGGCGCTGTCGGAGGTTTTCTGGACGCCGCGCAACCGCCGCGACTGGGCCGGGTTTATTCCGCGCCTCGAAGCCCAGATGCGCCGCGCCGATGCCGCCGGGGTTAACTACGCCCGCGCGGCCTATGACCCCATCGTCAGCACGAGTATCGCCGACAACAAACTGACCCTGATGCTCGACGCTGAGGTACCCGGCACCGATATTTTTTACTCACTCGACGACACCGTGCCCGGCCGCTACAGCCAGCGGTATAGCCAGCCCATCGCCGTGCCCGAAGGCGACGTGACCCTGCGCGCCGTTACGTACCGCAACGGGCAACCCGTTGGCCGCATGCTCACCCTGAAACGCGATGACCTGCTGAAACGGGCTAAAAAATAAGCCATTCGCCTTCCTGAGGTTACCAACGCCCCAACGTGATTGACTCGCATTGGGGCGTTGGTGCAACTGAGCCCATCGGCGCAACGAGCCGGATTAATGCATTCCCGTAACCTTAGCGGGCCGCGATACCGTAAAAGCCTTATTTTAGCCCGTTCGCAAGTTGACACTATGAAACAGCCATCACACATTGCACTGCTTGCTTTCCTGCTACTAAGTGGGGCAGTTCACCAGCTAATGGCCCAGGGACGGGTCTTGCTTACGGCCGACTCGGTGGTGCTGTATCAGCGGCATATTGGGCAAACGCCGGGCGTCTACCGTTACTTCCGCCACTTTGTGGGCGACATTAACAACGACAAACAGCCCGACATCGTCGTTATTGCCCAGAACACCCAGCAGAAACCCGATGATCCCAAAGGCGGCTATTCGCGTCGGGTGCTGTTGTTGTTGCATCAGCCCAACGGGCAGCTCCGCACCGCCGTATACAACGATCAACTCGTGGCCTGCTCGACCTGCGGTGGGGGCAACTCCCGGCAAGATCCGTTTACCCGAGTGACGATCAACGGCAATTTTCTGTCGTTTGTCAGCACGGTGGGTTTCGGCGAAAAAACCATGCAGATCGTCACGTTCCAGTTTGATCCCAAACGACCCGACTGGTGGCTGCACGACGTCGTGTTGCAACCGCTGACGTTCGATGCATCGGGGCAGCTCACCAAGTCTCAACCCCCAAGAACCGTTGACCTGAAGCCGTTTGGTGCCGTTCGGTTCGAAACATTTACCCGCAAGATCCTCCCAAAAAAATAACAGGCGTGGGGGCAGCTGGCCAGTCGATTACGGCGAAAAGCGGGCACAAAAGTCGCCCGGCCGGGGTTGTTCAGGTAGCGGGTAATCCCTGAGCTGTATGATTGAATTCCTGACGGTGGCTTCGTTTGTAGGCTACATCATCTACCTGAAATACTATGCCGATCAGCGGAGTGAAGCCGAGAAACAGGCCGAGCAACTACACAACGGCATCCTGCTCTACCAGACCGATCAGTTGGCGGCGTCGTTGGTCTATTTCAATCAGGCGCTGATCGATCATCCGAAGTTTGGCGTGGCGTATCTGTACCGTGCCCGCATTTACCGGGCACTGGGCGACACCGAAGCCGCGCTGAACGATCTGGCGAAAGCCAAAAGCTTCGACGATACCATTGCGGAGCTGCACCTCGACACCGGCCAGATCCATTACGAGCAGGGCAATTACCAGACGGCCTTTCAGGATTTTGATAAAGCGATTTTCCACGGAAATACCGCCGAGGCTTATCATTGGCGCGGCCTGACCCGCCAGAAAATTGGGCAGCCGGCAGAGGCTAATCAGGACATGGCGCGGGCCGAAGCGGCACTGGCCGCAGCGCGCGACGTTCTGGGCCTACCGAATCCTAAATCGCAGTTGTTTCTGGATCGGTCTTTGCTTAAACATGCAGTCCTGACAGCACTCAATGCGGCGCTACTGCTTTTTATCATTAAACAAACACCGGTGGTGCACTGGCCCTACCTGGTAGCAACGGCTTCGGGGGCGGCTATTGGCTTCGCCGAACCGCGCAAAGGCTGGGTATTGGCTCTGTTACAGGCCTTTTTGCTGGGCGTAGGTTACTACGTCGTGATAGGCCCATCGCCCTCGAGCGTGGATCTCGAAATAGAATTATTCTCGCTTTACGGCGCAATTGGTCTGACGTTTGCAGGGAGTTTACTGGGAAGCATTCTGAAACGCGCCCAGGCTTAAGTGTAATCGCTGAACGCCGGGAGCCAGCTTGGGTGTCGCCCCCATTTTTAGAGCCTCTAGCGTATGAAAAATGCCCTGACATCGTTGTGGTCAGTAGCGAAATTGGTTGGTCTGGCTGAGACTGTTCCCATGCAAACCACGCGGTTGTATGAAGGACACGTGGCCAATTACCCCGTCTCGCTAACGCTGACAACCGCCAACAATCTGGCCTACGGTACACTGGTCTACACGCGCAGCGGCATACCCATTCAGGTAGTAGGTACGTTGCACGGACCCTCGTTATTGATGCACGAGTTCGACAAGAAAGGCAATGTGATGGGGATCTACAGCGGCAAACGAACCAGCAAAGGCTTTCTGGGGCTGTGGAACAGCCCGTCAGCAGCTGGCCCCGAAATGCCGTTCGACCTGACCAGCGGAGTGGCTACTAAACCGGAGAAACCCCTGAAGCTGACCGATCTGACGGGTACGTATGAGTATAACTTTGGCCCGAAAGCCAGCTCGGCGACACTCTACGTACAGCAGCTCGACGCCCGCAACATCTGGATTGCCATGCAGGGCGTTACGGGCGAACCGGCCCGCCACCTGGCCATCATCGATCGGACCTTGCTTCGGCTATCGGGTAATCAGGCTATTTATACCTCCGCCGAAAAAGGGAAATGTGCCATCAGGCTGACCTTCTTCAACGATGGCGCCTGCGTTGATTTCCTCGACGAGTCGGCCAATTGCGGGTTTGGCGATGCCGCCACCGTAACAGGCAATTATGTGCGGACCAATTCGCAAACGCCCCTTTTTCAGTACCTGAACTAAGCGGCGTGAATAAACGCGGCGGCTTCGTGGTTAAGGAGGTATGCAAGCCATTCAAGAACTCCTCGACCAGAAAGTCGATCAGTATAATCGTCCGGCCTTTATTGCGCGTGACCCCATCAGCATTCCGCACCGGTTTTCGCGGTTGCAGGATATCGAAATCATGGGATTTTGGGCCGCTGTGCTGGCCTGGGGGCAACGGCCGGTGATTTTGCAGAAAGCCAATGAACTCGTTACGCTCATGGAGGGCGTGCCGTATGACTTCATCCGCTACCACGAAGACAGCGACCTGCGCCGGTTTCTGGCGTTTAAGCACCGCACGTTCAACACCACTGATACGCTCTACTTCCTCCATTTTCTGAAGAAGTACTACAACCGCTACGAAACGCTGGAAGATGCCTTTCTGCCCGCAGGGGGCGGGGCCGACAGCCCAACCACGGAGCCGCACCTCATCGCCTTCCACGACCGGTTTTGCGACACCACCGGCGAGGCGGGACTATTCTTTCCCGAACGTACCCGGAAGCACATTGCCACACCGGCCCGCAATTCGGGCTGCAAACGGCTCAATATGTTTCTGCGCTGGATGGTCCGCCGCGACGATATGGGCGTGGATTTTGGCCTCTGGCAACGCATCCGGCCCGATCAACTGGTTATTCCTATCGACGTGCACGTGGGGCGCGTGGCCAGTAAGCTGGGTCTGCTCGGCACGAGGCGCGTGGGTCCGTCGTCCGGCGGCGGTTCGTCACCCGGCGAAACGCCCAAAACCGACTGGAAAGCCGCCGTGGCCCTTACCAACACCCTTCGCCAGTTCGACCCCACCGACCCTGTTCGCTATGACTTCGCCCTGTTCGGTCTGGGCGTGGAAGGCGAAATGTGAGGTTGGTGATGGGGATAGCACCGCACGGTCCGCCGCTGCGGTGCCATCACGTTATTCCAGCGCGAAGGTGATGGGCAGGACGTACCTGACCCGGACAGCGCGGCCTGCCTGCCGACCGGGTTTCCAGCGTGGCATGCTGCGCAGTACGCGCAGGGCTTCTTCGTCGGTGCCAAACCCGAGCCCCTTCAACACCGCCGCATCCACGATACTCCCGTCGGTGTTGACCGTGAATCCGATGAATACCTTGCCCTGTGCATTGACCCGGCTGGCTTCGGCGGGGTAACGGAGTTGCTTTTGCAGGAAATCGGTCAGGGCAGCCCGGCCACCCGGAAACTGTGGTTCCTGTTCAACCGAGACAAAAACGGCCTCTTTCTCGGGTGGCGTCACCTCCAGCGCGTGCTCGATAACCGTGGGACCTTTCGAGGCTTCGGGCGGAGCAATAAACTCGACCTCGCCCGTGCCTTCCTGCGTTGTCTGTCCCGAGGTGGCTTCCTTCAATTCGTCGACCGTCGCCACGTCAGGTACGTCGTCGGGTGCTTCGGCCACCACATCGGGCACCAGGTTACGCACCGTTGCCACGGTGGGCGCAGGCTGCGTTTGAGGCGGAATAACGACCGGGTCGGCGGGTGGGGTATCGAGGGTAACGTGTTCCAGGATTACTTCATCCATGAACTGCGTCTTGTCGGGTTTGACCAGCGCATAGAGGCGGGGCAGTTGCAACGTACCCAGAAACAGAACGCTCCCCAATAAAACGGCGCGGCCCAGCGTGGGGCGGTAGGCTTGCCGGAGCGCATAGGCCCCGTAGGCCTGCGGTCGGCCTGCAAACAGAATGTCGTCGAAATTGGCCATGATACTCGGTGTTTGGTTTCCGAGTGGATGCCGAACGACCAAAAAGTGCATACGACAACCGCCCCGGCTGCTCGATGCTGTTGAGCGGCCGGGGCGGTTCAGTAGGGCCTGAAATCCCTTACGGTACGTATGATTCGAGCAGGGTCATGTGGCCGTTGGGGACGAGCGTTACCGAGGGTGTCGACGCCGGAATCAGCGCGCATTCGCCCTTTTTCAGCGGCACCGAATAGCCACCCGTTGCCTGAATCGTCAGGGAGCCATCCACGCACACCAGAATCACGAACGAGTCGAGGTGGGTGTAGTCGTGCATCACTTCCTGATCGAAATCGAGCACGTTGGTCACGAAATAATCGCTCTTAACGGCGTTCACGCCCTCGTTCTGCTTGTGGTCGTAGCTTGTTTTATACTCGCCGTAATAGTGGTAATCGATGGCGTCAACAGCCTGCTCGGTATGCAGTTCGCGCGTCTGTCCCTTATCGTCTTTTCGGTCGAAATCGTAGATCCGGTACGTGATGTCGGAGGTTTGCTGAATCTCGGCGAGCAACAACCCTTTTCCGATGTAATGCACCCGACCGGCCGGCAGGAAGAACACGTCGCCGGGTTTGGCTTCTTCGATGTTCAGGATCTCGGGGAGCGTGTTGTCGGCAACGGCTTTCACGTATTCGTCTTTCGTCACTTCGCGGTTGAAACCCGAGTTGAGCTTGGCTCCCTCGTCGGCTTGCAGGATGTACCACATCTCGGTTTTGCCGAAACTGTTGTGGCGGGCGCGGGCGAGTTCGTCGTTGGGGTGCACCTGAATGCTGAGGTCGTCGTTGGCGTCGATGAACTTCACCAGCAGCGGAAACTCGTTGCCGTAGCGTTCGTAGACGTGTTTGCCCACCAGTTCCTCTTTAAATTTTTCCAGAATGGCCTGCAGGTTTTCGCCCACCAGCGCACCTTCTTTGACGACAGAAATGTTGCCCGGTACCCCCGAAATTTCCCAGGTTTCACCACAGTTGGGTAGCGGTTGGCCATCCGGGCCGGTTGGGAAGTCTTTGCCCAGGATGGTTTTGATTTTATGGCCGCCCCAGATTTTGTCTTTAAACTGGGGGGTGAATGTAAGCGGGTATAGCATCGCGGTTGATTCGTTATGTAGTCTGAGTCTTCAACCGGCAAAGATAGGGTGCAGTTTAAGACAGGTCGGTATTCTGTCGGGCTTTACCAGCCAGTGGCCTGACGGGGCAGGGGCGGGTTGCATCCCGCGGGAAACGGTCGACTGACGGGGTGTTTTGTCCAATTCCAACGAAGTTGGTTCTGCCGGAATCAAGGGCTAAAACGGCATCATGATGAAACGTTACGTGCTATTAGTTGGCCTAGCCGCCTTACTCGCCTGCAGCCGGAGCACTGAGCCCGCGCCGACTGACGTACCTGCCTGTATTCGGACCATCATTCAGCAGAATGGCCAGTTTGAGAAGACCAATCTGCATTTCGTATCCATTCGCCGCTACCTATATCAGAATCGGTACGTCTATTTCGCGCTGTCGGACTGCTGCGACATGTACGATATCCTGTTCGATACTACCTGCCAACGGATCTGCTCGCCTAGCGGTGGATTTTCGGGCGGGGGTGATGGACAATGTCCCAACTTCTTCAAGGAGGCTACTGGGGAAACGCTCATTTGGCAGCGCCCTCAGTAAGCCGATTCGGGAAATCTATCCGTCGTCTGTTTGCTTGCCCACCGCTTTCTTTGCGACCTTTGTGGCTGACTGCTACCGAGCGAGGCCGTTTATTCGCTCCATTACTCAATCATTCACGCATTGGCTAAGCTTTGGCAAAAAGATGGCGTCTCGACCGCCGCCGAAATAGAACGCTTTACGGTCGGCCGCGACCGCGAAATGGACCTGCATCTGGCCCCATTCGACGTACTGGGTAACCTCGCCCACGCCCGAATGCTCGAAACCATTGGCCTGCTCACCTCCGACGAACTGACCGCGCTACAGAGCGAGTTGAAAGCCATCTACGGACAAATCGAAGCCGGGCAGTTTGTGATCGAAGATGACGTAGAAGACGTGCACTCGCAGGTGGAACTGCAACTGACGCGGGCGCTGGGCGACGTAGGGAAGAAGATCCATTCGGGCCGGTCGCGCAACGATCAGGTGCTGGTTGATCTGAAGCTGTTCACCCGGACCCGCCTGTGGCAGGTAGCCGAGGCGACCCAACGCGTGTTTGACCGCCTCATCGCCCGCTCCGACGAGCACAAAGCCGATTTACTACCGGGCTATACACACCTGCAAATTGCCATGCCGTCGTCGTTCGGGCTGTGGTTTGGCGCTTATGCCGAAGCCCTCGCCGACGATATGCTGACGCTGCAAACGGCCTATCGCTTTGCCAACCGCAACCCGCTGGGGTCGGGGGCGGGCTACGGCTCGTCGTTCCCCCTCAACCGGACGCTGACCACCGATCTGCTGGGCTTTGAAGGTATGCACGTTAATGTGGTGTATGCGCAGATGAGCCGGGGCAAAACCGAACAGACGGCCCTCAACGCGCTGGCGGCCATTGCCAGCACCCTCTCGCGGCTGGCGATGGATGTGTGCCTCTACAACAGCCAGAATTTTGGTTTTCTGGTACTGCCCGAAGCCCTCACGACGGGCAGCAGCATTATGCCACACAAGAAAAATCCTGACGTGGCCGAGCTGCTGCGGGCCAAATGCAACCGCCTGAAAGCCCTGCCGATGGAGGTAACGCTGGTGTTGAGCAACCTGCCTTCGGGTTACCACCGCGACATGCAGCTTCTGAAAGAAGTGCTGATGCCCGCTTTCGACGACCTGCTCGACTGCCTTCACATCGCCGATTACATGCTCGAACATGTGCAAGTAAAACCCAACCTGCTCGACGACCCCAAATACGACCTGCTGTTCAGCGTAGAACGGGTCAATGCGCTGGTGCTCGATGGTGTACCGTTCCGGGAGGCGTATCGTACCGTGGGGAAAGAAATCGCCGAACACACCTACCAGCCCCCCCGCGAACTGCACCACACCCATGAAGGCAGCATCGGTAATCTGATGAACGAACAGATCGTCGGGGCTATGCAACAGGCACTCGCTGGCTTTGGTGCCGAACGTACCCAGCAAGCCGAACGAACCTTGCTCGCCTGAACTGGGTACGTCAAGTAACGCCCGGCTCCAGCCGTGTCGTCGTATTGCGTCTCGTTTGGCTACTAGTGCGACACGGCTGAAGCCGGGCGTTACTTAATATGAACTATATCCTCTGGACGATCCTGAACATCGCGTTGCTGCTGGGTGTGGTACTGGCCTGGCAGTACTGGCTGCATCGACAGCCAAAAAGGTCCTCAGCGTTTCGGTACGTGGGTACGTTCGCGTTGATTGCTGGGGCGTTTTTCTGTATTAGTCAATCCGACCGTTTCCCCCCCGCTGACCGGTTGCCGATTCAACTAAACGGCTGTTACCAACTGGACAGTCTGAGCGGATTTCAGCACGTCAACGAGTTGATTAAGGCGCCCACGTTTCAACTTCAGAACATGACCCACCTGACGTACCCCCGCGACTCGATTTTTAGTCGGGTTGTGCTGGATGTACGTCCGTTTGCGCATAACCTGTTTCCCATTTTTGACTGGGACCGCACAGTCAGCTACCGGCAGGTATCCCCAACGGAACTGGCCTACACCATTGACGTCGCGCTCAAGTGGAAACTGCTGTTTGTTCCGGTGTATACCGAACATCGCCTGTTCACCCGCAGCTTCCACCTGACGCCCGCCAACTGCCTCTAGGAAATGGGGTGATTACTTATCCCCGCATGCCGATGGCGTCTCGGATGAGCTGCACATAGCCCTTCTGCACCTGCGGGGCGGCGTTGCGCTGCAAGCCCGCATACACCACCCGCACCTCGTAATAGTACAACCCGCCCGGCAACTCTTTACCCGCTGAGGTCTGCCCACTCCAGGCCAGCAACGGGCCCGCCGACTCGTAGACCTTCGCCCCCCACCGGTTGTAGATCACCACCTCTACCCGCTCCACAAATCGGGGGCAGCGCAGCGGCGCAAACACGTCGTTCTTGCCATCCCCGTTGGGGGTGAACAGATTCGGCAACGCAAACAGGGGGCAGATGTCTTTGCACACCCGGTTGCTGGGACCGCTCTCCAGGCCCCGGTTGTTGACCGCCCGCACCTCGTAGCAACCCGCTACCGTGGTCAGATTCTGATGCAAAAACGTGGTGGTCGGCGCGGGTACGTTGGCTAGCAGCCGCAGACTGTCACCCTCGTAGCGGGCGTAGTAAATGTTGTAGGACGCGATGCGGGCATCACAGGCCTGCCCCCCCGACTGAGCCGGGTACGTCCAATTCAAGGTGTTAGTAAACGTGCTCTGGTTGCAAAAGGCATCCGGAGCCAGACTGGCGCAGTTCAACTGATCCACCGTCAGGGCCGGGGCGCAGGGCCGGGTGGTGTCGCCCGGGGTGGCGCATTGTATCTGGCTAAAGTTGAGCAGCCGCCCCGTACGAGCCCGAATCGTGGCGTCGCTGTATTGGCCCACGGTCTGCACCCGGTAGCAGTAGCTGCTGTTTAGCGAGAGCATGCCGCCCGTGTTACCATCCGAAGCCACCAAGTCCGCCCCACTATCCACGTAGCGGTAGGTGGCGGGGCCCTGCACGGCCACCTGGGCAATCAGGTTGAAGGGACCCGCTGGGCCCGTCCGACTGCGGTACACCAGATGCGTCTGGTTGTCATTGCTCCAGGGCACAGTGGCCGCCCAGCTCAGCTCGATCTGGCGGATGCCACCGGCGGCGCTCAGCCGCACGCTGTTGGCGATCTCGGTGGTCTCCTGCCGCAGCAGGGCTCCGTTGACCGTCGTGTAGAACTCCAGCCGGTAGCGGTACACCTGAGCAGCCGTGTTGATACCCCGGTCGACAAAGACCGTGTCCACTACATTGGGCAACAGGCTGGTGTTAACCGCTGTCAACTGCGTAAAGGCTGTGCTGGTGGCGCCTTCGGCCCGCAGCAGCCGGTACTGGAAGGGCCCGCCCCCGTCGGCAGGGTTGAGCCCGATGGGCCGACTCCAGCGCACGGTGATCACGCCCCGGCCTGGCCCCGTAGCCGCCCCGGTAGTGTCGACCGTCACCTGGGTGATGACCGGAGCCAGCAGGGGCAGGCTCAGGCACACACCCGCTGAAACGACGCTCTCCCCGCCGGTGGGCAGGGCAAACTGAGCCACGATGCGGTAGGTGTAGCTCACCCCCCGCCGCAAGTTGGTGGTGTCGGTGAAGGTCGTTGCCGTCAGGGGCACGCTGCCAATGAGTGTGTAACCCGGCAGAATGCCCGTCTGGCAATCGACCGGCCTACGCGTATCGCAGCCCTCCTGGCGGTAGATGAGCATCTGCGAGGGCTGCTGATCAGTGGGGGGCGCGGGGGGCAGGCAGCCATACACGCTCCAGTTGAGCTGGATGGCCCGCCCGCTGGTGCCCACCCCGGCCAGGGGGCGGGCCGTCAGGTTCTGGGGCCGGGGGGCGATGAGCTGCACGTTGAAGCTCTCGTAGGAGTTGAGCGAGAAGGCCGTGCCCCGGGGGGGCTGGTCGGTGGCCTTGATGGTGATCTGGTAGGGCTCGTCGCGCAGCTGGCCGCAGTTGGTCTGCCAGGCGAAGGTGCCCGTGGCCGGCGAGGGCTGGGAGCCCGCCGGAGTGAGGCTGGCGTAGGCGGGGGGCAGCAGGGCGGGGCTGAACTGAGTGCCCTCGGGGGTGCGGTTGAAGGGCCCGCCGTAGCCCTGCAGGAGGATGCGGTTGCCGTCGGGGTCGGTGGCCCGGATGGCCTGGGTGATCAAGGAGCCCGCCTCGGCGCAGAGGTCGGCGATGGGGTCGATGAGGGGTCGTCGGTTGGGTCCGTCGAGGACGATGACCTGCACGTCGCGGGTGATCTCGCCGATCAGCACGCCCTGTCGCCATTCCTGGATGACGAAGGCGTAGTTGTACTGGCCGGCCTCGACGGGGGCGTCCCAGCAGACGTCGCCGGTACGGGGGTCGACGGTGAAGGTGGCCGGTGAGTTGCCAGCCTCGGTGCGGCCTGGTGCCCCGATAACGTTAGGCAGCACATACACCGGCACGGGCAGCGAGCGGCAGGCTACGGCATTCACGTTGCCGATCTCGTCGGCTGATCGCTGGGGCGTGGCGATGCGGTAGGAGAGGCTATCGCCGTCAGGGTCGAAAGCGGCGGGGTTGTGGCAATAGCGCTGCCCGATGCGAGCAGTATCGACGGGTGGGTTGAGTAATACCGGGTTGGTATTTAGCCCCAGCGATCCGTTGGCAGAGATGGTCGTTGAGACAAAGAAATTGACATTAACAGAATTACCGTTGTTGATGTTGCGGGTGTTATCGTTACGGTTGATGACCCGCGCCGATATAGTAAATGTACCTGGTCCCGCATAGGTGTACACAATACGGTACACGTTAACCGTGGTGGCAGCATTGAGGGGCCGAATCGACTGGCGGGGTACGTTCTGGAAATTGCCATCGCCAAAACAGAATAGGGATTCGGTAGCAGCACTGGCGGCATCCTGGCTTTGCCGATTGGTCACGTCGTAGTAGGCCGTCAGGGTAATCTCATACGTCAGACCGGAACCCGAACTAGGCAAACGCCGGGTGGTAATCTCGCCTGCCCGTACGTGGGTGGCATATGTAAACGTTGGCCACAAGAGGCCGAGACCTGCCACCAGGGTCAATAGTCCTACCGTAAAGAACGATCTCATAGCGTTAGACGTAACTAGTTTTCCGGTAAACGCCGGGTTGCTTCAAACTGGTGTGCGACGTAGTAAAATGGTTACTTGGCGGTGGGTTAATCCGTATTGAGTTGTATACATGTCGATCAGATTACGGGATGACTATGCCATAGTCTACGCCTTGTCTGCTATCTTCCGACCATGAATCCACGGCTTCTTCTTTCCCTTTTCCTGCTTACGACGTCGCCCTTGCTGGCTCAGTTTCGCTACACACCCGAGCGACCCCAACCGGGCGATGTGGTTTCGTTTACGTATACGCCAACCACGACGCTGGCTAACGAAACGGCAATAGAAGGCAGGTACGTACGTTACGGATCGCCGCTGGTGATGCGGCTGAGTCAACCCGAAACTGCCACGGCAGTGCGGGTCGGCAATACGGTGATGGGTGAGCTTAAAGTGCCCAAAAAAGACGTGGCGGGCCTTCTGATGGCCTTTCAGAGTAAAGGCAAACCCACGCTGATCGACCACAATAACACCCATTTTTACCCCATCATGCTCTACACGGCCGACGGGAAAGTCCAGCCTCACGCTACGGGTGGACAGGCGTCGGTGATGGTCCGTACGGCGTTCCCCTACGCCATGAAAATCAAACCCGACTGGGCCTGGACCGTTGGGCAGTATGAACGGGAGCTGCAGCAAAATCCCACGACCCGCCCCCTGTATTGGGCCGACCTGATTCTGGCCAAAATGCGGCAGGCTGAAAGCGGGCCGGTAACGGCGGCACCGGCTGTGGCCAGACGAGGCGCCACCAAACGAGCCCCGGTCGGCCGCGCTACGACGCAAACCAATTTCCGGCAGACAGCGCTGGCCGACATTGCCACGTACCTGGATAGCCAGAAACCCGCGCCGTCGCCCGCTGACCTGACCACCGCCGCCCAACTGTACGAGCAACTCAGCGAACCAAAACTCGCCCAACAAACCCGTGATCGCATAAAAACGGTTGACCCGGCGGGCGACGCGGCCCAAAAAGCAAGAGCCGAAGTTGTTCGGGCTGAGCCGGATATGGGCAAAAAACTAACCGCTTTCGCGTCGTTTACGCAGGCATTTCCAACGTCGGCCTACCGGGCGGTGCTGGTGAGTTCGGTGGCCGAGGCCTACTTCAAACCCGGTCAATTTAAAGAACTGGTTCAATTCCTGACGGCGCAGCCAATAACCGCTACCGACCCCACCTTGTTGCTCAGCTTTGCCCAGCAGATGGCCGACGAAGGGCGTGGCGTGCCACAGGCCGAATGGATTGCCAATCGGGCCATTACCGTATTCCGGCAGGTGCCCGCTCCCCGCAACAGTGGCCAGGATCGAGTGGCGCAGATACGGGCCGCACAGGCTGCGTTGGGCCATGCGCTCGAACAGCAGAATCGACTCCTGCCCGCGCTGACGGCCTACCACGAAGCTACCGCCAGCCTGACGCCCGACCAGACCGACCCCCGCACCAACGAACGTACCTGGCTGTGTGCGCAACGCGCCAGCCGGGCCGATTCGGTCCTGCCATTCATCGAAAGTGTTGTTCGCGAAGGGCGGGCCACGCCTCGCCTCCGAACCAGCCTGATTGAGTGGCAGACCCCGCGGCTGGGCGGGGCCGCGCAGGCAATAACGTACCTGCGCACGCTCGAAGCCGACTACCGCGCCGACCGCCGTGCCGAACTGGCCGAACAGTTTGTCAACCAGCCCGCCCCCGGTTTTACGCTGACGACCCTCGATGGCAAGACCGTCTCGCTGGCAAGTCTGCGCGGCAAGGTGGTGGTGCTCGATTTCTGGGCGACCTGGTGCGGCCCCTGCATTGCTTCGTTTCCGGCCATGCGGCAGGCGCGCGATTACTTCAAAAATGACCCTGGTGTGCAGTTCCTGTTTGTGAACACCCGCGAAGGTGGACCCGTCAGCCGGGTGCAGAGTTTCGTGGCCCGCCAGCCCTACACGGGGATCATTCCGCTCGACATGAATCAGCGGGTGTCCGACGCCTATGGGGTACAGGGTATTCCCACGAAGGTTGTCATCGATCCCAAGGGTCGGGTACGTTACCGCAGCATCGGGTACTCGGGTAACGCCGAAGCCACCGCCGACGAGCTGACGCTGGTGATCGAAGCGCTGAAAACCATGTAACCCACCCAATTTTGCCCGATTCTGCTTCCATTAGGTCAACTTTTTGTGCGTGAGTGAGTACCAGTCAGTAGCTTACGGCTATGAACCGCTATCTCACACCCTTCCTGTTTTTGCTCAGCGTGACCCCCGTTCTGGGCCAGTTTCGCTTTACGCCCGATCGCCCCAAAATCGACGGGTCAGTATCATTTACCTACACGCCCACTGGCCCGCTGGTGGGCGAAACCGACATTCAGGCGGTGTTTCTGCGCTATGGATCGCCCACACAGATGCGCCTGAGCCAGTCGGAAACGGCCCCGGCGGCGCAGGTCGGTGCGGCCTTCGTGGGCACGATCAAGATTCCGTTTAAAGAGGTAGCCGGGCTGTTGGTCGCCTTTCAGAGCCGAAACAACCCGGCCCTGATCGATCACAACAACGCTCATTTTTACCCCATTCTCCTGTACAGCAAAACCGGCACGGTACTGCCTCATGCCATAGGCGGGCAGGCGTCGGTGCTCATGCGCACGTCGTTTCCCTACCTGCTCAAAGTCAAACCCGATTGGGCCTGGGCGGTTGGGCAGTATGAGCAGGAAATCGCGCAGCATCCCGCCACTCGTTCGCTGTACTGGGCCGATCTGGTGCGGGCCAAACTGCGGGAAGGGCAACAGGGCCAGACCCGCCCCGATTATCGGCAAACCTGCCTGGCCGACATCGACGCCTACCTGACGAGCGAAGCGGCCAACCTGACGCCCGCCGATCTGCGCGCCGCCGCCGAGCTGTACACTCAGCTCAACGAGCCGCAATTGGCGCAGAAGGCCCGTGACCGCATCAGCAGTGTCGACCACAGCACCGATGCCGCCCAGAAAGCCCGCGTGGCGCAGATCGCCGCCGAAACGGATCTGGGAAAAAAGCGGGCCAATTTCAACGATTTCGTAGCCACCCTGCCGCGTTCGCCCTATCGGGGTGTGGCCGTCAGCTCGGTTGCCGAGGCGTATTTCAAGGCCGATAAGCTGCGCGAACTGGTGGAGTTCATGGGGGCCGAAGCCGCCCCGGAAACCGACCCGGTGCTGATGTTGTCGTTTGCGCATCAGCTGGCTAAAGAGGGGCGGGGCATGCCGCAGGCCGACTGGCTGGCCAACCGGGCTATCTGGGCTTTTGGCAAACGCCCTGTGCCCGCCAACAATAAGCAACTGGCGATGGAACGGGCGGGGCAGATCCGGGCGGCACAGGCTGTTTCGGCCCACGCTCTCTACGAGCAAAATCGCTACCTGCCCGCGCTGAACCGCTACCGGGACATCTGGGCCGCCACGCCGCCCCGACAGACCGATCCCACCACCAACGAACGCATCTGGCTGTGTGCGCAGAAAACGAGCCAGACCGACTCGGTACTACCCTTTATGCTGACGGTGGTGCGGGCCAACCGAACGACGGCGAGCCTGCGCAACAGCCTGCGCGACTGGCAAACGGCCCGGCTGGGCGGCACGCGTGAGCTGGCTACGTACCAGAGCAATCTGGCCGTTATCGAGGAGGCCGACCGCCGCGCCGTCGTGATGGAGAAATTCACCGACGAGCCCGCCCCGCCCTTTACGCTCGTGGCACTCAACGGACGGCGGGTGTCGCTGGCGAGTCTGCGCGGTAAGGTGGTGGTGCTCGATTTCTGGGCGACCTGGTGTGAGCCCTGTCGGGCATCGCTGTCGCCCAAGCTACAGGTTCGGAACGGCTTCAGGAACGTACCTGGCGTGCAGTTTTTGTATGTCAACACCCACGAAACCGCCACTAAAGGGGGCGTGCGGGCGTTTGCCGCCAAACAGATTGGGGGTAGCCCCGTACCGCTCGATCCGGACCGGAAAATGGCCGATGCCTACGGTGTCAAACTGCTGCCGTCAACCATTCTGATCGACGCGCAGGGCCGCATCCGCTACCGCAGCACGGGCTACTCCGACAACGCGCAGGCCACCGCCGACGAGCTACGGCAGGCAATCGAGGTGTTGAACGAAGGATACCGCTGAGCCGATAAACGGGGAAATGGGGCCTTGTCGCCCTTGTTTAGCCTATATCGTTCATCGCTCTTTCAGCACTTATGCCGCATCTTTGCGCGATGAATCAGAAAGTAGTTGTGATTACGGGGGCTTCGTCGGGAATTGGGCAGGCGTTGGCCTTTGCCTTTGGCCGGTTAGGGGCTTCCATTGTATTCTGTGGTCGGAAAGCGGATGCGTTGCAAACGACGGCGCAGGCTCTGTCGGCAGCCGGCATTAACAACCTGCCTGTTGTCGCGGATGTGAGCGTCGAAGCCGATATGCAGCGCCTGATGACCGATGCTGTCGGGCGGTTTGGCCGAATCGACGTGCTCATCAATAATGCGGGCATCAGCATGCGGGCCATGTTTGCCGAAACCGACCCCGATGTGCTACGCAAACTCATGGACATCAATTTCATGGGTACTGTCTATGCCACACGCTACGCCCTGCCCCATATCCAGCAAACCAAAGGCTCTATCGTCGGGATTTCGTCGATTGCGGGGTACCGCGGCCTACCCGTCCGGACGGGTTATTCGGCGTCCAAGTTTGCCATGAACGGGTTTCTGGAAGCGTTGCGCACCGAATTGCTCCACAGCGGCGTACACGTATTGACGGCCTGCCCCGGTTTCACGGCTTCCAACATTCGGTTTTCGTCGCTCGACGCCCACGGCCGTACCAAGGGCGATACCATGCGCGATGAAGGCAACATGATGAGCGCCGAAGAATGCGCCGACCATATCCTGAAAGCCGTTCAGAAACGCAAACGCGAACTGATCCTGACCACGCAGGGCAAGCTGACTGTGTTCCTCAATAAGTGGTTGCCTGGCCTGGCTGATCGGCTGGTATACAATACGTTAGCGAAAGAGAAAGGGTCGCCACTGAAGCGTTCGTAGGTACGTTATCTACCAACCATGTGGCTTTTGTAACTGTACTTGTAACCTACCTGATGTGTCTAAAATTTACTGATTCGATACCGATCTGAGTGTCAACGCTTAACGGTAACCGGTACGTTGAATTCGCTTACTCTGTTCTAATTTTTCATGCAATAAGGATCATATATGGCCGTTCTGGCCTTGAAATCAATCCCAACTTGTATGAAAAAATCGTTTATCGTCGCCGGTATGCTGGCGATGCTGGGCCTCGGGGCCTGTCAATCTGATCAGGTAGCTGACCCAACGCAGGGCAACGTACCTGTCGCGACATCGTCGGTAAGCAAAGCGAGCGAAACGGCCAGCGTTGAGGAGTCGGGCGTGGTGTCGGGTTTCTCGGAGCAGGGCAAAACGGCCAATGCCCGGGCGGCTTCGGCAGCCTTGCAGCAGGAAATTCTGACGTACCTGAACCAGGCTCGCGCCAAATCGTGCCTGTGCGGCACGAAAACCTATGCCGCTACCACGCCCTTGGCGCTCAACGCCAAACTGAACGCGGCCTCCGACAAGCACGCGCTCGACATGGCGACCTACAATTACTTCAGCCATACCGGCCGCGACGGGTCGCAGCCCTGGGACCGCATGACGCGCGAAGGGTACGTTTGGCGCACGGCAGGTGAGAACATCGCGGCGGGGTACACCACCGCCCGGGCCGTGGTCGATGGCTGGCTGAAATCGCCGGGGCACTGCGCCAACATCATGAACCCGTCGTTCAAAGAAGTCGGTGTGGGTTACGCCACCAACGCCAGCAGCACCTACCGCGTCTACTGGGTCAACGACTTCGGCACACAGCGATAGTTAATGGACAATGTACGATGCACAATGTACAATGGGCCTTGCGGCGGATCACTGACGCTAACCCATTATACATTGTGCATCGTACATTGTCCATTAACTAGCAGGCTCCTGCTGGCTTAGGCAGTGGAAGCTGCCCAGCCCCCAGACGATTTCAGTGGAGTCGATACCGATAACCTTACGGTCGGGGAAGCACTGGCCAATCAGATCGAGCGCAGGCTGGTCGTTGGCGCAACGGAACGTCGGAACAATGACCGAGCCGTTGGTAATCAGAAAATTAGCATACGAGGCGGGGAGCCGCTGTCCATCGCTCTCGACTGGGTCGGGCATGGGCAATTCCACAATGTTGAGCGGTTTGCCGTTGAGCAGCCGCATCTGCCGGAGTTCGTGATGAATCTCCTGCAAAGGGGCGTAGTTCGCATCGTTGGGGTTGTGTTCGATCGCGGCAATGACCGTGTCTTCGTTCACAAACCGCACCGTATCGTCGATATGCCCGTCGGTGTCGTCACCCACGATGCCATCTTCTACCCACAACACCTGTTTAACGCCGTAATAGTCGCAGAGGTACTGCTCGATCTGCGCCTGTGATAGGTGCGGATTCCGGTTTTTGTTGAGCAAACAGGCCCGGCTCGTCAGCACCGTCCCGGCCCCGTTAAATTCGACCGAACCACCCTCCATCACGATACCCGGCGTCACGTAGTCGAGCTTCCGGTAGTGCGCAATAGCCGTGGGAATCAGGTCGTCTTTGTCGTAAGGCGGGTATTTGCCCCCCCAGGCATTGTACCCCCAGTTCACGATCATGCGCTCCTTGGTAACGGGATTGATCAGAAAGGCCGGGCCGTGGTCGCGGCACCACGAATCGTTGGTCGGGAAGGGGAGGAGTGTAATCCGGTCCATATTGGCGCCGGCCATCAGCAGCCGCATTTTCGCCTGCTGAATAATCACCTCGTTGTGTGCGTTGATGCACACCTGCTCGCTGTCTGCAATCGCTTTGATGAAATCGAGGTAAGCGGGCATCATCAATTCGAGGCGTTCCCGGCTCCACGAAGCTTCGGTATGCGGCCAGCTGAGCCAGGTGGCTACGTGAGGGTGCCATTCGGCCGGAAAAAAGAAGCCCTGCTGCGCGGGCGTTAACTCATCAGTTGAAAGGTCACTCATTCTTGTTCTTTGTTGATATATTGCCGTCTGGAAAGTTCGCTTTGCCAACATTGAACGGCGTCGAGGACCGCGAATGGCGACAGCAACTACTTCCTGCAAAAGTACATACGATTCCTGCTTATGACCCGTCTGCTGTTGTCTTTACTGTGTCTGTGTTGTTTTACGGCCCTTGGGCAATCCGTTCCGGGGAAGCGCGTTCAACTCTTTCGCTTCTATAATCCTCGCCCTAAAGTCGCCAACGTCAAATCACTCGCTCTGGAAACGTCCGACTATATGCGATTTTACAATTCGTGGGCTGATCTGGCCGATCAGACGAAGCAGGATAGTGCCCAGATTCAACTGATGATCTCGCTGGATTCAGTCGAGAGGCAAGCCGACTGGGCAAGCCTGCGCCGGGTAAAGCGAGTGCAGATGCTGACGCTGCAACTGCCCCGGCTGCTAACCCAATCCGTGGCCGATTCGCTGTTAGCAGCACTGACTAATTGGCCGGACTTAACCACCATTTCACTATCACCCCAAAGCGGTGGACCGCAAAATCAACCAACCATTGGTGGGTCAAGTAGTTTGGGTTTGAAGCAGCTAAGGCGGCTGATGGTCTTCGCCGGCAGTCGGTCAGTTGTGGCGGGCTTACGCCTGTTTGAACAGGCCCCGGCTATTCAGGAGTTGGTGCTGAATGGTATTGGTCAGGGCGATGATGTGGTGGCGTTGGGAAATGCCCTAAAACCCTACCGGCAGTTACGGAGCCTGCATATCTACGGTCTTTCCACCAAGGCAGATCTGGGGCCAATGCTGGTTCAGCTTCCGCAGCTAACTGGTTTGCGGCTGCTAGACATCGACCAGCCGGGTGCGGCACTCACCAGACTACTGAAACAACTGCCCAATCTGCATAATGTGAGTATAGGGCAGCGTTTCGGGAGCGATTTTGCGGGCCTTCAACTGGGGCAACTAACCAAACTCGACACCCTTGAGCTGAACCTGATGGCCCGAACGCCCATGTCGGCCGACTCGCTGCTCAGTGGTCTGCACTCGCTGCGTTCCGTATCGCTCCGCAATGTGGCCCTGTCGTCGCTTGACTGGATGGCCGACAACCCGGACCTGCACACCGTTACCCTGAACGAGGGGGGGATACCACCCCTTAGTCGCTCGCTCAATCAGCTCACCAACCTGTCGAGGCTGACGTTCGAGGTGTATGATACGCTGGGGCAGTTTCCCGAGAAGCTAACTACCCTGCCCCGCCTGCGCGTACTAACGATCCGGGGCGGCAACCTGGGTACGTTACCACCCTCGCTGGCTAACCTGACTTCGCTGACAGCCCTGACCCTGAACAACGGGCGATTGCGGAACGTACCTGATGAATTAGGCAAACTCACCGCACTTACTGAACTGGACCTGGGCAGCAACCAGATCGCTCAGTTGCCCGGCGTTGTCTGCCAACTGCCACAACTTCGTAAACTGACACTGACCAACAACCAGTTGCTGTCCCTGCCTGGCAGCATCGGGCAGCTGCGCCGGTTAGCCGAACTGTACATAGCCCGAAACAAGCTAACGTCCCTGCCTGCCGAACTGGGCCTCTGCCGTAACCTGCGTACCCTGATGCTCGACGAAAACCCACTGACCAACCTGCCTGAAAGCATTGGGAAACTCGATTCGCTTCAGACGCTAAGTCTGGTCAGAACCCGCCTGCTGGCGTTACCCAACGCAATCGGGCAGTTGACGGCCCTGCGGGAGCTGACGCTGTCGGGCGGATCATTGCGGAACGTACCTGAGTCCATTGGTGCATGTCGGCAGCTAACGTACCTGCAACTGACCGATAGTACGCTCACCGACCTGCCCGCCAGTGTTGGCAAGCTGGCAAACCTAACCCGCCTCAACCTCAGACTGCCTCACCTCAGCGCCTTGCCCGCGTCGTTTACCCAACTGCATAAATTGACCTACCTATGGCTCGACGTACCTGACCTGTTGGTACTGCCAGAGAACCTGGGCGCGCTGACCCAGCTGAACACCCTGCATGTGATAAGCCGTCGGCTGATTGGCCTGCCCAACAGCATCGGGCGGTTGGCGGCCCTGCGGTACCTGCAACTCGATGGTACGATGGATCCCGAAACCAATAAACCGGTTGGGCAGCTTATGCAACTGCCTGACAGTCTGATAAACTGCAAAAAGTTAGCGTCGCTGTCCATTCGTCAGCAGGTGAATTTTGATGGGGCTGACGCCATTCGAAAAACGACCCGCTTGCCTGGCCTGGGCACGCTGGACCTGACGCTGTGCGGGATCGATGAACTGACCGACATCGACTGGAAAAAGGTGCCACTTCGATCCCTGTCTCTGCAACAAAATAACCTGCGCGACGTACCTGAGGCCATGCTGGACGCCCCACAACTGGCTTCTGTCAATCTGGTCTATAACTATCACCTGCCACGGGCCTTCAATCGGGCTTTCTGGCAAAAAGAAGAACTGCGTGTGGCATTTGTCGAGAGTCGATTGGGCGCTACCCCCGTCGCCAATAAGCCCGATGCCACACTGATGCGAGCCTTTATGAATTCGGGTATCCGCGAACGCCAACAGCGCAATTGGGGCGAGGCCTTCGCTGCCTTCGACAATGCCGTATTGGTTGCCCCTGATAGCCTGAAAACCATTCCGCTCAGCCAACGGGCCGAACTGCGGCTGGCGCGAAAAGAGTATACGCTGGCTATTGCCGATTTCGAACAGGCCTTGTCGGCAGCCGCCCGGCTCACCAGTCAGGTATTGGCCAGGGAAGGACTACCTGCCGGCGAGGGGCAGTATAGGACTAGTGCGTTATGGAATCAGCTAGGCATGGCTCGGGCTGGCGCGGGGCAGCACGAACGAGCACTTTCCGACTTCGAGAAAGCCTTGGCACAACTACCGGCTGGCGAGGCGATGAACTTGCTGCGGGCGCATGTTACGACCCAAAAAGCCCGGAGTTTAGCCAGTCTTCGTCGGATATCCGATGCGCAGGCGAGTTTGCTCAACGCGGCGGACCTGTATGCGTCTCTGCGCTACGCCGGGATAGGGGAGCGCCTTACCGAAGTAGAGCTGGCCATACTGGCCAACCAACCGGCCCGTGCTACCACTGCGTTGGAACAGATCAGAAAACAGACGCCTAACCTAAGTGTCTACCGAAGTGGCTACACTACTCTGTTCGATTACCTGAAGGCCTGCGTCGAGGTGCTGACCAATACTACTACCCCCGCTCAGGCCCCGATTACACTGGCCGAACAGCAGCGGAAACGGCCCGAAAAAATTTATAACTGGAGTTTCGACTTAATGGAGACGTTTCTGCCCCAAATTGGCCTTCCGTCCGAGAAAAGGATGGCCCTGACTGAACTCACGAACCTGGCTAAAAGCCAGGCTGCTGTTGTCGACTAGAACCCATGAGCCACTCCACCTACGCTACCTGGTTAACGTACCTGATCGGTCTGCTGTTTCTGGGCGGAGCCGGACCAACCGCCGCGCAGTCGCCAGAAAACAAGGCACCACTCATCTGGTACGTACCTCAGTCGACCGGGCAACCGCCCCGGGAAGACGGGCCGGGCCTGATAACCTATACGTCCTGGGCCGATCTGAGCCAGAAAGTAGCCCAACAGCCCGATAAGCCGTTTCATCTACAGCTTACACTCCTGAAAAACACCCCGGCCGACTGGCAGGCCCTTCGGAAGCTTGCGTCGCCAACCCTGCTGACCGTCGAGGTGGCCGACAGTGCGCTCAATGAGGCTTTACTACCGATCATGGCGGGATGGACGTCGCTTCGGGAACTTCGAATCGGGGTAGAAAATCGTCCCCGTTCGTTTACGGTAGTGCCCGATGGAAAGGGTGGGCAACGAACCATCTCGGAAACCACACAACAGCCCATGCTCCCCAACGCAGGTTGGGACAAACTCACATCGGTGCGCGAACTGTCGATAAGCTCGGGACTAAACCTGCGGCAGGCGCTGCGCGAATTGAGTCGGTTGCCCGCCTTGGAGAGCCTGACTTTGTACCTCTGGGACAGCGCTACGCCGTTGCCTACGGAGGCCGACTGGGCGCTACTGCCTCAACTCCGCGAACTGATTATCAATGGTTATGAAACGCCAGGTGAATTCGTGACCAGCCTGAGCCCGTTGACGAACCTGACAATGCTGTCGATGTACGCCAGTAAAGCAACCGACCTGAACAAGTTGCTGGCTTCGCTTTCCCGGCTGGAAACCCTCTATTTAACGTACCTGGGGACTACCAACACGTTGCCACACATACGCCTGGCCGCCCTGCCTGCCCTGCACACCTTGCACCTGGGTCGGTATGGTAAGAAGGATGAAACGGTCGATCTTGATTCGACGCTACTGGGCGTAACGACACTCCGTCACCTGACACTCGACGGCATCCGGCTAGCTTCCCTGCCCCGAAACCTCATTGCCAACAATCAACTGACGACACTGTCGCTAGTTGATTGTGGATTAACGACTTTGCCCGAGACAGTGGGTGAGCTGACCCTGTTAGAAGCGTTGCACGCCGACCGGAATCCATTAGGTACGTTGCCTGCGTCGGTTGGTCAGCTAACCCGGTTGAAGCGGCTCAGCCTGGACCGTTGCGAGCTGACCGAACTGCCCGCCACGCTGGGCCAACTGAGCCAGCTAACGTACCTGACGGCCACGCAAAACCTCCTTACCCGCCTGCCCGAATCGCTGGGGCAGCTTCGGCAGCTGCGCGACCTCAATGTGTCGATGAATGAACTGACCGACTTGCCCGTCAGCCTTCGCCAACTGCCGTCGCTGGAGCGGCTGGCGGCGTTCACCAACCAACTGACGCGCTTCCCTGCTGAACTGACGCAGGTACGTCACCTCTACCTGTCCGACAATCAGTTCACGAACGTACCCAATGCCGTGGGTGAACTCCGGCGGCTGCGGAGCCTGACGCTGGCGGGCAATCCGCTGACGAGTCTGCCGGAAGCCATCGGTCAGCTCGACTCGCTGGAGATGCTGACGCTGGGTGATAATCAGCTGGCTCAGCTGCCCCAGCGTATCGGACAATTGAGCCGCCTGTCGTGGCTGGAACTGGGCAATAACCGGCTGCGTGAACTGCCCGCGTCGGTAGGCGAGCTTACCTCACTGACGACGGTCGTCATTGGTAATAATCCGCTGGAAACCCTGCCCGAATCGGTGGGGCGGTGGCAACGCCTGCGAACGGCTACGCTGCAACTACCTTACCTGCGCCGCCTGCCCGATCAGATCGGCAACTGGCAACAACTTGAAGACCTGACCATCGACAGCGACCAACTGGTGGTCTTGCCCGACGCCCTCACCGACTGCCGCAGCCTGACGGTACTTACGCTGTCGGGAAATAAATTGATTGGTCTGCCCGAACGCATGGGCAAGCTCACCCGATTGAAACAACTGGTGGTATCGGCCCGGTCCGATTCGACCACGGGTTCGGGGCTGGGGCAGCTGACCACCCTGCCCGCCGACCTGGCCAACTGTCCCGCCCTCACCGATCTGACCGTGCAACAGCAGCAGGCCTTCGACGGCCGCGATGCGCTCCGGCTGTTGGCCACCCTACCACGCCTGCAAACCCTGTCGCTGATCAACTGCGGCATCGTCGAGCTGTCGGGCATTGCCTGGGCCAAACTGCCTATAGTCAACCTGAATCTGATGCAGAACCGCCTGAGCCAACTGCCCAATGGCCTCCTCGACATGCCCAACCTGGCGCAGATTAATCTGGCCGACAATAACCTGCCGCCCCACCTGAATCGTTTTTTTCGGCCGAAAAGCGAATTGGCCAAAGCGCTCGCCAAAGCCGCTGAGTAACGTACCCGGCGTATTGGCTTTATCGTACCAAGCCTGAATCCCCATGACTCGTTTGAAAATTGGCCTGTGCACCCTGCTGAGTTGCCTCCTGACTACCGCCCTGCTGGCTCAAACGGGCCGCGAACCGTTGTTTAAATCGTTCGATGGCACCCAGATTCATTACGACGTGCTGGGCAAAGGCCCGCGGGCGGTGGTGCTGCTGCATGGCTTCATCGTCAACGGCGAATCCTGGAAACGGGCACCGCTGACGCAACTGCTGGCCGATTCGGGCTACACCGTCGTCACGCTCGATCTGCGCGGCAACGGCCGGTCGGATAAGCCCCACACACTGGCTGCCTATCAGTACGACGCCGAAGTAAAAGACATTGCCGCCCTGATGCAGCACCTGGGTCATCTGCAATACGATGTGGTCGGCTATTCGCGGGGGGCTATTGTCGCCGCGCGGATGCTGGCCATTACGCCCAAAAAACTGATCCGCAAAGCCGTGTTGGGCGGCATGGGCCTCGACTTCTCGGACCCTAACTGGATACGGCGGCGTAACTTCTACGAAGCGCTGGCCCGGCCCGGTAGCCACCCCGAACTACAACCCGCCATCGACTACGCGCTTAAATCGGGGGCCGACACCACCGCCCTGAAGTTCATGCAGCAGGCCCAGCCCGTCACGTCGCCCGATCAGCTTCGGCGCATTCAGCAGCCTGTGCTGGTCATTGCGGGCGATCAGGACGAAGACAACGGGAAAGCCGCCGATCTGGCCGCCATTCTGCCTCATGCTAAACTGGTGAACGTACCTGGCAACCACAACACCACCATGGGCACCCTCCCGTTTGCCCGGCAGGTGATGGCTTTTTTAAAGAATGAATAATGGACGATGTATAATGCACAATGCGCTGACGCGAGGTTATTAATGCGTCAGCCCATTGTACATTATACATCGTTCATTATTCATTCCTTACCTTTGCCCTGCGTTGCAATGGGTCGGGGTCGTCTTACCGCCTCGCTTCGGCGGGGAGGAAAGTCCGGACAGCACAGGGCACCCTACTTCCTAACGGGAAGGCGGGCGGCGGGTAACTGCCAACCGACAGCCAGTGTCACAGAAAACAAACCGCCAACGTTGGCGTTTGCAGTTTTCAGTTTTCCGTTTTTAGTTGGCTGGCGCAAGCATAGTCTCGCGTCAGCCAACTGAAAACCGGAAACTGAAAACTGCAAACGCCTTCAGGGTAAGGGTGAAAAGGGGGTGTAAGAGACCACCGCTCGGCTGGCAACAGGCGAGGCACGATAAACCTTAGGGGCTGAAAGACCAAATAAGCACCGGATGCGGGGCGGCTCGTCTCCAGATGACCTTTGGGTCACTGCCGGTGCGGGTAGGTCGATAGAGGGGGTCGGTGACGGCCCTCCCAGATAAATGGTAAGACGGTTCGGCGCGCCTGCGGGTACGGCCGGGCCGACAGAATCCGGCTTATAGACCCCGGCTCTTGTAGCGCTTTTTCAGTATGCAGTGAACAGCATCCAGTACACAGTGGCCTCGGTTGAGGAAATTGTCTACTGCATACTGTTCACTGCATACTGTTTTTCCGTACCTTTGCGGCCACGTTTAACCCGGGGGACGTGTTCCCCCATCGGAACGACGGGTTCGTTCCGGGAAAAAGGCAAAACCATGCTTAAGATCCGTTTAGCGCGTCGCGGACGCAAAAAAATGGCCATGTACGACATCGTCGTGGCAGAATCAACCTCACCTCGTGACGGCCGTTTCGTTGAGAAAATCGGTACGTACAACCCCAACATCGACCCGGCTCGTATCGTACTCGATAACGGCCGTGCTGTACATTGGCTGATGGTGGGTGCCCAACCGACGGATACGACCCGTGCCATCCTGTCGCACGAAGGCGTTATGTTGCAGAAGCACCTGCAAGTGGGTGTCGTGAAAGGCGCCATCACGCAGGATCAGGCCGATGCCAAACTGGCCGACTGGAAAGACAACAAAGCGGGCCGCAAGGCTGACACCGCTGATGTGAAGAAACAGGCTGCGGAAAAAGCACGTCAGGAGCGCCTTGCTGCTGAACAGCAGGTGAACGCTGCCCGTGCCGAAGCCATCGCGGCGAAGTACAAAGTGGAAGAGCCGGTAGCTGAAGAAGCCCCCGCTGAAGAGGCACCGGTAGCGGCCGAAACCGAAGAAGCTCCGGCTGCTGAGGCGTCGACCGAAGAAAAGGCTGCTGAATAAGCCACCGCTTTCTGACCAATGGCGAGCCTGTTCTACCCGAGCAGGCTCTCTTTTTTTCTAAATCGGGAACGCGGATAATATGAATTTTAGGGGGTACGCGCGGATCGGGCAGGGGAAGCCTCAACCAGTCTGTTGGCTGTGTATCCGACTTCGATATATAATCCGCGATCATTCCTAAAATCCATGTCAGCTGCGTTCCATTCGAATCATGACAAAAGACGATTGTTTCCAGGTTGGGCATATCACCAAAACTCACGGCCTCAACGGTGAAGTGGTGCTGTTTCTGGACGTTGACGACCCAACCGACTACGAAGACCTGGATTCGGTGCTGATTGAAGTGCGGGGCGAACTGCTGCCGTATTTCGTCGAATCCCTGTCGATCAACCGCGACCGCGCTATCCTGGCGCTGGAAGAAGTAGAGACGATCGACGAAGCCAAAAAACTGGTGAACTGCCCCGTTTGGCTCCCGCTCGACAACCTCGAAGACATCACCGACCCCGATCGGTTTTATTACCACGAAATCATTGGTTTCCAGATCATTGATAAAGAAGCAGGTCCGCTCGGAACGGTCACGTCGGTGCTGACCATGCCCACGCAGGACCTGATCGATATGCGTTACAAAGGGCAGGGCGTACTGATTCCGGTCAACTCGGCCATCGTGAAAACGGTAGACCGCGCGGCCAAAACCCTGAACGTTGAACTCCCCGAAGGCCTCCTCGACGTCTACCTGAAAGACGCCGGCGAACCTACGGATGGGGATGAAGAAGAGAACTAGTTCAAAGTCCAACGTTCAAGGTCCAATGTCTAACATTGGCTAACGCACCTTAGTCAGGTGCCAACACACATTGGACGTTGGACATTAAACGTTGAACCTCAACTTACGTTATGCGCATCGACATCATCACCTGCCTGCCCAGGTTGTTAGACAGTTTTTTCGGGCACTCCATTCTGCAACGGGCGCAGCAGGGCCAGCACGTCGAGGTGGTGGTGCATGACCTCCGCGACTACACGGCCGACAAGCACCGGCGGGTCGACGACTACCCGTTTGGCGGCGGCGCGGGCATGGTTATGCAGATCGAACCCATCGCTAAGTGCATCCGGGCGTTGCAGGCCGAACGTACCTACGACGATGTCATTTACATGACGCCCGACGGCGAACGGCTGGCCCAACCCCTGGTGAACCGCCTGTCGCTGGCCCAGAACCTGATTATCCTGTGCGGCCACTACAAGGGCGTCGATGAGCGAGTGCGCGAGCATTTTATCACCCGCGAAATCAGCATCGGCGACTACGTGCTGAGTGGGGGCGAACTGGCCGCGGCCGTATTGTCCGACGCCATCATCCGGCTCATCCCCGGCGTCTTGGGCGACGAAACCTCGGCCCTGACCGACTCCTTCCAGGACAACCTGCTGGCGCCGCCCATCTACACCCGCCCCGCGTCGTTTGAAGGCTGGAGCGTACCTGACATTCTGCTGTCGGGCCACGAAGCCAACATCGACAACTGGCGCTATGAACAGGCTCTGGCCCGAACACAGGCGCGAAGACCTGATTTGCTGGAGTGATTTAAAGGGTCAATGTTCAATGACCAATGTCCAATGTCCAAAGTGGATCGGTGCCTGAGCGCTTGTGCAGTCGCCAATCTTGGACGTTGAACTTTGGACGTTGGACATTTAATATTGAACGACGAAAATGACACGTACCCAACGACTCGACGCTTTTAGTAAACTCGGCGACCTGCTGCGCGACCCGGCCCGATTGGCCGACCGCGAGGAGGCCGCGCACCGGGCTTTTTCTAAAAATAACTGGTTTACGGTCGAGAATGGGCTTCGGTCGCTCGACGCCATTGCGGGCCAGATGCTGACCCGCGATGCCCTCACCAACTGGCTGACGCACTACCCGGCTGAACCAACTGAGCCCCGGGCCGTCGGGGTCGTGATGGCGGGTAATATCCCGGCCGTGGGTTTTCACGACCTGCTCTGCTTGCTCATCAGTGGCCATACCCTGCTGGCTAAACTGAGCAGCCAGGATGAGCTGCTGATGCGCTTTCTGATCCGGTCGTTGCTGGAGGTAGAACCGGCTTTTGCCGACCGCATTCAGGTTGTGGAACGGCTCAATGCGGCCGACGCCTTCATCGCTACGGGCAGCGACAATTCGGCACGCTACTTCGAGCAGTATTTCAGCAAGAAACCCCACATCATCCGTCGCAATCGCACGTCGGTGGCGGTGCTGACGGGTGCCGAAGACGAGACCCAACTCGAACGGCTGGGCAACGACATCCTGGCCTATTATGGACTGGGGTGCCGTAATGTGTCGACGTTGTTTGTGCCCGATGCCTACGAGGGTGAACCGGCCTACGATTTTACGCCGCTGCTCCGCACGCTCGAACCGCGCACGGCGACCTACATGGCGCACCACAAGTACCTCAACAATTACGATTACAATAAGTCGATTTATCTGGTCAACCGGGTGCCGCACCTCGACAACGGCTTCCTGATGGTGACCGAAGCGCCTGACCCGGCTAATCTGGTATCGCCGATTTCGGTCATCTATTACCAGCTTTACCGCGATCAGGAGCATCTGGGTACGTTGCTGGCGAGCCATGCCGACAAAATTCAGGTGGTGGCCTCAGCTGAAGGCTGGTATGCCGGCTCGGTGCCGTTCGGCCAGACTCAATACCCTCGCCTCATCGATTACCCCGACGGCGTCGACACAATGGCGTTTCTGGGGGGATTGTAAATGGGTTTTCAGTTTGACGTCTGACGTTTAAAGTTAGCTGACGCCCAATCACGAACGAATGCGTCAGCTAACTTTAAACGTCAGACGTCAAACTGAAAACTACTCTCCCGGCCAGAAAACGCGGAACGTCGCGCCTTTTCCTTCTTCACTGTCGGCTGTGACGATAGCGCCGTGATTTTCGGCGACGCGTTTCACGATGGCGAGGCCAATGCCGGTGCCTTCGTAGGGGCTGCTTGCCGTGTGGAGGCGCTGAAACGTACCGAAAATGCGTTCGCGGTACTCGGGCCGAAAACCAATGCCGTTGTCGGTGATCGTCAGTTCGTAGTAGGTCGGGGCTGAAAGCGGTCGGCTATGGGTGGTATCCAGCCGTGCCGCCAGGGCTTCGCGGGCGTGTAGCGTGCTGCTGATGCTCACCTCGGGCGCCCTACCGATCTGCGCATACTTGATGGCGTTGGAGAGCAGGTTTTGCAACAGTTGCTGGAGCTGTCGACTGTCGGCCTGAATCGTAGGCAGCGGGTCGGCTTTGATGACGGCCCCGTGTTCCAATACCAGCTGATCGAGGTCTGTCAGCACCTCGTTGAGAGCCTGATTGAGGTCCACCGGTTCGCGGGTCAGTTCGGGCGTGGCCAGTCGGGAGTAGGCCAGCAAGTCTTTCACCAGCACGGTCATCCGTTGGGCCGACCGGTGCACCCGCAGCAGCAGATCGTTGCCATCGGCCCCCAGCACGTCGGTATATTGTTCGATCAGCAAGCCGCAGATCGTAACGATTTTGCGGAGGGGCTCCTGCAAATCGTGCGACGCCACGTAGGCAAACTGCTGTAGGTTTTCGTTGGCCTGCCGAAGCACCTGGTTGGCCTGTTCAAGCCCGCGCTGGTACGTTACGTTGGCCGAAATGTCGATATACGACTGGATAAAGCCATCGCCCCACTTCACCGCCTGCGTGTCGTACCATAGCTCTTTCCCCTGCCCGTTATAAAAATTGGTATAGCGCAGTAGTTCACCTGTTTCAACGAGCTGTACCCACTTGTCGAACAGACCGGTGGTTTTCACGTGCGGGAATAAGTCAAGAACCCGCCGCCCCACCATATCCGTGGCTTTCAGTCCCGTTAGTTCCTCGGCCCGTCGATTGAAGCTATCGTACACAAAATCGACAATCGGGCCGGGCTGACCGTCGGGACCGGGTTCGCGGATGGCCGTGTAGGCCGCAATCCCCGACAGGGCGCTGTCGTTGATCTGCACGAGCCGGTCGTTGGTGCGTTGCAATTCGAGTTCCTGCCGTTTAATACCCGTCACGTTGTTGTACGTAACCAACAACTGATTGGGCGTTTGCCGCACGGCCGATACCTCAAACCAGCCCTCCAGCCCAAACTCGTCGCGATAATACTGCGTGCTTTCCTCGGCAACGCCCGTGGCCATTACCCGCTTGTACAAATCGAAAAAGCCGTTGTCGCGGTTGCCGGGAAAGACAACCAGCAACTGCCGCCCGATAATTTCCTCGGGCTTCATGAAGTTGCTTTTCAGTACCGATTCGTTGGCCATATCCATCCGAAAATCGATGATTTCGTCTTGCGCATCGCGGATGGCCGTCATGGCAATGATGCTGTTGATGGAGGCGTCGAAAATAGCCCGTAACTCCTGAGCATGGCGTTGGGCTTCGGTCTGCGCCCGGTGCATGTCGGTGATATCGTCGTAGGTCAGGATAAGGTCGTCGCCGTTGGGAGCGACCCGCGCCGAAAACCAGCCATCGAGACCGTCGGCCTGATACATGTGTTCGGAGCGGGTCGGCTGTTGCAGGCGGATGGCCTCCACAAACTGCGCAAAGAAGGGGTGCTGCGTCAGGGTAGGGAAGAAATCCGATATGCACCTACCCGGCAGTTCGTCGTACGAAAAGGGGGTGAGGGAGGCATGTGCCTGATTGGCCAGCCGGTAGCGGAAATCGATAATCTGGTCGGGTTTCTCGGCCGATCGAACCGCCGTAAGCAGGGCCATACCGCTGGGGGCCGCGTTGAGCACCAACCAGAGTTGCGAAATAGATACACCCGCTCCGAAGTCCGGGGCCGAGTCAGAAAGTGACATCATGTCCGTTGAGTAAAGCTGCTTCTTATCGTGATCAAAAGTAGCAATAAATCAGCGTGTAACCGCCGGTAACGTCGGCAGCTAATAGGTACGTTACAGAATGGTCTGATGGCGTGACACACATTGTTCAACTACATACGTTTTCGATCTGTTTTGAAGCGTTAGGCCAGCGGGTAGGGCACGCCAACAAAAAAGCCGCACAGGTACGTACCCACGCGGCTCAAAAAGGTTTGTAACCCCTTAGTCGGGGATAAACGTGCATTCGGGGAAGCCGTAAAATTCGGTTTTTACATTAGCGACGCTGTTTGGAAACGTGGCCGTGGCCACAGCGCTGTAACAGGAGTTATAAACCAGTATGCTGCCTTTCGTGAAAGGCATAAATTCAGTGCTGTTGGTTTTGCTGATAACCCCGTATTTCTTGTTGGTACCTGCCGATTGGCTGTTGACGCTGATCACGTATTTTTTGTTGGCCGTCAGCGCGAGCGCATCGATGCCTTCGAGCGTGAGTTTATCGGGCGACGTTTGCTCGACGGTCTTCTGGCGAAGCAGTTGTTTGCTATCGAAATCCCAGATGATGACGCGGTACGTACCCGGCTCGGGCATCTTCGCGCCGAGCTGCGTAATCTTGCCAGCGACGGAGGCGCTGAATACGATGCCCAACTCCCACGGTCCCGATGAGCGAGTAGTCGCCTGAACGGTGGTTTCACTGGTTATAAACGAGGTAATGGCGTTCTCGGCGGGCTTGGTGGCGTCGCTCTTTTTGCAGGCGTTTAGCCCAACGATGCTCAGGAGGCAAATCAGCCCAATACAGAATACGTTCATAAACGTGCGTTTTGTGTTGATAGACAGGCTGTTAAAGTAGGCGGTAGGGCCTCCGATCGCGTGGGTCTTTTACCTAAAGGCACGTTGACGTATGCCAACGGTTTTGGGCTGGTAGTAACGTACCTGGCTATCATCACCGTCAGGTACGTTGGTGGCCCGGCAGCGAGCAGCCCGTTAGCCCAGATGGGCCAACGGGCTGACGTTGTTCTGGTTAGTACCGCTTAAGGTTACTTCACGGTAAGTTTCAGGACTCGGTTGGTGCCGCTGCCCCACTCGCCCAGATAAAGCGTACCACTATTGTCGATGCTGAGGCCGTAAGGGGCGTTGAGGCCCGATAGCAGCGTCTGCGACGTCTGGCTGCGCGGATCGAATACCCGCAACCGACCGTTGCCGCGATCCGTAACGTAGACCAACCCGCTGTTGTCGACCACCACATTGGATGGCAGGTTGAGGCGCACAGCGCTGGCGGCCCCATCGGCATTGCCCGCCGTGCCATTGCCAAACAGTGTGCTGACCGTCCCGGCGTTGTAGTCGACCACCCGCACCGCGTGATTGCCCTCATCGGCTACGTAGAGCAGGTTATTTTTCAGGAAGATGCCCACCACGCCGTTGAACCGGGCATTGGTGCTGCTCACCTGCCCCGCATTGAAGCCTTTACTGCCAGCTGATCCAACTGTGGTAGCCCCCGATACAATACCGTTGTTCCGGTTGGTGCGCACAATGGTCGAGTTGCCGAAGCAGGCCATGTAATAGGTGCCGTTGGTTGGGTAGCTGCCCGAAGGCGACTGGGATACCACGGCCACCGACGTTGGCGCGTTGTAGATGGCATCGTTGGCCTGTACGGATGTCCAGTAGCTTAGGTTCGGGAACGAATAGGAATAGACACCCTTGGCTTCGTTGGTAGCGACGAGGTATTTATCGGCACTCCCACCCAGACCGGTTTTCAGGATGGTAATACCCGTCAGTGAAGCGTGTTTGTTAGTACCATCCGTCAACGTAGCCGCTGACACACTACCGTTGGGTTTCATAATGATTACCGCGCTGTTGGTGCGGTCAGAAGCGTAGACGGTGCCATCGTCGGGATCAACGGCGGTGCTTTGAAAGGCACGGCCCGATGAACTGAACAGCGTGGTGTTGGTGGCGATCTGATACTGGTACGCGAAGGCCGAGGCCGACGTAGCCTGCCTGCCACCCACCGCAACAACCAGGTTACCCGACCCCGCCCGTTCGGGAATCTGCACCGTGATCTGATCGGTGCGCGAGGCCGTGATGGCGGCGTTCTGCCCGTTGATCGTCACCTTGTTATCAGTCGACACGTTGCTGAACCCCGCCCCGTTGATCACCACCGTCGTACCCGCCCCGCCCGAGGTCGGCGCAAAACTCACGATGCTGACGCCCTGGATGGAGACCGTTACGGTGTAAGTCTGCGTGGTGCCGTCTTCGGCGGTGACTGTGTAGGTGACGGGATTGGCAAAGTTCTGCGCCACGCCCGAAGCGGGTGACACCACCGCCCCGGTCGGCAGGGCGATTGTAGGGGCAAGGGCGCTCAGGTTGGTGCCCACCGGCACCGTGGCCGTAATGGTGTTGCCGCTGATGGTGGCATTGACCGCCGGGCTGAGGCTGTTAAAAGCAAAGGCTGTGATCGATTTATCACTGCTTTTGGCCGCAACCGGGTCATCGGTTTTTTTACAGCCGGTGGGGAACGTACCCAGCAGCAGCAGCAGCGTAAGAAATTGAACGGATTTGATAAAGACCGATTTCATGGTGTGTAATACGTTTATGGTCGCTGTTAGCGCTCAGGTATGATGTGGCCGCCTCTTCCTGGTAGGCTGGGTGAGGCGGCATCTTGACGTAAGGCAGATCAGCCACCAAACACCGCACGGCCTTTGGCAAGCCCTTCCTTACCCAACTGTTGCGCGAGATTTTGTACCGATTGAGCAATCGCTTTGTCACTGACGAGTTGGGCAACCGACAAAAGGCTCTTCGCCATGAGCTGGTTGTTCAGAAAGTCGGGTACGTTGATCATCCAGTCGGGGCCGGGCTCTGGGTCCGGGTTGACGGGGGGCAGATGCCCGCCCAGTAGTTTCCAGATCAAATCCTGCCAGCGTTTAGGGTAGGTAGGGCATGGGTCCTCGTCGTAGGCTTGCAAGACGAGCCCTTTCTCGCCCTTACCAATCGACTTGGCAACCATAGACCGACCTAGTTTCCGAAGGTCGTCGGCCATTTTGGGCTCCCTGATCTGGCTGGCAATATCACGAACCAAAAAGCCCAGTACCCGCCAGTTGAGTTGGTCGTTCGGGCCGGGGCATTTTGTGCATCCGTCGACCCACTCGGGATGAAAGGACAGCAATTGAGAAGCGCGGTTGTAAATAAGCAGATTAGCCATAATGGTCTGTGTGGTTAATTGTGTGTGAATCGTAAGGTGTTGACTACTAGTTAATGGCTCGATTGCCGTCCCACTGCATCTTAGTTGGGCAGTCCTTGCTGGGGCCGTCTTTATCGGTCCAGACGCCGTCGAAGGAATCGTTGCTCGTCAGCGTGAATGAGAACGTACCTGAGTAGCTGAGCGTGGGGCAGGTCAGGTGGTCTTTGTAGATAAGCTCGTACCACGTACCGGCCAGCGTCTTGCCGGTTTTATCCAGCCTGCCGATCAGAAAGCCGCTGTGTTCGTAGCCGTCGTTGTCGGTATGGCCGCCCCAGGCACCAGTAAACTGGCCGGGCGTTACTGCATCGGGCTTCATGGCCAGACGGGCACCCGCCGCCTTGTTGCCGTTGCAGGTTGTCCATTTGGTGTCCCAGCAGCCTATGAAAGGGCTGGTTTTTTCTGCTGATTTCATCGTGTCGGGAGTTGGTTTAGGGCCAGCAGGCCAGTTAGGATACACGTACCAGTTCGCTATCGGTAAGGCCCGGCGTGTTCACCGACAGCGTATTGGCATCTTTCTTTTTCAGGGTGCTTTTTCGGTATTCGACCGTCACGCCATCCGAAAACCGGACAATCTGGTCGTAGCTCCAGGCATCGGGGCCGGTGGTGAGTACGTTGCGCCAGTAATCTTCACCCACCACGAAGTTGAATTGCGTATTGTTGGTGGGGACTTTGGTGCCGGTGGCTTTCTTGTTGGCCGCCTCGAAGACGCACTCGGCACCGTTGGCGTAGCGCCACGTACCGGCCAGAAAGGCGTATGGGTCAGGGGCTGGCTCTGATTTTTTGCAATCTTGGAGCAGCAGGGCCAGCACCAGCACGAGGCCAGCCCGGACAAACGAGCAACGAAAACGAGTCATGGTGTGGAGAGAGCGGAAAGCCTGTTTAGTTTGGCCAAAAGTCGGAAAGCAACGTACCTGGCGCTTCCCCAAAACGGGGGATACCAGCTTGAGGCAGAGGTAGGTACGTAAATGAACGTGGGGCCGGAGGCCATTACCGCCTCGTGTCGTCGGCGGGCGCAGTCTTGGGCTGAGCGTCGGCGTTCAGGCGGAAGCTGCTTTGTTTGCTGGCGAGGCCGTCGCCGTCTTTGATCACCCGGGCGGCCCCTACCGGAATGAGTCGGTCGGTCGGGTCGTTTTTGCTTTTCATCAGCAGGGTCGTGTAGAAATCTTTGATGCCCGTGCTGGTGATTTCGCCCGAAAAAATACGGACCTGTTTGGCTGTGGCGCTCCCATCGACCAAGTCGATCTCCGCGAAAAACGTAAACTGGTTGCCGTTACCAGCCAGAAAACCACCCACCCCCGTGCCGGTTGATCCGGCATTCTTAATATCGACCACCGCCGTCTGATCAGCGGTATTTTGCTTTGAGAAGCGGACAACCAGGTCGTTGAAAACGTACCCGGCCGAGTAGCTGTCGGTGTCGTAGGGGCTGACGAGCGTGTGGGGCGACGAGGCAAAAATACCCTCGATGTTGGGTGGCTGCGATCCTTCGTTGATAATCATGCCGCGCTGCCGCAACTTGTCGATATCGGCCTGTGGGATAATCGACTGAATCTTAGCCGAGAAACCTTTGGTCGGGTCGTCGGCTTTCTTGCAGCCCATTTGGCTGCCAAGTAATACGCTGACGATCAGAGCAGTCAGGGAAAAACGAAACGTGTTCATGGAATGAATTGGTTTGGTGTGAGAAGGGCCTCAGCCCTGTTGCTGAGACATGGTAAAGAGTGTAATTAAGCTGGGGGAGCGACTCTCAAAAACGGGGTAGCCTCAAGGCGTATATTGCCAGAACTGCCCCATCAGATTCAGGCAGGAGGTACCCGATACGGAGCGATACTGGTGAAACAGAAACACATTCGCACCGATGGATTCAGTCAGGTATTCATAGACGGTGCAGCCCGTACCCCCCAGTGGCGATTTATAGATGGCATCTGGTGAGGGTGCCGTTGACCACGACTGCGTCGTGAAGTTGTAGGTGTAGTATTTGTCGGCGAACTGGGTGAACGTCAGCTTATCACCGACCAGATACGCTTTCCCGCTGAATGCGCCGTTGCTGACGATGGTAGGGGGCGCTGCTTTTTGCGTCCAGCTATCGGTGGCATCGTTGTATTCCCACATGTCGGCCAGCATCTGGTTCAGCCCCGTGCCACCTATCAGATAGCCTTTATTGTTGTAGACAGTACCAAACCCGCCATACCGCGCCTCACCCGGAAAGTCGTTCCGGCGGGTCCATTTGTCGGTAGCGGGGTCATACTGCCACACCTGCTTCCCGACGGATAAGGGCGTATTGAGCTGATCGCCACCTCCTACGGCATACCCTTTGCCGTTAAGGCTCAGCACCGTTCGCGAGGAGCCAACAAACGGAGTTTGCCCTTTGGCCGTCCATTTGTCGGTAGCAGGGTCGTAGGTGTAAACAAAAGGGATACGGGTGCTATTCGTAGTACCCGTCTGGACGGTTACCAAGGCATGAGCCTGCCCGTCGATCAGCATAATTGGCAGGGTATAATCGAGCCGCAACGCTTTGGGCACTAGGAGTGAGGCTTTCTGGCTCCATTTGTCGGCAGCGGGGTCGTACTGCCACAGATCAGTCAGGTCAGCCGCCGTGGCTTGCGTTTGGTCCGATCCGCCCAACACATATAGCTTATTGGCCAGCGTAAAAGTGCGGGCCAGGCGGCGGCTCTGCCCGGGAAAAGGGGCCTTTACGGTAATGCCGTTCCCATTAGGTGCCGTCGTGGTCGAGGTGATGGCCGTGGTCGTGAAGGTCGTAGCCCGCTGCACCACCGCTACTTTGTTGGTGGCCGTGAAGTAGACCGTGTAGTTGGTGTTGGCTGCGAGCCCCGTCACTACCTGCGTGATCGTCAGCGGAAAGGGGCCGCTGGTCGCACCCAGTTCATACTGGTTGCCCAGACGTTGGGTAGCGGTCTCGACCACAATTACCTTATGACCGGTAATGGCCTCCCCCCCGTTGCCGTTGATGACGGCGGTGATGCGGGCCGAAAAACTACCCACGTTACCAACGACAGGGTCGGTGAGCAGTACGGGGCTGGTGCTCTTGGTAGCAGCCGTTGTCGACGTACCTGGCGTGGTGGTGCCACTGGTTGGGCCCGTTGGCGTGGCAGGGTCGTCTTTCTTGCAGTTTTGCAGACTCAGGCCCAGAATCAGTAGCAGCCCTATTCCTAGTGACGAGGTGTAATAGCGGTTCATGGCGCAGTGTGGAGGTAACCCGTTTTGGTTGGGTCAAAGGTCTGTTCCCTCCATCGGGCGCGCGTCCCCAAAAAAGGGGAGGTGCCGTTGTTCCGTTTCCTGAGCGGGCCGTTTAAACAGCCCGCTCAAGACGCCATTTACTTTCCATGAAACTTCGCCAGCGCTTCGGCAACGGAGTGGACGTGCAGCTTCTCGTAAATACGCTTTACGTGGGTACGGGTTGTCTCGACGGTAATACCCAGCTCGGCCCCGACCATCTTGTAACTATTGCCTTTGGCCAGCAATGTCAGCACCTCGTTTTCGCGGGGGGTGAGGTCGGCCAGGTGCGGATTGGGCCGATGCTGCATGGCCTCCATCACCCGCCGGGCAATAGCGGGCGACATAGGTGCGCCCCCGTCGTAGACTTCCTGAATGGCTTCCAGAATGCGGGCGGGGGGCGTTTTCTTTAGTAGATATCCCGTTGCACCCGCCCGGATGGCCTCAAAGACGCGGTCATCGTCATCGAAAACGGTGAGCATCAGTACATCCACGTGGCTGTAGCGTTCGTGCAGGCTCCGAACGGCGTCGATGCCGCTGCGGCCCGGTAGATCGATGTCCATCAACACCACGTCGGGTTGTAACGTACCTATCTGCTTTTCGGCAGAGAGGCAATCGCCAAAGGCCCCCGACAGTTCAAACCCGTCGGTGGCTTCGATCAGAAAGGATAACGCCTCGCGCAGGGGCATGTTGTCTTCGAAAATAGCAGTGCGGACAGCCATATTGGTCGTGTGTTATGTGGCTCAAAAATAAATACCTGATCATGCGTTGGGCTCCCCAAAAGGGGGGATACACCAGGCCTAAGGTAAACAAGATCAGTTTGTTCGAAGCACTGGCGAATGGGTGCAGGTACGTTCAGAGGGGTAGCGTCAGCGAGATCCGCGTGCCCTGCCCCGGTGCCGACTGCACCGACAACGTACCTGACAGCGCCTCGGCACGTACCTGTAGGTTTTTCAGCCCATTGCCACCACCGGGGCGGTGCGAAGGCCGTTTGGGGTCGAAGCCCTGTCCGTTGTCGCTGATGGTGAGTCGTAACTGGCTCTGTTGCCGGTCGAGACGTACCTGCACCTGACTGGCCCCGGCATAGCGGGCCGCGTTAGTGAGGGCTTCTTTGTAGATCAGGAAAAAGTCGCGGCGGCGTTCCAGGGGCAGGCTCAGGGTATCGACGCCCGGCTCGACCGAAAAGTCTACGGCGGTGTCGGTGGTCCCGAACAGCTCGTCGGCCACCTGCTTCATACGGTCGAGCACCTGCTGCATGGTGTCCTGGGCGGGGTTGATGCTCCAGACAATATCGCTCATGGCGTCCATCACCTGTCGGGCTGTCTGCCCAATACGATCGAGGTTTTGCCGGGCGCGGTCGGGGTCGGCGGGCATAGCTGCGCTGAGGATGGAGATACTACTAAGGTAGCTGCCCATGTCGTCGTGCAGATCCCGTGCAATACGATCGCGGATAAGCTGCATCCGTACCTGCTGGCGATAGCGTGCCTGAAAAAACAGGTAGCTGACAAGCGCCATGGAGGCCATGCCAATGAGTGTAAGTACTGGCCAGAACCAGATTTTTTGCCAAAACGGCTGACTAGTCGTTTTGAGAAAAGCAAAGAGCGGCTTTGTAGTGGTTGACGAGTTCGCCCGAATGTAAATAACTAAGTCTCGTGCGGGTAGATTCGTTAATACCACTTCCTGCCGCCTATTAACTTGTTGCCAATCTGATAGGGGTTCGATTCGGTAACTAAATGTAGTCTCGCCCGTTCGAAAAGGGTTATTAACGCGTATTAACAGTGTATTGGCGGGTTTTTCGAGCAGGAGAGGTTGGCCAGGTAATGGCATCACAGGTGTGCCATTCAACAGAAGCTGCTCGATTAGTAGAGCGGGTGCAGTCGGTTGGGCCAACCCAACTGGGCTGGCCCAACACCACAGCGTTACAGCAAAGTAGATTGCCCTAGAATAGACCGACTTTTCCAAAACCCAATGCTGACGAACACGTAACTGATGAGGTTCGACAACGGTGCAAATGTATTGTAAAAGGCATTGTAAAGGTCAGCCGAGTAGGCGTAGAGCTGGCTGCTAAAGAGATTCATGATCAGCGACATCAGGTTCATAATCAGCGTACCGGCAGTAATCCAGACAACGGGCTGTTGCCGGAGTCGGGTATCGACTGCCCGCGCCAGTTGCCGCTGCCCTACCAGCACTGCCATCACGATGACGAAGCAGCATTCGACACTCGAAAAACGCAGCACCGTGTCGATGGAACTGCCCCAATACCAGAGCCCCCAGCCCATGAACAGCAACAGGATCAAACACCCTGCCTGAGCCCATCGATTGAGGGGAGCGCGCAGATACGCCGTAAAAAAGAGCGTCATCAGCACGGCATCTGTGGCTGTGTTGGCATAGAACAGTGGGTAATTGTCAGACCGTCCGCTGTTGGTGAAGAACACGCTTTGCCCCACCGTAATGAGCAATCCGACAACTTGACTTAACCAGAAAATGCGTAATGGCTTTGTTAGCGTTTGCCAACAAAACAGCCCCACCCCGATGGGAATGACAATCAGGTAGAAAACGACCTGCGTAAACCACTCCAGAACGGACAGCATAAACTAGTTGATCAGGGGTTAACAAGGTGGGTTGGTCGATGCGTTACAGGGCTTGATACGGACGCCATCCGGACCGTTTACATCACTAGGCAGGCCGGTTGTGTAGACATAAGCTGGTACAGTATCGCCGCCCTCGCCTCGCAAAACTAGCTGTAACTGACCTCCTTCACGGATCCCTTTGTTCAGACCAAAACAGATTTGCACATCGGTGTTTGCACTAAAGGTGGCCAAGACTTGCTGGAGACTCGCTACGCTGACAAGGTAGCCTGTGGTAACCTGCTGCTGACTCAGTAAGTTACGCCCCGGTTCTGTTGCGTGTTCCTGATACCAGGCTAACAGGGGCGTTACTACCTCATCGCGGAAGGTTGTCCGTAAGGTACGGGCTTCATTCGCATCATTGGTACCGGATATAGTACTAAGTTTCAGTAGGTTTTGCTCTTCGCTGTCAGTCTCGCGGGCATACGCATTGCGGATTGCTTCCTGAATGTCAAGTGGTAATCGGCCCCAAAAATCAGGGACAACGCTCGTCATTTCGTTGACTTCATCTGCGGTTAATAAAGATGTGGGATTCATAATGAAACAGATTTAGAGTGAATTGTATATTTAGCAATATTTACTTAAAAGTTAGTATACTATGGAACATAAAATTTATCCAGTTCGAGTAACCATCAAGTTACCGGATAAAGTATTGTTTAGTGATGAATATGCCAATAGCGGTTCGCATTTTGCGTTTTCCCAAACTTACGTTGCGCAAGCATCGCGTTACTTTCTGTTAACTAAGTCGCTGCCTGACAAAGGAGAGAGCAGGACACTGTTCTGGCAATTGTACACTGTGGCGAAAGAGACGAGTAGCCAACGACCGAATGACTACCATGTTGTGTATCGTGCCGTTTTTGATAGCGTGAGTGCTGACGTAAATACATTCATAGAGCGACTGAGTACGTCGAGTTGTACTGCACTACCTAATCCGTTGCCTAATCTATTTAACCGCCTCTATGTATACCTGTCTGCGGATGAGCAAGAGAAGTTCATCAGCCGGTTGCTTCAAGAAACCAACGGACAAGTAGAAGCCTATGTGTCGACGGCTCAACTGGTAGATGGGGGTGGGGTTGATACCCCAGATACGCCTATCGATTCGTACCAGGCGAGAATGAATTTGCCAGAAGGTTGGAATCGGGCTAGTCAGGGTGGTTTGGGCACAGCAGCCAATTGTTTTCTCATTGAAGATGCTTGGGATGTGACAGATAATGTGTCAGACACCTTTAGATATGAGTTTCCAAGTTATGTTCGCCTTAAGCAAGCGCGGAACAATGGTAGGGAGTCGCTGAGTATCATGCCTCCAAATCCGTTAGCAACAGGAGAACATGGCCGAAAGACACTCAGCGTACTGCTAGCGAGCCATCAGGTTGTGATCGCTCCAGACCGAAAGGGAATTGTGCCTGATCTAACGATCCGTCGATTAATATCGGGATACGTTGATGAGGCGCAACCCAGTGGACCAACAACTCATTCGCAGGGATGTATTCCCGAGGCTGCTTTGCTAAAAGCGATTGCACAGGCTGCTAATGGAGACATTATACTGATCGAATATGAATTGACAGAGAGCTATTCACCTTTACCGCTGGAGGTAAACCCTGACGTGTTTTTGCTGATGCGAATTGCCTCGAATTGCTTGGGTATTAGCGTCATAGAACCGGCTGGTAACAGAATAAGCTGTCGCAATCTTGATAAGGTCACTCGATTCGAACCCGATCGGAATCTGGATAGCGGAGCTATTTTGGCTGGTGTGTCAACATATATTCAAGCTAATCAGCGTAACATCAGTCCAAGGGCTGTTGAGCAACATCGTATGTGCTTTGTGCCTGTTCCTATTCAAACGGTAGGCCGACAAATGTTTTACAAGCAGACTTCGGCAGCAGCAGCCGTGATTGCAGGAGTAGCCTGTATGATACAAAGTCTTCACAAAACCGTCACGGGTCAGCCGCTGTCTCCGCTTGAACTGCGGAAACTACTTTGTGATCCCGAAAATGGTACACCGGCCATCACGGGTTTGCAAAGTGCTGGCCAGAATGTCGGTTCGATTCCAGATGTGAAGCGCATAATCCAGACACTTAAAAGACGGGGTGCTCCCATTCTATAAAGACATGGCCCGGCCCGGGTATGTATGTCGTTTGTTTTCATACCCCAAACCTCGTTCCAACCAGCCTTATACAACCTCCCCAAAACAGGGGACACGTACCTACGAGCGGTACTTCGAGACGGCTTCGGTGACGGAGTGGACGTGCAGCTTCTCGTAGATGCGCTTAATATGCGTGCGAACGGTCTCGATGCTGATGCCTAGCTCGTCGGCCACCAGTTTGTAGCTGAGGCCCTGCGCCAGGTAATGCAACACCTGGCTTTCGCGGCTGGTGAGTTGGTCGAGGTCGGCCGACAGGGTGGCCCGGGCCGGAAAGGTCTGGATCACCTTGCGGGCGATGCTGGGGGTCATGGGCGCCCCGCCCGCATACACCTGCTCGATGGCGTCCAGGATGTCGTCGGGGGGCGTTTGTTTGAGCAGATACCCCGATGCTCCCGCGCACAAGGCCCGAAACACCCGGTCGTCATCGTCGAAAACGGTGAGCATAAGCACCTCCACCGTGGGGAACTCACGGCGCAGGCTCTGCACGGCCTGGATGCCATCACGACCCGGCATGTCGATGTCCATTAGGATGACGTCGGGCTGGTGGCGGTAGGTGTTGTCGTTGGCCTGAAGGCAATCGCCATAGGCACCCACGATCGTTAGGCCATCGGTATCGGCGATCAACGTACCCAGGGCGTCGCGCAGGGGGCGATTGTCTTCATAAATAGCAACGCGGATGGCCATAGTCTGTTGGATTGAGTGGTAAAGACCGCTAAAAACGGCCGATTACGGGTTGAGTAGCGAAGATACGAGCCCCGCGTGTCGGGTATCTATACCACGATTATGGGAGGGGTACTTGTAAGCCAACGGTCGTGCCCGCGCCCGGCTTCGACGAAATCGTCAGGGTACCGCCCAATTGCTGGGTACGTACCTGCAGGTTGCGGAGGCCATTGCCGCCGGTTGGGTTTTGCCGTAACGGGTTAGCTGGGTCGAAGCCCCGTCCGTCGTCCTGAACGGTCAGCAGCAGGTACGTTGGTTCGCGCCGAAGCGTAACCCGAACGGTGGTTGCTTCGGCGTAGCGGGCGGCGTTGGTGAGGGCTTCCTTATAGATCAGGAAAAAGTCGCGGCGGGCTTCGGTCGCCAGTGGGAACGTACCCACCTCGTTATCGACCACAAGTGAAAAGTCGGTTGCTGTGCTGGCAAACAGGGCGTTGCCTACATCGCGCATACGATCAATGCTGTGCGACATGGCATCGTGGGCGGGGTTAATACTCCAGACAATATCGCCCATCGTTTCGAGCATCTGGCGGGCCGTCTGGCCAATGGTGTCGAGGGTGGCCTGTGTTTTTTCCGGGTTGCGAAGGGCCTGTCGCCGGGCCGAGGCGCTAAGGATGGAGATGCTGCTGAGGTAGCTGCCCATGTCGTCGTGTAGATCCCGCGCAATGCGGTCGCGGGCCTGTAGATCCCGCAGTTGTTGCCGAAATCGGTATTGCATCAGCAGGTACAGCACAATTCCCGCGATGCCCAACAGGTAGATCAGCAATACCGGTACAAACCACCCTTGTTGCCAGAACGGCGCATCGATGGTTATGGGGAGGCTGGCGATGGAGCCGCCGGGGAGTGGCTGCCAGCGAAAGGCATAGGTGCCCCCAGGTAAATTGGCGTAGTGGATGCGATCCGTACTGAGCCCCGTCCGCCAGTCGTTGTCTAACCCGGTTAGCTGATACCGAACGGGCAGCGCCTTCACGCTCCGAAACCGGAAGGTCAGGTAATTCTCACGGGCCTGAAGGCTGCGCAAGGCACCAGGCAGCAGGGCTTTCGACTGGCCGAAGGCGTCGAGCACAACCACACTGTCGAGTTGAAGCGCGCTGCCGGTGGGCTGGCCAACGGCCTTGTGGCCGGACCAGCACAGGCTTAGTATCAGTAACCAGACTGGTACGTTACGCCGAATGGGTCGTTGCCCGATTAAAGCCAATCGCATACAAGCCATTACACAGAATGGTAATTCCCAACTGAAAGCAAAGCCACCCCATTAGCAACTCAATAGACGACGCCAGCATCAGGTTGCGAAAGGCGTCGTAGAACGTACCCAGCACCGAACTGACGAGCAGGCTGATCGTAATCCAGAAAAAAGGCACGCGCAACAGGCTGACGCGCGTTTGCCGCAGCAGCAGGTGCAAATACAGCAAACAGATGAGCGTCGTCAGCACGGTTTGCAGCGGCACCGACCATTGGCTCGACTGTGCATAACGGCCCTGGATGAGCGCTTCCGTCAGTATACCCAGTAGCCCCAGTCCGCCCAGCACCGCCACGGCTATGCGCCGCTTTCCGGCCGGTATCAACGACCAGTAGGCCAGCGAAAAAAAGCTACCAAATGTGCCGGCAATCAGGTATTGAATCCCGAGCGTATTTGAGGGAGTTAGTCTCAACAACACAACACTCAGCGACAGCAGAAACAGCAGAAAGTAAGCCAGCAGGGCCGCCCAGCTCAGCCTAAGAGCCGTGCTGAGCCCCTTCCAGCGAAACAGCCCCACGCCGATCGGCAACAGCAGCGTGGCGCTGTTGAGGTAACTCAGGATAAAAACAAGTTGCTTCAGCATAGTGGTGCTACGGGGCGTCAGGATCAGCTACCGCCCAGGCTCATCGGTGGCGAGGGAACTTCGGGTGGATTGGTGCTCTCGTTGCCTCGCGACGAATAATGCACCCCGATCCGGGTCGCCTTCAGCGAATCGCCACCTGCCAGCTCGACCTGTGTGGCCACCAGCTCGTAGGTGGGTAGCTCGTTGCCGAGGCCCGGCGCAATGCCAAACTGCATCAGCACGCCATCGTAGCCTTCCTGCTTCAGGTCGTTGACCAATTGCTCGAGAAAGTCGACGCCAAAAAAGAGCCCTTGTCGCTTGCGGCGCGTGGGCGCCTGCTGAAACCGCTTCGTGAGCCGGTCGATGGATTCAGACGAGATGCCTTTGTGCAGCCCCCGATTACGGTACATAGAATCAGACATGAGTGTATGGATTTAATTTACTGATTTACAACGAAAAGTATAAACTTGTTGGCAAACCTAAATCGGCAATCGACTGATGACAACGCTTGTCTTCAAATTTCGCGACGACCTGCTACCCCGGCGGGGCGCTGTCTGGCTCGAGGCACTTAACCTGTCGGAGGCTTTTTTCGAGCAGGCTGAAGCGTTTCTGCAACAGAACGGTACCGCCGCCAACCCGGTCAAGGGACTGCTCCAACTGTTGCCCCGCCGCAAGATCGCCTCGCTTATGGAGGCCATCCGCTCCCGGATCGGTGTGCTGCCTTATTCTCCCTTCGACGCAGGTGGCTACGAAAAACTGAGTCGACTGGCGCAGCGAATCCGTGCGTACAACCTGGCCAACGGTGCACCGACAGCCCCGAGCCAGTTGCCTAATCTGTTCAATTACTTCCAGATCGACTTCCCCGAGCCTACCGACGAGTCAACGATTCAGTTTGTGCTGGGGCTCTTTGAGGCGTTTCTGCCGCATAAAGCCTGGTTCGGCTTTTACCTGTTCGACTTTGTGTACCTCAAAGATGAGCCCGTATCATTAAGCGACACGACACCCCTCGAAGCCTTAAAAAAAACGCCCAACGCAGGGCAGTTTTACTTTGCCGATATGGCTATTCCGTCGGCGATGGCGGCATCCGTTGCGCCCGGCGTTACCATCATCGAAGCCGATGGCTGGGACCTGACTCATCCGCAGTTTGCCGCGCTTCACCCCACGGTTGTTCCCATCGAAACCAAACCGTTTGACCCGTTAAGTGTACCAAAGCAGTCGGGCAAACTCGATCACGGCACGCAGATTCTGGGCGTGCTGGCGGCCCGCAATACCGATGCCGATACGGGCCCCGCTCCCCTGGGCGATGTGTGCCGGGGCATCGCACCGGGAGTGACGATCCGGCTGGTGTCTTGCCTGGCCAAAGGCACCGTGCTGGCGGGGCAGGGCTTCAAGACCATCCGTTACAACGAGCTAGCCGCCGTCCTGACGGCTATCGACGTTACACCCTCCGGGGAGACCATCCTGATCGAGTTGGGTACTGCCGGTGGGCGGTTTCCGCTCGATGTGCTGCCCGGCGTCTATGAGCTCCTGGCCTTTGCCGACCAGTTGGACATTACCGTCATTGCGGCCGCCGGCAACGATAAAGCAATACTGAGCACCGCTCCCAAAAACGGAACCGATGAGCCGCTGCTACCCCGCGACGTGCGCCTGGCGGCCTTGACCAGTCAGTTAGACAATCATAGCCAGACCCACTGGAATGCTTATACCAACAAAAAGAACCGCGACCGGATAAACGCGCTTTATGAGCGGCACAAAGGCCAGATTCCGTCAACGGTGTCCAAGCTTTCTGTACCTCAGTTTGCGAGCTCTGATGCCTTTCTGGCTTATTATCAGGAAACACCCAGCCCCGCCATCCTGGTTGGTGCTGCCTCCCGGGTTGTTGATAACCAATCGGTTACGTTTCGATTGCTGGATAATTCGAGCCGTGGCAACCGGGTCCGGGTATTTGCGCAGGGGGGCGGCATTCTCACCACAACCATCGACGGCCGATACACAGCCGATATGAGTGATACCTCGGGAGCAGCGGCCATTATTGCCGGTATTGTGCTGCTGCTGCAACAGAAAGCAAAATCAGTGGGCAACGCTGCGCTGAATCCGCAGACGATTGCCGGTTGGTTAACCGAAGCGCCGACTAGCGGCACGGTGACCACGCCCCAAGATCAGTTGGCGGGCCTGGATGCGGGTGTTGTGCCGTCGTGTAAAACCTTGTTGTCGCATGTATAAATGAAGCACTACGTTGTGGAAGAAGCGGAAGCCGCTAATAATGGAATAAAGGTCTGTTTACGGTGAGCGTGCTGCTATCCCATGATGATGGTATAGGAGAACTACGCGGCTTGTGCGTATTTTTACGTAAACTCAAAAGACTTTGGTGATTAAGTAGTTTACCGCTATCTTCCCTATCCGTTTTAGCGAATTAGCCGGTTTAGGAACCTCTTATTAACTGCTGCCGTGGAATGACTACCTGGCTCATCACGTACGCCCAACTGCGTCTGTTCCTGGACGGCATGCTGGCCATGATGGCCGTCTATGCGCTGTTGTCGTTTGCGCAGCATCGTAAGGCCATCTACTGGCAGTACGCCTTTTATATCGGCTGCATGGTCTGTACGTTTCGGCTGGTCGATCAGGGTTATCAGAATCCGCACTACCAGCCTGGTCAACGGTTCGACATCGTTTTGTCGGAATCGCTGGCGCTGATGCTGTATGTCCGGTTTACCATGCAGCTGATGAACATCAAACAGAACGACCCAACCAGTTACCGGGTATTGCAGGGCATACTGGGCTTGCTGGTCGGCTATCTGTTGCTCGATGGTATTTTGCTGCTGGCCGACGCGTCTATACCCCTTCGGTCGGCGCTCTACACGGGGGGGCGCATCCTGATGGCGCTGGCGGCGCTCTACGTGGTCCCGCGTATCGTCAGGCTCCGGCAGTCGATCGTCACGTATTTTGTCGTTGGGTCGTTCTTCTTCGTCATTGGCTGTCTGGTGGCGTTATCCATCAATTTTCTGCCAGCCATCTTTGTGCGTAATCCAGCCCTTCCCTTTTCCTTTCCGGTCATCTACATGCAGATAGGGGTCGTGCTGGAAGTGCTCTGCTTCACGCTGGGGATCTCCATGCGCAACAGTCAGCTGGAGCAGGAGCAACTGGCTATGCAGGCCAAACTGATTGAGCAACTCCGGGAAAACGAACGGAAACAACAGCAATTGCAACGGATCCGGGCCGACATTGCCCGCGATCTGCACGACGACGTAGGCGGCGATCTCAGCAGCATCAGCATGCTCAGTCAGGCCGCCGACCGCGAACTGGTAGCCCGCCCCGAAGAAGCCCGGGCTCTGTTGCGGCTCATCGGTGAGTCGGCCCGGCAGGTGCTGACCAACATGCGACACATTGTCTGGAGCCTGCGCGCGCCGGCAGACGAAAAGGCCGGAACCAATGCGGCGCCTGAGCCGCTAAGTTGTCGGCTGCGCGAAGCCGCCGAGTTGCTGTTTGAGCATCAGCGCACAAAACTGCACCTCGATTTCCCTGACTTTGAGTCAACGCATTTGCTTCCCGATGAGCTTTGCCGGGAGCTTTACCTGATTCATAAAGAATTGTTGCACAATGTATTGCGCCATGCCAGAGCAAGTTCTGTCACTGTACGTTTGCAGCTGACAGACCACCACCTGTGCCTGCGTGTGATCGACGATGGCATTGGGTTCGATCCGGCCAACGTACCTGCACAGAGCAACGGACTGGCCAGCCTACGCCAGCGGGCAAACGACCTGGGCGGTACGCTCACGATCCACTCGGAATTGGGCCAGGGTACGACCTGTACCTTTGATATGGTCTATCTGGGAGCTCTTTATGCCCCAACGGATCTGCCGACCGAAGCGGCCGTTTGAGCCGTTGGGCGTCAATCGGGAATGTGGTAGTAGGCTTTGACCGATTCGTAGTCAGAGAGGTCGACGGCTGACTGGCGGCCGGTGGGTACGGCACCAGGAATAATCACGTAGCGCATCTGCTGCGCAGTGAGGGCATAACTGGCGAGCAGATCGATTCGGCCGACATAAAACCGTTGATGCACCGAGTAGGGTGTGCCGCCTACCGTCTGAGCGTAGGGCAATGAAAGCACCCGCCCACCTTCGTTCCAATACACCCGAATGTCGGCTTTGTCCAGTACGGCCTGCGTAATGGCCGCCGCCGTAATGCTGCCAGTGTAGGATGTGCCGCTTCCCGTGAAGGTCACGCCTATCCAGGGCGAATAAATCACATTTGCGGTGCCGGGGTCGCCTTTCGGACCCTGAGCCCCCGCGTCGCCTTTCGGCCCGGCTGCGCCCTGCGGGCCTACCTCGCCGTCTTTGCCTTTCTGGCAGGCCGTCATTGAAAAGGTTACTGCCAGTGTGAACAGCAGCACTGTGCGGAAAAAGGAAGCATTTGTCATGATCTTGATGCAGCCGGCTGGTGTTAGACACGGTTGCTGACGACAAAGCTGGCGGATTATTTATTGCCTTACTATCCCATAAACGTGGTAGTGTGCAAGCGCTTAAAGGGTTGATTGACAGGTTATGTGTTCGATGGCAATGACTACTGGTACACGCGCACGTAGTCGACTTCCATCCGCCGGGGCCAGATCGTTTCGTCGACGCCTTTGGCACCGCCCCAGTTGCCACCCACTGCTACGTTCAGGATCAGAAAAAAGGGCTGATCGAAGGGCCACTGCGCGGGTTGGTTACCCAGCGCCTGTTTACTCACGCTGTAGTATTTCTGATTGTCGACGAAGAAGTCTATGGTGTCGGCGGTCCAGTCGATGGCATAGACGTGGAAATCGCTGGTGGCGGTGGCGATGGTGGTTTTGCCTTCTTTCTGGGTGCCTTTTACGTGGTTATACGCCTGGGTATGTGCCGTGCCGTGAATCACGTTCTGGTCGTAACCCACGTGTTCCATGATGTCGAGTTCACCGCAGAGGGGCCACCCCGCCGTGGCAATGTTTTTGCCCAGCATCCAGATCGCCGGCCAGGTGCCCCGGCCGGCGGGTAATTTAGCGCGCACCTCCACGCGCCCGTAGGTCCAGGTGGCGGTGTTCTGGGTAAGCAGCCGGGCCGAGCTGTAGGCCTTCCCTTCATAGGGCTCTTTAATGGCCTCGATGATGAGGTTCCCCTTCTCGACACGAGCGTTTTCGGCGCGGGCTTTGGTGTAATACTGCAATTCGTTATTCCCCCAGCCGTTGCCCCCGACGTCGTACCCCCACTTGGCGGGGTCGGGCAGGCCGTCTTTCTCAAACTCGTCGGACCATACCAGCTTGCGCGCAGCAGGCGTGGGGTCCACGGTAGGGGTGGGGGCGATCGTGGCCGAACCGCAGGCCAGCAACAGGAACGTCAGGGGGAGGAAAGGATGCATGAGGGGAAAAGCGTTTAACGGTTGATGTTTAATGTTTCTCGTTTAATGGTTGACGCCAACCTGTCTATGATAGACTAACGCCCGCCCGGCAAACGCCAAACGTTAGACATCAAACGCTAAACAGAAAACGCCCACGTCAGAAAATCGGGCATGATCTCGCTCCAGGTACGTTGGTTGTGCTCGCCACCGGGCACTTCCACGTAACGGATGTCGGCAGGTTCCGCAAAGCCTTTCTTTTTCAGTTCCTTGATGATGTCGAGCGTGTCGTCGATGGAGTCGATGACGCCGTTGTTATTACGGTCGGAGGTTTCGTCGTTGGTGCCGGTTTGCAGCCAGAAACGTACCTGAGGCTTGGTGGTGCTTTCCCTGATCAGGCTGTGCATGATGCGGTCGGTTTCGTCGTCGTAGGCGCTGCTGAATTTTTTCTTCCGCCACCAGAACGAACCCGAAAACACACCCACCCGGCTAAACCGATCGGGGTGATGAAAGCCGATGTCAAAGGCCGAGAGACCACCCAGCGAAAAACCCGCGATGGCCGACTGCGCGGGATCGGTGCTGACGTGGTACTGTTTCCGGGCGTGGGGCAGCAGTTCGGTCAGCACGAAATCGGCGTAGGCGGCGGCTTTGCTACCCCGGTTCATGTAATCGGGCCGGGCAGCGGTGCCATACTCCTGAATCCGGTCGGCGTTGGCGTGCATGGCGATCAGCACAAAGGGGCGGATGGCCTGCCGGGCATAGAGCGAGTCGAGTACGTGCGCCAGATTGAGCCGGGGAATATCCTGCCCATCGTTGAGGTACAGTACGGGGTAGTCGGGGCCGGTGGTGGTGTAGTGGGGGGGCAGAATGATCGTCAGATGAACGACCCGGTTAAGCGGGACAGACACCAGCGAGTCGTCGGACAGAACGGTGACTGAAGCCGACGGCTGGGCTGCTGCAGAAGTAAGCATAAGCACCAAACAAGAAGTAAGTACAAGTTTCACGGAGCAAAGGTAGGCATTCGTGCTGTGCGGTTGGGTGTTTCACGGCCAGCGCCCGGTGGCCAATCGTCAAAGCAGCTCTGACTCAGGGGCAGCAGGTCGCGCAACTTTGGACCCGGCACATTGAACCGTCCCCTATCTTTGTGCCATGCAAGAGTCGTATATCAAGTATTATTCACACCGGCTGGGGCGCGACATCGAGATGCTCGTCTACGGCCATTGGGGTTATCCGGTGCTACTGTTTCCGACCACGATGGGGCGGTATTACGAAGCGAAAGACTTCAAACTGATCGACGCCATTCAGGGGCATGTCGAGTCGGGACACATCAAGTTGTACTGCATCGACAGCATCGACAAAGACAGCTGGTATGCCAAACACCTGCATCCCGGCACCCGCATCTGGAACCACGTACTCTACGATCGCTTCATCAGCGAAGAACTGGTGCCTTACATCCAGCGCGAATGCAACGTGCATAAGATTGGCGTAGCCGGTTGCAGCTTCGGTGGGTTTCAGGCGCTCAACTACGCTTTCCGGCACCCCGATCAGGTGGCGCACCTGATGGCGATGGGTGCCAAATACGACATCCGCTCGTTCATGGACGGCTATTACGACGATAACGTCTACTTCAATAACCCCGTCGACTACGTACCCAACGCCCAGAACGAGCACCTCTACCAGATGCGGATTGTGCTGGGTACGTCGGAATACGATTTCTGCAAGCCGTCGACGCTCCAGATGTCGGGCATTTTGAACGCAAAAGGCATCCATCACTGGCTCGACGTGAAGCCCTGGGGCGAGCACGACTGGCCCGTATGGCGGTCGCAATTTCCCGAATACCTGAACGGGATCTAGCCGTTTTGCCATAGGCTTACCAACTGGCGGGCAATACCAATAACAAAAGCGCTCGGGCTGGTTTACATCATGTAAGCCAGCCCGAGCGCTTTTCTGCGTATGCCTATAACGCTACAGACTGCCGCTGCCTGGTGTACTGCCGGTGCCGATCGCGCTGTCGTCGGTGTCATCCGTGTCCGACGACGTACCCGGGCTGTCTGTGTCGCCGTCTGTCGTGGCGGCATCCGAGTCACTGATGTCGTCGTCGCTCAGGCTGCTGGTGTTCCCGCCGATGTTGCCCGCGTCGTCCATCGATCCGCCGCTACCCATACCCGACGACATGCCGGTGCCCGAGCCGCCCTCGTCCAGCCCGACGGTGTTGCCAAGCCCGCTATTGCCCATCGAGCTGCTATCGCCGCTGCTCATAGAGCCACCACTACTGCCCAGACCGGTGCCGCTGGTGGCACCGCCTAGCCCACTACCACTTCCCATTCCACTGGCACCACCCATATCGTCGGGCGAATACGTTTTGATCTTCGTTTGCATGGCATGCTCAGGCGCCGAACCTGGTTTTGTTGTATGAACTATGGCTGTGTACCAGTTATTCCTGAAACCCCATAGAGTATAGGAAAACTGGCCGTACAGCCATCAACGTAAGACCAACGAGAGTGTTCGGAACACGGCTGAGAAACCAACCTGGCGGGCTGCAGCAGGAGGCCCAGGTGATGTCGGCTACGAGCCTGGCAGGGGAATCGGGTACGTACCTGACGGGCTTTCCGGCGCAGGATAGTGGGTGTATGTTGCTAGATATGGGATTGGTTATACACTAAATAAACCTTTGAGTGGTCGGCGTTTTCTACGTACTTACCCGCCTTTCAACCCTGATGTCCCTACGCTATGCAACACGCTTTCCGGTTGATCAGCAGGTACGTAATTCTCCTGCCTGGGCTTTGTCTTAGCCAACTCTGTCACGGCCAGTCGCTCAAGCCCGGCTTCGATGTGGCTGAATACGTCGAACTGCTCAAAGTGTCGGCCCGCTTCGGCGATTCGGCCTACGTGGCCAGCTTCCCGGTGCCGCAGCGGTTCAAACCCGTGTACCGCTCGCCCATCATGGGCCTCGATAACCGGTGGGACCTCTGGACCGACAACGCCCAAACGGCCGTCATCAGTCTGCGTGGCGCCACCGCCAACAGCGTAAGCTGGCTGGCCAATTTCTACGCGGCCATGGTGCCGGCGAAAGGGGAGTTGCAACTGAGCGATACCGATACATTCGCCTACGAACTGGCCCAGAACCCGAAGGCAGCGGTACACGTGGGCTGGCTCGTCAGCACGGCGTTTCTGAGCAAAGACATCCTGCCCAAAATCGATTCGAGTTACCGGAAGGGCGCGAAAAATATGCTCATCGTGGGGCATAGCCAGGGCGGGGCTATCGCGTATCTGCTCACGGCGTACCTCTATGCCTTGCAACGGCAAGGCAAACTCCCCGCCGATATTCGGTTCAAAACCTATTGCAGCGCCGGGCCGAAGCCGGGAAACCTCTATTTCGCCTACGACTACGAGGCGCAGACCCAGGAAGGCTGGGCCTACAACGTGGTCAACTCGGCCGACTGGGTACCCGAGGTGCCGCTGTCGATTCAGACAGTCAATGATTTCAACACGACCAATCCCTTTCAAGGCGCGCCGGGTATCATCAAAAAGCAGAAACTGCTGAACCGGATCGTACTGAAGTCGGTCTACAACAGCCTGACCAAGCCCGCTCTGAAAGCGCAGCGCAACTACCAGAAATACCTCGGCGCGATTGCTTCCAAAACGGTGAGCAAGAACCTGAACGGGTACGTTGCCCCGGAATACTACAACAGCAACCACTACGTCCGTACAGGTACGTTCATCGTCCTGAAAGCCGATTCGGCCTATTACCAGCGCTTCCCCGACAGCAAAGAGAAAATTTTCACCCATCATTTTCACCCCCCCTATCTGTACCTGACCGAAACGCAACTGTTGCATCAGGCACCCTCCGCTTCGGCTCGATGACCGGGCACACACCTTGCTACACAACGTATGAATCGATACCTGTTTGTTGGCATTGCCGGCCTGCTCTGGACGGCCGGTTGCCAGAGCCGTCGGGCCGACCAAACCGAGACGGCTACCACCGACACCAGCGCCACCGCGGCGAGCCAGCCGTTGGCACCGGAAACCGACCAATGCTATGCCTACACCTCCGCGAGGGACACCATCCGGCTGAAGCTGCTGCCTGCGGGCGATTCGCTGACCGGCGAACTGGTGTATAAACTGGCCGAAAAAGACCAGAACATCGGCACGCTGCGGGGGCGTATGCGCGGCGATACCCTGCTGGCCCGCTACACCTTTCAATCAGAGGGGGTTGAGTCGGTGCGGGAGGTGGCCTTTCTGAAACAGGCCGATGCGCTGGTAGAAGGCTACGGACCCGTAACCGAGCAGAACGGGAACATGGTGTTTACAGACCGCTCTAAACTGGTCTTTACCTCGTCATTGCGGCTCACACCCGTCAACTGTCGGCCATGACGCTGGTTGCCCGGCTCTGTATTCGTGTGCGCTGGCCATAACCGACCGGGCCTGTTGTGAGTTATATGCCAAATTAGTAGCTATTCGGTAGACATACGGCTGCTGATGCTGGGATGCGTCATTCACATGCCTATTTTTACGCCAACCAAATCGCATTGCATATGAAAAAAATTGGTATCCTTTTCGGTATGGAACGCTCGTTTCCATACGCCTTTATTGAGCGCGTCAATCAGAAACAGTCTGATTTTGTAGCCGAGCCGGTGTCGATCGATCGCGTAGAGCAGGGCGTGGCTACCGACTATGCCGTCATCATCGACCGTATTTCGCAGGATGTACCGTTCTACAAAGCTTTTCTGAAAAACGCCGCCCTCATGGGTACCGCCGTCGTCAACAACCCGTTCTGGTGGAGTGCCGACGAAAAGTTTTTCAACAACGCGCTGGCGACTCAACTCGGCGTGCCGGTGCCGAAAACCATTCTGTTGCCCTCGAAACACCGCCCCGACGATACGCGGCACGAGTCGTTCTCGAACCTGCAACACATGGACTGGAACGCTATTTTCGAGCGCATCGGCTTCCCGGCGTTTATGAAACCCCACTCGGGTGGCGGCTGGAAAAACGTGTATAAAGTCGACAACGCCGAGGAGATGTTCAGCGCCTACGACGAAACGGGGCAACTGGTCATGCTTTATCAGGAAGCGATCGATTTCACCGATTATTTCCGGTGCTACTGCATCGGCGGAAAAGACGTGCGGATCATGCCCTATGAGCCGCGCAACCCGCACCACCTGCGCTACGCCACCGAGATGAAAACGACCGGCGACGCGGGCAAGAAGCTCATCGAAACCATGACCGACTACGTGCTGAAGCTCAACCACGGCCTCGGCTACGACTTCAACACGGTCGAATTTGCCGTTCGCGACGGTATTCCTATTGCCATCGACTTCTGCAACCCGGCCCCCGATGCCGACATCAACTCGGTGGGGCAGGCCAATTTTGACTGGGTCGTAGAAGCAGCGGCCAACATGGCGATCGAGCGGGCCAAACGCGTGCAGGCGGGCAAAGACAACCTGACCTGGGGTACGTTTGTGCGTGGCTCGGTAGGCGGTACCGGCATGCAACCGGCTAGTGCCGAGAAGCCTGCCAAGGCAACCAAAGCCGCCATAGGCGAGGCCATTCAGGAAGACAAGGCGATGGCTCCGGAGAAAAAGGCCGAGAAGAAAGCGCCTAAAGCCGACAAGAAAGCCGAAGCCCCCAAGGCCGAGAAGCCTAAAGCAGAAAAAAAGGCAAAGAAGTAAGCGCCTCAAACCTATAAGGTTTTTGAAACCTTATAGGTTTGAAAAAACAAGTAACGGGTACGTACCTGACATCCGTCAGGTACGTACCCGTTACTTGTTTTTGCGGACAAAAAGCGGGCGATATGGGTTATCATGGTACATCGATTACCTATTTATGCGCTTTACGCTAACCACCCCGGCTCAGGACGATCGGCCTGTGTACCTGACCGGCAATTTTTGCAACTGGGCGCTTGATATTGACCAATTGCAGTTGCAGCCCATTGGCAACAACCAGTACACCATCGAGTTGCCCGTCGACGAGACCTGGCCCGACCCCATCGAATACAAATACTACCGGGGCGGCGAAGGCAGCATCGAACTGAACGCGCTGGGAGAGGCCCGCCCCAACCGACTGGCGCCCCGCGGCGAGGATCAGCTCACCGATTTTGTGTCGATCTGGCAGTGGGAGGGCGCCTCATACCGGCCTCACTGGCTACCCAATTATACCGAACTGTCGCTGGCTTACCCCAAAACCAACGAGCCCCGTCGAATCCGGGTGCTGCTCCCCGCCGACTACGACGCGTCCGATAAACATTACCCGGTGCTGTACCTCAACGACGGGCAGAACATTATCGGCCCGGGCGAAGGGTTTGGCTCCTGGAACGTGGAAGAACGCATGGCGTTGCTGGCCAGCCGGAGCCATCACGAACTGATTGTGGTGGCGGTGGATCATGGCGGCCCGGCCCGGCTGACGGAGTTTACGATCGGGAAGGCGTTGCGCAGACGGGGCAAGGGCGAACAATACATCGCTTTTCTCGCCGACGTGGTAAAGCCCTACGTCGATACCCACTTCCGCACCCGCCCCGAGGCAGCCCATACGGGCGTCGGCGGGAGTTCACTGGGTGGGCTCATCAGCCTCTATGCCGGGCTGCTGCGGTCTGATGTGTTTGGAAAGTGGCTGGTGTTTTCGCCATCGCTCTGGATCGCGCCGGGTATCTACGAACAGATCGCCCAGACGCCGCTGCCGCCTTACGTGCGGGTATATCTGTACGGAGGGGAAGCCGAGTCGGCTACGATGGTCAACAGCCTCAGGCGGGTTCACGACTCGCTCAACTGTCCGGATGTAGATTGTGCCATTACGCAGATTAGCGTGGACCCGATTGGCAAGCACGAAGAATGGCGCTGGAGCCGCGAGTTTGCCCGCGCCGTCGATTACCTCTTTTTCAATTACGTAGAAGAGCCCGTGCCCGCCTGATAGCCAGGTACGTAGGATCTGGCGGGTTAGGGCTATGTTTGTGACTCAACGCGGCGAAGGGCCGCTCCCGATCATGACGGCTACGCAGCAACTACTGACCACGTTTTATGAGGCATTCCAACGCAAGGACTACGCGACCATGCAGGCGTGCTATGCCGATACGGCTGTTTTTAACGACCCGGCGTTCCCGAATCTGAACGCCGCGCAGGTACGGGCCATGTGGGAGATGCTGATTCGACAGGGGAAAGACATGCAACTAACCTACCGCGTGCTCGACGCCGACGACACCACCGGCCATGCCGAATGGACAGCCACTTACACCTTCTCGAAGACGGGGCGGCCCGTGGTCAACCACGTGCGGTCGAGCTTTACGTTTGCCGAAGGGAAGATCGTGACCCACACCGACCGGTTCGATTTTCACACCTGGGCCAGACAGGCGCTGGGTCTGACAGGCCTGCTGCTCGGCTGGACGAGTTTTCTGCAACGCAAAGTACAGCAGACAGCCCTTGGCAGCCTGGCCACGTTTATGAGCAAAGGCCCGCGGACGAGCTAACGGATTGGATAACTTATCGCTACTGTGTGAGCTTGTTGAAGGCTCACACAGTAGCCATGTATCGAATAGTAAATAAGTAGAGCTGCGTTTACTCCTTGATCACTTTCACCGTATGACTCTGTTGGTCGGTGGTGGCTCGTAGGAACAGGATACCCCCGCCGGTCTGGCTGACGTCCCAATCCAGGCGTTGATCGTCGGTGGCCTGCTGCCATTGTTGCTGCCGCAACGTACGTCCCTGCGTATCGGTCAGTTCGACCCGTAGCGACTGCCCACCAGCTCCGCTGATGATCGCCCGCAACCGGTTGTTGACCAGCGGATTGGGCACCACACGTACCTGGAGCGACTCGCCGGGCTCAACAGCCGCGACACGCCCACCCGAGCAATTGCTGACCTGCACCGCAAACGGGCCGACCGTCTGCACCGATCCATTGGCCTGCGTTACCTGACAGGTGTAGGTTGCCGATGTCTGCGGGCTCAGCAGCGTGAGGCTGGCTGTGGCCGTGCCCCGCTGAACGCCCGCCGCGTCGGTCAGGCGAAGCGACGACGTGCCATTGAGGCGAAACCACTGATACCGTACCCCGGCGGTCGGTATAGTCAACACCAGTTGTGTGCCGCGGCAGGTGGTTTGCGTGCTGGGTGGTAGCGGGGTAATCACTGTCAGACTAAACACCGCGGCCGGGCTGACACAGCCCTGCGGTGATGTCTGCACCGCCGAGAACGTCTGTACGCCGGCCTGGCTGATATTGGCCACAGGTGGCTGAACGGGTCCGTTGGCACCGTAGAACGTCAGGGTGTGGCTGGCGGCAGCCGTAACCAGACTGCTCAGGGGGAACGGCGTAGTCGATGTGGAAACCGTCAGGCTGGTTGATACAGTCGGAGGATTGGGGGGCGTGTTGACCGTCACCGACAGACTCGTCACCGCCGAACAGGCTACCCCGTCACTCACCACTACGCTATACGTACCTGACTGCGAGACAACCGCCGTGTTTGAACTGCCACTCTGGCTCAGGCCCGGCCCCGAGAACGCATACTGCGAACCGCCACCCGCCGTCAGGGTAATCTGGCTGGGCGCGCAAACCGCCGTGCTACTGGCTATGAGGGTCGGGGTGATGGGCTGAGCACAGCCACTGATCGGGCTTATCGCCAGCGTTTTGGCGAACTGCGTACCGAACGTCTCGACCGTTGTCCAGGCCCCATTTGCATTACCGGGAAACCGAACGAACTGGGTGCTGGGCGTGAAGATGTCTACATGACTGGCCACGGTAAGCGTTTTATCCACTTCGAGCAGGGCAAACAGGTACGTGCCGGGCGCGAGCGACAGGGCCGGGCCCGTAAAGGCGACGGTCTGCGGAGTCGTATTCGTCAGCGTAACGGGGCTTGACTCCCAGAGCAGGGTGGAATTGGTGGTGGGTAAGCCGCCCGTCGTGCTGTAGATCCGGGCTTTCACCTGCGTGGACGACTCGACAGCGTTAAAATCGACGGCTACGTGCCGCAGCGCCTGCGACTGAACAAACGTAAACAGCGACCCCAGCTCGCCTTGACCACTGTTATCCCCGATGCCCAGGTTGCCCGATGCCAAACCAGTATGGCGCGAATAGGTGTCGACCGTAAGTTGCAGCGGCCCGCTCTGGGCGGTGCTATTACCCGGAACTTCGTCGGTCTGGGTCATCTCAGACCGGTACAAAAACGTGTAGGTCCCGGCTCCGGCAGTGGGCGTGTAGCCGCCCGCAATCGACAGATTGACGGTGGCTCCCGAGGAGAGTGTAGCGACCGGGTCGGAATACAGGGTCTCGATCGTATTGCCATCTTTTTGCACGTCGACAGCCAGCTTGACGTTGGTGAGCGACTGTGTGCCCTGATTTCGGATGGTGGCGGCCAACGACAGCGACGATACCTGCGTGGTGGGGATTTTGCTGTAGTTGGACGGGCGAGCCGCGCTCACCAGCTGGGCGTCGTATTGGGCGACGTTCACCACCTCAACGTCGTCGATGAGCAGCAAAAACTGGTCGTTCGAATTGTTCCGGAAAGCAATGTAGACCGACTTGCCCGCGAAGCTGCTCAGGCTGATCTCCCGGTTGGTCCAGGCACTGTTTTCGTTTGCCACGGAAAAGACAACCGTCGAGTTAGTTACCTGATTGCCGATGGCTCCGTTGCCACCCGTGGGGGGGCCTTGATCAGCCGTCATCACCCGAACCTCGTAGCCGTCCCGATAAAGGGGGTCGTAGGCCAGGCCGCGCCACCGCAGCTTTGTTGTCGCCGAAATGGGCCCGATCAGGGGCGTCCACATCCAGTCGTCGGCTGCACCAGTTGGCGCGTACCACGACGTGCTGAACGCTGCCGAATCGGCCGAGTTGTCGCGGAAGTCTTCGCGCCGTTCCCAGGCATCGTTTACATAGCCTACTGAAGAATTTGGGGTTCGGTTGTCGACGTTACGCAGCCGCCAGCCTGTCGGGAATGCGTAGGTACCGGCTCCACCTGCTGTGGAGCCGGGAATGTTGTTGAACGTTTCTTTGAAGAGCACCTGAGCCGTGGTTGGAGTGGCCAATAAACCCAGAAAAGTGCATAGTAACAGGCTGGCAAGGAGTGAGTGTAAAGCGTGTTTCATTCAGTAAAAGGGGGATTAGGTATAGGAAAGCCATATCGGCTGACGAATCTATAGTAGCCGTATACCCACACCGATCATATTTACTGAATGGTTAGCTTGGGTGCTTTCTAGTTACCCAATCTTGGAAAAAGTATTCGTTAAGAGACGCTGATAAACCGTTGATCAATAGCTTGTTCACAGGCGTTTACCCCGCTGTGATCCAGTCGAGGATGAGGCTGGCGCGGAGGCCGGTTTCGCCCGTGCTGGGGCACGTACCCCGGCCCTGCAACGCCGCCACCACCGATTCGATCAGCGGTTGCTGCACGTGGTCGGGGAAGGGGACCGTGAGCGTTTCGGTGCCCGCTCGGGTATTGAGGGTGATGACAAAATTTTCGAAGAACGAAAACGTGAGCGTCCCCCTGGCACCCACCAGCGTTGTCTGTTCGAGGCGCTGCTCGGGGTTGACGGTGAAGCACCAACTGCCCGTGCCCATCACGCCCGACGCAAACGTGAACGCGGCCACCACCATATCGTCGGCCTCGTAGAGGCCAGCCTGGTTGTGTGCAAACCCACGAGCGGTCTGAATGGGACCCAGCAAAAATTCCAGAAAATCGAACTGATGGGCGGCCAGGTCATGAAACAGCCCACCGCCCGAGATAGCGGGCGTAACGCGCCAGTTGGCCTGTGTCGCCAGCCCCAGTTCGCGGTCGGCGGGGGGCCAGTTGAGTTGGCAACTTACATGCCGGATCGGGCCGATCACGCCACCGTCGACCAGTTCCTTCACCTTAAGGAAATAGGGGAGTGCCCGGCGGTAAAAGGCCACAAACAGTGGGACGCCCGTTTCGCGGCTGATGCGGTTCATGGCCCCGCACTCGACCGCGTTCAGCGCCATCGGCTTTTCCACGTAGACGGGCTTGCCCGCGCGCAGTGCCCGGATGGTGTAGTCGGCGTGGCTATCGGGTGGTGTGGCTATATAGACGGCATTGACGGCGGGGTCGTTGATGAGCGCGTCGGCATCGGTGTACCAGGTGGGTACGTTGTGCCGACGGGCGTAGTCGGCGGCTTTCCCGGCATCGCGCCGCATCACGGCCACGAGCGCCGAGCCGGGTACGTTGTTGAACGCAGGCCCGCTCTTCACCTCCGTCACATCTCCACATCCAATAATACCCCAGTTGATCGGCTCCATAGCTGTTACGAACAGGGCAACGGCTCGCTGCCTGCGCCTGTCGACTACTAAAAGCAGCGAATGGCAGAATCTAGCGTAGCCGGGCAGAAAACCGACTGACAGGTACGTTGGATTGCCCGCGAGGCGCTTTCAAAAAGGGGTAGGCGATGACGTGGAGATGATCATTCACCATCACTCAGCCCTTACTGAAGCGGCTGTTAATGCCACATCGTGCCCGCCAGTCCCAGTACAACGCCCATCCAGATAGCCACGGCATGGCCCAGCAACCCCAGCACAATACCGGCTACTTTTTTGGCACCGCCCTGATAGCGCAGGTAGTCCATGAAGTAGTAGAACAGGCCGCCCATCGCCCCGGCGGCGGGTGTGACGAGCAGCGGCCGGATCATCCACCACTTGCCCCAGGCGGGGTTAGGCCGGTCGACACCGACGACGAAGAAAGCGATCACCAGCAGCCCGATACCGGCGCCGATGAGCATCCGGTTACGGGCCGAAACCGGGTGAAGGGGGTGACTCGGAGATTGGTTAGCGTTTGTCATGGCGCGACTATGTTAAGCGTTGGTAGATTTTATGAGTAGAAAGAACTTTGTATTGCAAAGTGAAATGAAATTTTGACCCGAAGCAAGTGGCGACGAAAAAAAATGTGTGGATGGGTTGAAACTGGACGTACCCAACCGATGGCGGTACGTTGATTTAATCGGTAGGAGCGCCTAACGCACAGTTATCCAAGCGTAGTTGGGTAGCTGCCCTTTTAAGGTTTCATTCGCGCGTCGTATTCGTCTTTAGATAGCACTCGGGTTCCCTGACCTGCGACAAAATACCAGGTGCCATTTTGTTTGATGTACGTTTCGGTCCGGACAACCTGTAATGGAAAGTCGCCTTTTTTCGTAGCGAAAACGACATCCAGAACGAAGTTCTTCACCGCCGCATCGCCATTGTAAATACGCAGAATAGTGGTACCCGGCACTGGCCTGGCAGACTTGAAGGTGGCGCCTTCTTCAACAAATCCCTTTTTCCAGTCATCAAACCCATACGATATCCGACCTTCCGGCCCGACGGCGATGTAATCATCGTTCTTGAACCGGGTGCTGTCATTCTTCCGACTCAGCTGTTCAATGGCTTTCCGATCCTCCGGGTACGACGAGGTATCGTACTTATTGGCGGGCGGAACCTGAGCGTAAGCGGTTACGGTAAGCAGTAGACTAAGAACGACGAAGAACGATTGCCACTTCGTCAGGGATTGTCTGTTGAGCCGTTTCATGTCGTTTTTGGGCTGAGTCCACGCGCATCGCCGCGTCGAATGTATCCCAAACTACGCCACTAATCTGTTTCCCAATCAACCAGTTTTATTGATCGGTTAACTTGTTGTTCCAGAGCACACGTTACATTATTGGCTACGTTAGTAAGTTTTCCTCACTCCTGTCATAACAATAGTTCATCATGTACCGTAAGCAAAATCGTCTAGTTGTTTTAACTCGTTTTGAATATAAAGCTCCCATTCTTTTTGCTTGAGTTGGTCCGTGCCAAACTTTGTTTCTGTATCGTAATCAATGCGTTTCCTAGAAAAATCGGACACGATTTGGTTATTAAGCTCTTCGGCAATTCTTAGTCCAGTTGCTAATTTTTTTCTATTTTCCTTCAGTGCCTTCCTAAAGCGTCTCGTGTAAACCTCGCTGAGGTCGAAAAGCGTCTGCTGATAAAGTAATGAACTTTTAACATCCGCAGTAGTATCAATCCAAGATGCAGATGTTATGAAATAATTACGAACTTTTTTATTAAAATTCTTCGTTAGAAAATCAAATCCATTTACTTGGTATTCAATAGAGAATTGGGAAAATGATGGGTTGGATTGTAGTTGCTTTGTTTTGATAATAAAATCATTCACTGAAAGTTTGCGCGTTTCACTCCAAAGAAGATTACTTTCAGCTAAATGCTGACCTGATACAAGAGCTATCGATAATAAGAAAAGTAGGAATGTGAGTAGTGTTTTGTTTGACATGAGACAAATTTTAATAGGTTGTCGCTCTGAAGTTTAGAGCTAAAGCTAACACTGAAATGAATAATTAATGCCAACAAGTGTTTGCCCGAAGCCACTGTTTACATATGGTTTCTGTCAACCGTGACGAGGGAGAATAAAGATAGACAGGTCAATGCTGTACGTACTTCCTGTGCCAGTTAAAAACTCATATCCTGAGGTTTTATCATCTAAGTTAGCTGGATAGCGGACAATTTCTAAAGCTATCTCGGGGATCGTAACGTTGAAGGTTTCAACTACCCATTGTCGAAATTTTGTATTCGATTTGACAGCAAGATCACTGTTATTGTGATTAGGTAGATAGGGAAAATTCTCATCCCAACAGGTCCGAGATAAGTGGATCCCGCAGAGCTAATCGAAAAGCCAGTCGGGATGCATATGATAGGGCAATTCTTTGACCCGTGTTGCTACTTCCGACCACCGTTTAGAGGGCCACTTAGCGAGTTGGTGGGGATGAATACCGCCCAGGTCAATCAACGCATAAAGCGCGGCATAGGCTAGGTACGTCAGCGAAGCAAACGCCGTAACTCGAACGAAGTCTGCCCCAATTGTTAGCTCAAAACCATCCCGGTCATCATCGGGATTGAAGAGTTCAAGGGTAGTTTCGCCCAAGTTATCAGGGTAAACTTTGCCTTTATCGGGCCGCAGGCCAGTGCGTGCGTGAATTTGCTCAAGGATGGCCTCCAAGCTAGGCGGTGGCTTTTTGAAAAAATACACGTCTCGATCATCAACAAACCAACCCATGTGTCCGTATGGTTTAATGAAACATCAAGATACATAAACTTAACGTACTGCGAAACGCTAAACAGGTACGTTCTGTCCAGCGGTGACCGAGCTGTCAGCAGGTACGTTGCAGACAAACCAAAACGCGCTGCCGAACGGGCATTGACCTGTCGCACGAAACGAGAAACACCAACGAAGGGCGCTCACTATCAATTAGTTATTCTGTCGCCCGGTACGTGAAATACCCGCTGACATAGACGGGCCACCCAACGCTCACGGGTGTTGATGGTAAGCAAGTCACTCGAAAAAACGCACGTACCTACAACCTTTACACACCCGTTTCGTTGGGCAAAAAAACGTCGCATTCAGGAGTGCTGCCTGTCCGACGAGACTAGGCACTGCGGGGCGAAATACACTGTGATGCCTAAAAACTTAACTTATTTCTTCTAAGCAGAATTGGCTTTGTTGCACGGCTGAGGCTGTCTAAAAGCCCAATTTTGCCCTTAGACGGCCTATAGTGTACCATGTCGCCACCACAAAGATGCAGCTATGCCACCTTTCTGTGGAAAATAATCGAGTTTAACCATGCAACAAAGCCGACTGAAAATAAAAACTATGCAGTTTGAAGGTGTCCCATGAGTAAGGATTGAGTCGGGTAAGGATAACATAGCCAAAGACCATTATTGAGTACCCGATTGCGACAACTCTCATCATAAAAGTGAAGACCCCGACTTTTGACAGAAGTCAGGGTCGATTTTCATATCGTTGAGTAATATGATTTAGTCTGAAAAATGAGAAAACATTACCTCTTGGGCAGTGTTAAATTGATTGAATATCAACGATTATGGCAATAAACTACGTCCGGCGTGGCTCCGGCAAGCCCCTTCTCCTGATTCATGGCATTGGCAGCAGCCACCGCTCCTGGGATTTGATTATTGACGAACTGGCTGCCCACCGCGATGTAATTGCGGTCGATTTGCCTGGTTTCGGGGCTACACCCCCGCTGAGGGGCGAAACCTCTATCCGCACCCTTGCTGATGCCGTGACTAATTTTTTAGATGATCATAGTCTGCTCGGCACCGACGCGGTTGGCAGTTCAATGGGTGCACGGCTAGTACTCGAACTGGCCCGGCGGAGAGGTGTTTTGGGAGCCGTTGTCTCGCTTGATCCTGGCGGTTTCTGGGCTGGTTGGGAGGTACCGTTTTTCTACCACTCCGTGCGGCTATCGGCGAAACTTGTCGACGCTTTGCAACCCGTTTTACCAGCCCTGACGGGCAACCCCATTAGTCGGTCGTTGCTGTTCGTGCAGTTTTCGGCCCACCCCTGGACCATTCCCGCGCCGATTGCATTGCAGGAGTTACGAACATTTACGCCCACACCTGTTTTCAGCGAACTCCTCCACAATCTGGCTCATGGCGAGCCTCAAAAAGGGGCCGTGGCTGGGTCTATCCGGCATCCAGTAGTGATTGGCTGGGGTCGGCACGACCGGGTTTGCTTGCCGAATCAGTCGGAGCGGGCAATGGATTTGTTTCCTGATGCGGAGCTTCACTGGTTCGATCATTGCGGTCATTTTCCGCAGTTAGACGCTCCCGACGAGTGTACTCAACTGATTCTGGACGTGACCGACGGAACGTATCAGTCCCAGCCAGAAGAATCTCAGGAGCAGACAGTTAGTCGGAAAACGAAACAGTCCGACACGGCTTTGCTCAACGCGGGTACTGCCGTTCTGGTAGCCATCAGTGTGTTTGTGATTGTGCGGGCGTTTACTGAACTTAAGTAGACTACTTGATTTTTCTCTGTCGCAGAATCGAAACCTCGCAAACCAAACGCTGACTGTCGGGGCGTGTAACCTGTCGCCAAACAAGCCGCCCACGCGGATCGAACATCCAACACACCGCACCGGCGGCCCGGTTCTGATTTTTACAACGATAGGCGAAGCTAACAAACTCACCTTCAATCTCTTGTACATAGCCTTGTCAAGCGCTGCTGTCGGGACGTGCTGCTTGTCGCCAGAGAGCCGCCGAACAAGCAAAAACTTTGACTTCTGCGGGTTGCACCCTGTCAACCGAAACCCGCCGAACAAGCTAATTCATGGATTCGCACCCAACGCCTCAGAGGGCTGATGGTGAACACACGATAAGCCAAAACTCAGGTACGTTACAACCTTTACACCCTCTGCTCGTTGGGCTGCCGCGTTGAACGCTCTGAGTGTTTCCTGTCCGCGGTAAGTGGACCCCGCAGCGCTAGCCAACAACGCACAAACCCGCTGAAGCCGAGAGAGGCTGAAGACTGTCGGCCAAGGCTAAGGCTGTCGAGCGGTTGTTTTATTACCGTGTCTTTTGAATGTTTCCTCAGCTTTTAAAAAAGTGCGGATTTGCTTGAGAACTTAACGTATAATAGTACCGAAACCTACCTGTAGGGATAGTTGGGTTTAATTGCAGTGCAGTAAAACCGTTCTGAACATTTAGCCTCGTAGCTACTTTAAAATAAGATGTCATTGTACTATCAACAACCACTGCTTTAAAAAAAACTTGTCCAGAAAATCCATTGCTAAAGCGTAAAGCTAAGGTATTAACTGTCACAAATGGATTCGGAAATGTTGGATTGTAACCTGGCGGTGTGTCTATCACTGATTGCGGTGTAGTTGTCCCTCTCAAGTTAGCTGTGTCAAGGCTATTGAATAAGTTTGACTCTTCTAATGTGAATGTTTTTGTTTGCCACTGACCGTCAGAAAGTGGATTCACTGCAACACCAAACATGTCTACAGACCATTGTTTAGATACGTCAATAGTTGTTGTTACAACAGGATCGTTTTTTTCATTGCAAGAGCTAAGAATTAGTAATAGAACAATTGAAGAGTACAAAAATTTAGTTGTCATAGAGTTAATTGTCTATAATTTGGAACGGAATGTCCGTTATAAATAATGGCCAACTTGCTGATTGCCGCACTTTTAAATATAAAATACGCACTTCGCATTTTATATTGCTGTGTTTATTCAAGCCTGCCTGCCGTGGCGCTCGCCCTGTCGCAAAGACAATGACTGGCAAACCTAAACCTGACTTGTCGGGACGTTCGCCATGTCAGTTGCCCCCTTCTAAAAGAGCTAAAGCCCGATCTCTGAGACGTGCAACCTGTCGCCGAACGCTGCTTCGCAAGCACGTTTTGAGCAAACGCTCAGCATACTAGTTATTTAAGTATCAATTACTTGCTGTTAAGCGGTTGATAATTAAATAATTAGTATTAAGTGCAAGCCCTTTCTACACGCTCATTATTTGGTAAGCTGTAATTGTACCGACTCGGCTTAATCGCCGCCATTGTCCCTTTGTAAGTTTATCAGACGGTTTTCTTTTTCACGAAACCGCACAGCTTGTGCGGTTTCGCACAAATAAATCGATTGGCGGTCGGGTCAAATTGTTGTAAATCAGTCGTATAACAACTGGCACGGCGTTGGCAACTCCATTGGCAAATTGTTTTGTTGTATGGACCGTGCTCTTGCTCCTGAATTCGTTACGCGTTCCCGCCGAAAACCCTGGCTGATTGGGGGGCTGGTGGTGGTGGCCCTGCTGGGCGCGATGCTGGGGGTACGTTCCCTGTTGAAAACGTCGGTCGAGGCGACCAAGATTCGGACGGCGGTGGTCGGGTCGGGGCCCGTCGATAACACGCTCAACGCGACGGGCGAGATCATCCCGGCCTACGAACAGATCATGACCAGCCCCATCCGGGCCAGTATCCGGCGGGTGCTGCTAACGCCGGGGGCGCGGGTACGTCCCGGTCAGGCGATTGTCGAGCTGGATAAATCGCTGACGCAGATCGAATACGAAAAACTCCAGGATCAGCTGGCGCTCAAGCAGAACGGTATCGAGCAGTTACGCATGAAGCTGGACAAGAACCTCTACGATGCCGATATCAACGATCAGATCAAGCTGCTGAATATCAACAAGCTACAGGCCGAGGTCGAAAACGCACGGCGGTTACTGAAAGTAGGCGGTCAAACGCCCGAAGATGTTACCCGCGCCGAGAACGCGCTTCGCATTGCCCAACTGGAAAAGAAGCAACTGGAAAACGACCTGTCCTACAACCGGCAGTCGATGGGGGCGAGCCTGCGCGAGACGCAGTTGCAGGCCCGCATCGAAAGCACCAACCTGAAAGTGATGGCCCAGAAACTCCGGCAGGCCGACATTCTGGCCGACCGCGCCGGGGTGCTTACCTGGGTTAATGAAAATGTGGGGTCGGCGGTGAACGAAGGCGAGATGCTGGCCAAAGTGGCCGATCTGGGCAGTTTCCGGGTCGAAGGGTCCTGCTCCGACGCCTACGCCGATCAGCTGCGGGCGGGGCTGCCGGTGGTGGTGCGCATCAACGACACCGAGCTGCGCGGGCAGATTACCCAGATCAAACCGTCGGTACAGAACAGCACCATTCAGTTTGCCGTCTCGCTCGACGATAGCCGCCATACGTCGCTGCGGCCCAACCAGAAAGTGGAGGTGTTTATCGTGACGAACCGCAGCGCGCAGGCCGTGCGGGTACCCAACGGACCGGCCTTCAAAGGTAAGCGCAAGCAGGTGGTGTTCGTGATGGGGAACGGCAACGTCGCCCACCGGCGGGAGGTGGAACTTGGGCTGTCTAATTTCGACTGGGTCGAGATCAAAAGCGGCCTCAAACCCGGCGAGCGCGTGATCCTGACCGATCTGAGCGAATTCAATCATGTTGACCAAATCACGATCACGAACGAATGAAAAAGCGAAAGAGTGATCGTTTTGGTCTTGCGCCAGCCCCTGCAACCCTCATACTGGCCCTGCTGGGTACGTTGCTTACGGGCCTTTCTGCGCTGGCACAACCGGCCCCTCAGACGGCGCTGACGTTGACGCTAGGGGAGGTGGTGAATCTGGCCCGTACGCAGTCGATTGCAAGTCGGCAGGCGGCGACGTTGCAGAAAACCAACTACTGGAAATACCGCTCGTTTCTGGCAGACTACAAGCCGCAACTGAGCCTCGATGGCTCGCTGCCCAGCTTTACGCGCTCGTTTATTCAGGTACAGCAGCCCGACGGTACCATTGCGTTCCAGCCCGTATCGAACAACAATTCGTTGCTGAACTTAGCGCTGAGTCAGAATATTCCCCTGACGGGCGGGTCGATCTACGTACAGCATCAGTTGCAGCGCTTCGATAACTTTCTCGACCGCAACACACTCTACAACGGTATCCCGTTTGCCATTGGCCTGAGTCAGCCGCTGTTTCGGTACAACCCCATGAAGTGGGCACGGCGCATCGAGCCGCTGCGGTACGCCGAAAGCAATCAGCAGTACATCGAGGCGCTCGAACAGGTGTCGCTGGATGCCACGGCGCTGTATTTCGATCTGCTGGTGGCGCAGGTGAACCTGCAAATTGCCGAGACCAACCGCGCCAACAACGATACGCTGTTCACCATCGCCCAGCATAAGCTGGCTCTGGGGCGGCTCTCGCGCAACGACCTGCTGCAACTGCAACTGAGCGTGCTGAACGCCCGCAAAGACCTGGCTTCGGCGCGGCAAACGGCGGAGGTGGCGTCGCTCAAATTACGCTCCTACCTGAATCTGGCGACCGAAACGGGTGGTCAGGTACGTTCCTTCGAGCTGGTGATTCCCGATGGGGTACGTTCGTTCGAGGTCGATCTGCAACAGGCGATCCGGCAGGCGTTTGCCAACCGATCCGATGCCATTGCCTTCCAGCGGCGTCAGCTCGAAGCGGACCGCGACGTGGAAAATGCCCGGAAAGAAAACGGCCTTAACGCCACCCTGAACGCTAACTTCGGCCTTACCAACCGGGGCGCGCGGCCGGTGGATGTCTACACGCGACCACAGGACCGGCAGTTTGTCGAATTGCAGTTTATCGTGCCCATTATGTCGTGGGGTCGGCAACAGGCCCGCACCGAAACAGCCCGCGCCAACCAGCAACTGGCGGTGCAGAGTATCGAGCAGGCCAAACGGACCTTCGAGCAGCAGATCTATACGCAGGTCACGCTACTAGACATGCTGCGGCAACAGGTGAAGCTCACCGCCGAGGCCGACCAGATCGCCCAGACGCGCTACCAGATCGCGCAGGAGCGGTTCCGGCTCAGCAACCTGACCGTAACGGACCTCGGCATTGCCACGCAGGAAAAAGACCGCGCCCGCCGCGACGCCATCCTGGCCCTGCGCGACTACTGGCAGTCGTACTACACGCTCCGCTTTCTGACCTTGTATGATTTTGAATCGAATGAAAAACTAAACTGACCCCACCCCCGGCCCCTCCCCTGAAAGCAGGGGAGGGGAGCGGATTCGGAGTAGCTTCGCTAGTTGGCAAATCTTCCGAAGGCTCCCCCCTCTCCTTGTTTTAAGGAGAGGGGTCGGGGGTGCGGTCCTTCCTTCCATGATACACCTTAAAAACATCGAAAAAGTGTACCGCACCAGCAGCATCGAGACGCTGGCGCTGACCAACGTGAACCTGCACATTGGGGCGGGTGAATTTGTCTCGATCATGGGTCCCAGTGGCTGCGGCAAATCGACGCTGCTGAACATGATGGGCCTGCTCGATGCCCCCAGCGCGGGGCAGGTCGAGATCGACGGGAAAACGGTGACGCAATACCGCGATCAGGAACTGGCCCGGCTGCGTAACCAGCACATCGGCTTCATTTTCCAGAGCTTCCACCTCATCAACGACCTGTCGGTGCTCGACAATGTGGAGATTCCCCTGCTGTATCGGAAGGGCGACGAGGCGGGTTCGTCGCGGCGGCAGCTGGCGCAACTGGCGCTGGAACGGGTGGGCCTGAGCAACCGCATGAAGCACTTTCCGGGGCAGTTGTCGGGTGGGCAGAAACAACGCGTAGCCATTGCGCGGGCCATTGTGGGGCGGCCCAGTATCATCCTGGCTGATGAACCCACCGGTAACCTCGACAGCGGCATGGGCAACGAGATCATGGGCATTCTGCAACAGCTGAACGCCGACGGCGCCACGATCGTGATGGTCACCCACGACGAAACGATGGCCAAGAAAACGCACCGCCTCGTCCGCCTCTTCGACGGCTCGATGGTGGGGGACTCAACGTTAATGTACAATGAACAATGAATAATGGACGTACGCAAGCATACCGCTAACGCGGTTGTAGGCCTGCGCAAGCCATTCATTGTGCATCGTCCATTATTCATTGTTCATTCTGACAAGCTATGCTGACTAACTACATTAAAATCGCTTGGAAGGTGTTGCTGCGGCATCCGTTCTACACCTTCATCACCCTGTTCGGCATCAGTCTGACGCTGACAGTGCTGATGGTGCTGACTTCCTTTATCGACCACCTGGTGGGGAGCCATTATCCCGAAGTCAACCGCGACCGGTCGCTCTACCTGTTGCACATGAGCCTGCGCGACTCGTCGGATCAGTACGGCAGCAACAGCGACCTGAGCTATAAGTTTCTGAAGAAACACGCGCTGTCGTTGCAAACGCCTGAAAAAGTGGCGCTTATCTCGACCTGGGCCTGGGCCAATTCGTACGTGGGCGACAAACGCATCAAACTGAAAACCAAGTTCAGCGATGCGACTTTCTGGGACGTAACCCAGTTTACGTTTCTCGAAGGTAAACCCTATTCGCCGCAGAACGTCAACAACGGCGACCTGGTGGCGGTGATTTCCGATGCTTTCCGCGACGATTATTTCGGACTGGACGAGCCGGCCGTGGGCAAGACCATCGAAGTCGACAACACGCGCTACCGGGTGAGTGGGGTGGTCAAATCGGTGCCTATTACCCGGCTGTTTACGGCCGCCGAGGTATACCTGCCCTACACGGTGCCCAAAAGCAACTATCAGCGCGGTGAGTATCTGGGCTCGTTCAATGCCATCATTCTGGCCAAAAACAAAGGCGACTTCCAAGCTATTCAGGACGAATACAAGGCGTCGGTTGGGCGGATTCCGAAGCCATTTCAGGATGGCTGGATGAAGGTGTTTCACCTCCACACCAACGCGCTGCCCTACGTCGATACCTTCCTGAGCAATTTCCCGACGGGCCCCGACAGTACCATCCTGTATACCGTCATTGGCCTGATCATGTTCCTGTTCATGCTCTTGCCGGCCATCAACCTCATTAACCTGAACGTAGGCCGGAGTATGGAACGCGCCTCGGAGATCGGCGTCCGGAAGGCGTTCGGGGCACCGGTCCGGGTGCTGCTGGGGCAGTTTGTGATCGAAAACGTCTTCATCACCCTGCTCGGCGGCCTCATCGCCCTCACCCTGTCGGGGCTGACCATCGTTCTCATCAATCAAAGCGGCTGGATTGCACACAGCGACCTGACCATCAACCTGTCGGTGCTGGCCATCAGCCTGCTCATCTGTCTGGTGTTCGGCGTGGTGTCGGGTGTAGTGCCTGCCTGGCGCATGGCCAAACTGTCCATCGCCGACGCGTTGAAAGTCAATTAGCGAATTAGTGAATGAGCGATTGAGTGACTGCTTGGCAGCGTTTTTATTCACTCATCCGCTCATTCACTCAATCACTCATCTATCATGATCCGTCATCTGTTTACCCTGATCTGGAACAAAAAGCGGAGCAATGCGCTGCTGCTTGTCGAACTACTGGCCTCGTTTCTGGTGCTGTTCGGCGTTACGAGCCTGATCGTTTATAATGTCAATAATTACCGCGAACCCATTGGCTATCAGTATAAAGACCGGTGGGTGGTCAATGCCGACTGGGGCCAAACGCCCGACTCGCTGGTGACGCCCGTCTGGCAGCAACTGAAACAGCGGATCGGGGCGTACCCAGAGGTGCTGGCGGTCAGTTCGTCGTCGGGTAATACGCCCTTTGCCAATAGTACGTCCAATGGCGTATCAAATTATAACGGCGTGTCGGTCAATACGTATAACTTCTGGACGGATGACGACTTTGCCCGCACCATGGACATGCCACTGCTCGAAGGGCGCTGGTTCGATGGGTCAGACAAGGCGGCGGTGATAACGCCGGTGGTGGTGACGCGCAAATTCCGCGAGAAGGTGTTTGGCGACGAACCCGCCGCAGGCAAGCTGATCGTCAGCGACGACAAAAAAGATAAAAAGCGCATCATCGGTGTGGTCGACAACTACAAGCGCAGCGGCGAATTTGAGAAAGTCGAAGCGGGGATGTTCTACCGGGCGCACCCCGGCGACTGGCAAAATGCGCTGGTGCTTCACGTACGACCCGGCACCGACGCGCAGTTTGAGGCGAAACTGATGAAAGACCTTGGGCAGATGGCCAAAGGCTGGAACCTGGAACTGAGCCATATGGACGATCAGCGCGAAAACCAGCACAATCTGTCGCTCGTGCCCATGATCATTTTTCTCGTTGTGAGTTCGTTTTTGCTTGTGAACGTGGCGCTCGGCCTGTTTGGCGTACTCAACGTGAGTATTACCCGCCGCCGGGGTGAAATCGGCCTGCGCCGGGCGTTGGGCGCTACCGAAGGCAGTATTTCTCGGCAGTTTGTGGGCGAAATGTGGGTGCTGGCTACTTTTGCGCTGGTGCTGGGCCTGCTGCTGGCGGGGCAGTTTCCGCTCATGAATGTGTTTGACCTCGATGCCCGCGTATACCTGATGGCCATGCTGATTTCCGGGGTCGTGATTTACCTCATTGTCACGCTCTGCGCGCTGTACCCCAGCCGACAAGCCGCGATGGTGCAACCTGCCGTGGCGTTACACGAAGAGTAGCGGGGATAGCAGGGTTGCTTCGCGCGGGGATGGCGGGGGGCGTTGTCAGGCAAACACGAGTCAGCATGCCGGAAAGAAGTTAACTATCGGACTTGTATACAATGAACGCCCAAAAACTGTTTCGATTTGAAGACTTAACCATTTGGCAACTGGCTATAGAGGTTGGCGATGCGCTGTTTGATATTGCCGACCAACTGGAAGCGAAACGGTTATATCGGTTTGCCGAGCAACTCCGTGGCGCTGGGATGAGCATATCAAATAACATTGCTGAAGGGTCTGGAGCCTCGTCACCGAATGAGTTTAGACAGTTTTTGAATTATGCTCGTCGGTCATGCTACGAATGCGCTAATATTTTGGTCGTTGTTCAGCGACGCAGCCAAATTGACGAAGATGTGAAGCAGCGGCTGTTTGTCGAACTGGCGAATCTCAGCCGCAAGATTTACAACTTCCAGCAAACGATTCGCTCGTAACCCTGCCACCGCAGTGCCCCTGCTATTCCCTGCACGTAGTCTCCCTGCCATCCATGCTTTTAATCATCGACGACGATACGGCTATTCAACTGTCGCTCTCGCTGCTGTTCCGGCGGGAGGGCTTCGCCGTACGCGTGGCCGACGGGCCTTTCGAAACGCGGGCCGTGCTGGACGAAGAAACGCCGGAAGCCATTCTGCTCGACATGAATTTTTCGGTCGAAACGTCGGGCGACGACGGGCTGCGGTTGTTGCGCTACCTCCGCGAACGGCTCCCCAACGTACCTGTGGTGCTGATTACGGGCTGGGGAAGCATCGGCCTCGCCGTAGAAGGCATGAAAGCCGGCGCGAGCGATTTCCTGACCAAGCCCTGGCAAAACGACCACCTCATCCAGTCGGTCCGGACGGCCATCAACCTGGCCAATAAGCCAGGTACGTTCCCCTCAGCGAGTCGGCGGCAGCTGAACGAGCAGTTTCAGTTTGACAACATCGTGGGTGAAGACCCGCAACTGCTCGACGTGCTCACGACCATCGGCCGCGTGGCCCCCACGGATGCGCCGGTGCTGATTACGGGCGAAAGCGGGACGGGCAAAGAGCTGATTGCCGAGGCCGTGCACCAGAATAGCCGACGCAAACGCCAGCCCTTCGTGAAGGTCAATCTGGGTGGCATCTCGAGTACGCTGTTCGAGAGTGAGTTGTTCGGCCACGTGCGGGGCGCCTTCACCGATGCTAAATCGGACCGAATCGGGCGGTTTGAACTGGCCAATAAAGGCAGCATCTTCCTCGACGAAATCGGCGACCTCGACGCGGCGAGTCAGGTGAAGCTGCTGCGCGTGTTGCAGGACCGGACGTTTGAGCCGCTGGGCAGCAGCAAAACCCGCACCGTCGACGTGCGGGTGATCTGCGCCACCAACCGCAACCTGGAGGAAATGGTCAGGCTGGGTACGTTCCGCGAGGATCTGTTTTACCGGATCAACCTCATCACGGTGCGCCTGCCCGCCCTGCGCGAACGTCCCGCCGACATTCCCCGGCTGGCGAGCTTTTTCATCAATAACCTCAAAACGATGTATGCCCGGCCCAAGCTGGATGTCAGCAAGGAAGCGCAGCAGTGGCTCAAAGGCCTGACGTTACCCGGCAACATCCGGCAACTGAAAAACGGCGTCGAACGCACGGTGCTACTGACCGCCTCCGACACGCTCACCGTCGCCGATTTCGAGAAACACCTGACGCCCGGCACGCCCGATTCCCACGCCCTCGGCCAACTGCCCCCCGTAGGTACGTTGACGCTCGGCCAGATGGAACGCCAGATGATCGAACGGGCGATGGCCTACCACCACAACCGCGTCGCCAACGTGGCGCGGGCGCTGGGCATTACCCGTTTCGCCCTCTACCGCCGACTGGATAAATACGGTATCGCCTACAAACCCGACGACATGTAGAGACGTAATCCGTTACGTCTCTCCGGCGTCAGCCATTCACCCCACGCAACCCCTGCCTATTTCACGCCTGTTTCCAGTCGATTTCGATACGGCGGCCGGTGTCGGCGGCGCGGACGATGGCATCGATAATGCGGATGTCTTTGAGGCCTTCGGCGCCCGACGCTATCGGGTCGGTATTGTCGAGGATGTTGGCAGCGAAGGCGTCGAGCTGCCGGATTTGCTGAAAGGGCGGGGTCGTCAGTTCGATCTTGCCTTTCGACGAGTCGCCCCGGGCGCCGGTGGCGTTGAAGGCGGGTTGCAGGCCAAACCACTGGTACCCCGTGGTTGCATACAGCCGGTCGACGTAGGACGTGTACGTGGTGGATGAACTCGACAGCGCGCCGCCCGGAAATTCCATCTGAAAAAACATACTTTCGTAAATGCCTTTAAACACCGTCTTATCGCGCACGAATCCCTGGGCCGTTACGGCAATCGGGTCTTCGCCGATGGTGCGGCGGGCTCCCTGAATGGCATACACCCCCAAATCCATGATGGCTCCGCCACCGCCCAACTGCTTATTGAGTCGCCACGATTTGGGGTCGGCCATCGAAAAGCCCAGGGCCGTTTCCATCAGTTTCACCGTGCCCAGTTCCTTCGATTGGGCCAGCCGACGTACCTCCAGATGATGCGGTTCAAAATACAGCCGGTAGCCCACCGACAGCTTGACCCCGGCTTGCCGACACGCCTGAATCATTTGCTCGCACTCGCGCACGTTGAGGCCCATCGGCTTCTCGCAGATGACGTGCTTCCCTGCTTTCGCCGCCCGAATCACGTAGTCGGCGTGCATCGAGTTGGGCAGCACCACATACACAATGTCGATGGCCGGGTTGTCGGCGAGGCGGTCGAATGTCTGGTAATCGTAGACGTTTTCGCGCGGAATACTATATTTCTGCATCCACTCCTGCGCTTTGGCGGGCGTGCCCGTCACGATCCCGGCCAGTTGGCAGCGTTCGGTATGCTGAAGGGCGGGGGCCAGTTGCAGCGTGCTATACGTACCCAGCCCCACCAGCGCCACGCCCAGCTTGCGGTCGGGAGCAAACGAAGGCCACGGGTTGGCCTGGTTGGTCAGCAACGCACTACTGCCAAGGGCAGCCTGGCCAAGAAAAAGTCGTCGGTTCATGGTTTGTGGGATTGACGGTCCGCAAGACCTCGACAAGATACCGAAATACCCGTCTCCTTTGTGTTATGCGCTTTCAAACCCGTTACCTCGTCTACATCCTGCTGCTCCACGTCCTGTTGGGCTGGTTGCTGTTCACGGAATTGCGACAGGCAAAACCCCTGTTTGCATCGAAAGGGGTGTTATTGATTGCCGTCGAAGTGCTGATTATTCTGTCGCTCTATACGGCCTTCTCCATTTACCGGACCTTTCGGCAACCCTCGGCGTTCATTGCGTCGGGCATCGAAGCCATTCGGGATAAAGACTTTACGATCAAATTTGTCCCGACGGGCAACATCGACGTCGATGAGCTGATTCGGGTTTACAACCTGATGATCGATCAGTTGCGGCAGGAACGTACCCGGCAGGCCGAGCAGCAGTTTTTCCTCGATAAACTCATCGACGCGTCGCCCATTGCCCTGCTGATTTTTGACTTCGACGCGCGCGTGGCGGGTATCAACCCCAAAGCCCGGCAACTCCTGAAATGCCCCGAGGCCGATCTGTTGGGCAAGCCGCTGTCGGCCATCGACCACCCGCTGCTGAACCAACTCGACGCCCTGCCACCCGATCAGCCGCAGATCGTCAGGCTGACGGGCGTGGAGACGTACCGGGTGCTGCGTGGGCAGTTTATCGACCGGGGATTTGGGCGGCAGTTTCTGTTTATTGAAGAGCTGACCGCCGAGATCATCGACACCGAGAAGAAGGCGTATGGGAAGGTGATCCGCATGATGGCCCACGAAGTCAATAACTCGATTGGCGCAGTTAATACCATCCTGAACATTGTGGAGCCGACCGTGCAGGAGGCCGATCTGCAACGGGCGATGCGCGTGGCGATCGAGCGCAACGAGCGGCTGAATGGCTTCATGCGGCGGTTTGCCGATGTCGTGCGCTTGCCGGTGCCTCACCGTGTTCCCGCCGATATGGCCGCGCTGGTTCGGAACATCGCTAACCTGATGGACCCGCAAGCCGAAGCTCGCGGCGTAACGCTAAGCGTGACAGCCCCTGACAACCCCACTAGCTGGCTGATGGACGAATCGCAGCTGGAGCAGGTGTTGATCAACGTCGTGAAAAATGCGCTCGAAAGCTGCCGGGCGGGCAACACGGTGACGCTGGAATTAGCAGCGCGCCAATTGGTCATCCGCAACAACGGCGACCCCATCCCCGACGAGGTGGCCGGTCAGTTGTTCAACCCGTTTTACAGCACCAAACGCGACGGCCAGGGCATCGGCCTGACCCTGACCCGCGAGATCCTATTGAACCACGGTTACACGTTCTCGCTACGTACCCAACTCAATGGCTGGACGGAGTTTGTCATTAATGGATAATGAGCGATGCCAAGGCACCGAATGTACATGAACAACGCCCATTATTCATTAAAGATCAATGTTTAGCACCCACCTGTCCCGGTGGTGGGCCTGGCATTTCGAGGGGTACCAGATCCAGTTCAGCCATTCGGCTAAAGTTGGGTGGGCCGCCGGGTCCTTGTGGGTAGACGTGCTGCGCATACGGGTTTTGCGACCGGAAGAATAACTCAAAAATCCCTGGTGTCAGCAGGCCCACAAATCGGGTGTACGGTTTGACAAGCTGATAGGCATGAATGGTTCCTGCGGGGACAGCCACAAAATCGCCGGGTTGCACATCGATTGTCGACTGGTTCGCAATCATGCGAAGTTGACCATCGATGCAGAAAAACGATTCCGAATGTTTCAGGTGGTAATGTTTGATGATCATTTGAGTGACCGGACCTTCCGTTGTAACAACCAGAAGCTTGTTGTTAGTCGTCGCATTGTCACACAAGATGCCAAAGAGCTCGTTCCCAATGGTATAGCGATCGCCTTCGCCCGCCGCCAGTACGTAGGGTACCGCCGATTTGGGCAGTTGGGCGTTTGAGACGCGTTCGGCATGACCGGTAGTCAGCGGCTTACCGTCGAAGTGTACATCAGCTACGGTTTCTGCCTTTTTCAACGTTGCCTGATCGATGGCAGGGACATCATCCGATGGTTGAACCGTGCCGATGTAGGGTTTTCCCAGTGTTCGGTAGAGGGCGTCCATCCGGTTGCCATTGCTCATGGAGACCAACTGCGTATGGTGGGAAAGCAGGCGGAAGGCATGGGATGTACCGGGCGGGACACTGGCAAAATCACCCTTTATGAGACGGTAGTGCCTATCGGCCAGCCAGAGTTCAAGTTCACCGTCGAGCACCAGGATTGCTTCGTGCGTTTGGGCATGCGTGTGCGACGGCAGCATGGCCCCTTTCCCACCCGTAATGACAGTCCACTCATACAGATCGCCTGTGTCGGCGGCCCGGGCCATCCTGTTCACGACCAACCCGCCTACCAGGTAACGTTCACCGTCGCCACTACGTAGGTAATAGGGGATTTTCTTCCCGGGAAGTTCTCCTTTGGGCGTTATGGCCTGAATCGCGGGCAGGCCACCGTCGATGAACGCGCCTTTATCAAATAGGGCCGCGTCGGCTTGCTGTGCCTGGGCGAATAGGGTAGTTCTTGTAAGTAAGACCAGGAAGCCTAATGCGGTTCCAAGCTTACAAAGGGATGTCCTCATGTGGCTAGTTACGTGAATAGTGGTGCAATCAACAGGTTCACTAAACGGCCGCATAAGCCGTTTTCCATGATGATCTACTTGGCGTAACTAGTGAAAATAGCAAGAATTTATACTTAAGTATGATAATAACAGACAATGCACAATGGGCTGACGCAAGATCACACTTGCGTCGGCCCATTGTGCATTGTCCCGCAGCGGCGGACCGCATTATTCATTGTGCATTCACGATCACCCCCGGCAGAAGGCTTCCCACAGGCGGGTATAGAGCACCTTGGCGTAGTCGCGCAGGCCGGCGGCGCTGCCGTTGATGACAACGGGCGCAAACCGACGTTTGGCGGTGGGCATGGCTTCAACCCGGATCGACGGGCGACCTTTGGTGTTGGCAACCAGCCGCAAACCGGCATCGGGCAGGTCGATATGCCCATCGCGCGGGCGGTCCGACGGGTCGGCGTTGGCTAATTGATGGGTAAATTGTTGCAACCGATTCGCATCGTACCAGGTCAGCAGGGGCATCTTGAGGCGATCGGTTTGAAGGCCACGTTTGCCCACAAAATGCAGCGATAACAGCGAGCGGTTGGCATCCTGATCGCGGCGATTCTGAACCAGTACGTCGAGAAGTTCGAAGGGCACCGGCTCGGCGGAGGTAGATAGTTCGATGTTCATAGGGTCGATGAAATTGGTATTGGATAAACTGCCCTTGCTGCTTTTGGGTTTTCTAACTCGGGACCGCGAAGACCACCAAATTACGAACGCAGTACGCTATACGTTGAGACTCATTTCCTTAGCGGGCGTCAATTTTTATCCAACGGCCCATCATTTGTTTAGATGCTCAGAATCGCCTACGCCCCGCTTTATAAGCACGAATTGCCCACCGGACCCAACGGCGAACCCCACCGGTTCCCGATGATCAAATACGAACTCATTCACGAACAGCTGCTTTATGACGGCACCTGCACGGAGGCCAACTTCTTCGCCCCCGATCCCGTCGACGACCGCTGGGTGCTGGGAGTGCACACGGCTGGGTACGTCGACGCCCTGAAAACGCAGACCGTCGATGCCCGGATGGTCCGGCGGATTGGCTTCCCGATGTCGCCCCGGCTGATCGAGCGCGAATGGGTCATCACGCAGGGCACGCTCGACGCCACCAAACACGCCCGCCGCGACGGCGTTGCCATGAACGTGGCCGGGGGGACGCACCATGCCTACCCCGATCATGGTGAAGGCTTTTGCCTGCTCAACGACGTGGGCGTAGCGGCACACTACCTGCTCGAAACGAGGCAATCAAAGAAGATACTGGTCATCGACCTCGATGTGCATCAGGGCAACGGTACGGCGGTGATGTTTCAGGGGGAACCCCGCGTGTTTACGTTCAGCATGCATGGCAAAGACAATTATCCGCTCAAAAAAGAACAGTCGGACCTCGACGTGGAACTGTCCACCGGCACCCGCGACGACACGTACCTGAACCTTCTTTATGACACGCTGCCCCGGCTCCTGACCGAGCAACAGCCCGATTTTCTGTTCTACGTGGCGGGTGTCGATATTCTGGAAACCGACCGACTGGGCAAGCTGGGCGTGTCGATGGCCGGCGTGCAGCAGCGCGATGGGTTTGTGTTCGAAGAAGCCCGGCGGGTGGGCCTGCCCATTGTGGTGTCGATGGGCGGCGGGTACTCGCCCCGCGTGGCCGACATCGTCGATGCCCACTGCAACACCTTTCGGACCGCCGCCAATCTGTATTTCTAAGGCGGTTTGACCCGCTCGGGTCGTTAAAAGCGATTCGATCGGGCTTATCTTGGGGGCGTAAACCGGCCTGCTATGGTATCGACCGCTTCCGCTACAACCAGCCCACACCGGGTGCTCACCCGCGTCGACTCCATCGACGTGCTGCGGGCGCTGACGATGGTGCTAATGATCTTTGTCAATGACCTCTGGTCACTGACGGCCATCCCGGCCTGGCTGGAACACGTACCTGAGGGGGCCGATGGCATTGGCCTCGCCGACGTGGTGTTCCCGGCTTTTCTGTTCATCGTGGGGCTGTCGATCCCGTTTGCCATTCAGCACCGACGTACCCGGCAGGAAACCGACACGCAGATCGCCGGGCATATCCTCACCCGCGCCGCCGCCCTGCTGGTGATGGGGCTGTGGCTCGTCAACGGCGAATACATAAACGAAGCGGCCACGGGTATTCCCCGCCTTGGCTGGAACGTACTGGCCTGTAGCGCCTTCATCCTCATCTGGAACACGTACCCCAAAACTGGGTCGCCGGTCCGCCGCCGCATCGGTCCGCTTGTCGGCTGGGTGGTGCTGCTGGGGCTGGCCCTGCGCTACCGGGGCGGAGATCCGTTGGGACCGTTTGCCACGCACTGGTGGGGTATTCTGGGCCTCATTGGCTGGTCGTATCTGGTGGGAGCGCTGGCTACCTTGCTGGCGGGCGGGCGCATCGCCGTGCTGGCGATGATCTGGGTGGCCTTCTGTGGGCTGAGCGTGGCGGCAAAGGCCTATGCGTTTCCGCCGTTGGTGCAGTGGATACCCGACGCCATCCGGGGAGGCACCCTCGCCGGCCTGACGTTGGGCGGGGCGCTGACGGCCACCGTGTTTCGGTGGTGCGTCGAACGAGGCTACGGGCGGGCCATGACCCTCGGCTTTCTGCTGGCGTCGGTGGGGCTGATCGGGCTGTCGATCTACACCCGGCCCATCTGGGGGCTGGCCAAACTGGGCGCTACCCCCGCCTGGCTGTTTCTGTGCAGTGCGTTTACGTTGCTGGCCTTTACGGCCCTGCACTGGCTGGTCGACGTGGCGGGTAAGGGCCACTGGTTTCGGGCGATCAAACCCGCCGGGACCGACACCCTGCTGTGTTACCTGATACCCTACTTCGCCTATGCGTTCGTCGAGTTTGCCGATCTCCACCTGCCCGCCGTCCTGCTGACGGGCGGTATCGGGCTGATCAAGTCGCTGCTGTTTGCGTTGCTCTGTGTGGGCGTGACGGGTGGCCTCAACCGACTGGGTATCCGGCTGAAGCTGTGACGCCGCCCGACTGACGGCCAAATTCCGTTACTTTGACCCTGTCTGGCCCAACCGCCAACGACCTCCTACACCTTCCCGCTTGTTTCTGCGTGTTAACAACGAACCTCACTGCCTCGACGCCCGGCCGCATTTGTCTATTTGGCGAACACCTCGATTACCTGGGCCTGCCAGTCATTGCCGCCGCCATCGACCGCCGCGTTGCCCTCACCGCCCGCCCTGACCCCAATGCCCGCGAGTTCCGTCTGCATCTGCCCGACATCGGTCAGGATGTGATCATTCCGTTCGACGGGAATCGCCTGCCGTACCCGGCCGACCGGGATTACCTGCGGTCGTGCGTGAATGTGCTGTTGCAGGAGGGGTTCACCTTTAGTCGAGGCATCGAAGCGACCGTACGCGGCACCATCCCGATCAACGCCGGGGCGTCGAGTTCGTCGGCCCTGATTGTGAGCTGGCTGAATGTGCTGAGTCAACTGGCCGATGCGCCCCGCCACCTGCCGCCCATGACCCTGGCCGAACTGGCCTACCGCGCCGAAGTGCTCGAATTTGGCGAACCGGGCGGTATGATGGACCACTTCGCCACCGCCGTGGGCAACGTGATTTACCTCGAATCGCAACGACCCGACGGCACGCCCGCCATCGCCCTGGAAGCCCTGACGCCCCCACTCGGCACCTTCGTGCTGGGCGATTCCGGGGAGCCAAAAGATACCATCGGCATTCTGCGGCGGGTTAAACTCGGGATGCTCGACGTGGTGCAGCGCATCCAACAAAGCCGCCCCGACTTCTCGCTGCACACGGCCGCCCTTACCGACGTACCTGAGTTCAAAGACCAGCTCACGAAAGACGAGTACATCCTGCTGAAAGGCACCCTCGCCAACCGCGACCTGCTGCGGCAGGCCCACACGCAGTTGCAGACGCCCCCCACCAACGTACCGGCGTTTGATCGGCAACTGGGTACGTTGCTGACCGAGCACCAGACCAACCTCCGCGATGCCCAGCGCATTTCGACGCCTAAAATCGACCGGATGCTCGACGCGGCCCTGGCGGCGGGGGCACTGGGTGGCAAAATCAACGGCTCAGGTGGCGGCGGATCCATGTTCGTCTACGCGCCCAACGGGGCCGAGGCCGTTGCCGAGGCGATTGACCGGGTAGGGGGGAAGGCTTATGTAGTGCGCGTAGCCGACGGGACGACCCTGACCACCGACTAACCCGCCCACCAACCCCGCCGGCTCCTTTGCCCATTGCTGCTTGCTTTACCCAATCTGCCCGGCCCATGCTGCTCTTCGTTGGTACGATAACCTCCCTGGCTCTGCTGGTTCGGATTCTGGCCAATCCGCTGGCCAACGTTTTTCAGAAGAAGCTCACGCACCAATCCGCCGATCCGCTGTTCGTGACGGCGGTGACCTACACCGGGTTGTTCATCGCCTGCCTGTTCGTCTATCGCTGGGAAACCGCCCGGCACCTGAGCCTCGACTTCTGGACCAACGCGCTGCTGATGGGCGTATTAGCCGTGCTGGGCAATACGCTGCTGGTTAAAGCCTTGCAGACGGGCGATTTGTCGGTGCTGGGGCCGATCAACGCCTACAAGGCCGTCGTCAGTATGGTGGTGGGGGCCGTGCTGCTGGGCGAAGTGCCGAGCGTGGCGGGCCTGCTGGGCGTGGGGCTAATTGTGCTGGGGAGCTACTTCGTGCTGCAACCCAATCGCGGCGCGGGCGGTGGCGGCTGGCGGCTGATGGGGCAACCCGAAATCCGGTGGCGCGTGTTGGCGCTGATCTGCTCGGCCATTGAGGCGGTGTATATCAAAAGGGCCGTGCTGCTGGCCGATGCCACCACCGTGTTTGTGGTCTGGTGCGTGCTGGGCAGCGTGTTGTCGTGGGGCTGGTACGGCAGCCTGCACCGCTCGACGATAGCCGCCCAATGCCGACTGCTGGCCCGCCAACGCATGAGCTACCTGGCCCTGATTGCCCTGGTGGGCCTGATGCAACTATCGACTACGGTGGCCTTCAGTGGCATGCAGGTAGGCTACGCACTGGCACTCTTCCAGACGTCGGCGGTCGTGAGTGTACTGTTTGGCTACCAGTTTTTCGGCGAACGCCAGCTATTGCCTAAACTAATCGGCGCCACCATCATGGTCATCGGCGCCGCCCTGATCGTACTGTTCCGATGAAAATGGACCCAGCCGGAATACCGTCCAGAAAAAATCCGCAACGGCCATTGGACATAACCAATCTATTTTCGTATTTGTAAACGCCTTTGACCGAATCAACACAAGAAAATGTAGTTGCGGAACTAGAATCGTCTGATTATCAATGGGAATAGTTCCGCAGTTTTGCGTCCAATACTATGTTGGGTGCGCCAGACAAGAATAAAAAGCGTGAGATGCATGCCTCGTGCGACAAGTTGCACGTCCCGACAGGGGCAGCTCTGGGGCTTTCATTTCTGGGTTTCGGGCGACATGGGAATGTGATCGTTGGGTAAGTTGAGGTTTACATTCCAGAGTCTAGGATGGTAGCTGACCGCCCCGATAAGGTTAAAGCACGTCTATTAGGTATGTGGCATTCAATTAGAAAGTTTTTGAAAAAAGAACTAACTTACATTTTCAGTCTTTATAGACTTTGATCATTTACTGATTAATTCCACTTATAGATAAAATTTGATGAGAAGAATTGACATTATTAACTCTATAATGAAATTAAAAAAAGCCATTATAGACTCAGGAGTCGTTAGTGTTTTTCAACATGTCGTTTCACCGTCTTCTTCTTCTGATAAGAAAGCTAATCCAGAGATTGCAGTTGAAGCGTTTCAGACGTTCTCTAATTACTACCGTAATTTCGACAAAACTGACAAAGAAATTCTATCAATTTTCGGGTTAGACGGTATTGAAAGTACTAAGATATGGACACGAATTTTAGCTGGTGATAATGGCACTTCCAGGGAGGTTTATATTAAATATTATAGAGGGTTAACGTTCATCAGGGATTATTTAGATAAACTACCTGATCTGTTAAAATAAGATAATGTTGATTATATACAACGCACTAACAACCAAGTATCTGTTGACTACAACCCATATGATAATCAAGAAATTATTACAATTATTCTTCCTGAAGAAAATAAAGAAGCATCACATCCTGAACGTTTGATAAAAGCCCTTAGTAGTGTTAATCTCTTTTATGAAACTATAGCGCAAATTTTAGGACACAATGAAAACGACTTAAGCGTTGTAGCTATCGATTCAGGCAGCGATAAATCTTTTGACTTTTTAGGCGCGGCAAAAGTAGTTACCTCGTTAAAGGAATTAATTATAGGACTTTGGGATAGAGTAATATTTTATAGAGAAAAGAAACTTCACGAACGCATAGATCTGATTACTAAAGCTTTACCAGTCATTGAAAATATCAATACTCTTGAAAAAGAGGAGAAAATAGGAAGGGAGCAAGCTGAAATTTTAAGAAGAAATATTTTTACAGGAGCTAATGATTTTATTTTAGCTGGTGCGATTTTGCCTGAGTTTGAACAACATTCAACATACAGCCCAAGAAAATTAATGGCCCCTGAGCCAAAATTATTAAATAGTCCTGATATTGATACTTCTGAAGGTGAATCCAGTAAAAATCACACTAGTACTGCTGAAGGTGTTGATTATTCTGAAGATGAACTCACTCCAGAAGAAGAGCAACTTCTAAAAAGTATATTGTCTAAAAAAAGGAGAAGAAGGCCAGACAAATAATATCTGTGTTTCAAAATTTAATATTGTCGACTTGTACTTTTCTCCTTTGCTATTCGCTGGCGACAGGCAGCGCGTTTAGACATATAGTCTCGGTATAGAAGAAGGTTAGTTAACTAGCTTCGCCGTCAGTACAGAATTGGATTGGGTACGTTGTTGTTCGCTCTGCGCCGGGGCAGCTCTCCGTCGACAGGCCGCACGTCTCAAAGGCAAGTGTTCAGCCCAACATAATGAGTGTGTAAAGGTTGCAAGTTTCGATTGTTCAGGCATGTAGCGCCCTCATCCATCAACACTCAGGGGGGTTGCTGCTTGTCCGTGTAAGGCGTACGCGTCACGGCGTAAGCACGTCTCGGCGGACAGGAATATTCTGTAAAACAGCACGTTGCGGCTATTTGCCAGCCACTCGTGAGCGAACCCCGGCCTAGACACGTCCCCGCCGACACGAATCACCTGGGTTAAGCACGTTGCGGAGGCGGTGATTTGCCCCAACTACCTGCGACAGAACGAATAAGCAACTGTATAGTAATGAATTTTATCTTTTTTTCGTTACGATAATGATTATATAGAAGGCTATATATAGATTTGCTAGCGATGGCTGACGAAGCTTTTATAACACCTATTATACTAAAATGGGCAAGAGAATCGGCACGTATGTCCGAAGAAATTGCTGCTGCTAAAATCTCCGTGTCTGTTGAAAAACTGCAATCATGGGAAGATGGCGTAGATCAGCCCACAATTAGGCAAGCCCAAGAATTAGCAAAGCACTACAAGAGGCCATTTGCTTTATTTTTTCTACCTGACATACCTAGGGATTTCCAGCCATTACAAGATTTTAGGAAGCCAGGCTCTAAACCACTAACTACATCATCTGTTTTTATAATTCGGGAGATACAACAAAAGCAAGCTTGGTTGAGTGATCTACATGCTGAAAATGGCGACGCCAAATTACCTTTTGTCGGACGCTTTACATTAAACTCCGACCCTGCAAAAGTTGCAAAAGACATTCTTGAAACTCTAAAAATTAATCCAAGCAGCTACAAAACTAACAATCCCATTAAAGAGTGGATTGGTTCTGCTGAGGTTAATGGCGTATTTGTTTCTAGAACTAGTTTCATACATTCTAGGCTTAAATTAGATTCAGATGAGTTACAGGGATTTGCTATTGCTGATCCTTTTGCTCCATTCGTTTTTATTAATTCTGATGATTGGAACGCACCGCAACTTTTTACTTTTGTTCATGAGTTAGCCCACATCTGGATTGCAGCAACTGGTGTATCGAATGCAATAGATATTGTTCAGAAAGACAGAGATAAGTTTCATCCGGTTGAGCTTTTCTGTAACGAGGTAGCCGCTAACGCCTTGATGCCAAAAGAGATACTTCAAAGTATTGGCCCTCAAAAATTACAAGACTATAACAATGTTTTTCAAGCTTCGAGGTCGCTAGGAGTAAGTTCAGTAGCTATGATTGTTAGAGCTTTAAATCTTAGCATTATTTCTGCACCCACCTACTCAAAGCTTAGAACACAAGCTGATACAGCTTTTAAGGAGTTTATCAAGCGTGAGGAGGAAAGAAAAGCTAGACAAAAGAATAGTAGTGGAGGACCTGACTATTACCTTCTTCAGCTAAACAGGAATAGCAGACTGTTCACTCAAACAGTTCTTGATGCCTTTCGTGGAGGTCGGATTGAACCCACTTTGGCTAGCAGTTTGCTCAATGTTCACGTTAACAAATTCCAAAAATTAGAAGCACAACTATACAAATGAGTACATCAGGAGAAAGTTATTGCTTGGATGCTAATGTACTCATTGAAGCATGGCAAAAATATTACTCACCAACGTTTTGTCCCGGATATTGGGATATATTAATAAGCTTGGGTAGTAGCGGTCGAATTTTTATTGCTGAACAGGTTTTTGACGAGATAGTAAATACAGAGGATGACCTTTCTGAATGGCTGAAAACAAGCCGAATACCTGTTCGAAAAACAAATTCGTCTGTAATAACTTGCCTTAGATCAATTTACAGCTCAAATCCATTGCATCAACAACTAGTTGATAATAAAAAAGGTAGGTCTCTTGCTGATCCTTGGGTGATTGCTCATGCTATGAATGAGCAGGCTATCGTGGTTACAAAAGAAGAGAAAGTTACAGCCGCAAATTCAACGAAGATTAAAATCCCAAATGTGTGCGATAATCTTGATATTAAATGGATTAATGATTTCGATTTCATAAAACAGTTGAACATCAAATTTTCATGCACAAGAGTTTAGGTTACATTTGGTCGTTGACGAAAGACACGTTTTTTTATCATACAACTATTCTGTATTGTACGAGGTAGCGGTGGTTTCAACGGCCCGCCGACAAGCCAAACATGGGCCAGCAACGTACCTAGCTTTGCGCTCGCAACGGCACAAAACGCCCGTCGTTTTGGTTAGGAACGTACCCCAAGCAGATGCCGTGCGTCGTCGATTAGCTCTGCTGTCCACGTAGTGGTAGACAAGAATCACATGAGGAAAGCTACATTGGAGGGCGCAACAAAACTGATTGTGAAAAGGTAGCGAAGGCGTTGAGGTGGTTTGGGCTAAGTCGTGGCCTCCATCAGCCCCCTGGAGCGTTTTGCAAACATAATAAGCAATGAAAAGGTGTATCTATCCCCGGCTCAGCGAAAGAATAAATGCTCTCACTGAAGTTCCGTTTTCTTAATACTAAATCGGTTGTATGAAAAGTCAAAAAATTGAAGAGATGAGCAATGAAGCATTGCTTAAACACAAAAAAACAACAGAACTCGCAACGGGTATGCTGGCTGGTGCGCTTTCGGCCCTGCTCGTTATGGTCGTACTGTTGGCCCGCAAAAAAGGACTTGATGCAACGAGCATGGGGCTGGGGGTAATTCCGTTTGCGTTGATGCCCATTCTGTTTTTAAACTGGAGCAATTTAAAAGCCATAAAGAAAGAACTCAACGCCAGACAAAACGTGATTTGAGGCCTAACTCCATGAGCTTGCCTTACTGTACGTAGGCGGGCGGCAGGAAGTACGTCTCAACGTCAAGTGCTCAGCCAACCAAAGGGGGTGTTACGGTTCAGGTACGTGTGTCCAGTGACGTTGCTCGCCTGCCAGCAATGCCGTCGGTGTTAAACGAATAAAACACGGCTCGTTACAACCATTCACCACAGGCGGTACTCGTTACCCCCAACAGGCATCTCCGATTAGGAGACCACCATGCCTGTTTGGCCAACGAATGGACATAAAACCGATCGCTTACTGCCTGCTGCTAAGTCTCCTGCTGGCGGCCTGTACGCATACAGACGAGGCGGCAAAAACTAGTCAATACGGTTCCAACCACGGAACGTACCTGACCCTCCACGGCACGAAGCTGTACTACGAGGAATACGGCAGCGGAACGCCGTTGTTGCTGCTTCATCAGGGCCTCGGTTCCATCGAAACGGTCAGCTCCCTTATTCCGGAACTGTCGAAGCACTTCCGGGTCATCGCACCCGATGCACCCGGACATGGCCGCTCCGAGCAGGCCGACAGTCTGAGCGGCGACCTGTTGGCCGAATACGGCTCTGCCCTGATTGACAAGCTGCAACTGGACAGTGTCTACGTGATGGGGTGGAGCATGGGCGGCAACACGGCCCTGTTACTGGCGGCCAACCGGCCCGACAAAGTGAAAAAAGTGGTCAGCGGGGCATCCAACTCGAAAGCCAGCGGGCTAACGCAGGAAGGGCGTGACCTGTTGAATGAATACACCGTCGAAGCGGTAAAAGAAGACAAAGACTGGCTCAACCACTATCAGCGGCTGAATCCCCAACCCGAGAAATGGGTCAAATTCTGGGAAGACAACCAAAAAATGTGGGCAAGGGAAAGCAAAGTGCCCGACGCGAAGCTGGTCAGCATTGCGGTGCCGGTGCTCCTCATTCGCGGCGATCGGGACATGATCCGGTTAGAACATAGCATCGACTTATTTCGCTCGCTGAAACAAGGCCAACTGTGTATCTACCCGAACACAGGCCACGACATGCCGGAGCAGCATAGTGAGCGGCTTTGCCAGATCGCGCTGGACTTTTTCAACGAACGCAAAACCACCGAAGCCAGTCACTGACGTCGGTTGGTCTCCGGCTGAAATAATGGCCAGCCCTCTTACCGAATGAGCCGGTTCGGAAGACAGCCTGTTGCGTCGTTGCCGGGTTCGGGCCGACAGTGCAGCCCGGCCAGTTAGGTAGGTTGAATAACCAGACCCCGCGTCAACGCGTTACCTCAGAAAAGCCAGAAATGGCTTGTAATGGGTGACAATGCCATGGCAGAAGACAACAAAACGATCTTAGAAAAGGCGAACGCCGCTATCGCCAAAGGCGATTTGGACGGGTTTCTGGCGTTCTGCTCCGACGATACGGAATGGACCTACGTCGGCGAAACAACCCTTAGGGGCAAGGACGCCGTGCGCCACTACCTCGAGACGACAAACCACGAGCCGCCCAACTTCACGGTCACGAACATGATCGCCGAGGGCGATTTTCTAACGGCCCTTGGCGACATCATCATGAAGGACGAGGACGGGCAGCCGGTCCGGTACGCCTACTGCGATGTCTGGCGTTTTCACGAGGGTAAGATGGTCGAGCTAAATGCGTTCGTGATCAAAACAGGCCCTGACGCATAAGCCATATGCGCTGACGAGCGATCGTCAGGTAACTACTAACGTAGCTTGTTAATCAATTTCGTTGCATTCATTTTTGTACATGGACGATATCAATGGTAATAGCTGCGATAATATCTACGAACCTGCTTACGTGAAGCGCCTGTTCAACCGCATGTCGGGCTCGTATGAGCGCATGAATTTCATCACGTCGTTTGGGTTTTCGATACGCTGGCGCAACCAGTTCATTCGCCGGTTGCCGACAGATGAGCGCCCCATTCGGGTAATCGACCTGCTATCGGGTCTGGGTGAAAACTGGGCGCTTCTGCTCGATCGGTACCCGAGGGCTACCTTCACGGCATTGGATTTTTCGGAAGAAATGCACCGGGTAAGCAGTCAGAAAAATGAACAGCAATTCAACAGCCGATTCACCGTCCTGAATCAGGACATTTTAGCCAGTGACCTGTCGTCCGGCGAGTTTGATGTGGTTGTCTGTGCGTTTGGCCTCAAAACGTTCAATGGCGCGCAGTTGGAGGCCCTGGCAAAAACCACGAGCCGGATTCTGAAGCCACAAGGCCAGTTTTCGTTTATCGAGATTTCGAAGCCACCCAACAAGCTGTTGCTCTGGTTGTACCGGTTTTATCTGAAACGAATGATCCCCCTGTTGGGAAACGTATTCCTGGGCAATCCCAGTGATTACCGCATGCTGTGGGAGTATACCGACCGGTTTGCCAACGCGAAAGCAGCCCGGGCGGTATTTGAACGCTACGGGTTAATGGTGCAGCTCGACGATTATTTTTATGGCTGTGCCACGGGCATTAGTGGTCGAAAGCATGCCGCTGATCCAGCCTAGCGTACTGCCTGCCGCTCCGTTGCTGCCGCGGCCAGCAGCCAGGCGAACAGGCTTGCCCGCGTTTGTGTTACCTTTGTGGTGTCCCAATGCGGTGCCCCAATTGCCACCTCTATGCTCGATTTTCTGACCAACGCTTTCTCGAACGACGTACCCGCGGCCTCACCCGCCCTTTACGCGCCTTCCCTCACCCAGTACAGCCGCCGCCAGACCATTACGGTCAACATCGGCGACGTACCTATGGGCTCGGAGTACCCCATCCGCGTGCAGTCGATGACCACCATCGACACCATGGATACGGCGGGGTCGGTGGCGCAGAGCATCCGGATGATCGAGGCGGGCTGCGAGTATATCCGCATTACGGCGCCGAGCGTGAAAGAGGCCCAGAATCTCGATAACATTCGGAAAGAACTGCGGGCGCGGGGCTACACAACGCCGCTTATTGCCGACATCCATTTTACGCCCAACGCCGCCGAACTGGCCGCGCGACTGGTGGAGAAAGTCCGCATCAACCCCGGCAACTACGCCGACCGGAAGCGGTTCGAGCACATCGACTACACCGACGCGGCTTATGCGGCCGAACTGGAGCGCATCCGGGAGAAATTCCTGCCGTTGGTGCGCATCTGCAAAGAGTACGGTACGGCCATGCGGATCGGCACCAACCACGGCTCCCTGTCCGACCGGATTCTGAGCCGCTACGGCGACACGCCCGTTGGCATGGTGGAGTCGGCGCTCGAATTCCTGCGCATCTGCGAGGCTGAGAATTATTACAACATCGTGCTGTCGATGAAGTCGAGCAACCCGCAGGTGATGGTGCAGGCCTACCGGCTGCTGGTGCAACGGCTGGCCGAAGAGGGCCTGAAACCCTATCCGCTGCACCTCGGCGTGACGGAGGCGGGCGAGGCCGAAGATGGCCGCATCAAATCAGCGCTGGGCATCGGTACGCTGCTCGAAGATGGGCTGGGCGATACCGTGCGCGTGTCGCTGACGGAAGAACCCGAATTTGAAGCGCCCGTGGCCAAAGCGCTGATCGACCGCTATACCAACCGCGCCCAGACCGCCGACGCCATTCCCGACCTCACCCAGCCGCTGCCCTACGATCCGTTCCAGTACACGCGGCGGCAAACGAGCGAGGTCGCCAATTTCGGGGGCAGCAACGTACCCAGGGTCATTGCCGACTACAGCCACACGGTGGTCAACGAAACCGACGTGCTGAAAGCAGTAGGCCATTTTTACCTGCCCGTCCCCGACAAATGGGCCATGAACGACCTTGGCGCCGACTACCTCTACACGGGTAGCAAGCCGGCGCAGTTTATGCTGCCCAACGGCCTGAAAGAGATTGTCGACTATGCCGCCTGGCGCAGCCACGCCGACGGGATGAACGCGTTGCCGATGCTGACGGCCGCCGAATACCTGCACGCCCGCCATCAGTCGCAGGGCCTGCACTTCCGGCTCAACTTCGTGCGGTTTTCGTTGCTTGACCTGAACGACGAACTCGCTGAGGCGTTGCGGCAGGATCGCAACGTGGTGGGAATCGTGCATACCGACAACACCCACGCCATGCCCGAACTGCGGCGGCTATTTATCGAACTCGCCGACCGTAAACTGACCCTCCCCGTGGTGATTCAGCGCGGCTACCCAAGCTTGCCCAACCCCGGCGGGGTACCTGCCGAACACCTGCCGCTCTACGCCGCCACGGACGTGGGCGGGCTGTTGATCGATGGCTTTGGGGATGGCGTACTTCTGTGTAGCACCCGCACCGACGACCTCGACGAACTGAAACAGTTGAACGGGCTGGCGTTTGGTATTTTGCAGGCCGCCCGCACCCGCATCACCAAAACCGAATACATCTCGTGCCCGTCGTGCGGCCGTACGCTGTTCGATTTGCAGGAAACCACGGCCACGATCCGGCAGCGGACCGACCACCTGAAAGGCGTCAAGATCGGGATCATGGGCTGTATCGTGAACGGACCCGGCGAGATGGCTGATGCCGATTATGGGTACGTGGGCATCGGTCGCGACAAGATCGCGCTGTACCGGGGGCAGCAGGTGGTGAAGAAATCAGTATCGGCCGCCCGGGCTGTCGACGAGCTCATTGAATTGATTCGGGAAGACGGCCGCTGGCTCGAACCGACCGCCGTGGCAAGCTAATTCTGACCATAGGCTCAGTTGATGGGCGAAATTGGGGCGAATTGGGTTGTACTTTTTCAACCTGAGTTTCGCCTTAATGAACGCCAGCCAACCCATTCTCTTTATCGACAGTGATCAGGACGATCAGGACCTCCTGAAGCCTATCCTTCAAGAGTTAGCCCCCGACCACCCTGTTTTGCTGTTCAACGATGGCGAGACCGCTTTTGATTACCTGCAGAAAACCGAGCAAAAACCCTTCCTGATTATCTCGGAGGTGGCCATGCCCCGTATGAACGGGCTGGAACTTCGTCGCCAGATCGAGCAGGACCCGCGTCTGAAAAAGAAAGCCATCCCGTTTATCTTCTTCACGTACCCCGCCTACGAGCCGCTGGTCGACGAGGCCTATGAACTCACGATTCAGGGGTTCTTCGAGAAGCAAAGCGATATTCAACAGATTCGCCACCAGTTGAAGGTAATCGTCGACTACTGGCAGGATTGCCTACACCCCAACCGCGTTCGGGTAACCAACTGATGCCGGGTTTGTGGCTACAGGATTAGCAATAACCTGTAGCCACAAGCCAATCAGCCTAAGTCGGCCAGCCACGACTGGGCGAAGGCCCGCGCGGCCATGACCGGCTCCTTGCCCATGCGAAACAGCAATTTCCAGTTGGCCGATTTGGCCCGGTAAGCCGGGTTGGCAAACTCCTGACCCGTTTCGTTGGCGACCAGTTTAGCGTTAAAATCTACGTCGTTGCAAAGAGCCACGAAAGCCGCCAATTGCTTCTTCAATAAAGGCTGAACAGCCCGTTGGGAGGCCGGTAGCGCTTTCGCGTTGCGGGGCCGGGCGGTGTGGGGTGTCGCTTTCGCCAGCCCACCGTCAGCCGGTTTCCGGGCGCTCTGCCGCAGTTGCTGAAGCTGATAAGCCAGGTATTGCTTTTTAAACTCGGCCGGTTGGCCCGCGCAGGCAGCCAGCATCCGGTTGGTTTCGGTGATATGCTGTTGCATCAGTCGCCGGTCGTCGCCCTGAAGCGTGGCAAGCTCGGCTTCCATCTGAGGCAGTTGCGCCGTAATGGCACTGTAGAGCGTAGCGGGGTTCAGGTGCAGATAAGCCTGTTGCATGGCGGTCGCCTGAGCGTTGATAGCCGCCTCGGAGTCGGTTGGTTGGATTGGCTGGTTACCAACATCAGGCGTGCTGTGGATTTCATCGTCGGGTGACTGATCCCGGAGCGCCTGCTGGTAATCGTGCCGGAACGCGTCTGACTCGACATAGCTACGCACCACGTTCCCCAGCATCTGTACGGTAGCCGCGCGGGAGCCTATGGGAATCCGTGCGGCGGCTGCCCGTATCGCCGAATTTGGCGAGAACATAAACACGCCTTCTCGGCGCAGACTCTGTAACGTACCTGTACGCACGTCGGTCATTGTCACGCCAATGTCGTTCAGCACATCCGAGGCGCGCAGGGCAACCAGAAAGGGCAGGGCTATTAGGGCAAAGGCAACAGGTACGTAGCGATTCATCATAAAGGTGTTGTTTACCGTATATCAAGGTGAGGCTAGTCATCGAAACCGCCAACAGGCAGGTGCGTAAAGTCGCAAAGGCTACGTAGGAGGCAACGAAGGCGGCACATGAACCGCTCTGTTGCTGCCGTTACGTACCTGAAAAGCGCCGCAATAGCCTCAGAGGAACGCGCACAGGCCCATCAGACATAACTAACTGGCGGGTGGTTTGGCTGGCTCGATTGATTATCTGGCCCATTTGGGGCGCCGGGTAGGGGGGCGCTCATCAGATCGACCGATGGCCACGAAGGCACAGAGGGCTTGATGCCCTATTTTTGTGGGGCGGGTAAACCTTTTCGCTCGCTAAAACGCTATAGGAATGGGTGAGGCCGCGCTCAACGGAACACGGTTGCTCATCCGGCAGTCGAACTTTAAAACACACTTTCTGTGAGCCGTTTAACTGATTATCTCAAGATTGGGCCGGTGTTTAATTACTTCCTGCGGGTGTTTCGCAAACCCGATCCCAATCAGCCCACGAGCGTAAACCTCCGCATGATGCACGGCATCAACCGGATCTCCATCATCATGTTCCTATTCTGTTTGCTGGTGATGCTGTACCGCGCCTTTTTCCGATGAGCTTCGACGAACTCCGCACCTATTGCCTGAGCAAACCCGCCACCACCGAGTCGCTTCCATTTGACGAAACAACACTTGTGTTCAAGGTAGCGGGGAAAATGTTTGCCCTCAGCGACATGGATAGCCGCCCGATGCGCGTAAGCCTGAAGTGCGATCCGGAGCGGGCCGTGCTGCTGCGCGACGAACATGCGGCTATCGAAGGGGCGTTTCACATGAATAAACGGCACTGGAACACGGTCACCTCGGATGGTTCGTTGCGCGATAGCCTTATCCGCGAGTTGATCGATCATTCATACGAACTGGTGGTGGCGGGGCTGCCCAAAGCCGTCCGGCAAACACTGGCCTGACCCGACCCGACCAGTTGACCAGAAAACTAGTTTTAACGCCCATAATGTGTGGGGATGTGCGTAATTTAGCTATTCGTAAATCGTAGGAACAGCGTGGTATGGAGGTTATACTGCTGGGCTTTTTGTTTGTCGTTTACCTGGTGCTCCGGTACTATCTGATCGACCATGAAACAGCCTCCGAAAAAGACATGAAGCGGTTTCTGCCGGGGATTCAACTGGTGAAAAACCGCGAGATCGAGGCGGCGTTTGATTACTTCAACGATGCCGTGCAGAAACACCCCCAATCGGCGGTGGCGTATGCCTATCGGGGTAAGTGTCAGCTGTTGCTGGAAAATCACTTCTCTGCCATCTACGACCTCACGCAGGCCGTCAACCGCGATAATACGCTGGCCGACTGTTATCTGGACCGGGGTATTGCGCTCTACCGGGTAGAGCAGTACACCGAGGCTTTCCGGGAATTCGACAAAGCCGTCTGGCACATCCGCGACGAACGCCCCGACGCTTATCGCTGGCGTGCGCTGGCCCGCGTGGAACTACGGCAACTGAGTCAGGCCGAGAGCGACCTTCGGCGGGCCGTGTTGCTGGGCGACGAAAACGCCTTCCAACTACTGCGTCAGCCGCCCTTCTCCCGCCCGAAACACGCCAATAGCGACCGTAACTAACCGACTCCCGCCCCCGGCATGGCCGGTACTGGCCACCCCGTATTGAACGTACCTGAACGGTTTGGGCCTGCGTAGCGCGCGGTTGTTCGGTATGACCCGAAATTTTTTGATGGATGCGCTGCCCGAAACACAGGCGACAGGCGTGGGTGTGTCTGGCGAAAAGTGATTAATAATCAGGGTACTATATATTTAGTCCGCAAAGTAGATAGACTAATGTATAAATGGCTGACAATCATTTTTTTAGCTATTTCTTGCATCCTATAAAATCACATACCAACTTTGTCCCATAGCCACTACGGCAGTTGTCGCTGTAGAGGCTTTCCCGTAAGTCAGATCCACACTGGCTTATTTCTTTAAAGAATAAATCTATTAAATAGATAGATTATATAGTCTAAAGCTTGTTTTGAGTCCAATGAACGCAACACAACCAGCAACACAGGCAACGCTGTCGGGCGGGCGGGCCACCCGCTCCGCTCATGTGGCTTTGGCGGGCGCACGAACCAGTTATTACATCACCGGTTTCGACCGCCCGAGTTTCGTCAACGACATCACGCAGGCGGTGCCGCAAGACGACCGCTGCCGCATCCTGGGAATGACCTTTGAGGTGCAGGCGGGCGTGCGGGTAACGGGCTGCCTGACAGTCGACGTACCCGACGAAACCCACCGGACCGTGCTGCAACGGCAGTTGCGCGCTATCCGGGGTGTGGTGAGCATCAACGAACTAAACAACGACTAAGCCATGGACGAGATGATCATCGAAACGGGCCCGATCAACCCCTACGCCCGCACCTTTTTCTGGTTTTGGGGGCTGGCCTGCCTGGCCCTCATCGGCTTCCGGTCCGATGAGCCGACCTATCGGCAGCGGCTCGAGGTCTGGCATCAGCAACGGATTGAATCATTGCGGAGCGAAACCGGCTGGCTGAATCTGGCGGGGCTGTTCTGGCTCAAAGAGGGAGCCAATGAAGCGGGTACCGATCCGGGAAACGATCTGACATTCCCCGCCGACCGGGCGCCGGCTCAGCTGGGTACGTTCCGGCTGGCGAAGGGGTCGGTACAGTTTGAGGCGGCTCCTGGTGCTACCGTCCTGGCCGATGGCGAGCCCGTGCTGACCACGAAAACCATCTTCTCGCCGGAACTGACGAAGCCAATCACGCTGAGCCATGGGTCGCTGCGCTGGTTTGTCATCAAACGCGGCGATCGGTATGCCGTTCGGCTGCGCGATCTATCCAGCCCACTACTGAAGGCGTTTACGGGTATCGAGCGGTTTCCGGCTGATGAAAGCTGGCGCGTGACGGCCCACCTGGAGCGCCCAACCGCGCCGCGCACCATCCCGATTCTGGACGTAACGGGCCAAACGTCGCAGCAGCCGCTGGCCGGTACGCTGGTCTTCGATCATCAGGGAAAAACTTACCGGCTCGATGCCGTCAGGGAAGGCGACCGGAAGCTGTTTATTCTGTTTGGTGACCAAACCAATACTCGCGATACCTATGGATCAGGCCGTTTTTTGTATGCCGACCTCCCCGATGAACAGGGTAATGTCGTGCTGGATTTCAACCAGAGTATCAACCCGCCCTGCGCCTTTACGCCTTTTGCCACCTGCCCGTTGCCCCCCAGCCAAAACCGACTGGCTACTGCCGTTCGGGCGGGCGAGAAACGGTACGGTAACCACTAATTAGCCAACCAATATGAGCAATAACCTCATTTGTCCAACGGATGGCGTTCAGGTCAACGAAACCAAAGTACGGCTGATTGCTGGGCTGGTGCTGACAATCGCCATTGTTTACTTCCTGACGGCGTCGCTATGGGCCGGTAGCCTGATGCTGCCCCTGCTGTTACTGATTGATTTTGGGCTGCGCAGTTCAACGTGGGGGCGCTACAGCCCGCTGGGGTACGTGGCCGACCAACTCATCAGCGCCGCAAAACTGCCCTATAAAGGCACCGATCTGGCGCCCAAACGCTTTGCCGCCCGCATTGGATTGGGCTTCGCCCTGCTCATTGCCGGGTTGCAGCTGGCGGGTATATCAAGCCTTATCCCGACAGCCGTGCTGGCGGTATTTGCCGCCCTGGAAGCTGGGGTTGGCTTCTGCGCCGGTTGTTACGTCTATACGTTTTATGTGCGTCTGTTTCCGAAGGCGCTTAACTAATTCATCCGCATGCTGACCATCACCGACTCTCCGGTTCAACTCCACGAACTCCTATCCACCCAGCAACTTGACTTCTTTCGCCGCAACGGCTATCTCCACATCAAACAGTTCGTTGACCGCTCTACGGTGCAGTCGTTTCTGGCTGATATTGAGCGGATTGAAGCGGAATGGCTGGCCGACTGTCTCGATAAGATCAACGGAACGCCCATCAAATTCGGCTACGACGAAACCGGACGCCGGATTGTGCAGCGGTTTGCGTTTACGTCGCACTACAGCCCGCTGCTGACGGAGTTCCTGTCCGACGAACGTCTGCAGGCGCTTACCCAACTCCTGACGCCCTACGCGGGTCGGATTAGCCCTCAGGAGAAAGACGGGCTGGTGGTCAATCATTACGTGCGGGCATCGGAGTCGAGCTTCTCACGCATGGGCTGGCATACCGATAGCCCTCGCGATCTGTTTCTGGGGGGGCGCATCCGGCCGATGCTCAACGTGGGACTGCACCTCGACGACTGCCCCCAATCGAACGGGGGGTTGCGGGTGCTGCCCGGCACGCACCGCCAGAGCACGCTGCTGACGCTCTTCCGCAAACGGCAGTTTATCGATCACCGGCCCGATCGCCGCGAAGTGGGCTTCGACATCGAGGCGGGTGACCTCACCATCCACGACGGCAACCTGTGGCACCGCGTAGAACAGTCGCCGCACATTGGTGCCGCCAGCCGCCGCCGGGTGATGTACATCCCTATCATTACGGGCGACTACCAGCCCAAGGATGCCAGCAGCCGAACTCCCTTTTACCACCGGTTTGCCAAGCGGATTCAGGATTAAACGCGCCAACGATTTTCGTTGTGTATATTGATGAACACGCCCCACAGTCGCACCTGTCTGGGTAGGCTGGTGGGGCCCGGCGGGTGCGCAAACAATGGCGGAAACTAACTACGATGCGGTGATTGTGGGCGCGGGCCCGAACGGCCTGAGTGCGGCCATTGTGCTGGCGAAAGCGGGGCTGTCGGTGGTAGTGCTGGAAGCCCGCGACACCATCGGGGGCGGCACCCGGTCGGCACAGCTCACGCTGCCCGGCTTTGTGCACGACATGGGGTCGGCGATTCATCCGCTGGCGGCGGGCTCGCCCTTGTTTCAGCAGCTACCCCTCGCCGACTACGGGCTGGAGTGGATCTACCCACCCGTTGCGGCGGCTCATCCGTTCGATGGGGGCGGGGCGGCCGTGCTGGCGGGGTCCGTGGCCGAAACGGCCCAACGGCTGGGCTCCGATGCGGCAACGTACCGGTCGCTTTTTGAGCCGATTGTGGCACACTGGACCACGCTGGCCCCCGACCTGCTGGGGCCCCTGCGCTTCCCGAACCATCCGATCGATCTGGCCTCGTTTGGTCTCGATGCACTGCTACCGGCAACGTACCTGGCCCGTCGGTTCAAGACCACCGAAGCGCGGGGCCTGCTGGCGGGGATGGCGGCACATGCCATTCAGCCCCTTACCAACCTCACCACCTCGGCGATTGCGCTGGTACTGATGGCGGCGGGGCACCAACGCGCCGAATCCGGGTCCGGCTGGCCCATGCCCAAAGGCGGCTCGCAGCAGATTGCCAACGCGCTGGCGGCGTACCTGCAATCGCTGGGTGGCCAGATCGTAGTCGATCGGCCGGTGCGCTCAATGGCCGATCTGCCCAAATCGCGCGTGGTGCTCTTCGACCTGACGCCCAAACAATTGCTGCGTATCGTGGGCGACGGGTTTCCGTACATCTACCGGAAGCAACTGGAACACTACCGCTACGGCCCCGGCATTTTCAAAATCGACTGGGCACTCGACGGCCCTATCCCGTTCACCAATTCCGATTGCGGGCAGGCGGGTACTATCCACCTCGGCGGCACGCTGGAAGAAATTGTACTCGCCGAACAGCAAACCTACGACGGCGGCCACCCCGACCGGCCCTATGTGTTGCTGGCGCAGCAAAGCCGTTTTGACCCGACGCGGGCTCCCGCTGGCCAACACACCGCCTGGGCCTATTGCCACGTACCCAACGGCTCGACCATCGACATGACCGGCGTAATCGAACGGCAGGTCGAGCGATTCGCGCCTGGTTTTCGCGACCGCATCCTGGCCCGACATACGATGAATACGGCACAGGTCGAGGCCTGGAACCCCAATTATGTGGGGGGCGACATTAACGGCGGCATCATCGACTGGCGGCAGCTGTTCACGCGGCCTACGCTGAGCCTGTCGCCCTACCAGACTGGCAAATCGGGCGTGTATATCTGCTCGTCGGCCACCCCGCCGGGGGGAGGCGTACACGGGATGTGTGGCTACCACGCGGCCCGGGTCGCCCTGCGCGACAGCTTTGGGAAGGACGTGCCCATTTCGCTGCTTGGCTCGTAACCGATAGGTTGAGGGAATGAACGTGGTAGGGTAGAGGCTTCGGTCGTAACTTGCCATTACTCGTTATCCTAAAAACGGACAGAACGCTATGACACCCCGCATTGACCCGCTACCCGAATCTGCCGCTTCCGATGCGCTCAAAGCCGCCTGGGCTAGGCACATTGACGATTACCCCGGCTCGCGGATTACCAACATGAAAGCCACGCTGAGCCATTCGCCGCTGGCGTTCGACGTGTATATGCAATGGTATCCGTTGTATCACGCGGTTATCGGCATCATGGGCGAGCGGTCGGCGTATCTGTTTGCGCACGCAATTTCAGAAGCGAGTAACTGCCCGCTTTGCACCACGTTTTTCCGCAAGATCATCATTCAAAACGGTGAGCGGCCCGAAGACCTGCACCTGACCGACGACGAGCAACACCTGCTTGACTTCGGCGCCGCCATTGCCCAAAACCGGGGTGACGTACCTGACGAGGTCTACGATCCCATCCGGCAGCGGTTTTTGGCACCGGAAATCGTTACCCTTGTTGCCTTCGCCGGGCAGATGATCGCCACGAACCTGATGAATAACGTGCTGCATGTCAGCATTGATGAGTACCTCTATCCTTATTTGCCCTTAACCCAATCTTCCCATCATGCCTGACTCGTCTGAAAACCGGACCACCCCTAAAGTCGCCTTCATCACAGGTGCCGCCCACGGACAGGGCCGGGCCGTAGCGCTGGCGTTAGCCAACGAAGGCATCAATATCGTCGCCTTCGACGTCGCCCAAAACCTGACGTACCCAGCCTACACCTTCGGCTCAGCCGACGAACTGACGCAGTTGAAAGTGGATGTGGAAGCCTTAGGGGCGGGTTGTTTGCCCGTGACGGGCGATGTGCGGAACGACGCCGACGTGACCCGCGCGGTGGAGCAGGCGATGGCTGAATTCGGGCGGATCGATATTCTCTTCAACAACGCGGGTATCTGTGCCTACGGACTGGCGCACGAACTCACCGAAGACGCCTGGGATGCCATGCTCGACATCAACCTGAAGGGGGCCTGGCTGGTGGCGCGGCGCGTTATTCCGGTGATGATGGAACAGAAATCGGGGGTTATTCTCAACAATTCGAGCATCGCCGGTCTGCGGGGTATGAATCGCCTGAGCCATTACGCCGCCTCGAAATGGGGGCTCGTTGGCCTCACCAAATCATGGGCTATCGAGCTGGCACCCTACAACATACGCGTCAATTCCATCCACCCCACGGGCGTCAATACGCCCATGAACGACGGACTGGCGGCGCTGGAAGGCACCACCACGCAGGAAATTGCCGAGCGGTCGGCGGGAAATTTATTGCCGGTTCCCTGGGTTGAACCAGAAGACGTGTCGGCGATGGTGCTATACCTGGTCTCCGACGGGGCACGCTACATCACCGGTTCCCAATTCGTGCTCGACGCAGGTTTGCTGACCCGTTAATAGCTATTTCTCAACGTACCTATGCGCATTAAATCGCTTGAACGACTGCGGCAGGAAGCCGCGGCTAGTGACTCATCGACCCTTAAACGATCGCTGGGCGCGTTCAACTTAGTAGCCATTGGCATTGGCGTCATCATTGGCGCGGGCCTATTTTCCCTCACGGGTATCGCCGCCGCCAACCATGCCGGGCCAGCTGTAACGCTTTCCTTCGTGGTGGCCGCTGTGGGTTGTGCGTTCAGTGCCCTATGCTACGCTGAGTTTGCCGCAATGGTACCCATTTCAGGGAGTGCCTACACGTATGCGTATGCCACGCTGGGCGAACTCTTCGCCTGGATCATCGGCTGGGACCTGGTGCTCGAATACTCCGTCGGGGCGGCTACGGTGGCCATCAGCTGGTCGCAATACCTCAACCGATTTCTGGGGAACTACGGCCTGCACATTCCGCCTCAAATTATGCTGTCGCCGTTTGAAACCGCCACTGGTGCCGACGGGTCGGTCGTAACGGGTTTTATGAACGTACCTGCGGTGTTGATCGTAGTACTCATCACCAGTATCATCATTCGTGGCACGTCGGGTTCGGCTATCTTCAACGCCATTGTGGTCACGCTGAAAGTGCTGGTCGTACTCGTATTCATCGCCCTCGGCTGGCAGTATATCGACCCGGCCAATTATCAGCCCTACATTCCGACCAACACGGGTACGTTCGGCGAATACGGCTGGAGCGGGGTTTTGCGGGGCGCGGGCGTCGTGTTCTTCGTCTTTATCGGCTTCGACATTGTGGCCACGATGGCACAGGAAGCCAAAAATCCGCAGCGCGACATGCCTATTGGCATTATTGGCTCGCTGGTAGTCTGCACCATTCTGTTCGTGCTGTTCGGCTACGTCATGACCGGTATGGCCAACTATACCGAGTTTAAAAACAGCGCGGCACCGGTGGCCATTGCCATCGAAAAAACGCCCTACCGCTGGCTGGGACAACTCATCATCGGCGCCATTCTGATCGGCTATACGTCTGTCATCCTGGTCGATCTGCTGGGGCAGTCGCGGGTGTTTTTCTCGATGAGCCGCGATGGACTGTTGCCTAAGGCGTTTTCGGAGGTGCACCCCCGTTTCCGTACGCCTTGGAAAGCCAACGTGCTGCTGTGCGTATTCATTGGCCTGTTTGCCGGTTTTGTACCCATTCGCGTAGTGGGCGAAATGACGAGCATCGGCACGTTGCTAGCCTTCGTGATGGTCTGCATCGGCATTCTGATTCTGCGCAAAAAACAGCCCGACGCTCCCCGCGCTTTTCGTACCCCGTGGGTACCCGTGGTGCCGATTCTGGGTATTCTGACCTGCCTCGTGATGATGGTCTCCCTACCCGGCGACACCTGGTTGCGGCTCGTCATCTGGCTGGCCATTGGGCTGGCGATCTATTTTGCGTACGGCAAAAAACGCAGTAAACTGCATCTTTCCTCCGTAAGTGATGATCTGGATCACCCGCGAACGCCCGAAGATTGACCGCATCGCCTGCCCCTGGCTCATACGCCGCTTTATCGACCCCGACGCCCAGATCGTGTTTGTACCTGCCGACGATGTGCTGACCCAAGCTGAGGCCCTGGGCGCAACGCCCTTCGACGTACCTGGCGTTGAGTTTTCGCATTACGGCACCGACTGTACCTTCGATTGTTTCCTGAAAAAATACGACATGCGTGATCCGGCTCTGCACACGATAGCACCCATTGTGCGCGGAGCCGACACCGATAATCACGCCCTGGCCGAGCAGGCCGCCGGGCTGTGGGCCATCTCGGCCGGGCTGGCCTATAACCTGCAAAATGACGAGGAATTGCTGGCGCAGGGCATGGTCCTCTACGATGCGCTCTACAGCTGGGCAACGTACCTGCAACACGAGAAGCACACGCAGAACCCCACCGAAAATCGCCTGATTCAGGTGATGGCAACGTACCTGGCGTCGCAGAAGAAAGCCCGGAAACGAACGCCCGGCTGGATTCGCGAACTCGAAACCCTGATTCAGGACCATATCGACACTAACCGGATCGGCGGTCCGGCGGGCATCAGCCTTAAAGCCCTTTCCGAAGCGGTGCAACTAAACCCGACCTACCTGTCGCGGGAATTTGCCACCCACTTCGACAACCTGACCTTTGGCGAATACATCCGGAAACTGCGCATCGACAAAGCCATCCAACTGCTCAGCGAGCCCGATCATTCGCTCCTCGACATTGCGTACCTGACGGGTTTTTTCGATCAGAGTCATTTCACGCGGGTGTTCAAAAAAGTGGTCGGCATAAGCCCGTCGGCTTATCGAAAACAGGTTCAAAAAGGTAAAGAATAGGCCAACGGGTAATCAACAGGCTTATCTTCTAGCAAGGTATATCATACATTTGCGGATACAATACGGATACAATACGGATATGATATTTGAGCACAAGCTCCAGTTCGATTTTGCGGCAACACAGGAAATAATACGTCGTATTGGCCTGATTGACGCGTTTCGGGGGAAATGGGAAGCTATCGAGCAAAAAAATAACCGTTATCTGCGCGAGTTAAGGCGAGTCGCTACTATCGAAAGTATTGGGTCATCCACCCGCATTGAAGGGGCTATCTTAACCAATGAGGAGGTTGAAAAACTGGTACGGAGTGTAAAGGTCACCGAGTTTAAAACCCGCGATGAACAAGAGGTATTTGGCTATTATGAAGCCTTGGATCTGATTCTGGACCATGCCAAAGCAATCGAATTAACCGAGTCTTACGTAAAGCAGCTGCACGGTGTCCTGCTTCGCTATAGCGATAAAGACCAACGGCACCGGGGCAGTTACAAAGCCCTTTCGAACCAGGTTGTGGCTAACTACCCGGACGGTACACAACGGGTCATATTTAACACGACGGCGCCGCACCTGATCGAAGCGGAGATGTTTGACATGCTCCGGTGGGTGGCTGCGGCCTTAAGCAACAAGCAAATTCACCCGCTTCTGGTTATCGGGCTTTTTGTCTATGAGTTTCTCTCTATTCACCCGTTTCAGGACGGTAACGGCCGGTTGTCGCGATTATTGACAACCTTGCTGTTGTTGAAAATGGGCTACGACTTCGCCCAGTATGTGTCGTTTGAAAATATTATCGAGCAGCGGAAAGCCGATTATTACCGGGCATTGATGGCGGGTCAGCAACATCGGGGAACAGATCGTGAGCTCATTGGCGATTGGATCATCTTCTTTCTCGACTGTTTGAAAACGTTAACTGATCGGTTAAACAATAAGTATGCGCTGTATAAAGATAAAGGTGGTTATCTCAATGCCCGACAGCAGCGAGTCGTTGCGTCGTTCCAGGCGAATCGACCTGTCAAGGTTAGCGATCTGTCTGCGCTGCTGCCTGATTTGTCGGTGAACACGCTCAAAAAGGACCTGCAATACATGGTGCAGCAGGGCATGCTGGAACGGATGGGTGAAGGAAGGGCAACGGTGTACGTACTCAAAGACAAAACAGCGACCTAACTTCCGACATTGCGTACCTGACGGGCTTTTCCGATCAGAGTCATTTCACGCGCGTGTTCAAAAAAATGGTCGGCATAAGTCCGTCGGCTTATCGAAAACAGGTCCAAAAAGGTAAAGAATAGGCCAAAGGGCAATTCTGTGCTATGCCAGCCAACGAAGCGTTCATAGCCTTGTAACCGGGTTCGGTTCTGGTATGCCGAGCCCAGTCAACGCTATGTTTACGCGCATGCTTTACGGCTACTCAACTTATTGTCAGGCTTTGTTTTTTCGGCCTGTCGGGCTGCTAACTATCAGCCTGTTGTTAACCCTGATCCCGTTGGCGATGCACGCCCAGCAGGTACCTCCCGTCCATGACTATCCCCGCACGGTGCTGTATCAGGGTATTCTTCACCCGATCGTGACGTTCAGTCAGGATGCGCCGGTGGTCAATTTTAAAAGCTTTTACCAGGTTGGTTTTCCCGTCGGAGTCAACATCTGGAAAACGGCCAACATCGGTTATTCGCTGGAAATCGTGCCGTTTATCCGATCCGAAGCGGGGATTAGCCGGGTCAACAATGTGCTGTTTCATCCGGGTGTGCTGGTAGGCCTGGGTAAAGGGTTTACGCTCGCTAATCGGTTGGCGTTTGAAACCGGTGGGCGCTACGGGGTTACGCCGGTATTGAACAAAACCTTCCGTCGGCCCGGCCCGATGAATTATTTTCTGGCCATACCACTACCCGTTCGCTTTGGCAACGACCGCCCCACCAGCGCCACGCTCGGTTTTCAGTTCGGCGTTTCTTTCTGAGCCATGCATACAACCGCTACCTATTCGCTCCGTGACCTGGTGGTTTACTTCCTGAAACTAGGAACCGTTGGTTTTGGTGGACCACCCGCCCTGATCGGCTACATGCACCGCGATCTGGTGGTAGCCCGCCAGTGGATCAGCGAAGCCGACTACCGTGAAGGTGTAGCGCTGGCGCAGTTGGCACCCGGCCCGCTGGCGGCTCAACTGGCCATTTATCTGGGCTACGTACACTACGGCATACTTGGCGCAACGGCCGTTGGCGTGGCCTTCGTGATTCCCTCTTTTCTGATGGTGCTGGCGATTGGCTGGGCCTACGTGCGCTTTGGCGGATTAGCCTGGATTCAGGCCATTTTTTACGGCATCGGGGCGGCTGTTATCGCCATTATTGCGATGGGTACGTATAAGCTTACCCTCAAAACCGTTCGCCCGGCCGATTGGCTAGGCTGGGTGATTTTCGGGGTTTCGGCGGTAACGACGGCAGTTCTGGAAACGGAACTGATCGGACTTATCGTGGGCGCGGGCGTGCTCTACTGGCTGGTTAAATCGCCCCCCGATTTTCGACAGTTGAGCCGTCTGGGTACGTTGTCGCCCACTATAGAGTTGTGGGGGCTGGCGACACCGGGGTCGATTTACTGGAAACTGGCCCTGTTTTTCGGGAAAGCGGGCGCGTTTGTTTTTGGTAGCGGTCTGGCCATTGTTCCGTTTCTGTACGGGGGCGTCGTGAAGGAATACGGCTGGCTCAACGAGCAGCAGTTTCTGGATGCGGTGGCCGTTGCCATGATCACGCCGGGGCCGGTGGTCATCACGGTAGCTTTCATTGGGTATCTGGTGGCGGGCTGGGCTGGTGCCTGCGTAGCGGCCCTAGCCACGTTTTTGCCCTGCTACCTGCTCACGATTCTGCCCGCCCCTTACTTCAAACGCTACGGTCAACGACCCGGCATCCGGGCCTTCGTCGATGGCATCACCATTGGTGCGGTCGGTGCCATTGCCGGGGCAGTTGTTGTACTGGGTCGACGGCAGCTGACCGACTGGCCTGCACTATGCCTGGCCCTGCTGGCGGGCGTGCTTTTGTGGCGGTTCAACAAGTTACCCGAGCCTTATTTAATTGCCGGTGCTGCTTTATTGGGTGTTTTACTAAAAACCATTTCGTAGGCTGATCTGGCCGTTAAAAAATCAGCCCCCACTGACGATCAATGGGGGCTGATTGACAAGTAGCGGGTTCCTGACCTCAATCTTCGCGCCCTTCTTTCCGGTTGGCGTCGGCCATCCGAACGATTTTGGGCGTAAACTTCGCCAGTACCGATACCAGATCACGTTGAGCGTTAATGACAGTATCGATGTCTTTGTACACCATCGGCGCTTCGTCGAGGTCGCCACCCACCAACTGCACGTCGGCGTCGGCGAGCGCTTTGTTCCACTGCGACCGGGTGATGCTGTTGAACGCCTGGGTACGTGACATCAGCCGTCCGGCCCCGTGCGACGCCGAATTGATCGATTCGGCGTTGCCGCGTCCGCGCACGACAAAGCCCGGTTGGGTCATTGAGCCGGGAATGATCCCCAACACATCGGGACCAGCGGGCGTTGCACCCTTGCGATGGACGATCACCTCACGGCCATCGGCCAGTTGCTCTTTCCAGGCAAAATTGTGGTGGTTCTCGACCATCACCAGTGGTTTCTGACGCAGGGCTTTGGCCAGTTTCCGGTGGATTTCGTGGTGATTGGCCGAAGCGTATTCACCCGCCAGGTTCATCGCAATCCAGTATTCCTGCCCTTCCTCGGTGTTCAGGTCGAGCCAGGCCAGGTGCGCCGCTTCTTTGGGCAGCTTCGTCTTCTGCATGGCCAGTTTCGAGTAGTAATTAGCCACATTGCCGCCAAAACCCCGCGACCCCGAGTGCGACAGCAGGGCCAGGTACTCGCCCGGTGTCAGGTTCAGTCTGGTCTCCGCGCCTTCGTCGGCATACACCTCCACAATGCCCCACTCCACAAAATGGTTGCCCGTTCCCGAGCTACCCAACTGCCGGTAGGCTTTGTCTTTCAGGTCCCGGATCACCTTCGTGGCGCGCCATTCAGGCAAATCCATCACGCTTTCATCGAGCTTTTCGCGGGTTTCGCCCCCGATGCCAAACTTGGTTTGCTCCACCAGCGATTTTTTCAGCAAATGCGGTTCTCGCTTCAGAAAATCGGGCGTCAGGTCGAAGATCGACAGGCACATCCGGCAGGCAATGTCGACTCCCACCGCAAACGGAATCACGGTATTCGCCTCGGTCGCCAATACGCCGCCGATGGGCAGTCCGTAACCCTGATGGGCGTCGGGCATGAGCGCGCCCGCCACCGACACCGGCAGGCTCGCAGCCGTGTGCATCTGTTTCAGCGCGCCTTCTTCGATGAAATCGCGCCCGAAGACCGCGTAGGGGAGTGGTCCCTCACGCAGATCGAAGGCGGTTTCGGTCTGTTTCTGATCGGTGTTTAGTACGTATGGCGCGGGCTCGGCGGGCAGGTACGTTGCCCCGGTTTCGCTCAGCGGAATGCTAACACCCTGCTGACTCAGTTCATACACCGACCGGGCCAGGTTCGTGACTTTGTTTTTCGAATAGGCAAACTTCTTCGGATTCTGGAGCAACTGCGCCAGCAAACCCAGTACGTACGCTTTAGGGTATTCGGCCCGTTGCGTCAGCCCGTTGGCTACGCGCAGAAACGCCGGTTGCAGCGCCTCGGGAATCGGCCCCAGCGCCAGTAATTCGTCAAGAGAAAAGGAGGTTTCCATGGGATGGTTTTGTTTTTTGGTGCGGTTACCCCCCGCCGGAATGCCGGACCACCTAAAGGGTGCCTGCTGGCGCTTTAGTAGCTCCGCCGTAGGCGTATTCGTGCGCCAGCGGGCTCCCTTTAGGGCGGGGGGTAACTTACTTCACAAACAATTGCTTCAACTGATCGACGATCGGGCCGCCGTTGGACACGGAAATAGAATTGATCTTGTCGGCGATTTTTTCTACGTACTCCATCTCTTTCAGCTTCCACAGCATCTCGTTGTCTTCCATCAGCTTGGCGGTGTTCAGCAAGCTACGGGTCGAAGCGGTTTCTTCGCGGCGCATGATGCTGTTGGCCTGCGCTTTTTTCTCGGCCATCAGCACCTGATTCATGATGTCGCGCATGTCGCCCGGCAAAATGATGTCGCGCACCCCACCGCCCCGCAACTCGATACCCAGCGCGGCAGCTTTAGCGGCGGTGGCGGCCAGCACAAACGGCGCCAGGTCGTTTTTGCGGTCCAGCAACTCGTCGAGCGTCAGGCCACCGATGTATTCACGCAGGGCCAGCTGCACGGCAACATATAACTGCTTGTCGTAGTCTTTGTTGTCGACCAACGCCTTCAGCACGTCACGTACCTGATAGGGCACGAAGAAGCTCAACCGCAGCGAGGCTTTGTCTTTGGTCAGCATCTCCTGACCCGACACCTCCAGTTGCTGCTGCCGCATGTCGACTTTCAGGACGTGGATGGGCGTGGTGTTTTTCCACCAGTGATACGTACCTGGCGTCAACACCCGATCAAATTGCCAGTCGACAAACAGCACGCCCTGCTCGTGGGCTTCCACGGAATACGTCCGCACGTAGGCCGACAGCGGCTGCGGCATCAGCGAGGCCAGGTCAACCTCGGCCGGAATGGTCAACTGGCTCAGATCGGCCCGGATGTAGGTGTATTGTTTCACGCCCTTCCAGTAAGCCCAGCGGCCTTTGCGCAGAATGGTCTGAAACAGACCCGTCGACGACCCGGCGATCCGCTCGTATTGCAGCGCGATTTCGTTGTCGTTGACGTCTATTACATCAAGGGCCGCGGCGACCTCCGGGTGAGCCAGCAACAGGGCCAGCTCGCAGGGTGGGTTCTGGAACGGCTCTCCCTGATTGTAGACATAGACGGTTTCGTTGGACCAAACCCAGTGGTTGCCCGCCGACAGCTTTTTTTTGTAGCCGCCATGTTTAAATACAAGCCCAATCTGATGAGCCAGGATGCGTACCGTTTTCATTGCAAATGGTGTTTAAGGTAATTCATTAAAAAACCGATCAGCCAGCGACCCGCCTAGCCCACGCGGAAGCCGACGCGGCGACTGCTTTGGTGCGAGGCATTGGGAACCTGTGTTGGCGAGGAGGCCGGCCCCATCAGACGCAACGCTGTCTGACGAACCAACGTACCCAGCCAACAACCCGGTTACCGCCGCCAAGCCCGCCCCAGCCGCGTTACCGGCCCGCTGGCGCTGACTAAGCTGTGGTGGTCGGGCGAACCCAACCGCCACCGGATCGTGGCTGACCGATCCAATTATCGAGTGACCATTTTTAGAAGCGGTCGACTTCCCATCCATGGATCAACTTTACAGGTTGATAGCAGGATTCGAACCTGCATTTTGCTGTTGCTCTACCATTGAGCTACCCTGCCGAAACAGAGGGAGGACTTGAACCCCCAACCCACAGATCTAATAGTGCAGCCACCTGCTACCAGCAGCATATCGGGATCAGCCAGCGGCTGCGATACTACGGGGCCCTGCAGAAACCCTCGTCCGGGCTGGCCATCGGCGCTTTCACTACGACAAAGGTTTAGGCCATCTGCGCAGTCTTTTTGCGCAGATGAAAAATTTTTACAAAAATTGAATGATGGATGGGACCGCAGCTTACGACTTAAGAGTGCGCGTCTGGATGAAAAGGATTGGCTATCATAAGCATAAAATCCGCGATCATCCTTAAAATCCATGTCATCCGCGTGCCATTATGCCTACCAACCGAAACGCCCTTATTCGCTATAAAACGCTGGACGTCTGCCTGCGCAACCGGCAACGCAAATGGACGCTCGACGACCTGATCGAGCGTGTCTCCGAAGCCCTGTACGAGTATGAAGGCATCGACAAAGGCATCAGCCGCCGCACTGTGCAGGCCGATCTGCAACTGATGCGCAGCGACAAACTGGGTTATTTTGCGCCCATCGTGGTGATCGACAAAAAGTACTACACCTACGACGATCCCACCTACAGCATCACTAACATTCCACTGTCGGATGGCGATCTGTCGCGGATGAATGAAGCCGTAGAGGTGCTGAAACAATTTCGGGGCTTCTCGCATTTTTCGGCACTCAACGAGGTGGTGCAGAAGCTGGAAGATCACGTCTATGCCACTGCTCAGAAGTCGGCGCGGGTGATCGACTTCGAGAAGAACGATAACCTGCGGGGCCTTCACCTGCTCGACGAACTCTACCAGGCGGTAATTCAGAAACGGGCGCTCCGAATCGAGTATCAGTCGTTTTCGGCCCGCGCTCCGCAGACGTTTACCTTTCACGTCTGGTGGCTCAAGGAGTTTAAAAACCGCTGGTTTGCCGTTGGTCTGCGCAACGGCAAAGGGATGCTCAACAACCTGGCCCTCGACCGGATGCTGTCGCTCAGCGTAGATACTTCCGCCGACTACGTACCCAACGAGCACATCGACCCCGACCATTATTACCGGCACGTCATCGGCGTCACGGTGAGCGAAAATCTGCGGCCCGTTCGCGTGAAGCTCTTCGTGATCGCCCGCCACGCGCCCTACGTCGAAACCAAACCCCTGCACCATTCGCAACGGGTGCTGGAGCGAACCGAAGCCGGTATCCTGATCGAACTGCTAGTGCAGCACAACTTCGAACTGGAAAAAGAAATCCTGGGCTTTGGCGATGGCATGCAGGTGCTCGAGCCCGCCCGGCTGCGCCATAGCATCCAGAAACGGCTGCAAGCCGGGTTAGCCGCCTATGGGCCTAATCCTGAGCCAGTGGTCTCGCCAGCTACCGACAACTGACCGAATAGGGCGTTTTCCTCAGCCGGATGCCGTATCTTGTCGATAGTTAAGCTGGCCCCTCAATCCGGCACATCCAGTCAATTAATACGCCCCGAATGATACTCAACTCGCGCGTTTTTTTCTTCCTCTGCGCCGGACTAATTCAGTCCGTTTCTGCGCAGGTCACCACTAGTACCATCCCCGCTGAGGCCCAACAGGCGGCCAAACGGGTCAAACCCGAAGCCGTGGAAGCCCACATGCGCTACCTCGCCGACGACAAACTGGCAGGCCGCAAACCCGGTACGCCCGGCTTTGAATTGGCGGCACAATACGTCGAAAAGCAGTTTCAGACGCTGGGCTTCAAGCCCGCCGGTCAGCGGGGTACGTACCGGCAGGCCGTGCCGTTGCGGAAAGCGCAGGTGCGGGAGGAGGGAAGCTCGATGGTGCTGACCCAAAACGGACTAACGTACCCACTGACCTACGGCCGTAACTTTGTGTTGAGCCCCAACTTTGGCGAAGCCACGAGCGAAGTGTCGGCCGAGGTCGTATTTGTTGGCTTTGGCGTGTCGGCGCCCGAACTGGGCTACGACGACTACGCCAACATCGACGTAAAAGGAAAGATCGTGGCCTGCTTCAACGGCGCGCCGGCTTCGTTCCCGTCTAATCAGCGGGCCTACTCTGGGTCGGCCAAGCAGGAAGTCGCCGCGGCGCGCGGGGCCGTGGGCATCATCACCTTCAGCCTGCCTACCGATATGCGCGCCCGAATCGAGTCCAACGCGCCCCGCAACCGGCAGGCCATTTACCGCTGGACCGACGCGCAGGGCCGCGCGCAACGTACCTACCCGCAGCTTCGGGTGGTGGCTTCTCTGGGCGACTCGACCTGCCGGGCGCTGTTTGCCAACGCACCCCGCTCGTTTGCCGACGCCCGCACCGCCGCCAACCAAAGCAAGCCGCAGGCGTTTCCGCTCAACGTATCGGTGCAGGCACGTACCCAGACCGACCTGAACGACGGCCTGGTGGGCGAAAACATCGTGGGATTGCTGCCCGGCATCGACCCGAAACTGAGTGGTGAATACGTCGTCTACGTCTCTCACCTCGACCACCTCGGCGTTACTCGTCCGATTAAGGGCGACTCCATTAACAACGGAGCGCACGATAACGCCTCGGGCGTGGCCATCAACCTCGAAGCCGCTCGTCTCTTCTCGACACTACCCCAGAAACCCCGCCGATCGATTCTGTTCGTGGCCTTAACGGGCGAGGAAATGGGCCTGCTGGGGTCCGATTATTTCGCCAGCAACCCCACCGTACCGAAAGAGCAAATCGTGGCGAACCTGTGCCTCGACATGCCGTTCTTCTTCCATCCGCTGCTCGACATCGTACCCTATGGCTCCGAGCATTCGAGCATGAAAGGGGCCGTGGAAGCCGCCGCCAGCTTTGTGGGCGTGCAGATCGCCAAAGACCCTATTCCCGAGCAGTCGGTCTTTATGCGGTCTGACCACTTCAGCTTCGTACGCCAGGGCATTCCGGCCATTTATGTCAAGAGTGGCTCCACTACCGGTGATTCACGCGACGGTACCAAACTCAATCTCGACTGGCGGGCCACCACCTACCACACCCCGCAGGACGACATGAACCAGCCGTTTGACTGGAGCGCCGCCGCCCGGCACGTGCAGTTACAATTCCTGATTGGCTACCTGACGGCCCAGGCTACTGAACGCCCGGTCTGGAACGCGGGCGATTTCTTTGGTACAAAATTTGGTGGAAAAAATACAATTCGATGAGAAGGCAGTAAGCTTTAGGGAAATGGTGCTTATAAGGTAGCAGCGTGCCCTCAAACCACTAAATAGGCTCGATTATGGCTTCGATGAACGACGAACTCCTCCCCTTAGATGGCATTGACGACGAAGCATACCTTCAGGACTTGTTTGACTCAATTGCCCAGTATCCACGCCAGAAAGGCAACGTACCCAATGATCTGCCCCTGAACGGGCTGGCCCGGTTTAGCGGCACCATCGATCAGGTACGTACCGGCGTCGCCATGTCCGATTCGGCGGCCCGCAGCAGCTACGGCTACTACACACAGTGGGCATCGTGGTAGGTCCAGGCACTACGATCGCGGGTAAATAACGATTGGCTACCTGTTAAGGGCCCAATCCAGCATACACCAAAACGAGGCAGTCTGTAATGGGCTGCCTCGTTTTGTGTTGTAGAACCTCCGGTTTGTATAGGCCGCCGCGGCCCGTGGGGCTGGACCTTTGTTGCGGAAATAACCAATCGGTTGCCGCAACAACGTATGAACACTATCAAACGAGTAGCCCTGGGGAGCCAGGGATTGACTGTACCCATCGAAGGGTTGGGCTGCATGGGCATGACCGCCGGGATCAACGGCATGTCGGTATATGGTACCGCCGACGAAACTGAAAGCGTCGCCACGATTCACCGGGCGCTGGAACTGGGCGTAAACCTGCTTGATACCGCCGATCTGTATGGCCCTATGCTGAACGAGCGTCTGGTCGGGAGGGCCATTGCTGGTAAACGCGACGGCGTGATTCTGGCCACCAAATTTGGCTTCGAGGTCGATGACAACGAAACCTACACCAATCGACTGAACGGCCACCCGGACTACATCCGCAAGTCGATCGAGCGGTCGCTGACCAACCTCAACACCGATTACATCGACCTATATTACCTGCACCGGCTCGACCCGAACGTACCCATCGAAGACAGCGTAGGGGCCATGAGCCGGTTGGTCGAGGAAGGAAAAGTGCGGTTTCTGGGGCTGTCGGAAGTATCGCCCGAGATCCTGCGGCGGGGGCATGCCGTACACCCTATTACGGCTCTGCAAACTGAGTATTCATTGTTCGACCGGGGTGTTGAAGAGGATGGTGTGCTGGCCGCCACGCGTGAACTGGGCATCGGCTTCGTGGGTTATTCTCCACTGGGGCGCGGCTTCTTGTCGGGCGAGCTCAAAACGCCTGATGATTTCGAGCCCAACGATTCCCGCCGGTTCTTTCCGCGTTATCAGGGCGAGAATTTTTACAAAAACCTGGCGCTGGTGGATAAGCTAAATGAGTTGGCTACCGCGAAAGGGGTAACGGCGGCGCAACTGGCCCTGGCCTGGGTGCTGGCGCAGGGCGTGGTCGCCATTCCCGGCACCAAACGCCGAACGTACCTGGAAGCCAATGTGGCTGCCGCCGACCTGGTTCTGACTCCGGATGAGCTGAGCCAGCTGGAGGCCATCATGCCTGTAGGTAGTGCGGCTGGGGCAGCTTATCCCGAGCTTTTTAAAAACGATTAATAGAGTGGTTAGCCTGTTCAGCACCGGGTTTGTTACTCAACAAGCCCGGTGCTGAACAGGGCCAAAACAACTGGTATGAAACACACCGCCAACGAGTTCCAGCTGCTGAACACGGTTACGGAATACACCCGTTTCTACGACCTGCCCGCGCCAGCCCACCCGCTATTGGCGCTGATCGATATGGAAGTGGTGCGCAACAAGCCCTGCCCGCCCACGCCGGTGGTGCAGCAGATCTACACGATGTCATTGAAGCGCAACCTGAAAGGCGGGACGATTCTCTATGGCCATCGGTCTTACGACTTCAACGAGGGGGTGATGACGTTTCTGGCCCCCGGTCAGGGTTGCTGGGCCGCCAGTACGCTGGATCTGTCGGAGGTGAGTGGCTGGATGCTGATTTTCCACCCGGATCTGATTCGTAAATACCCGCTGGGCAAGAAAATAGCGGGCTACAGCTTCTTTTCGTATCAGGTCAACGAGGCCCTGCACCTGTCGGCGCAGGAAGAACACTTACTGGAGAATCTGTTGGCGGGCATCCGGGCCGAATACAGCCAGCCGATCGACGCCTTTAGCCAGGATATGCTGGTGGCGCAACTCGACGTGCTGCTGACGTACGCCAACCGGTTTTACCACCGGCAATTCCTGACGCGTCGCGTCGCCGAGCATGACCTGCTAACCCGCTTCGAAACCCTGCTGACGGGCTACTTTGCCCTGGATAGTGAGCGCCCGCTGCCCACGGTACAGTATTTCGCCGAACAGTTGAACGTATCCCCGGCGTACCTGAGCGATATGCTCCGGTCGCAGACGGGACAAAATACGCAGCAACACATTCATCAGGCGCTGATCGACAAGGCCAAGCAATTGATCCTGGGTACGTCCCTGACCATCAATGAAGTAGCCTTTCAACTGGGCTTCGAGTACCCGCAGTATTTCAGCCGGTTATTCAAACGCAAAGCCGGGATGACACCCGTAGAATACAGGCTGTCGGTGCAATAAGGCGTTTCGTATCCCGCGTAAACAGGCTCGCTGCCCGTATGTCGTATTCAGGTAGTAATGCCTTTGAGGAGCGTATGGTGTTTCTGATACGTCCCGCCGGGTTAGCGCACTAATCGCTGATCAGCCCGGCCGGTCCCGTAGCTGGTGACGCGGCGTCGGCCAACAACGAAAGCCGGATCGTAAACTGACCTGCCGTCTCTTCGATAGCTGGCTGGGGTAAATTAAGTATCTGATACTTAGCCATTATGTTATTTAGCCCAACGCCGTTGGAGAGGACGCGGGTGGCCTTGCGTTGCAGGTTGTTTTGCACAACCAGCTGGCCCGACTCATCCGTGTATATCAGGATGGTAAGCGGTCGCTTAGGCGACACCACGTTGTGTTTAACGGCGTTCTCCACCAGCAGTTGCAGCGTTAGAGGCGGGAGCTTATAGCCGCGCCTACGCTCGTCGACCTGCATCGTCAGGCTCAAGCCGGTGCCGTACCGGGTTTGCAACAGGTGAAAATACGAGTCGATAAAGTCCAGCTCGGCCGCCAGCGTAGTCAGGGGCTCGTTGTTGGCCCGCAGCACGTAGCGATACACGCCGCTGAGTTTATCCACGAACACCTCGGCCTGTTGAGGGTCTTCGCTGATCAGGGCCGACAGCGAATTGAGGGCGTTGAACAGAAAGTGGGGGTTTACCTGCTGCTTCAGCACGTTAAACTGGCTTTCCAGATTTGCCGTGTGCAGCTTCTCCCGCTCTTTTTCCGAACGAGCCAGTTCGAGCCGATACCGCGAGGAGTCCTGCCGGAAAAAGAACAGTTCGTAGATCGTTAGATAGAAGGTGGAGTAGAAAAAAGCATGAAACAACTCGACGGTGAAGGTGTTCATGGCAATCCTGACACTGCCAAAGTTTAGGTAGATATGCTTGCTGTCCAGAATCGAACCTGTTGATTCATGCTCTATCCCTACGAACCAGATTAGGTCAAATACCCACAGAAGCAGCGTGGTTGCTCCGAAGCAGGCCAGGAAAGTCATCGCCAGCCGCTTGCTGACCCTGTTCCCCCAGCTAACCCCATACCGAAACCTGGTGATAATGGCCCGGTTTACCTGCCAGAGCGCGGTTGTTCGTGCCAGAACGTACACAACCAGAACGAGGTGTTGATAAGACGGGGGTTGCCAGAAAGCCTCACTCGTGATGATCGACAGACCACTCTGCAAGCCAATGCCAATAAATCGTAGCCAGAAATCGGCGGGGCGCAGGGTCATGGGGTAGGGCGGTATGGAGCGAGGCTTTCGGCTTCCTTACGTTGGTCAAACATAGTTTATTCCGCGCAGGCTGTCGTGCCAGGACCGTATCAATTGGCAGGTTTTACGAGTGAATTGTCTAAATACGTGTATGCATTGTATGGCGCGGCCCAGTTGCCGTCGGGGGGCAGTTGCGTGCGGCACTTATCATACGAGTCGTCGCTGTCGACTGGCGCGAACTGTCAATGTCGCTCGGGCAACAGTTCGCTCGGTCTTCAACGCAATTGGGGCAGGCAGATCGACAGCCCATGCATCAGACGATTGGGGGGGCGGCTAGCTCAAGCCAACTTTGGTTTATTCACCAATCAATACGACTCCCCATGCGACCATCCCTATTTCCCTTGTGGGCCCTCTTAGCCGTGAGTGCCCCGTCGGTAGCCCAGTCGACCCGACAGACCGCCCTCGCACCCGCCGAAGCTCGGCAAACTGCCCAGGCCGCCACCCGGCTCCTTAACGAACAGTATGTTTTTCCGGAAGTCGCCGCGCAGATGGAACGCCACATCCATGATCGGCTGCGTAGTTATGAGGCCCTGACTGACGGCTATCAGCTGGCCCGCCAACTAACCGCTGACCTGCAAAGCATCTGTCACGATCAACACGTGCACATGACGTATTTCCCGGAGGGCGTTCCCCAGGAGCAACTGTGGCAAAAAGACTTATCCCCCGCCGAGATGCAGCAGCAGAAAAGCTATATGCAGGAAGGGCTACGCCGCGAAAACTTCGGAATTCTGGGGGTGTCGGTGCTGAAAGGGAACCTGGGGTACATTAATTTCAAATACCTTGCTCCGCCGGAGTTTGCCGGTGAATCGTACAGTGCCGCCTTGAACTACCTGGCCCGGACCGATGCCCTGATCATCGATCTGCGGCAGTGCCACGGGGCCATGTCGGAGCACGCCATTCCGATGCTGTGCAGCTATTTCTTCGACGAGCCGACGCACCTCAACGATTTTTACTGGCGCACGGGTAATCGCACTGTTCAGTCGTGGACCTACGCCCAGGTCTCGGGTCGTCACTACGGCAAAAAGCCCATCTATATCCTCACCAGCCGACAAACGTTCTCGGGAGCAGAGGAGCTGGCCTACGACCTCAAAAACCTGAAGCGGGCCACCCTTGTGGGCGACACTACCAAGGGCGGCGCCAATCCGGGCGAGACAATGCGCGTCAATGACCATTTTGCCCTGTTTGTGCCCCACGGCCGGGCCATCAACCCCATAACCCACACCAACTGGGAGGGCGTAGGCGTGGCCCCCGATACGCTTGTTTCGGCCAATCGCGCCTTGTATGCCGCTCAGCTTATGGCGCTTGGGGCGTTGGCTAAGCAAACCACACTGGCCCCCGATTGGCGGCAGGCGCTTCAGGGAATTGCTGCAGAACTGAGGAGTCAGCCGCCGCGCTACGTTGTCCATACGTTTGCGCTAAAAGGCTTTGCCGACGCTAAAGCGGTCTATGTTGCCGGGTCATTCAACAACTGGAGCTCGCAGACTAACCGCCTCGTTCGGAAGGGCAACGCCTGGGTTAGCGACATCGAGGTGGAACCCGGCAAGGTCGCTTACAAATTTATTGTGGATGGCCAGTGGTTCACCGATCCGCAGAATTCCCGTACTGAAAGCGAAGGGCAGCATATTAATTCGGTGATCGAAATAGCCCTGAAGTAACAGCTGGTTCAACCTGGTTTCGGCCCGATTACCGAAAACGCTCGTTCCTGCAAAGCTGACCGTAACCAGCGGATTGAGCGTATTATCCAACAGCCCGTGCTCAATGATGTCTGTCGTTGAGCACGGGCTGTTTCTGTTATGGTCGATGGGTAGTAAGGTTGCCTAGTCCGCACGTTTTTTCACGGCTTACGCAGCCGGGTGGTTTTTCGTCTGGCCTTCGCGCTCACCTGAGTAACAGGCGTGCCGACAACCCTCGATGAACTACCGCTGCCAGCAGACGTACCTGACGGTCTGACTCATGACTTTTCGATAGAGCGGGTAAGAGTGCGTTAAGAATTGGCCTTGGGTGGCGTTAACCATGAACAACGTACCTGATCCAAAACGAACAGTTGATAGTGAGGTTGTTATCAGCTTGGTAGACACGGATATAGCCGAGGAGGCAGCTAGCCAGGGCGCTTCACACCCCGCTAGCTGCCTCCTCGGCTATATCCTTCTGAAAGGACACACAAACAATTGGCTGCCCGGTGGGGAAACCCGCCTGAAGTACTCAGCCTCCGGTTCGGAACCGCCCCTTGACCTGCATTGACTTGTATCTTTTGTTTTCCAGATCCTGATAATGAAGCGTAGCCGTGAATGAACCAGCGATGAGCTCTTTGGCGGAGTTGAATTCGGTAATCGTCACGCTGCCGGGTCCGTATACGATACCTCCGTTTGGTCGGGGCGCATAACTCCCTGAATAGTTTAGCCCATCCGGTCCTATGGCGGTCATTGAAAACCTGCCTTCAATTTCCTTGCTAAGCGTGAATGTTCCGGTACCACCAATTCCTGAAAAAGATATGGCAACACCAGTCTGTTTCTGGTTACCGTTTTTGTAGGGCTCCGGACCTACAAAAATAAAGGCGCCTAGTTCGGCGACATTGGCGTTAGCGTACGCGTTGGGTTGTTTGGCTCCGTTGATGTACAGCTCATTGGGCGATTCGATGGTCAGGTTGCTAACCAGCATCAGTTTCCCTTTTCCCGGTGTGATAATCTCGACACTAACGGCCACGGGATTGGCCTCCGGCGCTCTGACGGGTGCCTTATAAATGACTGACTGACCTTGGTGATAGCTTAGAAAGCCAATTGGCGATTCAATGGTACCCGTTACGTCCTGCCCGTTTACCCGCCAGTTCTTTACCTGATCCGCTTTCAAGAGTTCCACCGGAGAAGTCAGCGGCGTCAATAAATCGGCACCTAAACACTGGGTTACTTCTGTTTCTGACGTCGGTTTACAAGGTGTTGGCTCCTGAACCACCTCTGAACCCTTTGATTCGTACAGGCCGTGATTCTCCTGGTAGAAGACTTTAAGCGTTACCGTTTCGTTAGGCGCCAGGGTTTGCTGCATGGGCTCCATCCAAAAATTCTCGTAGAACGAATACCGGCTGAAATGATAAATTGGCGCAACAACCCGCCGCTGATCGGCCTCGACAAATAGGCTGGTATGTCCCCGCCAGATGTGGTTATCGTCCTGGACGGCAATGCCCAGTGCCTCGGGCGAGGAGCCGTGCAGGTCACTGTCTTTGTAGGTCCAGCTTAGCGTTACGGGCTTGGCAAACTGCGTACCGTGGGGGCCAAATTCGTAGCCCACGCCAGCCCCGCCAAACGCCGTGTTTTCGACGGGCTGAGCGGTGATCAGCGTTTCTTTGGTTAGCGCTCCGGCAGGAAAACGCAGGGTCATGGTACCGTCGGCGCTGCTGAGCGTGCCACCCGCGGGGCCGATGGTTTTGCTGATGACCGCACCTATTGGTTTGCCTACAGCGGTGGGTACGCCGGGTTTCGGCGGCTGAGGGGGTGCGATCGGGTCGGGGCCCGGTTTGCAGGCGAGTGCCAGCCCGAGCAGGCCAAGGGCATAACCCGTTTTACGGAGGAGGGAGAAAAACATAATGTAAGGAAGATTCGAGTAGAGAGATAGCATTGTATTGACCTTACCGATCGGAGACAAAACGGAGCGTGTAGCGGACCGACGGGTCGTTGTCGTTGCTGTAGAAGCGCAGCAGGTGATTAGCCTGGCTATTTTCCTGAATGCTCATCGACACGCCACCCGCAGCCCAGAACTCGGCGATATCGCCATCTTCGGGCGGAAGGTTGTTGGTGCTGTAGCCGGCAGGGTGCGCGTTGAATCCTGAGGCATTGGTGCCCGGCAGACTACGCCAATTGGTTACCGACAGCAGCTTTTTGACCGCTTCCTGCTTCCTGGCCGTGTTCTGTTCCAGAATAATGCCCTGACTTTGCACCAGCGTTACCCAGTCGGCCTCTGTAGGCAAGCGCCAGCCTGCGGGCAGGGCAATCGCCTTGGCTTCAGCATAGGTGTAATAGCGGCCGTAGATCGGCTTTTCGGTGCCAGTGCCATACGGAATACCGCCCGGTCCCCGGTAATTGATGGTGGTCCAGCGCTGAGCGCCAATAAGCCGGGTCGGGTAGGTATGACCATCGATGCGAACCGAGTCAGGCGATGGGGTCGGTGGCTCGATTATGCCGGGTGTTGACTGGCAGGCGGCCGTCAGGAGTGCGCAGATCAAACACCAGTAAATCCCCTTTAGCGAGGTCATCTGACTTGTTATGAGTGAAGTATTCATTGTTGTGTGGCTGGCCAGATACCCACCTCCAGGATGATGCCCTGGATGATCACCCTCGCCGGTTATCGGTTCGTGGTGAGCCAGAAATGGGTTCGTGGTTGAATAGATTGGTTATGAATCGGGCGTTATTGACGGATAGAAAATTCGCCGCTGAAGGGCGTGCCCTGCTTGTTGCAGTTGTCGGCGTCCTGATCGCTCATCAACGCCCCGCTGAAGGTGCCGGTAACGGCTTTGCCATTGGTATACTGGGTGACTCCGACGCGGCCCTGTGGGGCATAATAACCCGCGTTGTCGGGGCAAACCAGGGCGGCATAACTGGCCAGCATTCCGTTTTTGGTTCGGTATTCGATCTGACTAACCTGCTTGAAGGCATCGACCGTTGGCTTATAAGGGTAAGTGCCCGTGCCGGTTCCCCAGAACGACATGGACAAAAAGTCGTCGTCGCTGGTTCTGCCTTCTACGGTCCAGACGCGGAGCGAACCAGCCACGGCCTCTTCGTCGAGTTTGACGTTTGTGTAGGTTTTGGTCTGGCCGTTGAGCGTCACCTTGAGGTAGTTGTTGCCCGTTGCCGGGGCCGTTTCCGGGGAAGAGCACGCCAAGAGGCCAATCGACAGGAGTCCGGCAGCACAACGGCGCACAGGAGGCTGAAAAAGGCTGTTCAACAGTCGAGTAGTTGTCATTTGGGTATGAAAAAAGAGGATGGATGAATCTTATTGGGGTGTGGATGAGGCAGTAGAACCGACCCGACTCAAGGCCTGGGGCAGGTCGGTTCTTTAGGTACTGAGCCGGGCGGCAGGTACGTTACCCGCCGGATACGGAGTCGCCAGATGCCGATCTGGCCGGGGGAAGCCGCAGCTCTATTTATTCCGGACGAGGCGAAGTGGGATAAGCACGGGGGCATAACCCAGAACCTGCTCGCCAAATGTGGCGTAGGTGTCGCCGGGCAGCTGAATAATGTTGAACGACATAGGGTTATCTGAACTATTTCGATCGGATATCCACAGGGTGCAGTTCGTGCCTTCGCCGTGGTTGACACCCTTGGGCCGGCGCACGTCGGCGGGCATGGCGTTGAAACCCGATTTGTTGTTGGCGTACCCGTCTTTCTTGGTCCAGGCGTCGGTGGCCATGAGCTGGCCCAACATGCGTTTCGAGGGAACATCTTCGCCGTTGGTGCCCCAGTCATACACGGTCAACCCCTGGGATTCGAGCAACTGGGTGTAGTCTTGCCGACTGGGAATTCGCCAACCCGCGGGCAGTTGAATTTTTGCCAGATCGGCGTATTCCAGGAAGGTGCCGTACTGCGGTTTGTTGCGCTCAGTCAGGCTACCCGGACCGGCATAGTTAGTGGCCAGCCACTCCTGATTGCCAATCGTAACGGTGGGGTAATACAGGTTTCCGATTTTTACCGACGTACCGGTGGTGATGGGCGTAGTCGAGGGTAGGCCCGTGGTCGGCGTCTGGTTGCCTGCGCCTAGTTTCTGGTATTTACTCGCATACCGTCCGGACTGGTCGATAATTGTGGTCGTCAGGTAGTTGGTCATCGACGACATGTTGGTGGCCTGCGGATTCTCCCAGACAATCTGGTAGTCCTTTAGGTCCTTGGCAATTATCGAGGCGTCTTTGTAGCCCGAATACTTGTTACTAAACGTCCGCCGGATCCCCGTCTGGGCGTGGAACGTGATCGAAGCGGGACTGGCTTTGTACACCAACGTACCTGTGACCTTGTAGATGATCTGCAACGTCTCATCGCCGTAGTTGTAGACCTGAGAGGTGTACTCTACGGCGTTACGGCCGTCGCCGGTGAAGACCATAGTACGGAACTCGCGAAAACCCTGTTCGCCCTGGAAAGTACCGTTGGTCCAGTTGTCGGTTAGTGGGCCTTGATTGTGATAGGCGTACCACGTACCCACAAATTCGTCGGGAATGGCCGTGAAGGGTTTTTCGAGGGGTGGCTCGCCGCCGGGGGGCTGTGTTGGGTCGACGGGCTCGGTGGCGGCGTTTTTGCAACCACCCAATGCAGAGGCGAGCAGCGTCAATAAGAGAAATAGACAGGAGGGGACACTCGGACAACGAAACATGACATTGATGCGGTTTAAAAAGAGGAAGACAGACAGGGTTACGAGCCGGTTTGTATGAACCGTGTTTTACCCGGCGGCCACAAAGTTGAGAGGCCCCTCAGCCCTGCCGAAGAACAGGAAGGTTCAATTGGCATGGGTACTGTCTGAACTGGCACAAACGAGAACTCAGTTGAAACGATTGGGCGCCGCCTGCCCCTAACGAAAAGAGCCACCCTCAGGGCGGCTCTTTTCGTCTGAAAACCGGAATGCGAAACTCAGCTGATTCCGCGTCTGGAGAAGACGAGCGGGCTGAGAACAAAGTCGTAGTCACCGCCCCGATGCCAACGGCGGTGCGGGACTTAAGGGCTCAACTGGTTAACGCTGAAGCCAGAGTCGACGTACCCAGCCCAATTCTTTGCGTATTCCTCGCTTGATGAGCGACTCAGGTACGTTCCCCGGCAGAACACAGCCGTATCGATTTTATCTGTCTGGTTGCGAGGGTGATGCAGTTCGCCCAGCTTGGATGAATGCTTAATAGGGGAGCACCTTCCTTCTAAGAAGGCGGTCATAGGTTCGAATCCTATCGGGATCACACTAAAAATCAGCCAGTTAACCAATCAGGTGACTGGCTTTTTTGTTTTTTATGCGATCCCGATAGGATTCGAACTTATGACCGCCTTCTTAGAAGGATGGGCCTATATACTTTCTATTATATCCAGAATTTTATATAGATTGTTGATTTGCAGTAGTTTAAACACTTCGGTTGCTCTGGTTGTAGCTGGCTGTATCTCGTTGTTTTACTATATTTGTTTTACCTAGCGTTTTACCTGAGCCGCTTTGGTAAATCAAATGCCACGTACCACCAGCCATAAAGAGGGCCGCGCCACCGTGCGGATCGTGTACCGACTGGATAAAGCGGATAAGGAAGGACTGTGTCCTTTCTGGCTTCGTGTGACGAAGGACCGGAAGACCAAATATGTTGCTACTGGGTTGACTATGCACCCCAAATACTGGAACGCCCAGCACTCAAACTATCGGGAGGCTATACGAAAAAACTATCCATCCCCATTCAGGACTCAACTGATCGAGAAACTGGCCGAATGGGAAAACAAATATAGCCAGGCAGCGGCTATGCTGACTGAGTCGGATGAGCGACACGATGTAACAGCGGTTATTAGTAAAGCCATTGAAGGCAGGCAGCAGGCGCGTCGCACTACACTGCTAGCTTTCTTTACAGAGACGGTCGAATCACTCAGAGCTACCCATCGCAATGGAACGGCAGATACCTACCTCGATGTACAAAAACAACTGGCTTCGTTTCTGACCGAGCAAAAGCAAGTCACAGACGTCTCTTTTGAACAGGTGAACCTTTCCTTTTGCAACCAGTTCGAGGCCTACCTGCGGCAGCGAAGTAATACAGAGAACACCATGTCCCAGCGGTTTCGAGTTTTGCGCACGGTGCTCAACCGGGCCATTGCTGACGGGGCCATGAAGCCTGACAAATACCCCTTTGCCCGCAATGTAGCGGAGCGAAGCAAATTTAGTGTCGGCAAATTCGATACCTCGACTAGGAAACGGGCCGTCAGTCGGGAGGATATCCGCAAAGTCGAAGAATACGAAGTGCCGGCTAGACCAACGGGCAAGTACGCCAGCCTAAGCCGGGAATCTGAGCGAATGCAACTGGCCAAGGACGTATTTTTGTTCTCTTACTTCGTGGCCGGCATCAACTTTGTCGATCTGGCGCAACTGCGTTGGCAAGACGTACAACGAGCCGGAGAGGATAATTACCGGATCAGCTACGTTCGGCAAAAGACAGGCGGTAATTTCTCGCTGAAGCTGATAGCTCCTGCTGTGTCCATAATTGAACGATATCGAAGGGAGACGTACACCGGACCGGATGCGTTTATTTTTCCGATTCTGAACAAAGCCAGCCACTCAACAGCCGATAAGGTAAAGAACCGGCTGCACAAGGTGCTGGGACAAGTAAACACGGATCTAAAGACAATCAGTGACTCGATTGGCCTAGCAACACCATTGACTACTTATGTAGCCAGGCACTCATTTGCCACTAATCTAAAGCGAGCTGGTCATGCCAGCGCCGTAATTGGTCAGGCGCTGGGCCATAAAGACGAGACAACGACAAATATTTATCTAGATTCATTTGGGTCAGGTGCCGTCGATGCTGCGTTTGACTCGTTGCTCTAACAAATTATCAAAAAACATTAAATTATATAACCATGTCATTTGCAGAAATCCATATTGGCAAATCATTGAATGAAGAAATTACCAGTCAGGATCTGATTGATTACTTCTCACAGGCACGTGAAGAGTCGCTCACTTTGGAATTTAAGAGCTTTGTTGCCGATAAAAATGGCGGTTTTAACTTTGATGGTGTTCTACGCACGATCACTGCCTTCTTGAACTCAGAAGGGGGATTATTGATATTTGGTGCCCCATCTGAAGTAGCAGTACATGATAAATACAGAGTCGTAAAGGGTGAACTCACACCTATTCCAACTACACTTAAAACAAAAGATGCATTAGTCAATCTTATTCATGGAGCTATATCATACATGCCTGTTGGTATAAGAGTAGCGGCTGTTAATTTCACCGATGGATATTTTGTATATTTAATTGAGGTACAAGAAAGTAAGAGCAAACCTCATCAGTTTAAAAAGGAATATCCAATACGGCTGGATGGGCAGAGCATCGGTGCACCACATTATGTGGTAGAGGCATTATTCAGACAAACTAGACGACCCGAATTATTAGGCTATTTACGCGTAGTCCAATACCAGATGCATGATCAGCATGAAAGTCTATTGATAGAGATTCTTTTAGAAGCATCTATATTCAACAGTAGTATCAGAGAAAATGACAGCGATATATACATTAACTTGACTACATCGTTGGGTGAATTTGAGAATATTGCAAAAGATACTGGCCTCAATTTTACAAATGATAACAAAGGCGTTAATTTTCAGAAACAAGGTAGTATAATCACTAATGGCTTTCCGCTTAAGAAGCAATTTCGCCTTTTTGTGAATAACTCAGATTTAATCGAATTGTCAGATAAAACAATAAAATTAATGCTAGCATTTGGTGGCAAAGCCTCAATAACAAAATTTAGTAAATATGCTTTACGATTTAATTTTTATAGCTTGCGTTTTTCCCCAAACGACAAATATAAACAATATACTCGTGCAAAAGACTTGGAAAACCTATTATCAATTTCACGAGATGAAAATAGCTCATCACATGATATTTGGGATGGCCAACAAGAAGAGAAAATAAATAATTCTCTCAATGGTATATAGAGTATTATGTCAATTGATATAAATAAAGTGGAAATAAAAAAATGGTGTTGACTCGTGAATAAGTTCGTAAAGTCAATCTTGGCTATTCATGTGTTTGTGAATGATTTGCCTATGCCCACCAGTAGATTACTTTACAGAATTATTCACGGATCAATAAATAAGTAAAGGTAATTGGGCATAGACTGTTTTATTTCTTCGGCAAACTAGGCTTTAATTGATTGTCAACAAATTGATTGGGTTTCCAGCCGTTTTTTATCTTATCAACGAAGAAGGAATCTAGCCCACCTAATGCAATACCTTGAATCGGTGTCAAAAAGAATCCTGCAGCCGCAAAAAAAATGAACTTCATATGTTTTAATGGAAAGCTGCTAAACATACTGTTGTCTGTACTAAGGGCTTTGTAATATTCTGCCACTAACCCAATATCATCATTACTTTCAGTTAACCATCCTTTAAATCTGTCCGATGTATCTAAAATTTTCATGAATTTTGAGAAACTTAACTTATAGCTATTAATGGCTTGAGCTACAGAATGACAATTTTTAATCACATATTCATTAAAAGCATCTAGCTCTTGTGTGCTTTTTTTATTCTTCATATATAAAGATTCAACTTTGAACCGAATCATATTTGAATAAATTTCTCTAGTTGCTATTTCACTCGAATATTGGGCTGCAGTATCTATATCTCCGGCAGTTTCTAATAGGGACAGAAAATAACCGCTGTAAAAATCTGTTCCTGCATACCCTCGACGGCGATCTAACTCGAGGAATTTGTCTATTGGTAAATTAGATTCAACACTAATACTTTCTTTAGAAAATCCCGCCATTTTTTTGACATCTTCACCTGGGTGTACAGTAAAATTTATATTGATGTCAAAAGGTGATATACTTACTTCCGGATAATTGCTACTGATGTAGCTATGCATAGTGTTAATTATATATTCTCTGTTATCAAGATCTTCATTGAGAGACTCAATCAATGAGGACGAGTAGTTAAAAGGATTAACAATTTCGCAGAATTCATTAGTCAATTTGATACTTTTTCTGATATCTTTTGTGGTAAGTTCAAAAGCCTTATACAACTCTGTTATGTAATTATCATTTACACCTTGAATACTTTCAAACGCATATCTTTTATCGCTTTTGTTTTCGCCAAAAGTCATTGCACCTAAATGCTTTTCTGCGATAAAAACCTCGATTCTGCCTTGTTTTATAAGTCTCTCAAGCCCTCTGATACTCATTCTGTCGAATAAGTATCTTAATCGCCTATAGTCTACAATTACTCTTACTTTTCCGTAGAATAGAATTGACTCACATAAAAATCCAAAGTCAATTCTATTATCATTTGGTCCACTTTTGATACAGATACTCTCTAGCATGTTATAACCTCTTGTAGTTGTACAAATGTAAAATTTGATTGCTAATATATTTTTTTTCATTGACTATAACTGCAAATGCGTTTCGCCTATTCAACCTTATTGTCGACATATATATTAATAGGTATTTGTTAATATTATTATTAGTTAGAAAGTTAATATTGTTATTAACAAATAGGTTAAATTCGGTCTCACCATCTCACGACCTCATTTATGTCAAACCGCGACCAGACGATTCGCTTTCGATTCGCAGTTGCCTCCGAATTACCCTCAGCCATTGAGCAGCTTCAGGCCATTAAACAATTGGTAGCTGAGCAGGGACCCGTGGCCCAGAAAGCTGCCAGTGCCCTCCAGCAAACCTATCAGCAGGGGATCACGCTGGCTAAGGCGGCGGCGGCCGAACAACTGGCCGTCACCAAAGAAGTTGCCAGGCAGGAAACCATCGAGAAGCAGGCCGCCCTGGATCGACAACTGATTCAACTCAAAGAATCAGAAGATCGCTTGACAACTGCTTACAAAACCGCGGAAAAAGAACGGCTGGTGCTAGCGGCTGAACTCGCCAAGGAGCTAACGGCCGAACGCGAGGCCGAGCTTCGTAAACAGGAAGCCGATTTGAAGGCTCATCACGCCGCCGAACTGACCGAGTTGAAGGCTGCGCTAAACCGGCAGGCTGCTGAGTATGATGCCGCCCTGAAGGAGCAGGCCCGGCAGGCCGAGGCGCTACGGGCGCAGGAGCTGGCCGACCAGAAGCATAACCTCAACCAGCAGACGGCCGCGCTGCTCGCCGAACTGCAACAGCAGACCATCGGTCGCAAGGCGGAAGCGGATCAGCAGACGGCCATCGTTCGACAGGAGCAGCTACGCCAAACCGCGCTGTTACGACAGGAGATCGGTCAGCAAAACCAATTGATCCGCAGTCAGCCCAGCGCCTACCGGGAGGTGTATGGTGAACTCCGTACGCTGATTATGGCCGCTTTCGGGGTGCAGGAGATCCTTGACTTTGGGAAAGGGGTAATCGAGGCCAAAGGGAAGGTCGATATTTTCGCCGGGGGGCTGACCCAGATGTTGGGCAGTAAACAACAGGCGGATCAACTGATGATCGAGTTGACCAAGCTGGCCGTTTCGACCCCGTTTCAGGTGGAGGATCTAATGACGGTGACCGGACGCCTCAAAGCCATGGGGGTAGCGACGGCCGAGTTGATTCCGACGGTCAAGATGCTGGGCGATATCGCCGCTGTAGCGGGTACTGAAAAGCTGCCATTGGTCGCCAAAGCCTACACCGACATCATGAGCAAGGGTCGCCTTTTCAAGGCTGAGACTAACCAAATGGTCGAAAATAACGTACCCCTTTACGATTTGCTCGCCGTTTCGATGGGTAAAACCCGCGATCAGGTCGTGAAGATGGCTGAAGCCCATGAGATCAGTTTTGCCCACGTCAAGAAGGCCCTGCAAGACGCCACATCGGAAGGGGGCCGCTACTACCGCATGATGGAGATGCAGGCCGAAACGATGGCCGGGCAGGTGTCTAACCTGGCTGACAAGTTCTTTTTCGCCAAAGCGAGGCTGGGGGATTATGTTCAGCATGGTTTACAAAAGGTCATTGGCGGGACGAGTGACTTGATCGACGTGCTGGCCGGATCCGACTCGGCCATTGACCGAACGGCCAAGTGGGTACGTACCGCCGTTGTCGCCTGGACAGGGTATGAGGTTATCGTTAACCGGGCCAGGATTGCCGAGGTGGCGGCCAACGTAACCCGGGCGGCATCGGTGGCCATTGGTGGCACCTACAACCTGACGCTGATTTCGATGGCCGGTACGACCGAAGGCTTTACCGCCGCTCAGGTGCGTTCGGCGGTGGCGGGGCGTTCTTTGTGGGCCGTTGTGGTCGCCAATCCAATCGGGGCCTTACTGACGGCCGTTACGGCGATTACGGTAGCGATGTCCGCCTGGGATGCGGTCACCACCGAGGTAACCGATGCGGTGGGCGAACAGGAGACCAAACTCCGCACGGAACTCGGGTTGATTACCCAGAGTGTCGAGCTGGCCAAACAAGCCAAGCAAGGCACCGTCGAGCGGGCCATGGCGATTCAGTATCTGGTGAATAAATACCCTGAATACTTCGCCGGCATCAACTCGGAGAAGACGTCCAACGGTGATCTTGACAGGATGCTCAAGCAGGTGAACCGATCGTATCAGGATCGCATCGCGCTGGCGCGGGAAACCTACCGGGTCGAAGTCAATGGGGACCGGCTACGGGAGTTGCACAAAACCGAACAGGAAATCATGCAACTGGCGGCGCAGCGACTGCCCAAAGAGTTGCTGATTCAGATCAACGGGGATCCGGCCAAACTACTGAAAGCGCTGGATGAGTCGAGCCAGTACACCAAGCAATTCAATGGCGGGATGCGCGCTCAGTGGGACGACCTGTGGCATGGTATGGGCAGCGGGGCCACTGTGGCGCTGCGCACCGTGGTGAAAAACATCAGCGAGGTGGAAAAGCAAAACCTTGAATCCACCCAACGGCGCGACCTGATGCGTCAGGGGGAAACCAAGTCGATGCTGGATGCGGAGATGACGCGCCACCAGAACGCCATGGAAGCCGCTAAAGGCTCGAGCGCTGAACTGCTGGCCGAGAAAAAACGCCACGAAGAAAACCTCAGTCGGTTGCAGGATACGGGTAGTACGACCCGCATCGCGACGGCCACAGCAGAAGCGGATAAAGTCAAAGAGATTGAGGTGTTTGCCGCCCATGACCGGGAAGCGTTCATGAAAGGTCATTTTGCCCGGTCGTATGAGCAGCAACTGGCCGCGATGGCCGCGCAGGAGCGGGCTGAGATGGATGCGGCCAATAAACGCATTGTATCCAAGAAGGCCGCGTTCGGTGTTGAAAAGCAATTTGAGGAGGCGGTGAAGGCCCAGTTGATTGCCATCCATGAGAAGTACGAACAGAAGCGGGCCCAACTACGGGCGGATCAGCTCGACGTGCTGATGGATGTGGTGGAACAGGAACAGGGCATCGAAAAAGAAGCGGCGGAAGCCATTGCGGCCCTGCAGGTGTGGACCACCAAAGACCGCAAGCAGCAGGAACAGGCCCGACTCAAAGCCGAAAAGGAGGCCAACGCCGAGCGGAAAAAGGACATCCGGGAGTTGCAGCAGGAGATCGAGCAGGCCGAGCGTGAAACGGCCCAGATCAAGAAAAAGAACATGGCCGATGAGATCGAAGGCCGTAAACAGGTGTTCGGCCTGGTGGTGGATCTGGTGGCCCAGCAGTCAGGGCTTATGGGGTCGATTGCCGGGCTAGCTAAGAAGACGTTCGCGGATTGGGATGCCCTGTCGGGTAAGTCCCTAGAGGTCGCCAAAGCCAACTTACAGGGCGCTACATCGGTTTACGAGGGGGCGATGACCAAGCTGTTCGAGGTCTACAAAACAGGCGATGCCCAGCAGATCAAGGCGCAGGAAGGGGTCGTGGCCGCGGCCAAGAAGAACGTGGCTGACAATCAGGCAACGGTGAGTCAAGTCGCCACCGCCTCGACCCAGGCCACGTTGGGCCTGATTTCGATGGGTTATCAACTGGTAACCCAACTGGTCGAGATGTTCAATGCGGCCGAACGAGCCAAGTGGCAGGCCACCGCCGAAGCCGCCGGGCGTACCCGCGACATTCTGGATGAGTTCTACAAGGCTTCCCGTCAGCAAAACCGGGATTATCTGGATGAGCAGCTTGCCCTGACCGAACGGACCTATGATGAGCAGATTGAGCTGGTGCGCAACTTCTATCGGCAGGAGAAGGAAGTAGCGGCCTACCAACGGCGTACGGATGATTATTTAGCCTTCATCCAGAAGATCGCCGAGATCAGGGCTTCAGACATGGATGATGAGGCTAAGGTCATGCAAACGCTGGATGAGGTGCGTCGCTTCAACCAAACCAAGGGCCTGCGGGAGCGCATCGAACAGTTGGAGTTGGAAAAGGCGGAGCTTAAGGAAGTGCATGAATTGCGGTTGAAGCAGATCGAAGAAGCCTACGAAGCCGAGAAAGACCGAACCGAGAAAGCCATTGATTTAGCCAAAGAGGCCTTTGAGCAGCAGAAAGAGCTACTCGAAGGGGAGCGGGACAAACAGAAGGAAGCCATCGAGGCCCAATTAGCGGTCTTGAAGGATGCCTACGATCAGAAGCGTGATCTAGCCCAGGAGGAGTACGACCGGGCCCTACAACAGATCAATGACCGGTATGAGGCCGAGAAACAGGCGGTGCGTGATGCGTATGAGTATCGAAAATCGTTGGTCGAACAGTCAAAGGCCGATGAGTTGGAGGCCACGGGTATTATCGACCGGCTGCGTGACGAGGCGCTCGAACGCTACCGCACCACAGAGACTGATAAACTGATTGCGCAGCGTGATCGGATACTCGCCACCCTCACCGATGAGGCCGAAAAGGCGCGCGTCGTTAATGAGTACGAGAAGCGGATTCAGCAGGTCCACAAAGACGTGGAGGATGCAAAGCTTGACAAGTCGAAGGCGAATACACTGGTCAGTAAGCAGCTTAAAGAGGAGGAGAAAGACCTCACCGAAAAACTTAAGGAAGAGGAGACTCAGAAGGTACTGGAACTGGAAAAACGCCAGAAGGAGGAAACTGAGGCGCTGAAGACCCAACTTAAAACAACCCTCGACACCTACCGCACGGACTACGAAACCAAAGAGACGGAGCTGAAAAGCCGGATCAAGACGCTGGAAACGGAGACCAAGACCAAGATTGAAGCGCTTCAGGCCGAACTGACCGCAACGATTCTGAAGTACCAGAACCAGTTGAAGGATAATGAGGTGAACACCGCCTACCAACGTCGATTAGCCAACACCGAGTACGCCAACGCAACCTACGAGGCGGAGCGTAATCTGTTCAATGCCCGTAAAAATATGGCCATTACTGAGCTGCAAATCGAGGTCGCCAAATTGAAAGCGCGGGGCGGGAACGGCGGTCTGATTAACGAACTGAACGCCTACATCGGGGAGTTAGGTGGCAAGTCGTTTGATCGCAACAGTACCTACACGGCCAACGGCGCCGTGCGGGGTTCAGGCTTTGATAGTGGGGGGAACTGGGTGGAGATGAACACGGTGCTCGATAGCCTGCGGACGGGTGACGGGAGCTATCGGGGTGAGATTTACGTCAAACGTCCTGACGGGAGCGTACGGAAGGTCTACCTGCTCTACAACGCCAACCGGCCCGAAGCCATCGACGGCTACGCGACTGATACGGGGGGCAGAACAGTCAATGGCTTTTTTAACTACGCCGACGCTTATGATCTGGAAACGGGTCAGAAATACGCCAAGGGGACGGATTACGTCGATGACCCGCGCTATCCGGATGGGATCGATACCGTGCCAGTGTGGCTCACCAAAGGCGAACGGGTGTTCAGCATCGAGGAGTCCGCGGCCATCCGTCGGCTCTACGGCGACGTCACTAACCGCGAGCTGGTACAACGCCTGCTGCTGCCGGCACCGTCGATGCCTCAACTGACCATGCCGATCCTCAGGCCCTGGACGGACATCTACCTGCCCCCCATGCAGGTGCCGAGTGCACTGTCGTCCGGTGTTGCCCCCGAAACGGTCAGCATGCAGCAGGAACTGAATCAGCAGCTTTTAGAACGGTTGGACCAGATGAGTCAGCAACTGCGTCAGTTGAAGCAGGTCAACATTAACATCGACCGCAACGGCTTTGCCGAGTCAGAGGCTGGGCCCAATGGCATCACTCGTTACTATCAGAACCTGTCCCGTCGGAGTTAATCGGCGGCCGGAGTAGACTCTACTTAATGAAACAGCCCCTGTCAAGCGAATTGACAGGGGCTGTTTCATTACAGGCTGTGACATCGCCCAAAGCGAGCGAGGAGAATCGCCTGCTTTTCCCATAGATCGGTCGCCAGGCGGATGATCGTGCGGGCAGACTCCCGGAGATCAAAGCCCAGCAGGATCTGATCACTCATCCTAACCGAGTCCAGTACCTGCAACATCCGATGCTGCGTCTGAATGATGTCCATGCCGTTACGATACGACCGTTGCAGCGAGTCGAGGGTGGCTGTGTTGAGGCTTCGGCCCAGTTCATCGAGGGGCAGGGTCAGCAACTGATCGTACAACGAATCGGTCTGTTGCAGATCGAGCAGCAGGGCTTGGTTGGCGATAAAGTTGCGCTGGCATTCATCCATCAGGGCAATGGCATCGGTCATTGAGTAGGGCGAAGCAGACATGAAGAAAGTGAATGGTGGTAGTGAATAACACTATTAACAAATGTAGTATATAAATACCATTGTTAAGAAGACTCACCATTTCGTATGCTTGCCCGTTCTGAGCGGTTCTGTCTGGCTACCCGCAACATCATACAATCCTACTTATTTGACCAGGTTCAGGTTCCAGCTAAGACTGACGAAGGCGCCAACCCGGGTGGCATCCTCCCTTGGTATTTGGGTCGGTGCCAAGGATCGTTTAATGACTTGCCCTTCTGAATACTGGCCGTCCAACGTCTTGGCGTTCGCAATCGAAACCCCACCACCAATGACCAGGCGATCCGACTTGCCGAGCAGTAAACAGCCGCCAACATGAATGTAGGCTCGCTGATCAGCGCCTAAACTGGCCCCGACCATACCGCCAATATTGACTTGTGAGTTGAGGCGCGAGTATACATGTAGAAAGGCCCCGATCGATGGTACTAAGATGTTGTTGTTTCGATTACGGGTAATCCGAACACTATCCGCCATCTTACCGTCCCCCCGTCTCACAGAGTCGTAGTAATAGTTTTGGTTGAAAAAGTACTGACGTCCCATGTTGAAGACGACGCCTGTACTGAAATCGATTTTTACCCCACCCTTAACAAGGGCGATGACCGGGAAGCTATTAATCTCCGGGTTGCAAAAGACCTCCTTCTTCTTCTTTACCTGGATGAAGACATTGACCTCATCGGTACTGTAATTGGTGGGGCGTAGGATAGTTCTATTGGTGCGGGACGTAGCGATCTTCTTATAGTTCTCTTCGATTGTAGCGCCGACATTCGCTTCATCAAATGCTTTTATCTTGTCTTGGATCTTCTTTATGTTCTCAAGAATTTTATCGATCAAGGCTATTTTTTCCTTGACATCTTTTTCAATACTCTTATATTGAGTGAGCGTCATATCCCCGTCGGCTCGCTCTAAGATAGCAAGGTACCGCTTCTTAAGATCCGTACCGGTCGCCACATACCGTTCTAAGTCATTCCGTAAAGCCGTCGACTTGTTGGTAATCTCGGTCTGCACGCCAATCGGTAAAGACGCCACGTCGAGTTCCGGGATCTTACTGACGATGTATGATCTGGCCGTAGTTTTCAGTTCATCCAGGGTTGAATAACAATCGGTGAGCAATTTGCCGATATCATCCGCAATCGTGGACAGAATAAGCAGGTCTTTAGCGTTGTTCTCTTTTCCTGAATAGCCAGCCAGGAACGTCTTCAAAGCCTGTTCCAGCGCACCTTCATCCTCTTTTGCCCGTTTGGCTGAAGAATTAGGATCTGGGGCTTTTCCAGCTACTTTATCGTTGGCGGGTGGGGTCTCGGTAGGGGTTGCTTCTAACTCCGGTAACTTGAAGATTTGGCCAAATAGAGCCGGCTGCTCGGTTTGAAACACCAGCAAGGAGTCTTTTACTGAAACTTCATATAGATATGGATTGAGGTTTTTTAGCTCGATCTCAAGCGTCTGCTTGGGTCTTATTGCGATAACAGGCGGGTACTTAGGTGAAGCAAAGTCAACGGTTATCAGCGCATTTTCAATTAGGGACTTCGTTTGTACCTGTGATGGGTCGTTTGCCGCTGCTTCCTCTTGGATTGTACCCGATTGATCATTATTGCTAGTTTTACTTTTACCAACCTGTGATGATTTGCAGCTGTATAAAGCTGTAAGCAGGGCCAAGAAGAGTAGACGTTTCATGGTTAAGTCGATTTAGGTTAATTACAGGTGCCACCTGCATAGATGATGCGGATGTATTTTTTGTCTAATACGGATAAATCCAGAGGCTCCGGTGCGACAATGGCGTTTTTTGTTAGACCAGGGGGGATCTTATAAAGCATGATGGACTTTAGATCCGGTTCGCAATAAATGCCGGTCAAACTCTCGTATTTGTGGATTACATTTTCCTTCACCCAAGTCGTATCGACACCATATTCATCCTCGTAGTATTTATACAGAGCAGGCAGATCCCAGTCGATCTCAAGAAACGGATGCTGATGTTCGTGCAGTAATCCTAGGCTGTGACCAAACTCGTGTAAGACGATGCTTCTAAATTTATCAGGGGGGTATAAGTACAGGCTATCTAGGGATAGGGTCGCTGAGTCTTTGCCTACTTCAGTTGACATCGTTCCGATGTAGGACCACCATCCGTCAGTTCGAAAGGATACCCGAATATCGGATGTGCTCTGATCGAACGAACGAACAAATTGAACGCCGGAGAATGGCTTCCAGGCATTGGCGATAGCCAAGACCCGATCTCGAACCTGCCCATCATCATCCATAAAGTAGACCTCGATCCGCTTTTTGGGCCATAGCAGTGTGGATTCACCAGTAAGTGTCTGATCGGGCTCGATTTGGCCCATCATCGTACAGAGATGCTGGCTGGGGGCAGGCGTAGACGGCTCTTGCTTCTTTCTATCACAGGCCAGGCTGATGAGGGCGAGATTCACAAGTAGCAACAGTAAGCGACTTGGTACCATAAGGTGTGGAGGTTGAAGTTCAATCGTCAAAAGGACGATGCAAGCCGGTAATAACCTAGGATAGTTATCCCGTATTTGGGACGGAATTAAACGGCTTTTACAACATTCGAGGGCTTCGGGCCAACCAATAGTTATTAGAAGGTGGGGCTGCGGTGTGAGTAACCGTCTTGGCTAACGCATCAAGAGCAGGGCATCCTGTGCCTAGTTTCTGACGCAGAAGCTGGGAGGAAACGAGGGTTTCTGTCACAGAAAATCCACAGGATGCCATAGCCAGAAGCAGGTTGCAGAGGCAACTGCGTTCACTGCTTGGGTATTCCGGGCGTTTTCCATCGGAAAACCTTCGGATAAGCAGAGGAAAACTAAGCTGTTGAACTGCTGATGCAATCAAGCGATGACCTTTACCGGGATGCGAGGTATTCCAAGTATTTTCCATCGGAAAACTGCTCGCTAACTTATGGATATGCGGGACGAATCACTGGAACACGAAACTATCAAATGCTTTTACGCAGCTTTTTAGAGTGAACGCGCCGTTGAAAGACTGAAAAAGATAGTCTGTGACAAGACTCACAAGCGGTAAGATAAACCTCATCGAACTAGCCTCAGGGGCTGAATTCCCACTGTCAAGACTTATAACTAAGTTATCCCAATGTTTTCCAGTGGAATACTACTGGAAAAGTACACAAAAGGAAAAGGAAAGAGATACTAACGTATCTCCTAAAGGGAAAGACACTGGAGTGTCATCTCTTGCCGGTTCTGTCGAACTGGCGAATACGCCTGATTCGAAACAACAGGGCGGATACAATGATGAGTTTGAGGCCTTCTGGCAGCAATACGACAAACGGTCGGCCAATAAGAAGAAGGCGTTCCAGCAATGGACCAAATTGTGCCAGAAGGACCGCCACAAAGCCACTGTTGTGCTGCCGGATTACCTTGCTCATCAGCCCGACGCGCAGTACCGCAAAGATCCCGAACGCTGGTTGAGGGATCGTGCGTTTGAAAATGAATACTCCTCGGCTACGACAGGCTTAAAGCCAATCGGTCAACGAACGTTTGTCGTCTAACGTCCTATGCCTACTTACAATGATCTGGGTATCGCCGTTCGCCTGCATGGCCCTACCAACCAGAAAGTGAAATGCCCCGCCTGTAGTCAGCAACGCCACAATAAGGCGGATAAGTCGCTATCGGTCAACTTACCTAAAGGCATATACAACTGCCACCACTGTGGCTGGAAAGGGCACGTCACCAGCCCCGAGGAAGATCAGCGACAGTTACATCGTCAACAGCAGTACCAGAAACCGACGGTGCCCGAATTACCCATGGGCGAGCGGATGATCGAGTGGTTTGGTCAGCGGGGCATCACTCCCGAGACGTTACAGTATTTTCGCGTCTCGGAGTCGCAGGACTGGATGCCAGCTAAGGGAGATACGCCTGCCGGCACACGAACCTGCATTAACTTCAATTATTTCCGCAACCGCGAAAAGATCAACATCAAATACCGCGATGCGCTGAAGTGCTTTCGGATGACTAAGGATGCCGAACTGATCTTCTACAACCTGGACGCACTCAGGGACCGCACCGACGCCCTGATCTGTGAAGGTGAGATCGACTGTATGACCTTCTACCAATCGGGCTACTACGGGGCCGTATCGGTGCCAAACGGTGCCTCGAAGGGCAGTGCTAAGCTAGAATACCTCGACAACTGTGCCGATGCCTTCGTGCATTTGGAGAAGATCACCATCGCCGTCGATGGTGACGAAGCGGGACAGTTTCTCAAGCAGGAACTGATCCGGCGCTTAGGTAAGCATCGGTGTTGGCTGGTTGAATATCCAGAAGGTTGCAAAGATGCCAATGAGGTGTGGCTTAAGTATGGGCCCGAGGCCGTGCGGGCACTTTACAAGAATGCGGTGGCTCCCAAGCTGGAGAACGTAATGACCCTTGAAGATACATTCGAGGAGCTGGAGGCCATCTACGAACATGGCTGGCCAGCCCCTCAACCGGTGGGCTATGACGAGTTCGACCGACTGCTGAACATTGCCCCCGGTGAGGTGACGATGGTGACGGGCATCCCTGGCCATGGTAAAGACGAGTTCATTGGTCAATTGCTGGTACGTAAGATGGCTCGCTACGGCGCCAGGGCGGCGGTATTCAACTTCGAGGAAGAAGCGCCGACGATTCAGATCAAATACGCGCAGAAATACGTAGGGCTACCCTTCACTCACAAAGACCCGGCTCAGAAGATGAATTTAGCTCAGAAGGATGCGGCTTATAAGTTTTTGAGTAAGCACCTGTTCGTCATTGACAATCAGACGGCGGATCTGACCATTGACGGCCTGATCGGTAAAGCTACCGAGTTGGTACTGCGTAAGGGCATCGAGTACTTCGCCATCGGCCCTTATAACTGCATCGAGCATCGACGCGGCGAACACCAAACCGAAGGGGAGTACGTCAGTGAGGTAATGCAGAAGCTAACGCGCTTCGCCAAGACCCACGGTGTGCATGTATTTTTTGTAGCTCACCCCACTAAGCTAACCAAGGAAAAAGGCAAGTATCCGGTTCCTAACCTCTACACTATCGCCGGTTCGGCTAATTTCTTCAGCAAAACGGATAATGGTCTTTGCATTTACCGTAACTACGAAGACAATACTACTGACGTACACGTGCAAAAAGTGAAGTTATTTTACAATGGCAAGCTGGGGCTAGCCACGTTTCGCTTTGACGTGTCAACGGGCCGCTACCAGGAGCCGGGATTGGCTTATGAATCCGAGTTAGGCCGTCAAGGTAATCAGATAACAATGCCTATGGACGTCAATCAGGTGCTGCCGCCCTCGGTCTGGAGTAATCGACCACTGGTTCAGGATTCAGCGGACCGCTTTAGCAATGCCCACCGGTTACTACCGGACACAAAACCTGTCCCTTTCTAGCCAGTGCTATTTTACAGACGGATCGAGCTGCTGAAAGGTAAACAACGGATAACCCTGTTTCCTAATCTGGCTGCACGTTGCTAGGTTTCTGCTGTTTACGAAATCTAATCCTTCTGCGGGGTGTATGGTGATTTTTTGTTTGGTGCGAATCGGTTAGTTTGCCAAGAAGAGCAACTCATCTTCTCCTCACAAATGAAAACGACGTTATTACTGCTTGCCTTCCTATTCAGCCTGAATTTGGGGTCAGTTGCCCAGCAAACACTGCCAACCGATACCGTTAGCTTAGATCAGTTTAGTGCGCAACAAGGCCGGATGGTAACCCTCACCGACTACCAGTTACCATCCATTGCAATGGGGATGAACCGGCTTTATAATCGCATTCGGAAAGTAACCGTGGATGGGGCGACTCGGTATTTCCATCTGTTCGATAAGTATCAATCGGTTGATCCACAAGGTCCCTTGTTTTCGCTGAGTTATAACGAAAACGTAGAAATGCAACAGGCCATCAAACTATTAAAGAACAATGTCGAGCTGTCGATGCGTGAGAAAGCAAGCTATACCGAGAGTCGATATGCCACGTATCATGCCGTTCGAGTTGGTTACTTTGTGGAGGAGGGAAAGGTAAAATGGTATTTGGACGCCAATCCGTATTACACGGATCGCTTCCACCGTTCATTCGGAGCCATTAATCTAGTTGATATCACGCCAATCGAGAAAGCACTGCTTGAAGCCAGACAGAAGATAGATGAATTGAAGTCCAAATAATAGCTTTATCCTAGCTGTAATGCTTAGCGAAACCGCATGTCGCTTTTGCGCTCGACGGGACAGTTTGAGCAAGATGCCTGGGTGACCATCATGCTCTACCGGAAAAAGGCAGAGAAAGAAGCCGCTAAAGTCGAAAGCCGGCCTTTTCGCGAACCTTACATGACTTATCAATTAGAGTATGGCATCGTGGAAAACCGGTATGGCTATACCGGCACGGTGACACTGTATTGTGACGTGGCGACTAACGTACTCCTTAATACAACCCCGACTTCACTAGATTCTAATCGCTTCGTTACTTTATAACCATCAGATCGACGAGGTAAATGATTGATAATGAAAATGATAATCTCTTAATCTGTCTGTGTTGACCTTCTATGAAACTTTACTACATAGGATGATATTTACCGCTTAATAAATTCAGTCAATGTATTATTCATTTTGGTGACACCATATGCGTGGAAATATTGATAATTGTAACTAACTGGCAAATTAGTACTAATTAATGTGCTTAATGTTCAAATTTCAATGTTATACGCTATGAAGAAGATATCCTTAGTCACAGGCCTATGTACAACAGTTTTGCTGATGGCATTTAGTTGTGGTGATTCGACCGATAACCCTGCCGCCACCTCTCTGAAGTACACATACAAAATACTCGATGCGCAGGGAAAACCTTCAACTCTTTTCAAGCAAGGTGACGCTGTTTACTTTCAGTTATCGATAGAGAATACCACAGGCACTGATATTGGCTTGCGCAATTTTTACGGGGAGTTCGCTTCTTCAGAAAGCGATGCGTTCTCAGTCGATCGGAAGTCGATGACTGATGCTGGTACTGAAAAATGGACTCGTCTTGGTAAGGCTTGTTTTCCCGTTGTCGCGCTGAGTTATGGATCTATAACGATCCCTGCCAAAGGAACCTACGATCTAAAATATGAGTGGCTGGACCCAAGTCCGATCTGTCAGGCCGCTAATACTCCCTTGAATAAAGGGGTGTACCGGAGTCAATTCACGCACACCTTTGGCGGGTCAGGTGGTAACAATTCCCCTGCTAATTCGACACAAACGTTTTCAACCGAATTCACGGTAGAGTGAGTTTGCTTCCACACCACGATGTTTTAATTAGCTCGATTATGCGTGTTATTTCTATTGTAACTACCGCGGCAATCACATTATTGATGAGCCAGGTTTCCATTGCTCAAATCGCTACACGTAGGGTTGAGGCAGGTCTAATACAATCGCGTATCCCGGCTTCAATGGCCAAAATGGCTTTGGCTACGGTGAGCGCTGAACCGACTCAATTAGCTATTGTAGAGGCTATTCGGACCGACTCGATTGAGCGGAAGCTGGGTGGATTTCCTGTTCGCTTTGGGATCGCGTTGAGCGTAGATTACGGATTGGCAGCTGGTAAATGGGTGGACGTCTCTGGTGGCAGGGTGTGGACGTTGCGAATTAATTCGCCGGGAGCTCATTCGCTCAACTTTTTATTCGACAAGTTTCGGTTGGCCAAAGGGACCATATTGACGTTGTATAATGCGGATCGGACCATGCAAATGGGTCCGATTACCGATGCCGCCAACAATCCGGCAAATCTGTTTGCCACAGATTTACTAGCGGGTAGCTCGATCATTATCGAGTTATTTGAACCTACTGTGCTGGCAGGCTCGAAAGAAGTAAGCGCTTTGCATATTAGTCGATTGACGCATGCTTACCGTAACTTATTCCCGACGGTCAACAACTATGGTGATGCACTGTCTTGCGAAATTAACACCAGTTGTACCGAAGGTTCGCCTTATCAGGCGCAGACTAACTCAGTAGCCATGGTCTTGTTAGCTGGTGGGGATCGTATTTGCAGCAGTACGTTGTTGAATACCACTTGTCAGAATTTTCGGCCATACATGCTGACTGCGTTCCATTGTCTGGATCGGGGCAATGGCAACTGTAATGATGCCGATACACAAAATGCAACACTGTCACAAAACGAGATAAATGCCAGTCAGGCCTTTGTATTCAGGTTTCAATACAAGAGCCCCAACTGCACCCCGACATCTGAACCATCAGTAACATACTCATTCCAAGGGGCAACGTTTAGGGCTGCTAATCAAGCAAGCGATTTTGCGCTGTTAGAACTCAATCAAGTCCCCAGCCCAATCACAGGTATACGATATGCTGGTTGGAACCGCAGCACCGTCATAAGTTCTACGGGTGCGATTTTGCATCATCCTAATGGGGACGTTATGAAAGTTTCTACGTTCAATCAAGCCCCAACTATTCGAACCACAGATCTTCTGGCTTCCACAGGGTGTAGCGGTAAGTTTCTGTCTTATCCCATGGGGAATATATTTACTGTCACACTAAATACAGGTGCCACTGAAGGCGGATCGTCTGGTGGCGGAGTTTTTGACGCAAACGGCCGAGTCTTCGCTCAAGTAAATAGTGGAGTTAGTGCCTGCAATAACAACATTAAGCAAACGGGAGCGCTGGCTGCGTCATGGACAGGTGGAGGGACAAATTCGACCCAATTAAGCAACTGGCTAGATCCATCCAACACTGGCGCTACGACAACGAATGAGCTAAGTAGCATTCCCTACACATCTGGACCTGCGTTTTTTTGCACCACTGGTCAGTTTGTGTTAAATAATGTTCCCGCTGGGGCATCGGTTAGTTGGAGTGTGAATCCATCTTCAGCAGTCTCACCCTCTTCAGGAACAGGCTCTATTGCCAATCTAACACGCGTAGGGAGTGCTGATGCAACCATCACCTTCCAGATCGGATGTGATAACGGAGCGCCATTTAGCGCGAACTTTCATGTGGGAGATTATAGCAGTTCGAACTATCCCGTCAGTGGGCCAACGTTTGCCGGCTGTAATCAAAAGGTTTATTACTCCACGAATCAGTTGCCTGGTGCAACTTCATACACGTGGTCGTGGCCTAGTGGATGGACATACCTCTCTGGTCAAAACACATATAGCTTAGCCGTCCGAACCAGTAACATCGGCGGGTTAGTTAGTGTGCGGGCAGGCGCCTGCGGTGGCCAGGGCGGTAGTCCGGCCAGTGTATATACTTCAGTGAGTGGATGTTTCGCCCGAATTAATGTTTTCCCAAACCCAACCAGTGAAGTTGTGCAGGTTGAATTCGACCAGGTAGATACAGCGAGCTTTTTACCTGAGCAGTTGACTATTTATAGCGAGAAGACAATGCGGCCAGTTCGTAGCATCAGTATACGGGATGCCTATTCACGTAAAGCGTTTCGTGATGGCAACAAAATTGATGTTAATGTGAGTGATCTTCCCCGGGGAATTTACTATATACATTTCACGAACACAGGTAATAGGGCTGGTGAAGTGGAACGCGTTCGACTATTATTGAACTGACTAAATGAGCCTTACGACGCAGCTGCCCACCCTATGAAAAGGTGGGCAGCTTTTTTAATTACAGATAAGCAACTGAGTAAAACACAAGACTTAACAAATTAAACCTTTCCAAGAAGTACATCAAGTTGTTGGATTTGCTATTGAGGTTGAATTATGGGTATAGGATCGAACGCGAACTCATCAGCATGGCGAATTTACTAGCATCAGTCCGGCTAGTAGAAAGAGGAACATCGTCAATGAATCAAACCAGCAGGGTTTTTACGCCGATGTATCGGAATACTTTGAGCAGCATGCCAACGACGAACAAAAGAAACGGGGGCTTGATCTAGCGGATTTCCTATTGGATTATGCTGATGAAAATATATTGGAGTATGGCGAGACGCCCTGTAACCAGATAGCACTTGACGCTCAACCGGTGGTCGTTAAGACGTTCAACGACTGGAAAACTAATGCGGGTAGTATACTCAGGCCGGATGTGGCGCAGTTGGAGTACCTGTAAGCAACTTCTAATCAAACTTGTTCAATTGTTAACCCATAGTTATAATTTCATATTTGCTTGTTTTTCCGTTCACGGAGCACTTGCAGATTACGTATTACCGTTTTCGTTGACTGGCTTTCAGCCCCAACCGTATTCAGTAACAAATCGAGAGATTTGTTAAGGTACTGCTCTGCTTTTTCTAATTCTTTCTTGTCAAGCCAGACTAAAGCAATATTATTGTACCTATTTGCAAAATGAGGATTCTCTACGTCGAAAATTATTGTATCAATTTCCAAAGCTTTCTCGAAATAGGCTAATGCTGCATCTTTTTTGCCTACAGCTCGGTAAGCTAAACCTAAGTTAGAATATAAATTTGATGTGAAGGGATGTAACTCCCCTGATATTTTCAAGTTGATCTTTAGAGCCTTATCAAAGAATTCTATCGCTTTATTTGAATTATTTTTATCGAGCCAGACAGTTCCAAGGTTATTATACCTAGTAACGATATTTTGATTTTCTTCTCCAGCTACAGCCAAATCAATCTTTAGAGCTTCTTCTAGGTGTATAATTCCTTTCTCAAAGTCTTCCAAATCAATCCACGTTAAGCCTAGGTCATTGTATATAACCGCTGTATTTGAATGTTGTCTACCGTACACTTCTAATACAATAATTAACGCTTTTTCTAAAAAATATAATGCTTTATTCGGATGGCCTTTTTCACGCCATACAGAAGCTATATTCTTATATCTAATTGCAATCTTTGAATTTTTTTCACCGAAAAATTTTAGGTCTATATTTAAGGATCTTTCATAGAAAGAAATGGCCTTATCTAGATCTCCCTTTTCTTGCCAAATTAAACCCAAGTTGCTATAACAAGTAGCGATACTTGGATTCTCTTCACTCGAATTTATAAGATCAATTTCTAGAGATTTTTCTAAATAACCTATCGCTTTATTTAATGCTCCCATTTCTCTGTATACCATACCTAAATTATTGTAATATGTATTTGTCTTATAACTATCTTCTCCGTAGTAATTTCGGGTAATGAGTAGAGCTTTCTCATAATAATAGATAGCCTTATTTAAATCGCCTTTCTCTTGCCATGCCAAACCAAGATTATTATAATGAATAATATTGTTTTTACTATCTTCGCCATTATAACTAATTCCAATTGAAAGTGCTTTATTCAAAAATTCTATTGCTTTATCTGTATTTCCATTTTCTTGCCATGCTAAGCCTAAGTTGTTAAATAGAGTAACTTCTCCTTCCATCCTTTTTTCATCTGACAATAAATCATAAGCCTTTTCATATAGAGGTATAGAGCGATTAGAATGGTTGATATTCTGAAGAAATCTGCCAAATTGAAATAAGTTATCGTATGTTTCACAAGCTTCAAGTGACTTTTCAAATGACTCTATAATTTGGTTGATTAACTGTGGCGTGTACGGTTTAGTGGATTGGTACAATGCTCTACTTAGAAAGTCTTCAGCTATAAATTTGGCTTTCATGTTTGCCTCTTCTAGCGATTTGTGAATTTGAAATTGTACTTGCTTTATATGCTTAAGTTCTTCATCCAGTTCGAAAGTAGAAAGCAAAGATATAGCGTTATCCAAGTCTCCGTTCTCGAACAAAGACTTAGCTCTTTTTGAGCGCTGTGTATCGATAGGTAATTGTTCAATCGTCCTATAAGTCGCTAGCACCTTTTTAGTAAAAACGACGAGCTTGTCGTGTGCGTCTTTAAGCTCTTTTTGCCTGTGGGCGAATAAAGACTCTTGCTTTGAAGACAAGGGTAATAGTTGTGCCTCGCACTCTCTGATTTCTTCTAAAATAGAATCATAATCCGAGAAAGTAACAGCAAGCTTCAATTGTTCTGGTGACTGTAAAAGTTCTAGATGCTGTGGATTAGAACGCAGAATTCTGGTAAGGTCTGCAAATTTTTGATCAATAAATTCTTCATTGATACCAAAATTAATGTTGCCAATAACTTCCGTTTCTTGGAAAATTATTCCCGCTCTAATATTTTCTTTAGAAGCGACATCAGTGAGCGGGGTATGATCTGATGCCGCTATTTGGGGTCTGTATCAATACCCCCGCTTATGTTATGAATATCAATGCCACCTTTAAATTTACTTTTCTTGACATTAACCCCCGTATTTATTGACTTAACTGAATCAATTTTTAAGAATTCAGCTTCCACCTCCTCTATATCTACGCCTACTACTCTCGTATCAGGCGCATATTGTTTTATGTGCATAATTAAGTTTTTAGATAGCTGAATTAATTCTTCGTCAGTATGAGCATGCAAAGCCTCAAGATCCTCTTTAATTGATTCACGCTTATTTACTGAGTTTGGGTTCTTTTCTAAATCTTCGATCGAGATTTGAGTGCCAAATTTCTTTTTGACAAGTGCTTTGATTCCTTCGTAAGAATCTTTTACAGCACTTTGAACAGTTGACTTAGCGGCAGCTACAGCTCCTGCAGATAGAGCAGAAACAATAAGAGTTAGTGAATCCATTATATGTTGCTTTATTAGAAGACTATTCTGATAAATTCCGTTTACCAGAGTATTTTACTATTAGCCTCAGAAGGCAACTCAACCTTTAATCATGTCAAGCTGATCATAAGGATGAGTGAAGTAGACGTTCAATGGTGCAAGAGATTATCACATTGCTAGATAAGGTTCTTTGTTGTAGAGCTACTGCTTTTATGGCGCTCGCGTTTAGCAGTAATGAATTAGACGGAGCTTCTTTGATAAAACTGCTGTCTCGCTGTTTCTAATGCCTCGACTGCTTGGTGCGCTTTGAAATAGCGAGGTGTCGAGGGGTGATACCAACGGCACTGAATGACGTTTGATAAGAAAGGTGCGAAGTCTTCTTCGAAATAGTCAAGATGCCAACCCAAACGACGACCTAGTACAATGAGAATATCAGGCTTTAGCTGATCGATGACTTGGCGGAAAGCGTCATTGGATTGGTTGAACATCTGATCGGTTGGCCGTGTACGAGGGCCATCCCCCACCAGTACCTGCACGTAATTGTAAAAGGCCACCTTATCCCACAGTTCTAGAGCCGTCTGGTTGTCCAGCTTACGATCAACCGTCTTAGCAATGAGCGTGAAGAACCGTCTAGTTTCACCCGTTTCCCGTTTAGCGTACTTGCGGACTACGAAATTGGTGAAGTTTTTCCCAAGCGTGTCACTTTCCAAGCCGTAATGTGACTCGCCCAGGATCAGCAGCTTAGGCGATTGAGTATGGTAGTCTTTGCCTACGAAAGGCTCAAAATTGACTGGATACATTGGTGCAGATGTTTCGCAGACAAGACAGCCGATGATTCTAGCTACTCAGTACCAGCTAGTTGATGTCTGCGGTAACCACGAATGGATATAAGTTGAAGAAAGGCCATAATTCAGTACTTAACCTCTGATTGTCAATATGTTTGCTGAGTAGGGGGGGGTAATCCTAACCGCCTATTCTTTACGTAAACGCCAATGATAAGGAATACATCCCACTGCTAGTCAAACTGCTTTTTATTTCCCAATATTTTCGCTGATGAATCTATACCCATCATCTATTTGCTCTCGCACGGTAAGGGCCTCATCTTCCGGGGTTAATCCCCTCATCCCGAAGTAATTTGTAGCGAGACGTACCTTGTACCCCTTAGTATCATTCACATAGCCTAATGGGTGTTTGCCTGACTCCTGGCATATTTCCTCAAATAATGCGTCTGCCTCGTTTAGGCTTTTGACTTTTACAAGTTTAGGCGTACCGTTGTCAGAGTATACAGCGTAAAGCATGACGTCTCGGTTTTGAAGTTATTTACACACAAGCACTCAAACCCAAAATTGGTATAAGTTGCTGTATCATTACCACTAATTAATGAAAATAGGTGATCTGATCTACGTCCGCTACGTGGGTAATATCCGGCACTGGAGCCGTGAGCTCTTCCAAGCACCTGTTACTTGGATCGGCTCCCAGCACTTCACCGTAGTTATCAACGGGCAGCCGTCTCGTTTTGAGCGCTCAAGCCTGCGTCATGACAACCGGGGCCACAATCCGTCTTATCAGCTGTTTCTGACATTGGAAGCTTATAAGCAGGGGACGGAGTTAGCTGAACTGAGAAGCTGGATAGATCGTACGGATTTTGGTAGTCTACCGGTGGAGAAGCAAAGCGCAATAAAGGGGCTGCTGGCGGCTTGATTTTGCTACCCTAAACTTGATCTATCACTGCTTTTGCCTGACAGCTTACTTTCAATACCCACAGGTGCGATTGAGAGTCGCCTCGTCAGCTGAGGGTTTCTGCCCTTTTTTATCTTTTCAATACCCATAGGTGCGATTGAGAGATCACTAGTCAGCGGCGTTCCAAATACGTCGACACGAATTTCAATACCCGCAGGTGCAATTGAGAGAGACGGATGCTCGTCTACAATATCCTGTCGATGACGGGATTTCAATACCCACAGGTGCGATTGAGAGCCCGTTGTGGTTTCTACCCATCCCGAGGGAACGAAAATTTCAATACCCACAGGTGCCATTGAGAGAACGTGTGCCGGATTGCCATAGGGTTAATGGGGCGTATTTCAATACCCACAGGTGCGATTGAGAGCCAGGACCAACGAACATACGCAGGCCTCGACGGATCATTTCAATACCCACAGGTGCGATTGAGAGGCTGAAGATGAGGTTAGCCATTAGGCGGGCGTTTTGAATTTCAATACCCACAGGTGCGATTGAGAGATTTACCTTACGAAGCATGCCCTTCGCAGTCAACGTGATTTCAATACCCACAGGTGCGATTGAGAGGAGGTGCTTCACTGCACCTGGAAGTCGATGACCAAGATATTTCAATACCCACAGGTGCGATTGAGAGAAGTCCAGGTGCGACGTATGCCCATAGCTGCCCGCGCATTTCAATACCCACAGGTGCGATTGAGAGTACGATGGCAACGACGTGCCGGGCAATATGCCCTAATTTCAATACCCACAGGTGCGATTGAGAGGAGTTTCTTTTTCTTCTCAGCAGCGTCGTTAAAATATTTCAATACCCACAGGTGCGATTGAGAGCGTCTCCGGTGAGCAGACTGAGCGAAGCAGGCACCCAATTTCAATACCCACAGGTGCGATTGAGAGTCGCGCATCTACGACAACGCGAAGCTGAAGTTCTATTTCAATACCCACAGGTGCGATTGAGAGTCCACAGCCCCTGGTCGTAGCTCTCGTAGCAGATGATTTCAATACCCACAGGTGCGATTGAGAGATTTCTATGGTCTAAGCAAGCGAATAGGTATATGTTTTGTCATATTCCTGATTCTTACTCACTACCGCATAAGCTCGCCCTATTAGCTTATTCCGAACGGCGTTCAAAACAGCCATCTT